>NZ_CP012099.1:3142500-4342500 GCF_001182785.1 Bacillus thuringiensis | reverse complement strand
CATTACGGTGCAGATCGCGTTGTGACAGTTGAAAATGATAAATTAAAATCATATACATCTGATGGTTATGCACAAGCGTTTTTAGCTGTACATGCTGAAGAAAATCCAGAAGGTATTGTCTTTGGACATACGGCACTTGGTAAAGATTTATCACCAAAATTAGCAGCGAAGCTTGAAGCTGGTTTAGTTTCTGACGTAACTGCTTTAGAGGTTGAAGGTGGAAATGTTATCTTCACTCGTCCAATTTACTCTGGTAAAGCATTCGAGAAGAAGATTGTAACAGACGGCATGTTATTTGCGACAGTGCGTCCAAATAACATTGCAACTCTGGAAAAAGATGAGTCTCGCAGCGGTGACGTATCTTCTATTACAGTTGATGTGAAAGATTTACGTACAATCATTCAAGATGTTGTCCGTAAAACAGCAGAAGGTGTGGATCTTTCTGAAGCGAAAGTTATTATCGCTGGCGGACGCGGTGTGAAGAGTGAAGAAGGATTTAAACCATTAAAAGAGTTAGCTGACGTACTAGGCGGCGCTGTTGGGGCATCTCGTGGTGCTTGTGACGCTGAATACTGTGAGTACTCATTACAAATTGGTCAAACTGGTAAAGTTGTTACGCCAGACTTATACATTGCATGTGGTATTTCTGGTGCGATTCAGCATTTAGCAGGTATGTCTAATTCAAAAATAATCGTTGCGATTAATAAAGATCCAGAAGCAAGTATCTTCAAAGTAGCTGACTACGGTATTGTTGGTGACTTGTTCGAAGTTGTACCTCTTTTAACAGAAGAGTTTAAAAAGTTAAAAGTACATTCATGATTTAAGTACCCTTGAGTTCCAAGTGAAGTACCCCTATATATAGAAAAAGGTGAGAGATCCCCTGTCTCTCATCTTTTTAGTATTTAATCCGTATTTTTATATAGTATAAAGGAACATTTTTTTGTTACAATACATAACGATACATATTATTCGCCACGTATATAAGTTAATGATATACTCTTGGTAGAATATACTTGAAGGAGGAAATAAAATGGCAATTGTAAACGCAAATGACCAAAGCTTCGCAGCTGAAACTAGCGAAGGTGTTGTATTATTAGATTTCTGGGCACCTTGGTGTGGACCTTGTAAAATGATCGCTCCTGTATTAGAGGAAATCGATGCAGAACTAGGCGAAAAAGTAAAAGTAGTAAAAGTAGATGTTGATGAGAACCAAGAAACTGCTCGTCAATTCGAAGTAATGAGCATTCCAGCTCTTTTCGTATTAAAAGACGGTAAAGTAGTTGATCAAACGTTAGGTTACAAACCGAAAGAAGCGTTAGTAGAATTAGTTTCTAAACATTTCTAAAATAAAAAAGCTACCAGTTGGTAGCTTTTTTTATTTTCTTTTTTACAGTCTTTCCGTTACAATAAAAGAACGTATGTTGGGTGTTTGGGCATAGTATGTTTTCAAGGGAAAATAAAAATGCTAAGTATGTAGAAATGGAGGGAGACGAGTGCACGAACATTTGAAAGAGAAGTTGGCTATTTTACCAGATCAACCTGGTTGTTATTTGATGAAAGATAAGCAAGGAACGGTTATATATGTTGGAAAGGCAAAAGTGCTTAAAAATCGTGTGCGCTCGTACTTTACTGGTTCACATGATGGGAAAACACTGCGGCTTGTAGGAGAAATTGTTGATTTTGAATATATTGTAACCTCTTCGAATTTAGAAGCACTTATTTTAGAGTTAAATTTAATTAAAAAATATGATCCGAAATATAATATTCAATTAAAAGATGATAAAACATATCCTTTTATTAAAATTACGGCGGAGAAGCAACCACGCTTACTCATTACTCGAAATGTAAAAAAGGATAAAGGAAAGTATTTTGGTCCTTATCCAAATGCACAATCTGCTCATGAAACGAAAAAACTGCTAGATCGTATGTATCCGCTTCGGAAATGTACGAATATGCCAGATAAAGTTTGTTTGTATTATCATATGGGTCAATGTTTAGCGCCGTGTGTGAAAGAAGTGACGGAAGAACAAAATAAAGAAATTGTAGATGAAATTATTAAGTTTTTAAATGGTGGACATAAAGAAGTTCGTTCAGAATTAGAAATAAAAATGTATGAGGCCTCAGAGAAACTAGAGTTTGAACGTGCAAAAGAGTTGCGTGATCAAATTGCTCATATTGATGCGATTATGGAAAAACAAAAGATGATTATGAGTGACTTAGTGGATCGTGATGTGTTTGGATATGCAGTGGATAAAGGATGGATGTGTGTTCAAGTTTTCTTCGTTCGAAAAGGAAAGCTAATTGAACGTGATGTTTCTATGTTTCCAATTTACGATGAACCAGAAGAGGGCTTTTTAACGTTTATCGGCCAATTTTATGAAAACAGTAGTCATTTTAAGCCGAAGGAAATTGTCGTTCCAGGAAGTATAGACTCGGAATTAGTAGAGCGCTTTTTAGAAGTAGAAGCAACACAGCCGAAACGTGGTAAGAAAAAAGATCTTGTAGAATTAGCAAATAAAAACGCAAAAATTGCTCTTGAAGAGAAGTTTTACTTAATTGAACGTGATGAAGAACGAACGATTAAAGCAGTAGATCATTTAGGGAAGCAGCTTGGGATTGAAACGCCGTATCGTATTGAAGCGTTTGATAACTCAAATATTCAAGGAACAAATCCTGTTTCTGCAATGATTGCTTTTATCGATGGGAAACCGGCGAAGAAAGAGTATCGAAAATATAAAATTAAAACGGTTCAAGGACCAGACGATTATGAGTCTATGAGAGAAGTTGTGAGACGCCGTTATACAAGGGCGCTTAAAGAAAATTCACCCTTACCTGATTTGATTATTATTGATGGAGGAAAAGGCCATCTAGCGGCTGCAAGTGATATTCTGGAGAATGAGCTCGGATTATATATTCCGATGGCAGGTCTTGTGAAAGATGATAAACATAAAACCTCCCATTTAATTATTGGGGATCCACCGGAACCTGTGATGCTTGAGAGAAATAGCCAAGAATTTTATTTATTGCAGCGTATTCAAGATGAGGTGCATCGATTTGCGATTACATTCCATCGTCAATTACATGGGAAATCTGTCATTCAATCAGCATTGGATGACATTCCAGGAATAGGTGATAAACGGAAAAAGGTATTGTTAAAACATTTTGGTTCATTAAAGAAGATGAAAGAAGCTTCTATAGAGGAATTTGTCGAAGCGGGTATGCCGAAAAATGTCGCGGAGACGATTTATACGTATTTAACAGATAAGAAGACGTTGTAGTTTACAACGTCTTCTGTTTTTTGGTATAATTTCTGAAGATTTAAAATAAACGAATCTGAATGAAAATACAAAAAAGTCAACTAAACTGATATGTCTAGTTGACTGTAGGTAATGCTTACACTTCAATGAGATCTTTTATATCCCATTTTACAAGAAATGTAATAGAGTCAGAACGTTTTTTCTTTTCTTCGTATGACTCTGCAACGACGTTCCGTTGCTTTTGAATTTGTTCAGCGATGAATCCAGCTTCTAGTTGATAAGAAGAATGTCGTTTTTGTTTTTGACGTTCTGCAATGAGTGTGCCTTTAAGTTGGAACTGCATTTCACGACGCTTATGTTCAATAATGCTTAAAGTGCCCCAGCCAGCTTTTTCAAAGAACTGAATGACTTCTTCAATTGTTTCTAGCGGATATTTTCTTGCAAGGTTTCTACCAGACCAGTATAAAATACCATCTAAATCGTTGCCGATTAAATCAGGTAGTAATTCTTCACGTAGCAATTCATAAGCGAAGGCGTTCAATGAAACATCTTCTAAAGATGTTATATCGATTGTATTTTTGCTCACAATATTCCCCTCTTTCTATAGGGATTATTATATAACATTTTTCATTTATAAAAACAGATTTTTCTTTAGGGAAATCTGAATATCTAAGAAGAAAAAAAGAATTGCCAAATTATATGCAAATTATGTATACGTTTTCTTGACGCTTCGACAAAAATAGGGGTAAAATGAACTTGTTATCAAATTATGCTGAAATATTTCGAATAATTTTTTCAGTTTTTCTTATGCCAATAGTGAAAAAACATTATTGTTATAAATTAATCTGAAAACAGCAGTCAAACATTCAAGGGGGTAATGGGGACATGAAAGGCCGCGAGTATACGTTTCGTAAGTGGCACTCATTAATGGGGGTCATCCCGGTTGGTGTCTTTTTGACGCAACATCTAATTGTAAACAACTTTGCAACAAGAGGAGCAGAGGCTTTTAACAAAGCTGCAGGCTTTATGGAGCTCCTTCCATTCCGGTATGCGCTAGAAATTTTCATCATCTTTTTACCGATACTGTACCATGCTATATATGGCTTATATATTGCATTTACAGCTAAGAACAATGCGGTTTCTTACGGTTATTTCCGTAACTGGATGTTCGTTTTCCAAAGAATTTCAGGTATCGTTACGCTGATTTTCATTTCTTGGCACGTCTGGGAAACTCGTATTCAAGCAATGTTAGGTAAAGAGGTAAACTATGATATGATGGCAGATATTTTAAACAATCCAGCTATGTTTGCATTCTACTTAGTTGGTGTTGTTTCAACAATTTTCCACTTTGCAAATGGACTATGGACATTCTGCATCAGCTGGGGAATTACAGTATCTCCACGTTCACAAAGAATCTCTACTTATGTAACATTAGCTATTTTCTTAGGTCTATCTTATGTAGGTGTGAGTGCATTATTAGCGTTCATCGATCCACAGCTAGCAAATCAGTAAGGAGTGGGAGAGCATGAAAGGGAAACTTATAGTAGTCGGCGGTGGCTTGGCTGGCTTAATGGCAACGATTAAAGCGGCAGAAGCAGGAGTAAATGTTGAACTGTTTTCTTTAGTACCAGTAAAACGTTCACATTCTGTATGTGCTCAGGGCGGAATTAACGGTGCCGTAAATACGAAAGGTGAAGGGGATTCTCCATGGATCCACTTTGACGATACAATTTATGGTGGAGACTTCTTAGCGAACCAACCACCAGTTAAAGCAATGTGTGAAGCAGCACCTGGTATCATTCATTTAATGGACCGTATGGGTGTTATGTTCAACCGTACGGAAGAAGGACTTCTTGATTTCCGTCGATTTGGTGGAACACAACATCACCGTACAGCATTTGCTGGTGCAACAACTGGACAGCAATTACTTTACGCATTAGATGAGCAAGTACGTCGTCACGAAGTAGCAGGACTTGTAACGAAATATGAAGGTTGGGATTTCTTACGAGCTGTTGTTGATGATGAAGGTGTGTGCCGAGGAATCGTTGCACAAGATTTACAAACTATGGAGATTAAAAGTTTCGGAGCTGATGCCGTGATTATGGCAACAGGGGGCCCTGGTATCATTTTCGGAAAATCAACAAACTCCATTATTAATACAGGTACAGCAGCTTCTGCTGTATATCAACAAGGTGCATATTATGCAAATGGTGAGTTCATTCAAATTCACCCAACGGCAATTCCTGGAGACGATAAATTACGTCTTATGAGTGAATCTGCACGTGGTGAAGGTGGACGTGTTTGGACATATAAAGATGGTAAACCATGGTACTTCTTAGAAGAAAAATATCCGGCTTACGGAAACCTTGTACCTCGTGATATCGCAACGCGTGAAATCTTTGATGTTTGCGTAGAGCAAAAACTAGGTATTAACGGTGAAAACATGGTGTACTTAGATCTTTCTCATAAAGATCCGAAAGAATTAGATATTAAACTTGGTGGAATCATTGAAATCTATGAGAAATTTACAGGGGATGATCCTCGTAAACTACCAATGAAAATCTTCCCAGCTGTTCACTATTCAATGGGTGGACTATGGGTTGACTATAAGCAAATGACGAGTATTCCAGGTTTATTTGCAGCAGGTGAGTGTGATTATTCTATGCACGGTGGTAACCGCCTTGGTGCAAACTCACTATTATCAGCAATTTACGGTGGTATGGTAGCAGGACCAAACGCAATTGAATATATGAAAGGTCTTTCTAAATCATCAGATGCTGTTTCATCTACTGTATATGAGCAAAATGAATTAATCGAAACAGAGAAATTTAACAATATTTTAACGATGGATGGTAATGAAAATGCATATGTTCTTCATAAAGAGCTTGGAGAATGGATGACAGATAACGTTACAGTAGTTCGTGAAAATAAAAAGTTATTAGAAACAGATGCGAAAATTGAAGAGTTAATGGATCGTTACAAACGTATTAACATTAACGATACAGCGAGATGGAGTAACCAAGGTGCTTCATTTACACGTCAACTTGCAAATATGTTTGAGTTAGCACGTGTTATTACAATTGGCGCATATAACCGTAATGAGAGTCGCGGTGCGCATTACAAACCTGAATTCCCAAATCGTGATGATGCAAACTTCTTAAAAACTACTATGGCAAAATTTGAAGGAGAAGGAAATGCACCAGCATTCCATTACGAAGACGTTGATGTTTCATTAATTAAACCACGTAAACGTGATTATTCTTCAAAACATGATGTAGCTGCTAAGGGTGAAGAGAAGGGGGATAAACAACATGTCTGAGAAAACAATCCGCCTCATCATTACGAGACAAGATGGACCAGATGCACAAGAGTTTGACCAAGAGTTTGAAATTCCATATCGTCCTAATATGAATATTATTTCGGCGCTTATGGAAATTCGTCGTAATCCTGTTGATTCAAAAGGAAACCAAACAACTCCGATTGCATGGGATATGAACTGCTTAGAGGAAGTATGCGGTGCATGTTCGATGGTTATTAACGGAAAGCCACGTCAATCATGTACGGCTCTTATTGATCAATTAGAACAGCCAATTCGCTTAAAGCCGATGAAGACATTCCCAGTTGTACGTGATTTACAAGTTGACCGCAGTCGCATGTTTAATGCTCTAAAACGCGTTAAAGCTTGGATTCCAATTGATGGTACGTATGACTTAGGTCCAGGACCAAGAATGCCTGAGAAAAAGCGTCAATGGGCTTATGAGCTTTCAAAATGTATGACATGTGGTGTTTGCTTAGAATCGTGTCCAAACGTAAACAGTAAGTCTGACTTTATTGGACCAGCGCCGTTATCACAAGCTCGCTTATTCAACTCACATCCAACGGGTGAAATGCATAAAGCAGATCGCTTACGTGCAATTATGGGAGATGGAGGACTAGCAAACTGTGGTAACTCTCAAAACTGTGTGCAATCATGTCCGAAGGGTATTCCTTTAACAACTTCAATTGCGGCATTAAACCGTGATACAACAATTCAATCGTTCAAAGATTTCTTTGGTAGCGATAATAACTATTAATAAATATTGCCTCTTCATCTTGAAGAGGCAATATTTATAATTATATTTTTCAGTTTATTCTGTTTTTTGATAGGAAGGGGAGATAGCGTTGAAGAGAATTTCTTATATTGAAGACTTCGAGAAATGGGAAAGTGGATTTTCATTTTACAATCCTGTAAAGGTTCGTTTTGGTGAAGTAGATATGTTTGGACATGTAAATAATGTCGTTGCTTTTACTTATTTTGAAGAAGCTCGTATCGCGTTGTTTAAAGAACTTGGATTTATGCAAGAGTGGACACATGCATCATCAGAAACGATGATCGTTGTTGCGGATTTACAATGTAATTTTATTAAGCAAATATATTTTGATGAACAGTTGAAGGTGTATGTAAAGGCAGGATCGGTTGGGAACTCTTCTTTAGATTTACATTATATGGTGAAGAATGCAGAAGGAGAGGTTTGTTTAGTAGGTCGTGGAATGATGGTTCAAGCGTCGAAAAAAACAGGAAGAGGCGAACCATGGCCTGAAGAATGGAAGAAGAAATTACTACAATGATAGAGTGAAAGAAAAATAAGAGAGCAATTTGCTCTCTTATTTTTTGTCTTCCATCGCTTCTTCTAATGTTAAGTGATGTTTATATAGGTATGTAGCGTATGGATTACCAACGTAGCGTAAGTGCCATGGTTCATATGCATATTCTGTTGTATCTGTTTTATCTTCTAAGTAACGGATGACAAAGCCGAATTCATGAGCGTGTTCCGCGACCCATTTTCCTTCTGCTGTCTCTCCAAAGATAGGCTCTAATTGAAATTTAGCTGTTTTTGAACTAATATCCATTGCTAAACCCGTTTGGTGTTCACTTGTACCAGGAATTGCGCTTACTGAATTAGCCTCAGCTTTTCCTTGACGTCTAACGTATGTATCATGCAACGATTTTTGGCGTTTGTATGAACGATAACCAGATACAGCTGTAAGATCAAGCCCTTCTTTTTTCGCAGCTTTGAACATGTTTTCAAGTGCCTCTGCAGCATCTTTGCGTAGTAATGTTTTTTCTTTATCTTTTGGACTAGTAAATGGTACGTTTGGTCTTGTTAAGTCTTCAGGAGTGTATCCATCTGGCAGTTTTCGATGTTTATTAATTAAGACAAGATTCGATTTTGGATTTGTTACAACTGAAAAGTCATTGTCTATTTTCTTTGCATTATGATCAGCTTTTGGAAAATCAGGGATTTCTTCTTTTAGGTGGTTAGTATGTTTTTGACTTTCGACAGCTTTCGCTTCATTATGTAGTGGTGATTTAGAACCAAAGTAAGTGAAAGATGTGATACCGATTACAATAGTAGTGGCAGAAATAATTATTATCTTTTTCATAATGCCTTGTAATCACAGTCCCTTCTTAATAAAATGTGTATCGTTTTTTATTATAAATCTAGTTTGTTGGAAAAGGAATATAAGAGTCATAAAGTAATAGAAATGCAAAGAAAATGTCAGAAAATGTGTAAATTTGTAGTATTTTTTTATATAATTCATTTCTTATCTTTCATGAATTGCATTTTTTATGTAATATATATACATAAGAAGATGTAGCGATTATCGAGAATAAAGAACTTCTTGTATAGACTAGGAGTGAATGGGAATGGATTTTGCAACAATTATTGGACTTGTTTTAGGGTTTTTAGCAGTGGTAGTAGGGATGGTCGTCAAGGGCGCTGACGTAACAGCCTTATTAAATCCTGCCGCAGCATTAATTATTTTTATCGGTACATTTGCTGCAGTATGTATTGCATTTCCGATGAATCAACTAAAAAGGGTTCCAAAACTATTTAAAGTTCTTTTTGGTTCAAATAAAAAGGATTTAAGTTATGAACAGTTGCTAGAATTATTTGTTCATTGGACATCTGAAAGTAGAAAATACGGTATTTTGTCTTTAGAGCAACAATTAGACAAAATTCAAGATGAATTTCTTTTGCGCGGTATGAAATTTGTGATTGATGGCGTATCCGCAGAAGATTTAGAGCAGATTTTGGAATCTGAATTAGAGGCAATTGAAGAAAGACATGCAAAAGGAGCTGCTATTTTTTCACAAGCTGGTACGTATGCACCGACATTAGGAGTTTTAGGTGCTGTTATCGGTCTTGTAGCTGCGCTTGGTAACTTAACTGATATTGAAAAGTTAGGTCATGCTATTTCGGGTGCGTTTATTGCAACGATTTTTGGTATTTTTTCAGGTTATGTATTATGGCATCCATTTGCAAATAAGTTAAAGCAAAAATCTTCAGCTGAAATTGAGAAAAAACGTTTAATCATTGATTGTTTATTAATGTTACAAGAAGGTACATATCCGTTTATTATGAAGAACCGCATTTTAGGTGCACTTTCTGCAACTGAGCGTAAAAAGCTAGAAAAAGGAGCAGAAAAAAATGCGGAGTAAGAAAAATAGAAGAGGCAAAAAGAAAAAACATGATGAGCATATCGATGAAACGTGGTTAATTCCATATTCTGATATGTTAACGTTGTTATTTGCATTGTTTATCGTTTTATTCGCAATGAGTAGTATAGATGCTGCGAAGTTTAAACAGATGGCAGTTGCTTTTCGAAGTGAATTAGCTGGGGGAACAGGTAACAAAGAATTTTTAAGTGATCAAAAGCCAAATGAGGAAAAAGAATTATCAGCAAGTAGCCTTGAGGCAGAACAAGCAAAGAAACAAGAAGAAGCTAGAGCTAAAGAAAAAAAAGAGATGGATGAATTGAAAGCATTACAAAAAAAGATTGATCAATATATTAATGAAAAACAATTATCCTCTTCTTTTCAAACTAAATTAACTGAAAAGGGATTAATGGTGACAATATTAGAAAATATACTGTTTGATTCGGGGAAAGCAGATGTGAAATTAGAATCTTTAGGGATTGCAAAAGAGATGTCTAGCTTACTTGTTTCAGCGTCACCTCGTGAAATTACAGTATCCGGTCATACGGATAATGTCCCAATTGCCAATGCACAGTTTGCGTCGAATTGGGAATTAAGTACGCAGCGGGCAGTTAATTTTATGCAAGTATTACTACAAAATAAAGAATTACAACCAGAAAAATTTAGTGCGATTGGTTACGGAGAATACCGTTCAATTGCTCCGAACGATACACAAGAAGGAAAGGCAAAGAATAGACGTGTGGAAGTGTTTATCTTACCTTTAACAGAGAAAGCAAAATAAAGAGGATGGCGAATGCCATCCTCTTTATTTTGCATCAAATGATTTTAAATTGTCGCGACGGATTTTATCTTTTTCCGTATCTGATTTTTTGAAATCATAATCATATAAAGCGCCTTCCCAATCGCCATACATTGGATTCGGGAAAATAATGAATTTCTCACCAAATTGTGCTTTTGAATCTTCTACTGTTTGGTTACGATCTTTTACAGATTTTCCATCAAAACCTGTGAAATCAGATAAGTTATCACCGAAGAATAAGACAATATCATGAGTTTGAGAAACGAGTTCACGACGTTTTTCTTTTCCTTTTTCTTTCGGATCTTGTAGTAATATATGTTCTTTCGTTGCTTGAGGAGCACCTACACGCTCAAGATTTTTAATTGTTGCATCTAGTTGATTCGTTTTACGATTTGAGATGTAGTAAATATCTACACCTTTAGACTCTGTATATTTTAAGAAATCAATTGCGCCTGGAAGGGCTTCAGCCTCAGCTTTATTAATCCAATCATCCCATTTGTAAGGATAGCCTTTGCCTGTTTTTACGCTCATTGCTTGATGAGGACTGTTATCTAAAACAGTTTCGTCTAAATCAAGTACGATAGCAGGTTTTTTCTCTGTCCCTTTTGCAAGGACTGCATCAAGCTTTAATTGACCGATATTGTACCCTTGGTAGTAAAGTGCTTTCGTTTCGCCAGCTGTTTGATACCATAAATCAGCCATTAATTGCTGTTCTGTTAATTTTACTTTCTCTTCTTTCGCCACTGTTTTCTCTGGTGTTCCTGAACATGCTACAAGTGATGTAGATAGAACCGCTACAGATAATAAAGTGGTAATGCCCCTCTTCATCTTCATATGTATCCTCCTTGATGTTAGAAAATCATTTTATATTATATATTAAAATATAATATTTTTATATGAACATTTGCATATTGTCTTTTGTATATATAGTAGTATGTCCTATATTAGAAAGATGAGCAAAATAATAATAGTTATTTTGACAAGTTTTATTGTCGTAATGACAATTATAATTGACAAAAAGAGTTTTGTTATTTACAATTTTAACTAAATAGAACAAATGATGGATTAATGACGGTGTTTACATATAAGGGGATGAAGTGTAGTGCTATATTTTGTCTTGAATAAACATAGTCTTTGAAAGAGAATACGAATGATACTAAAGGGGAGGCTTTATACTTTGAGTTTACAAATTCAAAACTTAACGAAACAATTTGGGGAATCAAAAGCAGTTAACGGCTTGCAAATTTCGTTACCTAAAGGTGAAGTGCTAGGATTACTTGGGCGAAATGGTGCAGGGAAAACAACGACAATCAAAATGCTTCTCGGATTATTAACGCCTAATGAAGGATCTATTACATGGGATGGAAAATCATTTGGGACTAGTGGGGTAACGATTGGATATTTACCAGAAGAGAGAGGTTTATATACAAAAAGTAGAGTAATAGATCAGTTGCGATATTTTGGTAGATTAGAAGGAATGACGAAAAAAGAAGTAGATTTTGCTATTGATCACTGGTTAGATCGATTGGCAATACCAGAATATAAATTTAAAACGGCAGGAGAGCTTTCAAAAGGGAATCAGCAAAAAATTCAATTAATTGCTGCTCTTCTTCATAATCCTGAACTTCTCATTTTAGATGAACCGTTTAGCGGACTTGATCCAGTTAATGCTGGGATGTTAGCTAGCATTATTGAAGAACAAGTGCAGAGCGGAAAGACGATTATTTTATCAAGTCATCGTATGGAACAAGTAGAGGCTTTTTGCCAACATGTATGTATTTTGAAAAAAGGTGAAGCAGTCGTAAAAGGACAGCTAAGTGATATTAAGAAAGAATACGGTTTCCGTAATTTAACGATTGAAGATACAGTAGAGAATGAAAAAGGATTAGAAGCTATACATGTATCGTATGAAAAACAACAAGGCCTTCTTTATGTGAAAGTACAAGACGATGCGGAAGCTCTCAAGATTTTGCAACAGTTGCAAGAGCAAGGTGTTAGCTTACGACAATTCAAAATGTTAGAGCCGACGTTAAATGAAATCTTTGTAGAGAGGGCGAAATAACGATGCGTAAATTTTCTCACGTATTTTCATTTTATTTTAGGGAAGCGTTTTTATCTAAAAAATCATTAATTACGAGTGCGATTTTATTTTTAGTTGTGTTTGGGATTTTTGCATTTAATCATTTTACTTCAGGCGATGATAAAAATAAGGATAAAGATAAAATTGCAGTTGTAGTAGAGAGTTCCACATATAAAGTACAAAAAGATGAGCTAAATAAGCTATTGCCATCAGCAAAAATAACACTTGGTTCAAAGGATGATTTTGATAAACTGCATAAGCAAGTAGAAGAAGGCGATTTAGATGGTCTATTCCATGTGACGGAAAAGGGTGGGGCTCCATCGATTACATATATGTATAATGGATTTCCAAGCCAAGCAACTTCTGCAATTATGGCAGGATATTTAAAGCAACAATATACGATGGTGACAATTGCCAAAAATAATGTTTCACCAGAAATTGCACAGCAATTACAAACAGAAATTCAAGTAAAGCAAGAAGCGATAAAAGATCGTACATCTTCTTTCGGAATTGCCTATTTCTTTACATTTGCTTTATATATGTTTATTGTAGCGTTCGGAAATACAATCGCAATGAATATTGCATCTGAGAAGGCGTCACGTGTAATGGAAGTAATGCTTCCGAAAGTGAAACCTCTTACGATGATGTATGCGAAAATTTTAGCGGTTGTTTCAACGGCTTTATTGCAACTTGTCATATTGGCGTGTGGTTATCTTATTCCATATTTGTTAGGTTGGGTCGATTTAGAAAGTGCCTCACTATTGGGTATTCCAATTGACTTTACGAAATTAGATGCAAAGGTTGTAAGCATGTTTCTTGTTTATTTCATTACGGGATATTTACTTTATGCAATGATGTATGCTGCTGCTGGAGCTGTCGTGTCTAAGACGGAGGATTTACAAGCTGTATCTTTCCCGATAATGATTTTAATTATGGCTGCATTCTTCATTAGTATTAAATCATTAAGTGATCCGAATAGTACTATCGTTGTTGTAAGTTCTTACGTTCCATTTTTTACACCGATGGTTACCTTCTCACGTATTGTAGCTGGTGAAGCAGGTATGCTAGAAATTACGATAACATTAGCAGTCTTATTGGCGACAATTGCGATATTAAATGCTGTTACAAGCCGCATTTACGTAAATGGCGTAATGAATTACTCAGATAAAGTGAAATTTAAAGATTTAGCGAAATTTATAAAGCGTCAATAATGAGAGAAAAGCATGATTTCCTATTGAAATCATGCTTTTTCTTTATGTATAAATTAAAAATAGTATATAATAATAAGAGTCGTCTTTTAATAGAATGAATAAAAAGGAGGGTGTGCAGATGGGGATTAGTAGTCGTTTTACAGTAGGTGTTCATATGCTGACATTACTTGCGATAGATCGAAACTCTCGCTGTACCTCTGAATGGATTGCCGGTAGTGTGAATACAAATCCAGTTGTGATTCGTCGCATTACAGGAATGTTGAAGAGAGCAGGACTTGTTGATGTACAAGCTGGTAAAGGTGGTACGACACTTGCTCGAGATTTAGAAGAAATTACATTACTTGATGTATATAAAGCAGTGGAAGTTGTAGAAGAAGGACAGCTATTTTCCTTCCATGAAAATCCCAACATTGAATGTCCAGTAGGAGCTAATATTCAATCAGTATTAGAAATTATTTTAATGCAAGCGCAAGAAGCGATGGAAAACGTGCTTGCAAATGTAACGGTAGATCAATTAGTTACAAATTTAAAGTCTAAAATGAAAGAATAAAAAAGCGAGCTTCCTCATAATGAGGGCTCGCTTTTTTTTATTCAGAAATATTGAAAATTCTATTTTTCAGTATTTAAAATGAATTTACCTACGATAGCTGCGAAGATACCACCAAGAATTGGTGCTACGATGAATACCCATAGTTGAGAAAGTGCTTCTCCACCAACAAATAAAGCTGGTGCGATACTACGAGCTGGGTTAACAGATGTTCCAGTTAACGGAATTCCTAATAAGTGGATTAAAACTAATGTGAAACCAATTACTAGTCCAGCTAAAGAAGAACTTCCTTTTTTACCTGTTACAGCGACGATAACTAAAATAAATACGAAAGTTAAAATGAACTCAACTAAAAATGCTCCAGATAAACCAAGAGTTCCGAAACCATTTTGTCCTAAATTATCTAAAGGTGTTTTAGCAGATTTTAAAATTGTTACTAACGTTGCAGTTCCTAATAAACCACCTAAAATTTGAGCTAATACATAATAACAAAGTTCCATAGCGTTCATGCGTTTGTTGATGAACATAGCTACTGATACTGCTGGGTTAATGTGACATCCAGAAATTGTTCCGATGCTATATGCCATAGCTACAATAGATAAGCCGAAAGCCATAGCGATTCCTAATGTTCCAATTCCTTCGATTCCGCCGCCAGTGACAGCTACTCCAGTTCCGAATAATACAAGTACAAAGGTACCAATAAATTCAGCGATTGCTTTTTTTAACATAATTTACCTCCTATTAATGCGCATGAAACGTATTATAACATACGTTTTAGTATAAACAGCCAATGAAATACTATTCTGATAAGGCGAAATAGGGGGACAATAAAAAAGAGTATGGTTCATCTCTATAGAACCATACTCTTTTTTTATGCTGATTTTTTCTGTTTAACGGCTGGAATAGATCGGTTTAAAATACTATTTGCAACCATTCCTAACATAATAATAATCATTCCAAGTAGGGAAAGCCCGCCAGGAAACGAACCATTCAAGAAAACAATTTCTCCAAGTACGGTAAAGACCATCGTTCCAGCTTGTGTTGCTTCAACAGCTCCAAGTAAAGCCAGGTTATCTTTTGCTAAGTCAGTAGCAAAGAAAAATGTCATCGTTGCAATAACGCCGGAACATAATGCTAACAAAAATCCTTGAAGCATTTGGCTAGATGTTGGAATACCCGTAGTAGAAAATCCGTATACACCAAGCAAAATTGTTATAGGAAGACTTCCAATTGCCATTCCTAATACACGTTGGAACGTATCAAGGCGTCCGCCAACAAGCTCCATCATTTTTCGGTTACCGAACGGATATAAGAAAGCGGCTAATACGACAGGTAAAAAACCTGAAATGAACTGAGTCATTGTAATATGGCCTGCGGCAGTTGCTTGCATACAAATTACACCAAGTAAAATAAATAAAGCAACATATAAGCTACGAAGTGGAATTTTTCCACGTACAAGTTTCGTACCTGATTTTGTTTCTATTTTCACAAAAAATAGTGGTGATAGTAGTAAACCAGCTAAAATCGTAACTTGCCAAGTTCCAGCAACGAGCCAAGCTGGAGAAAAGACAGCTGCGAAACTTAATAAAGAATAAAAACCAATACCGGCAACAGAACCCCATCCGATCCACGCCAATGGATGTTTTTTTAACTCTTTCCATAATCCCCTAAAGTTTTTGCGAAATAAAACGATAAGGAATAAAATAGGGAGAGCAAATAAAAAACGGAAGGAAGCTGTCCAAGCCCAGCTTGTTCCAGATACATTCATTGCTCTATTAATAATAAAGGTTGCAGAAAAAAAGGCCGATGATAAAAGACCTAATAAAATTGCGCGCATGAAGTATAGCACTCCTTTCGAAAATAAATAATTATGTATAGTATGATATACTTTAATTGAATAAAAGTAAACTATTTTATACTTTGAGGTGGTTTTATATATGAAAGAAAATGAAGATATGCAAACGAAAGAAGTCATTCAACAAGTTGGACAGTTATTGAGACAAATTCGAAATGAGCAGAAATTAAGTTTAGAAGAATTAGCTCATAAAACAGGAGTTAGTAAATTAACATTAGGAAAGATCGAAAGAGGAGAAACAAATCCGACGCTAGCTGTCATTTGGAAAATAACGAAAGGGTTATCAATTCCTTTATCCAGATTAATGGTTGTCGGAGAACCTGTAGCCGTTGCGCGCTGTGGAGAAGGATTTGCAGTAGATGTAGGACAAGCATGGCATTTAGAAACGATGCTCCGTTATACGAAAGAAACAGGGATGGAAATGCATCGTGCTTGTTTACGATCAAATAGTATATATGAACCAGAAGCTCATCATGAAGGTGCGATTGAGCTTGTAACGGTAATGAAAGGGAAAGTGTCTATTCAAGTGGAGAATGATGTATATGAATTAAATGAGTTTGATTCCATTCAATTTGAAGCGAATAAGAAGCATATTTATAAAAATGAAGAAGAAGAAGTGGCGGTATTACATTTAACGATGAAATATTCTTCATGAAAAAATCCCCTATAGAAAAATCTATAGGGGATTTTGTATACACTATGCTCAAATATATGAAAGAATGTTATTAGTAAGAGCGTGGCATAAGTAATAAACAAATAAAATAAACTAAAAACCCCGTCCCAAAACATAAAACTGCAATGACCCAAAGTATGCGAATGAGAGTAGAGCTAATATCAAAATATTCTCCTAAACCACCGCATATACCAAATAGCATTTTATCAGTTTCGGATTTACATAATCTTTTTGACATCTTCCAATACACTCCTTTTTATAGCAAACTCTATACTTCTATTCTATATGGAAATCTATGAGGAGACTATGAGGTTGTATGACATTTTTTTAGGGAACAGTCATATTAATTGTCTTAATTTTCAGTTGATATTAAAATTATAGTAAGAGGTAACTTTTAATAAAGGGTGGGGAAATAGAGATGACGGTATATTGGTTGACTAATGTAACGCTTGAATCGGGGTATACATATGAAGAGGGGAGAATTTCACAAACAGAAACAGAATTATGCAGTTTACTTATTGAAGATGGTCGAATTAAAAAAATTATAAAAGGGATTGTTCAAGAGGAAGATATAGTAACTTTTGATGCTAAGCACTTATTAATGTTGCCATCTTTCAAAGAGATGCACATTCACATTGATAAAACATATTATAGTGGCCCATGGAAAGCTTGTATGCCAGCAGAAAGTATTTTTACACGTTTTAATGAAGAAGAAAAAATTTTACCAAAGCAATTAGCAACTGCCCAAAATAGAGCGGAAAATATGCTAGAGTTACTACTGCAAAATGGTGCAACGAATATTAGAACGCATTGTAATGTTGATCCAATTATTGGGCTTGGTAATTTGGAGGCGACGTTAGCGGCATTAGAAACATATAAAAATCGAGTGTCTAGTAGAATTGTTGCGTTTCCGCAACATGGATTATTACGCAGTAATTCTGTGCAACTCGTGAAAGATGCGATGCGTATGGGTGCGCATCTAGTCGGAGGAGTGGATCCAGCTACAGTGGATAATGACATTGAAAAATCATTACATACAATTATGGATATCGCAGTCGAATTTAATGCGGATGTTGATATTCATTTGCACGATGCGAATAATCTTGGAACGTTTACGATGAAGAGATTGGCAAGTTTAACAGAAGAAGCAGGATGGCAAGGCCGTGTAACTATTAGTCATGCACTTGGACTTGGTGGTGTTACTGAGAAAGAGGCTGAAGAAGTGGCAGAAACACTCGCAAATGTAAATATTGATATTACTTCTACGGTGCCAATTGGTAAACAAGTAATCCCAATTCCGTTATTAGATAAAAAAGGTGTTAAGGTTTCATTAGGAAATGATAGTATTACAGATCATTGGTCACCGTTTGGAACAGGTGATATGCTTCAAAAGGCGAATCGATTAGCAGAGCGTTTTGGGTGGAGTGACGAAAGGTCTTTAGGAAAAGCACTTCGCTTTATTACAGGAGGAAAAGAAACGTTAAATAATGAAGGGAAGCGAGTATGGCCGAATGTAGGGGATGAAGCGAGTTTTGTTTTGACAAATGCGACATGCGCTGCTGAAGCAGTAGCGCGTCAAACAGAAAAACGTTTAGTCGTGTATAAAGGAAATATTGTTATTGGAAGTTTAAATGAGGTGGAATTAAATAATCTTGTGTAGAAGAATCGTTTAAATATTTTGAGGAGGGTTCTAATGGTAAGTCTAGAACTCTTCTTTTTTATTCTTACAATATATTTTTTATAGGAAAGCTAGAAGGGATGAAAATTTTGGACAATCAACATAACCAAAATCATATTATGGGAACTTTGCAATGGTTTATATTTTTATTAGCAAATTCAATCGCATTACCAATTGTCGTTGGCGGATTATTTCATCTTACGACGGAAGAAATATTTTATTTAATGCAGCGTACGTTTTTTGTAGTTGGTATATCTTCTTTTTTACAAGGATGGCTTGGGCATAGACTGCCAATTGCGGATGGGCCGGCTGGATCTTGGGTTGGTGTATTTACCGTACTTGCTTATGCAACGGCCGGACAGGATCAATTACATAGTACACTGCAAATTTTAGAATTAGGAATGATAATCTCCGGTGTTATTTTAATAGGATTAGGAGTAACTGGTTTTATAGGGCGTATTTTATTTTTATTTACGCCGCTTGTGACAGGGGCGTTTTTACTTTTATTATGTTTACAATTAAGTGGTGTGTTTTTAAAAGGAATGCTAGGAATTACAGCTACTATTTCTCAAATCGACGGATTTACAGCAATAATCGCGTTTAGTATATTTCTGTTCGTTATTATACTATCTAATTTTGGAAAAGGCTTTGTCAAAAGTTATGCAGTTTTAATAGGATTAATTAGTGGATGGATTATTTTTCTCATTGCAGGGAAAGTGACAATCCCATCTCAAGTAACTCATTTTGTGCAACTTCCACATATATTTGCTTGGGGACTTCCAAAATGGAATACAGGTATGGCAGTATCCAGTTTCGTTATGGTATGTATTTTAGTTTCGAATACGGTGGCAGCTATTATAGCAATTAATCAAGCAACTATTCATAAAGCGACTATTGAACAAAAACAGTTGAAGGATGGGACGTGGGTTGGGGGGATTTCACATATCATCTCTTCCGTATTTTCAACTGTAGGTGTCGTTCCGTTACCAGCAACGGCAGGATTTATACGTTTAACAAAACAAAAGTATATACGATCGTTCTTAATGGCATGTGCGTTACTAGTCGTAATGTCTCTTTTTCCAAGTATTATTCGTTATTTAGCATCTTTACCATCTGCTGTCGCATCGGCTGTTTTAATGGCTTCGTTCGTACAGTTAATTGGAATTGGATTTAATAATATAAAACAAGTGCCGATGAGTGAAAGGAATGTAACGATTTTAGGCGTTGCAGTATTATTTGGCAGCGGCGTTATGTTTTTACCGTCTGGAGCACTCCAATCCTTGCCGTCTGTTATGCAATATATATTCGGTAATGGTTTATTTGTAGGTACAGTTGTAAGTATATTGCTAGAACAAATATGGCGCGTTGGAAAGTAAGTGGATAAAAAGAGTGTACGCACTGTATAAAAGTCTAAAATAACATAGGAAATAAAGCCCATTTTCATTCACCACCTGCACATTTCGTTCATACAATATCTTGACTAAATAAACACCCAACTTACACATACACAGCTCTGGCTTAAGCAAGGAGGGTTATACCAGTTGAAGGAAAAAGCGTATCAATCTAAACCTTTACTCACAAAGAGAGAAAGAGAAGTATTTGAATTACTGGTTCAAGATAAAACAACGAAGGAAATTGCAGGTGAACTTTTTATAAGTGAAAAGACAGTTCGCAACCACATCTCAAACGCAATGCAAAAGCTAGGGGTTAAAGGACGTTCACAAGCAGTTGTGGAGCTTCTTCGTATGGGAGAGCTCGAACTATAAGAAAGCAGCCGACTTTTATACAAAGAGTCGGCTATTTTTCTGTTTGCTTCACTTGCTATATGAATGATAAGAACACTCCATACATAAATAGGTAATAAGGAGGGGATATGTTGAAAAGGATACTGTTAGTTTCAACAAGTGCTCATGATATGAATGGACACCCGACTGGTTTGTGGCTTGAAGAGCTCGCAGCTCCTTATCATTTATTTAAAAAGTCTAAGTTTGATGTTGATATTGTGTCAATAAAAGGTGGGAGAGTACCTATAGATAGAGTGTCTATTCCGAATGGTATACCTCGCGAATTCAAGCACGTAGCTTCTTTATTGCAAAATACGAGGCCGATTTCGAATGTTCATTTTTCGGATTATGATGCGGTTTTATTTGGTGGTGGGCACGGGGCGATTGTAGATTTTCCAGGTAATCCATATGTAGCAAATTTAATTGAGAATATGTATAACAATAACCGGATTGTAGCGGCTGTTTGTCACGGAGTAAGCTCCTTAGTCGGTGTGAAAAATAAGGATGGCTCGTTTTTTGTTGCCGGTAAGCGTATAACAGGTTATACAAACGATGAAGAAAAAGCTGTACATTTAGAAAAGCGCGTTCCGTTTTTGTTAGAAAGTAAGTTGAAAGAAGAAGGAGCTTTGTTTTATGTAGCCCCCAATTTTACGCCGCATGTGGTAGTAGATGGGCATTTAATTACAGGACAAAATCCACAGTCTAGCGTGGAAATAGGTAAGGCTATAAAAAGGGCTGTAAATAAATTATAGAAAAAGTACCCGCTACTAACAAAGGTAGTGGGTATTTTTATCCCGCTATTTGCCGAGCAGCCCGTAAAAGCCCAATTGGTGAGGGTTGATTAAAGTTTCACTTTATCCTAAAATTCCCCCCTCAAAATTGGTTTGTAACCGTCCAGTTGGTGATAATGGATTATAGTTTTTTATGTATAGTATATGAAAATGTAATAAACTAAAAAGGCGTAATAAGTATAATAACTTCATTTATAATCATTCGTGAATTTGCTATACTATTTTGTATGGACAAAAGGGGAGGCTCTTTTAAATGAGAAAAGTCGCATGTGCAAATACTTATATTAATAAAATAAAGCCCGTTATTAGAAAGACGAGTTTTAGCCAATTGAAAATAGATGAAATTGCGAAATATATGGATATTAGTAAAGCTACTTTATATAAACGTTTTTCTTCGAAAGATGAAATTATTGAGGCGATAGTAGAGGATTTTATGAATTATCTACTCGAAGGTGATGCGGACAATCAAGATGAAAGCATGTCTTTTGCAGAACGTTTCCAAAAAACGTTTATCCACTCTTTAAAATGTGTGACATATATTTCGGATGTTTTTTTGCAAGATTTGAAAGAAGCATATCCGCATTTGTCAGATCAATTAGTCGCTGCACAACAAAATCGTAATCATAATTTGCAAATGTTTTTTGAAGCGGGTATGGAACAAGGTTATTTTAATAAAATGAATGCGCAATTATTTATGGTACAAGATGATGTGATGTTACGACGTATTATAGATCATTCTTTTTGTATTCAGTACGATATTACTTTAAAGAAAGCGATACTTGATTTTTATCAATTAAAGAAGTATCAACTTTTTAAACCAGAGTATATAGAAGCAATTGATGATTCTGAAATTGAAAAAGAAGTTATTGCTATTTTGCAAATGATTTCGTAAAAAAGCAGATCTCCCTTAATAGAGGGGAATCTGCTTTTTTTAGTACATAATTATTTTTGCAACTGTTTTAATACTAATTCGGCTACTGGACCACCTGAAGCTGGGTTTTGACCAGTGATAACACGATTATCTTCTAGAGCAAAAGCTTCCCAAGGCTGTGCAGCTTTTTCGTAAAGTCCTCCATTTTTAATGAGTTCATCTTCTGTTAAAAATGGAACGAATTGATCTAATTCAGCTAATTTTTCTTCTTCATTTGAAAAGCCTGTTACCTTCTTACCGCTAATTAAACGATCCCCATTACTTAATATAATATGAAATAAACCAGCAGCTCCATGACAAATGGAAGAAACAATACCGCCGTTTTCATAAATGTTGCGGCTAATATTTTGAAGTTCTTTATTTTCTGGGAAGTCCCAAATAACCCCGTGACCACCTGCGTAATAAATAACAGCGTAGTCTTCTGGATTCACTTCACTTGGTTTCGTTGTAGAACCGAGGCGATTCATAAACTCTTTCTTTTGGTACCATTCCCAATCGATGCTCTCCGCCATTGCTAAACTATGTGGATCAATTGGTGTATAACCGCCTTGTGGACTGACGTAATCAACTTCGTAACCCGCTTCTTCTACTTTTTTTACGAAATGTACAGCTTCACCGAGCCAAAGTCCGGTAGCCCTATTTAAATTTGGGTATTTTTCTACGCTTGTTAATACAACTAACATTTTTTTCTTCATCATAATCCTCCTATAATGTCTCTTCTATATAAAAGTTCTGTATTCGTTTCATTTTATTAAGTTAAAAAATGCAAATTTGAATAATCATGCCAGTCCTCCTTATATCAGCTTCGAAATTAGTGTATAATAACTTTTGAACAAAGTAAACTAAAAAGACTAAACTAGTTTACTTTGTATGTTTTTCGTTGACAAACTGTAATGCTGAAACTATGATAGTTCCATGAATATCGAACAATATACGTGTTTCGTTTCGAATTCAATTTATCGCACGATAAATTAGCACCATTTATACATTTAATGAAGTTGTTTAGTGGTGATACAACATTTAAATAACTTCATTTTTTTATCAATAGTTTGACAGTTTTAAAATTGTAATCAGGAGAGTGTTACACATGGGGAAAGATATAAGTAACCATTCGAAATGGTTTGTTTTTACATTATGTTTTATTGTTTTGTTAGGACCGATGAACGCTGTGTTATTTAATGTAGCGCTAGAGGATATTGCTAATGATTTATCAATTAGTCAATCGAAAGTAAGTTGGGTTGTAGTAGGGTATTCTTTAGTCGTCGGTATTGGTTCGATGATATATGGAAAACTGGCTGATCGTTACAGTGTAAAAAGGCTATTAATTATTTCTATTATCATATTTGTAGCTGGTTCTATTGTTGGGTTTGTGAATCAATCTTATGAGATTATCATTTTCGCAAGGCTAGTGCAGGCGAGCGGAGGAGCAGCGTTTATTGCGCTTAGTATGATTGCGGTGGCTAAATTAGTTGCTCCAGCTAAAAAACCGGGTGCGTTAGCAATGATTAGTTCTTCTATTGCATTAGCGGTTGGTATTGGACCTTTAGTTGGTGGGGCAATTACAAATACGTTAGGGTGGCCGTATTTATTTTTATTTATGGTTATTTCAATGGTTGGTATTTTCTTGCTCGTAAAATTTATGCCAGAAGAGGTGCAACATACCGATGAAGTGTTCCACTTTGATTTCATTGGAGCATTTTTATTATTTGTATTGATTACGACCGTTTTATTAGGAGTGAATATTAATAGTTGGCTTTTTGTGTTATCTGTTGCTTTCCTATTTTTATTCAAGGCTCATATGAAGAGAGCAGAGTCGCCGTTTATTGATATTGAGTTGTTTACAAATAAACCATTACTGCGTTTAATAGCGGTCGGATTTATCATTAATGTGGCGTTATGTGCTAGTTTATTATTATTACCATTACTGTTAGGAAGAGGGCACGGATTGTCTCCGTTCGTTATTGGAATTGTATTGTTTGTTGCATCTCTCTTTGGTATTGTATCTAGTTTTATTACCGGAAAGATTATTCCTGCGTTTGGGAATGTGAGGATGATGTATGTAGCGTCTGTAGTTATGATCATTGGCTTTTTAATTTTAGGGATTATTCCAGACGGGAACTCACTCTTTATTTTATTTGCGGTTATTTTAACATTTATGAGTTATTCGGCAATTCAAGTATCATTAAACACATTTATTCCGAAAACATTAAATCCAGCTAAAGTTGGAGTTGGCCTTGGTTTATATAATTTAATTAACTTTTTCGGTATGGCATTCGGACCAGCTGTAGCGAGCAAAATTATGGAATCTACAAATAGTTATCGATTGAATTTTATTTTGATCGTCATTTTAATTTCTGTTCATTTCGTCTTATTAATGGGAATGTCTTCTTTTCAAAAAAAGATGGAGCAATGAATATGCACTTTATATAGAAGAAACCGACTTTCTTATAGAAGGTCGGTTATTTTTCTATCTTGCAAATTATGAAAAAAAGGAGCAAAATAAAAAAGGTCCTAGTCTATACATGGGCAAATGAAAATTTTCATACAGAAGCATTTGAAGTGAGCGAACTTAAAGTGTGTAAAATATAATGATAAACATAAAAGATGATGAATGAGAAAACGGGTGATGAAGTTGAATAGAGCAATCGGTGTTATCGATTCAGGAGTTGGCGGTTTAACAGTAGCGAAGGAATTAATTCGTCAGTTGCCGAAAGAACGTATCATATATTTAGGAGATACAGCACGTTGTCCTTATGGTCCGCGTTCTCGAGAAGAAGTGCGTCAATTTACGTGGGAAATGACGGAGCATTTACTAGATTTAAATATCAAAATGTTAGTTATTGCGTGTAATACAGCAACTGCGGTTGTATTAGAAGAGATGCAAAAACAATTACCAATTCCAGTAGTGGGAGTTATTCACCCAGGATCACGTACAGCTTTAAAAGTGACAAACACGTATCATGTTGGGATTATTGGAACGATTGGAACTGTGAAAAGTGGTGCATACGAAGAGGCGTTAAAGTCTATTAATAACCGTGTTATGGTAGAAAGTTTAGCTTGTCCACCTTTCGTTGAACTTGTAGAGAGTGGGAATTTCGAAAGTGAAATGGCGTATGAAGTTGTAAGAGAAACGCTGCAACCACTGAAAAGTACCGATATTGATACACTTATATTAGGGTGTACACACTATCCAATTTTAGGACCTGTCATTAAAAAAGTAATGGGAGATAAAGTACAACTAATTAGTTCTGGTGATGAAACAGCACGTGAAGTAAGTACAATCTTATATCATAGTAAAATGTTGAATGAAGGAGAAGAACAAAGCGATCATCTCTTCTTAACAACAGGAAAAATAGGCTTGTTTAAAGAAATTGCATCAAAATGGTTCGGTCAACCGATTGAAAATGTGAAGCATATTCATTTAGAAAAAGAATAATAGTAGAATTCATATAAGTGAGCTCCTGAGAAATCAGGAGTTTTTTGTTTTATCTTGCTATTTGCTGGGCAGTTAGAACCTCCACTGATTAAAGTTTCACTTTATAAGAGGCACAGCTTGTTCTAAAATGTGAAACGGCTCGTATACATAATAGTACAAACTTAGATTTTAGGGGGGAATGGCATGCCTAAATCCACTTTTAAATGGGTTGTTGGTGCTACTGTGAGCGCTGTTTTACTAACAGGGTGTGGCTTTATAAATCAGGAGAAAGCAACTGAACAAATTGATCCGCCAAAACAAGTTACGTATACAGAGGGTGGGAAGAAAGAAGTAGCTAAAAAAGATAAGCAAGGACAAATGGTAAATAGAGAACTATACCTTGTTGATAAAAATGGTTATGTTGTACCACAAACGTTAGCTATACCTACTCCGAAAGCAAATGAGACTGTGAAGCAAACGTTAGAATACCTTGTGAAAGATGGACCGGTAACGAATTTATTACCGAATGGGTTTCGTGCAGTCATTCCGGCGAATACAACGATGACTTTAGATTTGAAAAAGGACGGGACGGCAGTTATTGATTTCTCTAAAGAAATGAAAAACTATGCGAAAGAAGAAGAGCGTCAAATCATTGAATCTATAGCGTGGACGTTGACGCAATTTACAGAGATAAAACAAGTGCAGTTCCAAATAAATGGTGAGAAATTGGCGAAGATGCCGGTTGCTGGTACACCGCTTGGTGAAGGAGTGAGCCGTGCAAATGGTATTAACTTCGATGATGAACAAGTAGCAGATGTAACGAATACAAAACCAGTCACACTATATTTCATGGCGCAAAATAATAATAAACAGCAATACTACGTACCAGTCACACGCCGAGTTGCGGAAGGAAAAGAAAATGATTATGCAGCAATTATAGATGAACTTGTAAAAGGTCCGATTCATCAATCGCTCCTGAATGATTTTAATCCAGGCGTTAAGCTTATTACGAATCCGAAATTACAAGACGGAAATCTTACATTAAACTTTAATGAAAATATATTTGTAAACCCAGATAAAAATATGATTTCAAATTACGTATTGAAGTCGTTAGTTTTATCTTTAACAGAAAAGAAAGGTGTGAAAAATGTTTCTATTGAAGTGAATGGAAAAGCAAATCTTATAGATGAAAAGGGCGGAAAGTTAATAAAACCTGTAGATCGTCCAGAAAACGTGAATACAGGTAGTTTTTAATCTTGAATAATTTGATATACTTAAGTAAGAAAGGAGAATTGCTTTTTGGGTTCTCCTTCTTTTATTGTATACATATCATACATTTAAATTTGGCTATACTAACGAGTAGTAATTAAGAGGAGGTTATTTTTATGCGAGTAGATGGTAGAGAGAAAACAGAATTACGCCATATACATATTCATACGAATTATTTAAAACATCCAGAGGGATCTGTATTAATTGAAGTTGGGGATACAAAGGTGATTTGCTCAGCAACAATTGAAGAGCGTGTACCACCGTTTATGCGTGGAGAAGGAAAAGGATGGGTAACAGCTGAATACGCGATGATTCCGCGTGCAACAGAACAACGTACAATTAGGGAGTCAAGCAAAGGGAAAGTAACAGGACGTACAATGGAAATTCAACGTCTAATTGGACGAGCATTACGTGCGGTAGTTGATTTAGAAGCGCTTGGCGAGAGAACAGTTTGGATTGACTGTGATGTTATCCAAGCAGATGGTGGAACGAGAACAGCGTCTATTACAGGTGCATATGTAGCGATGGTATTAGCTTTCGAGAAATTATTACAAGCAGAAAAAGTATCTAAAATTCCAGTAAAAGATTATTTAGCAGCAACGTCAGTAGGAATTGTTGAAGAGCAAGGTGTTGTTTTAGATTTAAACTATGCAGAAGATTCTAAAGCAGACGTTGATATGAACGTAATTATGACTGGAAAAGGCCAATTTGTTGAAGTGCAAGGAACTGGAGAAGAAGCGACGTTTAGTAGAGCGCAGTTAAATGAACTACTTGATGCTGCGGAAAAAGGTATTTTCCAACTGATTGATATGCAAAAAGAAGCTTTAGGTAACATCGTATCTCATATAGAGTAGAGGTGGAAAGTATGAAACAAGTTGTTGTAGCGACAAAAAATATGGGAAAAGTACGTGAGTTTGCTGAGTTATTTGAGCGATTTGATTTAGAAGTGAAATCATTACACGATTTTCCTCATATTGAAGAAGTCGAAGAAACTGGTGAAACATTTGAAGAAAATGCGATCTTAAAAGCGGATAGTTTGAGTAGACAGTTGAATTCTATCGTAATTGCGGATGATTCGGGTCTTATTGTAGATGCTTTAAATGGAAAACCAGGAGTGTATTCAGCGCGTTTTGCTGGTGAACCGAAAAATGATCAAGCAAATATCGATAAAGTGTTACAAGAATTAAATGGTGTGGACTTTGAAAAGCGTAAAGCGCGTTTCTATTGTGCATTAGCAGTTGCTTTCCCTGAAGGTGATAAAAAGCCTGTCATTGTAAATGGGACATGTGAAGGATTTATTTTAGAACAACGCCGAGGAGAAAATGGTTTTGGATACGATCCGATCTTTTATGTGGAAGAATACAAAAAAGCAATGGCGGAATTAAGTTCAGATGAGAAAAATGCTATTAGCCACCGTGGCCGCGCTCTTCGTAAGTTAGAAGAAAAAATCCCGGAATGGTTTTTAGGAGAATAAGGGAGAGAGAATGATGAAAGCTTTAATCGTAAGCGATAGTCATAGCTCTGTGAAGGAATTACAGCAGTTGAAAGAGAAATATGAAGGGGAAGTAGACATCATGATTCATTGCGGTGATTCAGAGCTAACGCCTGCTCATGAAGAACTGCAAGGTTTCCATGTTGTAAAAGGAAACTGTGATTATACTAACTTTCAAGATGAAATTGTAACTGATGTAGATGGAATTCGCTTCTTAGTTGCGCATGGACATCGTCATAATGTGAAAATGACATTACAAACGCTAGCGTACCATGCTGAAGAAGTGGGAGCGCAAGTTGCATGCTTCGGACATTCTCACGTATTAGGTGCGGAATTAATCGACGGCGTTTTATTTATTAATCCAGGCAGTATTTTATTACCACGTCAGCGTGTAGAGAAGACATTTGCTTTATTAGAAATGGATGAAAATCAAATGGAAGTTCGTTTTGAAACACTAGACGGACAGCTAGTTGAACAAGCAGTTTTTAAAAGAGGATAAGAAAAATTATCCTCTTTTAAAAAAGGTGTTGACTTTATGTGTGGTTATACATATAATAAATATTGTCGATAGGGCAACGGCGCTAACGAAGAGAAAATAAAATAACATATGCGGGTGTAGTTTAGTGGTAAAACAAGAGCCTTCCAAGCTCTGGTCGAGAGTTCGATTCTCTTCACCCGCTCCATGTCCCAGTAGCTCAGCCGGATAGAGCATACGCCTTCTAAGCGTACGGTCGGGAGTTCGAATCTCTCCTGGGACGCTAACAAAACCTTGTTATCTTTTGATAACAAGGTTTTTTGTTTGTCTAAAAATTGATGTTTGGGTTATAAGTGTAGTTCATTCTTAATATCTGCGACCTTTCTTTCGATATTAAGCAGTTGCATATGTACTTCTTTTTCTTAAATAAAAAGAGCGCTGTTTATCCCGCATTAGCGGGCAGCCCGATTGGTGAGGGCTGATTAAAGTTTCACTTTATGCGCCCTGTTCCTCATATTTAATTTAAAGAATCAATAGGCTTATGGTGGAACTCAAATCAACATCCAGATTCTCCTAATTGTTCACTTACAATGTTATAAAAGTTTTTACCATTCTAGTACGATTGAACAGCAGTTATCGGAACTTATCTCCGACGGTGTGTTACAATTAACCGAAGTGGAAAGCGAGGATCTCCAATTGACTGGACGTGTGATTGATTGGACAGTTTAAGAAGGTTGTATAAAAAGGGAGATGGCGCAAAGATGGCGAGATCAAACGAGAATAATTTAACGGAGAAATTGGCAGAAGGTCAACGGAAATATGGTGACGGCAACTTTACAGTACAGAACATCGGTGATGAAACTAACCCGAATTGGACTGTTGTAAAAAATGTGAGGAAGGGATCAGCAGGCATTCGCGAAGGAGAAGATATATTAAGACTGCGATCAAAATATATAAAATAGTACGGAAATGGGCGGAGCGGGAGTTCGAATCTCTCCTGGGACGGTAAGAAAACCTTGTTATCTTGTTGATAACAAGGTTTTTTGTTTAGTTATTAATAAACTTCTCAAATACAAAACCATAATCTTTCACATTATATTGTTTCTTCGTATCAACAAGCCAGTTAAAGGCGATCTCATTCATCTCTTTAAATTGTTCTGCTAAGTTTACTTGTGCATTTGAAATACGGCTAAAAGCATTAGATGCCATATCTAAACTTTTATGTGCATATTGTAATGTAATGTCGTTGTCGTATGAAATTTCTTCGATTTTAAGTAAAGCTTTATATAAATCTTTTAATTCTTCAATATGTTTTTTATGAACATCAATTGAGTAATGCTCATCGCCCATTTGAAACTTAATTTCTACATCTAAATCAATCGTTCCTGCAGTTTCAAGTGCTACGTTTTTAATTTGATATTTACTATAGCTATAGCGGCGCAGTGTACGTTTTTTGCTTGTTGCGCTTGTACCGTCTAAGTGAATTAACCCTTTGTTTGTAAAGCAATATTCATCTGATTTCGATTTAATTAGAAAATAAATTTTCTCCCCATCTTCATGCATCACATAATCATCAGCATCGACCTTATCATAGTCTTTAGGTGTAATGACAGAACCTACATCGCTTAGTCCTAATACATCTGCCGCCATTTTTTTAAACATATATAATCCCCCTTGTAAATTAAATTCTTAATTGTACAAAAATATATTAACATGATTTTCATCCTTTGTTTTCTTGTAATACGAAAATATCTGAAGGTAAGTTAAGAAAAGTAATGAATAATTATTTTGATCCTAAATTATTTAGTAAATCTATTAGTTTAAGAATCGATTCGCCGAAAAATAACTAAGAGAAAAAAGTTAATTTTACAAGTGATTATAGAGGAATTCCGTGAAAGCACCTCAAGCGATATGAGGTGTTTTTAAATCTCTTTTTGAAATCTTACAATTCTGTAAGGTAACTGTAAGGTAGTTCGATGGTAAGAAACTGCTAATCTTTTATAATGAAGATAACAACGATAAAACGAGGAGGAAGAAATGATGAAAGGATTAGTTGTAACGGGCTTAACGGTTGCTTTTGGATTTGTAGCGTATGAGAAATTAACGTATGTAGTTGATGTTGTGAAACATTTGATCGCTTAGAGAAAACAGCTATGAGAGGGAAAGGGAATGAGTGAATGAATGGAATGGTTATTTGGAATTATAGGTACTTGTAGTGTAGTGTTATTGTTCTTTGTCCCAAGTGGTATACTTAGTTCGACAACAAGTTTGTTCTTCTTAAGTTTGTTTGCTTGTACGATGCTTATTATTATGTTTTTAATGAAGCGAAGTAAACCAATCTTCTATTTTAGCATGATTGTTATGGCAATTATTGTTCTCCAAATTATTACCCTTGTAATATACCCCACAATTATAAAAACTTTCCATTAATGATGAATCCTCTGCGCTTGTTGCTGGGGATTTTTATTTGTACAATTTTAATTTTTAGTAGAAATTTATTCGTATTGGAATGTAAAAATTAAATATTTTCATATTTCAAACAAATAGTTTAGGGATGTTGTGTTCTCATTACGCATTTGATATATTTACTTTGAACATAATTAAAATCAAGAAAAAGAGGCGGACGTATGGATAAAAAAGAAAATACGGTCGTATTGTTTCCGCAACTATCAGAGCGCTATATTGATGAAGGTTTTTTAGCGCTGAAAGAGCGGGAATTCGAAGATGCATTGCGTTGCTTTGAAATATTACGTCAGTATAATGCGGAAACGGAACAAACGGAATTAGCTTCAGTTATTTGTTTACTCGAATTAAAACGTATGGAAGAAGCGAAAGACAAATGTGAACAGTTGCTTAAAACAGGAGTTGTCTTATTTGGTGATATTCTTGAAACGTACGTAACTATTTTAGTTCAAACAAATGATTATGAAGGTGTTATTGAAACTGTTGAAAAGGTTTTACAAACGAAAGATATAATGCCTGATCAAAAGGAAAAATTAGCGCAGCTTGCTTTATTTGCAGAAGGTATGCTAAATGAGGGAGACGCATCGCTAGTGGATTCAAATTTTGAATTGGAAGAGTTTACTAATGAAATTTTTGGAGAAAACTTTGGACAGAAGCTAAGAGCGATTCAGCGACTTTCGTTAAAAGACTTAGATCTTGCATTACCTGTTTTAAAGAAATTTTTAATAGACGAAGAGCAGCACCCCTATTTGAAAACTTCTATTTTGTATAAAATGATAGAAAGTCAGGTAGAAGAAGAAATAGAGGTAGAAAAGTTTGGAAATACGATTAAGGTGATTCCAGCATTTACAGGTCATAATGAGGAGCAATCCAATAACATTATACATAAATTATCAAGCCGATTAGAGCAAAATTATCCCGATATATTTGAAGCAATGGTTACATATTGGAAAGAGTTGCAAATTAGCATTTTCCCATTCGCTCTATTAATGGATAAAGAAGAGATTTGGTCAGCTGTTTTAGAGAGAATTGGAAGAAAGCGTTTCGGATTGGCTATAGATGAAGAAGAGCTTATGGCAGCATATAATATCGAATTGGAAGAGTTTCATATTGCCTATCAATGGTTATTACGTGTTGAAAGAGAAGGATATTTGCCCGTATAATTATGAAAAAGAATCGTTCAGTTCTTGAAACGAGCATATTCTATGTTATAATGTAAGGGTTGCAAAAGGCAGAAATCTGCCTGTTTGTAAGAGAAGAGAAGTGTAATTCTCTTACTTAATATGTTTCATATTATTCTCGAACAAAATATACCGTAGTTGTCTTCTGGGCAATTAGTAGATTGGAACATTATATCTGAAAGCTTTTGCTAGAGGATTATTTGTGTATTTGTTATTTCAAAAAAGAGATAATGAAGATCTTAATCTATAGAGGTATGTGCATACATTATTATAGTTGGAGGGAAAGAATAAATGTCTACAAAATGGGAAAAATTAGAAGGTAACGTTGGCGTTTTAACAATCGAAGTTGATGCTAAAGAAGTAAACAACTCTATCGACGCTGCGTTCAAAAAAGTAGTAAAAACAATTAACGTACCAGGTTTCCGTAAAGGAAAAATGCCTCGTCCATTATTCGAACAACGCTTTGGTATTGAATCTTTATACCAAGATGCTTTAGATATCATTTTACCAAAAGCATACGGTGAAGCGATTGAAGAAGCTGGTATCTTCCCAGTTGATCATCCTGAAATCGACATCGAGAAGTTCGAAAAAAATACTAACCTTATCTTCACTGCAAAAGTTACAGTGAAACCTGAAGTTAAATTAGGTGAGTACAAAGGTTTAGCAGTAGAAAAAGTTGAAACAACTGTAACTGACGAAGATGTAGAGAATGAATTAAAATCTTTACAAGAGCGTCAAGCTGAACTAGTTGTTAAAGAAGAAGGAACTGTTGGAAACGGTGATACAGCTGTAATCGACTTCGAAGGTTTCGTTGATGGCGAAGCATTTGAAGGCGGAAAAGGCGAAAACTACTCTCTAGCAATCGGTTCTGGTACATTCATCCCAGGTTTCGAAGAGCAAGTAATCGGTCTTAAATCTGGTGAGTCTAAAGACGTTGAAGTATCATTCCCAGAAGAGTACCATGCTGCTGAATTAGCTGGCAAACCAGCAACATTCAAAGTAACAATTCACGAAATCAAAACAAAAGAACTTCCTGAGTTAAACGACGAGTTCGCTAAAGAAGCTGACGAAGAAGTTGCAACTCTTGATGAATTAAAAGCAAAACTTCGCACAAACTTAGAAGAAGGCAAAAAGCACGAAGCTGAGCACAAAGTACGTGACGAAGTAGTAGAATTAGCTGCTGCTAACGCTGAAATCGAAATTCCAGAAGCTATGATCAACACTGAGTTAGATCGTATGGTTCGTGAATTCGAGCAACGTTTAAGCCAACAAGGTATGAACCTTGAGCTTTACTACCAATTCACAGGTACTGACGCTGACAAATTAAAAGAGCAAATGAAAGAAGATGCACAAAAACGTGTAAGAATCAATCTTGTTCTTGAAGCTATCATTGAAGCTGAAAACATCGAAGTTACTGAAGAAGAAGTAACTGCAGAAGTTGAAAAAATGGCTGAAATGTACGGTATGCCAGTAGACGCTATCAAGCAAGCTCTTGGAAGCGTAGACGCTTTAGCTGAAGATCTTAAAGTACGTAAAGCTGTAGACTTCTTAGTAGAAAACGCTGCATAATAAAATAACAAGGCACGATTTTAATCGTGCCTTGTTTTATAAATATAGAAATATATTTATAAAACTTTTCGATGGAGAAGGAAAAGTTCCTTTACAAGTCGAATATACATATTTCAAAAGTTTTAAATTTTTTTATTTGTACATAACTAGTCATATTATTTGTATTTCTCGCCACGTAGTGACATAATATGTATTTACATACGATACATTTATCGTGTACATACGAAGGCAAGAGGTTAGCACTTTGTAAGGGGTGTGAAAATATGTTTAAATTTAATGATGAAAAAGGGCAATTAAAATGTTCTTTCTGTGGTAAAACACAAACGCAAGTTCGAAAGTTAGTGGCAGGTCCAGGTGTTTACATTTGTGACGAGTGTATCGAACTTTGTACTGAAATTGTACAAGAGGAGCTTGCGAAGGACGAAGAAGTAGAATTCAAAGATGTACCGAAACCGGTAGAAATTCGTGAAATCTTAGATGAGTATGTCATCGGGCAAGATAGCGCGAAAAAAGCACTAGCGGTAGCGGTATATAACCATTACAAACGCATTAATTCTAACAGCAAAATTGATGATGTAGAATTAGCGAAGAGTAATATCGCACTTATCGGGCCAACAGGTAGTGGTAAAACATTACTGGCACAAACGTTAGCGCGTATTTTAAATGTTCCATTTGCAATCGCGGACGCAACATCTTTAACAGAAGCTGGATATGTTGGGGAAGATGTAGAAAATATCTTACTAAAATTAATTCAAGCAGCTGATTATGATGTAGAGAAAGCGGAAAAAGGAATCATTTATATTGATGAGATTGATAAAGTGGCACGTAAGTCCGAAAATCCATCAATTACACGTGATGTATCTGGTGAAGGTGTGCAGCAGGCACTTCTGAAAATTTTAGAAGGTACTGTAGCAAGCGTTCCACCTCAAGGTGGTCGTAAGCATCCGCACCAAGAGTTTATTCAAATTGATACAACGAACATCTTATTCATTTGTGGTGGAGCGTTTGATGGCATTGAGCCGATTATTAAACGTCGTCTTGGTGAAAAAGTAATTGGATTTGGTTCTGAGAAGAAAAATGCTGATGTAAATGAGAAGCATGTTTTATCTCACGTATTACCAGAGGATCTTTTAAGATTTGGTTTAATTCCAGAGTTTATCGGTCGTCTTCCAGTTATTGCGAACCTAGAGCCACTTGATGAAGATGCTCTTGTTGATATTTTAACGAAACCGAAAAATGCACTTGTTAAGCAATTCCAAAAACTATTGGAGCTTGACGATGTTGAGTTAGAGTTTGAAGAAGGTGCACTAATCGAAATTGCGAAAAAAGCAATTGAACGTAAAACGGGTGCTCGTGGACTTCGTTCTATTATTGAAGGCTTAATGCTTGATGTAATGTTCGAACTTCCATCTCGTAAAGATATCGAGAAGTGTATTCTTACAAAAGAAACAGTAGCTGATAATGAGCCGCCAAAATTGGTGTTACAAGACGGTACTGTACTTGATACAAAAACATCTGCATAATGCGAAAGGGAAACAGCAATTTTTATAATTGCTGTTTTTCTTTATGTTTAGCTATGTTCCTCCGCGGAAATACTAAGAGATAAAATATTGCGGGAGGAAATAAATAATGAGCTGGACAAATATATTTTTAGTTGTTCAACTTGTTTTTGGTGTAATTGTCGGATTGTATTTCTGGCATTTACTTCGAAATCAACGAACACAAAAAGTTTCAATTGATCGAGAATCGAAAAAAGAATTAGAACAGCTTCGTAAAATGCGTGAGATTTCTTTAACAGAGCCGCTAGCAGAAAAGGTGCGTCCTACATCCTTTTTAGATATTGTAGGGCAAGAGGACGGGATTAAGTCGTTAAAAGCGGCTCTTTGTGGTCCGAATCCGCAACATGTAATCATATATGGCCCGCCAGGTGTTGGGAAAACAGCGGCAGCACGTCTTGTATTAGAAGAAGCGAAACGAAATCCTAAATCTCCATTTCGTACGAATGCAACATTTATTGAACTTGATGCGACGACAGCTCGGTTTGATGAACGTGGTATCGCAGACCCTTTAATTGGTTCGGTGCATGATCCGATTTATCAAGGTGCTGGGGCGATGGGGCAAGCAGGTATTCCGCAACCGAAAAAAGGTGCTGTAACAGATGCGCATGGTGGTATTTTGTTTATTGATGAGATTGGCGAACTCCATCCGATTCAAATGAACAAAATGTTAAAGGTGTTAGAAGATCGAAAAGTATTTTTAGAAAGTGCGTACTATAGTGAAGAAAATACGATGATCCCAACATATATACATGATATTTTTCAAAAAGGCTTACCGGCAGATTTTCGCTTAGTTGGAGCAACGACACGTTCGCCAGAGGAAATTCCTCCTGCTATTCGGTCACGTTGCTTAGAAGTATTTTTCCGTGAATTAGATACGGAAGAAATTCAAAAAGTAGCGAAAAATGCCGCGGAAAAAGTAGAAATGCAAATAGGTGAAAATGGTATTGAAATGATTGGGATGTATGCAAGAAATGGACGAGAAGCGATTAATCTTGTGCAAATCTCTGCTGGTATGGCGATAAATGAAGAACGTTCTTTCATTAAAGATGAAGATATAGAGTGGGTTGTTCACTCAAGTCAGCTTACACCGAAATACGAAAAGCACATTTATCCGATTCCAAGGATTGGTCTTGTAAATGGTCTTGCTGTATACGGACCAAATACAGGTGCGTTATTAGAAATTGAAGTAACAGCAATTCCGGCGAAAGATAAAGGATCGGTAAATGTTACCGGAATTGTAGAAGAAGAAAGTATTGGTAGTCAAACGAAATCGATTCGCCGTAAAAGTATGGCAAAAGGCTCTGTTGATAATGTATTAACAGTACTTCGTTCTTTAGATGTGTTGCCAGAAGGATACGATATACATATTAATTTTCCAGGTGGTATCCCAATTGATGGACCTTCTGCAGGAATCGCTATGGCAACAGGTGTATATTCTGCGGTGCATCGCACATATGTAAATAATGAAGTAGCGATGACAGGTGAAATAAGTATACACGGAGAAGTAAAGCCTATTGGTGGCGTGTACGCAAAAATAAAAGCTGCGAAAAAAGCGGGAGCTAAGAAAGTCATTATTCCTGCTGAAAATATGCAACCATTTTTGTATACGATAAAGGGAATTGAAATTATTCCTGTCCGTAAGTTAAAAGAAGTATTTGAGTTAACGTTTATGCAAGAAAATATGCATAGAGAGCTAGATGTACATACTAACGTAGACGAAACAGATGCACAATCTATGTAAAAATAAACAATAATAAAATTTGCCAGACTTCGTTTAAGTTTGTATGCTTAATCGGAGTCTTTTTTCTTTTCGTGAGATAGAAAAACAAGCTATTTACAATTGCGAGGAATCTCAGCAATTGCATCTAGGTGTATTGTAATATAAAATAGTTGAACAGGAGTTTAATTTATTATGGAGGTGCTATGTCTAGTATGAATACGAACGAAAGAATCGTGCCCCTCCTACCATTAAGAGGCGTTCTCGTATATCCAACGATGGTTTTGCATCTTGATGTAGGACGTGATAAATCGATACAAGCACTAGAGCAGGCGGCAATGGATGAAAATATCATCTTTTTAGCAATGCAAAAAGAAATGAATATCGATGATCCGAAAGAAGATGACATATATAGTGTAGGTACAGTGGCGAAAGTAAAGCAAATGCTAAAATTGCCGAACGGTACGCTTCGTGTCCTTGTGGAAGGTTTACATAGAGCAGAAGTAATAGAGTTTATCGAAGAAGAAAATGTAGTACAAGTGTCTATTAAAACGGTAACTGAAGAAGTAGAAGATGATTTAGAAGAGAAAGCTCTTATGCGTACGTTACTGGAGCATTTCGAACAATATATTAAAGTTTCGAAAAAAGTTTCAAATGAAACATTTGCAACGGTAGCTGATGTAGAGGAACCAGGGAGATTAGCTGATTTAATTGCTTCTCACTTGCCGATTAAAACGAAGCAGAAACAAGAGATTCTAGAGATTGTATCTGTAAAAGAACGATTACATACACTTATTTCAATTATTCAAGATGAACAAGAGTTACTTAGCCTAGAAAAGAAAATTGGGCAACAAGTGAAACGTTCAATGGAGCGCACGCAAAAAGAATATTTCTTACGTGAGCAAATGAAGGCGATTCAAACTGAACTTGGCGACAAAGAAGGTAAGGGCGGAGAAGTAGAAGAACTTCGTGAAAAAATTGAACAGTCAGGAATGCCTGAAGAAACAATGAAGGCTGCGCTGAAAGAATTAGATCGTTATGAAAAGTTACCAGCAAGTTCTGCGGAGAGTGGTGTTATTCGCAATTATATTGATTGGTTATTAGCGCTTCCGTGGACAGAGGCAACAGAAGATATAATTGATCTTGCTCATTCGGAAGAGATTTTAAATAACGATCATTACGGTCTTGAAAAAGTGAAAGAGCGTGTACTTGAATATTTAGCTGTACAGAAGTTAACGAATTCATTAAAAGGACCTATCCTTTGTTTAGTAGGCCCTCCTGGGGTCGGAAAAACTTCGTTAGCACGTTCAATTGCAACCTCATTGAATCGTAACTTTGTCCGTGTATCTCTTGGTGGTGTGCGTGATGAATCTGAAGTTCGTGGTCACCGCCGTACATATGTTGGAGCAATGCCAGGACGCATTATTCAAGGTATGAAAAAGGCGAAAACAGTTAATCCAGTCTTCTTATTAGATGAGATTGATAAAATGTCTAACGATTTCCGTGGAGATCCATCAGCAGCATTACTTGAAGTATTAGATCCAGAACAAAACCATAACTTCAGTGATCATTACATTGAAGAACCATATGATCTATCGAAAGTTATGTTTGTAGCAACTGCTAATACACTTTCAAGTATTCCAGGTCCATTACTTGACCGTATGGAAATCATTTCGATTGCTGGCTATACAGAACTTGAAAAAGTACACATTGCTCGCGAGCATTTACTGCCGAAACAATTAAAAGAGCATGGCTTACGAAAAGGTAATTTACAAGTGCGCGATGAAGCACTTCTTGAAATTATTCGTTATTATACACGTGAGGCTGGTGTTCGTACGCTAGAACGCCAAATTGCAAAAGTTTGCCGTAAAGTAGCGAAAATTATCGTTACAGCAGAACGTAAACGTATCGTTGTGACAGAGAAAAAGATTGTTGATTTACTTGGTAAACACATATTCCGTTATGGGCAAGCTGAAAAAACAGACCAAGTTGGTATGGCAACAGGTCTAGCTTACACAGCAGCAGGCGGCGATACACTTGCAATTGAAGTTTCTGTAGCGCCAGGAAAAGGGAAACTAATTTTAACAGGGAAACTTGGGGATGTTATGAAAGAATCAGCACAAGCTGCGTTTAGTTATATACGTTCTCGTGCAGAAGAGCTTCAGATTGATCCGAATTTCCATGAGAAAAATGATATTCATATTCATGTTCCAGAAGGAGCAGTTCCGAAAGATGGACCGTCAGCAGGTATTACGATGGCAACGGCACTTATTTCTGCACTAACAGGTATTCCTGTAAGTAAAGAAGTAGGTATGACAGGTGAAATTACACTTCGTGGTCGTGTATTACCAATTGGTGGCTTAAAAGAAAAAACATTAAGTGCTCACCGCGCAGGCTTAACAAAAATTATTTTGCCAGCAGAAAACGAGAAAGATTTAGATGATATTCCAGAGAGCGTAAAAGAAAACCTTACGTTTGTGCTTGCATCTCATTTAGATGAAGTATTGGAGCACGCATTAGTAGGAGTGAAACAATGAAAGTAACAAAAGCAGATATTGTAATTAGTGCTGTTAAACCAGAACAATATCCAGACAGTGATTTACCAGAAATTGCATTAGCAGGTCGTTCAAATGTCGGGAAGTCTTCCTTTATTAATAAAATTTTAAATCGTAAAAAGTTAGTGCGTATTTCTTCTAAACCAGGAAAAACGCAAACGCTGAACTTTTTCTTAATCAATGAGATGATGCATTTTGTTGACGTTCCAGGTTATGGATATGCGAAAGTGTCTAAGTCGGAGCGCGCGGCATGGGGGAAAATGATTGAAACGTACTTTACAACGCGTAAGCAATTAGACGCAGCTGTATTAGTAGTTGATTTACGTCACCAACCAACAAGTGATGACGTGATGATGTATGATTTCTTAAAGCATTATGAAATCCCAACAATTATTATTGCGACGAAAGCTGATAAAATCCCGAAAGGGAAATGGCAAAAGCATTTAAAAGTTGTAAAAGAAACGCTTGCTGTTGAAATTGGCGATGAAATCGTTCTATTCTCTTCTGAAACAGGACTTGGAAAAGAAGAAGCGTGGAAGGCAATTCATAAAATGACAAAAACAAAAAACGCGTGACGAATGTCGCGCGTTTTTTTCTTTATATAAGCTGTTAACGTACGTTTAATGTAACTTCAATATTACCTCGTGTTGCTTTAGAGTAAGGACATACACCGTGAGCCGCTTCTACAAGTTCTTGTGCTTCGCTATGTGAAACGCCAGCGACATGTACATCAAGCACGGCAGATAGGCCAAAACCACCATCTGTATCTTTTCCGATAGAAACGTGAGCAGTTACTTCTGTACTTTCTACTTTCACACGTTTTGTACGAATGACAAGTTGTAATGCACTATCGAAACAAGCTGCATAACCAGCTGCAAATAGTTGTTCTGGATTTGTTGCTTCTCCGCCTGCACCACCTAGTGCTTTCGGCATTTTCACATCAAGATTTAATATGCCATCATCTGAAACTACTTTCCCATTTCTTCCACCTGTTGCTGTTACTGAAGCAGTATATAATTTATCCATATTTATTCCCCTTTTCCATCATTAATTGTTTTCATTGTTTCAATTAGTTTATTTAGTTGAATTAATAAAGAGCGATATTCTTGTTCTGTAATTCCTAAGTTTGTAGCCATTGTTGTCGGTAATGAACAAGCCTTTTCCTTTAAATTTTTGCCTTGTTCTGTTAATTCAATACAAACTTTTCGCTCGTCTTCTTTGGAACGAACACGTTTTACAAGTGTTAATGATTCCATTCGTTTTAACATAGGTGTTAACGTACCGGAATCTAAAAATAGACGTTCTCCAATTTCTTTTACTGTTAGTCTATCTTGCTCCCATAGTACGAGTAAAGTAATGTACTGGGGATACGTAATACCCATTTCTTCTAAATAAGGTCGATAAAAACGAGTAACCTCTCTAGAACAGGCGTAAATAGAAAAACAAAGTTGGTTATCTAGATGCAAAGAGTCCTCTGTCATACATAACTCCCTTCTGATTAAGTTGTGCACAATTTAATTTTGTAAAATCAATATAACGAAAAAGAAATAAAATGTCAAATACATTGTATTGAGAAAGTGTTTGCTACATTTTGGAACAATCATACATATTTTCCTTCATGATGAAAGAAGATAGGAAAGATGATGTTATAATTTATATGGAATAGTTTCCATCACTTGATTATGAGGACTTTTTTTGGTAACGTACAAATAGAGTTGTTAATTTATAATCATTATAAAGTAGGATTTTTTTTATTAGTTTGCTGAATCTCCTTTATTACATACGGAGAATAATTAAAAAATAATCGGTTGTTCACACGATTGTCAGATTCATAAGAGGAAAGTTGTATTATGATAGTAGATAAAGTGATAAAACGGGTGAAGGGGGACATGCTGCGTGCATATTCTTGTTGTTAGTGTAAATTATCGAACAGCCCCTGTAGAATTTCGTGAGAAACTCACATTTCAGGCAGCAGAGCTAGAGCGAGCGATGACTACATTACAAAATCAAAAGAGCGTGTTAGAGAATGTCATTGTATCAACTTGTAATCGCACTGAGATTTATGCTGTTGTCGATCAATTACACACGGGACGGTATTATATTAAGAAATTTTTAGCTGATTGGTTTCAGCTTGAAATAGAAGAAGTCGCACCATATTTAACTATTTTTGAACAAGATGGTGCAATAGACCATTTATTCCGCGTAACGTGCGGTTTAGATTCTATGGTAGTTGGAGAAACACAGATTTTAGGCCAAATAAAAGATAGCTTTTTAGAAGCACAACAAGTTAAAGCAACAGGCACAATTTTTAATGAATTGTTTAAGCAAGTCATTACATTAGCAAAACGTGCCCACTCAGAAACAACAATTGGTGAAAGTGCGATGTCTGTTAGTTATGCTGCTGTTGAGCTTGGAAAGAAAATATTTGGCGAGTTAACGGATTGTCACGTGCTTATTCTTGGTGCTGGTAAAATGGGCGAACTTGCATTGCAAAACTTATATGGAAGTGGTGCTCGTAAAGTAACAGTTATGAATAGGACGCTTTCGAAAGCAGAAGTAATGGCTGAGAAATATATGGGACATGCAAAATCGTTAAGCGAACTACAATGTGCATTATTAGAAGCAGATATTTTAATTAGTTCAACTGGTGCATCAGAGTATGTCATTACGAAAGAGATGATGACAAAGGTAGAGAAAATGCGCTCTGGTCGTCCTTTATTTATGGTTGATATTGCAGTACCACGTGATATTGATCCAGCGATTGATGAGTTAGAAGGTTCTTTCTTATATGACATTGATGATCTGCAAGGAGTAGTGGAAGCAAATCGTGCTGAGCGTTTGAAAGAAGCGGAGAAAATTCAATTTATGATTGAAGAGGAAATTGTTCTATTTAAAACGTGGTTAAGTACACTTGGTGTTGTTCCGTTAATAGCAGCTCTTCGTGATAAGGCACTTGTAATCCAAAGCGAAACGATGGAAAGTCTTGAACGAAAAATACCAAACCTTAGTGATCGTGAGAAAAAAGTCATTAGTAAGCATACGAAAAGTATTATTAATCAATTATTAAAAGACCCAATTTTAGTAGCGAAAGAAATAGCTGCTGAAGAGGGAGCGAGCGAAAAATTAGCGTTATTTGCGAAGATTTTCGATTTAGAAACGGAAGAAGTAGAGAGTCGTGCGGAAGAAGTAGAACATAAAAGAGTGTGGACACCATCCGTTCCATCTTTATAATTTGGAAGGATGATCGGATGAGTTTTTTAAATAACAGTATTATTTATCATATTGCAATTATTTTATATGCTTGTAGCATTAGTTTATATTTTATAGATTATTTCCAAAGTAACCGAAAGGCGAACCGATTTGCTTTTTGGTTACTTTCGATTGTGTGGGTATTGCAGTCTATTTTTATGTTGCTTAGGGCGACAGATTCAGAAACGAATCCCATTTTAACTTTATTATCAGGGATTTATTTTTATGTTTGGTTATTGATTACGATGTCGTTAGTCATAAATCGATTTATGCGCGTTGACTTTTTAGTCTTCTTTACAAATGTTGTTGCATTTGGCGTAAGCGCTTTTTCTATTTTTACACCGCTCGGAAAGATGTCGCCAGTACTTGCAGAGCAATTAGTTTCAGAACTTGTATACGTGCATGTTGGAATGGCGATTATTTCTTATGCAACGTTTACGGTATCGTTTATTTTTTCTATTATGTATTTACTGCAATATCGCCTATTAAAAAAGAAAAAGTGGAATGCGAGATTAAGAAGGTTAGGGAATTTACCGAAGCTTGAATCTACGTCTTACGGATTAAATTTATTTTCTGTTCCATTTTTCTTACTAGCAATTTTATTAGGGTGCATATGGGGATATACAAAATTGGATAATTTTCATTGGTATGATACGAAAGTAATTGGTTCGTTTGTCGTTCTATTTGTATATTGTGCGGGCTTGTATTTAAGAGCGGCTGATGTGTTGCAAGGGAAGAAAATAGTACTGTGGAATGTAGGGGCCTTTCTCGTAATGTTAGTTAACATTTTTCTATTAAGTAGTTTATCTAATTTCCACTTTTGGTATTTATAATGAGGAGAGAGAATTATGCGCAAAATTATTGTAGGTTCACGAAAGAGTAAGCTAGCATTAACGCAAACAAACTGGTTTATTGATCAGTTAAAAGCACTTGGCTTACCATATGAATTTGAAGTGAAAGAAATTGTCACTAAAGGTGATGTGATTTTAGATGTTACTCTTTCAAAAGTAGGCGGAAAAGGTTTGTTCGTTAAAGAAATTGAGCATGCGTTACTTACGAAAGAAATCGATATGGCTGTACATAGTATGAAAGATATGCCAGCCGTACTTCCAGAAGGGTTAATGATTGGCTGTACACCAAAGCGTGTTGACCCTCGTGATGCTTTTATCTCAAAAAATGGAGCATTGTTTAAAGAGTTAGCGGAAGGTGCTATTTTAGGTACGAGTAGTTTAAGACGTAGTGCACAGCTACTCGCTGCGAGACCAGATTTACAAGTGAAGTGGATTCGCGGAAATATTGATACACGTTTACGTAAATTAAAAGAAGAGGATTACGATGCGATTATTTTAGCGACAGCTGGATTACAAAGAATGGGCTGGGATGATGAAGTTATTACAGAACATTTAGATGAAACGTTATGTGTACCTGCTGTAGGACAAGGTGCATTAGCGATTGAATGTCGTGAGGATGATAAGGATTTATTGCAGTTGTTAGCGCATATTAATGATGCGATAACAGAAAGAACAGTGGCAGCGGAGCGAGTATTTCTTCATAAACTTGAAGGTGGATGCCAAGTTCCAATCGCTGGATATGCAACCCTTACAGAAAACGATGCAATCGAATTAACAGCTCTTGTCGGCTCTATGGATGGTTCTGTTTTATTAAAAGAAACAGTAGTGGGTACTAATCCTGAAGAAGTAGGGTTAGAGGCCGCGGACCGTTTAATTAAACAAGGCGCCAAAGAACTCATTCTTGCTGCAAATAAGGAGCAACAATAAATATGAACGCTCTCGCTGGAAAAACGGTATTGATTACACGTGCCCAGCATCAAGCGAAACAAATGAGTGTAGCAGTGAAAGAAAAGAGCGGAATTCCATTGGAAATTCCGCTTTTGCGTATGGAAGGTATGTCTCATAGGCAAATTCAACATATTGAAGGGCAGCTACATTCGTATGACTGGGTTATTTTTACGAGCAGAAATGGTGTAGCTTTTTTTCTAGATAGTTTGAAAAAGAAACTACCACTAACCATTAAAATCGCTGCGGTAGGTGTGAAAACAAAATTAGAGTTAGAAAAAAGGGGCTATCAAGTTCATTTTGTTCCAACTTCATTTGTTGCAGAAGCATTTGCAGAAGAGTTTCTAAAAGAATTAAGTGGAAATGAACGTATTTTATTTCCAAAAGGAAATTTAGCAAGAGATGTAATACCAGTTAAACTTCGGGAAATTGGTGTTTCTCTAGATGAGTTAATCGTATACGGTACGAAAGTGAATATAGAAAAAAAGCAAGAGCTTATAGCAGCGTTGAAGTTAGGAGAAGTAGACATTATTACATTTACGAGCCCTTCAACTGTTACTAGTTTTGTTCGTTTACTTGAGGGTACAAACTGGAGAGAATGGACAAAAAAATGTACAATTGCTTGTATAGGACCTATTACGGAAAAAGAGGCAATTCGTTATTTTCCGTCTGTTATTGTGCCGAAAGAGTACACTGTAGAAGCATTGCTACAATGTGTTTGTGAATCTATAAAATGAAAGAATGGGGACAGAAATCTATGAACTCTTTACAATTTAATCGTCATCGTCGTTTAAGACAAAGCGGGGGCATGCGTGCGCTTGTACGTGAAACGTTTTTACATACGGAAGATTTTATTTACCCTATTTTTGTATTAGAAGGTGAAAATGTTCGTAATGAAGTTCCTTCTATGCCAGGCGTATATCAAATGTCTTTAGATTTATTGCAAGCTGAAATGCAAGAAGTTGTTGATTTAGGTATTCGTTCTGTTATTGTATTTGGTTTACCTGCTGAAAAGGATGAAGTTGGATCATCAGCATATTGTGATCATGGAATTGTACAACGTGCTATTCAACAAATTAAAGGTGATTTCCCTGAGCTAGTAGTAGTTGCGGATACATGTTTATGTCAATTTACAAGCCATGGTCATTGCGGTGTAATTGAAGATGGTATTATTTTAAATGACGAGTCTCTTGCAGTTCTTGCGAAAACAGCTGTAAGTCAAGCGAAAGCAGGAGCGGACATTATTGCGCCATCAAACATGATGGACGGCTTCGTAACAGCAATTCGCCATGCATTAGATGAAAATGGTTTTGGACACGTGCCAGTTATGTCGTACGCTGTGAAATATTCATCAGCATTTTATGGGCCATTCCGTGATGCTGCGCACGGTGCACCGCAATTTGGTGACCGTAAAACATATCAAATGGACCCAGCGAACCGTATGGAAGCATTCCGTGAAGCAGAATCAGATGTAATGGAAGGTGCTGATTTCTTAATTGTAAAGCCAGCTCTTTCTTACTTAGATATCATTCGTGATGTGAAAAATAACTTCAATTTACCAATCGTTGCTTACAACGTAAGTGGTGAATATTCGATGATTAAAGCGGCAGCGCAAAATGGCTGGATTAATGAAAAAGAAGTTGTTCTTGAAAAATTAATTAGTATGAAACGTGCAGGAGCAGACTTAATTATTACGTATCATGCGAAAGATGCAGCAAAATGGTTACAAGAAGGAGGCGCTAAATAATGAAAAAGTTTGATAAGTCGATTGCGGCGTTTGAAGAGGCACAAGACTTAATGCCTGGTGGCGTAAATAGCCCGGTTCGTGCTTTTAAATCTGTTGGGATGAATCCGTTGTTTATGGAGCGTGGAAAAGGCTCTAAAGTATATGATATTGATGGGAATGAATACATCGACTACGTATTATCATGGGGGCCTTTAATTCATGGTCATGCAAATGATCGTGTGGTAGAAGCGTTAAAATCAGTTGCTGAAAGAGGTACAAGCTTCGGTGCACCAACAGAAATTGAAAATAAATTAGCGAAACTTGTTATTGAGCGCGTACCATCAATTGAGATTGTGCGTATGGTTAACTCTGGAACGGAAGCGACAATGAGTGCACTACGTCTAGCTCGTGGTTATACAGGTCGTAATAAAATCTTGAAATTTATCGGTTGTTACCACGGTCATGGTGATTCGTTATTAATTAAAGCTGGTTCTGGTGTGGCGACTTTAGGTTTACCAGATAGCCCTGGTGTACCAGAAGGTGTAGCGAAAAATACGATTACAGTAGCTTATAATGATTTAGAAAGTGTGAAATACGCTTTTGAACAATTCGGTGATGATATTGCTTGTGTAATTGTAGAACCAGTGGCAGGGAATATGGGTGTAGTTCCTCCGCAACCAGGATTTTTAGAGGGGCTTCGTGAAGTAACAGAACAAAACGGTGCACTGCTTATTTTTGATGAAGTAATGACAGGGTTCCGTGTTGCTTATAACTGTGGACAAGGTTACTACGGTGTAACACCTGATTTAACTTGTTTAGGTAAAGTAATCGGTGGTGGCTTACCAGTAGGAGCGTACGGTGGTAAAGCAGAAATTATGCGCCAAGTTGCGCCAAGCGGACCGATTTACCAAGCTGGTACTTTATCAGGTAACCCACTTGCAATGGCAGCAGGTTATGAAACGTTAGTACAGTTAACGCCAGAATCATATGTAGAATTTGAGCGTAAAGCTGAAATGTTAGAAGCTGGATTACGTAAAGTAGCTGAAAAACATGGCATTCCGCATCATATTAACCGTGCAGGTTCTATGATTGGTATTTTCTTTACAGATGAGCCCGTTATTAATTACGATGCAGCAAAATCTTCAAACTTAGAATTCTTTGCGGCTTACTATCGTGAAATGGTAGAACAAGGTGTATTCTTACCGCCATCTCAATTCGAAGGTTTATTCTTATCGACAGCACATAGTGACGCAGATATTGAGGCGACGATTGCAGCAGCTGAAATTGCAATGTCAAAATTAAAATAATGTATTAGAGAAAAATCGCTCTCCATAAGGGGAGCGATTTTTTTTATTCATAAAGTAAGCTTTCCCTACATAAATCTGTAATGACATATAGTTTGGGAGGGGGAAAAGAAGTGGCTGCAGATCATTCGTTACGATTTTCATTAAAAGAATCTGTTTGGTTCCAAAAGGGACAGGAAGTCGATGAACTTTTGTCAATTTCGTTAGATCCAGACGTTGAGATAGAAGAGCTTGATCATGAAGTAATTGTGAGAGGGCAATTAGATTTAACGGGAGAGTATGTTGCACGAAAAGATGATTCGGCGTATTCATTAAGAGAACTATCGCCAGCAAAGTCAATTGATTATGTAGAAACAAGGGAAGATGGGGTTAATGAACTTGTTCATTCCTTTCCGCTTGAAATATCAATTCCGAGAAATCGAGTGAAAGTAATTGAAGAACTATATGTATCAATTGAGGAATTTGATTATGAATTAAAGGAAAATGGTTGCTTACAATTATTAGCGGATATATCTATTACCGGTTTATGTGATGAAGAGAGAAGCGAGGATGAAGCTGAAGAGGAAGAGACGGTGTATGCGGAGTTAGAAGAAGATTCAGCGCAAGAGGATGAAAATAGACCGGCGCCGCATGTAGAAGAACCAACATATAAGGAATCAGATGAGTGGGAAGATTACGCATTTGAACCGTTCCAGTTAGAGGAAAGAAAAGAACAGGAATTAGAAGAAGAGAAAATAGAAGAACATGAATTTGTGGAGCGTGAAGCGGAGCAAGAAACAACGCCGCAATTTGAATTGTTTGGGCGAAAAGATTTCAAGAAAGAAAAAGCGAAAAAGCAGGAAGAACAAGAAGAAGAGTACTCACAGCGAGATGAAAATGCGCTTTATTTAACAAAACTATTTACGAAAGAACCGGAAGAAGAATTTACAAAGTTAAGAATGTATTTCGTGCAAGAAGGGGATACAATTGAATCTATTGCAGAACGTTATGAAACGTCTGTACAAAATGTGTACCGTGTCAATCAAACAGAAGATATATTTTTAAATACGGGGCAAATTATTTATATTCCCGTTTCAAGGGTAAAGGCGAAATAAGGAAGTGAGTGTTTTCACTCGCTTCTTTTCTTAGAGGCTATGTTTTGAATAGAAAGGGTTATTCGTATGGATATTGAATTACGAAATCACTATGAACCTATCGTGAGGCAATATAGATTGGATACGCAGCATATGGAAGAGCACGGAAGTGTAATGAAAATTTATACGAATCAAGGTCCATATGCACTCAAGAAAATAGAAGGCAGAAAGTTAGAGCGGAATAATTTTCTGCATCATATTCAATATTTGAAGGAGAAAGGTTTTTCAAATTATGTACCTATATACCATGCGACGGATGGAAATTATATTTTAAGTGACGGGACGTATAATTATTATTTAATGCCTTGGTTAGAACGTGCAGAAGGAAACGGCGAAGACAATGATCAATACCATAAAATGTTTCAGACACTCGGAACGTTGCATCAAAAAACTGTGAAGGAAGAAACATATACGGAAGAAGATTTAGAAAAACATTATACAACTATATCCGATCGCTGGGAAAATGATGGTGAGATGTTAGAAGAGTTTCTCGTAGAATCTGAATCGAAATGGTATATGTCTCCGTTTGAATTACAATATTGCACGTACTATCATCATGTAATGAGAGCGCGTGAATTTGCAACGAAGCAATTAAATGAGTGGAACGATGCGATGAAAGAAAAAGAGAAAACACGTATTACTTTTGTGCATGGTAACGTGTCGCTTAATCATTTTTTATTTGACTATGAGCGGAATGGCTATTTTATTAGTTTGGAAAAATCGAAGTTTGCAACGCCTGTGCAAGATATAGTAGGTTTTTATTCGCGGTCTTTAAACACATATCCAATCGCAAGAAGTGATCGGTTTGAATGGTATCAAATGTATCAAAAAAATTTTCCATTTACGAAAGAAGAGCAACTTCTCATGTTTGCTTATATGACGTATCCATCACAATTTATTCGACAAATCGGGTCTTATAGGAAAAGAAAAGATAATCGCAGCGAGGAAAATGAACTGCGCGAAGTAAAGAGTTTGCAACAATCGCATTGGCTCGTTAGCAATATAGAATATTTCCTGTCACAATTACAAGCTGCCCAGCAAGGGAACGGGTAAAGTGAAACTTTAATCAGTGGGTGGCTCCCATCTAACTTCTTTGCTTCAGTTGAATTTTGAGGTGGGGGTCTTACTGCCCGCAAATAGCGGGATAAAGAAGATAAGTAGAGAATGCTACTTATCTTTTTTGTATTCACCCGAAAAGCCATAGTTTTAAATTTATCTTGACGAATAAGGTTTCGTTTTTTACACTATTGTATATAATAATTAACAATCATATAAATGCCTTGAAGGGGAAGAGTATAACATGAAACGTCTTCAGAGAGGAGAATCATTAGCTGGGAGATTCTCTAGATAGTTATGTTAGAAGGTAGCCCTGGAGCATCTTTTCTGAACGGAATAGTTCTCATTAGGAAAAGACGGATTTGTCCGTTATCAAATTAAGAGTATAAGCAAATTATGAATTTGTTTGTAAATAAAGGTGGTACCGCGATGTCCCTCGTCCTTTTTGGATGAGGGACATTTTTTATTTTAAGGAGGGAAAATAATGTCAAACACGGAAAAGAATTTACCAACTAAATATGATCATATGTCCGTTGAAGAAGGCCTTTATCAATGGTGGCTTGAAGGCAAGTATTTTGAAGCAACAGGAGACGAGAAGAAACAACCGTATACAATTGTAATTCCACCTCCGAACGTAACTGGTAAGTTACACTTAGGTCATGCTTGGGATACAACTCTTCAAGATATTTTAACTCGTACGAAGCGTATGCAAGGATACGATGTGTTATGGCTTCCAGGAATGGACCATGCTGGTATCGCAACACAAGCGAAAGTAGAAGGAAAACTTCGTGAAGAAGGTATTTCACGTTACGATCTTGGCCGTGAGAAATTCCTTGAAAAAGCTTGGGAGTGGAAAGAAGAGTACGCTTCTCACATTCGTCAACAATGGGGGAAAGTTGGTTTAGGGCTAGACTATTCTCGCGAACGTTTCACATTAGACGAAGGTTTATCTGATGCGGTTAATAAAGTATTCGTTCAATTATACGAAAAAGGCTTAATTTACCGCGGTGAATATATTATCAACTGGGATCCAGCAACACGCACAGCTCTTTCTGATATTGAAGTAATTCATAAAGAAGTTCAAGGTGCATTCTACCATATGAACTATCCGTTAACAGACGGTTCAGGTCACATTCGCCTTGCTACTACTCGTCCAGAAACGATGATTGGTGATACAGCGGTAGCAGTTCATCCAGAAGATGATCGTTACAAACATTTAATCGGAAAAACAGTTACACTTCCAATCGTAGGCCGTGAGATTCCGATTATTGCTGATGAGTACGTAGAAAAAGACTTCGGAACAGGCGTTGTAAAAATTACACCAGCTCATGATCCGAACGACTTTGAAGTGGGTAACCGTCATGACTTACCACGCATCTTAGTAATGAACGAAGATGGATCGATGAACGAGAAAGCTGGTAAGTATAACGGTATGGATCGTTTCGAATGCCGTAAAGAATTAGTGAAAGACTTACAAGAAGCTGGCGTATTAGTAGAAATCGAGCCTCATATGCATTCAGTAGGTCATAGTGAGCGTAGCGGTGCAGTAGTTGAGCCTTACTTATCAACACAATGGTTCGTAAAAATGGCTCCACTTGCAGAAAAAGCAGTAGCACTTCAACAAAAAGAAGAAGAAAAAGTAACGTTCGTACCAGAGCGTTTTGAAAACACATATTTACGCTGGATGGAAAACATTCATGACTGGTGTATTTCTCGTCAATTATGGTGGGGACACCGCATCCCAGCTTGGTATCATAAAGAAACTGGTGAAGTATACGTAGGTACAGAAGCACCAGCAGATATTGAAAACTGGAATCAAGATAACGACGTACTTGATACATGGTTCAGTTCAGCGTTATGGCCATTCTCAACACTTGGTTGGCCAAATGAAGATTCAGCAGACTTCAAACGTTACTATTCAACAGATGCACTAGTAACTGGTTATGACATCATCTTCTTCTGGGTATCTCGTATGATTTTCCAAGGTTTAGAGTTTACAGGCGAGCGTCCATTTAAAGATGTATTAATTCACGGTTTAGTTCGTGATGAGCAAGGTCGTAAGATGAGTAAATCTCTTGGTAACGGTATTGACCCAATGGATGTTATCGAGAAGTACGGTGCAGATGCAATGCGCTATTTCTTATCAACAGGAAGTGCACCAGGTCAAGATTTACGTTTCAGCATGGAAAAAGTAGAATCTACTTGGAACTTCATTAATAAAATTTGGAACGCATCACGTTTCGTATTAATGAACATGGATGACATGAAGTATGAAGAAATCGATTTAACTGGTGAAAAATCAGTTGCAGATAAGTGGATCTTAACTCGCTTAAACGAAACGATCGAGAGTGTAACACGTAACATGGATAAATATGAGTTCGGTGAAGCTGGTCGTTCATTATACAACTTCATTTGGGACGATTTCTGTGACTGGTACATTGAAATGGCGAAACTTCCACTATACGGTGAAGATGAAGCAGCTAAGAAAACAACTCGTTCTATTTTAGCTTACGTATTAGATCAAACAATGCGTCTATTACACCCATTCATGCCATTCGTAACAGAGAAAATTTGGCAACATTTACCGCATGAAGGCGAATCTATTACAGTAGCTGCGTGGCCAACAGTTCGCGAAGATTTACAAGATACGGAAGCGGCAGCAGAAATGCACCTTCTAGTTGATATCATTCGTTCTGTTCGTAACATCCGTGCAGAAGTTAATACGCCAATGAGCAAAAAAGTTCAAATGCAAATTAAAGCAAAAGATGAGGCTGTACTTGCTCAACTTACGAAAAATAGCTCTTACATTGAGCGTTTCTGTAACCCAAGTGAATTAACAATTCAAACGGATTTACAAGCGCCAGAAAAAGCGATGACTGCAATCGTATCAGGTGCGGAGTTATTCTTACCGTTAGCTGATCTTATCAATCTTGATGAAGAGAGAGCTCGTCTTGAGAAAGAACTTGAGAAGTTTGATAAAGAAGTAGAACGTGTACAGAAGAAACTTTCTAACCAAGGTTTCGTAGCGAAAGCTCCTGCAGCGGTTATTGAAGGAGAGCGTGCGAAAGAGCAAGATTACCTAGAAAAACGCGAAGCAGTTCGTCAACGTCTAGCAGATCTTGAAAAGTAAAAATGTTTTTAGAGACTCACTATATTGGTGAGTCTCTTTTCTTTGCGTATAATAGAACTATGAAAGTTGTCTTTTGAAAGGGGAAAAGCATACGTGATACATACATACGAAGAAGCGATAGGGTGGATTCATACCCGGTTGAAATTTGGTATTAAACCAGGATTAGAAAGAATGAGTTGGATGCTAGAAGAGCTCGGAAATCCAGAGCGTCATATAAAATGTGTTCATCTTGCTGGTACAAATGGAAAAGGTTCAACGTTAACATATATGCGCTACATGTTAGAAGGCGCGAAATATAAGGTAGGAACGTTTACCTCTCCTTACATCGAAACATTTAATGAGCGCATTAGTGTGAATGGAACACCAATTGCAGATGAAGAGATTACTGAACTCGTAAAGATGGTAAAGCCAGTCGTTGAAAAGCTAGATGAGACAGATTTAGGGGAAGCGACTGAGTTTGAAATTATTACTGTTATGGCAATTTGCTATTTCGGTAAAGTCAATTTCTGTGATGTTGTTTTATTTGAAACAGGGCTTGGTGGACGTTTTGATTCTACCAATGTTATACACCCTGTTCTCACGATTATTACGAATATCGGTCACGATCATATGCATATTTTAGGGAATACACTAGGAGAAATTGCATATGAAAAGGCGGGGATTATTAAGTCTGGCGTGCCGGTAATTACTGGTGTACAAGATGAAGAAGCTTTGCAAGTCATTCAAAATGTTGCAAAGGAAAATCATGCAAACTTATACGAACTTGGCAATCATTTTACAGTGTTACATAAACAGTCTAACGAAGATGGGGAACAGTTTGATTTTACTTGTCCTTTTTCCGCATTTGAAGATTTGCAAATCTCAATGAAAGGTATTCATCAAGTAGGAAATGCAGCGCTAGCACTTATGGCGGTAATGTATGTAAAAACATATTTATCATTTTTAATTGAGGAAGAGGTAATAAGAACGGGATTACGGGAAGCGTATTGGATTGGGCGCTTTGAAAAGCTACAAAGTAACCCGGATATTATTATAGATGGTGCTCATAATCCAGAAGGTATTGAAAGCCTTGTGAAAACAGTAGAAGCGCATTATAAAGATAAAAATGTAATAGTTTTATTTACTGCCCTTGGTGATAAACAATTGCATAACATGGTAGGCCAATTAGAAACCATTGCAGATGAAATTATTTTTACAACATTCGCCTTTGATCGTGCTATTTCTGCCGACAAGCTTGCATCATATTCGCAAAAAGAATCAAAACTAGTTTTTGAAAATTGGAAAGAGGCAATTGATACAAAAGTTGAAATGATAGGGAAAAATGATGTTTTTATCATAACAGGTTCTCTTTATTTCATTTCTGAAGTTCGAAAATATATTCGAGAGAAAAACTAGATAGTCTTTGCTATCTAGTTTTTTTGTTCTACAAATGAAGTCAAATGCATACATATAAGATAAATATATAGGGTTATTTGGCGAATTCCTCTGACAAATATCTCGTTTTTTTGTGAAATGAATATGATATGATGCGGACAACGATAAGAGGTGAGGTGTGAGTGTATGGACAAGCAATCACGAACGATCTCAGTGAAAGTGAATGGAACAGAAGCGAAGTATGAGGAAAAGAAGAAAGATGAATTTGAATGGATGGTAGTAGAAAGTGAACGACCGAAAAATGTTGTTCCGTTTCAAAAAGCGAAATCAATGTCTGTGGAAAAATACCGAAAGAAGTGGAGTAATACATTAATTGCAATCGTTGCAACCGCAATTATTATCGGTACGGCGTTTGGAATGGGGATGCTTCATTTACTTACTGGACAAGGAACAACAGGAGGAAGTGAAGTAACTGCTTCAAGGCCGACTGGAAATGGAGAATCAAAGGTGGGTGGAACGGCAGAACAAACACCAGCACCGAAAGAAGAAAAACAAAAGGCGCAGGCAGGAACGTCATTGGATCCGATGAAATTATTTTTTGTTCAAGGGGGGCTTTATTCTTCTGAAGAAAAAGGACAGGCAGCTCTTGAAGAATGGAAAGGCAATGGGGGCATTGGTGCTTTGAGACCGAGCGGGGATAAGTATGCAATAGTTGTTGGTATTGCTAGCGATGAACAGGCTATAAATCAATTAATGACTAAGTATAAAAATGATGGTGTCTCCGTTTTAAAGAAGAACTGGGATATAACAGATAAAGCATTGCTGAAAGATGATAAAGAAGTAGGAACATTTTTAACAAAAGTGCAGCCATTATACACTCATTTAGCAAAATATGCTTCTAGCGTACAAGTTGGTGGAAAAAGCAGCGCAAAAGATATAGAAGCGATTGAAAAAGAATGGAAAGTGATTGAAAAAGAAGGGAAAAGTATGAAGCGAGAAGAAGCAAAGAAACTGTATATGTATACGTCGGTAGCTGTACAAACAGTAAAAGATGGGAAAATGGATAAGGAATCTTTGGCGAAATTAAATCAAGTTATTATTGATGGCTTACTCTCGTATGAAAAAATTGTTTCGTAGAAAGTGAAATGATAGGATAATAAAATGAGTAAGAAAGAAGTACATGTACTTCTTTCTTTTCTTTTGAATTTAGAGCAAAGTGCTTTCTCTATGACAGGAATATAATCGTATGCAATAAAGAAGTGTTATTTTTAGTTAGAGAAATTAATATTTCTTTCATTTGTGGGCAAACTATTCCTTTGATACGATTGATATAAATTGTTCTGCTTCATGTGAGAAAGGAAGGAGAAAATATGAAAAAAATAATTTTAGCTTCAGGGTCACCTCGGAGGAAGGAATTGCTTGAGTTAGCTAGCGTACCATTTGAAATCGTTGTAAGTGAAGTAGAGGAAACAATTGGTGCATATTCATCGCCTTCTGATATTGTAATGTCGCTTGCCTTGCAAAAAGCATCAGCGGTTGCAGAAAATAATAGTGATCACATTGTGTTAGGTGCAGATACAATTGTTACATATGAGTCGCGTATTCTTGGTAAGCCTTCTAATGAGGATGAGGCGAAAGAGATGTTACAATTACTATCAGGGAAAACACATGAAGTGTATACAGGTGTTGCGATTATATCAAAAGAAAAAACGGTTACTTTTTATGAGCGTACAGAAGTTACGTTTTGGGAATTAACAGAAGAGGAAATTGATACATACGTCGCGTCGAAAGAACCTCTTGATAAAGCAGGTAGTTATGGGATTCAAGGTAAAGGGTCTATTTTCGTTCAACATATTCAAGGGGACTACTATAGTGTAGTTGGCTTACCAATTGCACGTCTCGTTCGGGAATTAAAACAATTTGATATTGATGTAACCCATGCGTAAAATTGCATGGGGTTTTCTTTGAGAGAACAAATAAAGGGGTGGAGAGATGAACGGTATTCGTGATGTTGTAAGAGAAGAACAACCACGGGAGCGTTTATTGTTAGAAGGTGCTGGAAGTTTATCAAATCGAGAGCTTCTCGCAGTGTTGCTCAGAACAGGTTCTAAAGAAGAAACAGTTTTAAAGTTGTCGGATAAAATTTTACACCAATTTGATGGCTTGCGTATGTTGAAAGATGCAACATTAGAAGAGCTAATTAGTATACATGGTGTTGGGATTTCAAAGGCATCGCAACTTATGGCGGCCTTTGAACTAGGTAGAAGAATGGTACGTTTAGAATATCAAAATAGATATAGTATTCGAAGTCCAGAAGATTGTGCGAAATACATGATGGAAGAAATGCGTTTTTTACAACAAGAGCATTTTGTTTGTTTATATTTAAATACAAAAAATCAAGTTATACATAGGCAAACGATCTTTATTGGAAGTTTAAACACGTCAATTGTACACCCAAGGGAAGTTTTTAAAGAAGCCTTCCGTCGTGCAGCAGCCTCTATCATATGTCTCCATAACCATCCCTCAGGAGACCCCACGCCGAGCCGTGAAGATATTGAAGTAACAAAACGCTTAGTAGAATGTGGCCAGATTATCGGAATTGAAGTGCTTGATCATATTATAATAGGTGACCATAAATTCGTGAGTTTAAAGGAAAAAGGTCATATTTAAGACTATGCTTTTTACTTATTTTGTTTTATAATGTGATTTATGAGTTTTTTGTAGAAATTTATCTACAAAAAGGATAAAGATATAAAAAACGTACTGTTTTTATAATATAAAGTAAGAAAAAATGAGTCCGTGAAAACAAGAAAGGAAGATAAATAATATGTTTGGATTTGGTGGATTTACTCGCGATCTTGGAATAGACTTAGGAACTGCGAACACGCTTGTATATGTAAAAGGAAAAGGTGTAGTTTTACGTGAACCTTCAGTAGTTGCGTTACAAACTGATACGAAACAAATCGTTGCTGTAGGTAGCGACGCAAAACAAATGATTGGTCGTACACCAGGGAACGTTGTGGCACTTCGCCCGATGAAAGACGGTGTAATTGCTGATTATGAAACAACTGCAACAATGATGAAATATTACATTCAACAAGCTCAAAAATCAAACGGTTTCTTTTCACGTAAGCCGTATGTAATGGTATGTGTACCATCTGGTATTACAGCTGTAGAAAGACGTGCAGTAATCGATGCGACTCGTCAAGCGGGTGCTCGTGATGCTTATCCTATCGAAGAACCATTTGCAGCAGCAATTGGTGCAAACTTACCTGTTTGGGAACCAACTGGTAGTATGGTTGTTGATATCGGTGGTGGTACAACAGAAGTTGCAATTATTTCTTTAGGTGGTATTGTAACAAGCCAATCAGTTCGTGTTGCTGGTGATGATATGGACGATTCAATCATTCAGTACATTAAGAAAAGCTATAACTTAATGATTGGTGAAAGAACAGCTGAAGCATTAAAATTAGAAATTGGTTCTGCAGGCGAGCCAGAAGGTATCGAGCCTATGGAAATTCGCGGTCGTGATTTAGTAAGTGGTTTACCAAAAACAGTACTAATTCAGCCAGAAGAAATTGCGGATGCATTAAAAGATACAGTAGATGCGATTGTAGAATCAGTTAAAAATACGTTAGAAAAAACTCCACCGGAATTAGCGGCTGATATTATGGACCGCGGTATCGTATTAACAGGTGGCGGGGCATTACTACGTAACTTAGATAAAGTAATTAGTGAAGAAACAAAAATGCCAGTTCTTGTTGCAGAAGATCCATTAGATTGCGTAGCAATTGGAACGGGTAAAGCATTAGACAATATCGATCTTTTCAAAACTGCTGCTCGATAATATTGCAAAATAAAAATCAGTGAAATTAAGAGGGTGTGAACGTGCCACAGTTTTTCTTAAACAAAAGATTAATTGTTTTGTTGGTTAGTATTATTCTTCTCGTGGCATTGATTGGAATCTCATTGAAAGAACGGAACAGTTTAACATGGCCAGAGCAGTTTGTTAAAGACACTGTCGGTGTTGTAGAACGTGTATTCCAAAAGCCAGCGAAATACGTAGCTGGATTCTTCGAAAATGTAGAGGATGTAAAGCGCACGTATGAAGAGAATAAAGAATTAAAAGCAAAATTAGATAATTATGCAGGTCTATCAGGGAAAGTAAAACAATTAGAAGATGATAACAAGAAGCTACAAGAGCTAACTGGTAAGAAAGAGTTAAATAGCGGGTATACTGAAATTCCAGCTACTGTTGTTTCTCGTAATCCAGATAAATGGTACGATTTAATTGGAATTGATAAAGGGGCACAGCAAGGAATTAAAAAAGATATGGCTGTAGTAACTTCACAAGGGTTAGTTGGAAGAGTGAAAAGTGTATCTCAGTTTACATCATCAGTAGAATTACTAAGTTCTATGAGCCGAACAAATCGCGTTTCTGCTATTGTACAAGGGCAAGAGAAAATCTTTGGTTTGATTGAAGGTTATGACAAAGAAAAACAATTACTTCTTTTCACAAAGATTGGCTCTGATGCACCGGTAGCAAAAGATCAACTAGTTGTAACATCTGGACTTGGTGATATTTTCCCGAAAGGTCTTGTAATTGGAAAAATCGTTGATGTTCAGCCGGATGCATATGGCTTAACAAAAACAGCTTATGTAAAACCTGCCGCTGATTTAAATGACGTAGAGCATATTACGGTTGCTAAACGTGCAACACCTTCAGCGCCATTAGAATAGGAGGAGAAGAAGAGATGATGAAGATATTAAAAAGAGCAGCTCTTCCTCTTTTGCTCCTTTTTGTGTTTCTATTTGAAAATATGTTTGCTACAGTTGTTCCAACGGATGTGTTTTGGAAAGACAGTATAGCAGCACCGCATTTCTTTATAATCGTCTTATGTTTTATTACAGTGTATTATAGTCCGGTCCAAGGGATTTATTACGGACTATTATTTGGCTTCTTATTTGATACCGTATACACAGAACTTGTCGGGATATATATTTTTGCTTATCCGATTTTAGCTTATTTAGTTTATAGTGTGATGAAAGTATTACAATTGAATTTATTTATTGTTGTTTCTATCATATTAGCTAGCATTGTAGCACTAGAGTATTATGTGTATGGATTCTTAACTTTGTTAGGACGTACTCATATGCCGGCGCATGTCTTTTTCACAGATCGTCTCCTTTCTACTTTATTGTTAAATGCTATTTTCTTATTGATAGTTTGTTTCCCACTGAGACGATATATAGTGCGTCTTTCAAAAGCGATGGAAGAAAAAGAAAAAAGGATTTTCTAATTTTATGTCGAATTGAATCGGTGGGGTGAACTTTAGTGGAAGAAAAAAAGCAACAAAATGTAACGATAAAAGGGACAAAAGATGGGATAACGCTTCATTTAGATGATTGTTGTTCATTCTCAGAATTATTGATGGAATTAGACGAAAAACTTTCTACACATTACTACGATGGTGATGGGCGCTCTTTAATTGAAGTGCATGTGAAAGTAGGAAATCGTTATTTAACAGAAGTCCAACAAGAAGAGATTCGTACGTTAATTCGTAATAAAAAGAATCTTGTTGTGGATTCAATTGAAAGTGATGTTATCACTAAAGCAGAAGCAATAGCTTGGAAAGAAGAAACAGAAATTGTCCCTATTTCCAAAATTGTTCGCTCTGGACAAGTTTTACATGTAAAAGGAAATTTGTTGTTAATTGGAGATGTTAATCCAGGCGGAACGGTTATCGCTGGGGGGAATATTTTTGTTGTAGGATCATTAAGAGGAATTGCGCATGCTGGGTATTATGGGGATTCGGATGCTGTAATCGCTGCATCTGTTATGAACCCGATGCAACTTCGAATTAGTGATGTGGCAATGCGGGCTCCGGAAGAGAAAGAAGACGGAGCGGAGGCGGCAGAATGTGCGTATATTAATGAGAACAATCACATTGTTGTCGATCGCCTGCAACTTCTCACTCATCTTAGACCTAATTTAACAAAGTTAGAAAGGGGAATTGTATAGCTGTGGGAGAGGCAATAGTAATTACATCTGGAAAAGGCGGAGTAGGTAAAACTACAACGTCTGCGAACATTGGTACGGCCCTAGCGTTATCTGGAAAGAAAGTGTGCTTAATTGACACAGATATCGGTCTTCGAAATTTAGACGTAGTAATGGGGCTGGAAAATCGTATTGTATTTGATCTTGTTGATGTCGTTGAAGGGCGTTGCCGTTTACCTCAGGCTCTTATTAAAGATAAACGTTTTGATGATCTTTATTTATTACCTGCAGCACAAACGAGTGATAAATCAGCGGTAACACCTGAACAAATGGATGAATTAATACAAGTATTACGTCAAGATTATGATTACATATTAATTGATTGTCCTGCGGGGATTGAGCAGGGGTTTAAAAATGCGGTAGCTGGTGCGGATAAAGCAATCGTTGTTACGACGCCAGAAGTATCCTCAATGCGCGATGCGGATCGTATTATTGGGCTTTTAGAAAAAGAGGATATTGAACCACCGAAACTTGTTATTAACCGTGTACGTAGTCATATGCTTCATGAACAGGATATGTTAGATGTTGATGAAATTGTACGTACATTGTCAATCGAGCTTCTTGGTGTTGTCGAAGATGACGATGAAGTTATTCGAGCTACAAATACAGGTGAACCTGTGGCGTTGCAACCAAGCGGAAAAGCAGCGTTGGCTTATCGTAATATTGCAAGACGCTTGTTAGGTGAGAATGTACCATTACAAGCATTTGAACAAGAAAAGGTATCGGTATTTGCAAAGGTGAAAAACTTCTTTGGAATCCGTTAAGAGCACTTCGCATATATGCGAAGTGCTTTCTTTTTTCTTCACACGAATATCTTTCTTTCTTAGCTCATACATATGTACAAACTGTATACAACTGTTTCTATTGAAATTAGCTTAACGAAAGAAAGGAGACAGTATGAAGAATAGACGCGTAGAAGAAATTAAAAAGCGGATTGCAAAAAGGAAGGCCGAGCAAGAAAGGATGGAGGAAGAGCAGTATTTTACCGGAGGGAATTTTGATAGCGAAACAGTATTTATTGAAGATGGAGAAAAGGAAATGCATCCTTTATTTCGAAAGGAAGTCTTTTTCTTCAAAGTTTTATTATCAGCAATATTAGTTCTTTCGGTTGCTATTTTATATAAGAATGCTCCTTCTTCATTCAATGGAGCTAAAGCTGTTACAGAAAAAGTGATGAAAGAGGAATTTCAGTTTGCTACTGTAGCGAAATGGTACGAAAAGCAATTTGGAAAACCGCTCGTATTCTATTCGCCAAACGAGAAAAAAGAAGGAAGTATTCAGCAAAAAGATTATGCAATTCCTGCTTCTGGAAAGGTAATGCAAGGGTTTCAAAAAAATGGCCAAGGTGTATTTGTCCAAACAGCTACAAATGCAACAGTTGAGTCAGTGAATGAAGGATTAGTTGTTTTTGCGGGTAAGAAAGAGGAACTTGGAAATACAGTTCAAATTCAACATGCAGATGGTACGGAGTCATGGTATGCAAACTTAAACGATATGTCAGTGAAATTATATGATTACGTTTCAAAAAAACAAAAAATTGGAACGGTGAGTAATGATACAAATGATAAAAATGGAAAGTTTTATTTTGCGATAAAAAAGAATGAAAAATTTATTGATCCGATCCAGGTGATATCATTTGATTAAATATAGGGACGTTTTAACGAAAATTTCCGTGCATCCATTATTTTGGGTTATTATTGTCATTGGTATTTTTACTGCACGTTTTAAAGAGTTACTACTGTTATTTTGTATCGTTCTTATTCATGAACTTGGGCATGCTTTTGCAGCAGCACACTATAATTGGCGTATAAAAAGAATTCAGCTTTTGCCGTTTGGTGGTGTCGCCGAGCTTGAGGAACATGGTAATAAGTCATTGAAAGAGGAACTTGTTGTCGTAATTGCAGGACCGATTCAACATGTTTGGATGATGCTGGTAGGTTATATGTTGTTTGAAGCCGGTTGGCTGAATGCAGAGTTATATTATTTCTTTATGTGGAATAATATAATTATTTTAGCGTTTAATTTACTCCCTATTTGGCCGTTAGATGGCGGGAAAGTATTGTTTAATATACTATCATATCGTTTTCCTTATTTACAAGCACATGAAAAGATGATGAAATTGTCATGTGTTTTTTTGGGTGTAATATTAGGATGGCAGTTGCTCTGGAATAGTAACAATATTATGATGTGGGTACTACTCATATTTTTGGCAGTGTCGTTATATCAAGAGTGGAAACAAAGACGGTATGCATTTATGCGTTTTTTATTAGAACGTTATTATGGAAATAAAAGAGGGATTGAAAAGATTGCACCTATTGAAGTGCAATCAGAAGATCATTTATATAAGATATTCACAAAATTTCGTAGAGGATATAAGCATTCTATTATCGTCCGTGGAAAATATAAAGAGCATTACACATTGGATGAAAATGAATTGCTCTATGCATATTTTACTGAAAAACGAACAACTTCATCAGTTGAAGAATTAATCGGTTAGTGTTGACGATAGCACTAACCTTTTATTATTGTAAAAGCAAAGAAGATTATAAAGTGAGGAAATAATTTTGAAAACGTTATATGTGAATTACGCTGGTTCGGAAAAGCGCGTTGCAATTGAAGAGAAGAACAAGATTGTTGAGTTTTTATGGAAACGTAATGAAGAGCAAGAAATTGTTGGGCATATTTATGTTGGACGTATCGTAAGAACAATTGCTGGAATGAACGCAGCTTTTGTAAACATCGGTTTAGAAAAACATGCGTATCTTTCATACGATGATGTACCAGCTTCTTATCGTATACATGAAGGGCAAGCGATACTCGTACAAGTTGTGAAAGAGGCAATTGATACGAAAGGGCCTAAGTTGACAGCGAATATAGAATTTACCGGGAAATATGTCGTTTATATGCCGTTTGATGAGATGCGAGCTGTTTCTCGGAAAATAAAAAATAATAAAAGAAGACAACAGTTACTTGAAATTGAAGTAGAAGGAACGGGAGGTTACATTTTCCGCTCTGCCTCTGAAAAAGGGGAAATTGAAGAAATACAAGCTGAAATGCAAGGGTTACAACAGTTGTATGAAGAGTTAAAAAGAAAAGAGAATCAAGGGAAGGCGCCGTTATTACTTCATCGACCGGCGACCTTTTTAGATCGTGTATTTCAAGAGAACCCAATTGAAACAATTGAAAAAGTAGTTGTAGATACAAGAAGTATAGTAAAAGAATTAGAAGACAAAGTTGGAAAAGAAAAAGTATCTTTTTATAATGAAAAGTCTTCGATGTTTAACCATTTTGGAATAGAGCGTGAAATTGAGAAAGCACTCCAAAAAATTGTGTGGCTTCCAAATGGTGCTTATTTAATTGTAGAGCAAATGGAGACGATGACTGTAATTGATGTGAATACGGGCAAGTTTACTGGAAAACAAAATTTACAAGATACAGTACTTCGCACAAATGAGATGGCAGCTGAAGAAATTGCACGCCAATTAAGACTTCGTGATATTGGTGGTATGATATTAATTGATTTTATTAATATGAAAAAAAGAGAAGATAAAGAAAAGGTAAGAGAATGTCTCATAGCTGCTATGAAAGATGATCGTACTTATACAAGAGTGCTTGGATTTACTGAGTTAGGAATTTTGGAGATGACACGAAAACGTAAAAAACATTCTTTACGTGACGTATTACTAGAAGAGTGTGTATCTTGCAAAGCGACGGGTTATGTAATGTCGTATGAAACAATTGCGTATGAGCTAGAGAGAGAATTAATCACATATGGCAACATAGAGGATGAGGCAGTATTAATCGCTGCGCCTAAAGAACTGCAAAAACAATTTTTGCAAAAAGAATTACAAAAAAATATTCCATTTGAAATTTATTTCAAAGATGATATTATCGAAAAGTACGCTATTATCCGTTTTGGAAGTAAAAAAGAAATTGTAGAACGGAAAAAATAGTTAGTAGAAGATTCATTGACAATACTCAATGAATTATGGTAACATCTTTATGTTATAGTTTATAGCACCTAAACGGCTATATGCTACAACCGCACAAGACAGGTTCCCTAAAGGCATTTATGTCTACCTCGTTTTTGGCGAGTCTTAGTAATTAAGAGGAGGTGCAAGTATGTACGCAATTATCGAAACAGGTGGAAAACAAATTAAAGTTGAAGCTGGTCAAGCAATCTACATTGAAAAATTAGATGTTGAAGCTGGTGAAACTGTTACTTTTGACAAAGTTCTTTTCGTTGGTGGCGAAAACGTTAAAGTTGGTAGCCCAGTTGTAGAAGGTGCAACAGTTACTGCGAAAGTTGAAAAACAAGGTCGCGCTAAGAAAATCATCGTTTTCAAATACAAAGCGAAAAAGAACAATCGTAAGAAACAAGGTCATCGTCAACCTTACACTAAGCTAGTTGTTGAAGCTATCAACGCTTAATTCTGGTTAACATGATTAAAATTACGATAAGTCGCACGAAATTAGGAAGTATCCAATCATTTAAAATGACTGGACATGCCGATTATGCGCCACATGGACAAGACCTTGTCTGTGCTGGAACTACAGCGGTTGTGTTTGGTTCTATAAATGCAGTGGAAGAACTTTGTAATGTGCAGGCAACTATTGAACTCGGAAGTGATGGCGGATTCTTAACGTATGAATTGCCTAATGATTTAGACGTTCATGCAGCAGAAAAAGCACAGATACTTTTAGAAGGATTGGTTGTTTCGCTTAAGACGATCGAACTTGATTACGGAAAGTATATCCGTTTAATAGAAAAAGTGCAGGAGGTGTAACGTATGTTAAGATTAGATCTTCAGTTTTTCGCATCTAAGAAAGGTGTAGGTAGTACAAAGAACGGTCGTGACTCTCAGTCAAAACGTCTTGGTGCTAAACGCGCAGATGGTCAAACGGTTTCAGGTGGTTCAATTCTTTACCGTCAACGCGGTACAAAAATTTATCCAGGTGTTAACGTTGGTCGTGGTGGCGATGACACTTTATACGCGAAAGTTGACGGCGTAGTACGCTTTGAGCGTCTTGGCCGTGACCGCAAACAAGTGAGCGTATATCCTGTTGCTCAAGAAGCATAAGAACTCACGGAAAACTCTAACCTGAGTGCAGGTTAGAGTTTTTCTATATTAAGGGGTATCTAAATGAATGAAAAATGGACAATTATAGATGCATTGCGCCATTCAAGACATGATTGGCTCAATCGTATGCAGATGGTGAAAGGAAACCTTTCACTTGGAAAAGTGGAAGAAATTCATAGTCTCATCGATCGTTTTGTCCAAGAAGCGAGACAAGAATCCAATCTGATGGGGTTATCAATGCCTTTATTTTCAGAGTGGATTTTAACATATAATTGGAAACAGCAGCCGTGCTTATTGGAGTACGAAGTATTAGGGAAATTACATAACTTATCTCACTTAGATGAGACTGTATGTACATGGACGAATCAATTTTTCTCAATGCTTCAGCATAGTTTAGACGTATATGTTGAAAATTATGTTTGTATCACAATTGAATGTGACGCGGAGAATGCTCGTTTCTTTTTTGATTTTCGTGGTAAGCTAACGAGTGTAGAAGAACTACAGAATTGGCTTGCGACCCAAAACAATAAATGGTATTCCATTTCTTATACAGTGCGAGACGAAGAAGTCTCAGTTATATTACAACCAATTGAAAAAAGTGTGGTGAAATAATGTTTGTAGATCAGGTCAAGATATATGTAAAAGGCGGCGACGGTGGTAACGGTATGGTTGCGTATCGTCGTGAGAAGTATGTTCCTAAAGGTGGCCCAGCAGGTGGCGACGGCGGTAAAGGTGCAGATGTTGTTTTCGTAGTTGAGGAAGGCTTACGTACATTAATGGACTTCCGCTACCAACGTCATTTCAAAGCTGATCGCGGTCAGCACGGAATGAGTAAAGGTCAGCACGGACGTAAATCTGAAGATTTAATCGTAAAGGTTCCACCAGGAACAATAGTAAAAGATGAAAAAACTGGTCAAATTCTTGCCGATTTAGTAACGCATGAACAAACTGCTGTAATCGCAAGAGGTGGCCGAGGTGGCCGTGGTAACTCACGTTTCGCAACAGCTACGAACCCAGCACCAGAAATCGCTGAGAACGGAGAACCAGGTCAAGAACGTGATGTCATTCTAGAACTTAAAGTACTAGCAGATGTTGGACTTGTTGGATTCCCAAGTGTAGGTAAATCTACATTATTATCTGTTGTATCATCAGCACGTCCGAAAATTGCAGAGTATCACTTTACAACAATCGTTCCGAATCTTGGTGTTGTTGAAACTGGTGATAACCGCAGCTTCGTGATGGCTGACCTTCCTGGACTAATTGAAGGCGCACATGCTGGCGTTGGACTTGGACACCAATTCTTACGTCATATCGAGCGTACACGTGTAATTGTACATGTTATTGATATGTCTGGTTTAGAAGGCCGTGAGCCATATGAAGATTATGTTACAATCAATAATGAATTAAAAGAATACAATATGCGTTTAACAGAGCGTCCACAAGTTGTTGTAGCAAACAAAATGGATATGCCAGATGCAGAAGAGAACTTACAAGCATTTAAAGAGAAAGTGGGAGACGAAGTAAAAATCTTCCCAATCTCAGCTGTAACGAAACAAGGTGTTCGTGATTTACTATTTGAAGTAGCGAACTTATTAGAAACAACACCAGAATTCCCAATGTACGATGTTGTCGAAGAGTCTGAAGCAAGTGTAATGTATAAATTTGATGCTGAAAGTCTTAAATTTGAAATTACACGTGAAAGTGACGGCACGTTTGTTATTTCTGGTTACGATATCGAGAAGACATTCAAAATGACAGACTTCTCACGTGATGAGTCTATACGTCGTTTCGCTCGCCAAATGCGTGGAATGGGTATTGATGAAGCGCTTCGTGCACGTGGTGCAAAAGACGGAGATATTGTAAAAATTCTTGAATATGAATTTGAATTTATCGACTAAGACTGCCGAAATAGGGCAGTCTTTTTTTATATCGTAAAAATCAGATTTATATAGGAAAAAATCCCCACTAATTAAATTTTCAATTTATAATAAAAAGGGGAGTGGTTTTAGAAGAATTCTTTTATGGGGAGAAAACGAACATGTATAAAATATTAATTGTAGAAGATGATGAGAAAATCGCGGGAATATTAGAAGAGCATTTAGAAAGGTATGGCTATCAATCATTTAGAGCAAGTGATTTACGTCATATAAAAGATGAGTTTGTAAAAGTAAATCCTCATCTCGTGTTACTTGATATTAATTTACCGTACTTTGACGGTTTTTATTGGTGTCGTCAAATTCGTACTGTATCGAATGCGCCGATTATTTTTGTTTCTGCAAGAACAGGGGAAATGGATCAAGTAATGGCGATTGAAAATGGCGGGGATGATTATATTACGAAGCCATTCCATTTAGATATCGTAATGGCAAAGGTGAAGAGTGCACTTCGCCGTGGTTATGGAGAGTATGCTTCTGCTGCTGAGAGTGATTGTTTAGGTGTAAATGGACTGTTGTTATTCCCGTCCCAGCATATTGTTGAGTGGCAGGGACAACAAACTGAACTGACAAAAAATGAGTTTTACTTATTAGAGTGTTTAATGAAACAGGTGAATCAATATGTAACGCGCGAAGAACTGTTAGAAGCCCTATGGGATGAAGTAGCATTTGTGGATGATAATACATTAACCGTAAATGTAAAACGTGTAAGGAAGAAGCTAGAGGAGCTAGGCATTAAAAATGCAATTGTAACGAAACGTGGATATGGTTATGCGCTTCTTACAGAGTGGGGCGAAGGGCATGAAGGTTAAAAATTACCTTATGGACCGCTTTTCTTTAATTCTTTCTTATATTGTTAGCCTTTGTTTATTTGGGCTCGTTTTGCAGTTGCAAAGTCTTTTAGAAAAGAAATCCATTGATTGGAGTACGTGGTTATATGGACTTTTGTTAGGAACAGTTGTGTTTATTGTATACCTCATTTACGATTACCGAAAACGGAGTGTGTTTTTAAAGAGGATCCAAAAGTATGTTAATGGCGGAAATACATTACATGACTCTTTACTTATTGATGAATCTTATACATTAGAGCAAGAAATGGTCGTTGAATCTTTTACGTTATTAAGACAGCAATATATGAATGAAGTTCATAAACAGCATGCGAAAGAGCAACAGCAAATGATATTTATGAACCAATGGGTTCACCAAATGAAAACACCAGTATCTGTTATTGAATTATTGTTGCAGAAGTTTGGCAAGGAGCATCGTGAGGCAAGAGCAACAGTTGAAAGTATTCGTGAAGAAAATAACCGTATACTAAATGGTTTAGATTTAGCGTTACATATGGCAAGGCTAGAGCAGTTCGCGAAGGATTATAAAGTAGAAGTAGTAAATGTTATAGATGTCGTGCGAGGTATTATTAATGAAAATCGAAAATCCTTCATTCAATCGTCTGTATTTCCGAAAGTGATGTTTGAAGAAGATACTTGTATGGTTGCATCTGATAGAAAATGGCTGAGTATTGCTATAGGTCAAATTGTTGTAAACGCAATCAAGTATACAAAAATTTCAGCGGCAGAGAAAAAAGAAATTCAATTTCAAATTGAAGAGAAAAATCAAAAGGTGTTATTACATATTAAGGACAATGGAATTGGTATTCCAGAGCAAGACGTAAAGCGCATATTTGATCCATTCTTTACGGGAATAAATGGACGTAAGACGAGAGAAGCGACTGGGATGGGCTTATATATTACGAAGGAAATTTGCGATAATTTACATCATGGAATGTATGTTCAATCGGCTGAAGGAGAAGGGACAACATTCACGTTCCAATTTGCAAAAGATGAAGAATATCATACATTAATGAGAAAAATGACAAAACTGTAAGATAACAAAACGTTTTGTAAGGGAAATCACTCGTTTCTTTTTCTTATTTTTCTTATAGTAAATGTAAGAAGAAAACGCATAGGGGGATTAGAAATGAGTGTTCTTGAAGTAAAAGGATTAACAAAGGTGTATCAATCGAAAGGTTCAGTAGCGACGACTGCTTTAAATGATATAAATTTTAAAATAGAAGAAGGCGAATTTGTAGGGATTATGGGTCCTTCAGGAAGCGGGAAAACAACGCTTTTAAATTTATTAGCAACAATCGATAAGCAAACTTCAGGTCATGTGCTTGTAAATGGAGAAGAAATTAATCAAATGCGTGCTGCAAAATTAGCAGAGTTTCGCCGTACACATTTAGGATTCATCTTCCAAGATTTTAACTTACTTGATACGTTATCCATTAAAGAAAACATCATTTTACCGCTTGTAATGGCGAAGAAATCTGTAAATGAAATCGATGCGAAAGTGCTTGAGATTGCGAAGTTTTTAAACATCGAAGAAATTTTAAATAAAAAAGTATACGAAGTATCTGGGGGACAACAACAACGTGCAGCAGCAGCGAGAGCGATCATTCATGAACCGACGTTAATTTTAGCAGATGAGCCAACTGGAAACTTAGACTCAAAGTCAGCGAAATCGCTAATGGGCGCTCTGCAAGATTTACACGAGCAAAAGAAAGTAACGATTGCAATGGTTACGCACGATCCAGTAGCGGCTAGTTATTGTGAACGTATCCTTTTCATACGCGATGGAGAAATTTTCTCGGAAATACATAAAGGAAGAACGAAACAAGCCTTTTTCCAAGAAATTTTGGACGTACTTGCGATGCTAGGAGGAGAGTATCATGAACTTTCGCCAGCTCGCGCTTAATAACGTAAAAGGAAATTGGCGTAACTATAAAGCGTTTCTTATAAGTAGTTGTTTATCGATTGTCGTATTTTTCATGTATGCTTCTTTTATTTATCATCCAGATGTCGTAAGCGGTAATATTAGTATGAGGACGATGATCACAAAAGGATTAGAATCGATGAATTATATTGTGGTCATCTTCTCGGCACTCTTTATTTTATATGCAAATTCAACGTTTTTACGAGCAAGAAAAAAAGAGTTTGGTCTACTAACATTAATAGGCGGAACGAAATCGCAGCTCGGCCGAATGATTATATTAGAGCAACTGATGTTAGGTAGTATTGCAATTGTAGTTGGTATTGGGGCTGGAATGCTTTGTTCAAAATTATTTTTCCAAGCGTTAAGCGTATTATTGAAAATAGATAAGACACTTCCACTCGTTTGGAATAGTAAAGCAATTCTTATTACAGCTGGTGTATACTTTATTCTATTTTTAATCCTATCGTTGTTTAGTGTTTGGACAGTCGGACGCTTGCAAATTATTGATTTATTAAGAGAAGCAAGAAAGCAAAAAGTAGAGCCGTTTGCATTTACATGGTTATGTGTAGTTGGTATAGGATGTATTATTGCTGCGTATGTACTTAGCTTCCAAGTAACATTTATGAATTTTATCATTCTGTTTTTACCGATTGTAGGGCTGACGATAGGCGGAACTTATTTGCTATTTACACAAGGTAGTACAGTCGTATTAAAAGCATTGCAAAAAAGAAAAAAATCTTTTTATACATACCCAAATATGTTCGTCCTTAGTAACCTTATTTATAAAATGAAAGATAATGCTCGTTTTCTATTTGTAATTTCTATTATTACGGCGGTTGTATCCTCGGCAGTTGGCACGCTTTACGTATATTTTGAAAATTTGAGTGCGAAAACGGTAGAACTTACACCACACGCTATTTCATATGAGGAAAAGGGGTTAAATACGCATAGCCTTATTAATGAAGAAAAGGTACAGGAGCTTGTGAAGAGACGTGGGTTTGAAGATGCGCGAAAAGTAACCTACGTTAAACTACCGGCAACACAGAAAATAACGTTGTTTAATAGTGAACATGAAGTACCGATGACGATTATTTCAGAAAAAGAATATAATACGGAAGTGCGCAAACAAAAGAGAGAGCAACCTACAGAAGTTCATAATGCACCAGGTAGTGCAACAATGGTTATGGTTGATATGTCAAATGAACTGATGAAGATAGACCGCACGAAACCGTATGAATTTACAATTAACGGACAAAAGCAGTCTGTTCAATTAAATAATCCAACGCAGTATTCTGTTTTTAATGATAATGAATATCTCGTTGTAAATGATCAAGATTTTGAGAAATATGCAAAACTCGTACCAGATGAAGAAAAGACGAAATATTACGGTTATTATATTGAGGATTGGAAAAGTACAGAAGATCTTGTATTAGATTTGAAAAATGAAATTGCACCAGAAAAGCAAGGAGAATTGAGAAATTCAGTGTTTGCGTATAAGGATATAAGAGAAGGTGGAGCAATTACAATGTTCATCGGTTTCTTCGTAGCGGTACTGTTCTTCTTCTTCGCTTGTAGTATGACATACTTTAAATGGTTTAACGATAAAGAACAAGATCGTATTCAATTTAAATCGTTAAAGAGAATCGGTATGACAGATAAAGAAATTCGCAAAATTGCGATTCGACAAATGGGAGTTATCTTCTTTATACCAATTTTAATCGGTTCCATTCATAGTGGATTTGCTCTTCATACGTTAGGGAAAATGCTTTATATTGATTTGTGGAAATCAGGTGCGCTTGTAATTGGAGCATACATTTTAGCTTCTGCCATTTACTTTATGATCGCGCAAAGAGGATATTTAAAACACGTAAAAAGCTAGGGGAACCTCTAGCTTTTTGCCTATGTAGTAAGTTACAGGAGGACGATAGATGAACATTCGGCAACTAGCGCTGCAAAATATAAAAGGAAATTGGCGTAATTATAAAGTGTTTTTCTTAAGTAGTTGTTTTGCAATATTTGCATCTTTTGCATATATGTCTGTTATTGTACATCCGTATATGCAAGAGACGATGTGGTATCAAAACGTACGCTGGGGACTTATCATATGTAACATTATAATTATTTCTTTTTTCGTCATATTTATTTTGTACTCTACTTCTATTTTCATAGAAGCACGTAAGAAAGAATTAGGACTATATATGTTAATGGGAGCAACGAAGTCTAACGTAATAGGAGTAATTATGACCGAGCAAATATTAATTGGAATTTTTGCTAATATTTTCGGTATAGGGCTGGGCATGATCTTTTTAAAGCTCTTCTTCATGGTGTTTAGTATGTTACTGGGGCTTCCGAAAGAACTCCCTGTTATATTTGACGTAAGTGCGATTGGTGTAACATTTATTACATATATGGTCGTTTTTATTCTGTTATCTTTTATAAGTGCTTTACGTATATGGAATATAAAAATCATTCGGTTATTGAAAGAATTTCGAACAGATAAAAAAGAGAAGAAAACATCAAAGTGGCTTTGTTTATTCGGTTTTGCTTGTTTAGTGGGCGGGTATGCGTTGGCGCTACAAGTGACGATGGCTACGATAGCAATATGCTTTTTCCCTGTGTCTATACTTGTCTTTTTGGGAACGTATTTTTCTTTCGCGCATGGAGCTACCCAAGTGTTAGAAATGATAAAGCGAAATAAAAAGATTATGTATACATATCCATATTTATTTATAGTGAATCAATTGTCACATCGAATGAAGGAAAATGGTCGCTTTTTCTTTCTGATGTCTATGGCAACGACATTTGTAGTTACGGCAACAGGTACGGTGTTCTTGTATTTTTCTAGCATGCAGGATATGTGGCGAACTGGAGGGGTACACTCGTTTTCGTACATAGAAAAAGGTATTTCTACTTATGAAGTCTTTGAAGAAGGTGCGGTTGAAAAATTACTGAATCAATATGGGTATGATGATTTTCAATATATGAGTTTTGTTGGAGTGTATGCATCCTTTCAGTCTAATAAAGGAGAAACAACAATAGCACCGCTTATAAAAGAAAGTGATTATAACCAAGAAGCGAGGAAACAAAAACAGAAAACATATCATCCTAAAAAAGGTACAGTGACACTCGTTTATTATAATAAATACAATAATTCGAATGTATATAATCAAAAAGAGATTCAATTGCAAGTAATGAATCAACCATATCAATTCGTATTTAACGGTCAGAAAGAAGGGGTTCAATTTAACTATCACCCTTCGTACATTAATGGTCTGTTCTTCGTTATGAATGATGAAGACTTTGACAATATAGCAGATAAGGTTCCTGATTCTGAAAAGATGATATATAGAGGCTACACATTATCAAATATCGAAAAGACGAAGAAATTGAATGAAGATTTACGGAAACATATGAAACAAGATAATAATAATGCATTTCGAAGTAATATGGAGTTATATGTAAGTATGAAAGAAGGCGGCGATATTACTCTATTTGTAGGCTCGTTTATTAGTATATTATTCTTTCTTACTTCATGTAGTATCGTGTATTTTAAATGGTTCCATAATATTGCATCGGACCGAAAGCAGTATGGTGCACTCTCTAAACTTGGAATGACGAAGGAAGAAGTATGGAAAATTTCTCGTTGGCAATTATGTATGCTATTTTTTGCGCCAATTATAGTAGGGAGTATGCATAGTGCAGTTGCGTTATATACGTTTCATAATACTTTCTTTATGGATGGATCATTAAAAAAAGTAGGCTTGTTCATTCTGTTTTATATCGTAGCATGTATCATTTATTTCTTCTTCGCTCAAAGAGAATATAAGAAACATTTAGACTAGCAAATGCTAGTCTTTTTTTAATATTCGAAATTTACATAGAAGAATATAAAAAAGTATGGTATAACAGTAAGAAAACGAAAAAGAGGGGAAAAGACGATGATTCGAGTAGGATATTTAGGACCAGAAGCAACATTTACAAATATGGCGGTGAGTCGTTTTTTTCCGGAAGCAGATCATGTACCGTATCGAACGATTCCAGATTGTATAGATGCAGCTGCAAATGAAAATGTAGACTTCGCAGTCGTACCGTTAGAAAATGCAATAGAAGGTTCAGTGAATATAACGGTTGATTATCTTGTACATGAGCAGCCACTTTCCATTGTAGGAGAAATTACAGTACCAATTCAGCAGCATTTACTTGTACATCCGCAGTATGCAGAAGTGTGGGATGAAGTATATGCGGTGCATTCTCATCCGCATGCCATTGCACAGTGCCATAAGTTTTTAAATGAAGAATTAAAAGGAGTAACTGTTCGAGATATGACATCCACAAGTGCCGCTGCGCAATATGTGAAAGAACATCCTGAAGAAAAAATTGCCGCTATTGCAAATGAAGCAGCTGCAGAAAAATACGGATTAACAATTGTAAGACGTAGCATTCATACGCATAAAAATAACCATACACGCTTCCTCGTTCTCCATAAGAAAAAGAAAGCAATACTCCCGAATAACGGAGAAAACCGCGGAGAGAAAACGACGCTTATGATAACGTTACCTGCTGATTATGCAGGTGCCCTATATCAAGTGTTATCAGCTTTCGCATGGAGAAAATTAAACTTATCAAAAATCGAATCGCGTCCGATGAAAACAGGTCTTGGAAATTACTTTTTCTTAATCGATGTCGATAAAGCATACGATGACGTATTATTGCCAGGCGTAACGATGGAACTTGAAGCACTCGGTTTTTCTGTTACTGTGCTGGGGAGTTATTCTTCTTATTGGTTGTAAGATGTAGATGGAATATTTGTATTTGCCTAATCGTCCATATCATTTCATTGCCTAGTATATTTTTTGATAGATTAATAAAATCCCACCTGCAAAAGGTGGGATTCTTTATCCCGTTATTTGCCGGGCAGCCCGATTGGTGAGGGCTGATTAAAGTTTCACTTTATTTTAACTTCGCAAGACGATCTTCTAACTGACCACGCCAAATATCAGCTAGTTCTGGGACAGCAAGAATTTTTTCAATGCCATCTTTATCTTTTCTATTATGAAAATAAATTTCGTTAGAGAACAAAACAGAAACATTGCTCGGTTGACGTTCTAGTAATGTAATTTTAGAATCTTTACGTACAGTACCTTCTTGAAGAACACGGCATAGGTAGCCAGTAAATCCAGTTGCTACAATGCGCGGCAGTATGCCAGGGATGCCAAGACGTTTTGAAATTGTGCTACAAGGAACGCGAGCTTGTGTCACTTGAATGATTGCTTCACCTAGTTGATATGTATCTCCGATGCAAACATCACGCTCTAACATATTTGTTACGGTAATGTTTTCGCCAAATGTGGAAGCTGGAAGCGTAGTTTGAAATTCCTCTTCCCATAGTGCGTAATGCTCGTGTGGGTACACACAAACAGCGCGATCAGGTCCCCCGTGATGTTTTAAATCCGCTACGTCATCACCAAGGAATCCGTCTTTGGAGAGAAAGGCCTCTTCTGTAGGATCTTTACATATACCTGTTATCATTTCTTTATCTTCGCCATATTTCATTTGTTTCGGTTTACCAGTACTAAAGTGAACGAGTTCAATTCCCATATGTGATCTCCTTTACGATTGATTACAATATTATAGCATTAAAAAAGCACAGAGAATTATAAAAACTCTGTGCTTTACATTAATAAACGAGAAATCCTGCTTTATCCAGTGCCTCACAAGCAGCATCTAATTTTTCTTTAGAATCTGCCTCGATTGTATGTAAGTGAATACCATCTGTTAGTTGTGAAAGATAGGAAGCATTTGTGTTTTCGATTTTTTGTAAATATTGCTCTACATCAAAGCGATTGCTTACCATAATGGATGCTGTTAAGTCACCGTATACAGGATGCTCAACTTTTACATCTTTAATCGTAACGCCGTGGTCAACAAGCATTGTAAGTTCTTGACGTACTTCTGCTGGTTTGTGCTGGCATACGATTACGCGTTCAAAAGCTTGTTGTTTCTCTTGTGGCTTTAAATATAAATAGCCTTGAGCAGTCGCAATAATTGGTTCGTTTCGTGCTTTAAGCAAGGAAATATCTTGCACGATAACTTGTCTACTTACGTTCGTCTTTTTCGATAATTCATTCCCCGATAACGGCTCATTTGCAGCAAGAAGCCACTGGAGGATAAGCTGTCGTCTTTCTTCACCTAAAATCTTTTTTTGTTCATTTTGTTTCATTATGATTTAACACCTCTATAAAATTGATTTCCAATTGTGTGTAGTGCATGAATAGTAGTATCAATTTGATCTTTCGTTGTTTGTTGTCCGAAAGAGAAGCGGACATATTGTTTGGCCTCTTCATACGTTTTTCCAATTGCAAGCATAGTTTTCGAAGGTTCTTGTTTACCGACTTGGCAAGCACTTCCGGTGGAAATGGCAATACCATGACGATTACATTCTAGCATAGTATATTGACCTTCTATTCCTTTTATTGTAACCCCAACAATATGTGGTAAACAAGAAGTAGAATGACCTTCTACTTTAATTTCTAGCGGAAGTGTTTGTATTTGCTCTAAAAAGTAGGATCGTAACTCTTTAAAACGTAAACTTTCTTCCCATTGAGTTTTTAATATATTTTCAGCAGCTGTTAAAAAAGATGCGATGCCGGGAACGTTCACTGTACCTGGGCGAAATCCTTTTTCGTGAGAAGTTCCTGGAAATACTTGTTCCCAGCGAGATTGCGGATTTATGTAGCAAGCGCCGACACCTTTTGGTCCGTATATTTTATGTGCTGAAACAGAAAGACTATCAATTCCCATCTCAAAAACATTGATAGGAAGTTTACCAAATGTTTGCACACAATCCGAATGAAATAAAACGTTATATTTTTTTAACAGTGCCCCGATTTCTGCAATGTTTTGAACGGTTCCAATTTCAGAGTTTCCGTGCTGTATGCTTGCTAGCACAGTATCTTCTGTAATAGCTGCCTCTAAATCTACTAAACAAATGAGTCCACTTTTATCAATAGGAATTTCAGTGATCGTATAGCCTTTTGATTTTAGAGATTGAAAATAACTTCGAATGGATGCATGTTCCATAGGTGTCGTAATAATATGCTTCTTATTTCGGGCATTTAGAAGTGATTGAATCGCAAGATAGTTCGATTCCGATCCACCGCTTGTGAAAAATACTCCTTGTTCTTTGCCTCCAATCATTTCCGCAAATGTTTTTCGGCAAACTTGTAATAAAGAAGAAGCCGTTCCTCCAATATCATGTAAACTTTGTTCATTTCCGAAGTATTGCGACGCTGCTTTCATATATGTTTGTAACGCTTCCTCGCTCATAGGTGTAGTAGCTGCATAGTCAAGATATATCATCATGTAAGTTCCTCTCTCTCGTAAGAGTTACATTTCTTTTACTTTTTAAATGGTAGTGAAAATAAGAATTATAAAAAAACTCTTGTCATTATTTTAAAACTATGTAAATATAGGTGTCAAGACAGTTGAAAAGTGTAAAGTAGGAGGCAACAATTATGCCAAGTGCAGATGTCTTAATTATTGGAAGTGGCGTTGCGGCACTTCGTGTTGCAAAAGAGATTTGTCACGAAAAGAATGTGATTATTATCACAAAGGAGACGGAACGTAATAATAATACACATTTAGCTCAAGGTGGAATTGCCGCAGCGGTAGCTACATATGACAATCCTAATGATCATTTTGAAGATACGTTAGTAGCAGGGTGTCATTATAACAATGAAGAAGTGGTCCGTTATTTAGTAGAGGAAGGACCGAAAGAAATTAATAACCTTATTGAAAATGGAATGAAATTTGATGGAGATGAAACAGGTCCTCATCTTGGAAAAGAAGGAGCGCATCGAAAACGTCGTATTTTACATGCAGGTGGCGATGCAACAGGAAAGAATTTATTAGAGCATCTTATTCAAGAAGTAGCTCCATACGTTACGGTAGTGGAACAGGAAATGGTGCTCGATTTTATTATAGAAAAAGATAAATGTGTTGGGGCTTTAACTCGCAACAATAAAGGAGAACTGAAACGTTACAATGCAGATTATACGGTGTTAGCTTCAGGCGGTATTGGCGGTTTATACGCCTTTACTTCTAATGATGAGACAATTACAGGCGATGGACTTGCAATGGTGTACCGTGCAGGCGGGGAGCTTGTAGATTTAGAGTTTATACAATTTCATCCGACGATGTTATACGCGGGTGGGCGTTGTTCCGGCCTCGTGTCCGAAGCTGTTCGCGGAGAAGGAGCTGTCCTTATAAATGGCAAAGGGCAGCGTTTTATGATGGATATACATTCCGAACAGGATTTAGCGCCTCGTGATGTAGTCGCAAGGGCTATTCATGAACAGCTACTTGCGGGTGAAAAAGTGTACTTAAACATTGAAATGATTCAAAACTTTGAACAACGCTTTCCGACCGTGTCATCGATATGTAAAACGAATGGAGTCGATATAAATAAAAACCTTATTCCAGTCGTGCCCGGTACTCATTTTCACATGGGTGGCGTGAAAACGAACTGTGATGGAGAGACGTCTATTCCGAACCTATACGCAGTCGGGGAAGTAGCTTGTAATGGGGTTCATGGTGCAAATAGATTAGCGAGTAATTCATTATTAGAAGGTCTTGTGTTTGGAGGAAGAATCGGAAGACACATTTTATCTAGAGAGACAAAAGAAAAGATGAACATGCTAGCCGAAAAAGAAGCAAAGTTTATCGTTCTGAATCATTTACCGACGAAAGAAGAAATACAAAAATGCATGATGAAATATGTTGGGATTGTGCGAACAGAGCAAAGTTTATCTTATGCGAAGAGATGGCTTAGTAAGTACGGTGTTCGAAATATGATATTACAACATGATGTTCTTACGAATGAAGAGATAACGCTTATTAATATGTTAACAGTGTGTGAGCTTATAGTTGTGTCAGCCCTACAAAGAGAAGAAAGTATTGGCGGGCATTACCGAAGTGATTATCCAGATAGAAATATAGGAAAGAAAGAGATTGTTCGAGTAAAGAGAAAACTACAACTTGTGTGATGAGGGGAAGAGGGGCTTTATGAACACGATAAAAGTTAAAGAAGCATTAAATAGATTTTTTTTAGAAGATATAGGAGAAAGAGATGTAACATCTCAGCTTATTTTTCCAGATAACTTACTTTCGAAAGGAACGTTTCTTGCGAAGGATACAGGGGTCTTTGCAGGACGTTTAGTAATTGAATCAGGATTTAAATTAATTGATGAGAGAATTGAAGTAGAGCTTCATAAAAAAGATGGCGATCTTGTAGAAAAAGGCGAAATCATTGCAACTGTGCAAGGGCCAATTGCATCGTTATTAACAGCAGAGCGCGTTATATTAAACGTTATTCAGCGTATGAGCGGAATAGCGACGATGACGCGTAAAGCGGTTCTTGCTTTAGATAGTAGCCATACTCGTATTTGTGATACGCGAAAAACGATGCCAGGACTACGTATGTTTGATAAGTATGCGGTCGTGTGTGGTGGTGGATTTAATCATCGCTTCGGTTTATATGATGGTGTCATGATTAAAGACAATCATATTGCGTTTGCTGGTTCTATTACAAAAGCTGTTACATCAGTGAAAGAAAAGTTAGGACATATGGTGAAAGTAGAAGTAGAAACAGAAACTGAGGAACAGGTGAGAGAGGCTGTTGCTGCTGGTGCGGATATTATTATGTTCGATAATCGTACGCCAGATGAAATCCGGGAGTTTTCGAAAATTGTACCGAGCGCTATCGTTACAGAAGCTTCAGGGGGCATCACAATTGAAGATTTATCGAAATACGGAAAAACAGGGGTAGATTATATTTCACTGGGAGCGTTAACACATTCAGTGAAAGCACTTGATATTAGTTTCAATATTGAAGGGTAAGGAAAGTGGCTTAGAGGGGGAGAAACGTATATGAGTATTTTAGAACAAGTACAGCCAATTGAAACGATGTTACCAGAGCGTTATTACACGATGTCAACGGAAGATATGGAAAAGCGTGTTCGTGAAATTAAAGAGAAGATGGGGAAAATGTTATTCATTCCAGGGCATCATTATCAAAAAGATGAAGTGGTACAATTTTCAGATGCAGCAGGGGATTCACTTCAGCTTGCGCAAGTTGCAGCTAGCAATAAAGACGCAAAATATATTGTGTTTTGCGGGGTGCACTTTATGGCGGAAACAGCAGATATGTTAACGACAGATGATCAAGTTGTCATCTTACCAGATATGCGTGCAGGTTGTTCGATGGCGGATATGGCAGATATTGAACAAACAGAAAGAGCATGGAAAGAGCTAAAGAAATTATTTGGAGATACGATGATTCCGTTAACATATGTGAACTCTACAGCTGCAATTAAAGCGTTTTGTGGTCGTAACGGAGGAGCAACAGTAACTTCTTCTAATGCAAAGCAAATGGTATCTTGGGCGTTTACTCAAAAAGAACGTCTCGTCTTTTTACCAGACCAACATTTAGGAAGAAATACAGCGTACGATTTAGGTATCCCGTTAGATAAAATGGCAGTATGGGACCCACACACAGATTCATTAGAGTACGATGGGGATATAGAAGAAATTCAAGTGATTTTATGGAAAGGGCATTGTTCTGTTCATCAAAATTTTACAGTGAAGAACATTGAGAGCGTACGAAAAAATCATCCTGATATGAATATTATTGTACATCCAGAATGTTGCTATGAAGTTGTAGCTGCTTCAGATTATGCAGGCTCAACGAAGTATATTATTGATATGATTGAATCAGCGCCATCTGGTAGCAAATGGGCGATTGGTACAGAAATGAATTTAGTGAACCGAATTATTCAGCAACATCCAGATAAAGAAATTGTTTCACTTAATCCATTTATGTGTCCATGCTTAACGATGAACCGAATTGATCTGCCTCACTTATTATGGGTACTTGAAACGATAGAAAGAGGAGCAGAAATTAACGTTATTAGCGTAGATAAACAAGTAACGGCAGAAGCGGTTCTTGCCTTAAATCGTATGTTAGAGCGTGTGTAAAGCAACGGTATTCCCGTTGCTTTTTTTCATACATATAATCATAACGAGAACAAAATGGGCATACATTGTTTTGAAGAAATCATTGTGGTTCTTTATGCTTATTCCACTTCGAATGATATTGAAAATCGAAGAAGTGCTAAAAGTGAAAAGAAGTTAATGTTATTTAGAAAGAGTTACTTCATGAGATTTGTTACTTATAGATAAGTTATACAGGAGGGGGAAAATTTGAAAATTCATATCGTGCAAAAAGGGGATACCCTTTGGAAAATTGCGAAAAAGTACGGAGTGGATTTTGATACGTTGAAAAAAACAAATACACAACTTAGTAATCCAGATTTAATTATGCCAGGTATGAAAATTAAAGTGCCATCCAAGAGTGTTCACATGAAACAACAGGCTGGGGCAGGCTCAGCGCATCCAAAGCAATACGTAAAAGAAGTGCAGCAAAAAGAATTTGCAGCAACACCAACTCCGCTTGGAATAGAAGATGAAGAAGAAGTTACGTATCAATCAGCACCAATTACACAGCAGCCAGCTATGCAACAAACACAAAAAGAGGTGCAGGTAAAACCGCAGAAGGAAATGCAGGTAAAGCCGCAAAAAGAAGTACAGGTGAAACCGCAAAAAGAGGTGCAAAAAGAACAGCCAATTCAAAAAGAGAAACCAGTTGAAAAACCGTCTGTTATTCAAAAACCACCTGTGATAGAAAAACAAAAACCGGCGGAAAAAGAAAACACGAAGTTTTCGGTAAATGTATTGCCACAGCCACCACAACCACCAATAAAACCGAAAAAAGAATATAAAATTTCAGATGTAATAAAAAAAGGAAGCGAGTTAATTGCTCCTCAAATTAGTAAAATGAAACCTAACAATATCATTTCTCCGCAAACGAAAAAAAACAATATAGTATCGCCGCAAGTGAAGAAAGAAAATGTAGGAAATATAGTATCGCCGCAAGTGAAGAAAGAAAATGTAGGAAATATAGTATCGCCGCAAGTGAAGAAAGAAAATGTAGGAAATATAGTATCGCCGCAAGTGAAGAAAGAAAATGTAGGAAATATAGTATCGCCGCAAGTGAAGAAAGAAAATGTAGGAAATATGGTATCGCCGCAAGTGAAGAAAGAAAATGTAGGAAATATAGTGTCACCGCAAGTGAAGAAAGAAAATGTAGGAAATATAGTGTCACCGCAAGTGAAGAAAGAGAACGTAGGGAATATAATATCGCCACAAGTGAAGAAAGAGAATGTAGGAAATATAGTGTCACCAAATGTATCGAAAGAAAATGTAGTTATTCCACAAGTCATACCGCCAAATATTCAAATGCCAAATATAATGCCAATTATGGATAACAACCAACCACCGAATATAATGCCAATCATGGATAACAACCAACCACCGAATATGATGCCGATGATGGATAACAATCAAATGCCGAATATAATGCCGATGATGGATAACAATCAAATGCCGAATATAATGCCGATGATGGATAACAATCAAATGCCGAATATAATGCCGATGATGGATAACAATCAAATGCCGAATATGATGCCGATGATGGATAACAATCAAATGCCGAATATGATGCCGATGATGGATAACAATCAAATGCCGAATATAATGCCAATCATGGATAATAATCAAATGCCGAATATAATGCCGATGATGGATAACAATCAAATGCCGAATATGATGCCAATCATGGATAACAACCAACCACCGAATATAATGCCGATAATGGATAACAATCAAATGCCGAATATAATGCCGATGATGGATAACAATCAAATGCCGAATATGATGCCAATCATGGATAACAATCAACCACCGAATATGATGCCATATCAAATGCCGTATCAACAGCCCATGATGCCGCCGAATCCGTATTATCAACAACCAAATCCATATCAAATGCCATATCAGCAAGGAGCGCCGTTTGGACCACAATATACGTCTATGCCAAATCCGAATATGATGCCAATGGATAATAATATGCCGCCGCTTGTGCAGGGTGAGGAAGATTGTGGATGTGGAGGAGAAAGTAGACTATATAGTCCACAACCAGGTGGTCCGCAATATGCGAATCCTTTATATTATCAACCAACTCAGTCTGCATATGCACCGCAGCCAGGAACGATGTATTATCAACCAGATCCACCAAATGTATTTGGAGAGCCCGTTTCAGAAGAAGAGGACGAAGAAGAAGTTTAAAAAGGCGGGAGTATTCCCGCCTTTTTTGCATGCGTGTTAATTAAGAAAATGAAGTTTTTTTATGAAGTGCTAGAAAATTCCCAGTGAAATATTAACAGTGTAAAAACCTTCTCTGTTACTCATCATAAGAGGGAGCTTTTCAGTAGAGAAGCTCATTCTAACAGAGGGGGTTTTTGTATTGAATACGAAAGTAAAAGTAATTGCTGCTTCTTTGTTAGTTACCAGTGCATTAGCTGCATGTGGTACACCAAAAGATAACAATGCAATGGATGGACGTAACTACAATTACGAGCGTACATCTTATAATGATACACACCAGTATCGTGATAATGTAACGCGTAATGATCGTTATACAGATTATGTAACATATAGAAATGGTCGTAACGATACAGGATATAATAATTATTACCGCGATGTAAATTACAATGGACAAATTGCTAATCCACATCCAACACGTAATATTACAATGAACAATTCATACATTAACAATGATGGTAAAACAGCAGAAAGAATTACAAATCGTGTGAAACGTATGAATAACGTAGACCGTGTGTCTACAGTTGTATATGGAAACGATGTAGCGATTGCGGTAAAACCACGTAATCCAGTATCGAATGAAACAGCGCTTGCAAATGAAGTTCGTCAAGCTGTTGCAAATGAAGTTGGAAACAGAAACGTATATGTTTCTGTAAGAAATGATATGTTTACTCGTGTCGATGCAATGAGTACTCGTCTACGTAACGGTACAGTTACAAACGATTTTAATCGTGACATAGTGAATATGTTCCGAGACATTCGTTACGGTTTAACTGGTACAGTACGATAGCGAAATAAAAGAGGAAGGGATAGCCCTTCCTCTTTATTCATCGTTGTCTTGTAAACGACGTTTTTTAATAAAATAACTAACGGAGTAAGAAACTAAAAAGCATATGAAAAGAATACTACCTGTTAAAATAGCTTCAAACAGAGGTCTTTCTGGACTGAAAATAATATAAATAATAGCCATAACAATTCCTACAATAAGGGAGCGGAAGACAAGTTTATAATAAGGAGTTAACTTTATTTCCTTTTCACTTTCTTCTACATCAATTGAAACACTTAACTGTAAATAACTAAGGACGATACTTGTAAGAATAAATAATAGCCATAATGGAGATTTCGTAATTTGGTCCATTCCTTCAGTGAATCCGATATAACCTAAAATGCCAATTATACCAAGCGATTGAAAAAGAAAGGCAATACGTATGTTTTTTAATGTTTTCAGAATGAGACGTTCATCCTTTATTTTTTTCATAATATCCATCTCCTGTTTTATGATGATTTCGCTGTTACATTAAAAGTAACATATATGTTACTTTTATCAATTTATAATTTACATATCGTTCGTTTGGATAACAAAGGAAATAAAATATTTTTATAAACATGTTGCACTTACACTTTATTAATGTTATATTAACAAAGCGATGAGCTAATTTACGTAAGACGAGAGATATGCTTAAGTGCTAAACACGCGAATGTGGTCGCCTGGTCTCTCGCCGTAAACGCATCAAGACGCCTGCTTTGCAGGCGTCTTTCATTTTGTATAAAAGTGAATGATACATGCAGATGAGGTAAACCCTTATCTGCATTTTTTATTTTTCGAAAGAAATGTAATATGGATAAAACCCCCATTTCCGGAAAAACTACTAATGAAAGTATGATCTTGCCTAAAAGAGGTGAACGGAAATGAAATGGATACTGATTGCGATGCAAGCTTTCGTTATGATGTTTTGTTTCGTTTATGGAACGAATGCGAAGGCGGAAGGGCCAGTACCAGAAGTAACGGAAAAAGAACCTGAGGTTACAATTTTATTAGAGCGTATGTATGTTGATGGCGAAGTAAGCGAAGAAATACTTACAGAAAAAGTGGCGTATTTAGAAAAGTTTTTACAGCAATATAAAGAATGGCAACTTGTTGATCGTGATGATGTACAAATTGTATTGCAAAAGAAAGTTGATGATATTTCTCCGTTATTGAAAACAAGTGGATATTTTGGTGTTTCAGAGGAAGGGATATTACAAATTTTCAAAGGTGTGCCGAAAAGTGATAATGCGATCCATTCTTTCTTTCAAATTGATATGAAAAAGCTTGAGAGTTATGAGCGTGCGAAATTGAAACGTGGTATTCGTATCAAATCAAAAGAAGGTTTTGTGAAGACGATTGAAAAAATGAAACAATACGCAGTGCAAAATAAGAAAAAAAGCAGCTCATGGTGAGCTGCTTTTTTCTTATTTATTCTTAGCTAAAATTTCTTTTGCGATTTCATCAATTAGCATATCTTTTCCAATTGGATTGAATGCTTTCGTATTGAAGACTTCATTTGATACTTCATATACGTGATTGTTCTTAACCGCTTTATTGTCTTTCCAAACAGCACTATTTTTGTAGTCTTCGTAAACTTTATCAGCTTCGCCGCCAAAGTTTACAATAAACATTTGGTCAGGCTGGAATGCAACTAGGCCTTCTAGTGATACTTGCGCCATTGTTTGTTTTAAATCCGTACCTTTTGTTGCAGGAAGTTTTAAGTCGTTAAAGATGATGTCACCGTATCCGAAGCTGCCGTATACACGGAAGTTTTGCGGTGTAACTGCAACGAACATAAAGTTCTCATCTTTTGTTTTCTCTTTAATTTTTTTAGATAAAGAGTCTGCTTTCTTATCGTAGTCTGCAATCCATTTGTCTGCTTTCTTCTCTTCGTCAAATAGCTTACCTACTTCTTTAAACTTACCACGCCAGTCTTCTAAGTTTGTTTCTAGAACAACTGTAGGTGCAACTTTTTCTAGTTGATCATAAATTTTTAATTGACGGTTGTTTAAAATAATTAAGTCTGGTTTTAAAGCAGTAACAGCTTCTAAATCAACTTTAGGTGCCCAGTACCAACCAACTGCTTTTACTCCATCTAACTTGTCTGTTAAATGATTTTGGATTTTATCTTTATATGTATTTGCTGTACCAACAGGTTTGTGTCCAAGAAGTAATAGTTCTTCTGTTGATCCAGATAAGTCAACAATTCTCTTTGGATTTACTGGAATTGTAGCTTCACCTTTAGCATGTTTTACAACTTTTGTTTTCGGTTGTTCTTTTACTTTCGATTCTTCTTTTTGAGAAGAACATCCAACGATAGAAAGAACAACAAGCATAATAGTAAATAAAATAAATAGTTTACGTTTCATCCTGATGTAACCCCTTTAATTAGTATTGATAATCATTATCGACTTCTGTATATTAAGGTGCTTTAAACTTTCTGTCAATGGAAAATAACAGAAGTTTCAAGTGGAGAACATTTGTTGGGGCAGTCTCGCTTTTCTATCATTAAATATGTTAAAATGGAATACATGATTTAAGAGGGAGAGATCGTATTTTGTTTGAATATGTTACAGGTTACGTGGAGCATGTAGGGCCGGAATATGTCGTAATTGATCATAATGGAATTGGTTATCAAATTTTCACACCGAATCCGTATGTATTTCAAAGAAGTAAGCAAGAAATCCGTGTCTATACATATCATTATGTGAGAGAAGATATTATGGCACTTTACGGGTTTAAAACACGTGAAGAGCGTTTATTATTTACAAAGTTGTTAGGCGTGTCCGGCATTGGGCCAAAAGGCGCTCTTGCAATTTTAGCTTCTGGTCAAACAGGACAGGTCGTTCAAGCGATTGAGCATGAAGATGAGAAGTTTTTAGTGAAATTCCCAGGCGTCGGAAAGAAAACAGCACGCCAAATGATTTTAGATTTAAAAGGAAAATTAGCAGATGTCGTACCAGATGCATTTGTTGATTTATTCTCAGATACAGAACGTTTTGATGAGAAGAAAGGTTCATCAGCGGAGCTTGATGAGGCACTGGAAGCTCTGCGCGCACTTGGATACGCAGAACGCGAGGTTTCTCGCGTTGTACCAGAGTTATTAAAAGAATCATTAACGACGGATCAGTATATTAAAAAGGCACTTAGTCTTTTACTAAATGGTAAGAGGTGAGTATAATGGACGAACGTCTCCTTTCAGGGGAATCTGCATATGAAGATTCGGATTTAGAATATTCATTACGGCCACAGACGCTCCGTCAGTATATTGGCCAAGATAAAGCGAAACATAATTTAGAAGTATTTATTGAAGCGGCGAAAATGCGTGAAGAAACGTTAGATCACGTGCTTTTATATGGACCACCAGGTCTTGGTAAAACGACGCTTGCGAATATTATTGCAAATGAGATGGGCGTTAATGTTAGAACAACTTCAGGTCCGGCAATTGAAAGACCAGGAGATTTAGCTGCTGTATTAACAGCGCTTCAGCCAGGGGATGTATTATTTATTGATGAAATTCATCGTTTGCATAGATCAATTGAAGAAGTATTGTATCCTGCGATGGAAGACTTTTGTCTTGATATCGTAATTGGAAAAGGGCCTTCAGCACGTTCTGTACGCTTAGATTTACCGCCATTTACATTAGTTGGAGCAACGACACGTGCTGGAGCATTATCGGCACCGCTTCGTGACCGCTTCGGTGTACTTTCAAGGTTAGAGTACTACACAGTAGATCAGCTTTCTGCGATTGTTGAACGTACAGCAGAAGTATTTGAAGTTGAAATCGATTCGTTAGCTGCATTAGAAATTGCAAGACGTGCTCGTGGTACACCTCGTATTGCGAATCGTCTTTTAAGACGTGTACGTGATTTCGCACAAGTTCGTGGTAACGGAACGGTTACGATGGAAATTACGCAAATGGCATTAGAGCTACTGCAAGTAGATAAATTAGGTCTAGATCATATTGATCATAAATTACTGCTTGGTATTATTGAGAAATTCCGTGGTGGTCCAGTTGGGTTAGAAACGGTTTCAGCAACAATTGGAGAAGAATCTCATACAATTGAAGATGTGTATGAGCCGTATTTATTACAAATTGGCTTTTTACAACGAACGCCACGGGGCCGAATTGTAACGCCGCTTGCGTATGAACATTTCGGAATGGAGATACCAAAAGCATGACGGAGATGCCCAAATTACTTATTACAGCGGGAATCTTGCTCATCGTTGTTGGATTAGCTTGGAAGTTCATTGGAAGGCTTCCAGGCGATATTTTTGTGAAAAAAGGAAACGTTACCTTTTATTTTCCTATCATTACATGTATTGTGTTAAGTATTGTATTATCTTTTATTATGTATATAATAAATCGATTTAAATAAGAAATAGGTGGATATAGCTATGGATATAAATCTGTTTGATTTTCATTTACCAGAAGAACTTATTGCGCAAGTCCCGTTAGAAGATCGTGAAACATCAAGATTAATGGTGTTAGACCGTGAAACAGGTGATATTGAGCATAAACATTTTACGGACATTCTTTCTTACTTACATGAGGGGGATTGCTTAGTTTTAAATGAAACGAAAGTTATGCCTGCTCGTTTGCATGGTGTGAAAGAAGATACAGGCGCGCACATTGAAGTACTTCTTTTAAAACAAGAAGAAGGCGATAAGTGGGAAACGCTTGTAAAGCCAGCGAAACGTGTGAAAGAAGGAACTGTTATCTCTTTTGGCGAAGGGAAATTAAAAGCAACTTGCACAGGAACTGCAGATCAAGGTGGACGTCAGCTTGAATTTTCATATGACGGCATCTTCTATGAAATTTTAGATGAACTTGGGGAAATGCCACTTCCTCCATATATTAAAGAGACGCTAGAAGATCGCGATCGCTATCAAACAGTATATGCGAAAGAAATCGGTTCAGCGGCAGCGCCGACTGCGGGACTTCACTTTACAGAAGAGTTACTTGAGAAGTTAAAGCAAAAAGGCGTTCAGTTAGCATTCATTACCCTTCACGTAGGACTTGGAACATTTAGACCAGTTTCTGCAGACACGATTGAAGAACACCATATGCACGCAGAATATTACCATATGTCTGAAGAGACAGCTGCATTATTAAATCGTGTGAAAGAGAATGGTGGACGTATTATTACTGTAGGTACGACATCAACTCGTACGTTAGAAACAATTGCAACAGATCATGACGGTAAGCTTTGCGCCGCTTCTGGATGGACAGATATTTTCATGTATCCGGGATATGAATTTAAAGCAATTGATGGTTTAATTACAAACTTCCACTTGCCGAAATCAACATTAATTATGCTTGTAAGTGCATTTGCAAATAGAGATAATGTACTTCATGCTTATAATGAAGCAGTAAAAGAAAAATATCGTTTCTTTAGCTTCGGTGATGCAATGTTCGTTGCATCTCACGCTAAAATGAGAAACAAATAAAAGGAGTAAGTTATGACAGCAATTCGTTATGAATTTATTAAGACATGTAAACAAACGGGTGCCCGTTTAGGTCGTGTGCATACACCGCACGGTTCATTTGATACACCAACATTTATGCCAGTTGGTACACTTGCGACAGTTAAGACAATGTCACCAGAGGAATTAAAAGCAATGGATTCTGGCATTATTTTAAGTAATACGTATCATTTATGGCTACGTCCAGGCCATGAAATTATTCGTGAAGCAGGCGGCTTGCATAAATTTATGAACTGGGATCGTGCAATCTTAACAGACTCTGGTGGTTTCCAAGTATTCAGTTTAAGTGACTTCCGTCGTATTGAAGAAGAAGGCGTTCACTTCCGTAATCACTTAAATGGAGATAAATTATTCTTATCACCAGAAAAAGCGATGGAAATCCAAAATGCATTAGGTTCAGATATTATGATGGCATTTGATGAGTGTCCACCATTCCCGGCTACTTTTGAATATATGAAGAAATCTGTAGAGCGTACAAGCCGCTGGGCAGAACGTTGCTTAAAAGCGCATGAACGTCCGCAAGATCAAGGTTTATTCGGTATTGTACAGGGCGGGGAGTACGAAGAGCTTCGTCGTCAAAGTGCTAAAGACCTTGTTTCAATGGACTTCCCTGGTTACGCTGTAGGTGGTTTATCTGTTGGTGAACCGAAAGATATTATGAACCGTGTGCTTGAGTTTACAACACCACTTCTTCCAGATAATAAGCCTCGTTACTTAATGGGTGTAGGTTCTCCTGACTCGTTAATCGATGGCGCAATTCGTGGTATTGATATGTTTGACTGCGTACTTCCAACTCGTATCGCTCGAAATGGTACATGTATGACAAGTGAAGGTCGCCTCGTTGTGAAAAATGCGAAATTCGCAAGAGACTTCGGTCCGCTTGATCCAAACTGTGATTGCTACACATGTAAAAATTACTCTCGTGCGTACATCCGTCACTTAATGAAATGTGATGAAACGTTCGGAATTCGTTTAACGTCTTATCACAACCTTCATTTTCTGTTAAACTTAATGGAGCAGGTGAGACAAGCTATTCGTGAAGACCGTCTTGGCGATTTCCGCGAAGAGTTCTTTGAACAGTATGGCTTTAATAAACCGAATGCTAAAAACTTCTAATACATAATTTAAAAGGAGGAACAAAAGATGAATGCAGGTATGATGAATATCGTTATGATTGTTGCGATGTTTGCGATTTTCTATTTCTTATTAATTCGCCCGCAACAAAAGCGTCAAAAAGCAGTTGCTCAAATGCAAAACGAATTAGCAAAAGGTGATGCTATCATAACAATTGGTGGTTTACACGGTACAATCGAATCAGTAGATGAGACGAAAATTGTTATTAAATCTGGTGGTTCACACTTAACTTTCGATCGCAATGCGATTCGTGAAGTTGTGAAAAACTAATGTGGAAGGCCCTGCATGAAATGTGCAGGGCCTTTTTTAGTTACTTTGCTTTGACATATTTACACCGAAAATACCACCGAGTGTACTCGCTCCCATTAATGCTAATTGATAAAGTAATTGTGAGTTCGATAAAGTTTGAGAAAAGCCTAAATAGTTAACTAGAAAAACGAGTATAGTGAATGTGAGACCTGTTGTGAGACCTACTAGCCACCCTTTCCCCTGCGCTTTTTTGCCAGCGATAAAACCAGACATAAGCATAGATAAAAGAGCGAGTATAAAAATAGTAACGGCTAATGTCCCTTCGTTTATATTCGTAAACTTTAATAAAAGAGCCATAATCATGCTAGTAAGAGATGCGAGAATTAATAGTGTAATAATACCGAAGCCGATTGCAGTGGATAATTTTTTCGTTCCATCCATTTATACATTCCCCCTTTTTAATACAAGCATATTTTCCTTTTGTCTAAGTTAGACTAGTTTCTTTTTTATAGGGGAGTCTATACGTAAAAAAGGAGATGTAGAAATGGAATGGATATCAATAATTGGACGAACAATGCTTTTGTATATCATCATCTTAATTATTTTTCGTCTTATGGGTAAACGTGAGATAGGAGAGCTAAGTGTATTAGATTTAGTCGTATTTATTATGCTTGGAGAAATGGCCGTAGTAGCAATTGAAAATACAGATAAATCACTTTGGCATCAATTAGTTCCGATGACTTTTCTTATGTGCATCCAAATTATTTTGTCAGTCATTTCCCTAAAGTATCAACGCTTTCGGCATTTAATAGAAGGTGAGCCGGCTATTCTTGTAAACGCGGGAAAGATTGATGAAAAGAAGATGAGAAAGCAACGTTATAATATAGATGATTTAATGATGCAATTAAGGGAACAAGGAGTTGGGGATATTCGGGATGTAGAATATGCTATTTTGGAACCGTCTGGGAAGTTATCTGTCTTTCAAAAACAAAAAAATAAACAAGATGCATTGCAGTTTACTCTTCCTCTTATTATTGATGGAGAAATTCAATCTAGTCATTTACAAATGATTGAACATACAGATGAATGGCTTATTGAGAAATTAAAAAACTTAGGTTATAACGATGTAAAACAAATTTTATACTGTAGTTTTCAAAACGGACAATTTTTTGTTGATGTAAAAGAAAATTAGAGATTTATCCTTTGAAAGAGTAAGAACGATTGGTTTAACTAATAATCAGTGGAGATTACCCCACTGATTAAAGTTTCAACTTATTTCAAAAATGAAAGTTTACGAATGATAGGGAGACGACTTAACTCTTCTTTTCGAATGAGTTTGAAAGTGAAGAGAAGTACGATATAAACAATTGTTGTTAAAGTGATTTCCCATAATGTTTGTATGCCAAGGGAATGAGAGAAAATAATATATTTATGAAGATAAAAACCGAAGGCGCCTGCGATACCGATGGCAAGTCCGCCGAAAATATAGTCTTTTGCGTAAATGGTAAATGTAATCTTTTTTAAAACAGTAGCGTAGTGAAGAAATGTTACTGTTACAATATTTGCAGCGATAGCAAGTGCAACTCCCATCATTTGAAATTCTGGCCTTGAGGCTAGTACAAAAATAACGATTAATTTCACGATGGCGCCAATAAATGTATTCATCATTGCAGCTCTTGCTAAGTTTAAAGCTTGCAAAACAGAGGTAAGTGGACTTTGGAAATAATGAAATAAAAAGCAAGGCGCAAGAAGTTGAATGAATGCTGTTGCGCTGTCTGATCCGTACATAAGAGTTAAAACAGGAGAAGCGAATACGTATAATATAACGACAGACCATCCGCCGGTAATTAATGAAATTCGAAGTGCTTGTTGTAAACGGTGCTCCACTAATTTATGTTGTCTTTTTGCCATTGCTTCACTAATAGAAGGGACGAGCGCTGTAGAAAGAGCGTATGTAATAAAGGCGGGTAGTGATAGAAGCGGGAATGCATAACCGTTTAATATACCGTATTGCTGGGTTGCAACAGAAGCAGCGACACCAGCGATTGCTAAGCTTTGCATAACGACAATAGGTTCAAAAAAATATGAAACGGAGCCGATTAAACGACTTCCTGTAGTTGGAAGGGCAATATCCATCAGAGAATAAAATGTCCCTTTGCTTTCCTTTACAGTAGTGAAAAATCCAGAGCGTATTGATAAATGTTTTTCTCGCTGAAATAACGTGAGTAAAAATAATAAGGATGCAACTTCACCGAGAACAGCTGATAACATAGCGCCGGCGGCAGCGTATTCTATGCCGTAAGGTAAAAATAATTGAATGCATATAGCGATAATGGTAATGCGGACGACTTGTTCTAGAACTTGCGCATAAGCGCTAGGTTTCATGTTTTGTTTCCCTTGAAAGTAACCACGCAAAACAGAAGAAACAGCAATAACGGGAACGACGGGCAAAATGGCCATTAATGGATAGTACGTTCTTTCGTCGGTTAATAATGTTTTTGCTAAAATAGGTGTGAGGAACATAATTCCGATTGTTAAAATGATACTAATAACGGATGTAACAGCTAGTGATACGGTTAATATTTTTTTAACTCTTTGTTTATCGTTCACAGCTTCCGCTTCTGCTACAAATTTTGCGATTGCGACAGGAAGACCAATTTGTGTCAATGTAATTGCTAAAATGAATGTAGGAACGGCCATCATATAAAGACCAACGCCTTCTTCTCCTAAAATACGTGCCATTACTATGCGGTTGATAAAGCCGAGTATTTTTGTAATAAAGCCGGCTATCATTAAAATAAATGCGCCTTTTAAAAAGCTTTGTCTCGTCATGTTCTTCTCCTACCTTCTCAAAATCAATGGAATGATTTACAATAATTTATATGCACGTACGAGACAAGAATGACAAGCATTTAAGAGAGTGAAGTATGATAGTGCTCTTGAAAGTAGTTATTGCTGTCCATTAGAGCGGGATTAAAGCGACTTTTTCGTGCTGAAATAAGAAGGAGATGTTATAGATGTTAGATAGAGAGGCTTTGGTAGAATCATACCGCGGACAGTTACAAGTCGTTTTAGAAAGTAAAGTAGAAGAGTTTCAAATGTTCGGTTACGACCGAGTGACAGATGATGACATTTGGAAGTTTCTTAAAGTGAAAAAGTGGAAGAAGTTAGACAGCGATGTTAGATTGTATGAATTAGTTAATGACGTATTAACAGTAAGTACTAATGAATATATGACATATTTAACTGTTGAAGCTTATCAAGCACCGCTTTGGTCATTTGATGAGTACGAAAATAAATAACCGACTGCAATTGGTTTGTTCTTCCTTTTGCAGTATAATGATATGTATTGATAAAGAGGAAATAATTGTGTCTAAGATTATATATAAAGGAGGTCGTGAAGAGGAAAATAAATGATGAAAGTGTAGGTAGTGTAAAAGCTTACCTATACAGCTAGTGATGAACTAGCAAAAATTATAGAAAGGAAGTCTACTAACTAGGCGTATGCACACGTATAGCAGTGAATCGTAAAAGATTTATTGAAAGTGTTAGTAGCAGAAAGAGGGTACATATGGCAAAGCGTGGTACGAGAATTGCCGCCTTTTTCCTCATCGTCTTATTAATCGGTGGAGTAATTGGTGCGGCAGGAAAAGACATAGCAAAAGGAATTAGTCTAGGACTAGACCTTCGCGGTGGTTTTGAAATTCTGTATGAAGTAAAACCAGCCAAAAAAGGTGATAAAATCGATCGAGACGTACTTGTAAGTACAGTAGGTGCTCTTGAAAATCGTGTCAATGTTCTCGGTGTAAGTGAGCCGAACATTCAAATCGAAGGGCAAGATCGAATTCGTGTACAGCTTGCTGGTGTACAAGATCAGCAAAAAGCACGTGAAATGTTATCAACACAAGCGAAATTAACATTCCGTGATGTGGATGATAACCTTCTTATGGATGGAACGGATTTAAAAGGCGGCGGAGCGAAACAAACGTTTGATGAGCAAGGCCGTGCGAGCGTAGGTCTTACACTGAAAAGCGCTGAAAAATTCCGTGCAGTAACTGAAAAGATTTCAAAAATGCCACCACCAACGAATTTAATGGTAATTTGGCTTGACTTTGAAGAAGGAAAAGATTCATATAAAGCAGAATCTGCAAAACCGAATCCGAAGTTCTTATCAGCAGCAACAGTAAGCCAAGTATTTAACCAAGCTGAAGTATCTATCGTAGGTGGAAACTTCACAGTTGAAAGTGCGAAACAACTTTCATCTTTATTAAATGCAGGTGCACTTCCTGTTGATTTAAAAGAAATGTATTCAACATCTGTTGGAGCGAAATTTGGTCAACAAGCATTAGATCAAACAATTTTCGCTAGTGCGATTGGTATCGCTCTTATTTTCTTATTTATGCTTGTGTATTACCGTTTACCAGGGCTTGTAGCTGTAATTATGTTAGGTCTATACATTTTCGTTACATTACTTGTCTTTAACTGGATGCATGCGGTTCTGACATTACCAGGTATTGCCGCATTAGTGCTTGGGGTAGGTATCGCAGTTGATGCGAATATTATTACGTACGAGAGACTGAAAGAAGAGCTGAAAATTGGTAAGTCCATGATGTCAGCATTCCGAGCTGGTAACCATCGTTCCTTAGCAACAATTCTAGATGCGAACGTTACGACTCTTGCAGCTGCAGGTGTGTTATTTGTATATGGTACAAGCTCAGTTCAAGGGTTTGCAACAAGTTTAATTGTAAGTATTTTAGTCGGTTTCATTACGAACGTATTCGGTACTCGTTTCTTACTAGGTTTACTTGTAAAGAGCCGTTACTTCGATAAAAAACCAGGATATTTTGGTGTGAAACAAAAGGATATTATTCCTTTAACAAAAGGTGTAGTACATCCACCAACGAAATTTGATCGTATTAACTTCGTAAATATCGGTCATAAATTCCTTATCTTCTCAATTGTAGTTGTAATTGCAGGTGCAATTATCCTGCCAATTTTCAAGTTGAATCTTGGTATTGACTTTGCAAGTGGTACACGTATGGACTTGCAATCAAAACAAGCAGTTACTGTAGCTGATGTTCATAAAGATTTTAAAGAGTTGAACATTGATGTGAAGGAAGAAAATATTGTACCGACTGGGGATGACAATAAAGGTTTCGCAGTTCGTACATTAGGTGTTTTATCAAAAGATGAAATTGCGAAAACAAAAACATTCTTCCATGATAAATATGGTACGGATCCAAACATAAGTACAGTTTCACCGACAATCGGTAAAGAGATTGCACGAAATGCATTTATCGCTGTACTAATTGCTTCTGCAGTTATCATTTTATACGTAAGTATTCGATTCCGATTTACGTATGCGTTATCTGCAGTGCTTGCGTTACTACATGACGCATTCGTTATGGTTGTTATGTTTAGTATTTTCCAATTGGAGGTAGACTTAACGTTTATCGCTGCAGTACTAACAATCATCGGTTATTCTATTAATGACTCGATTGTTACATTTGATAGAAACCGTGAATTATACAAACAGAAAAAACGAGTGCGCGATATAAAAGACCTAGAAGAAATCGTAAATGCAAGTATTCGCCAAACGCTTGGTCGTTCGATTAACACCGTATTAACAGTGTTACTCCCAGTAATTGCACTGCTTATCTTCGGTAGTGAGTCACTACGTAACTTCTCGTTTGCGTTGCTTGTTGGATTAATTGTAGGTACGTACTCTTCTGTTTTCGTTGCCTCTCAAATTTGGTTAATGCTTGAAAACCGTCGTTTGAAAAGAGGTAAAAACAAGAAGAAGGTTGAGAAAGTAGAATCTGAACCGCAAGTATAGAAAAGATGATGTCTCTTTATGAGGCATCTCTTTTTTCGTTTGTGGATACAATAAGATAGCAACTTTTTGATGGGAAGAAGATGGAAGAAAGTGGTGGTGTTATCGCTGTTTTTGTTAAAATAAAAAGATAGGTTAAGAAAAGAAGGGATTTTAATTATGGAAAAAGATGAACGTTTTAAACAGGCCGAGTTTGGTGCTATTGTCGGGATCGTTGGTAATATTATATTAGCAATTGTAAAGGCGGTAATTGGTTATATTGGGAACAGTAAAGCACTGTTAGCAGATGCGGTGCATTCTGCATCAGATGTAATTGGTTCGCTAGCTGTACTTTTTGGATTGCGAGCGGCAAAGCAGCCACCTGATGAAGATCATCCGTATGGTCATGGTAAAGCGGAATCGATTTCAGCGATTATTGTTGCGGTATTATTATTTATTGTGGGACTTGAAATCGCGATTTCATCTATAAAAGCTTTTTCGCAAGAACTAGAACCGCCGAAAGGAATTACGATTTTTGCTGTTGTTCTTTCAATCGTCGTGAAAGAAGGAATGTTTCAATATAAATTCCGATTAGGGAAAAGGGTAAATAGTGATGCAATTATTGCAAATGCATATGAGCACCGTTCGGATGTATTTTCTTCAATTGCAGCTTTAATCGGTATTTGTGCAGCTATACTAGGTGGTAAGCTTGGTATAGACTGGCTTGTATATGCTGATCCGATTGCAGGATTAGTTGTTTCACTACTTGTTGTAAAAATGGCATGGAGCATTGGAGCGGAAGCAATTCATGCAACGCTTGACCATGTTCTTCATGAGGAGGATGTTATTCCGCTTAGAGAAGCGGTTCTTCAAGTAGATGGTGTGAAAAAAATTGGTTCTTTATATGCACGGGAGCATGGTCATTATGTTATTGTCGATATTAAAGTGTCTGTAGATCCATACATTACTGTAGAAGAAGGACACCGCATTGGAAAACATGTGAAAGAAATACTTATGAAACAAGATAATGTACAAAATGTATTCGTACATATAAATCCGTATTCTCCAAATTAAACATCATTAACATTTTAGTATGTAGATATTGCATCATAGTTTGCATTATATTGTCACCCCTTAATCTGTCTTGTATAATGAACAGGTTAAGGGGTGATTTCGTGTTACAACCGAAGACGCGTTGGAAAGAAAAAGAATATAATGAAGAGCGAGTGAGTGAATTAGCAAGTAAATTACAGTTATCGCCACTTGTCGTTTCATTATTCCTCGGTAGAGGACTAGATACAGAAGATAAGATTTTAGATTTTTTAAATACAGAAAATCAAGAATTTCATGATCCATTTTTATTAGAAGGAATGGATAGAACGGTAGAACGTGTAAATAAGGCGATTCAAAATGGAGAGCAAATATTAATATTTGGTGATTACGATGCGGACGGAGTAAGTAGTACGACGGTTTTATATCTTGCTCTTCAAGAATTAGGTGCAGAAGTAGAATTTTACATTCCAAATCGTTTTACAGAAGGGTATGGACCGAACGAAGAAGCGTTTCGTTGGGCGCATAGCGCAGGGTTCTCACTGATTATTACTGTCGACACTGGCATCGCAGCAGTACATGAAGCGAATGTAGCGAAAGAGCTTGGAATAGATCTAATTATTACAGATCACCATGAGCCACCGCCAGAATTGCCAGAAGCACTTGCGATTATACATCCGAAATTAGATGGCGGTGTATATCCGTTTCACTATTTAGCTGGTGTAGGTGTTGCGTTTAAAGTTGCGCATGCACTATTAGGCCGTGTACCAGAACATTTATTAGAAATTGCAGTAATCGGTACAGTAGCCGATTTAGTGTCACTTCATGGTGAAAATAGGTTGCTAGTGAAACGCGGTTTAAAACATATGCGTATGACGAAAAATATTGGTTTGAAGGCATTGTTTAAAGTTGCTAACGTTTCGCAAAGTGAAATTACAGAAGAGAGTATTGGCTTCTCAATTGCACCGCGTATTAATGCGGTCGGGCGTTTAGAAGATGCAACGCCGGCTGTACACCTTTTATTATCAGATGATCCTGAGGAAGCGAAAGAGTTGGCCGAAGAAATTGATGAGCTGAACAAACTGCGAAAAGATATTGTAAAGCAAATTACCGAAGAGGCTATCGCTGAAGTTGAAAATAACTTTCCGCCAGAAGAAAACAAAGTATTAGTACTTGCAAAAGAAGGTTGGAATCCAGGTGTAATTGGGATTGTCGCTTCTAAATTAGTTGAACGTTTTTATCGTCCGACTATTGTATTATGCATTGATCCTATAAAAGAAACAGCAAAAGGCTCAGCGCGTAGTATTGCAGGATTTGATTTGTTTGCAAATTTATCAGATTGTAGAGAGTTATTGCCACACTTCGGAGGGCATCCGATGGCAGCTGGGATGACGCTACATATGAATGATGTAGATGAATTACGCCGTCGCTTAAATGAACAAGCAGATGCAATTTTAACAGAAGAAGATTTTATTCCAATTACAGCAGTTGATGTTTTTTGTAAAGTGGAGGATGTAACGCTAGCGGCAATTGAAGATATGCAGAAGTTAGCACCATTTGGTGTTGGAAATCCGAAACCACGTATTGCAGTGAAAGATGCAGAGTTAGAAAGTATTCGCGCAATCGGATCAGATGGCTCTCATTTAAAAATGGCTCTTCGTGATGGACAAGCAACACTGGATACAATTGGATTTGGTTTTGGTGCATATGCGAAAGAAATCTCTCCAGTTGCAAAAGTATCTGTAATAGGAGAAGCATCCATCAATGAATGGAACAATTTTAAGAAGCCACAATTAATGGTACAAGATATTGCTGTAGAGGCGTGGCAATTATTTGATTGGCGTAGTATGCGTAATGCAGAAGCAAATTTAGCAGAACTTCCGAAAGAAAAAATAACAATGGTGTATTTTTCTGAAGAGGTATTGAATAAATTTTCTTTAGAGGACTATAAAGAAAAGCTTATGCATGCGTCAGAAGTAACGCATTTGGATGATCAATACATCGTGTTACTCGATTTGCCAAGCGGAACAGATGAATTACGTGAGTTATTTAAAGTAGGATTCCCAGCGCGAATTTATACACTGTTTTATCAAGAAAATAACCATCTATTTAGTACAGTTCCTACGAGAGAACACTTTAAATGGTACTATTCTTTCTTAAGCCAAAAAACACCATTTTCTTTAAGACAATATGGAGAACAACTATGTCGCCATAAAGGCTGGTCAAAAGATACAGTAAATTTCATGACACAGGTGTTTTTTGAGTTAGAATTTGTTACAATAAAAGATGGCGTCATTTTTATGGCAGACAAAAAACAAAAGCGTGATTTAATTGAATCGAACACATATCGTGAGAAAATGAACCACTTACAATTAGAAAAAGAATTGGTTTATAGCACATATCAGCAACTATATACATGGTTTGAAACGATTCGTAATCATAAAGAAGTAGAACAGTTAGGGTAAAGGATTTGTATTTACAAACCTTTTAGATCTGAGGAGGATTCAGAAATATGGATTTCAAGCAACATATCGCAATTGTACCGGATTATCCGAAAGAAGGTATTGTGTTTAAAGACATTACACCTTTAATGAATGACGGTAAAGCATACAAAGCAGCAACAGATGCAATCGTTGAGTACGCAAAAGAAAGAGATATCGATGTTGTAGTAGGACCAGAAGCTCGTGGTTTCATTATCGGTTGCCCAGTTTCTTATGCGTTGGAGGTAGGATTTGCGCCAGTTCGTAAATTAGGAAAATTACCACGTGAAGTAATTACAGTTGATTACGGTAAAGAATATGGAACGGATGTTTTAACAATCCATAAAGATGCAATTAAGCCAGGTCAACGCGTATTAATTACAGATGATCTATTAGCTACAGGTGGAACAATCGAAGCGACAATTAAGTTAGTTGAAGAGCTAGGCGGAGTTGTAGCAGGGATTGCATTCTTAGTAGAGCTTACTTACTTAGATGGTCGTAAAATGTTAGATGGTTACGATGTATTAGTATTAGAAAAATACTAATCACTATATAGGTAAAACTACGGTGATAAAAAGTACCCGTGAATCTCTTGGAGAGGAGCGGGTACTTTTGTATAATTGAACAAAAAATCATGGTGAAATGTCAGTAAAATCTTTTCCTTTTCACAATTCACAATCATTGGGTTATAATGATAGAATATAATTTATTCTATTAAATAAAGATAAAGTCAATTTTCAATAAAAGGTGATTCGATGGCAAATGAGCAGGTACTAACAGCTGAACAGGTACTCGAGAAAGCAAGTCAATATTTAGCGGATGAAGATATTGAGCTAGTGGCACGTGCCTATGAATATGCACGTGATGCACATAGCGAACAATATAGAAAATCGGGTGAACCGTATATTATTCATCCGATTCAAGTTGCAGGTATTTTAGTTGATTTACACATGGATCCAGCTACGGTATCAGCAGGTTTCTTACATGATGTAGTGGAAGATACAGAGATTACGTTAGAAGATATTGAACGGGAATTTAACAAAGAAATTGCTATGCTTGTTGATGGTGTTACAAAGCTTGGGAAGATTAAATATAAATCTCATGAACAACAACAAGCCGAAAACCATCGCAAAATGTTTATTGCAATGGCTCAAGATATTCGAGTTATTTTAATTAAACTAGCTGATCGTCTTCATAACATGCGTACATTGAAACATTTGCCTCAAGAGAAGCAGCGTCGCATTGCGAATGAAACGTTAGAAATCTTTGCACCTTTAGCACATAGACTCGGAATTAGTACTATTAAATGGGAGCTAGAGGATACGTCACTTCGCTATTTAAATCCACAGCAATATTACCGTATTGTAAATTTAATGAAGCGTAAACGTGCAGAACGTGAAGAATACTTAGACGAAGTAATGACTGGTATTCGTGAGAAATTAAAAGAAGTTGCAATTCAACCTGAGATTTCTGGAAGACCGAAACATATTTATAGTATTTATCGTAAAATGGCACTGCAAAATAAGCAGTTCAATGAAATTTACGATTTATTAGCTGTACGTGTCGTTGTAAATAGTATTAAAGATTGTTATGCGGTGCTTGGAATTATTCATACGTGCTGGAAGCCGATGCCAGGTCGTTTTAAAGATTATATTGCAATGCCAAAAGCAAATCTATATCAATCTCTTCATACGACTGTAATTGGACCGAAAGGTGATCCACTTGAAGTGCAAATTCGTACGAAAGAAATGCACGAAATTGCAGAATTCGGGATCGCGGCACACTGGGCGTACAAAGAAGGAAAAACAGCAGAAACAACAGGTACATTAGAGAAGAAACTCACATGGTTCCGTCAAATATTAGAATGGCAAAATGAAGCTTCTAATGCAGAGGAATTTATGGAGTCATTAAAAATTGATTTATTCTCTGACATGGTATTCGTCTTTACACCGAAAGGCGATGTAATGGAATTACCACTTGGATCGGTTCCGATTGATTTCTCGTATCGTGTCCATTCGGAAATTGGGAATAAAACAATTGGTGCAAAAGTAAACGGTAAAATGGTGACGCTGGATTATAAATTAAAAACAGGCGACATTATTGAAATTTTAACGTCGAAACATTCATATGGCCCAAGTCAAGATTGGGTAAAACTTGCTCAAACATCTCATGCGAAAAATAAAATTCGTCAATTCTTTAAGAAACAACGTAGAGACGAAAATATTGAAAAAGGCCGTGAACTTGTTGAAAAGGAAGTACGTGGTCTAGAGTATGAGATGAAAGAAGTATTAGCGCCTGATAACTTAAAACGCGTCGCTGAGAAATTTAACTTTGCAAATGAAGAAGATATGTTTGCAGCAGTTGGGTATAGCGGAATTACAGCTTCGCAAATTGTTACGCGACTAACGGACAAGTTCCGCAAACAACGCGAAGAAGAAGAAATTGTTGAAGTTAAAGAAGTTCGTAAACCGATGAAAATTCGAAAATGGGATTCTGGTGTAAAGGTAAGCGGTGCTGATAATTTATTAATTCGTTTATCGAAATGCTGTAACCCAGTTCCGGGCGATGATATCGTTGGGTATATTACGAAAGGCCGAGGTGTATCGATTCACCGCCGTGATTGTGTAAATGTTCATACAGAAGAAGCTGTAGAACGATTATTAGAAGTAGAGTGGGAAGGTAGCCCTGAAAAAGAAATTGAGTATAACGTTGATATTGAAATTTCAGGTTACGATCGCCGTGGTTTATTAAATGAAGTACTGCAAGCTGTTACAGAGACGAAAACGTACATTTCAGCTGTTTCTGGTAGAAGTGACCGTAATAAGATGGCAACAATTAATATGTCAATCTCGATTCGTAACTTACAACACTTGAAAAAAGTAGTAGAACGCATTAAACGCGTTCCAGAAATTTATGCAGTACGACGCATGATGCATTAATAGGGAGTGTAGAAAGATGAGAGTTGTTTTACAACGATCAAAGGAAGCGTCTGTCACAGTAAATGGTGAGATTGTAGGGCAAATTCCGTTCGGTCTAACATTGCTAGTTGGCATTACGCACGAAGATACAGAAAAAGATGCAACTTACATTGCAGAAAAAATTGCGAACTTACGTATTTTTGAAGATGAGAGCGGAAAGATGAATCATTCTGTACTTGATGTAGAAGGACAAGTTCTATCTATTTCGCAATTTACATTATACGGAGATTGTCGCAAGGGAAGACGTCCAAACTTTATGGATGCTGCGAAACCTGACTATGCAGAGCATTTATACGATTTCTTTAATGAAGAAGTTCGCAAACAAGGATTGCATGTGGAAACAGGGAAGTTCGGAGCAATGATGGACGTTTCTTTAATCAATGATGGTCCGGTGACCTTAATTGTAGAAAGTAAATAGTGTTGATAAAAAAAGAGAGGATTATATAATCCTCTCTTTTTTATACATTTCGGCAATTCATCTTCATCTGATTTGTGTTACGGGTGAAGCCTAACAATTCAGGTGAAGATGAATTGCCGTGAGAAGGTAGGTTGAACCCTTTTTGTTTCGTTCATAACAATTTTTTGATGGCGAATGTTTGTTTCTTTTTGTCTTACGATATAATCTGTTGTAGATAAGGAGGGAATATATCGTAAGACAACGAAATTGGATAATAATCATTATTCGATTACTTGAGCTAAAAGAAATTTCGATGAAGAACATGTTCATATTTTGTTCCGTTTCATTCCAAATATTGATTTGTCAAAAGTAATGAATAATTTTAATGAACTCTCTAAGAAAGGTGGTGAAAACAATGGCTAGAAAGAAAGCAGTGAAAGTATTACGAAAACAAAAGAAAAGAGAAACCATGCAACGATTCACGCAAAAACAGAATATCGGACGGGCTTGCCTCACAGCTAAAGAATTCCGCTTACTGCAACGCATGTCACATAGTTCAAAAGCATTGCGAAATGTTGGATTGTACACAATGAAACAAAGTTATTTGAACCATAATAAAATGGCTACTGTAAAAGAAGTGGATACTGCCATGCAAGCTGATATGAATTACTCGGGCATTCAATCAAACTCTGTTCAGGCCATTCGTAGAGCCTTATATGCAGAAGTAAAAAGCTTTTTTAAAGCATTGGAACAGTGGAAGAGAAAACAAGAAACCTTCGCAGGTCGTCCTAAGTTTCCGAATTATTCTCGTTCAACTGACAAACGAATTATTGAGATCTATCAAGTTCCAAAAGTGGATAATAACGGGTATTGGATGATTCCGATGAATGTTGCATTCAGAAAAAAATTCGGTTCCATTAAAATACGTATGCCTAAAAACTTAAGAAATAAAAAAATCTCCTACATTGAAATTGTACCGAAGCAAAAAGGTCGGTTCTTTGAGGTGCATTACACATATGAAATGCACGTTTCTCAAATGAAGAAACCATCCACGACTACTAGTAGCGCTTTGAGTTGCGATTTAGGTGTAGACAGATTAGTAAGTTGCGCAACCAATACAGGTGATGCATTTTTAATTGATGGAAAAAAACTAAAATCCATTAACCAATACTTCAACAAAATGATGCGTAATCTGCAACTGAAAAATATAGAAAATGGACTTTCAAAACGTGTTGTAACGAATAGAATGGCTGCACTTTGGCATAAACGAGAACGACAAATAAATGGTTACATTTCACAAACTGTAGGCCTGTTGTTTAAAAAAGTGAAAGCATGTAACATAGATACGGTTGTCGTAGGGTATAACGCTGGTTGGAAACAAAAATCTGATATGGGAAAAAAGAATAATCAAACATTTGTGCAAATCCCATTTCATAAATTGATTGCAGCGATTGAGAATAAATGTATAAAAGAAGGTATACGATTTTTAAAACAAGAAGAAAGCTATACTTCAAAAGCTAGTTTTCTTAATAAGGATCCGGTTCCTGTTTGGTCTAAGGAAGATAGGACGCATTATCTCTTTAGTGGCAAACGAATCACTCGTGGTCTGTACCAAAGTAAAGCAGGAACGTGTATCCATGCTGATATTAATGGTGCATTGAATACATTGCAAAAATCAAAGGTTGTAGAATTGGATGACAATCTCAAAGTGAAAACGCCGATTCTATTAGAAGTGCAAAAACGTAAGGCTGTTGCTTCGCGCATAGCTTAGTGGGTGCGTCAACCATCCATGTGTACTCGACTTGTCGGGGCTTGTAGCACACGCCGGATTCATCTGAGTGGTGGCTTCTTCCATAAGGAAGAACTGCTCTTTTTCAAAAGGGTGGTGCAAGTGGGAAAACGATAGTTCATTGCCAGTACCAACCAAAAACATACTTGGGGTGTTACCGTAAGGTGGCATGAATTCTAGAGCGTCAAACTGTCTGAAAAGACCTAGATTTCTAACTCAAGCCCTCACTGAAACGTTTTAACCCAGTGGGGGAGTTGACACATTGTTGTATGTTTTGTTCATTTATCCCGCTATTTGTAGACAGTGGCCTCCCACGGATTAAAGGTTCACTTTCTTTGGAATCAATAGCTTCTGCATTTATGTATAACTCTCTCATCAATATGGAACAATAAAAAGTAAAACATCCATATTGAATGTGAGGGATATACGTATGCGTATGAATGAAAAAGGGCATTCTGTTACAAATGGTGCAAATCAACTATTTAACGTGAATTTTCATGATTTTATTTCAAAAGAGCAAAACAATACTTCAATGGAGCTTGCTTCCGAGTTTGGGATTTCTCTTCAAGATGTAAAGCGTTTAAAGAAGCAGATTGAACGTTCTTAGAGCACTTGACAATCCTACTTAACAAACGTATAGTAATTTTATATTTACATATGAATATAACCGTTGATAGAGAAGAGTAAATGAGACACACATGGAAAGAGAAGGAATGTCTTAGGCTGAAAACATTTCTGCATGATGACTGATTGAATGACACTCTAGAGGTTTCAACTTGAACGGCATATATGCTTAGTAGGGATGAACGCATATTTAAGCGTTATTAAAAAAGTGGAAGCATACGTGCTTCAATTAGGGTGGCACCACGGGTATAATACTCTCGTCCCTACTGTTTAAACAGTAGAGGCGGGAGTTTTTTTATTTTTATTAAGATTAAAACAATTTGAGGAGGAACTGAATATGTCTATTCAAATCCCACGCGGAACGCAAGATATTCTTCCAGGCACTGTTGAGTTATGGCAGTATATCGAAGGGCAAGCACGCGAAATTTGCCGTCGTTACAATTATAAAGAAATTCGTACACCAATTTTTGAGCACACTGAGCTATTTTTACGCGGTGTTGGTGATACGACAGATATCGTACAAAAAGAAATGTACTCATTCCAAGATCGTGGAGAGCGCAGTTTAACATTACGTCCAGAAGGTACTGCACCTGTTGTACGTTCTTACGTTGAAAATAAAATGTTTGGTGATGCAACACAACCAACGAAATTATACTATATCGGTCAAATGTTCCGTTATGAAAGACCACAAGCAGGTCGCTATCGTCAATTCGTACAATTCGGTATCGAAGCAATCGGCAGTAATGACCCTGCAATTGATGCAGAAGTAATTGCACTTGCTGTTGAATTTTACCGCGGCATGGGCTTGAAAAATATTAAAGTTGTATTAAACAGTTTAGGTGACGCAGCGAGCCGTCAAGCACACCGTGATGCATTAATCGCACACTTTGAGCCACGTATCGGCGAATTCTGTTCTGACTGTCAATCTCGCTTAGAAAAGAACCCACTTCGAATTTTAGACTGTAAGAAGGACCGTAACCATGAATTAATGGCAACAGCACCATCTATTACAGAATACTTAAACGAAGATTCAGCAGTATACTACGACAAAGTTCAAGAACTATTAACGATGATGGATGTTCCATTTGAAAAAGATCCGAACTTAGTGCGTGGTTTAGACTACTACCAACACACTGTTTTTGAAATTATGAGTGAGGCAGAAGGTTTCGGTGCGATCACTACATTAAGCGGTGGTGGCCGTTATAACGGACTTGTACAAGAAATCGGTGGACCAGAAATGCCAGGTATCGGTTTTGCAATGAGTATTGAACGTTTAATTATGGCGCTAAAAGCTGAAAACATTGAATTACCACTTGAACATAGCATTGATTGTTACGTTGTAGCGCTTGGTGAAAAAGCGAAAGACCATGCTGCAAAAGTTGCGTTCGATCTTCGTAAAGCTGGGTTATCAGTTGAAAAAGATTATTTAGATCGCAAAATGAAAGCACAATTTAAATCAGCAGATCGTCTAAAGGCGAAATTTGTAGCTGTATTAGGAGAAGATGAGCTAGATAAAGGCATCATTAACTTAAAAGATATGGCAACAGGTGAACAAGAAGAAGTAGCGTTAGATGTATTTGCTTCATACGTAGCAGAGAAATTAATATAGGGGGAACTTACAGTGGCTGAAAGAACACATGCATGTGGAAAAGTAACAGTAGAAGCTGTTGGACAAACAGTTCAATTAAAAGGTTGGGTACAAAAACGCCGTGACTTAGGTGGATTAATCTTTATCGATTTACGTGACCGTACAGGTATCGTACAAGTTGTATTTAACCCAGAAACATCAAAAGAAGCGTTAGAAGTAGCAGAAACAATTCGTAGCGAATACGTATTACACATAGAAGGTACAGTTGTTGAACGTGGTGAAGGCGCAATTAATGACAATATGGCAACTGGTCGTATTGAAGTACAAGCAACGAAAGTAAATGTATTAAACGCAGCGAAAACAACGCCAATTATTATTGCTGATGATACAGATGCATCAGAAGATGTGCGTTTAAAATATCGTTATTTAGACTTACGTCGACCTGTAATGTTCAACACATTCAAAATGCGTCATGACGTAACAAAAACAATTCGTAACTTCTTAGATACAGAAGAGTTTTTAGAAGTTGAAACACCAATTTTAACGAAGAGCACACCAGAAGGAGCTCGTGACTATTTAGTACCAAGTCGTGTACATGATGGTGAATTCTATGCATTACCACAGTCACCACAGTTATTTAAACAGCTTCTTATGGTCGGCGGATTTGAGCGTTACTATCAAGTAGCACGTTGTTTCCGTGACGAAGATTTACGTGCAGATCGTCAACCAGAATTCACGCAAATCGATATTGAAGCTTCATTCTTAACACAAGATGAGATTTTAGAAATGATGGAGCGTATGATGACGAAAGTTATGAAGGATGCAAAAGGTGTAGAAGTTAGTGCACCATTCCCTCGTATGAAATATGCTGATGCAATGGCTCGTTACGGTTCTGATAAGCCAGATACACGCTTTGAAATGGAACTAACAGACTTATCTGAGTTTGCAGCAGGTTGTGGCTTTAAAGTGTTTACAAGTGCTGTAGAAAGCGGCGGACAAGTAAAAGCAATTAATGCAAAAGGTGCTGCAAGTAAATACTCTCGTAAAGACATCGATGCATTAACTGAATTCGTGAAAGTATACGGTGCAAAAGGTCTAGCTTGGCTTAAAGTTGAAGAAGACGGCTTAAAAGGACCGATTGCGAAATTCTTTGGTGAAGAAGATGCAAACGTGTTAATGAGTACATTAGAAGCTACTGCTGGCGACTTATTACTATTCGTAGCAGATAAGAAGAGCATTGTTGCAGATAGCTTAGGCGCACTTCGTTTACGTCTAGGTAAAGAGCTTGAGTTAATTGATGAAAGTAAATTTAACTTCCTATGGGTAACTGATTGGCCACTTCTTGAGTACGATGAAGATGCAGATCGTTACTTCGCAGCTCATCATCCATTCACAATGCCATTCCGTGAAGACGTTGAGCTATTAGAAACAGCGCCAGAAAAAGCGCGTGCACAAGCATATGACCTTGTATTAAACGGTTATGAGCTTGGTGGTGGATCACTTCGTATTTACGAGCGTGACGTACAAGAAAAAATGTTCAAAGCACTTGGATTCTCACAAGAAGAAGCGCAAGAGCAATTCGGGTTCTTATTAGAAGCATTCGAATACGGTACACCACCACACGGCGGAATCGCATTAGGTTTAGATCGTCTTGTTATGTTACTTGCAGGCCGTACGAACCTTCGTGATACAATTGCATTCCCGAAAACAGCAAGCGCAAGCTGCTTATTAACAGAAGCTCCAAGCCCAGTTGCAGAAGCACAGCTTGAAGAGTTAAACTTGAAATTAAGCTTGAAAGAAGAGAAGTAAGAATAGGGTCTAGATGGTTATACTATAACCATCTAGACTTTTTTTGAGGGGAAGTTTAAAAAGTCCGGTTCTCGAGTAGTTAAAGCTACACTGCGCTCCTCCTGGCATAAGCGCCTCGATCTGCTCGGTTCTTTAAATCCTCTTTTTTAAACGTGTATTTAGGAAGAAGTAAAATTCTGGTCTATGTTTTCATTCTCGAAATATGTATTTTTAGGAATTCTATAACTTTTTCTATACAAATAGTCGGAAAAACGCTAGAATACATGGTAGACCATTTTTGTAATAGGAGTGTAGAGCTGAATGTTACATCAATTTTCACGTAATGAATTAGCCTTCGGTAAAGAAGGACTTGAAATATTAAAAAATAGTACAGTCGGTATTTTAGGAATTGGCGGCGTAGGGTCATTTTCAGCTGAAGCGTTAGCGCGTTCTGGAGTAGGACGTCTCGTATTAGTTGATAAAGACGTTGTAGATATTACAAACGTAAACCGTCAAATTCACGCTTTAGTATCTACTGTAGGACGTTCAAAAGTAGAATTAATGAAAGAGCGTATTGCAGACATTAATCCGGAATGTGAAGTAATTGGACTAGAAATGTTTTATACAGATGAAACATATGAAGAGTTCTTTAAACACGGTTTAGATTTCGTAGTGGATGCATCTGATACGATTACGTTCAAAATCCATTTAATTAAACAATGTTTACGTCGTAAAATTAAAATTATCTCATGTATGGGTGCAGCAAATAAAATGGACCCAACTCGTTTCCGTATTGCGGACATTTCTAAAACACATACAGATCCGATTGCGAAAGTAATTCGTACGAAGCTTCGTAAAGAGGGTATTAAAAAAGGTGTAAAAGTTGTCTTCTCTGACGAAAACCCAATCGTAATTCGTGAAGAAGTACGTAAAGAAATCGTACCAGACGAGAATGCAAAAATTCGTAAAGCGAAATTACCCCCTTCTTCAAATGCATTCGTACCATCTGTGGCAGGCTTAATTATGGCAAGTCACGTTGTACGTGAACGTATTAAAAATGTAGAAGTGAAACGTGTAGGGCAAGAATAAAAGAAAAGCATATATCCATTTTGGATATATGCTTTTTTATATGTATTAAAGAAATATGGATATTTGCATCACTACTAGTTCAAATGTAAGTAAGGTTAGTAAGTAATAATCATATTTATCTGATTTATAGGCGGATGTCTTTTTTAGACTGTTAATGGTGAAAAGAGCTAAAGTCAGGACGAGAAAGCCAAGAGTTATTTTGAAGATTATTAATGAAATAGCAACCATCTCCCTTTAAAGGTATATGTTTATAATAACATTTTAGTAAAAATTATCCAATCTATTTTAGGAGTTTCCTTGTATGACAGGGAGGAATGTTATTGTCAATCTTTGTCGTTAAATCGATCTCCTTTATTGAATCGTTGATATATTGCAAGTTGTGATAGATATATTTGAAAAATCGTTGATATATTGCAAGTTGTGATAGATATATTCGAAAAACCGTTGATATATTGCAAGTTACGATAGATATATTCGAAAAATCGTTGATATAAATTCATTTACCAACATGTATATATATGGTTCACCGAAAACAAACAAGGATGTCACTTAGTTAAAAAAGTGACATCCTTGTTTGTTAATTCTCTGCAGAATATATAATATCTAAATTTCCATTTTGATCTGTCTTGAAAATGGGAGCAATCTGTTCTTCTTGTTCTTCAACCGAAACAAGTTTTCGAGCGCGATCCATAATTCGAACAAGCATCGCGTAATCTTCTTCGATTGCTTGTTGTTTTTTTGTGAGTACTGCTAATTTCGTTTCAAGTTCATGATTTGTTTTTTGCAGAGAAATGAGCTGAGCTTGTAATACATCATTTTCAGTTTGCAACTTTGCAAGTGAAGGATTTTTATGTTCTAAATTTTGTAAAAATGAGATGACATTTTGCATTGTAAGATCTTGTTTACTTGGCGTAATATCTTCTGAAAAATCGGCGTCAATTACCAGTTGCTTCGTTTTTGTGAACCGATCTTTTTCTATATTAGCTTCAGAACGTTTTAATTCTTTACGTTGTTTTTTTGCAAGCTGCACCGCATCTTCGTAATTCGGTCTTACTTCAGCATTCCATCTAAAACCACAAGCTGCGGAAGTGCGATTTAAAGCGTCGCCGACTTCATCAAACGCTTTTATTTGTGTGCTTCCGCTGCGAATATGTCGCAAAACAGTTTCTGCTAAAAGGAGATCATCTTCTTTTGTCCATGCATCTTGACGTGTTTTCATAAGCGAAGCCTCCATAATGGTGACGTTTTCGTTTATGTTACCCTTTATTTTTCGTTTTATTCGAAGTTTGTAATCTTTCATAAACGGTAGAAAGTGTTTGCTCAAATTTTCCTGTCGTTTTTGGTTTATAATATTGCTTGTTTTTTATTTTATCAGGTAAGTATTGTTGCCTTACCCAGCCGTTTGGATGGTCGTGTGGATATAAATATCCAATGCCTCTTCCGAGTGATTCTGCGCCTTTGTAATGACTATCTTTTAAATGGCTTGGAATGTCACCTGTTTGACCGTTGCGTAAATCGTGTAATGCAGCATCAAGTGCTTTATAAGCTGAATTTGATTTTGGTGATAAGCATAGCTCTATAACGGCATTTGCAAGTGGGATGCGTGCTTCTGGGAATCCAACTCGTTCAGCTGATTCAATTGCAGCTAGTGTACGCGGTCCAGCTTGCGGGCTAGCAAGTCCAATATCTTCATAAGCCATAATAAGAAGGCGTCTGCCAATACTTTGTAAATCCCCTGCTTCAATAAGGCGTGCTAAATAATGGAGCGCTGCATTTACATCACTTCCGCGCACTGATTTTTGAAATGCTGATAATACGTCATAATGAGCATCGCCGCCTTTGTCGTGAACGAAGCTCTTCTTTTGTAAGCATTCTTCTGCAATCTCGAGTGTGATTTCAGCCGCTTGATCGTCTGTAGTAAAGCTAGATAATACAGCAAGTTCAAGCGCGTTATAAGCGGAACGCATATCACCACCAGAGGCGTTTGCAAAGTGATGTAGTGCTTCATCTGTTACCGTTACAGCATATTCTCCAAGGCCTTTTTCTTTATCTTCTAAAGCTCTTTTTAACCCAATTAAAATATCATCTTCTGTTAGTGCGTGTAATTCGAAAATTTGACACCTGCTTCGAATAGCGGAGTTTATTGCATGGAATGGATTACTTGTCGTTGCACCAATTAAAGTAAGAAGTCCGCTTTCTAAGTGAGGTAATAGAAAGTCTTGCTTTGCTTTATCTAGACGGTGAACTTCATCTAAAATTAAAACGAGGTGTCGATGCATCTTTGCTTCTTGTACGACAACTTCCATATCTTTTTTATTGTGAGTAACAGCGTTTAATAGACGAAACGGGGTACCGGTACTTCCTGCAATTGCACTGGCAATGGATGTTTTTCCTGTACCTGGAGGACCGTATAAAATCATAGATTGAAAATGATTTGCTTGGACCATTCGCCATAAAATCTTTCCTTCACCAACTAAATGCTGTTGCCCAATAATTTCTTGAATATTTGTAGGGCGCATTCGATGTGCGAGTGGTTGTTTCATTTAGACCGTCTCCCTTAATATATAATCTCGTTCTATCGTATCATTTTTTTCTACGGAATTTGAAATAGGATGCTGTTTTATGGGAAAAATGAAGATGAATATTTTCATTTTTCTTTCAATTGTAATAATTTCCGAGTTTTTCAATGTGATTTTATGTTATCATTTTGATACACAAGTTGAAATTTCTTATAATACTATATTATGCTATAATTTCATAGGATTTTAAATTGTGTTCTTTTTATAAATAAGATATAACCAATAGAAGTGAAAATTTGAAAAGAGGTGCAAAATAGATGAAGATTTCAACAAAAGGCCGCTATGGCTTAACAATTATGATTGATCTTGCAAAAAAGTTTGGTGAAGGTCCAATTTCATTAAAATCAATTGCGCAGGCGCATGACTTATCCGAGCATTACTTAGAGCAATTAATTTCACCACTTCGTAACGCTCGTCTTGTAAAGAGTACGCGCGGGGCATATGGCGGATATGTATTATCTGATCAACCGGCTAACATTACAGCTGGGGATGTAATCCGTGTATTAGAGGGACCAATTAGTGTTGTAGAAATGATAGAAGAAGAAGAGCCAGCACAGCGCCAGTTATGGATGCGTGTTCGTGATGCGGTGCAAGAAGTGTTAGATAGTACAACGTTAGAAGATTTAGTACGTTATGAGGAAGAAAATCACGGGGGCTATATGTTTTACATTTAATTCCTTGTGAAACGATTTGGAAAGAAGGAGATTTAATGGAACGCATATACTTAGATCATGCTGCGACATCTCCGACTCACCCAGAAGTGGTCGAAAAGATGATTCCATATATGACAGAAATATTCGGGAACCCGTCTAGTATTCACTTTTATGGACGTCAAACTCGTCACACAGTAGATGAGGCGAGACGAGTGTGTGCACGCAGCATTCATGCGAATCCGAATGAAATTATATTTACGAGCGGTGGTACAGAAGCTGATAATTTAGCGCTTATAGGTGTAGCACGTGCGAACCGTCATAAAGGTAACCACATTATAACGACGCAAATTGAACATCATGCGATTTTGCATACGTGCGAATTGTTAGAGCGTGAAGGGTTTGAAGTGACATATTTACCTGTCGATGAAACAGGACGCATTCAAGTTACTGACATACAAAAGGCATTAACTGAAGAGACGATTCTTGTATCTATTATGTTTGGGAATAATGAAGTAGGGACAATGCAACCAATTGTGGAAATAGGAAAGCTGCTAAAAGAGCATCAAGCTTATTTCCATACAGATGCGGTACAAGCTTACGGTTTAGTAGAAATTGACGTGAAAGAGTTTGGTATTGATTTATTATCAATTTCAGCTCATAAAATTAATGGGCCAAAAGGTGTAGGGTTCTTATACGCTGGTGCAAATGTGAAATTTGAGCCGTTATTAATAGGCGGAGAGCAAGAAAGAAAACGCCGTGCTGGTACGGAAAATGTGCCTAGTATTGCTGGGCTTCAGCATGCAATTCTTATAGCTGAAAAAACTCGTGAGCAAAAAAATGCCCAATATGAAGAGTTTAAAGATATAATGGTATCTGTCTTCAAAAATGAAGGCATTACTTTCGAGGTAAACGGAAACTTAGAACATCGCTTACCGCATGTGCTTAATGTAAGTTTTACAGGAATGAACATTGAACCGTTTCTTGTGAACTTAGACCTAGCTGGCATTGCAGTATCAAGTGGTTCTGCTTGTACAGCTGGTTCGATTGATCCATCACATGTATTAGTAGCGATGTTTGGAAAAGACTCCGATCAAATACGTTCATCCGTACGCTTTAGTTTTGGACTTGGAAATACGAAAGAGCAAATTGAAAAAGCGGCGTACGAAACAGTGAAAATCGTGAAGCGATTAACACAAAATTAGCATGGGAGGTGACATGATGAACAAACTACCTCAAGAAACACGCGTTGTCATCGGAATGTCCGGTGGCGTCGATTCATCTGTAGCAGCACTTTTATTAAAAGAGCAAGGTTATGATGTAATCGGAATTTTTATGAAAAACTGGGATGATACAGATGAGAATGGTGTCTGCACAGCAACAGAAGATTACAATGATGTAATTGAAGTGTGTAACCAAATTGGTATTCCGTATTATGCAGTAAACTTTGAAAAACAATACTGGGATAAAGTATTTACTTACTTCTTAGATGAGTACCGAGCTGGTCGTACACCAAACCCAGATGTAATGTGTAATAAAGAAATTAAATTTAAAGCATTTTTAGAGCATGCAATTGCGCTTGGTGCCGATTATGTAGCAACAGGCCATTATGCACGCGTTGCTTATATGGACGGCGAATATAAAATGCTTCGCGGCGTTGATGACAATAAAGATCAAACATACTTCTTAAATCAATTAAGCCAAGAGCAATTATCAAAAACAATGTTCCCGTTAGGTGAATTAAAGAAACCGCAAATTCGTGAAATGGCGAAAGAAGCTGGCTTAGCGACAGCGGCGAAGAAAGATAGTACAGGTATTTGCTTCATTGGTGAGCGTAACTTTAAAGATTTCTTAAGTAACTACTTACCAGCACAACCAGGTGTAATGCAAACATTATCTGGTGAAGTGAAAGGAAAGCATGACGGTTTAATGTACTATACAATTGGACAACGTCATGGCCTTGGAATTGGTGGTAACGGTGATCCGTGGTTTGCTGTTGGGAAAAACTTGAAAGAAAACATTTTATATGTTGATCAAGGATTCCATAACGAACTTCTATATGGTGATGAAGTTATTGCTACGAATGTAGGATGGGTAAGTAACAAAGCAAAAGAAACAGAATTTAAGTGCACGGCGAAATTCCGTTATCGTCAAGAAGACAATAAAGTAACGGTTCAAATCGTTGATGAAAATACAGTTCGTATTCTTTGTGATGAGCCAATTCGTGCAATTACACCAGGACAAGCAGTTGTGTTCTATGATGGAGATGAGTGCTTAGGCGGTGCTACAATTGATGAAGTATACCGTAGTGGTAAGAAATTGGATTATTTAGGATAAATGAGAAGCCTCTGCCGATTAGCGGTTAGAGGTTTCTTTTACATAAAGCGAATTTTCGTTCGCTTGGAAAATACATTCTTTGTTATAATTTGTTGTAGAGGTGAAGGACATGTCAAACAAACTTGAAACAGGTATTCAATATATGCAAGAAGGAAACTGGGAAGAAGCAGCTAAAAATTTTACAGAAGCAATTGAAGAGAATCCGAAAGATGCGCTTGGATACATTAATTTTGCAAATTTATTAGACGTATTAGGTGATAGCGAGCGAGCGATTTTATTTTATAAACGTGCATTAGAGTTAGATGATAAATCTGCAGCTGCTTATTATGGCTTAGGAAACGTATATTATGGCCAAGAGCAATTTACTGAGGCGAAAGCTGTATTCGAACAAGCCATGCAAGCTGGATTACAATCAGCTGATGTAACATTTATGTTAGGTATTACACATGTACAGCTTGGAAATGATCGTCTTGCACTACCATTCTTACAAAGAGCAACAGAATTAGATGAAAACGATGTAGAAGCTGTATTCCAGTGCGGACTTTGCTTTGCACGACTAGAACATATTCAAGAGGCGAAACCTTATTTTGAAAAGGTATTAGAAATGGATGAAGAGCATGCAGATGCGTATTACAATTTAGGTGTTGCTTACGTATTTGAAGAAAATAACGAGAAAGCTCTCGCTTTATTTAAGAAAGCAACTGAAATTCAGCCAGATCACTTTTTAGCTGGTAATGGCGTTCGTTTATTAGAGCAAGAAGCTGAATAAGATAAAAATATAGTTTAATGGGTAGTTATCCCTCATCTAAAAAGGTGGGGGATGTACTGCTCATTAAAGTGAAAATATCGGAAAGGAGAGGAAAGATGGGAAATCAACATGCAATGGATTTGTTTGAGGAAGAGAAAAAATTTATAAAAGCGCAAGTTCTTCATACCATTTTCCACAACGAAGAAAACCTCTATTCCGTTGTCAGTATGAAAGTCATTGAAACGAATGAAACGTATGACGAAAAGAAAGTAATGATAAACGGTCATTTTCCCCGCATGCATGAAGATGAAGTGTTTACATTGACAGGTCACTTTAAGGACCATCCAAAGTATGGAAAACAATATATGGTTGAAACATTTAAAAAAGAATTGCCGCAAACAAAAGCAGGTATGGTGCAATATTTAGCGAGTGATTTATTTAAAGGGATAGGAAAGCGTACAGCGGAAAAAATTGTGGATCATCTCGGGGAACATGCTATTTCTAAAATTATGGATGACCCTGAGGCGTTAAATGGTGTTGTTAACAAACAAAAGGCTCAGGAAATATATGAGACAATTGTTGAACATCAAGGATTAGAGAAAGTAATGAGCTTTTTAAATGGTTACGGTTTTGGAACGAAACTTTCTATTAAGATTTACCAGCAATATAAAGAGATGACATTAGAAGTGATTCGTAATAATCCGTATCAACTTATTGAAGAAGTGGACGGGATTGGTTTTGGACGAGCGGATGATATAGGGCGTGCGTTAGGAATATCGGGTAATCACGACGACCGTGTACGAGCGGGATGTTTTTACACATTAGAGAATGTCTCATTGCAACTTGGTCACGTTTATATGAGGAAAGATCAACTTGTAAGAGAAACGATGTCACTTTTAAACAATCAAGAAGGAAGAGTGACTGAGGAAGATATTATAGGTTGTATTGAAACGATGCAAAGTGAAGGGAAAGTCATCATAGAAGAAGAACGAGTGTATTTAGCAACTTTATTCTACTCTGAAAAAGGTGTTGTAAAGTCTATTCGTCGATTGATGAATCAAGAGGAAACACCTTCATTTCCTGAAGCAGAAGTGTTAAAAACATTAGGTGAAATTGAAGAACAGTTGAATGTACAATATGCACCGTTTCAGCAAGAAGCGATTCAAACGGCACTTCATAAACCGATGATGTTATTAACAGGTGGACCAGGAACAGGGAAAACAACAGTTATTAAAGGAATTGTTGAAATGTACGCGTCTCTTCACGGATTATCGTTAAATCCTAATGAATACAGTGATGATAATCCATTTCCAATACTATTAACAGCTCCAACAGGAAGAGCAGCGAAGCGGATGAGTGAATCGACAGGACTTCCAGCTTGCACAATTCACCGTTTACTTGGCTGGACGCCAGAAGGATCTTTCCAGCGTAATGAAACGGATCCTGTCCAAGGTAAGCTCCTTATTATCGATGAATTTTCAATGGTTGATATTTGGCTTGCAAATCAGCTATTTAAGTCGCTGCCGACGAATATTCAAGTTATCGTTGTAGGTGATGAAGATCAGTTGCCATCTGTAGGACCTGGACAAGTATTAAAAGATTTATTAAATGCAGGCGCAGTTCCGACAGTGAAGCTTACTGAAATTTATCGTCAAGCAGAAGGCTCATCTGTTATTCAACTTGCCCATGCGATCAAAGACGGCACACTCCCGCCAGATTTAGCGCAAAATAAAAAAGATCGTTCGTTTATTAGCTGTACAGGGGCTCAAATTGTTGAGGTTGTGAAAAAAGTTTGCGAAAATGCTAAAACAAAAGGCTTTAGTGCAAGGGATGTCCAAGTATTAGCACCGATGTACCGCGGGCCTGCTGGTATTAATGTATTAAACGAAGCGCTGCAACAAGTATTTAACCCGAAAAGGGAAAAGAGTAAAGAAATCCAGTACGGTGATGTTGTATACCGAAGAGGCGATAAAGTATTGCAACTCGTTAATCAGCCGGAGAGCCAAGTGTTTAATGGTGATATCGGAGAAATTGTTTCGGTGTTTTATGCGAAAGAAAACGTTGAGCAACAAGATATGATTATCGTTTCATTTGATGGAATTGAGGTAACGTATACAAAGCCGGATTTAAATCAAATTACGCATGCATATTGTTGTTCCATTCATAAATCACAAGGTAGTGAATTTCCGATTGTTATTATGCCGATTGTGAAAAGTTACAACCGTATGTTACGCCGTAATTTAATTTATACGGGCATTACAAGAAGTAAGAAGTTCCTTATTATTTGCGGGGAGGAAGTAGCTTTCCAATCTGGTGTAAATCGCCTTGATGATGCAATGCGCCAAACAACTTTAGCTAGTCGCTTGCAGGAATCACAAGGAGAAGTACAGATGGTCACAGTTAATGGCGAGGAAATGGACGTGGAAAACATTTCACCGTATGATTTCATGTAACAAGGTGAAATTATATAGTGAAACTTTCAAACGCATAGCGTTGAAAGGCTCCAGCAATGTATAAATGAATGCGGTTTGGACATAATGGCGAATAGAATCTGGGAGACTGTAAGGAGATGAAAGCCATATGTTCATTTGTCCAAATTGCAAAGGGAAAGACATTGGAAAAATAGGTGTCAACCAATTTTATTGCTGGAATTGTTATATCGAATTATCGGTTTCAAAGGGGAAAATCCATACGCATCAAGTTGAGGAAGATGGTTCATTAAGCTCTCTTGATGATTTATTTGATGAGAATGAAAGAACGATCGGATAACGAAAAGGGGGATTTACTTTGAATCTACGCAATTCATTAATCGCATTAGGTGTTGGAGCCGCAGCATATCAATATGCTCGTAAGCAAGATGTATTTTCAAAACGCAATATGAAAAAAGCACGTAAGATGATTAAGTCTTACTTATAATCATTTCGATAAAGTGAAAAACTCCCTTATAGACGAGGGAGTTTTTTTATGCACTCATATGCAAATAAAAAAGTCCAATTTCTGAGAAAAGATAAGATAGACCGTAACAGCCAACGCCAAGTATTCCATACTGCCATAATTGCTTCGCTTTTTCTTTACGTGAGGAACGAATAAAGAACCCCTTCCAAATACCAAAGCCGATACAAATCCATTCAAGAATCATAAAAAGTGCTGATAATCCAAGCATAAACAAAACCATAATTAGCCCTCCTGATTACATTATTTCATGCTGTATTCTCAGGGGTGGTTGTCCTTGTTATGTTATTTATATGTACGTCTTTAAAAAACAGTATGGTCCGTATGAAAAGATTTTAAAAGTTTCACACATAACCTAACCCATTTATTTTCAAAATAAAGGTGGAGGAGGTTTTTCATGTGAAGAATCTTAAAATCATTTGGATATATCGTTTAGGATTATTGTTACTTGTTTTTCTTTGTTTGCTCGTCTTTTTAAAAATTAAGCCACTATGGGCACCGATTATTTTTGTATTTAAAGTAGCAATTACGCCGTTTCTTATCGCCTGTTTTATTGCGTATTTATTGCACCCTTTAATTGAAAAAATCCATAAGGAAGGAATGCCACGCACACTTGCTATTTTGCTCATTTACATTCTTTTCTTTGGTGGAATTGGTTATGGAATTTATAAAGGAACGCCAATCGTTATTAAACAGTTACAAGAGATTAATGAACAATTTCCGCAGTTTACAAAGATGTACGATTCGTGGATGGATGGTGTTACAGAACAAACAGCGAATTTCCCGTCGTTTATTCATGAAAAGGTGAAACAAATTTTTGGTGGTGTAGAAACGAAGATTCAAGCACTTTTAAATAAAGTGATGAGTACAGCGCGTGGTGTACTCGATTCATTGCTCATTATTTTCTTAATACCGTTCATTGTATTTTACATATTAAAAGATTATGGTGAGTTTTATCATATCTTTTGGAAATTAGCCCCAAGTAAATGGCGAGGTACGGGGCAAATGCTTGCAAAAGAAATTGATAAGTCACTTGGAAGTTATATTCGAGGGCAGTTATTTGTTTGCTTAGTATTAGGGAGCGTATCAGCTCTTTCTTTTTGGTTTATCGGTATGAAGTATCCATTATTGCTTGGTATTATTATTGGGGTAACGGATATAATCCCATACTTTGGTCCTATTTTAGGAGCAATCCCTACGTTAATGATTGCAGCAACGGTATCAACGAGTTTACTTATTAAGGCGGGGATTACGATTGCTATTTTGCAATTTGTGGAAAGTAACATTTTATCGCCTTACATTGTTGGTAAGTCACTTCGTATGCATCCTGTTATTATTATGCTTGCATTACTAGTTGGGGGGGAAGTAGCTGGTATTGTAGGATTACTAATATCGGTTCCGATTTTAGCAGTTATTCGTACTGTCATTGTTCATGTGAGACCTCTCTTGAAAAAAGAAGATGTGTAAGTATAGAAGCCCTCTATGTAAGAAATGGAGGGCTAATCATATATTTATTTAGAAAGCTGCTCGTGTATCTTTTGGACGAGGGAGCTCACATCATTTGTTTGAATATGTTTTATTTTTTTCCATTCATTATCATACATAAATACAATTTGATTGTTGAAAAGACGCTTTTGTTCTTTTAGATTAGAAATTTTTGCAAAAGAGTACTCTTCAAATATTGGATTCTTACTTACATCTGGTCCATAAAAGAATAGCCTTTTGTTCGTTAAAATCAATAGGCCTGGCCTTGCGACGGAACGATAAATAAATATGTCTAATGAACATGCTGCGTAAAATAATATCGTTTCGTCAGTCGCTAATATGTTTTTAGCTTTGTTAAGTAAGGTTGTCATTGTAATCGCTCCTTTATTTTGTTAATAACAATTTAATTATAGCAAAAAAAGTAATATTTAGAAAATTTTATAAATTATTATTGTAAGGAGATTCCAATTTATTAATAAACGCATAATATATGAAAAGGCTGTTAAGAATGAATAGTAGAATACCTATGATTAATAAGCGATTAATACAATATAAATGATTATCTACATTGACAAACTTAAGAGAATTCTATTATATTTAGTCATATAATACATTAAATCAATGACGGAACAAGTACGTTACAGTCCATTTATAGAGAGAAGCTTCCATATGGCTGAAAGAAGCTTTAAATGAAGGGTAACAGAAAGCTAATCCTGAGAGCAGCTAATCACTGCCGTCTTGCCACGTTACGGCACCATGAGGTGATGAATTGATTGTTATTGTAATCAATTCATAATTAGGGTGGTATCGCGAGTTAACTCTCGTCCCTTTTATAGGGGCGGGAGTTTTTTATATTTAAGGAGGAAAATACAATGAAACAACTAACAGGCGCACAAATTCGTCAAATGTTTTTAGACTTTTTCCAAGAAAAAGGACATGCAGTAGAACCTAGTGCATCACTAGTTCCACATGAAGATCCATCTCTTCTATGGATTAATAGTGGTGTAGCAACATTAAAAAAATATTTTGATGGGCGTGTAATCCCACAAAATCCACGTATTACAAATGCTCAAAAATCAATTCGTACAAACGATATTGAAAACGTAGGGAAAACAGCTCGTCACCATACATTCTTTGAAATGTTAGGAAACTTCTCAATTGGTGATTACTTCAAAGAAGAAGCAATTACATGGGCTTGGGAATTCTTAACGAGCGACAAATGGATCGGATTCGATAAAGAATTACTATCAGTTACAATCCATCCAGAAGATGAAGAAGCATTTACAATTTGGAATGAGAAAATGGGTGTTCCAAAAGAGCGTATTATCCGTTTAGAAGAAAACTTCTGGGATATCGGTGAAGGGCCAAGTGGACCGAATACAGAGATTTTCTATGACCGCGGAGAAGCTTACGGTAATGACTTTAGTGACCCAGAATTATATCCAGGCGGAGAAAACGAGCGTTACTTAGAAGTATGGAACCTTGTATTCTCTCAATTTAATCATAATCCAGATGGTTCATATACACCACTTCCTAAGAAAAACATTGATACAGGGATGGGTCTAGAACGTATGACATCTATCGTTCAAGATGTGCCTACGAACTTTGATACAGATCTATTCATGCCGATGATTGGTGCAACAGAATCAATTTCTGGTGAGAAATACCGTAATGGCGATTTAGAAAAAGATATGGCATTTAAAGTAATTGCTGACCATATCCGTACAGTAACATTTGCTGTTGGTGACGGTGCTCTTCCTTCTAACGAAGGCCGTGGTTATGTATTACGTCGTTTATTACGCCGCGCTGTTCGTTATTCGAAGAAATTAAACATTAACCGTCCATTCATGTTTGAATTAGTACCGGTTGTTGGAGAAGTAATGAAAGACTTCTATCCAGAAGTACTTGAAAAGAAAGATTTCATTGCGAAAGTTGTGAAAAACGAAGAAGAGCGTTTCCATGAAACACTTCATGATGGTGAAGCGATTTTAGCTGAAGTTATTACAAAAGCAAAAGAAGAAAAAACAACTGTTATTTCTGGAGTAGATGCGTTCCGTCTATATGACACATACGGTTTCCCAATCGAATTAACAGAAGAATATGCAGAAGAAGCTGGTATGACAGTTGATCATGAAGGCTTTGAAAATGAAATGGAAAAACAACGTGAGCGTGCACGTGCTGCTCGTCAAGACGTTGACTCAATGCAAGTTCAAGGCGGTGTACTTGGAGAAGTTAAAGTAGCGAGTGAGTTCGTTGGTTACGGTACAGTTGCAACAGAAAGTAACGTTGTTGCACTTGTGAAAAACGGCGAATACACAGACAGTTTACAAGCTGGTGAAGAAGGACAATTAATGCTTGATGTAACACCATTCTATGCTGAGAGCGGTGGACAAATTGCAGACCGTGGTTACCTTCTTGCGGATGGTGTGAAAGTTCTTGTAAAAGACGTACAAAAAGCACCAAACGGTCAAAACTTGCATAAAGTTGTTGTTGAAGAAGGTACATTAACGAAAGATGCGGCTGTAAAAGCTATTATCGATACGAAAAACCGTAGTAGCGTTGTAAAAAATCATACAGCAACTCACTTACTACACCAAGCATTAAAAGACGTACTTGGAACACACGTTAACCAAGCAGGTTCTCTTGTAACTTCTGAACGTCTACGCTTTGACTTCTCTCACTTCGGTCAAGTACAAGCTGACGAATTAGAAAAAATTGAGCGTATGGTAAACGAGAAAATTTGGGAAAGTATTGATGTTGAGATTTCTCAAAAAGCAATCGAAGAAGCGAAAGAAATGGGCGCAATGGCATTATTCGGTGAAAAATACGGAGATGTTGTACGTGTTGTACAAGTTGGCGATTACAGCTTAGAGCTTTGTGGTGGTTGTCACGTTGATAATACAGCTTCTATCGGTATTTTCAAAATCGTTGCTGAGTCTGGTATCGGTGCAGGAACTCGTCGTATTGAAGCAGTAACTGGTAAGTCTGCATACGAATTAATGAACGATCAAGTAGGTTTATTAAAAGAAGCAGCAGGAAAAATGAAAACAAATCCGAAAGATATTTTAACAAGGGTTGATGGTCTATTTGCTGAAGTGAAACAACTGCAAAAAGAAAATGAATCTCTTGCTGCGAAATTAAGCAATATCGAAGCTGGAAACTTAACTGATTCTGTAATGACAGTTGATGGTGTGAATGTATTAGCAGCGAAAGTAAATGTTGCAGATATGAACAACTTACGTACGATGATGGATGATCTAAAAAATAAATTAGAGTCAGCAGTTGTTGTATTAGCGTCTGTTAATGACGATAAAGTAAACATCCTAGCAGGTGTAACGAAAGACTTAATTAGCCAAGGTTACCATGCTGGTAAGCTTGTGAAAGAAGTAGCCTCTCGTTGCGGCGGTGGCGGTGGCGGCCGTCCTGATATGGCACAAGCAGGCGGTAAAAACCCAGCTCAAGTCGAAGAAGCTTTAGCATTTGTACAAGAGTACGTTAAATCTGTTTCAAAATAAAGAGATAGTAGTGTACAATGGTAGGGAGAGGAGAAGTTCTTCTCCCTATACTTACTATATAAGTGAGGTGCTTGAAATGGACGGTTTTGATAAAACAATGAAGTTTAGCATTCAAGATGAAAAACAGAGTGTCCATGTAAATGATGTACTTTTAACTGTGTATGATGCACTTCAAGAAAAAGGCTATAATCCGATTAACCAAATCGTCGGTTATTTATTAAGTGGAGACCCAGCATACATACCTCGCCATAAAGATGCACGTAGCATCGTTCGCAAGCTTGAACGTGATGAAATCATTGAAGAGCTTGTGAAGTCTTACTTGAAACATCATCGTGAGGAGTAGTTTATGCGGATATTAGGTTTAGATGTAGGTACAAAAACAGTCGGAGTTGCAATTAGCGACGAAATGGGCTGGACAGCACAAGGATTAGAAACAATTAAGATTAACGAAGAACGAGGTCACTTTGGTTTTGATCGTATTTCTGAGTTAGTAAAGCAGTACGATGTGGATAAAATAGTAGTAGGTTTACCTAAAAATATGAATGGTACAATTGGCCCACGTGGTGAAGCGTGCCAGCAATTTGCAGAAAACCTACGAGAGCTGTTACAATTAGACGTTGTAATGTGGGACGAGCGTTTGTCAACGATGGCAGCGGAACGTCTACTCATTTCAGCTGATGTAAGCCGTAAGAAGCGAAAGCAAGTAATCGATAAGATGGCTGCAGTCGTAATCTTACAAGGATTTTTAGATAGAAAATAAGAGGTGACCAAAATGGAAGAACGTCAAATTACAATTGTAGACGAAAAAGGTAACGAACATTTATGTGAAATTATTTTCACTTTTGATGCTGAAAAATTTGGTAAAAAATCATACGTAATCTTCTCTCCAATCGGTGAAGTAGATGAAGATGGAGACCCAATTTATGATGCAATGGCTTATGAGCAAAATGAAGAAGAGGGCGGAGTTTTACTTCCAATCGAATCTGAAGAAGAGTGGGAAATGGTACAAGAAACGTTCAACACTATTGCTGATGAGCAAGAAGCTGAATAATAAGTACTGAAAAGATGGACGATATACAGTCCATCTTTTTTTGTATTTATATGTAAAATGAAAGATTTTTTGTCGAAACTGTGTAAGTCTTTGTAGTATAATGAGACGGATTGTAGAAAAATAAAGTGTCTATTAAAAAAGATAAGTGAATTTGTTGCATTTTTACATCGTGCTGTATAGAAAGGTGTACATACGGTCTACAATTAAGTAAGGAGGAAATGTTTTGATAGAGAATCAAGTGAAAAAGAAGCGTAGACGCATCTTTTTATTTTCGATTATTGCACTGCTTTTAGTTTGTGGTTCAGTCTATGCGTATATTTCATCCGCATTAGGACCAGTTGATAGCGGGAATAAAAAAGAGATTGAAGTAGAAATTCCGAAAGGATCATCTACAAGTAAGATTGGAGAAATTTTAGAAGAAAAAGGCGCTGTGAAAAACGGTACAGTTTTTAGTTTTTATACAAAGGCTAAATCGAAAAGTTTACAAGCAGGTACATATTTATTAAATCCTTCGATGAATGCTAAAGATGTTATTGAACAAATGTCATCTGGCAACGTGCATCGTCCAGCTCTTTATAAAGTGACGATCAAAGAAGGAGCGCAAGTAACTGAAATTGCAGAAACGATTGCGACAGAACTAAAGTGGAATAAAGACGATGTTACGCGTCAATTAAACGATAAAGCATTTATTCAAAAAATGCAGCAAAAGTATCCGAAGTTATTAACGGATAAAATCTTTGATAGTAATATTAAATACCTATTAGAAGGTTATTTATATCCTGCGACGTATTCGTTTTATAAGAAAGATACGACGTTAGAAGAAATCGTAATTCCGATGCTTGAGAAAACAAATGCAATCATTGTTCAAAATGAGGCGAAAATGAAAGCGAAGAACTGGGATGTTCATCAGCTTTTAACATTATCTTCACTTATTGAAGAAGAGGCAACTGGTTTTACAGATCGTCAAAAGATCTCTAGTGTCTTTTATAATCGTTTAGCGAAAGGTATGCCGCTTCAAACGGATCCAACGGTATTATATGCACTTGGAAAGCATAAACAACGTGTATTATACGAAGATTTAAAGGTCAACTCACCGTACAATACGTATGTTGTAAAAGGATTGCCGGTAGGGCCGATCGCAAACTCTGGTAAACATTCAGTGGAAGCTGCGTTAGAACCTGCGCAAACAGATTATTATTATTTCTTAGCTGCACCAAGTGGTGAAGTGTACTATGCAAAAACATTAGAAGAGCATAATGCATTAAAGCAAAAATACATTACGAAAAAACAGTGAAATGGGGAGGGATAGCGAAAAAGGTCGCACATCCCTCTTTTTTGTGGTAAAATATATCGGGTTAAAAACTGGCAGAAGAATCGTTTTTAATATCAAAACGGGACGTACAAGCTAAGGGTAAAACTGGCTTGTATTTTTATTGCATTCTATGTGGGAAAAGACGTCATAGAGGCACTTCTCCATGTAAATAAGGAGGACCATTTATGGAGGATGCAGTTAACGAGTACCTATTATCATTTATTGATCCGAAAGATAAATTAATTCTTGAAATGGAAGAATATGCAACAGAAAATCATGTGCCGATTATGGATCGACTTGGAATGGAATTTATGCTGCAATTTTTACGTTTAATTGGACCGAAAAGCATTTTAGAACTTGGAACAGCAATCGGTTATTCTAGTATTCGTATGATGCAAGCTATTCCAAATTCACGTATTGTGACAGTTGAGCGCAATCGTGAGCGATATGAAAAAGCACTTGAATATATAGAACGTTCCCCAGTAACAGATCGTATTTCAGTTATTTACGGTGATGCGTTAGAGACAGGTGAACAAGTAAAAGAACACGGGACATTTGACGTTATTTTTATTGATGCAGCAAAAGGACAGTATCGTCGCTTTTTTGACTTATATGAACCGTTATTAAATCCTGGTGGCGTAATTATTTCAGATAATGTTATGTACCATGGTCTTGTAACGACAAAAGAGAAAATTGAAAACAGACGTACACGTGGTTTAATCCGTCGTATTAAGACGTACAATGAGTGGCTTATGAACCATGAAGGATATGATACAACGATTTTCCCAATTGGTGATGGAGTAGCTGTTAGTAAAAAGAGAGGGTGACCAAGGTATGAAAAAACCTGAATTGTTAGTAACGCCAAGAGCGGTGGCGGATATCGAACTTCTTGCGAAAGCAGGAGCAGATGCGGTAATGATCGGTGAGCAAAAGTTTGGTTTACGTTTAGCAGGGGAGTTTTCACGTGAAGATGTAAAACAAACTGTGAAGATTGCGCATGAAAATGGTGTGAAAGTATACGTAGCAATGAACGCTATGTTCCACAACGATAAAGTAGAAGAATTAACAGATTACGTTTCATTTTTAAATGAAGTAAATGTAGATGCAATTGTTTTCGGAGATCCAGCAGTATTAATGGCTGTTCGCGAAGTAGCGTCAAATATGCAGTTGCACTGGAATACAGAAACGACAGCAACAAACTGGTTCACTTGTAATTACTGGGGACAAAGAGGAGCGAAGCGTGCTGTATTAGCTCGTGAGCTGAGCTTAGATGAAATTGTTGATTTAAAAGAAAATGCTGAAGTGGAACTAGAAGTACAAATTCACGGTATGACTTGTATGTTCCAATCGAAGCGTTCATTAGTAGGAAACTACTTTGAGTATCAAGGACGTAATCTTGACATTGAAAAGAAAAAATATGAAGAGAATATGTTCTTATATGACCCAGAGCGTAACAATAAATATCCAATTTATGAAGATGAAAATGGTACTCACATTATGAGTCCGAACGATATTTGTTTCATCGATGAATTAGAGGAACTAATCGAAGCTGAAGTTGACAGCTTAAAAATCGATGGTGTACTAAAAAGCTCTGAATACATTATTGAAGTAACGAAGAAATATCGTCAAGCGATTGATTTATGTGTGGAAGATCGTGATGCATATTATGACGTGAAAGATGCTCTATATAAAGAAATAGAAGAAATGCAACCAGTAAATCGTCCGTTAGACACAGGATTCTTCTTTAAAGAAACGGTTTACTAAACGAGGAGGGTGTAGGAAATGACTGTACAAGAAATTTCACGAGTAATCGATGGCAAGCGCGTTATTGTGAAGAAACCTGAACTGTTAATCCCTGCGGGTAACTTAGAAAAATTAAAAGTAGCTATCCATTATGGGGCAGATGCTGTATATTTAGGTGGACAAGAATTTGGTCTTCGTTCGAATGCAGGTAACTTTACGCTGGAAGATATGGCAGAAGGCGTTGAATTTGCAAAGAAATATGGAGCGAAAATATATGTAACAACAAATATTTTCGCACATAATGAAAATATGGACGGGCTAGAGGAATATTTAAAAGGGATTGAAAAAGCTGGCGTAACGGGAATTATCGTTGCCGATCCGCTTATTATTGAGACGTGTAAACGTGTAGCGCCTTCTGTTGAGGTGCATTTGAGCACACAGCAATCACTATCCAACTGGAAAGCAGCACAGTATTGGAAAGAAGAAGGTTTACACCGTCTTGTATTAGCTCGTGAAGCAAGCTATGAAGAAATGAAAGAAATTAAAGACAAAGTGGATATTGAAATTGAAGCATTCGTCCATGGTGCAATGTGTATCGCATATTCAGGAAGATGTACATTAAGTAACCATATGACAGCGCGTGACTCTAATCGTGGCGGTTGTTGCCAATCTTGCCGCTGGGATTATGATTTAGTTCAAACAGTATCACAACATAAAGATGCAAAAGAGCTTCCTCTATTCCAAGAAGAAGATGCTCACTTTGCGATGAGTCCAAAAGATTTAAATTTAATTTTATCAATTCCGAAAATGATTGAAATTGGAATCGATAGTTTAAAGGTAGAAGGACGTATGAAATCAATCCATTACGTAGCGACTGTAGCAACTGTATATCGTAAAGTAATTGATGCTTATTGTGCGGATCCGGATAACTTTGAGTTTAAACAAGAATGGTTAGATGAGCTTGATAAATGTGCAAATCGTGATACAGCTCCTGCATTCTTTGAAGGGGTTCCAGGACATCAAGAGCAAATGTTTGGAAATCATAGTAAGAAAACAACGTATGATTTTGCTGGTTTAGTGTTAGATTATAATGAAGAAACGGGCATCGTAACGCTTGAGCAACGTAATCATTTCAAACCAGGACATGAAGTGGAGTTCTTTGGACCAGAAATAGAAAACTTTACGCAGACGGTGGAGAAAATTTGGGATGAGGATGGAAACGAATTAGATGCAGCGAGACATCCGTTGCAAATCGTGAAATTCAAAGTGGATCAACCAGTGTATGTGAATAATATGATGCGCAAAAGCATACTTCAATAAGAAAGAGTGGTAGTCGAATGGGGACGAATAAGCCTGTTGTAATTGGAATCGCTGGTGGTTCAGGATCAGGAAAAACAAGTGTAACGAAAGCGATTTTTGACCATTTTAAAGGTCATTCCATTTTAATCTTGGAGCAAGATTATTATTACAAAGATCAAAGCCATTTACCAATGGAAGAGCGTTTAAAAACAAATTATGATCATCCGCTTGCGTTTGATAATGATCTGTTAATTGAACATTTGCAGCAGTTGCTTGCATATGAGCAAATTGATAAGCCTGTATATGACTATACATTGCATACGCGTTCAGAAGAAATTATTCCAGTTGAGCCGAAAGATGTAATTATTTTAGAAGGGATTCTTATTTTAGAAGACCCACGTCTCTGTGAGTTGATGGACATTAAGTTATTCGTTGATACAGATGCTGACCTTCGTATTCTGCGCCGCATGCAGCGTGATATTAAAGAGCGCGGTCGTACGATGGATTCAGTTATTGATCAGTACGTAACTGTTGTACGTCCAATGCACAATCAATTTATTGAGCCTTCTAAGAAATTTGCGGATATTATTATCCCTGAAGGTGGACAAAACCATGTTGCAATTGATATTATGGTGACAAAAATTGCAACAATTCTTGAACAAAAAGTAAATTTGTAATAGCATAGTAAAAGATGTACGGTAGGAAGGGATTTTTTCCCTTCCCATCGAATACAATGAAACATGCAACCTCATCTATATATAGGTGAGGGCATATTTATATCAACTTTCCATACATATCTTCTTTATATAAAGAAGAATTGGAAATACGGGGTTGTATGTGACAACTCCGCTAGTGCAAGGGTACTAGAAACCTCCGCTAACAATGGAAGCGGAGGAGTTTTCATATGGAACTCCTCTTTTTTTCGGGGGATTGGTATATAAAAGGAGTGGAAAATATGTCAACAGAAAAAACATACCCTATGACGCAAGAGGGTAAGCAAAAACTAGAGAACGAACTTGAGCAATTAAAAACAGTAAAACGTAAAGAAGTAGTAGAACGTATTAAAATCGCACGTAGCTTCGGGGACCTTTCTGAGAACTCTGAGTACGATGCAGCAAAAGATGAGCAAGCGTTCGTAGAAGGACGTATTACACAATTAGAAAATATGATTCGTAACGCAGTTATCATTAAAGATAATGGCGAAGTATCTACTGTTGTTACATTAGGTAAAACAGTAACATTTAAAGAATTACCAAACGGAGATGAAGAAGCGTACACAATCGTAGGTAGCGCGGAAGCTGATCCATTTGAAGGAAGAATTTCTAACGATTCTCCAATCGCAAAAAGCTTATTAGGTAAGCAAATTGGTGAGAAAGTAACAATCCAAACACCAGGCGGAGAAATGCAAGTAGAGATTGTCTCTGTAAAATAATAAAAAAATCACTCGTGTAAAAACGAGTGATTTTTTTATTTGTATAAAAGATGAAACACTCCGTCCAAACTATAATAGACGAGGTGTTTTTTTATGAAAATAAAACGGAGAATTACAATTGTTTTAATTTGTTTTATGGGCATTATGTTTTTATTGCTTTGTCGTTTAATTCAAATCCAAATTATAGATACAGAATCATTTACTGATCGCAAAATAAATTTAATTGAAAAAAGTGTTACGCAACGTACGCAATCCATTGCAGTAGACGATGGGCGTGGGCAGTTTATAGATCGTCATGGTAAAGAAATAGGTGAGGAAAAGTATCCTGTTTTAATTGTTTTTCCATTTTTACAAATAAAAAATGACATGTTAGAGAAAATCGCGCATATCATTGGTGTGTCGAGACAAGAGATCAGAAGACAAATGAAAAATAAAAAAAATGCATTTATACTGCAAGGGGAAACTGTTCCATTTCGAGTGACACGAGAGCAGATGGAGAAGGTAAATCAATTACATGTATTAGGTATTGTAGCAGCTGAAGTACGATTAAAACAAACTGGAGAGATAAATCATTTAATTGGTGATGTAGGGGAGAACGAAAGAGAATTTCAAAATCGATATGGAGAAGTGAAAAAAATTTCAAAACAAACGCCGATAGGTATTTCAGGATTGCAGCAATCATTTGATGAATTTTTATTGACTGATGGAGAGGCAAAAGTATTGTATCAAGTAGATCGGCAAGGAGAACCGATTTTTGGAAATCAAGCGAAATATACTTCACCAGGAAATCCATTTTACCCAGTTAGGATTCAAACTACTTTACATAAAGGATTGCAGCAAAAAGCAGAAGAAGTGATTGAAGCAAACGAAATAAAGAAGGGGGGATTAGTATTACTTGATGTAAAGACAAATGAAATATTAGCGATGGTCAGTAAACCGTCTTTACAAGTAAGAGATAAGAATTTATATAAGACTACACTTGAAAATCAAATGTTAACGCCACATTTTCCAGGCTCTGTTTTTAAAACAGTAGTTGCAGCGGCAGTCATTGATCAAAAAGTGAATTTGTTTAATCGGACATTTAACTGTAATAAAGATTTATATGGTGAAAACGACCCACAAGTTATGATGGGTACGCTTAACTTCAAAGAGAGCTTTGCTAGGAGCTGTAACAGGACATTTTCTGAGTTAGGTAACGAGCTATTACAAAAGGATAGGACGGTGCTAGAAACATACGTAGCAGCTTTAGGAGCAAATGAAAAGGTTGGATGGAAAGGTTCGGTATTTCATACACCTCATTTTGAGCAAATGCCAGAAGAGAAAGGCACTACTATTTGGGGGAATGAAGAAAATAAAAATAGTAAAAAAGCGGTAGAGCAAACAGCGATTGGACAGAAAGATGTACGTATATCACCTCTAGCAATTGCAAATATGATGGCGACGATTGCGAGGAATGGAGAAAAGATGGAAGTGAAAGCTGTTGAAAAAATAGTATATAAAAATGGAGTGGATTTCTTTACATTTGAGAACCATACGTTACATGGAAAACAGCTTTCGTATGAAACAGTGAAAACATTACAAGAGTTATTAAGAGGTGTTGTAACAAGGGAGAAAGGTACAGGAACGGCATTCCGCTCGTTGCCGCTCAGTGTCGCTGGAAAATCCGGAACAGCGCAAACAGGGAAAGAGACGAGGGTGAATCGCTGGTTTGCAGGTTACTTTCCGTATGAGAATCCAAGATATGCTTTAGTTGTTGTTGATCTAGAGACAGATAGCAAAGTGAATAAAGTTACACCTATTTTTAAAGATATGGTAGGAGCAATCTATCAATTGGAGAATGAAAAGTAATCTTGCAATTTATAGTGAATTGTTTTCATTTCATGAAAATATCATTGTAAATGTTCAACCTTTCTAGATTTAATGTTACAATAGCAATTAGGAAAAACTGCATGGAGGTTTGGAGAATGGCAGGAGGATCAAGATTCCAACAGAAACAACAAAAACGTCGTCAAAACGGTGTTTTAAATATTGCAATCGCTATTGTGTTACTATTAGTAGCTATTGTAGCATATCAATTGTTCGTTCCTAATACGAAAGAGCAAGCATCTTCTAGTGATAAGAAAGTCTCTCAACAAACAACAAAGAATGAGAAAGCTGGAAAATCAGAAGATAAAGCATCTGCTAAGAAAAAAGAAAAAGAGCAAGAGCAAGCAGAAGCTAAGCAAAAAGCTGAAGAAGAGAAGTTAAAGGCTGAGGAAGAAAAGAAAAAAGCTGAAGAAGAAGCGAAAGCTAACGAGAAAGTATCAGCTGAAAAAACTGTATCCAAGGCAAAAGAGGCTTATACAAAACCTTCTTGGAAAGCTGTAGGAACAGAACAAGGTTCATCACCAGCGATGACGTTTAAACAGGGGTCATCAGATTGGAATGAGATGCAAAGTGCAATTGCTGCAGGTATTGAAGTACCGAAGGAGCAATTAGTATTCCATTTTGTTGGAAGAGACAAAACTGGAAAGAGCAAAGCTTATGGTGACGTTCAAGATAAGCAAAGTGGAAAAAGATATTACGTAAATATTGATTGGGTAGATAATGAGGGCTGGAAACCAGTACTTGTTCAAACTCTAAACTAAAAAAGAGAAGCTCCTTAGGAGCTTCTCTTTTTTTAGTTAACGCAATTTCTTTAATTTAAAATGAACAACCGCGCTATAATACGGTCTTTTGCTTTCAGGATCCATAACCATTTGATGTGAGATGTGATGAACTTCAAGCATAAGTGCTTTATTATTATCGATTTGTTCACTAATTTTTCGTTCTAAAGAAGCTAAGTCTCCCGCTTCAAAAAATTCTATTTTATCTTCTAACATTTCAAAGGTAAATGACATGAAGACGGCCCCTCTCCTATGTAATCAACTATAGTGTAACAAAGAAAAGAAGGAAATACCATGTACATTTCAATTGACATTTTTAGAAAGAGGGAATATCATACTGATAAAACCGATAAGAAAAAGGGGAATTTTTATGGGCACAGAATTTAATGGTTTATTTGATGAGTGGGCTCATACGTACGACTCATTCGTACAAGGCGAAGATATACAATATAAAGAAGTTTTCGCCCATTATGAGGATATTCTAGAGGATGTAGTTAACAAGTCATTTGGTAATGTATTAGAATTTGGTGTCGGTACAGGTAATTTAACAAATAAATTATTACTTGCTGGCCGCACAGTTTACGGTATAGAACCGTCGCGTGAAATGCGTATGATTGCAAAAGAGAAATTGCCAAAAGAATTTTCGATTACAGAAGGTGATTTTCTGTCGTTTGAAGTCCAAAATTCAATTGATACCATTGTTAGCACCTATGCATTTCATCATTTAACAGATGATGAAAAAAATGTAGCGGTTGCGAAGTATAGTCAATTGCTAAACAAAGGTGGTAAAATAGTGTTTGCTGATACGATATTTGCAGATCAAGATGCATATGATAAAACTGTTGAAACAGCAAAACAAAGAGGTTTTCACCAGTTAGCAAACGATTTGCAAACGGAATACTATACACGTATTCCAGTTATGCAGACTATTTTTGAAAACAATGGCTTCCATGTAACGTTTACGAGATTAAATCATTTCGTTTGGGTAATGGAGGCAACTAAGCAATAGAAAGAGGGATTAGATTGAGAATTGCTGTAATTGGAGCAATGGAAGAAGAAGTACGTATTTTACGTGACAAATTAGAACAAGCAGAAACAGAAACGGTTGCAGGTTGTGAATTTACGAAAGGACTATTAGCAGGACATGAAGTAATCTTGTTAAAGTCTGGTATTGGTAAAGTAAATGCAGCGATGTCAACGACAATTTTATTAGAAAAGTATAAGCCTGAAAAAGTAATTAATACTGGTTCAGCTGGTGGATTCCATCATTCTCTAAACGTTGGTGATGTAGTTATTTCCACTGAAGTTCGTCACCATGACGTAGATGTAACAGTATTTAACTATGAATATGGTCAAGTACCAGGAATGCCGCCTGGATTTAAAGCTGATGAGGCGTTAGTTGCATTAGCTGAGAAATGTATGCAAGCTGAAGAAAATATTCAAGTTGTAAAAGGTATGATTGCAACAGGTGATTCATTTATGAGTGATCCGAACCGCGTTGCAGCCATCCGTGATAAATTTGAAAATCTTTATGCGGTAGAAATGGAAGCAGCAGCTGTTGCACAAGTATGCCACCAATATGAAGTTCCGTTTGTTATCATTCGCGCACTTTCTGATATTGCTGGTAAAGAATCAAATGTTTCATTTGATCAGTTTTTAGATCAAGCAGCTCTTCATTCTACAAACTTTATCGTAAAAGTGTTAGAAGAGTTAAAGTAATGTAACAAAAAGGCAACTGTCTCATATAAAGAAAATACATACAGTTGCCTTTTCTTTATTGGCAAACAAGGGGGAGAACACGATGAATGTATATCGTGGAGTTCATGAGTTAATCGGTCATACACCAATTGTAGAAATTACTCGTTTTTCACTTCCGAAAGGGGTCCGTTTATTTGCAAAACTTGAATTTTATAACCCAGGCGGAAGCGTTAAGGATCGTTTAGGAAGAGAATTAATCGAAGATGCGCTAGAAAAAGGGCTTGTTACCCAGGGTGGAACAATTATTGAACCGACTGCTGGGAATACTGGTATTGGACTGGCACTTGCAGCGTTAGAACATGATTTGCGCGTTATTGTTTGTGTACCAGAGAAATTTAGTATTGAAAAACAAGAGTTAATGAAAGCGCTAGGTGCAACGGTCGTGCATACACCGACTGAGCAAGGAATGACCGGTGCAATTGCAAAAGCAAAAGAGTTAGTAAATGAAATACCGAATTCATACTCTCCAAGTCAATTTGCAAATGAGGCAAATCCTCGTGCATACTTTAAAACGTTAGGCCCTGAACTGTGGGATGCATTGAATGGAGAGATTAACATATTTGTTGCTGGAGCAGGAACTGGCGGTACTTTTATGGGGACTGCATCTTATTTGAAAGAAAAAAATATAGATATTAAAACAGTTATCGTAGAGCCAGAAGGATCTATTTTAAATGGTGGTAAGGCTGGTTCACATGAGACCGAAGGAATTGGATTGGAATTTATCCCGCCATTTTTGAAGACATCTTATTTTGATGAAATTCATACGATTTCTGATCGAAATGCATTTTTAAGAGTGAAAGAATTAGCGCAAAAAGAAGGACTTCTCGTTGGAAGCTCTTCAGGAGCAGCATTTCATGCGAGCTTACTTGAGGCAGAGAAGGCAGCGCCAGGTACAAATATTGTAACAATTTTTCCTGATAGCAGTGAGCGCTATTTAAGTAAAGACATATACAAAGGATGGGAATAAAAAATGAGAGCAAAGACAAAGTTAATTCATGGTATTCGCATAGGAGAACCTTCAACTGGATCTGTAAACGTACCGATCTATCAAACAAGTACGTACAAACAAGAAGCAGTTGGTAAGCATCAAGGATATGAATATTCACGTACAGGTAACCCAACACGTGCAGCTTTAGAAGAAATGATTGCTGTATTAGAAAATGGGCATGCTGGATTTGCATTTGGCTCTGGAATGGCTGCTATTACAGCGACAATTATGTTGTTCTCAAAAGGTGACCACGTTATTTTAACAGATGATGTTTATGGTGGAACGTATCGTGTTATTACAAAAGTATTAAACCGCTTCGGTATTGAACATACATTTGTAGACACAACAAACTTAGAGGAAGTTGTAGAAGCAATTCGTCCAAATACGAAAGCAATCTATGTGGAAACACCAACGAATCCATTACTAAAAATTACTGATATTAAGAAAATATCTACTCTTGCTAAAGAGAAAGATTTATTAACAATTATTGATAATACATTCATGACGCCATATTGGCAGTCGCCGATTTCTTTAGGAGCAGACATTGTACTTCACAGTGCAACGAAATATTTAGGAGGTCATAGTGACGTAGTTGCAGGTCTAGTAGTGGTAAATAGCCCACAACTAGCAGAAGACCTTCACTTTGTACAAAACTCAACAGGAGGTATTCTTGGACCACAAGATAGCTTCTTACTACTTCGCGGTTTAAAAACATTAGGAATTCGTATGGAAGAACATGAAACGAATTCACGCGCTATTGCTGAATTCTTAAATAATCATCCAAAAGTAAATAAAGTATATTACCCAGGTCTTGAATCACATCAAAACCACGAATTAGCAACAGAACAAGCAAATGGATTTGGTGCTATTATCTCGTTTGATGTAGATAGTGAGGAAACATTAAATAAAGTACTTGAGAAACTGCAATACTTTACACTTGCTGAAAGCTTAGGAGCAGTAGAAAGTTTAATTTCTATCCCATCTCAAATGACACATGCATCAATCCCAGCAGATCGCCGTAAAGAATTAGGAATTACAGATACATTAATTCGTATTTCTGTCGGTATTGAAGATGGTGAAGATTTAATTGAAGATTTAGCACAAGCGCTAGCGTAATAAAAAATGCACTGCTAATGTGGAGCAGTGCATTTTTATTATGTTAATTTGTGAAATGTTTCACAAATTAGACATACACAAATGAAATGATTTCATGTATATTGAATTCATGAAATGTTATTCACGAGTAAACTTGTGAAATGTTTCACAAACAATGGGATTCATGTAGGACGGTAACTCTATTTTTTTTCGCTAATCGGGACTTATTATGACCTATAGGGACTTATAAAGACCGTGATAACAGAATAGGAGGAAATTTACATGGTAGTCAAAGAGAAAGTTGTAAATGAAATGCAAGAGGTAAAAGAGATGATTGATACGTTAGTAAATAACGGTCAACAAGCTTTACAAGCATTAGAAAGTTTTACACAAGAGCAGATTGACAACATTGTTCATGAAATGGCATTAGCAGGTGTTGATCAACATATGCCACTTGCAAAATTGGCTGTTGAAGAAACAGGCCGTGGTGTCTATGAAGACAAATGCATTAAAAATATTTTTGCCACTGAATATATTTGGCATAGTATAAAGCAAGATAAAACGGTAGGAATTATTCACGAAGATCCTCATGAAGAAATAATAGAAATTGCAGAACCTGTCGGTGTAGTAGCTGGGGTAACACCAGTAACGAATCCAACGTCGACAACAATGTTTAAAGCGTTGATTGCGATAAAAACGAGAAATCCAATTATTTTCGCATTTCATCCTTCTGCACAAAATTGTTCGGTGGCAGCAGCGAAAACCGTATATGATGCAGCAATGAAAGCTGGTGCACCAAAACATTGTATTCAATGGATTGAAAGACCGTCTGTCGAAGCGACGAAACAATTAATGAACCATGAGGGTGTGGCACTCGTTCTAGCAACTGGAGGCGCTGGTATGGTGAAATCAGCTTACTCTACTGGAAAACCAGCGCTAGGTGTAGGTCCTGGTAATGTACCGTGTTATATAGAAAAATCAGCACATGTAAAACGAGCTGTTAATGATTTAATTTTATCGAAAACATTTGATAACGGTATGATTTGTGCATCGGAACAAGCAATCATTGTCGATAAAGAAATCTATGATGATGTTAAAACAGAAATGATCGAAAACAATTGTTACTTTGTAACAGAAGAAGAAAGAAAAAAATTAGAAAAGCTCGTTATAAATGAAAATACATGTGCAGTAAATAGTGATATTGTAGGAAAATCAGCACAGTATATTGCCGAATTAGTTGGGATTACTGTTCCTGAACATACAAAAATGCTTGTAGCTGAAATTCAAGGTATCGGAGCAGCATACCCGTTATCTCGTGAGAAACTGAGCCCAGTATTAGCCTGTGTGAAGGCGAATTCATTAGAAAAAGGATTTACATATTGCGAAGAAATGTTGAACCTCGGTGGTTTAGGACATTCAGCAGTTATTCATTCTACAAATAAAGAAGTGCAAAAGCAATTTGGATTACGTATGAAAGCTTGCCGTCTCATTGTAAATGCACCTTCATCACAAGGTGGAATAGGGGATATATATAACGGATTTATTCCATCACTTACACTTGGTTGTGGTTCTTACGGAAAAAATTCAGTTTCCCAAAATGTAACAGCGACTCATTTATTAAATATAAAAAGGCTGGCAAATAGAAAAAAGAATATGCAGTGGTTCAAATTGCCACCAAAAATTTATTTTGAAAAACATGCTACAGCGTATTTAGCAAATATGCCTAACATTTCACGTGCATTTATTGTAACGGATCCTGGAATGGTTGAACATGGCTATGTCGATACAGTCACGCACTATTTAAACAAGCATGCAAATGATGTGAAAATTGAAGTTTTCTTTGAGGTCGAACCAGATCCATCAGATGAAACTGTCTTTAAAGGTGCGGAAATGATGAGAAGCTTTAAGCCAGATGTAATTATCGCACTTGGTGGCGGTTCAGCTATGGATGCAGCAAAAGGAATGTGGTTATTCTATGAGCATCCAGAAACGACATTCTATGGCATTAAACAGAAGTTTTTAGATATAAGAAAACGTACATGTAAATATCCGGAATTAGGAAATAAGGCGCAGTTTGTTGCGATTCCAACAACATCAGGAACAGGATCAGAAGTGACACCATTTGCGGTTATTACAGATAAGAAAAATAATATAAAGTATCCGCTCGCAGATTATGAATTAACACCAGATGTAGCAATTGTTGATCCGCAATTTGTAATGACAGTACCACCACATGTAACAGCAGATACTGGTATGGATGTTTTAACACATGCAATTGAGGCGTATGTGTCTGTTATGGCAAATGACTATACAGATGGATTAGCATTAAAAGCTATTGATCTCGTATTCAAATATTTACCGAGAGCATATAAAGATGGAAATGATGAAGAAGCACGGGAAAAAATGCATAACGCTTCTGCAATTGCAGGGATGGCATTTGCAAATGCTTTTCTAGGTATTAATCACAGCTTAGCACATAAAATTGGTCCAGAATTCCATATTCCGCACGGACGTGCAAATGCAATTCTTATGCCGCATGTAGTCCGCTATAATGCTATTAAGCCAAGAAAACACGCATTGTTCCCAAAATATGAGCACTTTGTAGCAGATGAACGCTATGCACATATTGCGAGAATGCTCGGGCTTCCAGCAAGCTCAGTAGCAGAAGGTGTGGAATCACTCGTCAAAGCAATTATTGAGCTTGGAAAAAGCTTAAATATTAATATGAGTATTGCCGGACAAGGGGTAGATAAAGAGCAATTTGAAGAGGTTGTTGGAGTATTAGCAGAAAGAGCTTTTGAAGATCAATGTACAACTGCTAATCCAAAGTTACCGCTTATTTCAGAGCTGAAAGAAATTTATATGGAAGCATATAAAGGTGAATAATGATTAAAAAAGAGCCGCAGTAAAGTGAACTGCACCCCAATTGTTAGACACAGTCTAACAATTGGAGGTGCAGTTTTTCTATGGCTAAATTTACAGCTGATGAAAAAATACAAATCGTTCTACGTTATTTGAACGGAAATGAAAGTTATCGAGAACTGGGTAGATCGCTCGGTATAAGTGACACAATCATTTTGAATTGGGTAAACCAATATAAACAGAATGGTCTGGAAGCTTTTCTAAAACGATGTACAAATTACACACAACAATTTAAACTAGACGTACTAAACTTTATGATTGAAAACGGTATGTCCTTATTTGAGACGGCAGCTATCTTTAATATTCCTGCCCCTTCAACGATTTCTGTTTGGAAAAAACAGCTCGAAACACAAGGAATTGATGCCCTTCAATCTAAGAAAAAGGGGCGTCCATCCATGAAAAAAGATTCAAATAAACAATTAAAACAACCTTTAGCTGAAGGGTCAGTCGAAGCACTTGAAGCACGCATTAAACAGCTTGAGATGGAAAATGAGTACTTAAAAAAGTTAAATGCCTTAGTTCAAAACAAGGAAAAATCACAAAACAAGACAAAGCGCAAGTAGTCTATGAATTAAGGCATAAATATTCGGTCAAGGCACTCGTGGAGCTAGCTACTATTCCTCGAAGCACGTATTATGATTTAGTAAAGAAAATGAATCGTCCAGATGTAGATGCCGATTTGAAAGCTGAGATTAAAGCGATTTATGAGGAAAATGAAGGTCGTTATGGTTACCGTCGCATTCGTGATGAATTAACGAATCGTGGCCAGAAAGTGAACCACAAGAAGGTTCAGCGCATTATGAAAGAGCTTGGGTTAAAGTGTGTTGTGCGTATGAAGAAATATAAATCCTATAAAGGAAAAGTCGGTAGAATTGCACCTAATATTTTAGAGCGTAATTTTCATACAGATGCACCGAATCAAAAGTGGGTAACAGACATCACCGAGTTTAAATTGTTTGGAGAAGAACTGTATGTATCACCTGTATTAGATTTGTATAATGATGAAATTATTACCTATACAATTGGTTCTAGACCGACGTATTCGCTTGTTTCAGACATGTTAGAGAAAGCATTGGAACGTTTACCCGAAACCCACCAGCTACTGATGCATTCGGATCAAGGATGGCATTATCAAATGAGACAGTACGTCCGGACACTTGAATCAAGAGCTATCGTCCAGAGTATGTCTCGAAAAGGAAACTGTTACGACAACGCAGTAATAGAAAATTTCTTTGGGATTATGAAGTCGGAGTTCCTCTACATAAAAGAATTTGAAAATGTAGAGCACTTTAAAATAGAATTAGAAAAATATATAGATTATTATAATACGAAACGGATTAAGGCAAAATTAAAAATGAGCCCGGTACAATACCGGACTCACTTTTATCAAGCTGCCTAATGAAATAACCGTGTCTAACTTTTAGGGGTCACTTCAAAAGCGGCTCTTTTTTTGTTGGAAAACATCTCCCAGAATGCCTGTATTTACTGGTCTTTCAGTTTCATAGAATATGATAAAGTGAAATGGAGGAGTGAGAATATAATGAAAGAATTACAAGGGAAAATAGAAGATTATACTAGGTTCGGACAAATTCTTCTCGCTGTAAGTACATTGTTAATGGTTGGCTTGTTGATTCCGGATGGAGCAAAAGAGACAATCCAATTTTTTGTTATGATGGGGAGCATCGTTATATTTTTAAGTTTATCGTTCTTTTTCTTTCAGCGTGTGAAAGTAATGCGTGACCAGTTAGAGGAAAATGAATGTGAATAATATTGTTAACTAGAGCGCGGCGAAAAGAAAGAATCTTTTTGTCGCGCTTTTTGTTTTTTGTAGAAAAATGTATGCGTTTCATGTTGACAATGATAATCCTTATCAATTAAAGTAGAATAGTGGTTAATGATTATCATTATCAATTAGAGGTGAAGGAATGAAAAAGTCTATTACGCTATTTACAGCGATTTTATCTATTTTTTTCTTGTTAATAGGTTGCAGTGCCAAAGGGGACGAAAAAGCGTCTGCAACCAAAATAGAAAAAGAAAAAATCGAAATTACCGACCTGTCAGGGAGAAAGGTAACATTCGATAAAGTACCAGAAAGTTTTGCAACATTAAGTATGGGAGACATGGATATTATTCATGCTTTAGGTGGAAAAGTAGTAGGTCGTCCGGATACGAAATTAACTCTTCCAGAGGAGTTAAAGAAAGCAAAAGTAATCGGGAATGCACATCAACCGAACTTTGAGCAAATTGCTAGTTTAAAGCCCGATGTACTTGTTGCTAACAATGGATTCCAAAAGAATGTGCCAACGGTTGAAGGACAGGGAACGAAAGTAATCATTTCTTCTGCGAATTCTGTACAAGATATTCAAAAGAATATTGAATTATATGGAACGGTAATGAAGAAAGAAGATAAAGCAAAAGAACTTAATCAAAAAATCAATGATCAAATGAAGAAATATGACAAAAAGAGCGATGTGAAAGCATTGCTAGTGTATGGCGCACCAGGTACTTATTTAGCGGCATTACCAACATCTTTATCAGGTGATGTTTTAGAAAAAACAGGCGGGAAAAATATTGCTTCTGATTTTCCAGAAACGAAAGAATATCCGCAATATGCACAGCTAAGTGTAGAACGTATTATTGAGGCGAATCCAGATGTCATTTATTTAATTACACACGGAGATCCAAAAAGTGTGAAAAAAGCATTCGAAGGCGAAATGATGAAAAATGAAGCGTGGAAAAATTTAGATGCAGTAAAACAAAACCGCGTAGTTATTTTGCCACCTGATTTATTTGGATCTAATCCTGGGACAAAAGTTACAGAAGCAATGGACTTTATGTATAAAAGTATACAAGATGTAAGGAAATGATACGTATGGAAAGTAGTGAAGTAGTAAGAGAAAAGGAACATCCTTTTGCGAAAAAAAGATGGATAATAGCAGTTACTTTAGTTGTATTAACAATTCTAGGCCTCTTTTACGGACTTTTCGCAGGAAGTTTATCTTTTTCTGTACGAGACATTCTAACAGGTATACAAGATGAAGGTTCGACAGTTCATCGAATTGTATGGGATCTTCGCATACCGAGAGTTCTCGTTGGGTTTATAGTAGGAACATGTTTAGCTGCATCTGGTACACTGTTGCAAGGGGTTATGAGAAACCCTCTTGCAGATCCTGGTATTATTGGGGTTTCATCTGGGGCAGGTCTTGTAGCAATTGTCATCATGATTTTATTCCCACAGCATCTAGCTTTTTTACCACTAGGGGCGTTTTTAGGAGCTTTCATAACAGCAATGGTTATTTATGCTTTATCATGGCAAAAAGGGGCACCACCTTCAAGAATCGTCTTAGTAGGAGTGTCAATCAATGCATTAATTGGTGCAGCAACGTCAGCTTTAATGTTATTACATAGTGACAAAGTACAATCCGTGTTACCGTGGCTAGCGGGCGGCATTGGTGGTGTAAGTTGGGCACATTTAAACATGATTATTTATTATGCAATATTCGCCATTATATTAGCTTTCTTTGGTATTAAGCATATTCGAGTGTTAATGCTTGGAGATGAAATGGCAAAACTATTAGGACATAATGTGGAAAAAAGTCGGTTTTATTTAATCGTAGTAAGTACATTATTAGCTGGAATTGCAGTAAGTGTGTCTGGTCTTATTGGATTTGTCGGTCTTGTCGTACCACATATGCTACGTTTATTAGTTGGAAATGATTATAGATATTTGCTACCTTTATCATGCCTTGGCGGCGGGGTATTACTTGTTTTTGCGGATGCAATAGCTCGAAGTTGGTTTGACCCAATCGAATTGCCTGTTGGTATTTTACTGTCCTTCTTAGGTGGTCCTTTCTTCTTATATTTAATTCATAGAGGAGGAAAACAACGTGATTTCCGTTAACAAAGTGTTTTATGCACACTCTGAAAGATTTCAAATGCAAAATATGAATGTACATATTAAGGCTGGAGAAATCGTTAGTTTAATTGGTCCGAATGGATCGGGAAAATCTACTTTGCTTCGTTTAATAGCAAGGCTACTGAAACAAAGCGAAGGGGACATCATTTTAGATGGGAAAAATATTCATATGATGAAGAGTGCTGATGTAGCGAAGCAATTAGCGATGTTACCACAAATGCATGATCATCAATTAGATTTGACAGTGAAAGAACTAATTGAGTTCGGAAGAGGTCCACATAAATCATGGAGTAGCCGCTTAAATAAAGAAGATGAAGAAATTGTTGATTGGGCATTGTCTGTTACAAATCTTGAAGGGTATGAATATCGTCTTTTACATTCTTTATCAGGAGGGGAACGGCAACGTGCTTGGATTGCGATGACGCTAGCGCAACGTACAAATGTCTTATTATTGGATGAACCAACAACCTTTTTAGATATCGTTCACCAGTTGGAAGTAATGGAACTTGTGAAACGATTAAATGAGGAGTTTGGAATGACGATTATAATGGTTTTACATGACATTAACCAAGCTGCTCAATATAGCGATCGTTTACTTGTATTAAAGCGAGGAAAGATTCAGTATGATGGTATACCAGAAGAAGTACTATGCCATGAAATGTTTCAACATGTATTTGGCATAGATGTAGATATTTTTCAAGGAAATGACAAGCCGTTTTTTACACCGAAACGAATTTCTAAAAGGGGAGAAGAGCGATGCAAACAGAAGAGCGTATTACCACTGAATTAGTAAGAGAATTTGTTATGGCAGCTCACGGGGATTTAGAGAAAGTACAAGAGCTATTGGCTGAATCGCCAAGCTTACTTCACGCCTCTTATAATTGGGGTGGATCAGATTGGGAAAGTGCGTTAGGGGCATCGGCACATGTAGGTCGTAAAGATATTGCTCTTTATTTACTAGAAAAGGGTGCTCGGATGGATATTTTTGCAGCAGCTATGCTTGGTGAATTAGAAATTGTACAAGCTATTTTAGTAGCTCAACCAGAAGCATTGCATGCATCTGGTCCTCATGGTATTTCTCTTCTTCAGCATGCACGAATGGGTGGAGAGAAATCTAAGCGTGTATATGATTATTTAGCAATACTATCTTAATGAATGAAGTTCTTATGTGCGGTAAACTTTTCACTTGAAACAATTGGAAAGTTTACCGCCCGTTAGAACGGGATAAGTATCTAGTATATTTGAAAATCCTACACCCCCCTCAATTGTAGTTTTCTTTATGCTAGTTATGATATGGATGCGGTAGACAATATTTGTCTACTGCTTTTTTTAGGTTTATAAGAATGAAAATTCCGTGTTTTTATGTTGGTTCATTTATCCCGCTATTTTCCAGGCAGTAAGACACCCGCCTAAAAATTCAGCTAAAGTAAAGAAGTTAGACGGGAGATCCACTGCCCGTAAATGCCCGATTGGTGAAGGCTAATAATCAGTGGGGATGAACAAAATTCCCCACTAATTAAAGTTTCACTTTATAATAGATAGTAACATTTCGTATACATACAAAACATGATCGTGAAATTAAGAACAAATTAGTGGAAAGGAGTGCCAGCATGTTTCATACAGAACGTTTACAAATTCGCAAATATACAATGGATGATTTACAGTTCTACGCTTCACTATGGGGGAACGAGAAGGTAATGCGCTATATTGGAAATGGGACGTTAAAAACATATATACAGTGTAAAAAAAGTCTGGAGGAATGGGTGATTCCTAGCTATAAAAACGGTCTCGGTTTATTTGTATTGATTGAAAAGGAAACGGGAACAAGAATTGGTCATGCAGGGCTGATACAGCAGAAGATAGATGGAAAAGAGGAAATTGAAATTGGTTATTGGTTACTTCCTCAGTATTGGGGAAAAGGGTATGCAAAAGAAGCGGCGGCAGCATTTCGTGACTATGGTTTCCAAGCATTACGAATGAATAAATTAATTTCTCTTATTAATCCGAATCATCCGGCCTCAATATTTGTTGCTAGAAAAACAGGGCTCAGCTATGAGAAAACAACGTCATTTCATGGAATCGATGTTCTAGTTTATTCTATTAAGCGTGTTGGATGAAAAAATTACTTTTTTAAAGGTAAATTACATTTTTTGAAGAATGGTATATGAAAATAAAGGGAGGGGTTACATGTACATTTATCATAATGGACTTATTATTCGTGAGGGAACGAGTAGTGTACCAGCATATGCAATTAAAGCTTTGTTTGAAGATGCCGGTTGGAGTAATGATAATATCCCTTCGTGGCAAATTGAAAAATTTACGATAGCATTCGAAAATTCAACATGGGCTTTCACAATTTGGGATGAGGAAGAGATGATTGCGATGGTTAGAGTCATTTCTGATGGAATTATGATCGCGAACATAGTAAATTTAGTTGTGAAGTGTGAATATAGAGGGAAGGGATTAGGTAAGAAGCTTGTAGCTCTTTGCTTGCAAAAACTTCCCCACGGTGATTGGTTTGCACATACATCAGCGAACAATTTTGATTTTTATAGAAGCTGTGGATTTGAAGTTAGAGAGCTATCGAGAAATGGAACATGTGCGTATTATGGATATCAAGTCGCGAAAAGAGATGGTCACCGATAAATGAAGGAAAAGAAAAAATATAGCGAGGTAATTTTGAAACTTTTGATAATAGAGAATGGATTGAGGCTCTTTTTATGATAAAATAAAAGAAAATTCTGTTTATTATTAGGGGGATAAAAATGAGTATAAAAGTTGGGGATGTATTTAAATATGAAAGAAGATTTACTGAGGAAGAAGTTTTTGAATTTGCAAATATTACCGGTGATAAAGGTAGACACCATGTGGAATACGATGAAAACGGAAGATTAATGGTTCATGGTTTATTGACTGCTAGCATTGGGACGAAAGTGGGAGAAGAGTTACATTACATAGCAAGAGAATTAGTAAGTGAGTTTATTAGACCAGTTTTCACAGGAGATACGATCACTTGTGAACTAACGTTAACAAATGTTGAGCAAATGGAAGGTTATAAAAAAGTTTCAATCGAGTCAGTTTATCGCAATCAGGATGAAAAGACAGTACTAGTTGGGACAAGTTATGGAATTATAAGGGGATAAAAAAGAAGCCTGTTTAACAGGCTTCTTTTTTATTATTTAGTAAACACGTTTTCGGTTTTCCGCATAACTAGAGATGAGTAATAATGCAGTTTCTTCTCCTATATTACGAACAATATGAGGAACGCATGCATTCCATGAGAAAGAATCACCTTCTTCTACAATTGCAATATCTTCACCGTGCTGAACTTCTAGTTTTCCGCGTAATACAAGGTGACATTCTTCCCCTTCATGGGCATTTGGTGAGTTTTCTTTCGGGAATCCAGTAGGGATTTCTACTAAAGATAGGCGAAGCCCCCCTTGCTCCGCAACATGTTCAATTCTTTGCTCATCTTTGCCGTATACACTGTATTTCCGTTCTTCTTTTTTGACAATTTTTAATCGATCTTTTTGCTCTAACAATAAATAGGGAAGGGGAACGTTTAAAAAATTGGAGATCGTTTCTAAAGTTGAGATAGATGGTGATGTTTTATTATTTTCAACCTGACTCATAAATCCTTTAGAAAGACCTGTTCCCTCGCAAATTTGTGCGATTGTTATGCCTCTACGTTGACGAATTTCACGTATTGCAGAACCAATATTCATAAAATCAAGCTCCTTTTTGTAAACAACTATTTGTATCATAGCAAAAAAAATATATTTTTTCCCAGTGAAAATGAATTGACGAATAAAAAAAATTAGTGTATGTTTTGTAATATAAATAAAAGTTTTGTATAAGAAAACTATAAAGGAGAGAATGAAATGAATCAACATATTGGTAACTTAATTATTCGTATCGTGTTAGGGGTAACATTCTTCATGCACGGTTTAACAAAATTCCAATCAGGAATTGACAATATTGCAGGGTGGTTTACAAGCATTGGTTTACCAGGAGGACTTGCATACGGTGTAGCAACGTTTGAATTAGTTGGAGGCCTATTATTAATTCTAGGTTTAGGGGTAAGATATATTGGATTATTATTTGCACTTGTTATGGTTGGAGCAATTGTAAAAGTGAAATGGTCAGCTGGCTTATTGGGAGATGGAAAAAATCCTGGTTTCGAATTAGAACTTGCATTATTAGCAATGGGTGCATACTTATTTGTTGCAAAGGCTGATGGTTTTGTAGATAATTTTTTAAAAGAAAAAATGTCAAAGAAGAACTAATTTAAATGGGGGGCTAACAAGATGAGTTTTCAACTTCATCCCGATACAACACTTGATGTTGTTCATTTATACGTATCTAATGTAAAGAAATCACTAGAGTTTTATACGGAAGTACTAAGTATGAAGGTGCTAAAAGAAGAAGCAGCAGTCGTTACATTTGGGAATGAAAATGATGAACCACTTCTTATCATTGAAGAAAAGAAAGAAGCTTTTCCGAAGCAAAGAGGAAGAACAGGGTTATATCATTACGCAATTTTATTACCAAGTAGACAGGATTTAGCGAATGTTCTTCGTCATCTTGTAGAGATGGTATATCCACTACATGGTGGAGCCGATCATTACTTTAGTGAAGCTCTTTATTTAGCTGATCCAGATGGAAACGGGATTGAAATTTATCATGATCGACAAAAAGAAGTTTGGCGTGATGAGAATGGAGAACTACCATTTGTTAGTAACCCGTTAGCTGGTGAAGAATTATTACAGCAAGGAAGTACATGGAATGGCTTTCCAGCTGGTACTGTGATGGGGCATATTCATTTCCATGTAGCTGATTTAGAGGAAGCTAAACGTTTCTATGTTGATGGTCTTGGTTTTGAAGTAACGATCCCAGCTCGTAATGGAGCGTTGTTCGTATCTGCAGGTGGTTATCATCACCATATCGGTTTAAATACATGGCAAGGTGAAGGGGTACCACCGCAAATGCCAGGTTCTGTTGGTTTAAAATATTTCACAGTTGTACTAGCGAATGAAAAACAAAAAGAGCAAGTATGTGAAAGCTTAAAAAATATTGGCAAGATTGCTACGTACAAAGATGGAATATTACAAGTCGAGGATCCATTTGGACATTGTATCCATTTCAAAATAAAAGGAGAAGCCTAAAAAGGCTTCTCTTTTTTATTTTCTTATAATTGCTTTTTCGTTTTGTAAAAATAGTTCATCAAATTGCTTTGCAAGCTCAAAATCTAGTTTCGTTAAACCTTTTGCATTCCAAGATGACAAAGTAATAATAACTGCTTTATACTGGATAAGGATAAATGGATGGTGATTATGTTCTTCTGATAGTTTGGCGGCTACAGAGACAAATTCGACTCCTTTTAAGTAGTCGGAAAACATATATTTTCGTTCAATCCATTTCTCATCTTTTACCATCCATTTATCTACCTTCAATAATTCCTCGTGAACTTCTTCTTCAGTTAATCGTAGCATCATTTTTCACATCCTTTACTGGAAGTAACGCAAGACCATTGTTAATAAGGCGTGTTACAGCTTCGTCAGTTGTGAAAGTAGAAAGTTGATGTAGTAATGCTGCCGATGTTTCATGCCCTTTGTTATGCTCTAAAAGTAACTCTAATACTTCAAGGCGCAGCAACCATTCTTTCGCATAAAATTTATTTAATACTTCTTGAATTGCTACTAATTGATCGATATGCGCGTCGTGTAAAATCCCCTCATTTCGAATATCTCGAACTGTTTGATACATACGTTCAAGTTCATTCAGTACAAGTGGAGCAGGAATTTCTTGAACTTCTTCATCCATTGGGAAAAATGCTGCGGCATCTGCGGCACCTGGGAATACTGAAGTGATTTGTGAGCCAACAGCCATATCAAATGCGCCCCATGAAGCATCAAATAAAACGCGGGCGTTATAAGTAACTGTGCAATCGATAAAGGAAATAAGAGCAATTTTCTTATCGTTTTTTACAATATCTGTTACTGTTCCTTTTACATGAATACCACTTGCAAAAGTAAGCGCAGCGATATTTCCAATTGTAATTCCTAATGATTGTAGTTGTTCGTCTGTACAATTTTCTAATGCAATATTTTCAGTGAGTAATCCAATCGGTGTTCCAAATCCGTCACTGTGTACAGAAGTAGAATGATTCGCTAGCTGTTTATTATGAAGCGCTAATGCCGTTGGCGAATTTGTGCGCATGTAAATTAATTCACCTGTATCGTTTTCAATTGTCTCGCTAAATGTACCTGTAATTTGTAATCCACTATTTAGCTCAGCAGTTGCATAGTTCTCAGAGCGAATTGCTTTTTCTAAACCTTCTTTTCCACCTGTTTTAAAGGCCATTGTTTTAGAAAATATTTCAAGCGCATCTGTTAATTCTTCAAAGGATTCACAAACAAATAGTTGTGGTTGCATTTTTGTTACGTCATAAGTTGTCCCTGTACATGCTTCGATAGAAAATGGAACCTTTTCTACAGCGTCTGTTAAGCAATGTTTGCTTTCGCCAACAGAAGAAAGGAGACCAGCACCATATATCTTTGGATCATCTATATTTCCGATCAATCCATATTCTACTGTCCACCAGAAAAGACGTGAAATTTGTTCAGCTTCTGATAAACCAGAAACTAAGTTTTGTTTTTCAATTACAGCATTTTCAGCAGCCTTAACTTCATCAGGAGTAGAAGTAGGGCTTTCTTTTACTATCGTTAATGTACGAACAGCTTCAAATGCATCATGTTCTTCTTTTGTAGAGAAAGCTCTTGCACCAATTTGCCCAAAACGTTTCACATATTTTGCATATGTAGAATCAAGTAAAATCGGTGCGTGTCCTGCGGCTTCGTGTACGATATCTGGAGCTGGTGTGTACTCGATATTTTCTACTTTCCGAATATCTGTTGCAATCGGTAGTAATCCATGTCCTTGAAAATCGAAGAATGCTACGCCGGGAATAAGTCCGTCAATCGTTACAGCGCCCCAGCCACTTGGAGCCAAACACTCATTCATTTCTTCTACTTTTGGAATTGCATCTATATTAATACCAGATGATTGTAGTCCGTTCACATAGGCTGGATGAGCAACGTCTTTTAAGAAACTATGATTTTGTCTCATAATATAACGCCACACAGCGTGATTCACCGGTGTGTATTGATCATAATGTTGTGTGGATACGAATGGTTTTAAATGCGATGGAATTTCTGTTTTCTTTGTCATTAAGACATCCTCCTTTTTTTCAATAAAATTGAATATCGATTTCGTATAGCTTGTATCACCTCCTTTCATTTTTGTAAGCGCTTATAAAATTTTATCATAAGATTCGGAATTATTTAACATCTGTTTCTGTGAGAAATAGAAAAAGCCCCTATCGGAAAATCCGATAGGGGCGAAAGAATCGCGGTACCACCCTATTTGTAAGTGAAAATATACTTACATCTCAATTAATGATAACGGAAAAATTCCGTCTTTTCCTTCATGCATAAAAGCACTACGAAAAAGAAGCTCCAGAATTGTAATTCATACTTATATATGTGCTAATTTCCACCGACCATTAGCTCTCTGTAACAGGGATATAAGATACTACTGCGATTCTTTCAACGCGTATATATGAAATTGTATAAGGGGATGGACGCAAAAAAGTCCCTATCGGAAAATCCGATAGGGACGATAAAAATCGCGGTACCACCCTATTTGTAAACAAGTAATTGTTTACCACTCACTTTACGATAACGGAAAGATCCGTCTTTCTCTTCATGCATAAAAAGCATTACGGGAAAGAAGCTCCAGAATTGTAATTCACGCTTGTATATGTACTGATTCGCACCAACCATCAGTTCTCTGAGACAGTGATATAAGTCGCTACTAGTATTCCTTCAAAGCCGATATATAATTCGTTCAACTAAACTATGTTTTGTATTATAAAACTATATTAAAAAAATTGTCAACAAAAATTTTTTATCCCGTGTTAATGAGCAGTAAAATTCTTACCTAAAAATTCGGTGGGAGTAAAGAAGTGAGATGGAGACAAACTGCCCGTAACCCCCGATTGGTGAAGGCTAATAATCAGTGGGGATGAACAAAATCTCCACTGATTAAAGTTTCACTTTATTTCACTTCTAAATTAACATTTAAATTAGAGGTATTGCCAGCTGCATCAGTTGCTACAATGTGAATAGTATTTTTTCCTTCTTGTAATTGAGTACGATCGAAATAAATGTCATAGCTTTTCTCCCAAGGGTTCAGGAATGCCTGGTCCCATACACCATTTCCGTTAATTTCATATTGCATTCTCACTGGAATCCCAGGTGCTATCCAACCAGATTCTGACATCCAATCCAGTAGAATATCATCAACTTTTCCTCTAATTACGAGATTTTCTTGGTCAACTTCGTATGTTAACTTAGGTGCAGTTCGATCAAGAAATACAGCAGCTGTTTGTTTTGTTTCTCCGCCAGAATTAGAAGCAACTGCTTCGATTTGATATAGCCCGTCAGCTAAAGGAGTGCCATCTGCTTTTGTACCATTCCATTTGAAAGGTTTGTATCCAGGAGTTGCATTTTTAGCTTGATGGATAATCCCTTGATACGTTACACGTTCTTTCGAAACTAAATTTGCATGCAATGTTACATCATCCACAGGCGCAACTAAATAGTAGTTGATGAGATTATCATCTAGTACGTGGTCGCCATTTGGGCTAAAAGTAGAATTAATAATTTCAAGTCCATCGATACGTTTATAATCTTTAGGATCGATACTAAATGTGAATGGAATTCGAATTTCTTCTTTTGCCCCTTGTTCTTTTACATATACATTTCCAGTATACACACCTTGTGGTAGTGAGCTATCCACAGTGATAGTAAATGGTTTTTCGGTACTACTATTCGGTTGTATGCTAATCGATGAAGGGACAGAAGCTCTTACTTTTGTTTTTGTGTTTGCATCTAGTAATTCCACACGAGTTGAAAAACTTTTCTTTTTACTAGAAAGGTTTTGTAATGTAACATTTTGCGTCAGTTTTACTTTTCCGCTATTTGGCTTAATAAGACCAAAGCTGACATTGTTAGGTTTTACTAATACATTTGTTTGAGCTGCTTTCGGAATGTTAATTAAACCAGATCCTTGTGCCATAACAAGGTATGTATTTTCATTGACATCATGTAATGTTTTTGCATTGTTAGCAAGAGCCGCTTTCAATTGTTCTGTCGTCCAATCAGGATGCATTTGACGCAAGAGGGCAACCGCTCCAGCTACTTGCGGAGCAGCCATACTTGTTCCGTTATGCGATTCATAGCCGCCTCGCGGTACTGTACTAGTAATTTGTACTCCAGGTGCAACAACATCAGGCTTTATTAGCCAACTTCCTTGTGATGGTCCTCTTGAACTAAAGTTACCGATAAGTTCTGTTTGCTTTGGTTGTCCAATTTTTATATTTTTCTTTCGTTTTGCAATTAAAGTTTTTAATTCTTCCCCATTTGTATTTGATAATTGCATTACTGGGACAGCAAGATTTTCACGTGAAAAATATTCCGGCATCATATTAATTTCTTTTTCGCTAGAGATTAATAATACACCAAGTGCCCCAGCTTGCTTCGCTTGTTCTGCTTTTACTAATGTACTAGAAGTACCTTGTAAAATAAGTGCGAATTTCCCTTTCACATCTTGTTTTGCATAATCACTTGGATTGCCATAACCAACGTATACAAGAGGGGAATCATTCCCTATTGGGAAATCGGATTTTGATAACGGTAATCCTTGATATGTTTTGCTGGAACCAGCTACTTGGAATGTTGGAAACGGGATAGAAACCGTAGATGCTCCAACAGAAATGACACTACTTGCGTTACCGGGAGCATCAACAGACCAAGGTTTTGGTCCGTCATTTCCATTTGAAACGACAGCAGTAACACCAAGTTTCGCTGCTCGTTCTAACGTTAATGTTACAGGCTGATCAGGTACATTTAAATCCTGCCCAAGGGAGAGGTTTAACACATCCGCACCATCTTGAATCGCTCGCTCAATCCCTTGGATAATATCATCTGTTGTACCAGTTCCACCGTCATTCATTACACGATAGGCTAGAATAGAAGCGTTTGGAGCAACGCCTTTAATTTTTCCGTTACCCGCAATAATTCCAGCTACATGAGTACCATGTACGTTACCATCCATTGGATCGTTATCTTCATCAACCGTGTCATACCCACCGATATAATTTGCCTTTAAGTCAGGGTGTGTATAGTCTACGCCAGAGTCGATAATGGCTACTTTCATGCCTTTTCCATCAAGCGGTTTGCCAGATGGATCTTTTAAATTCCACGCTTCAGGTGCACCAATTGTCGGTCCACCGATATTTGGTGCTTCTTCGTTAGTAGTACTTTTTGATGTTTCATGCAATTTATATGTTAAGTTCGGATAGACTGCTTTTACTTCAGGTAAAGAGGCAAGAGAGGTAATTTGATCTCCAGGAACTGAAATAGAGAATCCGGAAAATAACGTATTATACACTTCTTTAATTTTTGCACCAGGTGCTTTTTCTTTTATTTTCTTAGTCGTATCTTCTTGTGCTTTTTTTAGCTCAGCATGATAAGACTGCGCATTACTATTTTGTAAATCTGGAGCATGCTGAATATTACTTTGAGCAGCGAGAGGTGCATGTTGCAATTCTACAATTACTGATATTTCTTTTGTTGTTTTCGTTTCAATATTTTGAGCAATTTTATGTTCTCCCCACTGTTCAATCGTTGTTTTTAATTGTGGACTAAATTGCTTCTCCTTTTGTAGTGATTCAGCATGAGCGCTTAAAGCTCCAAAACTAGAAAAGACAAGCGCCATGCTTAATAGTGTAGATGTAGTTTTTTTCATTGATACTCCCCCTAATAAAAAGTGCCAATATTCAGAAATAAAATCTTGCATTTTAGTTGGAAATTATAAATATAAATGTTGGCTAAACTATACTTTCGACATAATTCATACCAATCCTCTATGGATTGAAAATTTCTTGGGAAATTTTTTCTGATTATGTCGAATCGATATTTTTCACATATTGTAGGGAGAAAGTGAGGAATGCTATGAGGGAAATGGAGTGATGGTATGAAGAGGCTAATAGTAAGTGGTAGTGTAGTGTTGTTTATGTTTTTATGTTCTATCACTATCACGAGCGCAGAAAATAATAATGTGAAAGTTGCTTTTATTCGTCATCATAATCTTTGGATAAAAGTTGATGGAAAAGAAATACAAATTACAAAAGGAGAGTACATAACAGGGCCGAAGTGGTCATATGATGGAGAGTGGCTGGCATATGTAAAAGGAAAGAAACAAAGTATGCTTGAGTTATATCGGCTGAAAGACGGAAAGAAAGTTACGCCGTTTCACTCAGAAGCATCGAATTATCAATGGTCACCAACAGAAAATATAATTGCATTTATATTTACAGGTACATTAAATACATTTGATGTAGAAAAAAAGAATGCAGATTTTGAAAATGTATCGGCTGGTGTAGGGGATTATGCATGGTACCCCGATGGAAAGAACTTTCTTGTATCCTCAGAAGCGCACTTACTTCCAACAGGATGGACAGGGGCTCAGCTATATGAAGTGCAAAAAGATGCACATATGAATCCTCACAAAATGAAGCATTTGTATGCATTGCCAAATGAACATGATGATTTTCTAGCGCTAGTAGCAAGTGGCTTTAAGTGGTCACCAGATCAAAAGTGGATTTCATTTTTAGCGGTACCGACAGCTTCATGGTCAGCTGATAGTAATACGCTTTGCTTAGTTCGAGCAGACGGCAGTCGGTTTGAAATAGTAGATCAAATGCTATTAAATACAGAATGGTTCAAATGGGCGCCATCCAAAAATATATTGGCTTATATTGAAGGAAGCGGGAGAGTTGCATTAGAGAATAAACATTTAAAAATAAAAGAACTGCCAGCACTCCAGCAGCAAACATTTACGCCGAAAGGATATGTGGATTGGGATTTTACATGGAAGAACGATAATGTAATTATCGTTTCACGAGCAAAAGAGGGAGGGTTTGAAACTCTGCCAGAAAAAAGGCCATTCCCATCTTTATATGAGATAAATAGCACAAGCGATAAACAATATCAAATTACAAAGTCATCTAATAAGCAAGGCGATTATCATCCAATTTTCATGAAGAAGAGCAATCAATTAATATGGATACGTTCAGATCGTAAGAAAGCTGATATATGGATAGCTCATAGTGATGGAAAACATGAAAAGAAGTGGATTGAAAATGTAGATGTACCAGAGTGGTATTATGAGAAATGGAATTGGGAAAATGTTATCTCGGTGAAAGAAGAATAAAAAACTGCCTAAAATATCGTTTTAGGCAGTTTTTTACTGTTATTTATGTGTTTTATTTGGCTTTTTTTTCGCTGGGTTTCCGTTCCCTTGGCGCTTTCTATTTTGTTCATCTTTTGCTTGTTTTTCATGTAAAGTATCTAAAAAGTCATTTGAGTTACTCATTTTTATATCTCTCCTTTTTTCATTGTGTCCTAGTTACTATAACCATTTAGGAGGATAATCATGAGATGAAAATTAAGCGCTTAGCTTTCGTCGGTAGTATACGTAAAATAGTCCATACGTAATGAATAACATAAGTAAAACTTGTACCTCTACATTTTCTTTTAACAGGGTCTGGTAAGTAAGGTGATGTATTGCTCGTTCCTACACCTAACCATTTGTTTAAGAGGTTAATGATACAAAACATGAAAACACCAGACCAGCTTGCAATAATGGCCTTCTGTTTAATTTTTGTTTCACGTTCATCATCTGTAATCCAGGGATTAGTAGTTTTATCACTACTAAAGAAGCCGTTTATATATCCCCATATAATCATTCCAATTAAGATGATTATCCATTTCATATTTGTGATTCCCCTCTCCCTTGTAAAAAGTATTTTACATAAATGATTGTAATGTTTTCCAATTGTGTATGTCAAATTTTTTTTACATATCGGTTTTTCATATAGCAGGAATAAAGTATGAGATAGGGAAGAAATATGTAAGAGGATTTCATAATGAGAGGAGGAAGGGGATGAAAATTGTCTTTGTTCGGCACGGGGAAGGGGAACATACAAGGGATTTGCCATCAAGTTTACAAGTGCTGCATCCGCCATTGACGGATGAAGGAAGGAATCAGGCTAATTTAATTCAATGCGATGTACCATTGCAGGAAACGGACATATTAATTGTTAGTCCTACACTTAGAACTTTACAAACGGCGACAATATGGAGTGCGAAAGTAGCTTGTCAAAAAATCGTCCATCCATATGTATCTCCGCGTATTTTTCCTTATCGAGAAGAAGCGAGAACATTACCGTGCGATTATATAGTAGAGCAGGGAATGATAACAAAGTTATTTCCGCATTTTTCGATAGAGAAAAGCTCAAATAATCAGTTATGGAAGGAAGGTATAAACACTATTTCAGAGAATAGTTTTCAGCAAATAGTAGATGAATTTCTTCTTTGGTGTTATGAACTGGGTGCGGAAAGAATTTGCATTGTATCTCACGATGGAACAATTACAGCATATAGGCAATATTTACAGAAAGTCGTTTTAACTAGATCAGATTTTTTGAAAGAAACAGGTATATATGAAATGGATTTATCCCATAAAAGTCTGATTGATAAGGGCTGATTATAGGATGGAGGTTGTTTGTTGAATATTGCATTAGTAGTTGGTTTTAATTCGGATTTAGAGGCGCAATCAATACGAGCATCTCTTGAGTATTTTGGTGCAAGAGTTGTGACATATTGGATTGGTAGACCGAAAGATTTTGTGGAAGTTCTTTCTGGAAAGAACTTATTTAACGATATTAGTTATATTATTTTTTGCTTTCATGGTGAAGAAGGGAAGTTTGTCATGGAAGAGTTAAGCGAAGAAGTATATGAACAAGATGAACCGAGAGGGTATTTTGGTACAGCAGAAATTTATAAATATGCAAAATTGCATAATACACATATTGTAAATAGCGGGTGCACATTAGGGGAGCAAAATCTTGCAAAATCTTTTTTACATAGTGGTGCGAAATCATATATTGGATCGATTGATTATGTAGATGGAAATGCAGCACTTATGTTTACTATACGCTTATTTTATGGGGTTATTAACCATGGGAAAACGTTAGAAGAAGCGTTTCAAGAAGCGAGTTTAATTGATGAGGAGACACATACATTTCGATTCTATAATTAGTGTGAAACACGTTTATTCTATATTCGAATAAATGTGTTTCACATTTAACTCACAATTTTTTTACATTTTTTTCAATGAAAATGATTATCACCTGTGGTATGATATGTTCAAGTTTTTACAGGTAATAAAAGTTACTATATAAACGTTAGTTTTTAATGTTTCATACACATGTCATGAATTATTCATAAATAACGTTTGAAAAATAAGTAACTAATGTTATTATATTAACTGTAACTAACTTAATTACAACTTTAGGAGGAAGATATGGTTATTCAATTTTTAAGAGAAAACAAAGCAGTTTCTTTTGTATTAGCAGTAATTCGAGTATATCTTGGTTACACATGGTTAATGGCTGGAATCGGTAAACTACAAGGAAAAGGATTCGATGCAACAGGTTATTTGCAAGGCGCAATTGAAAAATCTAAAGGCGCACAACCGGCTGTTCAATCTTGGTGGGCATCATTCTTACAAGAATTTGCAATTCCAAATGTAGATTTGTTTAATACACTTGTAACATGGGGAGAAATTTTAGTCGGAATTGGTTTAATTGTAGGCTGTTTAACAAAAACAGCGGTCTTTTTTGGTCTTGTAATGAACTTTTCCTATATGTTTAGTGGGTCAATTGGTGTGAACCCTGAGATGGTTATCTTATCTATGTTTGTTCTTGTTGCCGGTATGAACGCTGGGAAATTTGGAATGGATGGCTTCGTTATCCCGAAAGTATTAGGATCAAAAACGCCAAAACGCCAAAAGCAAGCTGCTTAATATATGAAAACGGGTATCTCAAAATGAGATACCCGTTTATGTTATTTTTCAACTTTGATCGGATTGTTCTTAAAGAAGTCTTGTACATACCCGACAAATTCTCGTGGTTCTTGGCGAAATGGTGCATGATATCCTTTTTCAATAATATGCAAAGTGCTATTTTTTAAGAATTGATGATACGTTTCTCCTTCTTTCCAAGAAACGCTACTATCATTTCTGCCCCATATAATTAAAGTTGGCTGTTTCATTTCATTCGCATTAATTTTAAGACGTCTAGGCCATAGTTTCATTTTGTTATAATGCTCTTCATCGTTACGTTTGAATTTCACTTTGCTCTCATCATAATCAGTAATAGAAGAAACGGCATTTAAATCAGTCGGCAATTGTGGTTTTGGTGAGCCTTGTTTATTAACAAATGTATGAGGGCCACCTGTAGCATCAGTTAAAATAAGGTGAGTAACTGCTTCAGGATATAAATATGTTAAATTTAGAGAAATTTCTCCCCCCATGGAATGCCCCAGTATTGCGAATGAATCATACCCTAGTTTTTTCATTAATTTATAATACAAATTTGCATGAGTTGGAAAAGAATAATAAAAATCCATTGGCTTAGATGAGCGCCCGAATCCTAAAGCATCTACAGAAATAATTGTATGATCTTTTGCTAAATCGGAGTAAATCTTTTGAAAACCATCTGATGACCCTCCAAAGCCATGAATCATAAGTAAAGGTGGTTTTTCATTACCAATCTTTTTAAAGTAAATGGTTTGACCATCTATTTCTACCATTTTTTCTTCGGTAGCTAGTTTCGCTGTAATTGTATTTTTAACTTGCTTTACTTGTTCTACTGGCTTTTCTGCTGCACTACATCCTACTAATAGTGTAAGAGTAAGACAACCTACCATAACATAGCTAAATCGCTTCAATTAGGTGTCTCCTTTCTAACATAACGCTGTATCTATCATAGCAAATAGCATATTACGATTTCCAGGAAGTTGGCTACCATTTTTTATCATAAGAGGTGAAAGGAGCGTTTCTTGGAAATTTTCTGTTTGAAGAAATTTACGAAATGTAAATCGTGAGTGTGGGACATCAATTCGTACTATACCATTCCAACATTCACATATCTTTTTTAATAATTGAATAGCATCTTCTTCTTGCTTGGCGATAAGTGGATTGATACATAATATATTGCCCTTTTGTATGCATAATGAAAAAGCTTCTATACGGTTATTTCTTTCAATTTTAAAAGAGTGTATGGCCCTTGGTAATAGCAAAGAGTAAAGTAGAGAACGATTCACACCAGTTGCAATTTGATCGAGAGAAGTAAGAGATATAAGGTCTTCTTCTCGTACTTGTTGCAAGTGAGAAGGGTACGTCTTAATAGTTTGCTTTTCAAAACGATGAATCGTTGTTGCTGTTTGAAATCCACATGATATGTATAGAGGTTCGCCAGCTTTTGTCGCAATAAGTGCAATTGGTTGTTTTGGATGAATTTGTTCCAAGCAATGATTTAGCAACATGCGCCCTATTCCTCGTCCTTGAAAATTAGGGTGAACGATTAACATACCAATGGAAGCGAAGTTACTCGTAAAGGGAAATACTCCTCCAGTCGCAATGAGTTTGTTTTCATGAATATAACCTACAAGTGTGCCGATAGAAAGATACATTTCGAATTGTTTTTTCATAAAAATTTCATCGTGTAACCATCCAACAGATTTGCAAAGATTAAGTAATTCAAAAATAAAAGACTCATTTAGCTTTACTATTTTCATAAAGGCTCACCGCATTTCTATTTAATTTCATAAAAATAGAGTCAAAATGTAAAAAAAGAGATTTACGTTAAATGAAATCCAACTTGTTTATATTTAAATTGTAAAGGGCGGGATGGTTGATACGAAAAGACAAAGTTATACAAATTATAACTGATATTTACATAAGTTAACAAAAAATTTACATACAGCTAATTTTCTCTTAATAGTCTTCCATTAAATTTGATAGTGGGAAATGAATAACCTAATTAGGGGGACAAGACAGTGAAAAAGTTTGTGAAAAAAGCATGGCCATTTGCAGTTGTGGCATCATTAGCAGTTACTTCGGTAGCAACATGGAATTTTACTCGTTCTAGTGAGGTTAATGCAGATGAGAACGGAAGCAATGCAAAGATTAAAAATGTTATCGTATTAATTGGGGATGGTATGGGCCCTTCATATATGACGGCTCACCGTTATATGAAAGATAATCCAAAAACCTTTGAAATGGAATCTACAGAATTTGATAAGCATCTTGTAGGAACACAAAAAACATATCCAGAAGATGAACATGAAAATATTACAGACTCTGCATCGGCAGCAACAGCTATGTCAGCAGGGATTAAAACATATAATGCTGCAATTGCAGTTGATAATGATAAAGCGGAAGTGAAAACAGTTCTTGAGCAAGCGAAAGAAAAAGGGAAATCAACGGGACTCGTTGCAACTTCTGAAATTACACATGCAACACCAGCTGCTTTCGGTGCGCATGACATTAGCCGTAAAAATATGGACGCAATTGCCAATGATTATTTTGATGAGAAAATTAAAGGGAAGCATAAAGTAGATGTTATGCTTGGCGGCGGCGTAAAGAACTTTGTTAGAAAAGATCGTAATCTTACAGAAGAGTTTAAGAAATCTGGTTATAGCTATGTAACGGATCGAGATCAATTGTTAAATGATAAAAATGATCAAATTCTTGGTTTATTTGCACCAGGTGGATTAGATAAAATGATTGACCGTAATGAGAAAACACCTTCATTAGAAGAAATGACTAATGCAGCAATTGAGCGTTTGAACAAAAATAAAAATGGTTTCTTCTTAATGGTGGAAGGAAGTCAAATCGACTGGGCTGGACATGATAATGATATTGTTGGTGCAATGAGTGAAATGGAAGACTTCGAAAAAGCTTTCAAAGCAGCGATTGAGTTTGCGAAAAAAGATAAAAATACGTTAGTTGTTGCAACGGCAGACCACGCTACAGGTGGATTATCTTTAGGTGCAAATGGTGAGTATAACTTTAAAGTAGATCCAATTAAAGCTGCAAAACGCACACCAGACTTTATGGCAAATGAGATTGCAAAAGGTGCAAATGTAGAAGAAACATTGAAAAAGTATATTGATTTACAATTAACTCCAGAAGAAATTCAAGCTGTAAATGATATAGCTCCGTCAAAAGATGTAACAAAGATTGATAATGCAATTGAAGATATTTTCAATAAGCGCTCGGTTACAGGCTGGACAACTGGTGGACATACGGGGGAAGATGTGAATGTGTATGCATTTGGTCCAGGTAAATACTTATTCTCAGGCGTTCAAGAGAATACAAATATAGCGAAACGTGTCTTTGATATTGTTGGCGGCGGCGATCCGAATAAAGGAAGACGTTAATTAAGAGTGAAAGTGAGGCAAATGCCTCACTTTTCTTTTTAGGAGTTGGAAATATGAAAAAATTATTTAGGAAATTAAGATTCCTTCTAGTATTTGTAGTATTACTAGTTGGATGTCAACAAGAAGAGAATAATGTAGAACAAAAATCTACTACTAAAAAAACTGAGGAAAAGGCACAAATAACAAAAGCAGAAGAGCAATCTATTCAAGATGTTATTAATACATTTGTGCGAACGACGAATGAAAAAAATCTTGCAGAACATATGGAGTTATTTTCAAAGAAGATGCCTAGTGCTGAAGACTTAAAAACACAAAAAGAAGCCGCATTTCAAAAGGGAAATAAGAAGATTGAATTGGAACATATAGATATGAAAGCTAGTAAAGTAGGGTATGTTATTGTTGAAACGAAAGAAAAGGAAGTAGACGATAGTGTCACTCTTCAAAAGAAAGTACAGTATGCTCTTGGAAAAGAAGATGAGAAATGGAAGATTGAAGAGGTTCGCACGATAGAGAAAAAATAACGTGAAACTTTAATAAGTGTGGGAGTCGTACTTCCCAAAAATGGTATAAAAAAAGGTTCTCATTGGCGAGAACCTTTTTTTATAGTGGTAGCATAATTTGATTTGAGCATGCCTCAATATCATCAATATCTTGACGAATTGTGGCCATTTTGTTATCAAGATCTTCAGCTTTCATTGCTGCATCATGTAGTTCATCTTTTAAATACTCCGGTATTTTCCCTTCATATTTATAATAAAGTTTGTGCTCTAAACTTGCCCAAAAGTCCATCGCCAGTGTACGTAACTGAATTTCTGCAAATACATCTTTTGTACCAGAATTTAGTGATAAAGGGTATTTAATAATCATGTGTAAACTTTTATAGCCGTTTCCCTTTGGGTTAGCGATATAATCTTTTACTTCTATGACTTCCATATCTTCGCGTTTTTGAATGACTTCTTTCAAATGATAGATATCTTCTACGAAGCAACATGTAATACGGATACCAATAATATCTTGTAAATGTGTTTGAGCGTTTTCAACTGTTGGTAACAAGCTTTTGCGCTCTAGTTTTTTAATAATACTTTCAGGTTGTTTTAGTCTTGTTTTTATATGTTCAAACGGGTTGTAATCCTCTAGAAATTGAGCTTCCCGGTTCATAATTTCAAATTTAGTTTTTAACTCTTCTAAAGCAAATGTATATGGTAATACAAAAGCTTTCCAGTAGTTAACTGTTGATTGATTATATTCCATTTATATACACACCTTTTCCTATTTACAAGTGAGGTTGTTATTATACTAAATACCAAATCATATAAGCACAAGCAGCAAATGATGAGATCATAAAGCGATATTTAGTTTTCATACTTTCAACTCCTTTCGAGTAAGATTCTATATAAATAAACTTGATTGTTAATAAGTTCACTATGTACAGTTTCTATAGTAATAGATTCGTGTGAATTTCGTATGAACTAATTGTTTCAGCTTTTTGTCTTTTTTGCTGTTAATCATAATTATTATTCGGATTTAAAGTGTTTTCATTTGATTTATCTATTTGTATAAATTAATGTATATTTAAATTTATAGTTATTAAGGAGGATATATGGTGAACTTTGAAGAATTAGCAATTGCTAGACGTTCTGCAATGAAATTTATACAAGGTATAGAAATCCCTAATGAGGATTTTAAAAAAATATTTGAGTTAACTAAGCTTTCTCCATCTTGCTATAATTTGCAGCACACACATTATGTTGTAATTCGTGATCAAGAGCGAAAAGAAAGATTAAAAGAATTAGCTTTTGGTCAATATAAAGTATCGAGTGCATCAGCGGTAGTGCTCGTTTGTGGTGATAAAAAAGCATACCAAAATGTTGAAAATATTTACTTCGGTATGAAAGTTTTAAAGATGATTGATGAATGCGAATATGAAGATACAATTAGGCAAACGAAAGGGTTATATGAAGGAAAAGGAGAGCGTTTCATGGAGGATGAAGCGATTAGAAATGCTTCGTTAAGCGCGATGACTTTTATGTACGCAGCTAAATATTATGGCTATGATACATGTCCAATGATTGGTTTCGATGAAAAAGCAGTACAAAGTGAATTAAATATGCCCGAGCATATAGTACCTGTTTTAATGATTACGATAGGAAAAAGTGATAAGACTCAAACTCGCCCACGAGGGTATCGAAAGCCGATTAGTGAGTTTGTTACATACGAATCGTTTTAATAAAATTTATTTAACTATAAAAACAAGGGGATTCTAAATGGAATCTTCTTGTTTTGCAATTGACAAATAGAATGAAGTTTTATAATATATAAATCGTAATCATTACGTTTTAGTTTGCGATCTTTGAAAGAAAGGAGAATTACCTATGCGTGTAAATATTACATTAGCTTGTACGGAGTGCGGTGATCGTAATTATATTTCTAAAAAAAATAAACGAAACAATCCAGAACGCATCGAACTAAAAAAATATTGTCCACGATTAAAGCGAGTAACGTTACATCGTGAGACGAAGTAGAAGACTAGAGATATCTCTAGTCTTTTTTTGTTAATAAGTTTTGGTTTTCTTTGTTATAATTACCTTAAATTGTAACAAAGGAGAGAGCATGGTGAATCAAAAAGATAAAGAAAGAAAAGAGCACGTAGCTCATATTATTGAAATTCCAGATGAATATAGGCTTGTTGTAGATGATCAAGAAGGGGTTGATGACCCGTATCATCTATTATGGTGGGGACATAAAGATGATGAGGAGAAACAGATACAAATTACATTAAATAGACATACTGGTAATTTAATTGAATTTAGGATAGATGATGGAAATTCTTTTTCGAGTGATAAGGGAGCGATAGAGGAGAATAAAGCAAGAGAGGTTGCAAATACATTCTTAAAAAAATATACAAAAGAAGGATATGAATTCTATACATATGTAACGGTTAAGGACGACAGGCGCGGTTGGAAAGAAGTAAATTATATGCAAGCGGTGAATAGCTATCCTTTGCCGAATACAGGGTGTGTTGTGCGAGTGCACCCTTCAGGTAATGTTGTGCATTTTCATTACAATGGACAAAAAGCCATAGAGAAAAAACCGTTATGGCCAAGTGAAATTGTTGGGGAGAATATCGTTTTAGAAAATTTGAAAGCTAGACAAAATATGAGACTTGTATTTGTAGATTTAACATACTCTTCATGTGAGTATGAAAACGGTGGAGAAGTAACAGGGTACCATCTTGTATATGAACCAGAGCCTAGTCATGCGTTTATTGATGCCAGTACAGGTAAAGATTTATATGGGCCAGAACACTATAAATTACCTTCTACAGTACTTGTTGATAAACCGCTAAAGAGTAGTCAAAAAAAAGATGTGTTTGATTTATTTGATTGGGACAAGGGGAAGTTTGTCAAAATAGATGAAAAAGTAGATGAGGATGAAGTCCGGATAAAATTTGTATTAAAAGAAGAATTACAAAAAGAAATAGAAGAGAAGGATTCATATTCAATGGATGAGTTTTATAAAAAACATTTTCCAATGTTGAAGCATGATGAATTCGTTGTAATTACTCTAGATAAAGAAACAAATCAATTGCTTTCTTTTTTTATGTGGAAGGATGAGAAAAAAAGGAAAACAATCTTATCAAGAGAGCAATGTTTAAGCAAAGCACTTCAATTTTTAGAGCATACTATCCCAGATGCAACAAAGTATGTTCAACTTTGGGATAATTATGAGGAGGAAGAGGGGATAGAGCGGTTTTCCTTTTCAATGTATGTAAATGACATTCATGTAGAGCGGAAAAATATTATGATCAACATCAATGCAGAAAATGGTGCTGTTATGCACTACTCGGGGGAATCTAGCGACTTTATAAAAGAAGTACTTACATATGAAACAACACCAAAAGTAATAAAGAAAAAGCGTTAGAAATATACAGAGAGGCTATCCGAGTTAAATTAGAATGGTTTTTAGATCATGATGCAGAGGAAACGAAATACAAACTACTGTACAAACAAACGACAGATGAAAAACATAAAGAACCTTTTGATTGTAGTCGGGAAATTCGTTATATTGATGCCCAAACTGAGAGAAAGATTTGGAGTAAGTAAAATAAAAAGAGTTATTTTTCAAAGAATATAAAAATAACTCTTTTTATTATTATAATTTGTCTGTTCGTTTTTCAAAAGTAAATGTGATAGGAAGATGGGAAGAAGAACTATCACTTTTAAATATTACTTTCCATTCTTTAGTATGGGATTTAATTTCAAAATTAAGAAGATTCATCGCTCTACGTTTATCTATTTCTAAAAACATATTATGAATTTCTGGTTCTTGCTGTAAATTAAGAGCCTTTAGTGTGACTGTTAATGTGAAAAAATTTTGCCCTTCATATACTATTTTTGATATTTTTGTTTTTTGTGTATTTAACAGTATATAAAAACGGTCTGATGGAGTTAATTGTACAGAGTCATCAGTAATTTCATTCTCGCTATTATAAAGTTCGACTAAGAAAGATGTACTATGGGAAGAATCTTTTTTGCTTGTAATCTGTAATTCAGTAGGAATCATCGGTATTTCATAAAAATCATTCCTTATTATGTTATTGTAATCCTTTGAAAATTTGTGGACTTCTTTTGGAAAAGAGTCTTCTTGTGTACTTAAAAAAGTTTTAAGTTGCTTTGGAGTTTTTTTACTAAAATTTAATGTTTCTTTAAAGTAATAATTGGATCCAGTTAAAAATAAAAAACTACAAATTAATAAAAAAATTCGATAGGGATTTTGAAAGTGAAAGAACAGTAGTATACATGTAATAAATCCAATTACATAGAAAATAAAGATAAGTAGTTCTAGTTTTGAATGAAAGGAGAAACCATAATTATGAAAAAATTTCATTCCAATTATAATTTGAGCTCCAAAAAACAAAGAAATTCCAAATTGAAAAAATAATAAATCAGGCCCTCTCTTAATAACAAAAGTAATGAACGAAATGAAAAGTAAAAATACCCCTAAATAAATTGTTACATTTAATAATCGATCTAATGTAAGCATGAATAGTGTCCCCTTTAATAGCATATTCATATATAAATAACAATTTTATATAATTATAATATAACAATAAAATATTTTAAATATTGGAAGTGTTGGTTTTTATAAATAAACTGTACAGACACAAACAACCTCACGCCCACATACACATAATAAAGACCACTATTTTGGCGGAGGTGAAAGGTTTGAGTCTATTCGCCGCAATTGGATATATGGTTCGAGAAGTGTTTGTCTTTGTTTCTTATGTGAAGAACAATGCGTTCCCGCAGCCGTTATCATCAGATGATGAGAGAAAGTACTTAGAGTTAATGGAGCAAGGTGATGCTCAAGCGAGAAATCTTTTAATTGAACATAATTTACGGCTTGTAGCTCATATCGTTAAAAAATTTGAGAACACAGGAGAAGATGCAGAAGATTTAATTTCAATTGGTACGATTGGGCTTATTAAAGCGATCGAGAGCTATTCCGCAGGAAAGGGAACAAAGCTTGCGACGTATGCAGCACGCTGTATTGAAAATGAAATTTTGATGCATTTACGTGTACTAAAGAAAACGAAAAAAGATGTTTCACTTCATGATCCGATTGGGCAAGATAAAGAGGGGAATGAAATATCGCTTATTGATATATTAAAATCAGAGTCTGAAGATGTAATTGATATGATTCAGCTTAGTATGGAGTTAGAAAAAATTAAAGAGTATATCGATATTTTAGACGAAAGAGAAAAAGAAGTGATTGTGAAACGTTTTGGACTTGGGCTTGATAAAGAGAAAACACAGCGGGAAATCGCTAAGGCGCTTGGCATTTCTAGAAGCTACGTATCACGAATTGAAAAGCGTGCCTTAATGAAAATGTTCCACGAGTTTGTAAGGGCAGAGAAAGAGAAAAAAGCGAAAGAATAAAGTGTATTAAAAGCAGCCGTATTTTAAAATAGGCTGCTTTTTTTTGTAAATAAGAAAAGAAAACGCGTTATGCTAAGAAGAAATACATGTTCACTGTTGAAAATGGCGGATTCTATCTGTAATATTAGAAGGTGCTAAATAATTTAAGAATAATACCATACTTAGTTTTCTGCATGTATAATAAGGCTGCTTTATATGATATGTGGGAATAAGAACCAATTTTACATATGATATAGAAAGAAAAGAAGGGAAAACTAAAGTTATAGACTGATTAGGAGGTTTCGCAATTTGCGACGTACATTATATCGACTTATGATAGAACTTACAAATGGTCGCTTTACTTCTTATATATTACGTAAATTTGCACAATCTCGTTTGAGCTCTATCATTATTCCATCGTATGCGAAAGTTTTTCAAATTAATCAAGATGAGATGGAAAAGGGCTTGAAGGAATATAGAACATTGCATGATTTATTTACGCGTAAGCTAAAAGAAGGAATGCGTAGTATTGATACAGATGCATCGAGTATCGTTAGTCCTGTTGATGGTGTTTTTGCAGATCATGGTCCTATTGAGGACACAAAGACATTTGATATTAAAGGTAAGCGTTATTCAATTGTGGATATGCTAGGTAATGAAGAACGTGCAACGCGATATGCAGGCGGTACATATATGGTAATTTATTTGAGTCCAAGTCATTATCATCGCATTCATAGTCCGCTTTCTGGTTCTGTGACTGAAAGATTTGTACTCGGTAGAAAATCATATCCGGTAAATGCAGCTGGTATGGAATACGGGAAAGAACCGTTGTCAAAAAATTATCGTTCTGTTACAGAAGTAAGCAGTGATAGCGAGCATATGGCTCTTGTAAAAGTAGGTGCTATGTTTGTTAATAGTATTGAGCTTTTGCATGAAAGAGATACTGTTCAAAAAGGTGAAGAAATGGCATACTTTACATTTGGTTCAACAGTTGTGTTATTGTTTGAAAAAGATATGATAGAAGTAGTGCAGGAATTGAAGAGTGGACAAGAGCTTCGTCTGGGTGAAAAAATTGCTACTCGATTAACTCACAAATAAAGAAAAGTTTTTATAACCGTAAGTAAGAGTTATGGGCAAAGATACTTAATGATGAAATCCCCTAGATGGGAGTACTTGTTTATTCGAGAGCCATCGTAGGATGGCTCTTTTTACAGGTCATCCAATCATTTATCCCGTAACTGTTTGATTGGTACGGGATGATTAAAGTTTCGCTTTATATGTAATCAAGAAGATTTGACAAGCTTGTCCTCTAATGAGCGTCTAATAATTTCTTGTTTTATAAGTAAAATGAAGTCGGGATTTAATTTTAGTTCTTTTGCTTTATAATAAGACTCAGTGAGTAACTCAGTAGATAACTGTTCCATATGTTTTGTTTTCAAGGTGAGTCACCTCCTAATAATATAAGGATTGATTCGTTGATGCATTTAATGTACCAAAAAAATATGACAGTCACAAACGAGTGGTTATCCACATACCTAGGTGGATAAGGTGTGTATAGAATGTTAGTAAATTCCAAATTAACTGAAAAATTAATGTGGAAAATGTGTACAATTTTATCCACAGGTTATATATCGAAAAATGTTGTCGAAAAATTTTATGAAAAATCCTCAAAGAGGTGAAAGAAATTGAAGCTATTTTTACCGAATGAATATGTGAAAAATGTATATCATGTTCAACCAGAAGATTTGAAAAAACGTGGAATTAAAGGCGTTATTACTGATTTAGATAACACTTTAATTGAATGGGATCGTCCAAATGCAACGCCGCAACTTGAAGAATGGTTCTTAAAAATGAAAGAGCAAGGCATCCAAGTAACGGTCGTTTCAAATAATAATGAGCAACGTGTAAAAGATTTTGCTGATCCATTAGGTATTCCATTTATTCATAGTGCACGTAAACCATTTGTCCGAGCGTTTAAGCGTGCGATACAAGAGATGCATCTGCAGGCAGAGGAAGTTGTAGTAATTGGAGATCAGTTACTGACTGACGTGCTTGGTGGAAATCGAGTAGGACTTCATACAATTTTAGTTGTACCGGTAGCACAAACGGACGGATTAGTGACGCGCTTTAATCGGAAAATTGAACGAAGAATCATGAAAAATATGAAGAAAAAAGGTTTAATTAACTGGGAGGAATAAAGTTTGACTGAAACAATTAAATGTATTGGTTGCGGTGTAGAAATTCAAACAGAAAATAAAAACGAAGTGGGGTATGCTCCTACCTCATCTTTAGAGAAAGAACAAATCATTTGTCAACGTTGTTTTCGCTTGAAGCATTACAATGAAATTCAAGATGTATCGTTAACAGATGATGACTTCCTACGCATTTTAAATGGAATTGGAAAATCAGATGCATTAGTAGTCAAAATTGTAGATATTTTTGATTTTAATGGTAGCTGGTTACCTGGCTTACATCGTTTCGTAGGAAATAATAAAGTATTACTTGTTGGAAATAAAGCTGATTTAATTCCAAAGTCAGTAAAACATGATAAAGTAAAGCATTGGATGCGCTATAGTGCAAAGCAGCTAGGATTAAAACCAGAAGATGTCTTTTTAATTAGTGCAGCGAAGGGACAAGGAATTGCTGAACTAGCAGATGCTATTGAGTATTATCGCGGCGGCAAAGATGTTTACGTTGTTGGATGTACGAATGTAGGGAAATCGACATTTATTAATCGTATGATTAAAGAATTTAGTGATGAGACTGAAAATGTAATTACAACATCTCATTTCCCAGGAACAACACTGGATTTAATTGATATTCCATTAGACGAAGAATCTTCTTTATATGATACGCCAGGTATTATTAACCACCACCAAATGGCTCATTATGTTGGAAAGCAGAGCTTAAAGCTTATTACACCAACAAAAGAAATTAAGCCGATGGTATTCCAATTAAATGAAGAACAAACGTTATTCTTTAGTGGATTGGCACGCTTTGATTATGTAAGTGGTGGTCGTCGTGCGTTTACTTGTCACTTCTCGAATCGCTTAACAATCCATCGTACAAAGCTTGAGAAAGCAGATGAATTATATAAAAATCATGCTGGGGATTTACTAAGCCCACCAACGCCAGAAGAATTAGCAAATATGCCTGAGTTAGTGAAATACGAATTTAATATTCGTGAACCAAAGACGGATGTTGTATTCTCTGGATTAGGATGGGTTACTGTGAACGAACCAGGAGCAAAAATTGTTGCACACGTACCAAAAGGAGTAAGTGTTTCACTACGTAAATCTTTAATTTAATATGGAGAGGGATTTATGAAACAATTATATGGTGTAATCGGAAATCCAATTGGACATTCATTATCACCCGTTATGCATAACGATGCATTTGAACACTTGAATATGGATGCCCATTATCATGCATTCCTTATTGAAGAGGAAGCGCTAGGGGAAGCAGTAAGAGGTTTAAAAGCATTAGGTATTTCAGGATTTAATGTAACAACTCCGCACAAGGTTGCTATTATGGAGTATTTGGATGAGATTGATCCATTGGCAAGGAAAATCGGTGCAGTAAATACAGTGGTTCATAAGAATGGAAGGTTGATTGGCTACAACACAGATGGAATTGGTTTTGTTCGAGCGCTGCAGTCAATTAGTAATGAACCACTTCAAGGGAAACGTATTTTGTTACTTGGTGCAGGTGGTGCTAGCCGAGCTATTTATTTATCTCTTGCTGATGTAGGTGTAAAAGAGATTGATGTAGCCAATCGTACAGTAGATAAGGCAAAAGAACTTATTGCTGCACGTACGGCCGATGTTAATTCTGATGCTTTGTCGTTAGAAAAAGCGACAGAAGAACAAGGAAATTATGATATTATCATTCAGACGACAACAATAGGTATGCATCCACACGTCGAACATACGCCATTACAAATTTGTTCGTTAAAAAAAGGAACGATTGTATCAGATATAATTTATAATCCATTTGAAACGAAAATTTTATGTGAGGCAAAAGAGCAAGGTGCAATCATTCAAAATGGTATTGATATGTTTGTTTATCAAGGAGCACTTGCATTTGAAATGTGGACAGGACGTGTACCAAATATTGATCGAATGAAACAATTAGTTATAGAAAAGCTTGGAGGCTAACATATATGTTAACAGGAAAACAAAAAAGATTTTTACGTGCACAAGCACATCATTTAACACCAATTTTTCAAGTAGGAAAAGGCGGAGTAAATGAAAATATGGTGAAACAAATTGGAGAAGCGTTAGAAGTTCGTGAACTATTTAAAGTGAGCGTATTACAAAACTGTGAATTTGATCGTCGTGAAGTTGCAGAAGAACTTGCACAAGGTGCACGTGCTGAAATCGTTCAAGTAATTGGAAGTACAATCGTTTTATACAAAGAATCAAGAGAAAATAAGCAGATTAAGCTTCCTCGATAAAAAGATTAGCATGCGCTATTTTTATCGCTGATGCGTAATGATGTAGAGAGCGAAACCAATTGAACTTTTATTAATAGCAATTCTCTTCATTCTTAACCGAGGAGAGTTGCTGTATGTAAAAGGAAGGGGCGTTTCTTTTGAGGAAAATTGGCATCATTGGCGGTACATTTGATCCGCCTCACTATGGACATTTGCTAATTGCAAATGAAGTATATCACGCTTTGAACTTGGAAGAAGTATGGTTCTTGCCAAATCAGATTCCTCCACATAAACAAGGGCGGAATATTACAAGTGTAGAAAGTCGTTTACATATGTTAGAGCTCGCGACTGAGGCAGAAGAACACTTTTCTATTTGTTTAGAAGAGCTAAGTAGGAAGGGCCCATCTTATACGTATGACACTATGTTACAATTGACGAAGAAGTATCCGGATGTGCAGTTTCACTTTATTATTGGTGGGGATATGGTTGAGTATTTAGCGAAGTGGTATAACATTGAAGCTTTACTTAATCTTGTAACGTTTGTTGGAGTTGCAAGACCTGGGTATACATTGCATACACCATATAAGATTACTACAGTGGAAATTCCGGAATTTGCAGTTTCTTCATCCTTATTACGTGAGAGATATAAGGAGAAGAAAACGTGTAAATATTTACTTCCTGAAAAAGTACAGGTATATATCGAGAGGAATGGGTTGTATGAATCGTGAGAATGCACTGCATATTGTCAAACAACAAATGCATGAAAAACGTTATATACACACAATTGGTGTAATGGAGACAGCGCTTGAGCTTGCTAAGTTATACGGTGTGGACGAGAAAAAAGCAGAGATGGCAGCTATATTCCATGATTATGCGAAATGTAGAGCAATTTCAGAGATGGAAGAGATTATTAAACGTGAAGATTTGCCGAAAGATTTACTTTGCTATAATAAAGAGTTGTGGCATGCGCCTGTTGGGGCATACTTAGTAGAAAAAGAGGTAGGCATTACGGATTCTGAAATATTGCAAGCTATTACATATCATACAAGTGGTCATGAGAACATGACGATGTTAGATAAGGTGATTTATGTAGCTGATTACATTGAGCCAGGGCGAAAGTTTCCGGGTGTGGAAGAGGCTCGTAAACTCGCATATACGGATATAAATCAAGCTTTATTATTTGCCTTAAAAAGAACAATTCAATTTTTAATGGAAAAAAATCAGACGATTTATCCATTAACATTCCAAACATACAATGCAGTTATCAAGGAGGAAATGAGTAAATGAACGATAAAGATTTATTAGTATTAGCAGCAAAAGCAGCTGATGATAAAAGAGCAGAAGATATGGTTGTCCTAAATATGCAAGGTATTTCACCAATTGCAGATTATTTCATTATTTGTCACGGTAATTCAGATAAACAAGTGCAAGCAATTGCACGTGAAATTAAATCAAAAGCACATGAGTTCCAAATCGACGTACAACGTATGGAAGGTTTTGACGAAGCGCGTTGGGTATTAGTTGATCTTGGAGATGTAGTTGCCCATGTATTCCATAAAGATGAGCGTAATCACTATAATTTAGAGCGTCTATGGGGCGATGTGCCACGTGAAGATATAACAGAAGAGCTAGGCCAATGAAATACGAACAATTTGCATTGTTGTACGACGAACTGATGAATGATGTCCCTTATGATAAATGGGTGGAATTCACAGAGGAAAGCTTGCAGCAGGCAGATATGAAAGAGGCAAAAATTCTTGATGTAGCATGCGGTACGGGTAATGTAACCCTTCCGCTTGTGCAAAAGGGTTACGATTTAATAGGTGTCGATCTTTCAGAAGAAATGTTAACAGTCGCTCAGCAAAAACTAGGAGGAGAGGGATACTTTATTCCTTTTTACCAACAAGACATGCGAGAGCTCGATGTTCCAGGTGAGTTTGACTGTGTCACTATCTTTTGTGATTCATTAAATTATGTATTGCAAGAAGATGGAGTGCAAGAAACATTTAGAAGAGTGTTTCACCATTTACGCCAAGATGGTTTGTTTTTATTTGATGTACATTCTTTATATAAAATACATCATGTATTTCAAAATGAAACGTATACAGTGAATGGAGAGGAAATATCTCTTATTTGGAATTGCTTCCCTGGTGAAGAATCAAATAGTGTAGAGCATGATTTAACATTCTTTGTTCAAGATCCGGAAGAAGATGTGTACCATCGGTTTGACGAATGTCACGTGCAACGTGCATATCAAGTGGAAGAGTTAACGAAATGGCTTGAAGAAGCGGGTTTTACAGTTCTTCGTGTAACAGGTGATTTTGAGCGACTTGAAGTTACAGAACAAACAGAGCGTATTTTCTTCATGGCGAAGAAAAACGGATAAAACAAATAAAACAAAAGCAACCGAGAAGGTTGCTTTTGTTTTATAAAGAAGATGTATTTTTAGTTCTAGCATAATCTGAAGATCGTATGCGTAAAGTGTGGGAATAGTAGTTGAAGTGAAAATGTATTGTAAAAAAGTAAGTATTTATAAAAAGGATTTGGAATGAAAATGACGTATTTATTATGTGTGTTTATTGAATTGCTGATCAACGCATTCTAAATCTTCATCAAATTTTTCATGTGTTCGCTCGATTAACTTATGGAACATATCTCCAACGTGTTCTTCTAAAACCCGAATGCCTTCCCCGGTAACGCCGCCTTTCACACAAACCTTTTCTTGTAAGGTAGGTAATGTGAAGATTTCTTTTTCAAGTAATTTCCCCATCCCCACGACCATTTCACTTACTAAAGTAGTAGCCTCTTCGTGTGTAATATTTGTTTTATCTACAGCAGCGTTAATGAAGCATTGTAGTAAATAACTAAAGAAAGCAGGACCGCAACTTGCTATATCAGATGAAACGCGCGTTATATCTTCTTCTATTACAAGAGGTGTAGAAATATTTTTGAATAGACGAAGTAGTTTTTGTTGCCATTCTTCAGAGCAATTATCTCCAAATGTAAATAGTGAGGCGCCAGAGAGGGCGCGATTTGTGATACTTGGAATAATACGTGCGACGTGGCACGGTACGAGAGTCTCTAATTGTGATGGAGATATTGGACTTGTAATAGAAACTAAGCACGTTTCATCAGAAAAATGTTCAGCATATTTTTTTAGGATAGGGTATATATCTATCGGCTTAACGCAAATAAAAATAAGTTGTGATTGTTCGATTACTTCCGGGATTGTTTTTGCTATATGAACAGAAGGGTATTTTTCTTTTATATGATATGCTTTGGCAGGCGTCCGATTAATGATTGTAAGGCACGAAGGTTTGACAGCACGGGTTTCTAAAAATGCATCGATTAGTATATTCCCCATGTTTCCTGTCCCTATAATTCCTATGTTCAAAGTTTCATCCCTCCTTCGTAACAGCTTTCTCCTAAACAATATGAATGATGTTATAAATTTATGATTAGAGGTGTAAAATGATGTGGGATTTTCCGAAAAAGTGGTTAGGTTTAGTAGCTATTATTGGAACTTTACTTTTTCTTGTTTTTTGGAAAACGAACCAGAGTATAGAACGAACGCCTATTACAATGAATGTGCAAGAGAAGGAGATAGAAAAAAAGGATAAACCGAAAATATCGGATACAAAGGAACAGAAAAGAACAATTATAATTGATGTGAAAGGAGCGGTTAGTAAAGAAGGTGTATATGAAATGAAGGAAGGAGATCGCGTAAAGGATGCGGTTCAAAAGGCTGGTGGTTTTTTATCAGAAGTAGATATGAAAAAAGTGAATTTAGCACAAATTGTACAAGATCAAATGCTTCTTTATATACCGAGTAAAAATGAGTCAGAACAAGGGATGTTTACTTCTTCTAAGGAAGATGGCAAGATTCGAATAAATACAGCGGCGAAAGAGCAATTGGAAAAAATTACGGGGATTGGTTCTCGAAAGGCAGAAAGTATTTTGAAATATCGAGAAGAACATGGTCCGTTTCAGAAAATAGAAGATTTATTAGAGATTGATGGGATTGGTGCGAAGTCTCTTGAAAAGATAAAAGGTCAAATTATTATTCCGTAAAAGATTGACGAAGTTTTTCTTCTTTCGCTACACTACAAGTAGACAAAAAAAGTAGGTGAAAAATATGGAACGAATTTCATGGGATCAATATTTTATGACGCAAAGCCATCTACTATCGTTACGTAGTACATGTACAAGGCTTGCGGTAGGAGCGACAATCGTTCGCGATAAAAGAATTATTGCTGGTGGATATAATGGTTCGATTAAAGGTGGCGTACATTGTATAGATGATGGTTGTTACGTAATCGATAATCATTGTGTTCGGACAATTCATGCCGAAATGAATGCTTTATTACAATGTGCCAAGTTTGGTGCGAAAACAGAGGAAGCAGAAATTTACGTTACGCATTTCCCTTGTTTACAATGTTGTAAGGCAATTATTCAAAGTGGTATTACAGCGGTTTATTATGCGCAGGATTATAAAAATCATCCATACGCCATAGAATTATTTGAACAAGCGAATGTAACAGTGAAGCACGTTCCGTTAGAATATGATATTGCTGCATTAGAGGAGCAAAAAAGTTATACGGAGTTAAAAGAATTATTTGCGTCTTTAGAAAAAGATAATTTATCAATGGAAGAATTACAGCATGTATTCACGAAAGCAAAAATGATGCTATAAGGAGTGAGTATAAGTTGCAGGAACAATGGGGGTATGTTGCAATCTCGTTTATAATAGGGATTGCAATTGCCTTTTCCTCGTCACTTTTATTGATAGTTTTTTGCCTCTTTTTAAATGTTTGCTTCTGTTTATATCGCACTTCGCGTAAAACCTTCATTTTTTGCATTGTAGCGTGCTTTAGTAGCGCTATATACACTTCCTGTGTTCAAGGGTGGAATAAGCCTCTAGGAGAGTCCTATGGGGTTACAAGAGGGGTTATACAAAATACGCCGCTTGTTAATGGGGATCGCCTATCTTTTCAATTTGAAGACCAGAATAAAAATATAGTACAGTTAAGTTATAGAATAAAATCAGCCTTGGAAAAGGAAAAGATGCAACAATTATACGCAGGGATATCATGTATATTCGAGGGTGAGAGGAAAGAACCGCAAACAGCTCGGAATTTTTATGGTTTTAATTACCGTGATTATTTATATAAGCAACATATTCATTTCACATTTGAGGCTACATATATTTCTGAATGCTATAAAACATCACTGTCGCTCATGCAATGGATTCTTCTTTTGAGGCAACAAGCAATTTCCAAAGTTACAGAAATGTTTCCGGAGCAATCAGGTGCTTTTATGAATGCGTTACTATTTGGTGATAGACAACAAATGACGTTTGAAGTAGAAGAGCAATATCAACAGTTTGGTCTTGTACACTTGTTAGCAATTTCAGGTTCGCACATTGTATTGTTAATGGGGATAGTATATTTTGTTTTGCTGAGAAGTGGTGCGACGAGGGAGGTAGCAACAATTTGCCTTATCGTCTGTATTCCTTTGTATATGGTTTTAGCAGGGGCGTCACCATCTGTTATAAGAGCTTCTATAACAGGAGTTTTGATGTTGATTGCTTTTATGTGCTCGATTCGTTTATCTAGTTTAGATGCTTTAAGTGTAACAGCTATATGTATGCTTATATATGACCCTTATCTTGTTTTTAATATTGGATTTCAGTTTTCTTTTGTAGGTAGCTTCGCTTTACTTTTGTCTGCTCCGCTATTATTAGGGAGTAGCAACGGAGTAATCCGAAATGCTATTTATATTTCTATCATTTCACAGCTCGTTAGTACTCCGATTTTGTTATATCACTTTGGTTATTTTTCTCCATATAGCATTTTCCTCAATCTCTTATACGTCCCGTTTTTATCTATCATTGTATTACCATGTAGCATTATTATTTTACTGTGTATGCCAATTGTCCCGTTTCTCGCAAAAGGATTTGCGAATGTATTATCAATAGGCTTGAGTATGTCTAATGATTTTCTAAGTTATTGTGAAAGTTTACCATTTACCCAGCTTGTTTTTGGGAAAACGCCCTTTAATCTTGTAGCTGTATATTGCGCGAGTATTGTCAGTATATTGATGGTTTGGGAAAGGAGAGCGCCGAAAAAAATGGTGTGTATAGTTGTAAGTGTATTTCTTTTTATTAGCACGTGTCATTATGTATATCCATATTTTAGAGAAAGCGGAAGTGTAACATTTATTGATGTTGGACAAGGTGATGCAATATTGATTCGCCTTCCGTATGATAAAGGGATTTATCTTATTGATACAGGTGGAACGCTTCGTGTGAATAAGGAAGAATGGCAACAAAAAAAGCATGAATTTTCTGTTGGAACTGATGTTTTAATACCCTATTTACAAAAGGAAGGTATTAAAACAATCGATAAATTAATCGTAACGCATGGAGATGCAGATCATATAGGTGCTGCGCAAGAATTATTATCATATATACCTGTAAAAGAAGTTGTATTTGGCCGAAAGGGAAAAGATGCAGTATTAGAAAAAGTAGTAAAGAAAAAGGCATTAGAAAAGGAAATGAAAATAACTGAAGTGGGGGAAGGGGAGAGTTGGAGTGTAAATGAAGCGGAATTTTTCGTTTTAGCTCCAAAAGGAAAAGAAAAAAGCGAAAATAACGCTTCAATTGTAATATGGGCAAAATTTGGAGGACTGACGTGGCTATTTACAGGCGATTTAGAAGAAGAAGGAGAGAAGTTTTTAGTATATGCGCATCCAGATTTGCGAGTGGATGTTTTAAAAGTTGCTCATCATGGGAGTAACACGTCATCTATAGAGTCTTTTTTGAACGTTATACAGCCCCGTGTAGCGATTATATCTGTTGGTAAGCAGAATAGATATGGACACCCGCATAAAGAAGTGATAGAGCGTTTTGAGAAGATGGGGAGTGCGATATGGCGTACGGACCAGCAAGGTGCTATTTCCTATGTTTTTAAAGGGGAAAATGGAACCTTTCAAAGTAAAATCACATATGATAAGACATATAATAGTTGAAAAAGAGAAGACTGCCATGAAGTGGCAGCCTTTAAGAACCGATAAATTTAATAACAGTTGCAATGATGAAAAGTGTTGCGAAAAAACCAAATGAGACGATAAATCCTACCCCTGAATCAATAGCGTCATTGCGTTTACTTTGAACGTTTTGTTCAAAATCATTCATTTAGAATCCCTCCCCAACATTCCACTTTAGTATAAAATATTGTCAGAAAAAAATCTACAATTTCCATGTGAAGAGAAAACGAGCTTTTTTGCTACTTTTAGATCATGAAGTAACGTAAGTTTTTTGTTTCCAAGCATGTTAACAGTTGGCACTTATACTCGAATTTTTATTGTGAATAATAAAGGGAAGGTGATTACCGCACACCAATAAGAAACCCGGGGCTTATTGCGTGGCGTTTAATATAAATAAAGGGACGGGTTATAAAGCCTGTTCCTTTGTACTTGTAAAACAAAAGCGAGGGCATTAGTATAAATATATATTGTCAAGTTAGGGAGTAGGAAAAAGTATGAGTGATATACATAAAAAAATTAAAAAGAAACAGTTCGCTCCGTTATATTTACTATATGGAACGGAAGCTTTTTTTATAAATGAAACGATAAAGCTTATTACGACAGAAGCACTTGAAGAGGAAGATAGAGAGTTTAATGTTGTGACATACGATTTGGAAGAAGTGTATTTAGAAGATGTGGTTGAGGATGCGCGTACGCTTCCTTTCTTTGGAGAACGAAAAGTACTGTTAATAAAATCACCGCTATTTCTGACTTCGCAAAAAGAAAAGTTAGAGCAAAATATAAAAATTTTAGAAGAATATATTGGTGAACCTTCTCCATTTTCTATTCTTGTTTTTGTTGCGCCTTACGAAAAACTTGATGAGCGAAAAAAAATTACAAAACTATTAAAGAAAACAGCAGATGTAGTAGAAGCGAATGCGATGCAAGTGCAGGATGTTCAGAAGTGGATTATTGCTCGGGCAGATGAAGTGCATGTGCACATTGATAACGCGGCTGTTAGTTTGTTGCTAGAGCTTGTGGGAAGTAATGTAACGATGTTGGCGAAGGAAATGGACAAGTTAACGTTATACGTTGGTATGGGCGGAGAGATTACGACGAAACTTGTTGCAGAGCTTGTGCCAAAATCAGTTGAGCAAAATGTATTTGCTTTGACAGAAAAAGTGGTGAAAAAAGATATTGCAGGTGCAATGCAAATTTTGGATGGATTATTTACGCAGCAGGAAGAACCGATTAAATTGCTTGCGTTATTAGTGAGTCAATTCCGTTTGTTGTATCAAGTGAAAGAGTTACAGCAACGTGGTTATGGGCAAAATCAAATTGCATCTCATATTGGTGTACATCCGTATCGTGTAAAGTTGGCGATGAATCAAACGAAATTTTTCTCTTTTGAAGAATTAAAAAAAGTGATTATAGAATTAGCGGAAGCTGATTATAGTATGAAGACGGGAAAGATGGATAAGAAACTTGTGCTCGAGTTTTTCTTAATGCGATTAAATCATATGTGATGACACAAAAAAGTTCATGTACTTAGTGCATGAACTTTTTTTGTATATAAAAAAACGATCCAAATGGATCGTTTTTTAAACGCCTTACGCGTTTACTTGTTTCGCTAAGCGAGATTTTTGACGAGATGCAGCGTTTTGGTGGATAAGACCTTTACGAGCTGCTTTGTCAAGTTTTTTAGAAGCAGTTTTGAAAGCTTCTTTAGCATTTTCAAGATCGTTATTAGTAACTAAAGCTTCTACAGTTTTAACAGCAGAACGCATGTCAGACTTGATAGAAGCGTTATGTGCACGACGCTCTTCGCTAAGTTTAGCGCGTTTGATAGCAGATTTGATGTTTGCCATACTTTTCACCTCCCTGGTGCAATCGAATGACTCGATTCTTACATAGAACAAGTGATATTCTATCAAACGGTGAAGAGAATTGCAATAGTATATCCATGAAATTTCACGTAAAGGAAAGAATGACCTTATATAACTTTGGGAAATCTAACGATATTTACTATGAATTACGGAGGAGATACGATGAAAGAACCATTGGATTTAAGTAAATATAGCGTTAGAACTGACCTTGCTGTAGAAGCTCATCAAATGTTGCAAGAAAGCCAAGGAGAACAAAAAGGGATACAGGGAGTAATTGTAAAAGAGAGGGAAGAAGAAGGTACTATAATTACAAAAGTAACAATTGATGAAGCTGCCTCTGAAGCGATGGGTAAAAAACCTGGAAATTATTTAACGCTTGAAGTACAAGGTATACGTCAGCAAGATACAGAACTTCAACAAAAGGTGGAGCGTATTTTTGCAAAAGAATTTTCTTATTTCTTAGAAGAGGTTGGTGTTACAAAAGAAGCGAGCTGTTTAATTGTAGGCCTTGGGAATTGGAATGTAACACCGGATGCTCTTGGGCCAATAGTTGTAGAAAATGTATTAGTAACGAGACATTTGTTTCAATTGCAGCCTGAAAGTGTAGAAGAAGGATTTAGGCCTGTTAGTGCAATTCGACCGGGGGTAATGGGAATTACCGGGATCGAAACGAGCGATGTTATTTATGGGATTATTGAGAAGACAAATCCAGACTTTGTAATTGCGATTGACGCATTAGCTGCCCGTTCTATTGAACGAGTAAATAGCACGATACAAATTTCTGATACTGGAATCCATCCAGGATCGGGGGTTGGGAATAAACGTAAGGAACTAAGTAAAGAGACATTAGGTATCCCTGTTATTGCAATTGGTGTTCCGACTGTGGTCGATGCCGTTTCGATTACGAGTGATACGATTGATTTTATTTTGAAACATTTTGGTCGAGAGATGAAAGAAGGAAACAAACCTTCACGATCTTTGTTACCAGCGGGATTTTCATTTGGAGAAAAGAAAAAATTAACAGAAGAAGATATGCCAGATGAAAAGAGCCGAAATATGTTTTTAGGTGCTGTTGGTACGTTGGAAGAAGAAGAAAAAAGAAGGCTGATTTATGAAGTGCTATCGCCTCTTGGTCATAATTTAATGGTGACCCCAAAAGAAGTAGATACTTTTATTGAGGATATGGCGAATGTAATAGCGAGTGGTTTAAATGCAGCGCTGCATCATCAAATTGATCAAGATAATACAGGAGCGTATACACATTGAGGGAGAAAGATGATAATAGTTTGAGTCGTTTTGCGCTTTTGTGTATATGTAGTGTAGCTTTATGTTTACTTATGATGATAGCAGGAGTGTCACTTGCTAATCATGGTTTGAAAAGTATGAAAGGTTATCGGCAATTGTCGTATGAACAAATAGCTCATATGACAGGGACAGAGAGTACAGGTGTTGAATCAGAAATTTTGGGTAGTTCGTTTTCAGCTTCAGAAAAACAACAACAATTAGAACGTTTAAGAAGTTTTAATGTTGTAGAAGGAATTGGGATGGCGGTAGCAAGTGTAGCTTATGAAATGACGAAGTTCGGAACGGATATAGTTGTTGGGAAAATAAAGGGGATTTTTAGCTAAGAGTAACATGGGAGGCGGTTGTTTTACTGATTTGTAAGACAACCGTTTTAAAATTTGAAAAGGGTTTGTCTCTTATGGTTTATTCGCATAAGATATAGATAGAATGATTTGTATCGTAAGCAGCACGAGTTTTCATTGAATCTTTGTTGCTCTATTGATATAATCAGTGCTAGTGTATATTGGCGAGACTATTAGGAGTTGAGAACATAGATGAACAAAGAAGAAAGAGCAAAAAGACAGTCCAAAATTCGTAATTTCTCTATTATTGCTCATATTGACCACGGAAAATCAACGTTAGCAGACCGTATTTTAGAGAAAACAAATGCGTTAACACAACGCGAAATGAAAGCTCAGTTGCTTGACTCTATGGATTTAGAGCGTGAGCGTGGTATTACAATTAAATTAAACGCAGTACAATTAAACTATAAAGCAAAAGATGGTGAAGAGTATATTCTTCATTTAATTGATACACCAGGACACGTCGACTTTACGTACGAAGTATCTCGTAGTTTAGCGGCTTGTGAAGGCGCGATTCTTGTAGTAGATGCAGCGCAAGGTATTGAAGCGCAAACGTTAGCGAACGTATACTTAGCGCTTGATAACAACTTAGAAATTTTACCAGTTATCAATAAAATCGACTTACCAAGTGCGGATCCAGAACGTGTACGTCAAGAGGTAGAAGATGTAATTGGTTTAGATGCATCAGAAGCGGTACTTGCTTCTGCGAAAGCTGGAATTGGTATTGAAGAAATTTTAGAACAAATTGTTGAAAAAGTACCAGCTCCAGCAGGTGATTCAGAAGAGCCGTTACAATGTATGATTTTCGACTCTTTATATGATCCGTACCGTGGTGTAATTGCTTATATCCGTGTTGTAAATGGAACGGTAAAAGTTGGCGATAAAGTACGTATGATGGCAACGGGTAAAGAATTTGAAGTAACAGAAGTAGGTGTATTTACACCGAAAACTACGCAACGTGATGAGTTAACAGTAGGTGATGTAGGTTTCTTAGCAGCATCTATTAAAAACGTAGGTGATACACGTGTTGGTGATACGATTACACATGCGAAACGTCCAGCTGCAGAGGCGTTACCAGGTTACCGTAAATTAAACCCGATGGTATTCTGTGGGCTGTATCCAATTGATTCTGCTCGTTATAACGATTTACGTGATGCGTTAGAAAAATTAGAGTTAAACGATTCTGCTCTTGAGTTTGAACCAGAAACATCTCAAGCGTTAGGATTTGGTTTCCGTTGTGGATTCTTAGGACTTCTTCACATGGAAATCATTCAAGAACGTATTGAACGTGAATTTAAGATTGACTTAATTACAACAGCGCCAAGCGTTATTTATAAAGTTTATTTAACAAACGGTGAAGATGTTATTGTTGATAATCCATCTAATATGCCAGATCCACAGTCTATCGATCGTGTAGAAGAGCCGTTTGTGAAGGCTTCAATTATGGTTCCGAATGACTATGTTGGAGCTGTAATGGAAATTTGCCAAGGTAAACGTGGAACGTTTATTGATATGCAATATTTAGATGAAACGCGTGTTACATTAACATATGAAATCCCGTTATCAGAAATCGTATATGACTTCTTCGATCAATTGAAATCAAATACGAAAGGGTATGCATCATTTGACTACGAGTTAATTGGTTATAAACCATCTAAACTTGTGAAAATGGATATTCTTTTAAATAATGAACAAGTAGATGCTTTATCATTTATCGTACACCGTGATTCAGCGTATGACCGTGGTAAAGTAATTGTAGAGAAATTAAAAGAATTAATTCCGAGACAACAGTTCGAAGTGCCAATTCAGGCGACTATCGGAAATAAAGTTGTAGCCCGTTCTACAATTAAGGCGATGCGTAAAAACGTACTTGCAAAATGTTACGGCGGTGACATTTCTCGTAAGCGTAAACTTCTTGATAAGCAAAAAGAAGGTAAAAAACGTATGAAGTCTGTTGGTTCTGTAGAAGTGCCGCAAGAGGCATTCATGGCTGTACTGAAAATGGATGACAACTAATATTTGAAATAAAAAAGAAGTCGTTTGTGCGGCTTCTTTTTTCTGTATAATTACTTTTTAGACATCTGAGCAGCTCTCATTTACAATAATGAGAGAGCTTTTTAGTTCATATAGAGTTAGGAGATTGTTAATGTCCGAAAATATTCGAAAAGATATTCAAGATAAAATACAAAATGGCAATTTTAATTGTGAAAAGGAATTGACGCTTTCTATTATTAGTGGAAAGTGGAAAGTTGTGATACTGTGGCATCTTGGTGTGGAAGGGCCTCATCGTTTTAGTGAATTACAACGGTTATTCCCAAGCATTTCTCATAAAGTTTTGTCGAACCAATTAAAAGAGTTAATGGAAGATGGGATTGTTGATCGAACAGTATATCCCGAAATTCCTCCTCGTGTTGAGTATTATATGACGGAACTAGGCATGTCGCTTTTACCGATCGTTGAAATGATGTATGATTGGGGAAAAATGCGAATGGAACAAATTCGTAATACGTTAGAGAAGTAGAGAATCCTCCGGAGTGCGGAGGTTTTCTTTTTAGAAAGGTAGGAGTTATATTTGGTACAAGCTGCATATATTCATATTCCGTTTTGTCAGCACATTTGTCACTATTGTGATTTTAATAAAGTGTTTATTGAACGCCAACCGGTTGATCAATATTTAGATTATTTAGAGAAGGAAATAATAAATACGGTTCAAAAAGTTCCGTTTGATAGTATGAAAACGATTTTTGTGGGCGGTGGAACTCCGACAGCGTTAAATATGGAACAGACAAAAAAATTACTCGAGATTATTAATCGTCATTTGCGTCCGTTTGCTCCGAATTGTGAATTGACATTTGAAGCGAATCCAGGAGATCTACCGAAAGAAAAGTTGAATGTACTACTAGAAGGTGGAGTGAATCGAATTAGTTTTGGTGTGCAAACGTTCCGTGATGAACTGCTTGAGAAAATCGGGCGCAAGCATACGAGGGAAGATGCATTCCTAGCGATTCGAGAAGCTCAGGAAGTAGGCTTTAAAAATATTAATGTAGATATTATTTATGCTTTGCCAGGACAAACGATAGAAGATGTGAAGGAAACATTAGACATTGCTTTTACGCTTGGTGTACAACATTTCTCGGCATATTCATTAATTGTGGAACCCAAAACAGTGTTTTATAACTTAATGAATAAAGGGAAATTGCGTCTTCCGGGTGAAGACCATGAAGCGAAAATGTATGAAATGGTAATGGATGAAATGGAGAAAAAAGGTTATAACCAGTATGAAATTAGTAATTTCTCAAAAGGTGACAATAAAAGTAAACATAATCTCACATACTGGAATAATGAAGAGTATTATGGCTTTGGAGCTGGAGCTCATAGTTATGTGAATGGGGAACGTATTCAAAATGTAGGTCCGCTGAAGCAATATTTTAATAAAATTGATGAAACAGGATTTCCGTATTTAGATGTTCATAAGGTGACGGAGAAAGAAAGAATGGAAGAAGAACTGTTCTTAGGACTTCGAAAAACGAAAGGTGTTTCTAAAACGGCATTCCGCAATAAATTTAATGTGGAGATGGATCAAGTTTTCGCGAAGCAGTTACAAAGCAATCAAGAACAGGGATTACTTGAAGAGGAAAATGGACATGTGCGTTTAACGCGAAAAGGAAAATTATTAGGGAATGAAGTATTCCAATCATTTTTGATTGACTAATTAAATGTTCCATGGGCGTGAAAAAGTTTCATTATTTCGTGACGTTTCCGTTGACAATTGAATGTCAATTTTGGTAAGTTATTAATAGATTTAGCACTCGAAGACAAAGAGTGCTAACAGAGGTGATGATGAGATGCTTACGGAACGTCAGCTCTTAATTTTACAAACAATTATTGATGACTTTATTGGATCAGCGCAGCCTGTTGGGTCTAGAACGTTGGCTAAAAAAGATCAAATTACATTTAGTTCAGCTACTATTCGAAATGAAATGGCGGACTTAGAAGAATTAGGTTTTATTGAAAAAACACACAGTTCTTCTGGACGTGTTCCTTCTGAGAAAGGCTACCGATTTTATGTAGACCATCTTTTAGCGCCGCAAAACTTACCGAACGCTGAAATTGTACAAATTAAAGATTTATTTGCTGAAAGAATTTTTGAAGCGGAAAAAATTGCACAGCAATCTGCTCAAATTTTATCAGAACTTACGAATTATACGGCCATTGTCCTTGGACCGAAGTTAAGTACAAATAAACTTAAAAATGTACAAATTGTGCCGCTTGATCGTCAAACTGCAGTCGCTATTATTGTAACTGATACAGGGCATGTACAAAGTAAAACGATTACCGTTCCGGAATCTGTTGATTTATCAGATTTAGAAAAAATGGTTAATATTTTAAATGAAAAGCTATCTGGCGTACCGATGGAAGAACTTCATAATAAAATCTTTAAGGAAATTGTTACAGTTTTACGTGGGTATGTTCATAATTACGATAGTGCAATAAAAATGTTAGATGGTACATTTCAAGTTCCGTTATCGGAAAAGATATACTTTGGAGGAAAAGCAAATATGCTTTCGCAGCCAGAGTTCCATGACATTCAAAAGGTTAGATCTTTGCTTACCATGATTGATAATGAAGCCGAATTTTATGACATTTTGCGTCATAAACAAGTCGGGATTCAAGTGAAAATTGGTAGGGAAAACACTTCGACGGCTATGGAGGATTGCAGTTTAATTTCTGCAACATATTCGATCGGCGAAGAGCAACTTGGAACAATTGCTATTTTAGGTCCTACGAGAATGCAATATTCTCGTGTAATTAGTTTGTTACAGTTATTTACGAGACAATTTACTGATGGACTTAAAAAGTAAATGAGAGTAATACATTCGCTCAAGTGATGAAATTTTCATTGCTGTGTGTAATATATAATGTTTAGGTAATCATGCTATACATGATACCTAATACCTTTTAAGGAGGTGAATATTGTGGAAGAGCGTAACGAACAAGTGGTAGAAGAAGTAAAAGAAGCGCAAGTTGAAGAAGCTGTCACGCCAGAAAACAGTGAAGAAACTGTAGAAGAAAAAAGTGAGGCTGCTCTTTTACAAGAAAAAGTAGATGAGTTACAAGCGAAACTAACGGAAACGGAAGGTCGCACATTACGTCTACAAGCTGATTTTGAAAATTATAAGCGCCGTGTCCAAATGGATAAACAGGCTGCTGAAAAATATAGAGCACAAAGTCTAGTTTCAGACATTTTGCCAGCTCTTGATAATTTTGAAAGAGCGATGCAAGTGGAAGCAACTGATGAGCAAACGAAATCCTTATTACAAGGTATGGAAATGGTGCATCGTCAATTGCTAGAAGCGTTGACTAAAGAAGGTGTGGAAGTGATTGGAGCTGTTGGTAAACAGTTTGATCCTAATGAACACCAAGCTATTATGCAAGTGGAAGACAGTGAATTTGAATCAAACGCGGTTGTGGAAGAATTCCAAAAAGGTTATAAACTAAAAGATCGTGTAATTCGCCCATCAATGGTAAAAGTAAATCAATAATTTACATAAAAGTAGGAGGATTAGCCATGAGTAAAATTATCGGTATTGACTTAGGTACAACAAACTCTTGTGTAGCTGTTATGGAAGGTGGAGAACCAAAGGTTATCCCAAATCCAGAAGGCAACCGTACAACACCTTCTGTTGTAGCTTTCAAAAATGAAGAACGTCAAGTTGGGGAAGTTGCAAAGCGTCAAGCAATTACAAACCCAAATACAATCATGTCTGTTAAACGTCATATGGGTACAGACTACAAAGTAGAAGTTGAAGGTAAAGATTACACACCTCAAGAAATTTCTGCAATCATTTTACAAAACTTAAAAGCTTCTGCTGAAGCATACTTAGGTGAAACAGTAACGAAAGCTGTTATTACAGTACCTGCATACTTCAACGATGCAGAGCGTCAAGCAACGAAAGATGCTGGTCGTATCGCTGGTTTAGAAGTTGAGCGTATCATTAATGAGCCAACAGCAGCAGCACTTGCTTACGGTTTAGAAAAACAAGATGAAGAACAAAAAATCTTAGTATATGACTTAGGTGGCGGTACATTTGACGTATCTATCCTTGAGTTAGCAGACGGCACATTCGAAGTTATTTCAACTGCTGGTGACAACCGTCTTGGTGGAGATGACTTTGACCAAGTTATCATCGATCACTTAGTAGCTGAGTTCAAAAAAGAAAATAACATTGATTTAAGCCAAGATAAAATGGCGCTTCAACGCTTGAAAGATGCAGCTGAAAAAGCGAAAAAAGATCTTTCTGGTGTAACACAAACACAAATTTCATTACCATTCATTAGTGCTGGAGCTGCTGGTCCATTACACTTAGAATTAACGTTAACAAGAGCGAAATTCGAAGAACTTTCAGCAGGTCTTGTTGAAAGAACATTAGAGCCAACTCGTCGTGCATTAAAAGACGCTGGTTTTGCTCCAAGCGAATTAGATAAAGTTATTCTTGTTGGTGGATCTACTCGTATCCCAGCTGTACAAGAAGCTATTAAACGTGAAACTGGTAAAGAGCCATATAAAGGTGTAAACCCTGATGAAGTTGTAGCATTAGGTGCTGCAGTTCAAGGTGGCGTACTTACTGGTGATGTAGAAGGCGTACTATTATTAGATGTAACTCCACTTTCTTTAGGTATTGAAACTATGGGTGGTGTGTTCACGAAATTAATCGAGCGTAACACTACAATTCCAACAAGTAAGTCACAAGTATTCTCAACAGCTGCTGATAACCAACCAGCAGTAGACATTCACGTATTACAAGGTGAGCGTCCAATGTCAGCTGACAACAAAACGTTAGGTCGTTTCCAATTAACAGACCTTCCACCAGCACCACGTGGTATTCCACAAATCGAAGTAACATTCGATATTGATGCGAACGGTATTGTTAACGTACGTGCGAAAGACTTAGGAACAAGCAAAGAGCAAGCTATTACAATCCAATCTTCTTCAGGTCTTTCTGATGAAGAAGTAGATCGTATGGTACAAGAAGCAGAAGCAAATGCTGACGCTGACCAAAAACGTAAGGAAGAAGTTGAACTTCGTAACGAAGCTGACCAACTTGTATTCCAAACAGACAAAGTTGTAAAAGATTTAGAAGGTAAAGTAGATGCAGCTGAAGTTGCAAAAGCAACAGAAGCGAAAGAAGCATTACAAGCTGCAATTGAGAAAAACGAGCTTGAGGAAATTCGTGCGAAAAAAGACGCTTTACAAGAAATCGTACAACAATTAAGTGTTAAATTATACGAGCAAGCTCAAGCAGCTGCTGGTCAAGCAGAAGGTGCGCAAGGTGCACAAGACGCTGGCGTGAAGAAAGATAATGTAGTTGACGCTGAGTTTGAAGAAGTAAAAGAAGACAAGTAATTCAACTGCAAAGATAATAAGTAAGATGACAAAAAGTCAAAGTCAAGCGTGCCTTGACTTTGGCTTTTTTCACGAATGAGGAGAAATGTGTGAGGTTCTTAAGTTTTTTGCTTTGCATACTGTAAGTGAGGAAACTTTGTTGCAAAGCACTTTCTTTCGGTGTTAAAATTACGTTTATGTGAAAGATTCGGGGGTTGCAAATTTATGAGTAAACGAGACTATTATGAGGTCCTTGGACTTAGCAAGGGCGCTTCAACAGATGAAATTAAAAAAGCGTATCGTCGTTTGGCTAAAAAATACCATCCAGACGTAAGCAAAGAAGAAAATGCGCTTGAAAAGTTTAAAGAAGTACAAGAAGCATACGAAGTGTTAAGTGATGATCAAAAGCGTGCGCAGTACGATCAATTTGGTCATGCTGGTGCAAATCAAGGATTCGGTGGATTTGGCGGCGGAGGAGACTTCGGCGGTGGCTTCGGTTTTGAAGATATATTTAGTTCTTTCTTTGGTGGTGGTGGCGGCAGACGTCGTGATCCGAATGCTCCGCGCCAAGGTGCTGACTTACAATATCAAGTCACTTTAGATTTTGAAGAAGCTATTTTTGGTAAAGAATTAAACGTGGAAATTCCAGTAGAAGATCCATGTGATACTTGTAAAGGTAGCGGTGCAAAACCAGGAACTTCAAAAGAAACATGTAAACATTGTTCAGGATCAGGTCAAGTGAGTGTAGAACAAAATACACCGTTTGGTCGTATTGTGAACCGTCAAGCTTGTGGTCATTGTTCAGGTACTGGGCAAATGATTAAAGAAAAATGTACGACATGTCACGGTTCTGGTAAAGTTCGTAAACGCAAAAAAATCAATGTTAAAATTCCAGCAGGTATCGATAATGGTCAACAAATTCGTGTATCTGGAAAAGGTGAAGCTGGCGTAAATGGTGGACCAGCAGGAGATTTATATGTAGTCGTTCATGTAAGAAGTCATGAATTCTTTGAGCGTGAAGGAGATCACATTATTTGCGAAATGCCATTAACATTTGCACAAATGGCACTTGGTGCTGAAGTGGAAGTTCCTACTGTTCATGGTAAAGTGAAGCTGAAAATCCCAGCAGGAACACAAACTGGAACAGAATTCCGCTTAAAAGGAAAAGGTGCTCCGAACGTACGTGGATACGGTCAAGGAGATCAATATGTAGTCGTTCGCGTTGTTGTACCGACGAAATTGACTTCACATCAAAAAGATTTATTACGTGAATTTGCAGGGCAAGAAGAGCAGGATGATAGTTTGTTTGGAAAGCTTAAACGTGCTTTCAAAGGGGAATAATGGAAATAAAAAATGGAGTTGGTAAATTGTGAAATGGTCAGAAGTTAGTATTCATACAACAGAAGAAGCAGTAGAAGCTGTCTCTCATATTTTACACGAAGCTGGTGCTAGTGGAGTTGCTATTGAGGACCCAGCGGAGTTAACGAAAGAGCGCGAGCAACAATATGGTGAAATTTATGCATTGAATCCAGATGAATATCCGGCGGAAGGTGTATTAATAAAAGCATATTTCCCGCAAACGGATTCTTTACATGAAACGATTGCAGGTGTAAAATCATCTATTGATGTGCTTCCATCTTACGACATTGAAATTGGTACTGGAAATATTACCGTTAACGAAGTCAATGAAGAAGATTGGGCTACTGCTTGGAAAAAATATTACCATCCAGTACAAATTTCTGATACATTCACAATCGTACCGACGTGGGAAGAATATACACCATCTTCTCCTGATGAAAAAATCATTGAATTAGACCCAGGTATGGCGTTTGGTACAGGAACTCATCCAACAACAACGATGTGTATTCGTGCTTTAGAAAAAACAGTACAGCCAGGTGACGCTATCATTGATGTAGGAACAGGTTCTGGTGTGCTTAGTATTGCAGCGGCAAAATTAGGCGCGTCTTCTGTTCAAGCATATGATTTAGATCCGGTTGCAGTTGAAAGTGCAGAAATGAATGTGCGTTTAAATAAAACAGATGATATCGTGTCTGTTGGGCAAAATAGTCTTTTAGAAGGTATTGAAGGTCCTGTTGATTTAATCGTAGCTAACTTATTAGCAGAAATTATTCTTTTATTCCCTGAAGATGCAGCGAGAGTTGTGAAGTCAGGTGGATTATTTATTACATCGGGCATTATTGCTGCGAAGGAAAAAGTAATTTCTGAGGCGTTAGAACAAGCTGGATTTACAATTGAAGAAGTGTTACGAATGGAAGATTGGGTAGCAATTATTGCACGAAATGCGTAATATAGATTTTAGTCTATAATGAAAAGGGGAGTCTCTCACTATAAGGTGAGGGACTTGCCGTTTGTTATATGAAAAATGATAATGTTTCGTTCTTTTCGTAAGTGTTGACTTACGAAAGGAACGAAACTCTACTAAGGTGATTATATGCAACGTTATTTTGTAGAAGAAAAACATGTAAGTGAAGCAAAAATTCGCATTGTAGGTGATGATGTACATCACATTGCGAGAGTAATGCGTATGACAGCTGGCGATCAAATTTATTGCTGTGTAAACGGAAAAACAGCAGTATGTTCAATTGATGAAATTACCAGTGAATTTATTAATACGGCTATTGTAGAATGGGTAGAGGCGTCAAGTGAACTTCCTGTTTTCGTGACGATTGCAAGTGGACTGCCAAAAGGAGACAAGCTAGAGTTAATTTTTCAAAAAGGAACTGAGCTTGGGGCAGCTGCATTCTTACCATTTCAAGCATCTCGCTCTATCGTAAAATGGGATGCGAAAAAAGCTGATAAAAAAGTTGAGCGTTTAAGAAAAATTGTGAAAGAAGCTGCGGAACAATCACATAGAAGTGAAATTCCAGAAGTACATGCTCCGGCATCATTTAAGCAATTGCTTTCAATGAGTGGTGAGTATGATGTTTGTCTTGTTGCTTACGAAGAGGAAGCAAAACAAGGCGAGAAATCTAATTTTGCGAAAGCTTTAACGACAATGAAACCAGGTCAAAAACTATTGATTGTATTTGGCCCAGAAGGCGGTTTAGCTGAGGAAGAGATTACAGCGCTTCGTGAACATAAATTTGTACCATGTAGTTTAGGACCAAGAATTTTAAGAACAGAAACGGCGCCGTTATACGCGTTAAGTGCTGCTTCGTATCATTTTGAATTGATGGGGTGATGATCAATGTCAACTGTTGCGTTCCATACGTTAGGTTGTAAAGTAAACCACTATGAAACAGAAGCCATTTGGCAATTGTTTAAACAAGGTGGTTATGAAAGAACAGAATATGAAAAGAAAGCTGATGTATATGTTATTAACACATGTACAGTAACGAATACTGGGGACAAAAAAAGCCGTCAAGTAATCAGGCGTGCTGTGCGTCAAAATCCAGATGCAGTTATTTGTGTAACGGGATGTTATGCACAAACATCTCCAGCTGAAATTATGGCGATTCCAGGTGTAGATATCGTAGTTGGTACACAGGATCGTGAAAAGATGTTAGGTTACATCGAAGAATTCCGTAAAGAGCGTCAACCAATTAATGCTGTCCGCAATATTATGAAAACACGTGTGTACGAAGAACTTGATGTACCTTATTTCACGGATCGTACACGTGCGTCTTTAAAAATACAAGAGGGTTGCAATAACTTCTGTACATTCTGTATCATTCCTTGGGCGCGTGGTTTAATGCGTTCTCGTGATGGAAAGGAAGTTATTAAACAAGCACAACAATTAGTGGATGCAGGCTATAAAGAAATCGTATTAACGGGTATTCATACAGGTGGATACGGCGAAGATATAAAAGATTATAACTTAGCTGGATTACTTCGTGATATGGAAGCGGAAGTAGGCGGATTAAAACGCCTTCGTATTTCTTCTATTGAAGCGAGTCAAATTTCAGATGAAGTAATTGAAGTGTTAGATAAATCTGAAGTAGTTGTACGTCACTTGCATATCCCGTTGCAATCTGGCTCTAATACTGTATTAAAACGTATGCGTCGTAAATATACGATGGAATTCTTCCAAGAGCGTTTAGATCGTTTGAAAGAAGCGTTACCAGGCCTTGCAATTACATCTGACGTAATCGTTGGTTTCCCAGGTGAAACAGAAGAAGAATTCATGGAAACATACAATTTTATTAAAGAGAACCGCTTCTCTGAGTTACACGTGTTCCCTTATTCAAAACGTACAGGAACACCTGCAGCGCGCATGGAAGATCAAGTTCCTGAAGATGTGAAGAACGATCGTGTTCATCGTTTAATTGAGTTATCTAATCAATTAGCGAAAGAATATGCATCAGCGTTTGAAGGTGAAGTGCTTGAAATTATTCCGGAAGAGCAATTTAAAGAGGGCGACCGTGAAGGGTTATATGTAGGTTATACAGATAACTACTTGAAAATTGTATTTGAAGGATCAGAAGAATTAATTGGTAAGCTAGTGAAAGTGAAAATTACGAAAGCTGGTTATCCATATAACGAAGCGCAATTTGTTCGTGTTCTTGAAGATGATGTGAAAAAAGAATCAGCAAGCGCATAAAAAGAGCGTGCAACCGGAAACGGTTTGCATGCTTTCTTTATTTTTGAAGAGGTTAAGTACTAGAAGGTGGGGAGGCGTTTCGTGCATCCCTGTATGAAAAAAGATGAAATGATAAAAATATAGTTATCTTCATGAAAGAAGGATACTAGCTATTTGCATAACTTTTGAAAAGGAAATGCTTCTATTCTTCTTTTATTCTGCCAAATAGTTGACCTGAAGTGATAAAATGTATTATAATCGTAAAAGACATGCTGAAGAAGTGTTTCTTTTTGCATGCTGAAGTTAGTATGTAAGTGTGATGTTTCGGAGGGAGGGAAAGAGAATGTCAAAAACAGTCGTTCGTAAAAACGAGTCTTTGGAGGATGCACTTCGCCGTTTTAAAAGATCGGTTTCTAAAACTGGTACACTTGCTGAAGCAAGAAAGCGCGAGTTTTATGAAAAACCAAGTGTAAAACGTAAGAAGAAATCTGAAGCGGCAAGAAAGCGTAAATTCTAAGAGAGGGTGTAAGTTATGAGTCTTCTCGGTCGTTTAAACGATGATATGAAACAAGCGATGAAGAATAAACAAAAAGAAAAATTAACCGTTATTCGTATGGTTAAGGCTGCTTTACAAAATGAAGGTATTAAACTGCAACATACTCTTACTGAAGAAGAGGAAGTAACAGTTTTAGCTCGTGAAGTAAAACAGTATAAGGACTCCCTCCTTGAATTTAAAAAAGCTGGTCGTGAAGACCTTGTTAATAAACTGCAAAGTGAAATTCAGATTTTAAGCGCATATTTGCCAGAGCAATTAACTGAAGAAGAACTAGTTGATGTAATCAAGCAAGTTATTTCTGAAGTTGGTGCGACTTCTAAAGCAGATATGGGTAAGGTGATGACTGCTGTTATGCCGAAAGTAAAAGGTAAAACAGACGGATCACTTGTGAATAAGTTGGTTATCCAGCTATTAGCATAAAAAAACGTCTCATTTCGTATGAGACGTTTTTTTATTGTTCTTATTAAGGAAAAACACTATATTGCTTAAAAAGCGTTTCTGTAAGTGATAGAAACGCCTCTGGTATGTAAAAAAGGTAACGGCCTTAGTTGTGATTAATCCCACCATAAAAAAAGCTTTTTCGTTTTCTTAATTTCTTCGACTAACTCCTCAATGCTTTCTATTCCTTGTTCCACTATATCTGGACAAAATTCATACATTTCTTGCGCGAAAGATTGCATTTCTTCGTCTGTAGGTAACACGCTAAAAATGGCATCAACCCAGTCATGATCTGCACCGATTATGATAAAAGGATAGCGATCATTCCATTTTCTTAGTTTAAAAATAACATCTATATTGCTAACTTCGTAATTAACGCCATTTGTTTGTTGGATTGTAAGGATATCAAATTGGCCATTTCCTTGTGTAATTGCAATTCTACACTTACTCTTACTTCCTTGACTAAAACTTCTTTCGCAAATAAAAGCTAAGTATCCAAGCTTCTGAACCTCAGATTGAACTTTTATAACTTGCTGTTCAGCATAATTCTCAAAGGTAACGAAAGAGACTCCGGCTATTTTAGATTTTGAATCAGTTGCATAAAAGGGCTGGATGCTGCTATTAGTAACTTGTTTTATAACATTTAAAATTTCTTGACTAAATCCAATTTCCTTTCGTATTTCCTCGCTTATTAATTCATTTTTTGTTTTTTAATGACTCCTAATATTTTTTTGAAATTCATATAACAACCACCTATAAGATATTCTTACTTACACCGCAAAATTCAGAGTGGAGCAATTTCCTTTTTCGAATTTTATCTTATTTGTCTAATGAATGACAACTACTTATTCTATGGTCAGTATGTCACACCCAGAACAAATTGTAACAGGGTTTTTCAAGTTTCTAACTGCTCGCTAGGCTCAATTTCTTAATGTAACTTGTACTGATATCCCCTAGGGGCGCATATTCTTGTATTAATACTTCTATTATTATGGGTAACATCCTCTGATCCATCATTGTCCCGATAAATATGATTTCATATAGCGACTGTTTTAATTAACATGAGATGAACACTTACAGAATATAGTTATGTTAGTGAAGTCGTTATAACACGATAGGCACTTGTGAAGAAATACATATATATGGGATGAGGAGGGGGTCTTTCGAGATGAAGAAATTAGAACAAATGAAAAATTGGTTAACAAAACAAGTAGACCTACCAGTGGATGTATTAATGGATCTGCCTCGGATTACTCTTGTTGGGCAAATACATATTTATATAGAAAATCATCGGGGGCTATTAGTGTTTTCAGATAAAGAAGTGCGATTGCTTTTAAAACACGGTCAATTACTAATTAAAGGACAATCCTTTGTTATTAAAACGATTCTTCCAGAGGAGCTTTTGCTCGAAGGGATAATTGAGCAAGTAACATTTTTAGAAAATGAGAAAAAAGGTGATTGAAGTGAAACTTCCATTTGTGAAGTTTTTCTTCTTTATCCTGTAAAAGTTCCGTTGATAGAGATCGATTACAGTTTTACTCTGTTTCATTTTAGTACGAGCTATTTTAATGCTTCAAATGAAAAGTGGTATATCTACTTTTAGAAAGGTAGTGAAGGTGGTAAATGAAAAATAAATGGTTTATAAAGTGGCTTGGATATGTAAAAGTGCGAATTGAAGGTAGAGGAGCGGAACGGTTTGTTAATGAATGTGTACGGAGGAATTTATTAGTTTGGGATGTTAGGAAGATAGCTGATGAAACGTTAGTTTTTTGTATGTTGTTACGCGATGTGAAAAAAATAAAACCAATTTATAGAAAAAATGAATGTAAATTATATTTTATTGGACGTTATGGTTTTCCTTTTTGGAATAAGCGTTTAATTAAAAACAGTGGATTTTTAATTGGGTTTTTAATTTTCTTTTTTGGCGTGATTACAATGTCAAATATGGTTTGGAAAATTGAAATTTCAGGAGCAAAACCTGAAACAGAATATATATTGATGAAAGAATTGGATAAAATGGGTATTCAAAAAGGGAAACTACAGTTTCAAATGCCGAATGTAGAAGATGTACAACGCCATTTGACAGATAATATTAATGCCATTACTTGGGCGGGACTAGAAGTAAGAGGAACAACGTATCATTTTAAAATCGTTGAAAAAAACGAACCGAAAAAAGAAAAGGAACAAAGGCCGCAAAATTTAGTAGCAAAAAAAGAAGCGATTATTACAAAAACGTTTGTAGAAGTTGGAAAGCCGGTTGTACTGAAAAATGATCATGTAGAAAAAGGGCAGATTCTCGTATCGGGAATATATGGTAATGAGGAAAGTCCGACGATTGTTTCAGCGAAAGGTATTGTGTATGGCGAAACGTGGTATACGTCTAAGGTAGATGTCCCACTAAAGACGCAATTCCAAGTGTATACTGGTAATGTATATAATGAACATTTTCTTAAATTTTGGGATATGAAAATAAAAATATGGGGATTTCAACATGATAAGTATAAACGCTCTCGTACTGAAAGTGTAAAGCATGATGTGAAATTATTTGGTTTTACACTGCCGATTGCATATGAAAAAGATGTTGTAAGAGAAGAGGAAGAAGCGAATCGAGAATATACAGAAAAGCAAGCGCTGAAAGTAGCGAAAGAGATGGCTGAAAAAGAACTAAAGAAAAAATTGGATGAACATGCTATGATTGTAAGTGATAAGATTTTGAGTAAAAAGGTTGAGGCGGATCAACTAAAAGTCACATTGCATTATACTGTGGTTGAAAATATTGCAGAGCCACAACCAATATCCGAATCCGATATTCAAGGAGACTGAGTAATGGCAGAACAATTAGTAGAAATGAACCAACAATTGGAAAATACTAACGAAGCAATCGCTCTTTTTGGAGTCAATGATGCGCATTTAAAAGTAATTGAACGAGAACTGAATGTATCGATCGTAACTAGAGGAGAAACTGTTCATGTATCTGGGGCAGTTGAAACGGTGACACTCGTAGAAAAAATCTTACAGCAATTACTTGTTGTAATTCGTAAAAGTATATCAATTTCAGAGAGAGATGTTGCGTATGCAATTCAGCTCGCACAACAAGGGAAAATTGCTCAATTTGAAGAGTTATATGAAGAAGAAATTTTCAAGACTGCAAAAGGTAAATCCATTCGTGTAAAAACAATGGGGCAAAGACGATATATTCATGCGATGAAGAAGAATGATATTGTCTTTGGGATAGGGCCTGCAGGAACTGGAAAAACATACTTAGCTGTAGTAATGGCTGTGAGGGCTTTAAAACAAGGATATGTAAAGAAAATTATTTTAACAAGACCTGCTGTAGAAGCTGGAGAAAATTTAGGTTTTTTACCAGGGGATTTGAAAGAGAAGGTGGATCCATACTTACGTCCATTATATGATGCCTTACATGATATTCTTGGACAAGAATATACGCAGCGTATGATGGAGCGAGGAGTAATTGAAATCGCGCCGCTTGCTTATATGAGGGGACGTACGCTTGATGATTCATTTGTTATTTTAGATGAGGCTCAAAATACAACGGGTGCTCAAATAAAAATGTTTTTAACAAGGTTAGGTTTTAGTTCTAAAATGGTTATTACAGGAGATCCTTCACAAGTAGACTTGCCGAAAGGGATAAAATCAGGGCTATCTATAGCTGCTAATATTTTATCTGGTGTATCAGGTCTGTCATTTATTACATTAGAACAAACGGACGTTGTGAGACATCCATTGGTGCAACGTATTATTGAGGCATATGATAAAATGGAATGATCCTATTTGTCAGGATCATTTCTTTTTGTATGATAAGGTTGGCGAACGTCGTATTTTTTACTATCATGAAAGATAAGGAAAATAAACTATAGGTACTGGTATAAAATGTTGCCTCAAAGTATCGTTGGGTAGAAGAAATGAAAGCTATAAATAGTTTCACTTTATTTCTGGAGAGGAGAAGGTATTGAAATCATGTCAAGATCTCAAGAAATTTCTAAGTGGTTTCGTAATTTACAACATTCGAAAAAACTAAGTTGGATTTCTTACGTTGTATTAGGAGCAGTGCTGTTTTTTGCGCTTATGAATAATGTAAAACCAGAGCAATTAGATGTTAACATGTATTCTATTGCGAAAAAGACAATCCATTCTCCTATAAAAATTGAAGATAAAGTTACAACGGATAAAAAGAAAAAAGAAGCCGCTACAAAAGTTGAAGATCAATATACATATAAAAGTGAGTATAAACAAAATAAAGTTGATATTGTGAATGACGTCTTTGCTAAAGTAGATGAAGTGGTGCAAGAGATTAAAGCTGTTGGACCGGATGATCAAAAAAAGATGACTGATGCTGAGAAAGTGGACAAGTTAAAAAAGAAACTACCCACTGACTTAACGAAAGAATTATCTGATTCAAACTTACTAAATTTGATTAATGCAGATTCGAGCCAATTAGTATTAGCGAAAGATGCTGCGGTCACAGCGATTAATAGTATCATGACTGAGCATATTAAAATGGACGAATTGAAAGATGCGAAAGAACGATATGTAAGTGAGATGAATAGTGTTAATGTTGATAATGGTTTAAAAGAGTCAATTAAGGCGCTAGGAAGATATGCGATTTCAGCGAACTATTTTTATGACCCGACCTTAACGAAAGAGAAGAGAAAAGCAGAGGAAGATTTAGTTCCACCTGTTTATATTCTTCAAGGGCAAGTTCTTGTTAGAGAAGGTGAAACAATTTCAAGTGATGTGTATAATCAGTTGAAATTAGTTGGTTTGTTAGAAAAAGGGAACGGCTTTCAACCTTATGTTGGATTAGCGGTACTCATTGGTGTGTTACTATACTTTATGCATAAACAATTTGAATTATTTTTGAAGAGAAAAAGAGAAGATAGACCGTATGTTTTAGCGTATATTACAATTTTGTCTATTACAATCGTCTTAATGAAAATCATTAGTTTATTTCAAAAACTTGAATATGCAGGGATTGCATATGTTGTCCCAGTTGCGATGGGAACAATACTTGTAAAACTAATGATTGGTGATCGATTTGTCTTTTTAACGAGTATGATTTTTTCTGTATGCGGAAGTATTATGTTTAATGAAGGAGTAACGAGTACATTAAATTATAGTGTAGGGATTTACGTATTGTTAAGTTCATTATCGGTTAGTATTTTCTTGCGAGAAAAAAATCGTCGTACAATGATTTTACAAGCTGGTATACTCGTTTCTGTATTAAATGTAGTCGTATTAGCGGCGCTCTTATTATTACGTAATGGGAATTTTTCGCCTCTTGAAATTGGTACGCAATTATTAATGGCTTCACTTTCAGGGATTATATCATCCGTTTTGGCTATGGGGATTTTACCATATTTAGAAAGTGGACTTGGAATCGTATCAAGTATGAAGCTTATGGAACTATCAAGTCCAAATCATCCGCTTTTACGCAGAATTTTGTTAGAAGCGCCAGGGACATATCATCATAGTGTAATGGTAGCGAATCTTTCTGAGGCTGCTTGTGAAGCAGTCGGGGCAAATGGTGTATTAGCGCGTGTAGGGGCATATTATCATGATGTAGGAAAAACAGTACAACCGCAATTCTTTATTGAAAACCAAATGGGAATTGAAAACCCGCATGATAAATTAGATCCTGTAACGAGTAAAGATATTATAATTGCTCACGTAACGGATGGAGTAAGAATGCTCGAAGAATATCATATTCCACAAGAAATTATTGATATCGCTGGGCAACATCACGGTACAACGTTACTGAAATATTTTTATTATAAAGCTATTAAAGAAGATAAAGAAAAATATACAGAAGAGATGTTCCGTTATCCAGGTTCAAAAGCAACTTCGAAAGAATCGGCAATTGTTGGTATTGCTGATAGTGTAGAAGCTGCGGTACGTTCTATGAATCACCCAACGCCAGAACAAATTAATAATTTGGTGCAAAGTATTATTAAAGATCGACTGCAAGACGGTCAATTTAGTGAATGTGATTTGACGTTTAAGGAACTACAAATCGTTGGAAAAACGTTGTGTGAAACGTTAAATGGTATTTTCCATTCGCGTATTACATATCCGGAACCTCCGGAAGAAAAGGAGAAAGAATGAGTTTGTTAATTGATTTTATTGATGAAACAGAAGAAGTAAAAGAAGAGTATATGAGTTTAATTCGTGAAGTGTTAGAAAAAGCAGCTCAAATGGAAAATATCGAGGATGGTGCGGAGGTATCGGTGACATTTGTAGATAATGAGCGCATTAGAGAAATTAATCGTGATTACCGAGATAAAGATCAACCTACAGATGTAATATCCTTTGCCATGGAAGAGATGGGAGAAGGAGAAATGGAGATTGTTGGTGCAGAGATGCCGCGCATGTTAGGTGATCTTATTATCTCTATTCCGAGGGCGAAAGAGCAAGCTGAAGAGTACGGACATTCTTTCGATCGTGAACTTGGATTTTTGGCGTTGCATGGCTTTTTACATTTACTTGGTTATGATCACATGACTGAAGATGATGAAAAAGAAATGTTCGGAAGACAAAAAGAAATTTTAGAAGCTTTTGGATTAGGACGATGAAAAAAGGAAAACTTATAGATAGTTTTGGATATGCTATAGCTGGTATATTCTTTTGTTTTCGTCATGAACGAAATATGAAAATCCATTATTTAGCCGCAGTCATTGTTATATGCTGCGGCTTTTATTTCCATATTACGAAAATAGAGTGGATGATATTACTTATTGTAATAGGGAGTGTAATGAGTTTAGAGATGGTAAATACGGCTGTGGAAAAAACGGTAGATTTAGCGACTGCCGATATTCATCCGTTTGCAAAAATTGCAAAGGATGTTGCGGCAGGAGCGGTTTTATTGTTTGCAATTATAGCTGTTATAATTGGTGCTATTATCTTTTTACCGTATATGGTATAGTTGCATTCCGAAGCTTTTATTAAGCTTTGGAAGTGCTGTAAGGGCCTTTAATGAGAGAGTGTATCTCTTCATAGCTGTGAACAGGAAGGATGCGGGAATATGAATAGTAAACAATTAATTCTAGAAGCAATCGAAGCGCGTAAACAAGCGTACGTACCATATTCTAAATTTCAAGTGGGTGCAGCATTATTAACGCGCGGTGGAAAAGTATATCGTGGATGTAATGTTGAGAATGCATCATATGGCTTATGTAATTGTGCTGAAAGAACGGCTTTATTTAAGGCGGTTTCTGAAGGAGATAAAGAATTTGTAGCCATTGCGGTTGTAGCAGATACAAAGCGCCCAGTACCTCCTTGTGGAGCATGTCGACAAGTTATGGTAGAATTATGTAAACAGGATACGAAAGTATACTTATCAAACTTACATGGTGACGTTCAAGAGACGACAGTCGGAGAATTGTTACCAGGAGCATTTTTAGCGGAGGATTTACATGAATAGAAAAGGTTATAAATCAGGTTTTGTCTCTATTATTGGCAGACCGAATGTTGGAAAATCTACATTTTTAAACCGTATTATCGGCCAGAAAATTGCTATTATGAGTGATAAGCCACAAACGACTCGTAATAAAATTCAAGGTGTATATACAGAAAATGATGCACAAGTTATTTTCATTGATACACCAGGAATACATAAACCTAAACATAAATTAGGCGACTTCATGGTAAAGATGGCGCAAACGACATTAAAAGAAGTGGATATTGTTCTGTTTATGGTTAATGCAGTTGAAGGATTTGGTCGTGGTGAGGAATTCATCATTGAGAAATTAAAAGAAACGAAACAACCAGTATTTTTAGTCATTAATAAAATTGACCAACTTCATCCAGAGCAATTACTAGAGTTAATTGATCAATATCGTAAACTACATGAGTTTGCAGAGATCGTACCAATTTCTGCGTTAGACGGTAATAATGTGGACGCTTTAATTGGAACAATTAAAAAGTATTTACCAGAAGGACCACAATACTATCCAGAGAATCAAGTAACGGATCATCCGGAGAGATTTATTATTGCAGAGCTTATTCGTGAGAAAGTACTACATTTAACACGTGAAGAAGTACCGCATTCTGTGGCTGTTGTTATCGATGCGATTCAAAAGCGTGAGGGCGGGGCAGTTTATATAAATGCAACGATTGTTGTTGAACGTGCATCACAAAAAGGAATCATCATCGGAAAACAAGGAAAAATGTTAAAAGAAGTTGGTAAGCGAGCTCGTTTTGATATTGAAGCGCTACTTGGTTCTAAAGTATTTTTAGAAGTATGGGTAAAAGTGCAAAAAGATTGGCGTAATAAAATGTCTCAGCTTCGTGACCTAGGTTTCCGCGAGGATGAGTACTAAAATAGAGTAAAGTTGTAATCAGTGGATGGTTGGTTCATCCACTGATTATTGGTTTTTATGAACTTTGATAAATTAGGAAAAATTTTTCTCACATGAAAATGGACAAAATGGGTCAATTTAATAACAACAAAGGAAATTGGTTTATAGGCTACGCTTATTGAGAAAGGTGGATTCTTATGCTAGATTTTACCTGGAAGTTTTTCTCCAAAACAGGAAGCATTGAAACGTACTTGCTTTTGAAAGAAATGGAAAAAGACGTAAACGATGAGATGGATCAACATGAAGAGGAGCTAGCGCATCTAGACTCTCCAATTTCTTGACCCGTTTTGTTCAAACCTTGGATGGTGACGAACATGTTTCAAAAAGTTGAGGGCATCGTTATCCGTACGACAGATTACGGAGAAACGAACAAGATTGTTACAATATTCTCAAGAGAACTTGGTAAGATAAGTGCAATGGCAAGAGGGGCAAAAAAGCCGAAAAGCCGGTTAGCATCTGTGTCGCAACTAATGACACATGGCCATTTTCTTATTCAAATGGGATCTGGGCTTGGAACATTGCAACAAGGCGAGATTATTTCAACTATGAAAGAAATTCGCGAGGATATATTTTTAACTGCTTATGCATCATTTATTGTCGAGTTAACTGATAAAGCAACAGAAGATAAAAAACATAATCCGTATTTATTTGAAATGTTATATCAAACGTTGCATTATATGTGTGAGGGTGTTGATTCAGAAGTATTATCATTAATTTATCAAACGAAAATGCTTCCGGTATTAGGGATGCGCCCGTACTTTGATACATGTGCGATTTGTCATCAAGAAACAGACTTTGTCGCCTTCTCCGTCAGGGAAGGCGGTTTTCTGTGCTCACGTCATGCAGAGCAAGACCCATATCGTATACCGGTAGGAGAAGCTGTTCATAAATTATTACGTCTTTTCTTCCATTTCGATTTACATAGGCTCGGAAATGTATCGGTAAAGGATAGCACAAAAAAACAAATGCGTTTAGTATTGAATACATATTATGATGAATATTGCGGAATTTATTTGAAATCAAGACGTTTTTTAGAACAACTTGATAAGTTTCAAATATAATTTTGGGCCGTATACGGTCCTTTTTACATACTTTCTTTTTCGAATAGCATATTTAGTATATAATATTTAAGAGATAGTATAACTTTTTTCGTTGTGCATTAAAGGTGGTGATTATCATAGAGCTGAATAAACGGCAAGAACATATCATTCAGATTGTAAAAGATCACGGTCCTATTACAGGGGAATCAATTGCAGCGCAATTGGGTCTAACACGTGCGACGCTAAGACCAGACTTAGCAATTTTAACGATGGCTGGTTATTTAGAAGCACGTCCACGCGTAGGTTATTTTTATACGGGTAAAACTGGGGGGCAGCTATTATCTGAAGCTGTTAAGAAAATTAAAGTACAAGATTATCAATCTAGACCGGTTGTAATTGATAAAAATGTTTCCGTATACGATGCAATTTGTACGATGTTTTTAGAGGACGTTGGTACATTGTTCGTTGTAGATCAGATGACTCTATTAGTTGGTGTTGTGTCTCGTAAAGATTTATTAAGAGCGAGCTTAGGAAAGCAGGATTTAACCTCTCTTCCGGTTAATATTATCATGACAAGGATGCCAAACATTGCGATGTGTCGTAGAGAGGATTCTTTATATGATATTGCGATGGAATTAATAGAAAGACAGATTGATGCAATGCCAGTTGTAAAAGATACGAAACAAGGTTTAGAAGTGATTGGGCGAATTACAAAAACAAATATTACACGCGCGTTTGTAAATTTAGTAAATAACGAATAAGTGTAATTTGTTTAAAGTGAGGTAATGTAATGGATAATAAAATCGTATATGTCGTATCTGACTCTGTAGGGGAAACGGCTGATTTGGTTGTTCGAGCAGCAATGGGGCAATTCCCGTTTGCTCCTGATATTAGACGTGTACCGTATGTAGAAGATACAGGGACATTAAAAGAAGTGATTTCGATTGCTAAGAGTAATCAAGCACTTATATGTTTTACGTTAGTTAAGCCTGATATGCGCCAGTATTTAGTAACAGAGGCTGCAAAAGAAGGAGTAGAGGCATACGATATTATCGGCCCTCTTATTGATCAAATTGAAGAAATTACGGGGCAAGTGCCGAGATATGAGCCAGGTGTTGTCCGTAGGTTAGATGAAGAATACTTTAAAAAGATTGAAGCGATTGAGTTTGCTGTGAAGTATGATGACGGCAGAGATGCACGAGGTATTTTAAAAGCAGATATCGTGTTGATTGGTGTTTCGCGTACATCAAAAACACCACTTTCCCAATATTTAGCTCATAACAAACGCTTGAAAGTTGCGAATGTACCACTCGTACCAGAAGTTGACCCACCTGAAGAACTATATCAAGTGGCAAAAGAAAAATGTTTCGGTTTGAAAATTACGCCAGATAAGTTAAATCATATTCGAAAAGAACGATTAAAATCACTTGGATTAAGTGATGGAGCAACATATGCAAATATTAATCGTATTCAAGAAGAAATTGATCACTTTGAGGAAGTAATTAGTAAAATAAATTGCCAAGTAATCGATGTATCGAATAAAGCGATTGAAGAAACAGCAAATATTATTGTGAATGCAGTGCAAAACCAAAAAATGTTTTAGCACATTTACCAAAGGTGAATGTGCTTTTTTCGCTCGTGTGAAATATGATACCTATGGATTTTGTAATAGATTGTAGTGTAATGGTTATACTTATACTCCTTTGTCTTTTAGTATATTCAAGATGTGAGTTTGTCATCCTGAAATGTAAGATGAAAAAATAAAGGGATATGTAGCGTAGTTGAAGAAAATATATTATAATAAAAAATTGTGATAAAAACCTATATTTTACGTTTAGACTTTAATTTTTCAGAATAAACTAGGGATAGGATTTACGAAAAAGACATGTAATTACGTTAAATCGACAAAATCTATACAAGAAAACGCACATTATGGAAGGATTCACAGAAGGGATGTAGAATACAGAAATATGCAAAACATCAACAACATATTAGTTGGTGTAGATGTATATCCCGTGAAGGCTGAAATTGTGCAAGTTGGAGCGGAATTTCATGTCGGAATTTTGTTTGTCGCATCATATGCTCATCCTTTAAGGAAATAGCAAGGCAATTGGATCATTGTAGATACTGAACAAAATGGAGTTGATTGTTATATGGATCAACATGAAAAAGTTACAGATCTCAAGATCAAACAGTATATGTGGCTTGCTACTCTTCTTGTAAAAAGGTGTATATGTATTGTTTCTAAGAGATACATTTGTAACAGATGAGCAAATGTATACAATTTTATATAGCAAGTATGTATATGCGATTTATGCAGATAAAGGACCTATAGGAAAGGTTCAAAATCGTTTATACAATGTAATCGGCAACACTTTCTAACAAGTTTAGAAAAATATTGTCGAATTATAAAGGAATTTTTAAATTTATATCGAATACAAAATACGACACGGAGATGGAGTTATGGGGAACAGAATTCCCGAAGAAGTTGTTGAACAGATTCGGACATCATCCGATATTGTAGAAGTCATTGGTGAATACGTTCAACTTAGAAAACAGGGGCGTAACTATTTCGGCCTTTGTCCATTTCATGGTGAGAATTCTCCTTCATTCTCTGTTTCATCTGATAAGCAAATTTTTCATTGCTTCGGATGTGGAGAAGGTGGAAATGTATTTTCCTTTCTAATGAAAATGGAAGGACTGGCTTTTACCGAGGCTGTTCAAAAGCTAGGCGAAAGAAATGGAATTGCGGTTGCAGAGTATACATCAGGGCAAGGACAACAAGAAGAGATATCTGATGACACTGTCATCATGCAACAAGCTCATGAATTATTGAAAAAGTATTATCATCATTTATTAGTAAATACGGAAGAAGGAAATGAAGCACTTTCATATTTATTAAACCGTGGTATTACGAAAGAGATGATTGAGAAGTTTGAAATTGGTTATGCATCACCTGCTTGGGATGCAGCGACGAAAATTTTACAAAAAAGAGGTTTATCGCTGTCTAGTATGGAACAAGCTGGCCTTCTAATAAGAAGTGAGAAGGATGGTAGTCATTACGATCGCTTCCGTGGAAGAGTTATGTTCCCGATCTATACGTTACAAGGTAAGGTGATAGCGTTTAGTGGAAGGGCGTTAGGAGATGACACTCCGAAATATTTAAATAGCCCCGAAACGCCGATTTTTCACAAAAGTAAATTGTTGTATAACTTCCACCAAGCAAGACCGTTTATTAGAAAACGTGGGCAAGTGGTTCTTTTTGAAGGATATGCCGATGTACTAGCTGCGGTAAAAAGTGGTGTGGAAGAAGCTGTTGCGACAATGGGAACAGCTTTAACTGAAGAACAAGCAAAACTTCTGCGACGTAACGTTGAAACTGTTGTTCTTTGCTATGATGGTGATAAAGCAGGGCGAGAAGCGACGATGAAAGCAGGGCAATTATTGCTAAAAGTTGGTTGCCAAGTGAAAGTCACATCCTTGCCAGATAAGCTTGATCCTGATGAATATGTGCAACAATATGGGACTACCGCTTTTGAAAATCTTGTGAAATCAAGTATGAGTTTTGTTGGTTTTAAAATAAATTATTTGCGTTTAGGGAAAAATTTGCAAGATGAGTCTGGCAAAGAAGAATATGTGAAAAGTGTTTTAAAAGAGTTATCGTTGTTACAAGATGCGATGCAGGCAGAGTCATATTTGAAGTCATTGTCGCAAGAGTTTTCGTATTCAATGGAAACGCTTTTGAATCAATTGCACCAATATCGCAAAGAACAAAAGGTACAGCAAAAACAAATAAAGCAGGTTGCTAAACCGTCTCAAGTCGTTCAAACAAAACCGAAGTTAACAGGTTTTGAAAGAGCGGAAAGAGAAATTATTTACCATATGTTGCAAAGTGCAGAAGTAGCTGTTCGTATGGAATCCCATATAGAAGATTTTCATACAGAAGAACATAAAGGGATTTTATATGAACTATACGCATATTATGAAAAGGGAAATGAACCTTCAGTCGGAACATTTCTAAGTTGGCTCTCTGATGAAAAGTTGAAAAATATTATCACTGATATTTCGACGGATGAATTTATTAATCCAGAATACACAGAAGAAGTGTTGCAAGGCCATCTGGAGACGCTTAGACGGCATCAGGAAAAACTTGAAAAGATGGAGATCATCTTTAAAGTGAAACAAATGGAAAAAACAGATCCTGTAGAGGCTGCTAAATATTATGTAGCATATTTACAAAATCAAAAAGCGAGAAAATAGCTTTTTTGATAAAGTTTTAGTATAATGAATGTTTGTATCTCGCGTAAGGAGGGGAACAGATGGCTGACAAACCAGCTCGTTCTAAACAAATTGAAACTGAAATGACCCTTGAGCAAGTGAAGGAACAACTCACTGAGCTCGGAAAAAAACGTGGCGTTCTTACATATGAAGAGATTGCAGAACGCATGAATGGATTTGAAATTGAATCCGATCAAATGGATGAATACTATGAATATTTAGGTGAACAAGGCATTGACTTAGTTGGTGATAATGACAACGAAGAAGGCCCTAATAATCGCCAAATTACAAAAACAGAAGAAGAGTTTGACCTCAATGATTTAAGTGTACCACCTGGGGTTAAAATCAACGATCCTGTTCGTATGTATTTAAAAGAAATTGGTCGTGTAGACTTACTATCTGCAGAAGAAGAAATTCGACTTGCAACGCGTATTGAAGAAGGCGATGAAGAAGCGAAACGTCGTCTTGCAGAAGCAAACTTACGTCTTGTAGTAAGTATTGCAAAGCGCTACGTAGGCCGTGGTATGCTTTTCTTAGACTTAATTCAAGAAGGTAATATGGGTCTAATTAAAGCTGTTGAAAAGTTCGATTATCGTAAAGGTTTCAAATTTAGTACGTATGCAACTTGGTGGATTCGCCAAGCTATTACACGTGCGATTGCAGACCAAGCGCGAACAATTCGTATTCCAGTTCATATGGTTGAAACGATTAATAAGTTAATTCGTGTACAACGTCAATTATTACAAGATTTAGGTCGCGAACCGTCTCCTGAAGAGATTGGTGAAGAAATGGATCTTGCTCCAGAAAAAGTACGTGAAATCTTAAAAATTGCACAGGAGCCAGTTTCTCTTGAAACACCAATTGGTGAAGAAGATGACTCCCATTTAGGTGACTTTATTGAAGACCAAGAAGCAACATCGCCTGCGGACCATGCAGCCTATGAATTGCTAAAAGAACAATTAGAAGATGTGTTAGATACACTAACAGATCGTGAAGAAAATGTTCTGCGTCTTCGTTTCGGTTTAGATGATGGACGAACTCGTACGCTTGAAGAAGTTGGGAAAGTATTCGGCGTAACGAGAGAGCGTATCCGTCAAATTGAAGCAAAAGCACTTCGCAAATTAAGACATCCAAGTCGTAGTAAGCGTCTTAAGGATTTCTTAGAATAGGTTATTTTTTAAGTTTACTTCACCTTTGTGAAGTAAACTTTTTTATTTTGTTAATTTTTGTTAAAATTTAGCTATCGGCAACGATTACAATTTCTTGTAATTTATTTTACAGAATTGTCTTTTGATTTGCAAATGCTCATTTTTCGATTTTTCGATTAATTTTGTTTATTCTATACAAAAATATATGTAGAAAAGCGAAAAATATGATGAGAAACGTTAATAATTATCGAAATAATAAGCTATATGACAATAAAAAACAATAAACTGAATTTATGGAATATTTCTAACAAGTAGTAGTTTACTCTTTTCTGATAGAGCGTTTTCAAGTACAATGGAAATGACTGAATCATCTAACTATTTAGGGGTATAGAGGGGGGAGAAGAGATATGAAACGTAATCCGCTGATTCCGTTCGCTCTTATTGCAGCATTGGGTATTATCGTTATGTTTGTATTTTCATTTCAGGGGCTAAATAAATCTAAAGAGTTAGCTGATGCAAAAAATGGCGGGAAGCCAGCACAAACAGCATCAAAACCAGAGGATATTGTGAAGCAAAGCTGTACGAGCTGCCACGGTGATCAGTTACAAGGGGCAGTAGGACCTAACTTACAAAAAATTGGTGGGAAACTTTCAAAGGATGAAATTAAAGAAATTCTTTCGAAAGGAAAGGGCAATATGCCTGCCAATATAGTTCCAGCTGATCAAGCCACTAAAGTAGCTGATTGGTTATCGAAGAAAAAATAAAGTTCCGTATGACAAGTCTTTTGCTTATGCAAAGGGCTTGTTTTTCTATATTTTCTAAAATACGATAAATGATAGAGAAGTGAATTGTTGTTATAGGCTTGCAACAACTACTATAAATTCATTATCATGGAGACAGACTGACAAGAGAAGGAGTAATGGAAATACATGAATGAAGTAAAGCTTTCAAAACGATTAGAAGAAGTTGTACGTGAAATACCGGTAGGATCTACAGTTGCTGATATTGGATCGGATCATGCGTATTTACCGTGTTATACAATTATAAATAATATTGCTACAAAAGCAGTTGCAGGAGAAGTTGTAGATGGACCATTTCGTTCTGCACAAGCAACTGTGGCTGAAAGTGGTTTGCAAGATAAAGTAGACGTTCGTAAAGGGAATGGATTAGCTGTTATCGCGCCAGGAGAAGTAGATGTTATTACGGTTGCTGGAATGGGTGGAGCGTTAATTCGTGACATTTTAGAAAGTGGTAAAGAAAAATTAGAAGGTGTAACACGTTTAATTTTACAGCCGAATATTGCAGCGCATCATATTCGTGAATGGTTTGTTGAAAATGGTTGGGAGCTTATCCATGAAAAAATCGTAAAAGAAGATGGGAAAATTTACGAGATTTTAGTAGGAGAGCGAGGAAATGTCGAAGCACCTTACTCGGAAAATAAGCAAGCGGGATTGTTTATGGGGCCATTTCTAATAAAAGCGAAAAATGAAGCTTTTGGTGAGAAATGGGAAGGGGAATTGAAAAACTTCCAAAATATTTTAAAACAGTTAGAACGTGCGGCTAATTCTGAAGAAACAAAAGCGAAGCGTGCGGAAGTAGAAGCGAAAATGAAAATGATAGAGGAGGTTTTATCATGAGTAAAATTCCAAACGGCCATGAAATTATTTCTTTATTTGAAAGTATGTATCCAAAGCATTTGGCGATGGAAGGAGATAAGATTGGACTGCAGATTGGAGCGCTTAATAAGCCTGTACAACACGTATTAATTGCGTTAGATGTAACGGAAGAAGTTGTGGAGGAAGCGATTCAATTAGGAGCGAATGTCATTATCGCGCATCACCCTTTAATTTTTAATCCGTTAAAAGCGATTCATACAGATAAAGCGTACGGAAGAATTATTGAAACGTGTATTAAAAATGATATTGCCATTTATGCAGCGCATACAAATGTGGATGTTGCCAAGGGCGGGGTAAATGATTTACTTGCTGAGGCGTTAGGGTTGCAAAATACAGAAGTTTTGGCACCGACATATGCAGAAGAAATGAAAAAAGTTGTTGTGTTTGTGCCAATAACTCATGCAGAGGAAGTACGAAAAGCATTAGGAGACGCAGGTGCTGGTCATATCGGCAATTATAGCCACTGTACGTTTAGTAGCGAGGGTACAGGTACGTTTGTACCTCAAGAGGGGACAAATCCTTATGTAGGGGAAACTGGACAGTTAGAGCGCGTAGAAGAAGTGCGGATCGAAACGATTATTCCAGTTTCACTACAACGAAAAGTGATTAAAGCAATGGTAACGGCACATCCATATGAAGAAGTAGCGTATGATGTGTATCCACTTGATAACAAAGGCGAAACATTAGGGCTTGGGAAAATAGGATACTTAAAAGAAGAAATGACACTTGGACAGTTTGCAGAACATGTAAAGCAATCATTAGATGTAAAGGGTGCACGAGTTGTTGGGAAATTAGATGATAAAGTGCGCAAAGTAGCTGTACTTGGTGGTGATGGTAACAAATACATCAATCAAGCTAAATTTAAAGGAGCAGATGTATATGTAACAGGTGACATGTATTATCATGTTGCTCATGATGCGATGATGCTCGGTTTAAATATAGTTGACCCAGGACATAACGTTGAAAAAGTAATGAAGCAAGGTGTACAAAAGCAATTACAAGAAAAAGTGGATGCAAAGAAACTCAATGTACACATTCATGCTTCGCAATTACATACAGATCCATTTACATTCGTATAAGAAAAATAAAAACCGTTGCTCATATAGGCAACGGTTTTTATTATTGTTCTTTTTTCACTTTTACACGAGGTAATATTTTTTGTAACGGTACTTTTCGAACTCTCTCCCATGTAGCGGGATTCATTGGGTCATATTGATCTAAGAAAGCGATAACTTCTTTTGTAATTGGAGTTGGAGTAGAAGCACCTGCTGTAACAGCTACGTTTTCTACACCTTGTAGCCACTCTAATTTAATCTCACTTACGTCTGCAACGCGGTATGCTTTCGTACCAGCGATTTCTTGTGACACTTGTGCTAAACGGTTTGAGTTGTTACTTTTCGGATCACCGACAACAATTGTTAAGTCTGCAACATCAGCTTGTTTAGCGACAGCTTCTTGGCGAACTTGAGTTGCTAAACAAATTTCTTTATGGAATTCTGCTGTTGGGAATTTTTTTTGAATGTCCTCCATTAAATGTTGAACATCCCATTGACTCATCGTTGTTTGATTCGTTACTAAAATTTTATCTGTTGGGATTTCTAATGTTTTTAAATCATCGGCTTTTTCGATAAGGTGAACGATGTCAGGTGCAATACCAACTGCGCCTTCTGGCTCTGGATGATTTTTTTTACCGATATAAATGACATGATACCCTTCCGCTTTCTTAGCTTCGATAAGGTCATGTGTCTTGGTAACATCTGGACAAGTGGCATCGATTGTTGTTAAACCTTTTTCTTTTGCGCGTTGTTTAACTTCTGGAGAAACACCGTGTGCAGTGAAAATAACAGTACCAGAATCAATTTTATCTAAAATTTCTAAGCGACTTGGACCGTCTAATGTGATGATTCCATCTTCTTCAAAAGCGTCTGTAACATGTTTATTGTGAACAATCATACCTAAAATATAAATGGGTCTCGGCAATGATTTATCTAATGCGGCGTTACGTGCAATTACCATTGCATCGACAACACCGTAGCAATAACCACGAGGGGAAATTTTAACAATTTTCATATGAGTAATCCTCTCCTTCTAAACAAGGGATACTTTTGTGCATAGTCTTTTACATTATAAAGGAGGAGTGGATAGAAAACAAAGGATTGTTACACATATAGTTTTGGTTTTGTTGCTGTTTTTTGAACAGGCTCCTCTCGTAATTCTTTTTCTATGACTGGCTCAATCACTATTTTTTTTCTTTTTCTTTTTTTTTGTGGAGGAGGTGGAGTTGCTACCTCAACCTTTTCTGTTATGTCTTCAGCCTGATTTTTAGTTGAATCTTCTTCCGTACTTTTTCCAGAGGTGAGGATTTTAACAATGCTTGGTAGGTTACGCATAATAGGGCCGTACTGTTCGACGACAGGGCTTACAGATTGAACGACTTGGGATACTTTTTCTATATTGTTTATCATATTAGTTGGATTCGAAATTAAATTCGCAAAAAAACTGCCGATGCCGCTACTGGATGCTGCTGTAGTTGCTGCACCGCCGCGCGTTTCGTTTGATTCGTACATTTGAGGGGGAATCATTTGCTCTGGATGCTGCTGCATGTATGGTTGATATTGCTGTGAGTACTGCTGTGGGTATTGCTGTTGATATTGGGGTTGATATTGTTGCCGATATTGAGGTGGTGGTTGCTGGTGCTGGTGCATCATTGGTGGCGGTCCTTCCATTTGTCGATAAGGCGGAACCATTTGCATGTAAGGTTCGGTTGGATCGTGTTTTTTAAAGAGTTTAGCAAGGAACCCTTTCTTTTTTTGTGCCATCGGTGGTAGTTGTGGAATTGGATATGGTGTATAAGGTTGCTGCCCTTGATTTGGATACATTTGTCTTGTGGGGGATTTTGGAAACATGTGAGAAATCCTCCTTTCTTCAGTTAGGTATATACACATACAATATGCAATAAGGGGGAAGAAGGTTAGTTTTTGAAGGGGAAACCTAAACTAAAGATGGATTTTACTTGTAGATTTCGATATAATGTAGACTTGACTGATTTGTGCGCGCAGTAGAAATTTAGAAAGAAGGTGTAACTTATGACACAACAAACTTTTACACAGTATGATTTTAAACCATTTTTAATAGATGCAGTTCGTGAACTACGCTTTACAGAGCCGACAGGAATTCAGCAGAAAATTTTCCCGGTCGTGAAAAAAGGTGTAAGTGTAATTGGACAATCCCAAACAGGTTCTGGGAAAACACATGCATACTTACTTCCTACATTGAACAGAATTAATGCAAGCCGTGAAGAAGTACAACTTGTTATTACAGCACCTACTCGTGAGTTAGCACAACAAATTTACGAAGAGATTGTGAAATTAACAAAATTCTGTGCGGAAGATCAAATGATTACAGCGCGTTGTTTAATTGGTGGAACTGATAAACAACGTTCAATTGAAAAGTTGAAAAAACAACCTCATATCGTAGTTGGGACACCAGGACGTATTAAAGACTTAGTAGAAGAACAAGCATTATTTGTTCATAAAGCAAATACGATTATTGTCGATGAAGCTGACTTAATGCTTGATATGGGATTCATTCACGATGTAGATAAAATTGCAGCACGCATGCCTAAAAACTTGCAAATGCTAGTTTTCTCTGCAACAATTCCTCAAAAACTAAAACCGTTTCTGAAGAAATATATGGAGAATCCAGAGCATATTCATATCAATCCAAAACAAGTTGCAGCTGGAAACATTGAACACTATTTAGTGCCTTCTAAACATCGTAATAAAATTGATTTAGTGAATAAAATGCTACTTCAATTTAAACCGTATTTAGCAGTTGTTTTCACGAATACGAAAAAGATGGCAGATCAAGTTGCTGATGGATTAATGGAACGCGGCTTAAAAGTTGGACGAATTCACGGGGATTTATCACCACGTGATCGTAAAAAAATGATGAAACAAATTCGTGACCTTGAATTCCAATATATTGTTGCGACTGATTTAGCAGCACGTGGTATTGATATTGAAGGAATTAGCCATGTTATTAACTATGAGCTACCATCAGATTTAGATTTCTTCGTTCACCGCGTTGGAAGAACAGCACGTGCGGGGCATTCTGGTATTGCAGTGACGATTTATGATCCAGCAAACGAAGAAGCGTTAGATAGCTTAGAAAAACAACGTCATATCGAGTTTAAACATGTAGATTTACGCGGAGATGAGTGGGCGGATTTAGGTGAGCGTCGTCGTCGTAAGAGCCGTAAAAAACCAAATGACGAACTTGATGTTATGGCAACGAAAGTTATTAAAAAACCGAAAAAAGTAAAACCAAACTATAAACGTAAACTTGCAACAGAACGTGACAAAGTGAAGAGAAAATATAGCAATAAAAAAAGATAAGGGGTTTCCCTTATCTTTTTTTAATCCCGCTAATTTAAATGAAGAGTATAGTTTGTTTAAATACTCATATAAATTTGTGTAGTGCGTCTTTTGTGAACAAACAATTCACTACATATTTCTACAAATTATGCTATCATTATATCTATTGTATATTGAAGAGGTGATTGTATGTTAAAGATTGGATCTCATGTTTCCATGAGTGGTAAGAACATGTTATTAGCAGCAAGTGAAGAGGCTGTTTCATACGGTGCAACAACGTTTATGATTTATACAGGTGCACCGCAAAATACACGAAGAAAACCAATTGAAGAATTGAACATAGAAGCAGGAAGAAAACATATGGAGCTGAATGGTATTGAGGAAATTATCGTCCATGCGCCGTATATTATTAATGTTGGGAATACGACGAAGCCAGAAACATTCCAATTAGGTGTAGACTTCCTTCGTATGGAAATTGAAAGGACATCGGCATTAGGTGTAGCGAAACAAATTGTTCTTCACCCAGGAGCGCACGTTGGTGCTGGAGCAGATGCTGGTATTCAACAAATTATTAAAGGGCTTAATGAAGTATTAACGCCAGAACAGACGGTTAACATTGCGTTAGAGACGATGGCAGGAAAAGGAACAGAATGTGGTCGTAGCTTTGAAGAAATTGCAAAGATCATTGATGGCGTAAAATATAATGAAAAGCTATCTGTATGTTTTGATACGTGTCATACGCACGATGCAGGATATGATATTGTAAATGACTTTGACGGTGTATTAAACGAATTTGATAAGATCGTTGGTGTGGATCGTTTGCAAGTACTTCATATTAATGATAGTAAAAATGTACGCGGAGCAGGAAAAGACCGTCATGAAAACATCGGATTTGGTCACATTGGGTATAAAGCGTTGCATCACATTGTACATCATCCACAGTTAATGCGTGTACCAAAAATTCTTGAAACACCGTATGTAGGGGAAGATAAAAAAGATAAGAAGCCACCATACAAATTGGAAATCGAAATGCTGAAAAACGGTACTTTTGATGAAGGGCTTCTTGAAAAAATTAAAGCGCAATAAGGAGGGGATTTCCCCTCCTTATTTTAGTAATTGCTGAAATAATGTATTTACTTGTTGGGCAGTGGCAGGGGAAGTTACTTTTGCAATCTGTTTTAAGAGCTCTAGTCGCTCGTTGTTATCGTAAATATTAATATTTTTACCTTTCATAAGTAAAACGATTTGGTCAGCTTGTGCAGTCGTAATAGAAACTTCATATTCTTTGCTATATTTTAATAACTCTTTTGTAGAAATATGATTTAATTTTTTATTAACAATTTGTTTAATGAGGTTCATCTTATTATCCTCCTTCAAGCGTTCTTCTATCGAAATATATGAGCATATAGCTTGTACATATTCGTATGGAGTTTCTTTTTTCATGAGGAAAAGAAGCGTATGTTATAATATAAGGACAAAACTACAGAAAAAAGAGTAAAGGGAGGACCTATGGAGCAAAAGCAACATCGAAAAGAAAGTGTTATTCATCTCATTTATCGTTTAGTTATGATTATTTTTGGGGCAGCATGCGCGGCGGTAGCGATTGAACTATTTTTAATGCCAAATAAAATTATTGATGGTGGAATTATTGGTATTTCTCTTATATTAGATTATCTTACTCCTAATATTTGGTGGTTAAGTTTTTCTACTTTAGTCGTTGTTCTCAATATCCCATTTATGTATTCGGGTTATAAGCAAATTGGAAAAACATTTATGTTATCTTCGGCATTTGGTATTGTAGCGTTAGCATTCATTGAGTCAACGTTACATGCGGTGCCACCGTTTACAACAGAGCCTATTTTAGCGACTGTGTTTGGTGGTCTTATTTTAGGTCTTGGTGTTGGACTTGTAATTCGTCATGGTGGATCGTTAGATGGAACTGAAATTATGGGGATTTTATTAACGAAGAAATTACCGTTCTCTGTTGGTGAATTCGTAATGTTTGTGAACTTATTTATTTTTGCATGGGCAGCATTTGTGTTTGGTGTGGAACAAGCGATGTATTCTGTTATGACGTACTATATTGCATTTAAAACGATCGATACAGTAATTCAAGGGCTAGATGAAACGAAAGCAGTTTTAATTGTATCTGATCAATATGAGGAAGTATCAAATGCGATTTTACATCGACTCGGCCGTGGAACTACAAAGCTTGTAGCAAAAGGTGGTTACACAGATAAAGAAAAAGAAGTTATTTATGCAGTTGTAACGCGTCTAGAAGTGACGAAGTTAAAGTCAATTGTGCATGAAATTGATGAAAATGCGTTTGTTACGATTATGAGCACGCAAGAGACAAATGGTGGTAAGTTTAAATCGGCTATTCACTAAACGTATATAGGAATATTTTTCGAAAGCAGAGAATTTTTCTCTGCTTTTTGTTATAATAATAAGGTTTCTTGAAAAAATAGATATATTTTAGGCAGATTGGTTTACAACTATAATAAGCTGTACTATAATTCAAATAGATATAAATCGGAATCATTCTGAATTAAAATAGGTGAGATGCTATGAATAATATATTAGAGATTGAAGGTTTAACATTCCGATACGAAGATCGGAATGTGTTAGAAAATATTAATTTGCAAGTTCCGAAGGGAGCTTTTTTAGGTTTAGTGGGACCGAATGGTTCAGGTAAATCAACTTTACTTAAGTGTTTATTAGGCGTTTTAAAGCCAAAAGAAGGAAGCATTCGTGTGTTTGGCGTTGATAGTAAGAAGTTTAAGGAATGGAATAAAGTTGGTTATGTATCCCAAAAAGCAAATAGTTTCAATTCTGGTTTTCCAGCAACTGTTTCTGAAGTTGTGTCAATGGGACTTGTTTCGAAAAAAGGGCTTTTTCGCTTTTTCACAAAAGAGGATAAGAAAAAGGTAGAAAAAGCAATTGCTGATGTAGGGATGAGTGAGTTTCAAGGTCGTAATATTGGAGAGCTTTCTGGTGGACAGCAACAGCGTGTATTTATTGCTCGTGCGCTCGTTAGTGATCCTGAATTGCTTATTTTAGACGAGCCTACTGTTGGAATCGATGTAAAAAATGTGGAAAGTTTTTACGAAATATTAGAGGATTTAAACAAAAGGTTGGGAATCACATTAATTCTTGTTACTCATGATATGGGAGCTGTTACCGAAAAAGTAACACATGTTGCATGTCTAAACCAACATCTACATTTCCATGGAAATGTAGAGAAGTTCCGAGAGTTAGAAGATGCAGAAATGTCCGTCTTATATGGGCATCATGTTCATCGTTTAGAACACGAGCATGAGCATCACGGGAGGATATAATGATACAAGATTTTTTACAATATGACTTTTTACGTAATTCTTTATACGCAGGTATTTTAATTGGACTTGTTGCACCGCTAATAGGTGTGTTTGTTGTTATTCGTCGTTTATCTCTTATTGCGGATGCATTAAGTCACGTGACGTTATCAGGTATTGCAGCAAGTTTATTACTTGAAAAAACCATTTTTACAGGTGGATTTTTAAACCCCTTATATATGGGGATGGTTTTTTCAATTGGTGGAGCGCTATTAATCGAAAAGTTAAGAACTGTATATAAGCACTATCAAGAATTAGCAATTCCGATTATCCTTTCGGCAGGGATGGGAGTTGGAGTTATTTTCATTTCACTTGCAAATGGATTTAACACAGACTTATTTAGTTATTTATTTGGTAGTGTCAGTGCTGTAACAAGTACGGATTTAATTATTATTGGGATTGTAGCAATTGTTGTTGTTGCGACAATTATTTTATTATATAAAGAGCTGTTTCTACTATCATTTGATGAGGAATACGCAGTATCAACTGGTTTAAGAGCGAAATGGATTCACTTTATTTTCATTATATTAGTTGCTCTTGTCATTGCAGTATCAATGCGTGTAGTAGGGGTTCTTCTCGTATCATCATTAATGACGTTACCAGTTGCAGCAAGTATTCGTATTGCTAAAGGATTTAAACAAACAATTTTCTTTTCCATTTTATTTGGTGAAATTGCGGTAATTGGTGGAATGTTTGCTTCGTATCAACTTGATCTAGCACCAGGTGGTACAATTGTTATGATAGCAGTTCTTATTTTAATCGGTGCGATTTTATGGAAGAAGAAAAAAACTGCATAAAGTAGGGATAGGTATGAATCTAACAGAAGCTTTACGCCTAATGAAAGAAAAAGGATACAAACATACTGGAAAAAGAGAAGAGATGCTCAGATTATTTGCAGCACATAATCGTTATTTAACTGCGAAAGACGTTTTAGAGCATATGAAAGACGATTATCCAGGGCTTAGTTTTGATACGATTTATCGTAACTTAACAGTTTTTGCTGAGATTGGTGTTTTAGAACAAACGGAATTAAATGGTGAAAAACATTTTCGTTTTACTTGTTCTATTATGGAACATCATCATCATTTTATTTGTTTGGATTGTGGGGGGACGAAAGAGATTACTTCCTGCCCAATGGATTTTATGAATAAAGATTTTACTGGTTATGAAGTAACGGGTCATAAGTTTGAAATATATGGTCGTTGTCCAAAATGTGCAAAGTAAAAGCTCGTCGGTTATATAACTGACGAGCTTTTTTACGTAGAAAAGAAGGTTGCTCACAAATATTGTGGCAACCTTCTTTTTATTGTTCTTGTGTCTCTTTTTCTTTTTCTCGTTCAGCAGCCATTTCAGCAGCAATTACGTCGATTTCTTTTTTCAGTTCTTCTACCATTGTTTCTTCTGGTACTTTACGAACGACTTGCCCTTTACGGAATAATAATCCCTCTCCACGTGCACCGGCAATACCGATATCAGCTTCACGAGCTTCACCAGGACCATTTACAGCGCAACCAAGTACTGCAACTTTAATTGGTACTTGAAGTGTAGAGATGTATTCTTCTACTTCGTTAGCGATGCTAATTAAATCGATTTCAATACGACCACAAGTTGGACAAGAGATAAGTGTTGCTGCGTTAGACGCAAGACCGAATGATTTTAATAGTTCACGAGCAACTTTTACTTCTTCAACTGGATCAGCACTTAATGAAATACGCAGTGTATTTCCGATGCCTTTACTTAAGATTGCTCCAAGACCAGCGGCACTTTTTACAGTTCCAGCAAACAATGTTCCGGATTCTGTAATACCTAAATGTAATGGGTAATCAAAAGCGCGAGCAGCTTTCTCGTATGCTTCGATTGCTAAGTTAACATCAGAGGCTTTCATAGATACGATAATATCGTGGAAATCTAAGTCCTCTAAAATTTTAATATGATGTAGCGCACTCTCAACCATACCATCAGCAGTTGGGTATCCATACTTTTCTAAAATGTGACGCTCTAATGAACCAGCGTTTACACCGATACGGATTGGAATACCGCGCTCTTTTGCTGCATTTACAACAGCTTCTACTTTATGGCGACGACCAATATTACCTGGATTGATACGTACTTTATCAATGCCACCTTCGATTGCTTTTAAAGCAAGGCGATAATCAAAATGAATATCAGCAACAAGTGGAATGTTGATTTGTTTTTTTATATCAGCAATAGCATTAGCTGCGCGTTCATCTGGAACGGCAACACGGACGACTTGACAGCCAGCTTCTTCTAAACGCTTGATTTCGGCAACTGTTGCTTCAACATCATGTGTTTTTGTTGTTGTCATACTTTGTATAATTAATTCATTATTACCGCCAATTGTTAAATTACCGACTTTAACTGGACGTGTTTTTGTACGATGAGTCATTTCATTCACGAATAGATCGCTCTCCTTATAAAAGAAGTTTCTTATTTAGTCCCTCATATCAATGATAGTATACGTGATATAGGGCTATAGAAACCGAAGTACTCGGTTTCACTTTTACTATTGTATCAGCGCCTTTATGTAATTGACAAGGATTAAGTGATAGCTTATTGATATAACGGGAATTTATAAGACTTTCCAATTTGTATTTTTGTAGCAGATGTACTTTTGTTTAATTGTTTAAAGTCGTCAATGACTTTTTCTATGGAAGGAATTTTTTTCTTGTTAATTTGTTCTGTAATAGAAAGAACTGTCTCACCAGTTTTTACTTCAATTGTTTTATAAGATACATCCGTTTCTTTTTCTGTTTTGTTCTCTTTATTTTGTTGGTTGTCTGTATTTTCTTTTTTAATCGTTTGGGCAGCAGTTGTTTTTTTATATGAACTTAACATCGGTAAAGTACCGATTTTTATATCGTAATAAAATATATAACCGAGAACAAGCACGAATAGGAATATACCTAACCTCTTCATATTCTTCACTCCTTTGCTAGGAATATATGCTTGTCCAAAAAAAAAATGCCTATTTAGGCATTTTTTTCGTTCTTATTTTTCTTTCGGTCTTGGAACTTCTTTAATTGTTAAGTACAGAACGATTAAAACAACAGCGATATAAATGAACGTTGCCCCAGGTACGACGATTTTGAATAAATCCATAATCATGAAGAAAATGGTTGGGATTGTGTAACTGTACGCAGTCAGTGTCCAAACTTGTTTATAGGATAATTTACGTTGACCGCTCATGGCAGAACCGATGAAGGCCAGTAAAGTTACTCCTACAAAAGTGATAAATAGTTGGAATAGGTACACTAAAAATCCGATGACAAATAGTAAAATTGGGTAAATATTATCGAATAAAGAAATGAATTCTTGTAGATCTTTTTTCTCAAGAGATGCACCTAACAAATCGTTATAAGAATACGTTTGTGTTTGACCATTTCCCATAGAGACTACTTTATCTTTTAAAACAAATAAACCTGTTTTATTTTGATATTTTTCTAGGTCTGTTGAATTTGGATCAAATACGAAAAGTGCATTTCCTTCTTCTTTTTCAATAGGTTGATCAATATCGGCTTTTAGTTCGCCATTTTCAATTTTAAAATCAGGTAAATCTTTATCGATGACTTGATTTACCATGTTTACACTATCTTGGATAAAGCTACCGTACAAGAAAGTTCTTGGAATAGTAGTAATTAAGCAAAGTAGCATAATATACAAAATGGTTTTACCGATTTTTTGAAAACGGAATAGCGCCATATCTTTAGGCGAGTATATGCTTTTTACGAATTGGGTAAATATGGACATAGATTCACTTCCTTTATGTATGTATAGAATCATTGTAACGTAGGAATCTAGAGAATCTCAAGATATATTATATTTACATATAGTGGAGATAACTAAATTTCTTTTTATTAACTTTCTTCTTTTAAATGAGAAAAATACAATTGACACTTTTCTTTTCTATATGGTAAATTTATCTTACATTTCTTAAACGATATATCCGATAGGAATTCCTTTATTTGATATGTTGTGACATACATAATTGTGGACCCTTAGCTCAGCTGGTTAGAGCAGACGGCTCATAACCGTCCGGTCGTAGGTTCGAGTCCTACAGGGTCCATATCCATTTCGCATGTTTATATGTTAGCAGGAAGCTTCCTTGTAGAAGGAAGCTTTTTTTACGGAATATATGAGCATTTTAATTGAAAAGAAGTGGGAATTTTGCTACTTTAATGATAGCAAGACAATGTGATTTATTTGTTTGCACCCTATGGCAATTAGGGTAGAATGAAGTTGTATGTCACTTAAGTGGCAATACATAAACTGGGAGGAATATAACAATGGCAAAACACGAATTACCAAATTTACCTTATGCGTATGATGCTTTAGAGCCTCACTTTGACAAAGAAACAATGAACATCCATCATACAAAACATCACAACACTTACATTACAAACTTAAACGCTGCTTTAGAAGGTCATGCAGAATTAGCTGACAAAAGCGTAGAAGAGTTAGTTGCAAACTTAAACGAAGTACCAGAAGCAATCCGTACAGCAGTACGTAACAATGGTGGCGGACATGCTAACCATACATTCTTCTGGACAATCCTATCTCCAAACGGCGGAGGACAACCTGTAGGTGAACTTGCAACTGCAATTGAAGCAAAATTCGGTAGCTTCGATGCATTCAAAGAAGAATTCGCAAAAGCTGGCGCAACTCGCTTCGGTTCTGGTTGGGCTTGGTTAGTAGTAAACAATGGTGAGCTAGAAGTAACAAGCACTCCAAACCAAGATTCTCCTTTAACTGAAGGTAAAACGCCAGTTATCGGTTTAGATGTTTGGGAGCATGCTTACTACTTAAACTACCAAAACCGTCGTCCAGACTACATCGGTGCATTCTGGAACGTTGTAGATTGGAACGCTGCTGAAAAACGTTACCAAGAAGCAAAATAATTGTAATAAATATAGAAAAAAGCTAGGGGAGAACCCCTAGCTTTTTTCTATGCTTTCCTTTTACATAATTGGGCTTGTCTTTGGAAGACTAGAACATGAAGTAAAGGAGAGTTGTGTATGAAGTGGAAACATATAATTGGTGACGTTGAAGTGAATCGGGATTTAGTGTTATTGCTCCTTATAGGAGGTTTATACACGCTCGCAATTTCTTTATCGAATACGTTTGTAAATATTTATTTATGGAAACAAACACAAAATTATGTGAATCTTGGCTTGTATAATTTGGCCAGCGTTATATTACAGCCTCTCACATTTCTTGTAGGGGGAAAATTAGCGAAACGTATCGATCGCTCGATTTTATTACGAATAGGAGTAGGAACGCTCGCAATTTTTTTTATTGTTGTCTTAGTAGCGGGGAAAAGTGCTTCTCAGTATATTTTATTAATGGGGGCTCTTTTAGGAGTAGGATACGGTTTTTACTGGTTGGCTTTTAACTTATTGACATTTGAAATTACAGAACCAGAAACAAGAGATTTCTTTAATGGGTTTCTTGGACTTCTTACATCCTTCTCTGGGATGATCGGACCAATAGCAGCAGGATACACAATTTCACGTATGGAGAAATGGAGTGGTTATACTGTTATATTCTTTCTTTCATTAGTTCTATTTGCAATTGCTGTCGTCTTAAGCTTCTTTTTATCTAAAAGAGAATGTGAAGGGCGTTATGAAATCGTGCAAGTATTGAAAGAACGACGGATTGATAAAAACTGGGGAAAGATTACACGAGCTCATTTTTTCCAAGGATTGAGAGAAGGAACGTTTATTTTTGTCATTTCAGTATATGTTTATTTAGCAACTAATAGTGAGTTCGCATTAGGGAAATATAGTTTAGTGAACTCTGCTGTATCCTTTGTATGTTATTACTTAGTTGCTCGTATGTTAAAGAAGGAGTGGCGAAAAAAAGCAATTTTACTTGGAGGCATTATTTTATATGCTGTCGTCTTTTTAGTTATTTTCAATGTTACATACACGAAATTACTTATTTATGCGGCATGTATTGCGATTGCATATCCTATTTTACTTGTTCCGTATGGATCAATGACATATGACGTAATTGGTAGAGCGAAAAATGCGAGAGAATGGCGTGTGGAATATGTCGTTGTTCGGGAGCTGTGGTTAAACGCCGGAAGAATCTGTTCCATTTTAAGTTTTTTATGTGCTGTACTATTCTTTCCACCTGAAAAAAGTTTACCTTACTTATTATGTATTTTAGGTGCTGGACATTTTCTTATTTATTTTGCAGTTAAAAATGTCAAATATGATGAGGGAAATGCGAGTAAAACAAGTGTTGTAACGCAAGGAAACGCGCAAAACCAAACTGAACCAGAAGGTTAACTTCTCGTTTGTTTTATGCTAGAATAGAAAAAGATGTAAGACAGCAGTGAGGACACCTGTATGAAGGTGTCCCTTTCACATTACATAGCTGTTGGTAGAGGGGGTTTGTATGAGCAAGAAGCAGAAGCAAAATAAGAAAAAGACCCACGTTCCTTTTCGGTTAAACGTGCTGTTTTTCTGCGTGTTTTTAATGTTCTCCGCGGTTATTGTAAGGCTCGGATATGTACAAATTGTTCGCGGTGAAGAATATAAGAATGAAGTGGAGAAGAAAGAAAACTCAACGATAAGTAATCCTGTACCGCGTGGGAAAATATTTGACCGTTATGGGCGACCTGTAGTAGATAATGCAGCCATTCGTACTATTACATTTACAAAAATGAAAGGATCAACTGCAGAGGATCGCTTAGAAACAGCGAAAAAGCTAGCAGATTTGATTGAAGTACCGACAGATAAATTAACAGATCGCGATAAAAAAGATTATTGGCTTGCTATGCATAAAGAGGAAGCTAAAGAAAAAATTACGAATAAAGATCGTCAAGAGTTTAAAGATAAAAAAATTGATGATAAAGAATTAGACGAGCGTCAGCGCAGTCGTGTAACAGAAGAAGAGATTAATCAATTATCCGCAAAAGATCTAGAAATACTAGCGATTAAGAGTAAGATGGATGGCGGATATGCAATGACACCTCAAGTTATTAAAAAGGATGCTACAGAAAAGGAATATTCGATTATTAGTGAAAACCTAGCAGCATTACCAGGTGTAGATACAAATGTTGATTGGGATCGAAAATATACGTACGATGATTTATTCCGAAGTGTACTTGGTGGGGTGTCGACATCTGATGAAGGCTTACCGAGAGAAAGACTAGATTACTATCTTGTCCGTGATTATAATCGGAATGATCGAGTAGGCAAAAGTTATCTTGAACAACAGTATGAAGATAGCCTGCACGGTACGAAAGCAGAAGTTAGAAATGTTACAGATAAAAACGGTAATATTTTAGAAACGATTAATGTATCAAAAGGGCAAAGTGGTAATGACCTGAACTTAACAATTGATATGGAATTACAAAAGCGTGTGGAAGATATTCTTGCGAAGAATTTAATGAGATTTAAAGGAAGCGAACCTCTTTTAGATCGCGCATTCGTTGTAATGATGAATCCGAAAAATGGTGAAGTTTTATCCATGGCTGGGAAACAATTAGTTAATGAAGATGGTCAAACGAAAGTAAATGACTTTGCATTAGGTACCATGACAAGTTCTTATCCGATGGGGTCAACTGTAAAAGGTGCAACAGTACTTACTGGATATCAAACTGGTGCGATTCAACCAGGGGCAGTACAATTGGATGAACCAATTAAATTAAAAGGTACACCTACGAAGTCGTCTTGGAAAACGATGGGATATATTAATGACCTTACAGCTTTAAAAATGTCTTCTAACGTTTATATGTTTAAAACAGCGATGAATATCGCTGGTGTTCAATATGTGAGAGGTGGTACGTTAGATATACCTCAAAAAGCATTTGATACGATGCGTTATTATTTCGGACAGTTTGGACTTGGTGTAAAAACAGGAATTGATTTACCGAATGAATCTGCTGGTCAGATGGGTAGAAGTAGTCAACCAGGTTTCTTACTAGATTTATCAATTGGACAGTATGATACGTATACACCGCTTCAATTAGCGCAATATATTTCGACGATTGCCAATGGCGGATATCGTATGCAACCACAAGTTGTAAAAGAAATTCGTCAACCGGCAGTGAAACCAGATGAGGTTGGGAAAGTTGTTCAATCTATGGAACCGAAAGTATTAAATCGTGTTGATATGCCAGAATCGCAAATTAAACGTGTTCAAGAAGGATTTAGACAAGTGTATAATGATTCAGGTGGTACAGCTACCAAATACTTTACAGGTGCAAAATATAAAGCGGCAGGGAAGACAGGTACCGCGCAAACTGTGTATGGCGGAGATAAAGAGATTGGTAGAAAAGCAAACGGTGAACGTGTGGAAACATATAACTTAACATTAGTAGGTTATGCGCCACTTGAAGATCCAGAAGTAGCATTCTCTGTTGTCGTTCCATGGGTACATGATGATAAGACTGGTATTAATGGATATATTGGTCGTGAAATTATGGACGCCTACTTTGATTTAAAAAACCAAGAAGTAAATGGTGAAGCTCCAAAAGATGATAAAAACAATAAAAATAAAGATCAAGATGATGAATAAAAAAATTTTTAAAAAGCACACTATCTGAAAAGATAGTGTGCTTTTTTTTATGGTTTATGCATATCGTGTAATAAATGTGGACAAGTATACAATATTGGGAAACACGCGGCCTTATAAATAATACTTGTATATGATGAGATAGGGGATAACTGTTTTATAGGGAAATTATCAGAGAAAATGAATAACTACTACCGATTAAAATTGTATCCCGCTATTAACGGGCAGTAAGACCCCCATCTCAAAATTCAGCGAAAGTAAAAAAGTTAGGTGGGGGTCGGGCTGTCCGTAAAAGCCCGATTGGTGAGGGCTGATTAAAGTTTCATTTTATCGTATGTTGATTTTTGTGGAACTTTACAAAACTTTTACAAACAATTAAAACCGAATTAATAGTTTAGCAGTATTCTTATATCTGTAATCCTGTTATTTCCGGTTACTTCTAGGAGGAAGAACACGTGAAATGGATGCGTACACCGATTATAATTTTCGTACTATCGATATGGTTCCTCTGTTTTGAAATGTCTACTGCATTTGCTTTAAATGATATGGGAGAAGTGAGAGTTGATGGATCCTCAACGGTTTTTCCTATTATAGAAGCAGTAGCGGAGGAATATACAAAGGTGCATCCAGACGTGAAAATTTCCATCAGTGTTTCTGGAACTGGAGGAGGATTTAATCGTTTCAGTAAAGGAGAAGTAGATATAAATAATGCTTCGAGAGTAATGAAACAAGTCGAGAAAAATGAGATGAAGAAAAACTCTATTCAGTTCACACCTTTTGAGGTCGCTAACGATGGTCTTACAATCGTTGTGAATCGGCACAATACATGGGTAGACGATATGTCAGTAGACGAGTTACGTTTACTGTGGAGTGAAAATGGAAGAGAGAAGCGATGGTCACAAATTCATTCAACATGGCCACGTGAACAAGTGAAGTTTTATGCACCAGGCGTAGACTCTGGTACTTATGATTATTTTCAAAATGTCATCTTACAAAATCATCGCATTGTAAAAAAGGTCTCTTTGTCTGAAGATGATCAAGTTATTATGCAAGGGGTAATGAATGATAAACATGCCATTGCTTTTGTAGGATATGCTTATTATATGGCTAATCGAGATAAGGTGAAAGCAATAAAAGTGAATGGTGTATTTCCGACGAAAGAGACCATTCAGTCAGGTAAGTATAAGCCGTTATCTAGGCCGCTACTTACTTATGTGAATAATGCATCTATCCGAAATAAAATGAATGTAGCAAACTATGTTGAGTTTATGATTCAGCATGTTGGTAACCTCGCTGAAGAGGTCGGGTATGTAAAATTACGAAAAGAAAAATACAATGAACAGCTGCGTATGTTAACAGAAATAAAAAGGTAATGTCAGGGTGGAAAGGGGTTTTCATCTTTGGCTCATAATGACAAAAGTCAAATTACATTTTCTGTACAACATTTGATTGAAAGAAATACAAAACAAAGAAAAAAAACGCAGCGAATCAATCGAATAATGCCTTTGTTACTAAAAATAATTGCTAGCGTTTCTATTGCTACGACACTTGGAATTGTTTTTACGCTCTCTAATGAAACAATCATGTTTTTTCAAAAAATATCATTGTACTCCTTTTTGACGGAGAAAGAATGGTTACCGTTTTTTGAAAATCCTAAATTCGGTATATTACCACTTATATGTGGAACGTTCCTTGTAACAGCAATCGCTATGTTTGTAGCAATTCCTATTGGTTTAGCGTGTGCCGTATTTTTAAGCGAATATGCTTCAAATAGTGCACGGAAAATATTAAAGCCGATGTTAGAGCTATTAGCAGGTATCCCGACAATTGTATATGGTTTTTTTGCATTAACAATTGTTACGCCGCTTTTACAAAGGGTTATACCAGATTTACAATTTTTTAATGCGATTAGCCCAGGAATCGTTATCGGATTTATGATGATGCCTACAGTTGCATCTTTATCTGAAGACGCGATGAGAGCTGTGGCGAAAGGGACGAAAGAAGCTTCATTAGCACTGGGAGCGACGCGGTTTGAAATGGTAAAACAAGTGGTGTTTCCGTCCGCTTTTACAGGGATTATGGCAGCAATTATATTAGCGGCTTCGCGTGCAATTGGTGAAACGATGATTGTTGTAATTGCGGCAGGATCCACACCAAATGTATCGCTTGATCCGACACATTCTATTCAAACGTTAACAGCCTATATTGTGCAAGTAAGTTTAGGTGATGCTCCGCATGGAACGATTACGTATTACAGCATGTATGCTGTAGGTGCAACATTATTTTTGTTTACTTTTATTATGAACATCATTTCGCAGTCAATTATGCGCCGTTTTAGGAGGATGACATAATATGCGGATGTTGAATCATAAAAAAATACAAAAAAACATGGCATCACGCTTTTTAAAAGATCGAATTTACAAATTGTTATTTTATATAGCGATTTTATTTTCAATCGTAATTTTGTTTGTGTTACTGTTTCAAATTGTTGAAAAAGGTATAAGCTATCTTTCAATAGATTTCTTTACAAATTTCGCTTCACGTAATCCGAAAGAAGCTGGTATTGCTGCAGCTTTGTCAGGGACAATATTATTTATGAGTATTGTTATACCTGTTTCTTTTATATTTGGAGTTGGAACAGCCCTTTATTTAGAGCAATATGCGAAGGAATCTCTATTTAAAAAAATAGTAGAGATTAATAATCAAACGTTAGCAGGAGTACCATCCGTTGTATTTGGATTGCTTGGTTTAACTATTTTTGTATATGCTCTTCATTTAGGAGAGAGTATAGTTGCAGCAGCACTGACGATGAGTTTACTCGTCTTACCAACAGTTGTTGTGGCGAGTCAAGAAGCAATCCGATCAGTACCAAGTGCATTATTAGAGGGTTCTTACGGATTAGGTGCTACGAAGTGGCAAACGATGTATCAAATTGTATTGCCATATGCTTTCCCGGGGATTATAACGGGCTGTACGTTAGCGATATCAAGAGCAATTGGAGAAGCAGCACCACTATTAGTTATTGGGGCACTTGCGTTTGCAAATTATGTTCCATTTAGTATGTTTGATAGATTTACAGTTTTACCAATTCAAATTTTTAATTGGATGAGTAGGCCACAAGAAGAATTTCAGTATGTAGCAGCAGCTGGGATGATTGTTTTGTTAGGTTTGTTGCTATTTATCAATATATTTGTTTTATGGTTACGAAATCGAAAATAAGTTGGAAGTGGATGAAAGGGGAATTCAAATGGTAGCAACAGTAGTAAATGTACAGGTGAAAAACGAAGAGAAAATCGAGACTGCGCCAAAGAAAGTAGTATTTGATACGAAAAACTTAAATTTATGGTATGGGGAAGACCATGCTTTAAAAGATATTAATTTAAGTATTCATGAGAATGAAGTTACAGCAATTATCGGTCCAAGTGGCTGTGGTAAATCAACGTACTTAAAAACGTTAAATCGCATGGTAGAGTTAGTACCGATCGTTCGAACTACAGGTGTAATTGAATATAGAGAACGCAATATATTTGATAAATCATATCCAGTTGAAGAATTAAGAACGCACGTAGGAATGGTGTTCCAAAAGCCAAATCCATTTCCAAAATCTATTTATGAGAATGTAGCATACGGTCCAAAAATCCATGGTATTCGTGATAAAAAGACATTAGATGAAATTGTTGAGAAAAGTTTACGCGGAGCAGCAATTTGGGATGAATTAAAAGATCGCTTGCACGATAATGCATACGGTTTATCTGGTGGACAGCAACAGCGTCTATGCATCGCACGTTGCTTAGCTATTGAGCCAGACGTTATTTTAATGGATGAGCCAACATCGGCACTAGATCCAATTTCAACATTAAAAGTAGAAGAATTAATTCAAGAGTTAAAGAAAGACTTTAGTATTGTTATCGTAACGCATAATATGCAACAAGCAGCGCGTATTTCAGACAAAACTGCTTTCTTCTTAAGCGGGGAAGTTGTGGAGTATACAGATACAAACAAATTATTTACGACGCCTTCAGATAAGCGTACAGAAGATTATATTACAGGTCGCTTTGGTTGATATCGTTGCAAAGCTAAGAGAAAATGCCCTCTTAACAGAGGGTATTTCTTATTTTTATCTCACTTTAATAGGGAAGTAATACCTTCTCTTTATCTTAAGGTTTATTACAAGCGTAAGAGGTTATGTAGGAGATTTATCCCGCTATTTGCGGGCAGTAAGACCCCACCTCAAAATTCAGCAAAAGCAAAGAAGTTAGGTGGGCGGGCGGCCTGTAAAAGCCCGATTGATGAGGGGTGATTAAAGTTTCACTTTGTATATAATGGCACATAATATTGAGGGGGAAGAAAAAATGGTAAGAGAACAGTTTCAAGGTGATTTAAAAGTGTTACAGCAAAAGGTGATTGAGCTTGGCGAATTAGCAAATGCGGCTTTATTGATTGCTATGGAAGGTCTGCATACAAGGGATGTAGAGAAAGCGTTAGAGGTCATTGATGGTGATTACCGTATGGATAATTTAGAAGAGGAAATAAACGATCTTGCGCTTATGCTCATTACGAAGCAGCAACCTGTAGCAAGTGACTTAAGAAGGATCTTTATTTCAATTAAAACAGCGACAGATTTAGAGCGTATTGCAGATCATGCTGTTAATATTGCAAAGGCTACAATTCGTCTTGGGGAAAAAGAAGTGGCTGTTAGTTTGCACAACCTGGATGAAATGTTTGCGGTTGCAAATAAGATGTTGCATTTAGCGTTAGAAGCATATGAACAAGAAAATTTAACTTTCGCGAAACAAATTGCTGAAATGGATGATTCCGTTGATGAAATATATGGAAAAGCAATTCGTGAGTTTATATCTTCAGTTCCGGAACAACCAGAAGCAATTACGCAAATTACACAATTATCATTTGTGGCGAGATATATTGAGCGTGTAGCAGACCATATTACAAATATTGCTGAAAATGTCTTTTATTTAGTAAAAGGAAAGCATTATTTATTGAATGAGTAGGAATGAAAGTAGGTGATGAGAAATCACCTGCTTTTTTTAGTCAAAACATGACAAAAAAAGCTCGTTGTTTCCTTGAGTTTATGATGATAAGATGTATCATAATGTAATGGGAAAATTAGTATATATATTGTTCGTTAATAAGTATTATTTATCAATTAATAGTAAGCGCTTTCTTGTCGTTTTAAACGTACGTTTTTATAGGTGGGAAATTTAATTATAGGGTCTTTTAAATGAGGATTCGTTTAACTAATCAAGTTTATGCTGCTAGTTCATGTGGGATAGAGAATATACATATGGTATATGGAGCTACTGAACATTATATAAGTGGAGGCTGAAGTATATGAAGGGGGTTATTTTAGCTGGAGGAAAAGGAAGACGCCTTAGACCATTAACATGTAATACTCCAAAGCCGATGTTACCATTATTAGAAAAACCAGTTTTAGAATACAATATTGAGTTATTACGCCAGCATGGTATTCGTGAAATTGCAATTACTGTTCAATATATGAGTACGACGATTAAGCGATATTTTGGTGATGGTAGTAAATGGGGAGTTAACTTGTATTATTTTGAAGACTCTCCTCCGCTTGGTACAGCAGGGAGTATTAAACAAGCAGAACAATTTTTAGATGAAACATTTGTTGTAATAAGCGGGGATGCATTAACTGACTTTCAATTATCAGAAGGAATTAGGTTTCATGAACAAAAGAAAAGAATGGTAACAATGTTTGTGAAAGAAGTAGAAAATCCACTCTCATTTGGATTGGTTGTAATGAATAAAGACCAGGAGGTTACACGATATATAGAAAAGCCGGGCTGGAATGAGGTAGTATCTAATGTTGTGAATACAGGCATATATATTATGGAGCCAGAAATCTTTTCTTACATACCGCCTAGACAATTTTTTGATTTCAGTCATGATGTGTTTCCGTTATTGGCAAACAAAAATGTGTTATTCGCATATTTGTCAGAAGGTTATTGGTTAGATATTGGCACATTTAATCAATATCGACAAGCACAATTTGATTTGTTAACGAAAAAGTTACAAGTACCTATTCCTTATACGGAAGTATTACCGATGGTATGGATGGGAGAAGGGGTGACGATTGGGAAAGGGACAAAAATTCATGGCCCCTCTTTCATTGGAGAAGGAGCAAAGATTGGTACAGGAGCTGTAATTGAGCCATATTCTATTATCGGAAAAAATAGTATCGTTTCAAATTATTCTCATCTTCAAAAAAGTATTGTTTTTGCAAATGCCCATATTGGAAAGTATTGTGAACTATTAGAAACGACAATAGGAGAGCGTACAATAGTTGAAGATGACGTTACACTGTTTCAAAAAAGCATTGTAGCGGATCACTGTCATATCGGGAGAAGTACGATAATTAAGCAAAAAGGAAAACTATGGCCTTATAAGGCTATTGATAGTCATTCGATAGTAGGAGCGGCTGGTATTCAAGAGAGTGAAATGAGTGCAGGGTGGTTACAAAAAAGCCGCATTGTAGGAAGAGGGAATGTTGAAATTACTCCCCAGTTTATCGTGAAGATTGCGATGGCGTATGGCTCTCTTTTTACAAAAGGAGAAAGTATATTAATTGGAAGTCAAGAAAATATAGAAACAACCTCTTATAAAAATTTATTTTTACATGCTATTCATGGTATAGGGATTCATACGATGGAATGCAAAGAAATGAACGAGTCACTTTTTCAATATAGTGTTCATCATTTGCAATGTGCAGGTGGGGTTTTCATTCAAGTGGAAAATGAGAATGAGATTGTTATAAAGTTGTATGGTCAAGCTGGCATGCCGTTAACGTATAAGCAGCAAAAAGAGATAGAACAAGTATATATGTCCGAATTGTTTTATTACGTGCATGAGAAAGAGATGGGGCGAAATAAGCTGGTTCATGTTTCTATGAATGAGTATATAGAAGTTATATTGGGGCATATTGATATCGAGAAAATACAGATGCAGAAGTTTCATCTTCTTATTAATAAGAGAAATGATACGTTGCAACATTTACTTATGCTCTTTTTACAAAGACTTGGTTGTACAGTTACATGGATTTATGCAAGCGAACAAAAAGATCATGTGAAAGCTTTGATGAAATCAAGTAAAGCGAATATGGCTCTTATGTTTTCTGAGCAAGGAAATCATTTCGAGTTATATGATAAACATAGTAATATTTACCAGGTTACAGATTTGGAAGAGGTAGATATTCCAGATTTCTTACTCGAATCGACAGGAAATATTTACCCAATGTCTTTGAAATTAGGAGAATGTTATCTTCTGTTTTATACGCAGGATGAAAGAAAGTCGTTTCAAGTAAGGTGGAAGCGAGATATTTTATATCGGATTGGAAAATTATTTGAGCTAATAGCATTGCAAGGAAAAACGTTTCTCAGCATAGTAGAGCAATCACCTCCGCTCTATTTACTTTATGATGAAGTGGTATGTTCATGGAATGAAAAAGGGAAAATTATGAGGAAATTATTGGATGATATAGAAAGGAAGGGAGAAGGTATATTTGAAGGAGTACAGTTCAAATATACTGAAAAAGAGTGGTCTTATATCGTTTCTGACACAAAACAACCAAAATTTTTAGTGTATTCACATGCTAGAAACCCAGTAATAGCAAGGGAAAACATGAAAAATCTTATAGAAAAAATTAGACAATATCAAAAGGTGTAGAATTTTTATTTTAAAAGTGGTATTATAGTATAGTCTGATTTAAGTTATTAGTACTGGAGGGAAATAAGAATGCGTGTGAATATTACTCTAGCATGTACAGAATGCGGAGATCGTAACTATATCTCAAAGAAAAATAAACGTAACAACGCTGAGCGTATCGAGCTTAAAAAGTATTGCAAGCGTGACAAGAAGTCTACGTTACACCGTGAAACAAAGTAAGCAGTAGGAATATTTTCCTACTGTTTCTTTTTTTATTCGATTCCTATGTTAAAAGTGATACACTATCATCATAGAGTAAAGTGTCACTGTAAGGAGGAGAATGTGTGAAAGAAGAGAAAGTGCGTTTGCGTAAACAAATAATAGAACACATGAATTCTTTATCAGAAGAACAATATACAACTTTATCAGAACAGATTGCATTTTCGTTGTATGCGCAAAAAGAGTGGGTTGAAGCTAAAACAATTGGAATTACTCTCTCAATGGAAAATGAAGTGAATACATATCCTATTATCGAAAAAGCTTGGGAAGAAGGAAAGAAAGTTGTAGTTCCTAAGTGTAATAAAGGAACAAGAACGATGTCCTTCCGGAAAATTAGTGATTTTGATCAATTAGAAACGGTGTATATGAACTTACGTGAACCGATTCCGGGACTTACGGAAGAAGTGAATGTGGATGAAATTGATCTTCAAATTGTGCCAGGCGTAGCTTATACAGAGCGAGGAGAGCGGATTGGATACGGCGGGGGCTATTATGATCGTTATCTCGTGCATTATAAAGGGAAAACGCTATCATTAGCATATGATTTTCAAATGGTAAAACACATTCCGGTAGAGCCATTTGATAAAAATATAGAAAAAATTATTACAGAAAAAGGAACAATGCTTATAAACGAGCTTGTATAGACAAATAAAAATTGACGAGACTTTTTCTTCTTGATTATAATAAAATATGTGAACGTTTTCTTATTATAATTTTTTATAGTAAGTGAGCATAGAGGGTGATGAAATGGTATCTATTTATGATATTCAGCAATTGCTAAAGAAATTTGGTACGATTATTTATACGGGAGATCGAATTGCAGATTTACAATTAATGCAAGATGAATTGCGTGAATTAAATCAATCACAGTTAATCGATCCACAAGACTATCAAACAGCTTTATTTTTATTGAAGCAAGAAATTCAAAAAGAGCTAAATAAGAATTAGATAAAGGTAGGTAAGCAACATGGAAGAGAAATGGTTAGTTGGTGTTGACCTTGGTGGTACAACGATTAAATTAGCATTTATTAATGTATACGGTGAAATTTTACATAAGTGGGAAATCCCTACGAATACAGGTGAGCAAGGAAAACATATTACACTTGATGTTGCGAAAGCAATTGATAAAAAGCTAGAAGAATTAGGCGAATTGAAGAGCAAGTTAATTGGTATTGGTATGGGAGCTCCTGGTCCTGTACATGTGGCATCTGGAATGATTTATGAAGCGGTTAATTTAGGGTGGAAAAACTATCCGCTAAAAGATTTATTAGAAGTAGAAACAGGATTACCTGTTGTTATTGATAATGATGCAAACTTAGCAGCGCTTGGTGAAATGTGGAAAGGTGCTGGTGAAGGTGCAAAAGATTTAATCTGTATGACACTTGGTACAGGCGTTGGTGGTGGTGTAATCGCCAATGGTGAGATTGTACACGGCGTGAGTGGTGCTGCCGGTGAGATTGGACATATTACAGTAGTTACAGAAAATGCTTTCCCATGTAATTGCGGGAAGTCTGGTTGCTTAGAAACAGTAGCATCTGCGACAGGTATTGTACGTGTTGCTATGCAAAAAATACAAGAGACTAATAAAGAGAGCATGTTGCGTTCTATGTTAGCTGAAGAAGGACGTATTACATCAAAAGATGTCTTTGAAGCACTTGGACAAGGCGATGAATTAGCAGGCGAAGTAGTAGAAAAAGTAGCTTCTTATTTAGGATTAGCTGTAGCGAACCTTTCTAGTACGTTGAACCCAGAGAAAATTGTTATTGGTGGAGGCGTGTCTAAAGCTGGAGATGCGCTATTAGAACCAATTCAACGCTATTTCGAGCAATACGCTTTCTCACGTGCTGTAAAGAGCACGAAGTTAGCTATTGCAACACTTGGTAATGATGCAGGTGTTATCGGAGGAGCTTGGCTTGTAAAAAAGCACAAATACGAAGCGAAGATGATATAAGTTGTGAAATATGAAAAGAGGAAGGGGAAACCCTTCCTCTTTTTGTGTGAAATCTTGATGAAGAATAAAGTGTAAACGAATTAAGCTGTTGGTGGATACCCGTTATATAGAACAGTCATGATCGTAAACCATCCGAAAACGAGTACAGTTGCAATTGCAAAGCCGCTCGCGAAAAAGTTTTTTTCACGAAGTGTTCTAAGCGTAGCAAATACAGCTAACAGAGTGACAAGTGTAAAAATAATAACAAGGCCCATGCAATATCCTCCTCTGTCTACCCATTTCTTATTATGAGTTTTTGGAATATTTACTCTTTTATATTGTACATGTTTTAAAAATGATTGTCGAGAGAGCATCCTTTCTTTTCCTAAGAGAAAGAAATGTTGTATCATTAAAAGTAAGTTTAATAACTGGAGGAGATTTTCATATGAAATGGATACAAATGCCGTTAGGCCCATTACAAACAAATGCTTATATTTTAATGAACGATCAAAAAGAGTGCATTATCTTTGACCCTGGTCACGAAGGTGAAAAGCTCGTTACATATTTACAAGAAGAACAATTAAAACCATTGGCTGTTTTATTAACGCATGCTCACTTTGATCATATCGGTGCTGTTGATGCGGTAAGAGACGCTTTTCATATTCCTGTATACGTACATAAAGAAGAAGCAGATTGGTTAGGAGATGCAACTGTAAACGGCTCTCAAATTTTTATGATGAACCGCAGTATTACAGCAAAACCAGCGGATCATATTATTGATGCAGAAGGTACATTAACAATTGGATCATTTAATTTTGAAATTTTTGAGACGCCAGGACATTCTCCTGGAAGTATTTCTTATTATAGTAAAGAGGCGAATGCTGTGTTCTCAGGAGATGTATTGTTCCAAATGAGCATTGGAAGAACAGATTTACCTGGTGGAAGTTTTGCTGAATTAATTGGAAGTATTGAAGAGAAATTATTTGTATTACCAGATGAAACAGCGGTGTTATGTGGACATGGTCCAGAAACAAGCATTGGTTTTGAAAAAGAAAATAATCCGTTTTTACAATAAGGAGTCATTATGGGAATGGAGCTCATTTTAAGAGAATGGATGGGGAAAGAAAAGGATTATTCAATTTCATATAGTACGTATATGAACCTTGTATTATATACAGAAGATCATGGATATTATATGAAAGAACGTGAAAAGATTGGAAGACAAGGGGATTTTTTTACAAGTAGCAACGTTTCCTCTGTTTTTGCAAAAACTTTTGCTAAACTTTTTATTCGTCTTGTTGAAAATGGTGAAGTTGCTCCGAATATTTGTGAGGTTGGCGGGGGAACAGGAAAGTTTGCCTATGATGTTTTACAAGAATGGAAGCAATTATCTCCAAAAACCTTTATTGATTTAAACTATTCAATGATTGAAGTGAGCCCTTTTCATAGAAAATTACAGCAGGAGCACCTTGGCTCATTTTCTAATGTATCGTACTATACGTCTTATAGTGAAATGGGAGATTCTTTCGAGGGAATTCTTTTTTCAAATGAGTTGTTTGATGCATTTCCTGTTGAAATAATTGAGAAAAGAAATGGTATGTTGTATGAAGTACGTATTACATATACAGAGGAAGGAAAACTTTCAGAAGTATGTAGGCCGTTAGATAAAAGAATTGGTCGCTATTTATTGAAATATAATATTCATATTGCTGAAGGGCAACGTTTTGAAGTACCAATTGTGATGGAGGAGTATATAAAAGAAATTGCGAAATGGTTTCAAAAAGGTATATGTATTACAGTTGATTACGGATACACAAAAGAAGAATGGATGCATCCAGCACACCGTGAAGGAAGTTTACGAGGTTATTATCAGCATAATCTAATACGTAACCCACTAGCGTATCCAGGTGAAATGGATCTTACTACTCATATTCATTGGGACGAGCTAAAGGAGATGTTTAGTCTGCAAGGAATGAGTGCAGTATGGCATAAGAAACAATCTGAGTTTTTGTTAGCGGCAGGAATATTAGAACAGCTTACGAATCATCAAGATACAAATCCTTTTTCTGAAACGCAAAAACAAAATCGAGCAGTTCGTTCTATGATTTTGAATGGAGGAGTAGGGAGTGCGTTTGATGTTGTTATACATACAAAAGATATGCAACATTTACATTTGGAGCGGTATGTAACAATATAAAAAAACAAGACACAGTATATACTGTGTCTTGTTTTTTAATACGACTTATGTAGTATTATATATTTCCTCTCATGATATATATTTATATTAAAGATATGAGATAAAAAATATAGAATACGTTCTTTTTCTTCGATTATTAGTCCCTAACCTAATAATACGCGAACGAGTTGAATTATTGTTTCGTTCTCTACCTTGTAATAAATTTCCAAACCTTTTCTTTCACTAGAAACGATTTTAGCGCTTTTTAATTTTGCTAAATGCTGTGAAATTGTAGATTGTGGCATGTTTAAGCCAGTATACATTGTAGAAACGTTGCTTGGACCGCGCTCGATTAATCCTTTTACGATACATAAACGAACAGGATGAGCTAGTACTTTTAATAATTCTGCATTACTTTCATATAGTTCTAATTCTTTTTGAAAGGTTTCTAACATGTTCTTTTCCACCTCCGTGTGAGCTATTATACCATACTATACATACCAAAAATTTAAAGAAAAGAAAATAGTTGTTGCAGAAAAAAAGTCCTAAAGTAAAGAAATTGTAAGAAAAGAGACCCTGATGTAAATAAAATAGATAAATTAGCATGTTTTTGTAAAATGACATTTTTGGGTGAAAATTTCGATGTGTTTTAAAAATTGAAAGATATAGATATATTTGTAACACAATTTTATCATGAATTTCTTATTCTTTCAAATGAATATACGAAATTTTTAAAATAATATGACAAAGGAATTATAATGATATATATATAGAATATAAAACAGGTTAAAAGAAAAGAAGCTGAATGTAATTCGCTTCTTTATGGTGATAATGAAATATTTGATTACGGCTGATAAATCTTAGGGTAATCAAGTCATTAGTCATTTATTCTAAAATTCATCTTTTAGCAACGTTAAAAATCTGGTATTCCATATGTTCTCGTAAAAATCAATTGTCTCTTTTGCGGACATAAAAGGATTATTCAACGTAGAGGTTGTTTTCTGTACCATAAAGTTTTCGTATCCTAGTCCGTGGGCAAACTTAATCGTAGCATCCATACAGTACTCTGTTTGGGCACCACAAAATTCAATGCGCTTTACAGATAATTGATCTAAAATTTCTTTTAAGTTTGTTTTATAAAATGAATTTGCATGTGTTTTTCTTACAAAAAAATCTTGTTCTTGAACATCTAGAATGGTATGAATAGCCCAAAGTTCTTTCTCGGGTACTAAATCATCATCACAATGTTGAACAAAAAGGATTGGTTTATTTAATTTTCTGTATGAAGAAATTCTTTTATTTACTTTTGTTAGTAAGTTCTGTAAATCAAATAAATGCTCTCCGCCATAACATACGCCATTTTGTAAATCGATAACGATTAAAATATCTGCACAAGTATCCATTATTTTTACCCCTTTTTATTTCTTAATATATCAATTAATCCATTATTTAGAAATAGATTATATACTTTTATTTTTTTGACTATAAGAAAAGAAAAAATTCAAATGAATATAACTAAATCGCATAAAAAGAAGATATGAAAACCTATTCTCATATCTTCTTTTTTCTCTATGCATTTACAGGTTCTTCTACATAAGAAAGGGCATTTTCAAAATCGGATATTAAATCGTCAACATTTTCGAGACCAACTGATAACCGAAGTAATGAATTAGAGATTCCTCTTTCATCACGAGCTTCTTGCGACAGTGCTGCATGTGACATTTTAGCTGGATAGGAAAGAATTGACTCGACAGCTCCTAAACTAACTGCAAAAACAGGTAATTTTACTTTTGATAAAAATTGGCGGAGTGCATCTTCTGATTGCAAAGTAAATGATAAGACTGCTCCAGCTGATGTCGCTTGAGATTGTTGAATATCAAATCCGAGATGTGTTTGTAATCCCGGATAATAGACATTTTGTACTTTAACGTGCTCTTGTAAATAATGTGCAATTTTATTGGCATTTTTAGCTGAATGCTCGAGGCGTACATGCAATGTTTTTAGACCGCGAAGTACGAGAGAACAATCGTGAGGCCCTAAAATAGCACCGAATGCATTTTGTAAAAATCCAAGCTTTTGAGCGAGTTCTGCATCTTTTACGACTGCTAATCCGGCAGTAACATCACTATGACCAGCAATAAATTTTGTAGCACTATGAAGAACGACATCAGCTCCAAGTTCAAGTGGTTTTTGGAATAGTGGTGTCAAAAATGTATTATCAACAAAAGTAAGAGCGCCAATAGATTTTGCGAGTTTAGAAACCTCGCGAATATCTGTCACTTTTAAAAGTGGGTTAGAAGGTGTTTCTACATAAAAGAGCTTTGTATTTGGTTTAATGTTTTGTTTTATTTCTTCTAAATTGGTCATATCAACAAATGTATGTGAAACACCGTAACGGGAGAGTACTTCAGTTATCACTCGGTAAGTGCCTCCATATACATCTTCTGAAATGAGAACGTGATCCCCTTGTGAAAGAAGAAGAAATGCAGTGGAAATCGCTGCAATGCCTGATGCAAAGGCGAACCCCTTTGTTCCGCCCTCTAATAAAGCGATGATATCTTCAAGAGCTTCACGAGTTGGATTTCCTGACCTGCTATAGTCATATTTTCCGAACGTATCTACATCAAACTGGTGAAAAGTTGATGTGTTATAAATAGGAACGTTCACAGCGCCTGTTTGTGAGTCATGTTTATATTGGTTGTGTAGTAAGAGTGTATCTATAGAATAACTCATATTCTTACACCTTCTTTTACGAGTTTAATGGCTTGCTTTAAGTCTTGAATTAAATCGTTACTATTTTCAATGCCAACGGAGAATCGAAGAAGACGATTACATACACCGTTTGCTGTTCTAATTTCTTCAGGAATATCAGCATGTGTCTGCGTTGCTGGATAAGTCATTAAACTTTCTACACCACCGAGACTTTCGGCAAATGTAATTAAGGATAAAGATTGTAAGAATGGATTGATCCAAGCTTCATCTTTAAGGCGGAATGAAATCATGCCGCCTCTTCCTGGATAAAATACATCTGTCACCCCGTCTTCATCATTTAAATACGCAACAACTGCTTTCGCATTTTCTTCATGTTGTCTCATGCGAAGCGCTAACGTTTTCATACCGCGAATTAATAACCATGAGTCAAATGGGCTTAAGACCGCACCTGATGCATTATGATAATGGGCGATTTCCTCACAAAGTTCCTTTCCTTTTGCAACGACAAGTCCGCTTAGTACATCGTTATGCCCCCCTAAATATTTCGTTGCGCTATGAAGTACAATGTCGGCACCTTCTGTTAATGGTTGCTGTATATAAGGTGTGTAGAATGTGTTGTCTACAATAAGAAGTAGTCCGTGCCTTTTCGCTACAGTTGCGACAGCAGCAATATCAGTAACTTGCATTAATGGATTAGTTGGAGTTTCTATGAAAATAGCCTTCGTTTCAGTTGTGATAGCTTGCTCAATTTGTTTAATAGACTGTGTATTTACGTATCTACATCGAACATTCCACTTTTTTTCATGTTCAGAAAATAATCGATACGTTCCCCCGTATAGATCTTCAGATACAATAAGTTCGTCTCCAGAGCGGAATAGAGAAAGGACGAGGAGAACAGCTGCCATCCCTGAACTACAGGCATAACCTTGTTCGCCATATTCTAAGTCTGCGATCGCCTGTTCTAAAAGATCGCGAGTTGGATTGCCAGTTCGTGAATAGTCAAAGCCAGTAGATTTACCAATTCCTTCGTGACGATAAGCGGTTGAGAAATAAACTGGTGGATTAACCGTTCCTGTTGTAGTTTCACTGCGATTGCCGATTTGTGCTAGCTTTGTTTCGATTGTTGACATGTGAAAATTCCTCCTTTTTAAATTGAAACATTAACTGAATATAAAATAAAAAAAGCCTTCTAAGAAGAAGGCTTTCGGTTTGAATAGAGTCTTCTTCTCATCTGTCAAATCTTTCACAATTTGCTGGAATTAGCACCTTATTAACAAAATGTTAATGGTTGCTGAGGCGTCACAGGGCCAGTCCCTCTACCTCTCTAGATAAGAATGTTCGTATGAAATTTTTATTATGTTTTTAACTTTACAACAAAAGATAATTGAATTGCAACTCTATTTTAAATAATTTTTATTTTTCCGCAAGTGTCATTGACTTTTACTTTTGTGCATGCTAAATTTATTAAAAAATTAACAAACATTGTTAAAAGGGGAACGCATTTCCTTTTAGCTACATAAATAAAATAATAAAGACAACTCTTATTGAGAGCGGTGGAGGGAAAGGCCCTGTGAAACCCGGCAACCTTCAAACGAAATGTTTGAAACGGTGCTAATACCTGCAAAACGAATGTTTTGCATAATAAGAGGAGGAACGATTATGTCCCCCTCTTCAAAGTGAAGAGGGGGTTTTTATATTGATAGAAATGAGGGAGATTCGTGAAGTTACTAGATTTATTATCAAAAGGAATTGTAATAGGTGATGGTGCGGTTGGGACGTTATTGCATTCACATGGTTTGCAAAGTAGCTTTGAAGAATTGAATGTATCTGATCCAGACTTAATTATATCGATTCATAAACAATATGTAGCTGCTGGAGCAGATGTAATTCAAACGAATACGTATGGAGCAAATGAGGCGAAATTACGTATGTATGGCTTAGAAAATCAAGTTACAGAAATTAATAGAGCGGCAGTAAAGCTGGCGAAAGCATCTGTTACGGACAGAAATGCAATTTTAGGAACAATTGGTGGTATGAAACATATCGGAGCCGTTACAACGACTGATATGGAAAGGGAGTTTATGCTACTTGAACAGGCAGGGGCTTTACTAGAAGAACAAGTTGATGGATTACTATTAGAAACCTTTTACGATGAATTTGAATTACTGCATGCCGTTAAAGTATTGCGTAAGCAAACGAACATTCCAATTGTTGCTCAATTAGCGTTACATGAAGCAGGTACGACTCAAAATGGAAATGATGTCAATGAAATATTAAAGCAACTTATAGATTACGGTGCAAATGTTGTTGGATTGAATTGTCAACTAGGGCCGCTTCATATGACGGAGGCTTTCAAAATGATATCGATTCCGCAAAATGGCTATTTATCAGCATACCCAAATGCAGGTCTCCCGAATTATGTGGAGGGACGTTACGTATATGAGGGAAGCCCAGCTTATTTTGAGGCGATGACACCGAGATTTATTGAGCAAGGTATTCGGTTATTAGGTGGTTGTTGTGGTACGACTCCAGAACATATTCAAAGTATGAAGCGCGCTGTTGCGAATGTTACACCTGTAATAGAAAAAGACACTATTCAAAGGCCGAAAGTCGTTCATACGCATGAGAAACGTTCGAAGGCTCACGTCACTCTAGCAGAGAAAGCGAAAAAACAAACGACAGTTGTAGTGGAATTAGATCCACCGAAAACGTTAGATACACAGCGTTTTTTTGAAGGAGCAAGAGCGTTAAAAAGAGCGGGAGCAGATGCTATTACTCTAGCAGATAATTCATTAGCATCGCCTCGTATTTCTAATATGGCGATGGGTGCGTTATTAACGAAGCATGATATCCCGGTATTGACACATTTAACGTGTAGAGATCATAACGTCATTGGACTACAATCTCATTTGTTAGGTTTATCGGCGTTAGGGATGGAAGAAGTGTTAGCTTTGACTGGTGATCCAGCGCGCGTTGGTGATTTTCCCGGTGCAACTTCTGTATACGATTTGTCCTCTATTGAGCTCATTAAAATGATTAAAGAAATGAACGATGGACGTTCAATTTTAGGGAAATCAATTGGACCGGCGACAAGGTTTTCTGTAGGCGGCGCATTTAATCCTCACGTGAGGCACTTAAAAGCAGCGGTTAAGCGAATGGAACGAAAAATAGGTGCTGGAGCGGAATATTTTTTAACTCAGCCAATTTACGATATCGCCTTAATTGAAGAAGTGTATGAAGCGACAAAGCATTTGGAACAACCTATTTTTATTGGAATTATGCCGTTAGTAAGTAAGCGGAATGCAGATTTTCTTCATTTTGAGGTACCGGGTATTACTCTTCCTGAAGAAATAAGAGAGAGAATGGATGGACACGAAACGAAAGAGGCAGCAATTGAGGAAGGGATTCGCATTTCGCAAGAATTGATCGACGCAGCGATGAAATATTTTAATGGTATTTATCTTATTACACCATTTTTAAAATATGAAATTACAGAACATCTTGTTAAATATGTAAGAGAAAAGCAAGAAGTGAAAGAAGGTATTAATTGATGAAGTGTATAGAAGAAAAATTACAAAATAGCATTTTAATATTAGATGGTGCAATGGGAACAATGATTCAGCAAGAGGATTTAACTGCTGAAGATTTCGGAGGAGAAGAGTACGAGGGCTGTAATGAATATTTAGTAGAAACAAGACCAGACGTTATTTTAAAGATTCATAAAGCTTATATTGAAGCTGGAGCGGATATTATTGAAACAAATACATTTGGAGCAACGAATATTGTACTAAGTGATTATGAGCTGTCTCATTTAGATGAAGAACTAAATGAAAAGGCAGCACTTTTGGCGAAGCAAGCTGTTACAGAAAGCGGTAGGGAAGTATATGTTGCGGGAGCGATGGGACCAACAACGAAAGCAATTAGTGTTACTGGTGGTGTGACTTTTGAAGAATTGATTGAGGCTTATACAAGGCAGGCACGAGGATTATTAAAAGGAGAAGTTGATGTATTACTCGTTGAGACGAGTCAAGATATGCGTAACGTGAAAGCAGCTTATATTGGAATTCAAGCTGCTTTTGAAGAACTGAAAAAAACGGTTCCTATTATGATTTCAGGAACGATTGAGCCAATGGGAACGACTCTGGCTGGGCAAACAATTGAAGCTTTTTATTTATCAGTAGAACATATGAAACCATTATCTGTTGGGTTAAATTGTGCGACTGGTCCGGAGTTTATGAGGGATCATATTCGTTCACTATCTGATTTATCGGAGTGTTACATTTCTTGTTATCCAAATGCAGGTCTTCCTGATGAAGATGGACATTACCATGAGTCTCCATCTTCTCTTGCTGAAAAGGTGAAGCGATTTGCTGAAGAAGGATGGGTTAATATTATCGGTGGTTGTTGTGGCACAACACCAGAACATATAAGAGCAATGAAGGAAGCGCTAGCATCTCTTAAGCCTCGTGACCATCATGAGAGAGAAGGACATGGAATTAGTGGATTAGAGGCACTGCAATACGATGAGTCTATGAGACCGTTATTTGTAGGTGAAAGAACGAATGTTATTGGTTCACGTAAATTTAAACGATTAGTAGCAGAAGGGAAATTTGAAGAGGCTGCTGAAGTGGCAAGAGCGCAAGTGAAGAAAAATGCTCATATTATTGATATTTGTATGGCAGATCCTGATCGTGATGAAATAGAAGATATGGAGAAATTTTTGACAGAAGTTACGAAAGTGTTAAAAGTACCGATTATGATTGATTCAACGGATGAAAATGTTATGGCAAGAGCACTTACTTATATTCAAGGAAAAGCTGTTATCAACTCTATTAATTTAGAAGATGGAGAAGAGCGTTTTGAAAAGGTAACACCGCTTCTTCGTAAGTATGGTGCTGCAATTGTAGTTGGTACAATCGATGAAGATGGTATGGCAGTAAGTGCTGAAAGAAAATTAGAAATTGCAAAAAGAAGTTACGAATTATTAACGACGAAATATGGGATACGCCCGTCAGATATTATTTTTGATGCACTTGTGTTTCCAGTAGGGACAGGTGATGAAGAATATATCGGTTCAGCGGCAGCGACTATAGAGGGGATTCGCCTTATTAAAGAAGCGTTACCAGAGTGTTTAACGATTTTAGGTGTAAGTAACATATCATTTGGTTTACCACCAGCTGGACGTGAAGTATTGAATTCCGTCTTTTTATATCATGCTACGAAGGCTGGATTAGATTACGCGATTGTTAATACGGAAAAATTAGAACGCTATGCGTCAATTCCAGAGGAAGAAAAACAACTTGCAGATGCATTACTGTTTGAAACGACGAAAGAGACGTTAGAAGAATTTACAAACTTTTACCGAGTCGCTAAAAAGAAAGATGTCGTTGTGCAAGAAACGTTAACGCTTGATGAACGACTAGCAAATTATATTGTAGAAGGTACGAAACAAGGATTACACGAGGATTTAAGTCTTGCACTTGAAGAAGGAAGAAAACCTCTTGATATTATTAACGGTCCGCTTATGACAGGGATGGACGAGGTAGGACGACTATTTAATAATAATGAACTTATTGTTGCAGAAGTATTGCAAAGTGCCGAAAGTATGAAAGCTGCTGTAAGTTATTTAGAGCCACATATGGAATCTAGCGATAGTGCAAAAAAAGGGAAAGTATTATTAGCAACTGTTAAAGGTGACGTACATGATATTGGGAAAAACCTCGTTGAAATTATTTTATCGAATAACGGATATGAGATTATTAATTTAGGAATCAATGTTCGTTCGGATCGAATTGTTCAAGAAGTACAAGAAAAGAAGCCTGACATTATAGGCCTTTCAGGTTTATTAGTAAAATCAGCGCAACAAATGGTAACGACTGCTGAAGATTTAAAAGCAGCAAATATTGATGTGCCCATTGTTGTAGGTGGTGCAGCGTTAACGAGAAAGTTTACAGATAATCGGATTTCACCATCATATAAAGGGCTCGTTTGTTATGCGAGTGATGCGATGACGGGGCTCGATATTATTAATAAGCTTCAAAAAGAAGAAGAGCGTGAGAAGATGAAACAGGATAAAAAAGAACGTCATCTTCATATCGTAAAAAAAGAGGAGAAGCAAGTAGAAATTCCAGCAGTAATTGAGCCATTACCGAAGGCTGAGGTTATGGTGCCTGATTCAACAAAACGAATTGTATTACGCGATATTCCGGCTCTTCATCTCGCTCCATTTTTAAATAGACAAATGTTACTTGGGCATCACCTTGGATTAAAAGGAAATGTGAAGAAGCTTTTGAAAGAGGGGGATAAGAGAGCACATGAATTAAATGATTTAATAGATGAATTATTGCAGGAAGGACAATCTTGGTTAAAACCGAAAGCAGTGTATCAATTTTTCCCAGCGCAAAGCGACGGACAAAACATTGTAATATATGATCCAGAAGATCATACGCGCGTAATAGAGCGTTTCACATTTCCTAGACAAGGAAAAGCACCATACCGTACTTTAGGTGATTATTTGCGCCCTATTGGAGATGAGATGGACTATGTTGCTTTCTTATCTGTTACGGTTGGGGAAGGAGTTCGGGACATTGCTGAAGAGTGGAAGGCGAAAGGTGATTACTTACGTAGTCATGCCATTCAATCGTTAGCGCTTGAATTAGCAGAAGGACTTGCTGAAAAAACACATATGCTCATTCGTGACCGCTGGGGCATTCCAGACTCACCTGAACTGACGATGGAAGAACGTTTCCGTACGAAATATAGAGGAATACGCGTGTCATTTGGTTATCCGGCGTGTCCAGAACTTGCAGATCAAGAAAAGCTATTTCGCTTAATTCATCCAGAGGAAATAGGTATTTCATTAACAGAAGGATTCATGATGGAGCCAGAAGCGTCCGTAACGGCTATGGTATTTTCTCACCCTGAGGCAAGATATTTTAGTGTATTATAGTCTAGAAGGGGGAGACGTATGAAGAAAATAGTCTTTACAGGTGGCGGTTCGGCAGGACATGTAACACCTAATTTAGCCATTATCCCATATTTACAAGAAGACAACTGGGATATCTCTTACATTGGTTCTCATCAAGGTATTGAGAAAACGATTATAGAAAAGGAAGGCATTCCCTACTATAGTATTTCGAGTGGAAAGCTACGTCGTTATTTTGATTTGAAAAATATAAAAGATCCTTTTCTTGTAATGAAGGGTAACTAACTGTTACGATTTATTTAACCAATTATAACGAAAGTTAATTAAATATATCAGTAAGCCCTGCTAGTCAAGTGATTGGCTAGTAGTGAGGGTTAACTGCGGGCAATCCCTAAAGCTGATTGAACTACAACGTGGCTAGAAATGGCGAGCGTGAATGTTGCGAAAGCAGAAAAAATCAATCAGATCGTGCAAGGTTAAATCCTAAACACTAGAACAATGGGTCTTCCGCCTCGAATCATCTAAGTCAAAAGCGATAAGATGAACGTTCAACGACTATCTCGTATAACTGACGAGAGTACATCACAAGCCTATGGTGATGGAAAAATCCTCTATCTCTAAAGAGATAAACATATAGTCTGCGCTCATGTGAAAACATGAGAAGTTCATAAGAGAACTGGCTAAGGAATTGCGCCCTTAGTTGAACGAGATACATTTAATTAAATCTATCAAACCTCATTGAATATATCGAACGCATGTGCTATTGTGGGTTCAATGAGGTAAGAATAATAATGAAATTTTCACGAGTTAGTCAAGTATCAGAATTAACAGGTTTGCATCCGAGTAGTCTTACGAGAATGCTGGTGGAACACGCTACGATTCAGAAGAACAAATCTTTCATTAAAGGAGTTACATTCTGATGATATTAGCGAAGAAAGTCAGACTGATTCCAACGCCTGAACAAGAAAAAGTGCTTAGAAACCATGCTGGTGCTGCAAGATTCGCTTATAACTATTGTAAAAGAATGAGTGATAGGTATTATAAGCTATTTGGAAAATCTGTTTCACAGTTAGCTTTACAGAAACGATTTACAAAGATCAAGAAGCGAAAGAGATATGAGTGGTTAAATGACATCAACGCACAAGTTCCCAAACAGGCTTCAAAAGATTTTGATACGGCGAGAAAACATTCGTTCAAAAAGTACAAAAATGGTTATCACACTTCTTATAAATCCAAAAAAGATTTAATCCAAGGATTTTATGCCAATTATGAAAGACTGGTTATAGGAAAGAAAGTAGTTCATATTCAGTCTATTGGAGAAGTGAAAACAAGCCAACAACTACCAAGAAATAAAAAACCATCCAATCCAAGAGTTACCTTTGACGGTCGTCACTGGTGGATGAGTGTAGGGTTCCAAGAAGACTTTAAATCACAAGAATTAACCGATGAGTCGATTGGTGTGGATGTTGGTTTAAAAGAGCTTTTTGTAGCTTCTAATGGTACGAAAGAACGAAATATAAACAAAGATGCCAAGGTTAAAAAACTTTTGAAAAGGAAAAAGTCAGCGCAAAGAGATATGTCTAGGAGATTTAAAAAAGGTGTGAAAATTCAATCTGCTGGATATGAAAAAGCGAAAGCTGAGCACCTGCGGTTATCTAGGAAAATTATGAATATCCGAAATAACCATATCCATCAAGCAACAGCTAAATTGGTGAAAACCAAACCAATGAGGATTGTTGTGGAAGACTTATCTATTTCAAACCTGTTAAAAAACAAAAAACTATCGAAAGCATTTTCATTTCAAAAATTAAACTTCTTCTTTCAATGTTTGTCATACAAGTGCGAGAAGTACGGCATTGCGTATGTAAAAGCTGATAAATGGTTCGCTTCAAGCAAGATTTGCTCATGTTGCGGCGTTAAATACGACCATTCATTTCAACCAGAAGGACAGTGGAGTTTAAAGATTCGTGAATGGCGTTGTGCTTCATGCAATAGCTATCACGATAGGGATGTAAATGCTGCGATAAATTTATCAAGATGAGTAAAATAAATGCTTGATAATAGGAGGTAACGATACTGCCTCGTGTGGAGTGTTATACCCCTCGTCCCTTTGGGGCTGCGAGAACACGATGAAGCACTAACTCGTGTAAATTTGATTGAATTGTATAGATTTAGTTAAGTTTATCGTATCGGTGTTATGGATGCGTATGTAAGGATTCGAAAACTAAAACCAGATGTGATTTTTTCAAAAGGCGGTTTCGTATCTGTACCAGTCGTAATTGGAGGATGGCTAAATAGAGTACCAGTTTTATTACATGAATCTGATATGACGCCAGGACTAGCAAATAAAATTGCGCTTCGTTTTGCTTCGAAAATATTTGTTACATTTGAAGAAGCAGCGAAACATTTACCGAAAGAAAAAGTAATATATACGGGATCTCCTGTACGTGAAGAAGTGCTGAAAGGAAATCGTGAAACAGGTTTAGCGTTTTTAGGTTTTTCACGTAAAAAGCCAGTTATTACAATTATGGGAGGCAGCTTGGGCGCGAAAAAAATTAATGATACGGCTCGAGAAGCATTACCAGAACTTCTTAAAAAGTATCAAATTGTTCACCTTTGCGGAAAAGGTAACCTTGATGAAAGTTTACAAAATAAAGAAGGATATAGACAATTTGAATATGTACATGGAGAACTGCCAGATATATTAGCGGTAACAGATTTTGTTATTTCACGCGCGGGCTCCAACGCAATTTTTGAATTTTTAACATTACAAAAGCCGATGGTTTTAATTCCATTATCGAAATTTGCAAGCCGTGGAGATCAAATATTAAATGCAGAGTCCTTTGAAAGGCAAGGGTATGCCTCCGTATTATATGAAGAAGATGTAACTGTAAAATCTCTTATAAAGTATGTTGAAGAATTGAATCAAAATAATGAGAAGTATAAAACAGCACTAAAAAAATATAATGGAAAAGAAGCAATTAAAACAATCATTCAAAATATTTCAGAGGCATGATGAAACAATCATGCCTCTTTTAGTAGGGTGAAAGATTCCAAGAATTGATATTTTTATGTTACAATAAAGTGAAACTTTAATCAGTTGGGGGCATCCTCCATCTAACTTCTTTGCTTTCACTGGAATTTGAGGAGGGGGTTTTACTGCCCTCAAATAGCGGGATAACAAATGGGTTAATAGGGAAATTCCAATTAATGAAGCGTGAAAATACGAATGGATTAGGAGTGACTGTGTTGGAGCTAAGTCTCTATGAAAATACTGCACTTATTATATGCTTTGTGTTGTACGTTGGTAGTGTTATTGTTTATATTTCAAGGAAATTTTCGCAAGAAAGAGAGCTTGAAAAATCAGAGATAACAGCTGAACTAGAAATGTTAGCTGATGAAAGTTATAAAAAACAAAAAATAAAAGAAGACCATGAAGCATCCCATCATTTAAACGCAAATAAGTTTTAAAGATGGGGATTTTTTTTTGAAGTTGTTCTTTATTATAGCTATAACAAATAACGCTAAAAAGGAGTTTCCCGATACATAATGAAGGAGTGTATATAAATGAATTTTTATATCGCCTCAGGTTTCCAAAATAAACATCTTGTATGTTCCGTAGCAAATGAACTGAAACATGCAGGATGGCACCATACATATGATTGGACCAAAAACGAAAGAGCAGTGAATCAAGAACAATTAAGAGAAATTGGTCAGGCAGAAAAAAATGCTGTAAAAGAAGCGGATGTGTTTTTACTTATATTAGATGGCGGAAACGGGAGCCATACAGAGTTTGGAATGGCGATTGCACTAGAGAAAACGATATATGTATATCATGCAGGAAACCCGCTCCAAAAAACGTTCTATCACTTGCCAGAAATAAATATTTTTGAAGGAGATGTAGCGGAGTTTGCATCTTATGTTATGAATCATGTGAAATAATAGTAACTACCTAAAAGGTTATAAAAGTGATCTTTTGGGTACAGTGATGATAAGAAACGTATATAAAGGAGTACATAATATGAAATTAGAAAATGGATGGGAAACGAGCTTTTTAGAAGTCGTACAAAATAGTGAATTTAAGAAAGAGGCACTTCTTAGTCAATTGCTGTGTCAGGATAGTGAAGAAGTAGAAGAGCTTGTGGATGATTACGGCTACGAAGAACTTGTTGAACGTGAACATGATGATGAGTTAGCTGAAATCTTAGGAGAAGAACTTTTTAGTGAGATGGAACGCCAAGTATTCTTATCTTCAAACCCAGAAGAAAAACTTATTGCATTCGTCAATGGATTAGGTTTTCATGTGTTAGATTGGATCGTTCTTCTTGAAACAGAATTTGGCATTGATAGTGCAAACTTTACATCAGATGCTGTGAAGGTGTTAGAAAAGCGTTTCAGACAGTTTCCATACATAGAGGACAATACAATTTTTGATATGACATTTGGAGAATCGATGGATGTATTAGAATCTGTTACAGGATTACAACTAAAGGAAAAGATGAACATATAATGAAAAAAGAACGTGATTGGATCACGTTCTTTTTTTACATAATAATAATTTTATCATCTAGTTTTGTCTGCCCGGTAAGAAGTGCGTTTAAATATTCCACTTTTCTTATACAAGCTTGTATATGTCTTTCAACCTCTTGTAACTCTGCTTGGTGATGTGTTTCAATTGGATGAATTTGTACGTTGAATTTTTCAAATTGACTACTATATGTTATTTCTGCATAGCCGCTCATAATATCGGTTTCGTTATGAAATAAAAATTGCCTCGTTTTGTCACAGAATGATACATCCTGAAAGCCATATACTTTTAATGCTTCAATTACCTTTTTAATCATTTTTGTATTCATTTTTTTAACCCTCTTTACGAAGTTCTACTTTTATATTATAACATAAAAAATTACATAGAAAGCGCTTCCAAATGTATTTTATTATAAACTTTACGTTTCAATCACAAAAATGAAACAAAGAAAAAATAATTGTAAAGAAGGAAGGACTCTTTTATTGTTTCGTCATATATATAGAGAAATAGTGCAATGAAAGGAAATTTTCCGAGGTGGAGATCGTATTTCCAATTTGAGCGCAGTAAAAGAGGTGAGAATCTTGAACTTTGATATTGTAGGACAAAAAGCATATATAAAAGATGGACCGCATCGGAACCGAATTGGAATTGTAAAGAAAAACGAGACAAAATTAGCATCGCAGTTTGCTATTGTAATTGGAGAACAAATTATTGATGTAGAGCTAAAGGATATCGTGTTAGTTGGAGTAGATGTAGGACAATTTCATAAATGGTGCGAACAAAATGGTTATTTGTGAAAAGGACGGGCTGTGAGATAATGAAATATATTTGAGGAAAGAGAATATATTATTGTATTCTCTTTTTCTATGTTTAAGGAGGCGGAGATGAAGTATACAGAAAGAGATTTTACGTTGGAGTTAAAAGAGAACATTCAATGTATGGAGAAGGAAATAGAGCGAATGTCACTTAAATTGTATAAAGAGTATTCGCATTTATACATAGAAAAAAACATGGAATTAGATATGGGATTTGCAAGAGAAAAAGAGAATCCCTTTGAGGTGGGTTATTATTCAACAGTTGCTATAGCTATATTAGATGAAGAAAAAGAGATGATTAAATTTCACAATATTCCGATTTGGAAATGTGAAAGAATCTTTTTAGGAATGCCAATTCAATCAAACATTTTGGGTAGTAAGAAAGTAGGAGAACTCGCTGATGAATCTTGTTATGAGATTGAGGAAGAGTTAAAAGAGCAATTAGAAGAATACTTGGAGTGATAATTCTCAAGATAAGATCTATAAAGAGGGAACGGAATAAAAAAGACGCTAACAATTGTATGTTAGCGTCTTTTTTTCATTATGAAGCAATTTCACCAGTTTTTGTATCATCTTGATTGTACGTATCTTGATCTAATTCACCAAGCCATTTACTTGAAATAAGACCTGCTGTCATAGAACCACTTACGTTAAGAGCTGTACGACCCATATCGATTAATGGCTCAACAGAGATAACTAGAGCAACAATACCGATTGGTAAGTTCATTGTAGATAGTACGATTAAAGCTGCGAATGTTGCACCGCCACCAACTCCGGCAACACCGAATGAGCTAATAGCAACAACAGCGATTAAAGTTAAAATAAATTGTGGTTGTAATGGATCAATTCCTACAGTTGGAGCGACCATCATTGCAAGCATTGCTGGATAAATACCTGCGCAACCGTTTTGTCCGATAGATACCCCAAATGAAGCTGCGAAGTTTGCAATTCCTTCGGAGATACCAAGCTTTTCTTTTTGAGCTTCAATATTTAATGGCATCGCACCAGCACTAGAGCGAGATGTGAATGCAAATGTTAATACAGGGAATACCTTTTTTAAATATTGAATTGGATTTAAACCAGATAGAGCAATTAATAATAAGTGGATAACGAACATTACGATAAGTGCCACGTAAGACGCTAACACGAAGTTACCAAGTTTTAAAATAGCGTTTATGTCGCTACCAGCAACTGTTTTTGCCATAAGAGCTAATACGCCGTATGGTGTAAGGCGTAAAATTAATGTTACCATACGCATTACGATTGCATATCCAGCATCAAGCATTTTCTTAAATAGCTCTGCTTGTTCTGGATATTTTCGTTTTACACCTATAAAGGCAATGCCGATAAAGGCTGCAAATATTACGACAGAAATTGTTGATGTTGGACGAGCGCCTGTTAAATCAAGAAACGGATTTGTAGGCAATAGCTCTAATAATTTATCTGGAATTGTTGTCTTTTCAATAGAAGTAAATCTTTCTTCAACTAGTTTCAGACGAGCAGATTCTGCATCACCTTGTTGCAAGCCTGTTGCAGATACATCAAATCCTGCACTTGCAGCGATACCGACAGCTGCAGCGATTCCTGTAGTAAGAATTAAAATTCCGATAATAAGACCACTAATTTTACCAAGGTTTTTCGTTAACTGTAATTTTGTAAATGCTGAAATAATAGATACTAAAATAAGTGGCATAACGATCATTTGAAGTAATTTCACATAACCGTTACCAATTAAGCCAAACCAAGTATTTGATTCAATAATTACTTTAGAAGTTGGCTCATAAATGAATTGTAATATAAGACCGAATAAAATTCCGACTCCTAAAGCGGTAAATACACGTTTATTAAAAGATACATGCTTACGTTGCATATAATATAATACGCCAACTAAGATGAGCATGACTGCAACGTTAATTCCGACAAGCAGTGTATTCATGTTGATTCCCCCTAATTCCAATCTGTTATATAGAATATAAGGTAATAAAACCTATAAGTCAACTAGGAAATTCCGGGATTAAAAAAAAGATGGCAAAATGCCATCTTTTAATGTCCAGCCCCAGGGACAAGTAAAAATGTCGTGTAGTATGTAAATCCTATGAAGAAAACAGTTAAATATGCCCCGAATACGTATATATACATACGCTCTGTTAATTTTAAATAGCTTAAAAGTACGAAGAAACCTGTTTGTCCTAAAAATAGTAGTGCAGCCTGTTGCATATCTCCTACGTAAAACATAACCGAGAAAATTCCAGTCCAAAAGCCGAGAACGCGAAACATGCGATCCATGCCATTTCCCTCCTTTTCTAGAAAAAGTAAAACCTCTTTTCATTATAGTTTATTTTTCTTACTATTGTAAATATTCGTTCATATAAAAAGAAGCCAATTATTATTGGCTTCTTTTTATATGAGAAATTAAATTGTTAGTTTATAATTACAAGATTTACATCCATCTAATAGACTATCATGTCGAGTTAATTCCATGTTAGGGAATAGGATTTCAAAAATTCCTTTCATCATATCTCCGTGCATGTTACAAATTTCAGTTGGATGATGAACAGCAACTTCTTTAAATGGACAATTGTGTACATCATAGAAAATTTTTGTTCCATCTGCACTTAATTCAAATGCAGGTGATAAGCCGGCTGTTGAGAAAGCTTCTTTTGCAATTTGAACTTTTTGCTCTACTGTTAAAGCATCTTCACTCACATTTAAACGTTGCATATGTTGTTGCATTAATTCGGCCCCGAATTGTTTTCCTGTTTCGTATAGCGCTTTTTCACCAGCAGCGCCAAGGCTAAGTAAAGAATTAAATGCTATTCTTGCTAACAATTGATAATCACGGAATGGAAATTGCAATTGAATAACATCTTCAGATAAGACATATAATCTGCTTGGTCTTCCGCCTTTTCCAGTTTTTTTTGTTTCCGATTTAAGCATATGAACATCTTCTAATTTAGATAAATGTAAACGTGCTACGTTTGGATGAATATCGAATTCATCTGCAATTTCTTGTACAGTTACGTAACTATGTTTTTGCGAAATATATTTATAAATGTAATAACGAGTTGGGTCAGCTAAAACACCTGTAATTTTTAAAGCTTGTTCCATGAGGATCTCCACCTTTATCACTTTATCCAAGATAATAACATTATAATACAGATAAACATGAGTATAGGTAATTTCAGACAATAATTCAGAAATTGTTCATAATTTCACAAACATATTTTTCCTTTTTGTTCTAGTGAAAATACAAAATTCCAAATTTTTATTGTGCATGTTTTCATGCTATATACATAGTAAGGAGGGAAAAGTGATGAATGGGATTGAAATTTTTGCGAATACAATTTTAAAAGAGGCGTGTAGGGTACAAGCGTCAGATTTACATATTGTGCCCCGGCAGAAGGATGTAGCGGTGCAACTACGTATAGGAAAAGATTTAATGACGAGACATTGTATTGAAAAGGAGTTTGGAGAAAAACTTGTCTCACATTTTAAATTTTTAGCATCTATGGACATAGGAGAGAAACGGAAGCCACAGAATGGTTCGTTGTATTTGCAAATTGATGGACAAGAAGTGTATTTACGCCTTTCAACACTTCCAACAGTATATCAAGAAAGTCTCGTTATTCGCCTTCATTTACAAGCATCTGTTCAGCCCTTATCACATCTTTCGTTATTTCCAAGTACGGCAGCAAAACTACTCTCGTTTTTACGCTATTCACAGGGGCTACTCGTGTTTACTGGACCGACTGGATCTGGGAAGACAACGACAATGTATGCATTATTAGAGGTAATTAGAAAAAAGAAAACACGTCGCATCATTACACTTGAAGATCCGGTTGAAAAAAGAAGTGACGATGTATTACAAATTCAAATAAATGAAAAAGCGGGTCTCACATATGAAACAGGATTAAAGGCTATTTTACGTCATGATCCAGATATTATTTTAGTCGGTGAAATTCGTGATGAAGAAACAGCAAAAATAGCTATAAGAGCAAGTTTGACAGGACATTTAGTCATGACAACGCTGCATACGAATGATGCGAAAGGAGCAATCATTCGTTTCATGGATTATGGTATAACGAGGCAAGAGATTGAACAGTCTTTATTGGCTGTAGCTGCACAGCGACTTGTCGAATTGAAGTGTCCGTTTTGCAGAGGAAAGTGCTCAACTTTATGTAAATCAATGAGGCAAGTAAGGCAAGCAAGCATTTATGAGATACTATATGGATATGAGTTAAAACAAGCGCTTAAAGAAGCAGATGGAGAATGTGTTACTTACAAACATGAGACTTTAGAATCGTCAATACGAAAAGGATATGCTTTAGGTTTTTTAGAAGATGATGTTTATGTTTAAGAAAACTTGGAGTTTAAGTGATCAAGTAGTATTGTTGAAACGTTTAGGAGAATTATTAGAAAAAGGCTACTCTCTTTTACAAGCATTAGAATTTTTACAGTTTCAATTACCTGTAGAAAAGAAAGTACAATTGCAGAACATGATTGAGGGGTTAAAAGATGGGAAAAGTCTACACGATTCTTTTCATCAGTTAAAGTTTCATCAGGACATGTTAAGTTATTTATTTTATGCTGAGCAACATGGTGATATTTCTTTTGCTTTGCAACAAGGAAGTGCACTTCTTTATAAGAAAGATAAGTATAGGAGAGACATGATGAAAATAATGCAGTATCCTATGTTTTTGATGTTTTTTCTACTAATCATGCTTTTTATTTTTAACCTCATCTTATTACCTCAGGTTGAAATGGTTTATAGTTCGTTCGGTTCTAATACACCACTACTTACAGAAAGAATTTTAAGTGCAATAAAACTGCTACCTTACATTATTTTAACTGCTATTTTAACTGTTATTATTGGATGTAGTTTATATATGTTGTATTTTAGGAAACTTCCACATATTAGACAGGTAAAAATCATGCTTCGTATTCCCCTGATCAAAACATTTCTTATTTTAAAGCATTCGCATTATTTTGCTACTCAGTTGAGTGGTTTATTAAATGGTGGACTATCAGTATGTGAAGCTTTAACAATAATGATGGAGCAAAGATATCATCCGTTCTTTCAATATGAAGCGAGCCGGATTGAAAGACAATTAATTGGAGGAGAACAGTTACAATCTATCATTGCTAAAAGTGGGTATTACGAGAAAGAACTTTCTTGTGTTATTACGCATGGACAAGCAAACGGCAATTTAGGGATTGAATTAGGTGACTATAGCGATCTTATTATGGAAAAGATGGAACGGAAAATTAAACATATGTTAGTTATCATTCAGCCTATTTTATTTACATGTATTGGAGGAATCGTTGTCCTTATGTATTTAGCGATGATTATGCCGATGTTTCAAATGATGAATTCTATTTAGGGGGCATTTGTATGCAGAATGAGGAAGGATTTACTCTGTTAGAGATGCTATTAGTAATGGTTGTAATAACTATATTATTACTATTAATTATTCCGAATGTAGTTACACAGCGCTCATCGGTCCAAGGAAAAGGGTGTGCAGCTTACGTGAAATCTATAGAAGCGCAAATACAAGTATATCAATTACAACATAATAAAATTCCATCGTTAAAAGAACTGACAGATGAAAAGTATATTACAACTGATAAGTGTCCGAATGGCGAATCTATTCATATTTCAGATGATGGCGCAGTATCAATTAGGGCATTGTGAAACAACAGGGGTTTACTTTTTTAGAAATGTTACTCGTTTTATTTGCTATTTCTGTATTAAGTATAGTTACGTATTTTAGTGTTCATTCTTTATACGAGCGACAAAAAGTTGAACAATTTTTGAGACAGTTTTCAAATGATATTTTGTATATGCAGCAATTAGCGATAAATCGTCAAAAGCACTATACATTACGTTGGCATAAAGATAGAAATATGTATGCTATAAAAGAGTCAGGTACAAAGTATTATATCGTCAAGCGAGAGTATGAAGAAGATATACAAATTGATTTGCATACGTTTCCAAATCCGATGACATATAATCCAAGTGGAAATATTAATAGAGGTGGTACGATTATAATTTCGTATAGAAATTATAAATATGAAATTGTATTTCAGCTTGGAAGAGGGAGATTTACGTATCGTGAAATGTCAAAAAGGATCCATAATGGCTGAAATGATTGTATCGTTAAGTGTTTTAATGATGGCTGTATCGTTACTACTACCGCAAACAGTATTAGTTATGCAAGAAAGAAAAAATATACAAATTCGTTATAAGGCATCTGGATTATTAAAAAAGGAAGCAATTATATATATGTATGGAAATGAAGAAAAGCGAATAATAGAAAAGAATATAAATGGAATTGTGTATTACACATATTGGGGAGGCAATGAAGTTTGTACCATGTGGAGAGATGTGAAAGACAGAATGATGGAACAATGCTTTTATGTAGGAGAAAAAATAAATTAGAATTTGGTTTTTCATTAATAGAAATGATTGTATGTCTGTTTCTATTATCAATATTTTTTTTGCTCTTTCCCCGCCTACATTTCATTGGAATGGAAAATAAACAGTCAAAAGGATTAAATGATTGGGAGTGGGATGTATTTTTAGGTCAAATGCAATTGGAGTTTCGAGAAGTATCATCTGGAGAACAGCTAGCATTTGAAAATGGAGATAGTATTTTACGATTCCGATCGCGTAATGGGAGTGAAGTATCGTATGAAAAAGAGAATAGTCGTCTTATAAGAAAGGTAAATAGGCGCGGGAGGGAAGTTGTTTTACAAAATATTGGAACGGTTTCTTACAAACTAACACCTCATGTACTCATTATAAATGTGAAAGATACTAGCGGAAAAATATATGAAGGTGTAGTTATGCGATATAGTGAAATGGAAATGAATGTATGAGAGGGCAAAATGGGTTTACAATGCCTGGAACGCTCATCTTTCTTATTTTATTAACTTCTTTTTTTATATACGAAACAAATATGTTGTTTACAGATAAAAATTTTTATATAGAAATAGAACAAAAGTTTTTACTGGATGAACTGCTTAACCGATCTATTACAGATATAAAAAAAGACTTACAGCAAAAAGAAAAAGAAGGTGCATTTTTCTTTCAGTATGAAAAGGGAGAAGTGAGTGGAAATTATATCTTTGAAAATGACTTAATTCTCGTTGCATTGCAGTGTACACTCAAACAGGAAGTTTTCTATACGGTGAGCTTTCGGTATAGAAAAAAGGATGGAAAAATAGTCGATTGGATAGAAGGATAATATGTAAAAAATACGAAGAAAAACCAGGGATTTCTATTGTAAATTGAATTGATTTTTTAGAAGAAATGGATAAATATAATGATTAAAAGTTTAAATTTTCTCAAAAAAGAGAAAGGTAGAAAGAATGTGATATATTCATGCTATCCAATCATTATTTTTAGGGAGAATAGGGAAATGACAAACAACAATCAAATAGGTGAAAATAAGGAACAAACTATTTTTGATCATAAAGGAAATACGATTATGACAGAAGATAGAGAAATACACATTATTTCAAAATTCGAAGAACCTCTTATTGTCGTATTAGCAAATGTACTAAGTGATGAAGAGTGTGATGAATTGATTGAAATGTCTAAAAATAAAATGAAGCGTTCTAAAGTTGGTTCATCACGTGATGTAAATGATATTCGAACAAGTAGCGGTGCATTTTTGGAAGACAATGAACTTACTTCAAAGATTGAAAAACGAATTTCATCTATCATGAATGTTCCTGCGTCGCATGGTGAAGGATTGCACATTTTAAATTATGAAGTGGATCAACAATATAAAGCACACTATGATTATTTTGCGGAACATAGTAGATCAGCTGCTAACAATCGTATTAGTACGCTTGTAATGTACTTAAATGATGTAGAAGAAGGCGGGGAAACGTACTTCCCGAAATTAAATCTTTCTGTACACCCTAGAAAGGGAATGGCAGTATACTTTGAGTATTTTTATCAAGATCAATCACTAAATGAGCTTACGTTACACGGAGGGGCACCTGTAACGAAAGGCGAGAAATGGATTGCAACGCAGTGGGTGAGAAGAGGTACTTATAAGTAAAAGCGAGTGTTACGTTTTGTTCTTCATAGTATAAGAACAAAACGTTTTTTTATTAAACAAAGTAGCATCTTTCGTTATAATAACAATTAATAAATGACGATTGAGAGGACAGAAAATGAAATCTATATACATAACCGGCTATATGGGAGCAGGGAAAACAACAATTGGAAAAGCGTTAAGTAAGGAACTTCAAATGGATGTTGTAGATACTGATCAAAAAATCGAAGAGAAGCAAGAGAAGGCAATTCGAAATGTTTTTGCCGAAGAAGGCGAAATGGCTTTTCGGGAATATGAAAGCGAAATGTTACGTTCGCTACCAGTCCATAATGTCATTATTACAACTGGTGGGGGAATTATTGAACGAGCGGAAAATCGCAAGTGGATGAAAGAGAACGGAACTGTCGTGTATTTATATTGTGATCCGCACGTAATTGCAGAAAGGCTTCGTGAAGATACGACACGTCCACTATTTCAAAAGAAAGATATAGATGCATTTGTAACGAAATTTGAATCACGCCGAGCTTATTATGAAGAGGCTCATATTCATATCGATACGACAAATAAGTCTGTAAAGCAAATTATGAATGAATTAAAGGAAAAGATTAATGTATAAAAAAGTGGACATACTAATCAAGTAGAGGTGATAATATGTCTACTAATGATTATGTTCGCTTTGTGACGCAGCAGTTTGTGTCGTATATGGATGCTCCAAAAGAAGATCGAAAACAAAAGAAAGAACAACGCCGTGCTGAAAAAGAGCCATTTATGAATAAGTGGTTTGGTGTTATGCCGCTGAGTGCTGCTTTGTTTTACCGAAATGTAAAAAGTAAAAGAAAAAAATCAAGTTAAATTTTAGTCATATGTCTAGCAAACCAAGAATCCCCTAGTGTCGTAATACACTAGGGGATTTTTATTTACTGCACGGATTCTTGTTCTTCCGTAACGGCATGTATTTTATTGTTCACCCATACGAACCCTATTCCGATACAAATAGAAATGCCCCAGCCGACAGCGGTCATAATCGCTCTCATTTCACCGTAGCCATCTACACCAAAAACAGAGATGAAATAAATTTTTAAAAAGCTTTTTAATATAAATTGTAGCCCGAAAAATAACGTTAAATATTGCAGTGCTGGATATATACGACTATCACGATAAAGCTCACGACTTTTATCGCGGTCATGGCCTTGAAGTGCGGCAATATCTGCTGCGAAATATAACATAAGTGGTTTTTTTATAAAAATTGTACATATGACGATAATACCGAGTACGATGTGATAATATGCATCGTTCCATAACATTCGTTCAGCTGACCCAGATAATAGATCTACCGTTGTATTAGAAATGAGTGTAATTAAAATAAAGAACCCTGTCACGTTAAACTGTTTTTCTTTTTTAAAGGTATACAGTGTATAAATAATCCCCGGAACAGAGGAAAGTAACATCGCGTAATAAGGATCGATATAAGGTTTTGCAAATTTCCAAATAAGGAATGGGATTACGAGATAAAAGACAAGATCTAATATAGCTTTTTTATTTTGATTCATACAAAGCCTCCTTAAGTCATATATATATTTTATAATATAATTTCTGAAAATTGTATAAGGTTTAATGGGAAAAGAAAAAATATATCAATTTTTGAGGGATTAGTAGATTGAAAAAAATTGCCCCTAGCGTAGTAAGTTTTTTTAGTATATAATAAAGGAAACGCTTTCATTTTTAGTTTGTTCACAAAATGGACGGAAAATCACATATTTACTATCGATATGTTGCTTTATAATGAAACTAATTAAATATACATGCATACAATATTGTGAAATAAATAACATAAATAATCTATATAAATGTAAACGTTATCAAAAGAGAGAGGTGGAGACAATGAGTAAATTTTTCTTCAATCATAATCCAGCAACAGTAGAGGATGGAAGGCTTGTTAAATATGCTGAAATTATTTATGGAGAAGGTGGCCGTTCTGTATTAGAAAATTTAATGGTGAAGGCATCTATCAGATTGCGTGATCGTTATCCGAATAAATCTGACGAGCAGATCTCGAACCTAGTAAATAAAGGCATCCATGATATGTTTCAAAAATATGTGAGCGAGTAAGAGTAGCCAATGGCTGCTCTTATTTTTTTGTATAAGGATTGTAACTCTAGCTGAAAATAAACATGTATTTTGAAAAACGCAAAAAGGAGTGGGAAAGATGAGCAATGGAATTGGACGTTCGAAAGAAAATCTTCCAACTGATGCAAATCATGTGAGTGCAAAGGATCGTGCACACCAGAAACGTATGGCACAGAAAAAACAGCAAGAGCGTAGTGGCGATAGCGAGTAGGATAGAAAATAGCTCAAAAGAGGCTCCTTCTAAAGCAGAAGGAGCTTCTTCAAGATAGAAAATGATTCGCGGTAACATAAAAAAGGCCACCGTTAATAATTTGCACTGTAATACGTGGTTCATACTGTTCTTGCAGAGCTTGTTTTTCAATTTCATAGCTCTCAGGAAGTTCGTCACTTTCTTCATAAAAACGGTTTAAAAGGTCTAGATCATGATTCCAACGCACTCTTGCTTCTTTTGCCCACGTATGGTCATCTTCTGCAATTATATTTTTTAAAGCGTCCTCTATACGTTGTAAACCACTTTGCGGTTTAATGATAGGCGAGAGCGTAAAACAAAAATCAGGTATTTTTGGTGTAAGTTTAATGTTAGTTAATGTTTCATGAAAGTTTGCCATCATTGTTCCAGAAATGAGATGAATACCAATTGAGTGAAGGATGTCTTTTTTTCGATCACATTGATAGGAAACTTTTATATTAATACCGAGCCAAGGGTGGAGCGGTGTATGTGTTGCCCCATTATGTCTTACATCCTCATATAAACGTATGTATGAGCCTAATTCTTTTGTCGTTTGGAAAATTTGATGTAGACGTGGTGAACCGTAGTGAATAAGCTCACCATCGTTTTCTTCATTTTCTGGATTTGTAATAAGAGTAAGGCGCATCGGATTCGGTACGCCTCCTGTTTTCTCAAGATAGTGCCAATAAAAAGGACGATTCATTAATAATTTATCCATCTCAATTGTTAACTGTACATCTAATAAATGAGGAGAACGTTCTAAAATTTCACAGTTATTCGCCTCAAAGAAATTGTATAAGTAATTATGAATTTCATGTTGCTGCATAGCCTTGCACCTCAGCTTCATTTCGTTTCGCAAAGTCGATAATAGATGTTAAGTTTTCCATCTTAATTCGGATTTCTCCTTCGCTTTTTGATTGCGCAAATATTTCTTGAATGTGCGCGTCGATGTTTTTCATATTAATTCTCGTTAAAATTTCATCCAGTTCACCGATAACACGCTCAAATAAATTGATTTTTTCATATAACAATTTCAAAATATGTTCTTCAACAGTGTGCTTTGTAGCTAAGTTATAAATATGAACATCATTTTTTTGTCCAAGACGGTGAATACGTCCAATTCTTTGTTCAAGACGCATTGGATTCCATGGCAAATCATAATTAATCATATGGCTACAAAACTGTAAGTTAATGCCTTCTCCGCCAGCTTCCGTTGCAATTAACACTTGGGCACGATTTTGGAAAAGTTCCTTCATCCAATCTTTCTTCCCGCGTTTAAATCCGCCGCGGAATGGGACAGAAGAAATACCGTGTTGTTGTAAAAACCATTGTAAGTACATCTGTGATGCTCGGTATTCCGTGAAAATGACGACTTTATCGTCAATTTCTTTTATAAGCTCTAGAGCTTTAGTTGCTTTCGAGTTAAAAGGAATATGATTAATTTTGTCCATTAGCACATCGATATGTGGATCTTTTATATAATGTTCATTTTCTTTCTGTCTTTTTTCTACATGCTTTTTCAATGAATAGTAAACAGCCTCACGACTACTACACGCTTCCCGTTTTAAAGTTAATGATGAGAAAGCAGATGTGAAGGCGTCTTGTCCTCGCCAATTTTCGATATCATTATATAGAGCTTGTTCTTGTTCATTAAACTCAACAAAAATTGTACGTACATGTCTCTTCGGCCAATCGATACCGGTATTATGTCGTCTATTTCGCACCATTACTTTGTTAATGAGAGCTTTTAAGTCTTCATCTGATTCGGCTGAACGATTTTTGGAAGCGTAATATTCTTCAAAGTTGGATTGATTGCCTAAATGTCCTGGCTTTAATAAAGAAACAAGGTTAAAAATTTCATCAATCTTATTTTGAACAGGAGTAGCGGTTAGTAATAAACAAAACTTCTTTTTTAATCGTTGTGCAAATTCATAGTTTTTTGTTTTATTATTTTTTAGTTTATGTGCTTCATCGATAATAATAAGGTCATATTCTAAGTTCAACACGATATCGCGATGTGGTGACCGTTTCGCAGTATCAATTGATGATACGATTACGTCAGCTTGTTCCCACGAGTAGCTTTTCTTTTGTGCTACAGCGGGAATGAAAAACTTTGTATTTAGTTCATATGCCCATTGTGATACGAGAGAAGCTGGGACAAGTATAAGTACTTTTTTCACAAGCCCGCGGACCATATATTCTTTCAAAATAAGTCCAGCTTCGATTGTTTTTCCAAGGCCTACTTCATCTGCTAGAATCGCTTTGCCATTCATTTGTTCAATCACATTTTGAGCGACTTCTAATTGATGAGGAAGCGGTGTGAAATGTGATAAATGTTTCGGTGCTTGTAGTCCATCAAAAGTAGGAACAAGTAACGATTTTTCTGTTTCATAAGCTAAGTGATATAAATCCCAGTTTGTCCAAGGACCATCTTCGTCAATTCTATTTAAAAAATTGTTTTGCCACGTCCGATCTACGGAAATATCGACATTCATTACGACTCTCCCACCTTTTATAAACTAAAGTAATTATTTTTTAATGTATGATGATTTGCCTTAAAAGAAGGCATGATTATCGTTATTAAAGGCTATACAATAGACAATAATAAAGTATTAAATCTTAAAAGCTGTATTTATTGAGTTTTAATATAAAAAATTCTAAATTATTTTTTATGCTAGAATATTGATGAAATATAGCGAATGATGTTAGGATAATGGTGTGAAATGTGTGGAATCTTTCGTATTTTATCCAAGAAAGTGATTTTTTATTTACGCTTTCATAAAAAAATATAATGAGATTCCGTATATCCTATCTTTTCAGAATGAAAATGTTTAGAAAAGGGAAGCAACTTTTATTGATTTGTCAAAGCATAAGGGGGAGAGAGCATGATTACATTACAACGTACACCGTTATTTGATGTATACGCGAAGTATGGTGGGAAAACAATCGACTTCGGTGGTTGGGAATTACCAGTTCAATTTTCAAGCATTAAAGAAGAACATGAAGCTGTACGTACAGCTGCAGGTTTGTTCGATGTGTCTCATATGGGAGAAGTTGAAGTAAAAGGTGTAGATAGTTTAGCATTTTTACAACGTGTTGTTACAAATGACGTATCTACCTTAAAGGTAGGGGGCGCACAATATACAGCTATGTGCTACGAAAATGGTGGTACAGTAGATGATTTATTAATCTACAAACGTGGTGAAGAAGACTATTTATTAGTAATCAATGCATCAAATATCGAGAAAGATTACGAATGGTTAGCAAGTCATGTAATTGGCGATGCGACAGTAGTCAATGTTTCTAGTGAAGTTGCACAGCTTGCAATTCAAGGACCAAAAGCAGAAGGCATTTTACAAAAAGTTGTGTCAGAAGATTTGAAAGAAATTAAGTTCTTTAAATTTAAAAACGATATTCTTGTAGATGGAATTCCAGCACTTGTATCTCGTACAGGTTATACAGGTGAAGATGGATTCGAAATTTACTGTAAGAGTGAAGATGCTGCAAAACTTTGGGAGAAACTTCTTGAAGTTGGAGCAGAAGAAGGCTTAAAAGCATGTGGTTTAGGTGCTCGTGATACACTTCGATTCGAAGCAACATTACCACTTTATGGACAAGAATTATCAAAAGATATTACACCGATTGAAGCTGGAATTGGCTTTGCGGTAAAACCAAATAAAGAAGCAGACTTCTTTGGAAAAGAAACGTTAAAAGAGCAAAAAGAAAACGGTGCGCCTCGTAAGTTAGTCGGCATCGAAGTAATCGAACGTGGAATTCCTCGTACGCATTACCCTGTATTTATTGGAGAAGAAAAAATCGGGGAAGTAACGAGTGGTACACAATCTCCAACGTTAAAGAAAAGCATTGGTTTAGCACTAATTGATGTAAAATACGCAGCAGTTGATACAGAAGTAGAAATTGAAATTCGTAATAAACGCGTCAAAGCAGTAGTTGTTCCAACACCATTTTATAAACGTTCAAAGTAACGGGGAGAGGGGTAGATTTCATGTTGCATCGTTATCTTCCAATGACAGAAGAAGACAAAAAAGAAATGTTACAAACGATCGGCGTTCAAACGATCGATGAGTTATTCTCTGATATTCCAGAGAGTGTTCGTTTTAAAGGGGATTTAAAAATTAAAGAAGCAAAATCAGAGCCAGAGCTTTTAAAAGAGTTATCTCAAATGGCTAGTAAAAATGCTAACTTAAAAGAGTACGCTTCTTTCTTAGGAGCAGGCGTATACGATCATTACGCTCCAGTAATTGTAGATCACGTTATCTCTCGCTCAGAATTTTATACAGCTTACACGCCATACCAACCAGAAATTTCACAAGGGGAATTACAAGCAATCTTTGAATTCCAAACAATGATTTGTGAATTAACAGGAATGGATGTAGCAAACTCTTCTATGTATGACGGGGGTACAGCTTTAGCTGAAGCGGCAATGTTAGCAGCTGGCCATACTCGCAAAAAGAAAATTCTTGTATCTAGCGCGGTTCATCCAGAATCAAGAGCAGTACTTGAAACGTATGCAAAAGGTCAAAATCTTGAAGTTGTTGAAATTAATCATAAAGATGGTGTAACAGATTTAGACGTATTACAAAGTGAAGTAGATGATACAGTTGCTTGTGTAATCGTTCAATATCCAAACTTCTTCGGACAAGTTGAAAAATTAGCTGATATTGAAAAAATCGTTCATCAACAAAAATCATTATTTATCGTTTCTTCAAATCCATTATCATTAGGCGCATTAACACCACCAGGGAAATTTGGTGCTGATATTGTAATCGGTGATGCACAACCATTCGGTATTCCAACGCAGTTTGGTGGACCGCACTGTGGTTACTTTGCAACAACGAAAGCATTTATGCGTAAAATTCCAGGACGTCTTGTTGGACAAACTGTAGATTCAGATGGTAAACGTGGATTTGTATTAACGTTACAAGCACGTGAACAGCATATTCGCCGTGATAAAGCGACATCTAACATTTGTTCAAACCAAGCGTTAAATGCATTAGCAGCTTCTGTTGCAATGACGGCACTTGGCAAACAAGGTGTGAAAGAAATGGCACGTCAAAACATTTCTAAAGCACAGTATGCAAAACGTCAATTTGAGGCGAAAGGCTTCACAGTAACATTTGCTGGACCATTCTTCAATGAGTTTGTTGTAGATTGCAAACGTCCAGTGAAAGAAGTAAACGATGCATTATTACAAAAGAATATTATCGGTGGTTACGATCTAGGCCGTGATTATAAAGAGCATGAAAACCATATGCTTGTAGCAGTAACAGAGCTTCGTACAAAAGAGGAAATTGACACACTTGTAAATGAAATGGGGGCTATCCAATGAAGAACCAAGACCAAGCACTTATTTTTGAAGTGACTAAAGAAGGCCGCGTAGGATATAGCTTACCCAAATTAGATGTAGAAGAAGTAAAATTAGAAGATGTATTTGAGAGCGATTATATTCGCGTTGAAGATGCAGAGCTTCCAGAAGTATCTGAACTTGATATTATGCGCCATTACACAGCGCTTTCAAACCGTAACCACGGCGTTGATTCTGGATTCTACCCACTTGGATCTTGTACGATGAAATATAATCCGAAAATTAATGAAAACGTGGCTCGTTTCGCAGGCTTTGCAAATATTCATCCACTGCAAGATGAAAAGACAGTACAAGGTGCAATGGAATTAATGTACGACTTACAAGAGCATTTAATTGAAATTACAGGTATGGATACTGTTACTTTACAACCAGCAGCTGGTGCACACGGAGAATGGACAGGTTTAATGTTAATTCGTGCATACCATGAAGCGAATGGTGACTTTAACCGTACGAAAGTAATTGTGCCTGACTCTGCTCACGGAACGAATCCAGCATCTGCAACTGTAGCTGGTTTTGAAACAATTACAGTAAAATCAAATGAAAATGGCCTTGTTGACTTAGAAGACTTAAAACGTGTTGTAAACGAAGAAACAGCAGCACTTATGTTAACAAATCCTAATACATTAGGTCTATTTGAAGAAAATATTTTAGAAATGGCAGAAATCGTCCATAATGCAGGCGGTAAATTATACTATGATGGTGCAAACTTAAATGCGGTATTAAGCCAAGCGCGCCCAGGAGATATGGGATTTGACGTTGTGCATTTAAACCTTCATAAAACATTTACAGGTCCTCACGGCGGTGGTGGCCCAGGTTCTGGTCCAGTAGGTGTGAAAGCTGATTTAATTCCGTACTTACCAAAACCGATTTTAGAAAAAACGGAAAATGGTTATCACTTCAACTACGACCGTCCAGAAGCAATTGGTCGTGTGAAACCATTCTATGGTAACTTCGGAATTAACGTTCGTGCATACACGTATATTCGCTCTATGGGTCCAGATGGCTTGCGTGCAGTAACTGAGTATGCTGTATTAAATGCGAACTATATGATGAGAAGATTAGCGCCATTCTACGATCTTCCATTCGATAGACATTGTAAGCATGAATTTGTATTATCAGGTCGTCGTCAAAAGAAACTTGGTGTACGTACATTAGATATTGCAAAACGTCTGCTTGATTTCGGTTACCATCCACCAACAATTTACTTCCCATTAAATGTGGAAGAATGTATTATGATTGAGCCGACAGAAACAGAATCAAAAGAAACATTAGATGGTTTCATTGATAAGATGATTCAAATCGCTAAAGAAGTAGAAGAAAATCCAGAAGTTGTACAAGAAGCACCGCATACGACAGTCATTAAACGTTTAGACGAAACGATGGCTGCACGTAAACCAGTTTTACGTTATGCAAAGCTAGCTCCTGTACAAGTTTGATTAGAATAACAAAAGAAGAACTCGCTACGGCGGGTTCTTTTTTTGTATGGATAATTTGTCCCGCATTAACGGACAGTAAACTCCCAACTCAAAACTTAGCTGGTGCAAAGAAGCCAGGTGGGAGATAAACTGTCCGTTAATGCCCGATTGGTTCAACTGATAATCAGTGGGGATGAACAAAAATCCCCACTGATTAAAGTTTCACTTTATGCAGAAATAGTGAAGAAAATGTTAAAAAATTATATTTTTTGTTTCCTAATGGTGTAAAGGTGTAGTTTTATAGGTAGTTTTGTTGAAAAAGTCGGTTTGATAAAAGTATTTATTTTTGTTAGAATTTTATTGAAATTAAGAAGATGTGATGAGGCAAAAATTACTCATTTTTATGTATATGTGAAAAAACGAGCAAGACGGGGGTGAAAGTGTGGGATATCGATGTTATAGAATGGTATACCATTTAGAAAATGGAGAAACAATTAAAGATGTAAAAGAATTTTGCTATCGAGACCAAGGGAAAGTGTTAGAAAGAGTAGCAAATCGTGTAATGGATAATAGAGAAGTGACGGCGATTGATAAACAAGGAACAATCATTTCAATAGCATGTGAGGACATTGTAAAGGTGGAACTTGATTACATAACAGAAAGTTAACCTTGAGTCATATCGAATTATTCGATAAAATAAACTGTTGAATGGTGAAGTGAGAAGAGAGGAGTTTATCATGGGTAGTACAAGACACTTTTATATGTTTATCTTAGCGTTTGTTCTTGTTGTGGCATTAACGATTTACTTAATCGTTGACAGCAGCTGGTACAACACGGTTCATCCGGCATTCCTTCTGTTTATGTATATAGGAATTGCAGTAGTAAGTTTCGGAATGAGAGATGAGATGTTAGATCGCTTTGAAAAGTGATACATATACGAAAGACCAACAGGAAAATGTTGGTCTTTTTTTCTTGCCAAAAATAGGATGATGTGTATATACTGTATATATAAGATATACACAGTATATACACACACTGGAGGAAAACATGAATATTATTATTTCGAATTCTTCCCAAGACCCTATTTATGTGCAAATAAGAAAACAATTAAGCCAGCTTATTTTAAATGGCGGTTTAAAGGGTGGAGATCAATTACCGTCTATTCGTAGCTTAGCGAAGGAATTACAAATTAGTGTCATTACAACGAAGCGTGCATACGAGGAGCTTGAAAAAGAAGGATATATAGAAACTGTTGCTGGGAAGGGGACTTATGTTTCACGTAAAAATAATGAACTATTAAAAGAACAAAGGCTTCGCCTATTGGAAAGTAAAGCGGAAGAGATTGTGAATGAAAGTAAAGTGTTGCAGCTTTCACTTGAAGAATTGCAGCAGATGATTGCGTGTTTATATAAGGGGGAATAAGAGATGTTAGAGCTAAAAAATGTTTGTAAAAGTTATGAAGATTTTGCAGTGAAAAATATAAGTTTTGCATTACCACGAGGATATATTATGGGGTTTGTCGGACCAAATGGTGCTGGGAAAAGTACAACGATCAAAATGATTATGAATTTAATTAGAAAAGATAGCGGCGATATAAAAATTTTTGGCAAAGACAATAAGAAAGCCGAAAAGGACATAAAACAAAATATTGGTTTTGTATATGATGAAAATCATTATTACGAAGATTTAACGTGTGAACAAATGAAACGTATTATTGCACCGTTATATAAAAAGTGGGACGAAAATCAATACCAATCGTATATGCAAAGATTGCAAGTTCCAAAGTATAAAAAAATTAAAGAGCTATCTAAAGGGATGAAAATGAAGTTTGCGATTGCCATCGCACTTTCACATCATGCAGAGTTTATCATTATGGATGAGCCGACAGCAGGATTAGATCCAGTTGTCCGAAGTGAATTACTTGATATGTTGCAAGAAATTGTAATGGAAGATGAAGTATCTGTATTATTCTCAACCCACATTACAACGGATTTAGAACGTATTGCAGATTATATTACGTTTATCAACGATGGAGAAATTATATTTACTGGTGAAAAAGATGAATTAATGGAGAACTACGTAATCGTAAAGGGAAGCAATGATTTATTAGATCGAGAAGGAAAAGAACTATTTGTTGGATTACGAAAAAATAAATTTGGTTTTGAAGGTTTAGCGAAGGATAAACAAGCAATTATCGATTGGTTTGGAAATGAGGTTGTAATAGAAAAGCCTACATTAGACGATATCATCGTTTACACTGCGAAAGGGAGAGGTGCTTATGCGTCAGCTCGTATATAAAGATTTATTCTTTTTTCGGGTAATTTGGTTAGTGAATCTTGTTATGCCCCTTTTGTTCTTTATGTTAGATGCAAGTGGTGAATTGTTATTTCCAATGAGTTGTCTATTTATAACCTTTTCATCGGTTATGACGTTAACCGTTATGGATGAAAGAAATAAAAGTGACATTGTTATAAATAGTTTACCGGTAAGTCGAAAGGATATCATAATTGCTAGATATATTTCCTGTGCAATATTCATTGTTGGTGCCATTCTCTCTACGATGTTAGTTGTTTTTCTTATAAGGGGTATTGTGGTTATTAGTGATATCAGTGTATATCATCCTAATCTATACATTGAAATTCCATGGTATGAAGTCATAAATGGAGCTGTTTATGCCACATTTTTTGTTGTCACGTTTTTCCCTAGTTATTATGGTACAAAATCGAAGGTAGTAAGAAGTATAGGATCAGCAGCATCAATAGGAGTGGGTGTAATTCTTTGGATATTTATTAGTGATGGGCTGAATGAAACAACATCTTCATTCAGTGAGTGGATTATGAATCCAGTACATATTGGTGTATTTATAGTTGGAGGAATGATATTAGCTAGTGTCTATATCGTTTCTATGTTTCTTACAATTAAAATTTATGAAACGCGTGATTTATAGAGAGGAGAATTTATATGCAACAATTGATTTTGAAGGAGTTTTTCTTACAGAAGAAGATGTTTCCTTTCTATTTTTTAATACCCATTTTATCTATTTTTAAGGATTCCGTCGAACCAATGGGGATTGCAATAGGATTATTTATAACATGTAGTACGATTATATATATTTCTTTTTATTATGAAGAGAAAAGTAAAGCGGAAAAAGTATTAGTGAGCTTGCCTATAACGAGAACAGAGATAGTTATAGCTAAATATATTGCAAGTTCATTATTTATTATGGCTGGTTTGAGTGTAACTTTTATAGTCTTAATATTAGGAAATATTTTATTGGGCAGGGATATAGTCATGCCTGGATATGCAGTATTTTCAGCAATAGTAGCAACTTTAATCTATTGTGTTGTAACGATACCCGCTAATTACATTGGAGGATATAAAGCGACTTCTGTTTTGAATGTTATTATGATTTTGCCTTTAACAGGTATGATTGGCCTTATGTGTAATATTTTTGGTGATAAAACAATTATGCTAAAAGTACTCCACTCTCAAGAGGCTACACTAGCAATGAGTGTTCTTGGTATCGGAGTATTAGTAAGTATATTCATATCAATGTTCCTCTCAATGAAAATGTTTCAGGAGGCAGAGTTATAGAAGTGACATTTTCATATTAGGAGGTGTAATACATGATTAAGCAACTAATTTTAAAAGATTTCATCATTCAATGGAAATTTTTAATTTGGTACATACTGTATCCTGTTTTCTTTTATATGGCCTTAACGGATACGGAAAATCTGTTCATAATTATGTCAGTAATTATTACAATTGGGGCAACAGTAAAAACATTTGAAGCAGATAGTAAAAATGAGAGTGAAGTTATAGTAAACAGCTTACCAATATGGAGAAAACAAATTGTGTATGCGAAATATATAGTAGCAATTATTATTCTTTTTATAAGCGTAACGGTCGGTTGTTTCACGATGGGAATGAAGAATGGGGTTAATCTATTTGAATTTATTGAAACGAAAATGGTTGCTAGTATTAGCTTTATTTTAGTGTATTTAAGTTTGGTTTTACCGCTATCCTTTTGGCTAGGGTATAAGAAAACTATTTTTATTGCGATTTTTATACTAATAGCACCTATGGCTGTTTCTTCTATTTTCTTTGGAATCAACCTAGAACAAATTCAACTATATAACAGCATGTTATTCGTTAGTTCAATATGTATGTTCATAGCATCTATCTTCGTTTCAGTAAAAATATATGAAAAAAGAGAATTTTAAAAGGTGCCTTAAAAAAGGCACCTTCTTCAATAACGACAATACGAGAGCAGTAGTTTATAAAAAGAAACGCTATTTGGTACATCTTTCGGAGTATGTAATATAAAGCTGAAAACGATGATGAGAATAAGAAATAGGAAAAATAAAAATAGGATTTGCTTATGTATAGAATTTTGCATATTATTCACTCCTTTTTTAGGTAGTATGTCCAAAAGAAAGGAGTGTATGAAAAATTTTAGGAGGGGAGAATGATGAACAAACGAAAATGGTTATATAGAATAGGGGTACTTTTATTTTCAATCGGTCTCATATTAGCAAATTTTTACTCAGATATACCATCACCATTTCCTAATTTGCATAAAGGGATTGGTATAAGTATTGTCATAGTTGGTCTTCTTTGTCTTATCACATCAAACTTCTACAGAAAGTCTGAATGAATATAAAAAAGGACAGTTACTCTTTTTCAGAAGTACTGTCCTTTTTAAATAACTTATTCCATAGCTTGGCGATACTCCATATAATGACGATTGCAATGGAGGCAATAATGGACCAAACGATTGATATAATTTCAAGTGTCATGTTAGGAAGGAATGTGAGAATGGATACTACTTTATGAAACAACCATTCTATTATATGAAAACTTATTTGCAATAGAATGACAATCCCGAGTGTAATCCATGCTAACATTTGCTTCCCTTTTTCTTTCCACATGACATTCACCTCACGTTAGCTTAATAGTTTTAAGCCAACAGCGCCGCATAAAATGCAGCTTAAGAAAGCAAGACGACGCCAATCCGCTGATTCACGGAAAATAAGAATACCAAGAAGTGCACTACCGGCAGTTCCGATTCCAGTCCAAATCGCGTAAGCAGTTCCCATCGGTAACGTGTCCATCGCAAGAGATAAGAAAAAGAAACTTACTGCGAAGTTAGCGATTAAAATAACTTTTGGTGCCCAGCCTTTCTTTTCAGTGGCTACTTTCATAAAGAGTACACCAATAATTTCACAAATACCAGCTAGAATTAAAAATACCCAAGCCATTTTATGCGGCCTCCTTCGCTTCTTTTTCTTCTGTTACTCGTTTTAAACCAATTACTCCGAAGAAGATTAAACCAATTAATAATACTTTTACAATAGAGAAAGGTTCTCCGAAGACGAAAATCTCTGTCAGAACGATTCCGCCAGCCCCAATTCCTGTGAAGACTGCGTATACAGTGCCGACAGGTAAATCTTTATAAGCTCTAAATAATAAGACGAAACTAATTGTAATTAATAGCGCAACACCAGCCCATTCAAGTGGTGCCTCCGCTTTTTTTAGTCCAATCACCCAAAAGATTTCAATAATACCAGCGATGATTACATAAATCCATGCCATATGTCATTTCTCCTTCCTACCAGTCGTTAGGTAAAGGGCTTAAAAACGACGCATTGCAAAGGAGCAATCCGTCAGTTTGAAAGTCCGCGCCAAAATACTTTCCAAGAAGCGTCTAAACGTGTCTCAAAACGATTTAAACCTGCGTATAGTAGTTCAACCATAAGACCGTCGAGTAAGCATAGAAAAGCTTCTAAGGCGTCTTTTACTTCAATGTTATGCAGCTCATCTTGTTCGCTTGCTCTTTTAAATACAGGGAATAAAAGTTTTCCGACGTTTTCAATGTGTACATTTGCTTTATTAATAATTTGCTCGCGAAATGCATCAGGCGGAAAATAAGAAGTTCGTAACCAAAACATTGATTCTTCACTTTCACCAAATCGTTTTGCATAGCCTTTTAATAATTTTAAAAGCAATTCTTCAGTGGACGAATTGGAAAAGCTTTCGATATCGCCTGTGAAGCTTTGCAAATCTTTTTGAAGAGCAGATTCTAAGCATATGAAATATAGCTCTTCTTTTCCTTTAAAGTGTGCGTAAATCGATGGTTTTTTAATCCCAACTTCTTGAGCAATATTTGCCAATGAAGTTCCTTCATAGCCGTAGCGTGCGAAATGAGAAAGTGCTACAGCTTTAATGCGGTTTGCTGTCATTTTCATCCCCTACCTACCGTTCGTTAGGTTAATTATATGAGATGGAAAATATAATGTCAATAGGTGAAGAGCTGAAAAAGAGCGTTATAGGTAACGCTCTTTTTAGACAGTCTCTCGCTCAATTAAATGGAATGAAAGTTCTTTTGCACTGCCGACAATTTGCTCGCTTTGGATCTGCTTATGGAATAAAGAAAAAGCATGTGAGCCCATTGCGAGACCGGGATGTTCAATTGTGGAAATTTCTAATGCCTTTGAAATTTCATGATTATCAAATCCAAGGATAGCAAGGTCTTCAGGTACTCGAATGCCATGTTTTCGAGCCTCTGTTAATAAACCAGCTGCAACTTGATCGTTCGCTGTGAAAATAGCAGTTGGACGATTTTTCATATTTAAAATACGATGGAGTATTTGTGCTCCGTCCTGCATTGTATAGCATTGGTGAAAAATCCATTCAGGATGCAACGTTTTCCCTTCGTTACGAAGTGTATCGGCGAATGCTTTTTCACGCTCCATGGAATTTACACTTGTTTTTCTCGCTAAACAAATTCCGATTTTTTCATGGCCTTTACTTAGTAAATAGGCAGTACCGAGACGGAAGCCTTCATAATGATCTACGTAGATGGATGAAATGAGGGGATGGTTCATTTTTTCACATGAAATAATAGGGGCAAATTTTGCGAAAGGTTCGATTTGTTCCCAAGAGCTCGTTCTGGAGCAAATAATCATCCCATCAAATTGTTTCATTTTCATCATTTCAAGAACACGAATCTCTTCAAGGTTATCGTAATTTGTTTGGCATAAATTAATATGATACCCAGCTAATAATGCTTCGTTACCGATTCCTTCAATAATGGTACTGAAGTAGGGGAGGTTAATGAAAGGAAGCATAACGCCAATTGTATATGTTTTCCCTCTTATTAAATGGACAGCATTTATATTTTTTGCGTAGTTTAATTCTTCAACAGCATCTAGAACACGCTTACGCTTTTCTTCTTTTACGTAAGGGTGATTATTCAGGACACGAGAAACAGTTGATATCGATACACCAGCAGTTTTAGCAATTTGTTTTATATTGGCCATATGTATCACCTCTTTCCCTTATTATAAAGGGAAAATAATAAGAAAGAAAAAATCTTGACCTGAAAAGCTTTTCACAAACTATGGTATTAATAAGACTTCTTTTTATTCGCGTAACCTTTTCACTTGGGCGTAAGAATGATAGGGGTCTTTTTTGTTTGCAAAAAGTGTTGTCAAAATGTGTGAGAATAACGTGGAAAGTTTTCAAAGGTGGAGTTTAATGACAAAGCGAATATGAAGAGCATATCAACGCTTCGTTCGTTAAGAGAGCGGTATGAAAGGGCGGAAACAAATTGAAAAAAAGAATCATTTGTTTCGTGTTTTCTAGTTTTGTACTTAGTTCGTGTTCGTTTCAGCAAACGATGCAAGAAGAAAAACACTTTGTGGGAACAACAGGAGGAGCTATGGATCGTGTTACGGATCCTATTCCGCTAAAGGAACTTCCAAAATATTTTCCGGTGAAGTTTAAAGTTCCAACGTTTTTACCGTACGACATTACAAGTGATGTGAAGGGTGAAGTAAGAACGCTTGGGAAAAAGAACGCTGTCTTAACGATTAAATATAAACAGCAGGAGCCAGGTCGAAATGAGTATATTGAGTTAAATGTCGCGAACTTTCCTTATAGTTTTCCGGATCTCGTGGAAGAGAAGCGATTTCAAGAACAAATGAAACTGAATAATGGAACGTCTGCTTATTTTAAAAATAAAGATGATTATGAACGTGGTGACGAATTTGCTACGCTTATATGGAAAGAGAAAGGAATTGAATATCAGCTATTGTATCGGAATGTAGAAGAGAACGATAAAGAAACGATTAAGCAGAATTTATTATACATTGCGAACAAGATGAAATGAAAAAACTAGCCGATTTATTCAGCTAGTTTTTTGTATGTTATTATTTCTTTTTAATTTTGCCTGTCCAAGATTTAAATCCACCTTGTAATTGGTAGAAATCTTTGTAGCCTTGTTTTTTTAAGTATTGCGCTGCACGACCTGTACGGAATCCGCTTTGGCAATATAAGTAAACAGGTTGATCTTGACGAAGTTCTTTATGGCGAAGGCGAATTTGTGATAACGGAATGTTACGTGCACCTAAAATGTGCCCTGCGTTATATTCGTCTGTTTCACGAATATCGATAAGCTGTGCTTTACGGTAGCCAGCGCGAAATTCTTCTTCTGTAAGAGTTTTAATTAATTTTTTCTGATAGAAGTACATCCATACAGTGTAGCCGATAAATGCTACGATTACGGCTAATAAAATAATCCAAGTTGTTGACACGATTCTATCGCTCCCTTTTTTCTTATCCTACTTTCAATATTATAATGCCCATATGTATTTATGCAACAGATTCATTTGCATATAAGAAGAAATTTCGTATTCTTTCACAAATTTTGTCGAATTTGGTAGACTAGAGAATGTGAAAAATAATTGGTTATATGAGGTGCAGGATGGGAAAAGAAAAATGGTGTTATATTAACTCTGGTCAATGTTCACCGGCATTTAATATGGCGTTAGATGAATGTTTGTTAAGTTGGCAAAGTGAAAAGAAAATGCCGCCAACAATTCGTTTTTATGAATGGGAAGTACCAACATTAACAGTTGGATATTTTCAACGTGTTGAGAAAGATATTAATATGGATGTAGTTAACGAAAAGAAATATGGATTCGTTCGTCGTCAAACAGGCGGCAGGGGTGTACTACATGACAAAGAGTTAACGTATAGTGTTATTGTGTCTGAAGATCATCCGAATATGCCAAAAACAGTTACAGAAGCGTATCGTGTTATTTCGCAAGGCTTATTAGATGGTTTTAAGGCATTAGGGTTAGAAGCATATTATGCAGTTCCAAAAACAGAAGCAGATCGTGAAAATTTGAAAAATCCACGTTCAGGTGTATGTTTTGATGCACCATCTTGGTATGAAATTGTAGTGGAAGGAAGAAAAATTGCTGGTAGTGCTCAAACACGTCAAAAAGGTGTTATTTTACAGCATGGATCGATTCCATTAGAAATTGATTTAGATGAACTATATGATCTATTTTTATTCCCAAATGAACGTGTGAAGGAACGTATGAAGAGTATGTTCTCTTCTAAAGCAGTAGCAATTAATGAATTAACAGACCGTACATTTACGATAGAACAGTTAATTAAAGCGTTTGAAATTGGGTTTGAAAAAGGATTGGATGTAGAACTTGTTCCATATGAATTAACAGAAGAACAGTTACATGAAGTTCAAACGTTAGCGAAAGAAAAGTATGAAAGTAATGAGTGGAATTATAAAAAATAAGAGATGGCAATTGCCACCTCTTATTTTTTTATAGTAAATTAAGTACTTTTTCTACTTTGATTCCTTTATCTTGTAAAGAACGAAGACGACTTACAACGTCCATAATTTCTTTATCAAATGTAACGCTAATACCTTGGCTTTGTAGTTCTTCTTTTAAGCTTTCAATAGAATCATCTATGTCGATGCCAAGCTCGTAATCTTGACAAACTTCAATTGTCTTTTTCACGAGTTTAACATAATTTTCTTGTAGTTTTGAATTTGTTTCAGTCAAAGCAGGCTGCTTCGGTTTTGCAGGAGCAACCGGTGCTGTCTCTTGCTTTGTAACTGGAGTAGGGACTACTTTTTTCACAGGTGCTGGAGTAGTTAGTTCTACAGCCGCTTCTACGCTTACTGGCTTCGGTGTCGGTACCGGAGTAGGTTTAGGTGCCATAGCAGGTGTTTCCACACGCGTAACAGGCTTAGGAGCAGGTGTAATTGCTTTTGGAGCTTCTACAACTACTTCTTTTTTCGGTGCTGCTTCTACCTGTGTTTCTTCTTGCTCGGCAGCTTCTTTATTTTCTTTACTCCACATAACGCGTTCAATTTCTAGAGAAACATTGTTTTTGTTCATCGCTGTTAATGTAACTTTACCAACTTCAGCGTTTCCAGTGAAATCAACAATTTTATAAATAACACTCTTGTTCCAATCCACGTTTCCGCTCAAAAATAATTCTTCGTTACATTTCGGCGTTAAGCCCTCGATTTTAATTTCTGCGTTTACACCGTTTTCACTATATACCATAATTAGCGAAGCATTTACATCTTCGTCTGCTAACATTAGTTCACGTACCATTTTGCCGGTGCGTACTTGCGTTTTCTTCTTAACTGACATCTAATTTCTCCTCTCAAAAATTCAGTAATAATAAAAAAATCGTATAACGAAAAATAATTGCTCACGAAGATTTATGATACCGATAATAAAAGCATCACGTCAACAATTAACTTTAATTATTTTGCATTTTTCTTATTTTCTTTATGAAATTTTTCAATTTGTAAAATTAGACAGAAGAAAAAACAGCCTTTTGAAGGGCTGTTAAAAATTTGATTTTTTATATAGTAATTTATATAAAATAAAAAATAAGATAGCAATTAAAGCGTTTTGCCAAAAGGTTAGATGATAAATGAGATAAGGTTGCTTTTGGAAATAAATATTTAAGAATACAGCGGAACAAAATGGAGTAGCAAATGCGAATCCAAATAGAATTCTTCTTTTCCAATTCATTTTCTGATCAAAGGAGTAACGCTTTAACAAATATAAAATAAATAGTATACCTAGTATAATTATTGAAACAGACAAAGTAGTTCCAGGGATACTAAAAACTGGGGTTAATTGTTCCGCAGTATTTCCAAAAGTTAAAATAAAAAAAGAAACAATTGCATCGATTCCAAACTGTATAACAAGAAGTAAGCTAATAGAAAATCCAATTAAAGAAGTTTTTTCTAACTTTGTTTGGGTTGGTAAAGCTGATATAAGTTCATCGCAATAAGATTGTAAATCATTACCGAAAATGTCGTAAGCACTTTTATTTTCTGCTTGTGCTTCGATAAGATGATCTAATATTTCTAGTAAAAGTTCCTCCATTTGTTGCTGAGGTACGTTTGATATTCGAAGATATACTAACATATCGCCATAAGCAGCTTCGTTTTCGGAAGTTAGAAGCTCACGTTTTTTATTATTCAATTCAACCATGTCTTGGGCATTCATCCTCATCACTCCCCCTGTAATAAGTTATTTACCGTAGTAGAAACCATTCCCCAGCTTTGTTTAAATTCTTCAAGCTGTTCTAATCCTTTATCCGTTACGTGATAATATTTTCTCTTTGGACCAAGTGAGGAGGCTTTTAATGTTCCTTCAATCAATTTTTCTTTTTGCATACGTAACAATAACGGATATATGCTTCCTTCGCTTACGAATGTAAAGCCGTGTGTATTTAATTTTGTGCTCAGTTCATATCCGTACACTTCTTCTTGTGAAATGATGTATAGGATGCAACCTTCTAGTACACCTTTTAACATTTGGCTGTGCATGATTTCACCACCTTTTACTCAGGTAACTTGCGTTGCAAGGTAGTTGTTATCCAAATTATAACATTCAGTAACTTGCAACGCAAGTTACTGAAGTGGAAAACTTTAATGAGTGTTAATTTTTCAACGTTTCCCATACTAACGAGAGGGAGGGAAGCACATGAAACCATTTATGCCAAAACTCATTTACTTTGAACCAAAGGCACTTGAATATCCGCTTGGAAAAGAGCTTTATGAGAAGTTTACGAAGATGGGACTAGAGATTCGTGAAACGACATCACATAATCAAATTAGAAATTTACCAGGAGAAAATGATTTGCAAAAGTATCGTAATGCAAAGGCAACGCTTGTCGTTGGGGTGAGGAAGACATTAAAGTTTGATACGTCAAAACCGTCAGCTGAATATGCAATCCCGCTCGCAACAGGGTGTATGGGGCATTGTCATTATTGTTATTTGCAAACGACACTTGGGAGTAAGCCTTACGTTCGCGTGTATGTGAATCTCGATGAAATATTTGAGAAGGCAAAGCAATATATGGATGAAAGAGAACCTGAAATAACAAGATTTGAAGCGGCGTGTACATCAGACATTGTTGGGATTGATCATTTAACACATGCATTAAAGCGGGCGATTGAATTCATTGGAGAAAGTGAATATGGGCGTTTACGTTTCGTTACGAAATATTCGCATGTTGATCATTTATTAGATGCAAAGCATAATGGGAAAACTCGTTTCAGGTTTAGTATAAATTCACGATATGTAATTAAAAATTTTGAACCAGGGACATCGCCGTTTGAAGAGCGAATTGAGGCGGCTCGTAAAGTAGCAGGTGCAGGTTATCCACTTGGTTTTATAGTTGCACCACTTTATATGCATGAGGGATGGGAAGAAGGATACCGTGAATTATTTGAACGACTGTACAATGCGCTGAAAGATATGACGATACCAAATTTAACGTTTGAATTAATTCAGCATCGTTTTACGAAACCAGCAAAAAAGGTTATTCAAGAGCGTTATCCAAATACGAAGCTTGAAATGGATGAAGAGAAGCGAAAGTATAAATGGGGACGATATGGAATTGGGAAATATGTATATAAAAAAGATGATGCAGAAGTATTGGAAGAAACGATTCGAGGATATATTCATCACTTTTTTCCTGAAGCAGAAATTCAATATTTTACATGAAAGGAACTTGTATTTGAATGCAGGTTCTTTTCACTTTTGCAGATTTAGGCTCGTTTCCACCTTGTCACGTTATTCTTTCTGGTGTATCATTTTATTGATTGCTTCGTACGGAATAAGCAAAATGAAATTGGATGGAGGAAACCGATGCCTACCCCTAGTATGGAAGATTATATTGAACAAATTTATTTGTTGATTGATGAAAAGGGTTATGCCCGTGTATCTGATATTGCTGAAGCGCTTAGTGTACATCCATCCTCTGTAACAAAAATGGTACAAAAATTAGACAAAGACGAATATCTAATTTATGAAAAATATAGAGGGCTTGTATTAACATCAAAAGGTAAAAAAATCGGGGAACGTCTCGTATATCGACATGAATTGTTAGAACAGTTTATGCGCATTATCGGTGTGGATGAAAGCAAAATTTATAATGATGTAGAAGGAATTGAACATCATTTAAGTTGGGAATCAATTGACCGTATCGGTGATTTAGTACAATACTTTGAACAAGATGAGGTTCGAGTGGAAACACTTCGTGGTGTTCAAAAAGCAAATGAAGAGAAAAGTAATTAAGGGGAACGGATGGCGTTTCCTTTTTTATTTCAATTCGAAAAGGATGGGAGAATTATGAAAGCAATTATTTTTGATTTTGATGGATTAATTGTGGACACAGAAACGATATGGTTTCACTCTTTCAGAGATGCTGTTCGTGAATACGGCGGAGAGCTACCTTTAGAGGAATTTGCGAAATGCATTGGAACAACAGATGAGGTGCTTTTTGCATATTTAAATGATCAATTAAAAGAGAAGTTTAACAAAAGTGTATTAAAAGAAAAAGTGGCAACTTTACATAAAGAGAAAATGAAAATACCAGAAGCGCGTGACGGGGTAAAAGAATATTTAGAAGAAGCGAAAGAAATGGGATTGAAAATCGCACTAGCTTCTAGTTCATCTAGAGAATGGGTTATTCATTTTTTAGAAGAGCTACAGATTCGAGAATATTTTGAAGTAATTAAAACGAGGGAAGATGTTGAGAAGGTAAAACCAGATCCAGCTCTTTATCGAGTTGCAATAGAAGAGTTAGGAATTAAGCCGTCTGAAGCTGTTGTATTTGAAGATTCATTAAATGGATTGAGAGCAGCAGTTGCAGCGGGATTAATGTGCGTTGTTGTACCTAATGATGTGACACGGAATTTACCATTTGAAAATCATCATCTTCGAATTGAAAGTATGAGAGAGAAAAGTTTAAAAGAAGTGCTTCAAAGTATAAAAAAAGACCGTATTTCCTAAAAGGAAGCACGGTCTTTCTTTTTGCTTTTTTTGCCTTCAATGACAGTTAAATGAGACTGTTTTCTTTTTCGTTTCAAAGTGGAAGAATCCCCTTTTTTACTTTTGTCATTAGAAGTATTTGACTTAAAGAAAGAATTGCCTAGGGGTGCTACATTTTGTTTCCCATGTTTGCGGTTCGATTGTTTTGCCGCACGCTTATATGAGCTTTGCGAATTTGCAGAACCACTGGAATTTGTAAACATCTTGTATAGCAAATAAAAGATACCGACAACAAGTAACATGTACCCGATATTTCTTAATACACCCATGGGATTTGTAATAACAGATGAAACAAGGCCGAATATTGCCAATCCGATAATAAGCACAAATATAGCGAAAGTAAACGAACGACCATTCATAAGGAACACCTCCTAAAAACATATATTGAAATTAGTATATTAACGATGAGGAAAGGAGTTGAACACCATTTTTAAATAATTATTGTTTGTTCTCTAAACGTAATAATTCTTCAAACGATGCAATTGCTACTTCCACTTGATCATCTGTTGGTTCTTTCGTTGTTAATAGTTGTAGCCATAATCCAGGATATCCAAGTACGCGTAATACGGGAATATCTCGTAATCGATTTGTAAATTGCAATACTTCGAAAGAAATACCAAGTACAACTGGAATTAATAAAATTCTGTTTATAACTCGTGCCCAAAGAGGATCTGTAGGGACGAGGAAATAAACGAACATTCCAATAATGACTGTAAATATAATAAAGCTACTGCCGCATCTATAATGGAGACGAGTTTGCTTTTGAACGTTTTCTACAGTCAGAGGAAGGTTATTCTCGTAAGCATTGATTACCTTATGCTCCGCACCGTGATACTGAAATACCCGCTTAATAAGTGGGGTTAAAGAAATAAAGTATATATAGCTCAATAATAGCATGAGCTTAATGACACTTTCGACAATGATTTGCCCGGTATGAGATGGGAAAATCGGTCTCGTTAATTCAGCTAATAGTGCAGGAACTGCTGTGAAGATGACTTTACCGAATATGAAAGATAAAACGCCAACCGCTGCAACTCCTAATACCATCGTTAATTTTGATTGTTCTTCTTTTTTATTTGCAATTTGTTCATCATCTTCTGGGTGGACGTCAAATCGTTCTGAAGCGAAGTTTAAATGCTTTGCTCCATTCGCACTTGCATCCACAATAGCGGCAATCCCTCGTAAAAATGGAATTTTTTTCAGCGTAGATAATACTTTATTACGAACGCGTGGTAATCGATAAAATTCAATCGATTTATCTTTACGACGAACCGCTGTAACAGTATATTCTCTACCGCCAAACATAACTCCTTCTATGACCGCTTGCCCGCCATATATTTGTTTTGACTCTTCTGCCATGTTAACACCAACCTGTATTTGTTTCTCTCTTATGTAGAAAAAGAGGCAATTGTCATACTGGGTTCTGTCGTTTTGAAATAAGACAATCACCGAGTTTCCTTTATTTTATCGGCAAATACAAGTAGATGACAAGGGAAAATGTTATGAGAGTCGGACATTTCTTATTCTTTTTATAGACAAATTTCGCAGGATTTAAACATGCTTCAAAATAGTTTCGGGCATACTATTGAGTGGAGGTGTCGATGTGAGTCAAGAACAATTAGGAACAAGGAATTTTGTGCAGATTGGTTTGTTTGGTGGAATCTTTTGGGGCGGGATATGGTATTTCCTTCATATATTTTCATTTACGGAGGCGGGACCGAATTATTTCCTTTTACCATTTGCGTTTGGAAGTTGGAAAGAAGGTGTATGGGGCAATGTGTCAGGAATAGTGTGTATGGGACTTCTTTCAATTTTGATTGCCTTTTTGTATAAAGCATTTTTTGCGAAGTTTGAAGGGGTTATTCCGGGAATTATTTATGGGCTATTTTGGTGGGCATTGCTGTTTTTTGGGATGGGTTTAATGGCCCCTGTTATTAAAAGTGCGCTCCATTTACCAAAAGAGACAATTGTGACGACAATATGTATTTTTATATTGTATGGTGTGTTTATAGCATATTCTGTTTCTTACGCAGTAAATAGCAATAAAGTAGAACAAGAAGGGCAAGAGAAGACGAACTATTCAAATAAGTAACTCCTATGTTAAAATATTGTATAGATATTTAATATTAAGGAGTTTTAAGAATATGAAAAAGTTACTCCTCGTAAACGGTCCTAACCTAAATCGCCTCGGTGTTCGTGAGGTAAATGTATATGGGAAGGGCACGCTAGCGACACTTGAAGCAGATATGAAGCAAGAAGCAGAAACAATGGGAGTGGAGTTAGAATGTTTCCAATCGAATCATGAAGGTGCCATTATCGACATTATTCATGAAGCGGAAGATATATATGAAGGGATCATTTTAAATCCAGGAGCATTTACGCATTATAGCTATGCGATTCGTGATGCCATTGCGAGCATTTCGATTCCTGTTATTGAAGTACATATTTCTAACATTCATCAGCGTGAATCGTTCCGTCACGAATCTGTGACGGCAGCTGTTTGTGCAGGACAAATTGTTGGATTTGGTTTTTATGGCTATAAGTTAGCGTTATTTGCATTAATGGAGAAATTGAGGGAGGCATAAAGTAATGGAGAAAATTGAAAGATTACGAAGTGCGTTTGATGAGGCTGGCATTGACGGTATTTTGTTAACAAATGAACATAGTCGTAGATATATGGCTAATTTCACAGGAACAGCAGGTGTAGTTCTTATTTCAAAAGATCGTGCTCAATTTATTACAGATTTCCGTTACGTCGAGCAGGCAAGTAAACAAGCGGTTGGATATGAGATTGTACAGCACGCAGGATTAATCATTGATGAAGTGGCAAAGCAAGTGAAAGAGCTTGGAATTCAAAAGCTTGGTTTTGAGCAAGATACTCTTACATATAGTTCTTATTCAGCGCATAAGGAAGCGATTGATGCTGAATTTATCCCGACTTCTGGACTTGTAGAAAAGTTACGCTTGATAAAGACTGATTCAGAGATTAAGATATTAAAGGAAGCTGCACAGATTGCAGATGCTGCCTTTGAGCATATTCTATCATTCATTCGCCCGGGAGTATCTGAAATTGAAGTGTCAAATGAACTTGAATTTTTCATGAGAAAACAAGGAGCAACATCTTCTTCGTTTGATATTATCGTTGCTTCAGGTCTTCGTTCGGCATTACCGCACGGCGTGGCATCTGAAAAAGTGATAGAAACAGGAGATTTCGTTACATTAGACTTCGGCGCTTATTATAAAGGATATTGCTCTGATATTACTCGTACGATTGCAGTCGGTGAACCATCTGATAAATTAAAAGAAATTTATAATATCGTTTTAGAAGCACAACTACGTGGTGTGAACGGTATTAAAGCTGGTTTAACAGGTCGCGAGGCTGATGCGCTAACGCGTGACTACATAACGGAAAAAGGATATGGTGAATACTTTGGGCACTCTACTGGTCATGGAATAGGTCTTGAAATCCATGAAGCACCAGGTTTAGCGTTCCGTTCTGATACAGTACTTGAACCAGGTATGGCTGTAACAGTAGAACCAGGTATTTATATTCCAGGTATTGGCGGCGTACGTATTGAAGATGATATCATTGTGACAAGTGAAGGTAATGAAGTAATTACGAAATCACCAAAAGAACTTATTATTTTGTAATACACAGGAGGATTTTTTTACATGATTTCAGTAAACGATTTTCGTACAGGTTTAACAATTTCAGTGGACAATGCGCTTTGGCAAGTACTTGATTTCCAACACGTAAAGCCAGGTAAGGGTGCTGCATTCGTTCGTTCTAAACTACGTAACATTCGCACAGGTTCTGTTCAAGAGAAAACATTCCGTGCAGGTGAGAAAGTAGAAAAAGCACACATCGAAAACCGTCGTATGCAATACTTATACGCAAGCGGTGAGGCTCACGTATTTATGGATAACGGAACTTATGAGCAAATCGAGCTTGGTGAAAACCAAATCGAGCGCGAGCTTAAATTCCTAAAAGAAAACATGGAAGTAGCAATCATGACTTACCAAGGCGAAGTACTTGGTGTTGAACTTCCGAATACAGTTGAATTAAAAGTGTCAGAAACAGAGCCTGGTATTAAAGGTGATACTGCTTCTAACGTAACAAAACCAGCTACATTAGAAACTGGTCTTGTTGTACAAGTACCAATCTTCATTAACGAAGGCGAAATGCTTATCATCAACACTGGTGAAGGTAAATACGTTTCTCGTGCATAGTAGAAAAGCACTCGTGATAATCACGAGTGCTTTTTTTATAGGAAATAGGGTAGATAGTAAATAGTGGTTATAATAAAACTTACTAAAACAAGTGAAAGAGTAGCCATAATAGATGGAGTCAAAACAATTTGAAATGGTTTTATTTCGCCAGTCTCAACGCCAGTTAATGTTTTACTTATTGCGTGATCTGTAATGTTATTTCTATGGTTACTCATAATAATTAACCACATAATTGCAAATATTGCTAAACTACCAAGGAAAAAGGTCTCTATAAATGACCAACCGACCAACAATGAAAAAAGATAAATAAGAGCTAATTCTACTACAACGGTTAAACTAATTTTCAATGCCTTCATATTTTTCCTCCTCACTCTGTAATTCCAACCAGTTTAAAAAATTTTCACGTGACACGACATGCAAAGAGCAAGTCGACTTTACTTCTTTCTCTAGTGCAGCGTGTTCGTCTGGAAACTTGTTTTCCACATGCAATGAAATATAAGGTAGTTTTTCTTGTGCTTTTAACGAGCGGATATTATTCGTTTTAGCACCAGCAAATACGTAGGAAAGTTGTAAGTCTAAAAAAGCGATTTTAAAGATTTCTTTTTTAGCAGCCTCGTTATAGCCTTTTCCCCAGTACGGATAGCCGAGCCAACTACCAATGTGAGATTGCTTCTTCTCATTATTAATATGTTTAAGTGTGGTGAGGCCAATTATTTCATTCTCTTCATTTACAATCATTCTCGATAATGATTTCTTTTGGCGTTCTTCTTCTATTGCGAAAAGAAGAAATGTTTTCGTGTCTTCGATGTTTTCTACCGTTAGCCCTAATGCATTTTTTATATGTGGATCACTTGATAGCTCGAAAATCACATTTGTATAGCATAAATCTAGTGGTAATAAAGTGACGTGCTGCATGGCTTATACCCCTTTTAAACTAAATATACCATAATATACCACAAAACAATATGAATATTCAGATTAGAATGCGGGCTTTAGAGAAAAGTTATGTTTTTGCTTCTGAAATAGACAACCTCTGCATATGGTTGTACAAATATATTTTTTTTTAGAATATGAAGTTAGTAACTGTTACGGGAGAAGGTGGAAGAATGAAACAGTGGCTAGCGGCAATGGAAACATCCGTGCTTGTTATGGGAGCACTTCGATTATTTTCAGGTAGTGCGGAGATATTTGCTGCTTTGCTTATGCTTTATGTGAATGATGCGAAGAAAGCGTTGTTTATAAATGGTATGTTAGCGTTTGTTGGACCTACCGTATTAATTTTAACAATGACAATTGGGATAGCGAGTGTAGCAAGTGAAATTTCTTTCTTGAAGCTCTTTTTTCTAGCGCTTGGAATTTGCTGTATTTTTATCGCATTACTGAAATAGTAAGTCGAGTATAGTGGGGAGAAGCCGATGAAAGAGGTATTAGAAGTTTTACCAAAAACGATGAAGTACTTAATTGAAGAATGTAAGCAATACGATGCTTTAGAGGAAATTCGTGTTCGAATTGGAAGACCGCTAGAGTGTATTGCACATGGAAAGGTATTTTTTTATGACTATATCACTACTGCAGAGGATGCTATTTACTTATTGAATAAGTTAAGTCAATTCTCAATTTATACGATGGAAGAGGAATTAAAACGTGGGTATGTGACGCTTCGCGGGGGGCATAGAATCGGGTTAGCGGGAAAAGTCATTACAGAAAAAAGCGCAGTGAAAATGATTCGTGATGTCTCTTCCTTTAATATTCGTATCGCTCGTCAAAAAATAGGAATTGCTGAACCGCTTTTGCCATATTTGTATGAAACAAGATGGTTAAACACGATGGTAATTGGCCCTCCACAAACGGGAAAAACGACACTTTTAAGAGATGTGGCACGCTGCATGAGTCAAGGGGTAAGTGCTTCGGAAATTCCTTCCTGTAAAGTGGGGATTGTTGATGAACGGTCAGAAATTGCTGGCTGTGTGAAAGGAATCCCGCAATATGATTTTGGCACACGAGTCGATGTGTTAGACGCATGTCCAAAGGCTGAAGGAATGATGATGATGATTCGTTCTATGAGTCCTGATATTTTGATCGTAGATGAAATTGGCCGTAAAGAAGATAGTGAAGCAATTATGGAAGCGGTGCATGCAGGTGTTCAGCTTTTTATAAGTGCACACGGATTTTCCTATGAAGATGTTGTAAAGCGGCCATCACTAAAAGCGGTGCTGGAACTTGGCGTGTTTGACAGGTTTGTGGAATTGTCAAAAGCGAGAGGTCCAGGAACGGTAATGCAAGTGAAAGATAGAGCTGGAAAACCAGTACTACCTCATAAAAAGGCAGAAGGCGTATGGTGAAAATATTTGGTGCGGTATTAATAGTTGCTGTCAGCACCTTTTTCGGATTTTCATACGCTAAAAGGTACAGTGAGAGACCGCGGCAACTTAGGTTATTAAAGGCGGCATTACAATCATTAGAAGCAGAAATTATGTATGGACACACACCTTTATCTGAAGCGGCCGAGCGATTAGTGAAACAAATGCCGAAGCCATTAAATTGGATATTTCAAAGTTTCGCTAAAAAACTAGAAAGTGGAGAACAAACAGTAAGAGAAGCGTGGATAGATAGTTTGAAAGAGAACTGGAAGTTAACCGCATTTCAACAAACTGAGTATGAAATACTGCAGCAATTTGGTGAAACGCTCGGGCAACATGATCGTGAATCACAACAAAAACATATTCGCTTATGTATTACACATTTGGAGAGAGAAGAAGGAGAAGCGAAAGCATTACAACTGCAATACGAAAAAATGATCAAGAGCTTAGGGGTACTAGCAGGGCTACTTATTGTAATTTTACTGCTATAGGGGGGAGAAAGGCGATGTCCATTGATGTTGGATTAATATTTCAAATCGCCGGAATCGGCATTGTTTTAGCTTTCATTCATACTGTACTAAAAGAATTAAAGCGGGAGGATATTGCAAATTGGGTTATCCTTGTCGGTTTTGTCGTCATTTTATTTCATGTTGCATTTTTAATTAATACGCTATTTGACAAGATTAAAAGTGTCTTTCTCTTCCAGTAAAGGAGGCGGTTCGAATCGAAATTATACAAATTGTCGGATTAGGCCTCGTTGCTACGTTTTTAGCTGCTGTTTTGAATCAGCATAAATCTAGTATTACATCTTTATTTATTGTGTTCGTAGGTAGCGTGATGTTTCTTATTTTAATCGATCAAATTCATTCCATTTTACAAATGATTGAGAGAGTAGCAAGTGAAGCGAAAGTTAGTAACGTCTACGTGGAAACGTTACTAAAGATTATTGGAATTGCTTATATTGCTGAGTTTGGAGCCCAAATTACAAAAGATGCTGGTCAAGGTGCCATCGCTTCGAAAATTGAACTTGCTGGGAAAATCTTAATTCTCGTTATGGCGATTCCTATTTTGACGGTTGTAATTGAAACTATTCTCGGATTTTTACCGACGGGATAAGGGGGAGTGAATGTTGAGGAGGTTTGGAGCTAAGCTGCTATTTGCTTGCTTCCTTTTCTTTTCTTTACCGGTTGTTGTACAAGCTTCTCCTGTAGAAACAAACGTCGTTGATCAACAATTGGATAAGCTCGGAATTGAAGATGTGAAGCAATTTTGGGACGGGCTTGTTACAAAATATGGAGGCTATTTGCCAGAGAGTCAAAAAGGGAGCTTTATGGAGTTTGTAAAGGGAGAAAAAGAATTCTCTCTAAAAGAGTGGATGATAGGGTTATTAAAATATTTATTTCATGAGCTTGCTGCTAATGGAAAACTGCTTGGCACACTTATTATGCTCACAATCTTTAGTGCATTGTTGCAATCACTGCAATCCGCTTTTTCAAAAAGTAGCGTAAGTAAAATTGCTGATGCTGTTGTATATATGGTACTTATTATTTTTGCTTTAAATAGTTTTTATGTCGTTATGACATATGCAAGAGAAACGATACAAACAATGGTAGATTTCATATTAGCGTTATTGCCAATTTTGCTGGCGCTTATAGCAACTGGGGGCGGGGTTGTATCTGTATCATTTTTTCATCCGGTTATCATTTTCTTAATGAATACGAGTGGGCTTCTTATGAATTATATCGTTCTACCACTTTTATTACTGGCAACGATATTAAGTATTGTAAGTACAATGAGTGATCAATATAAAGTGACGAAATTATCCAAGCTTCTGCAAAACGTTAGCGTAGGGATTATCGGTGTCTTTTTAACAATTTTTTTAGGAGTATTATCTGTACAAGGAACAGCAACAGCCGTTGCTGATGGAATAGCTGTGAAAACTGCTAAATTTGTAACAGGAAACTTCATTCCAGTAGTTGGAAGGATGTTTACGGAAGCGGCAGATACTGTTATTAGCGCATCAGGATTATTGAAAAACACAGTCGGAATTATTGGGCTCGTCATTTTATGTTTAATTGTTGCTTTTCCAGCGATTCAAATTTTCTGTATCGCATTTATTTATAAATTCGCAGCAGCAGTATTGCAACCGGTTGGCGGCGGAGCAATTATTCAATGCTTAGACATTATTGGACGAAGTATCATTTACGTATTTGCTTGCTTAGCTATCGTATCATTTATGTTCTTTTTAAGTATTACAATTATTATTGCTGCGGGGAATATTACACTTATGATGCGGTAGGAGGTGAAGAGTATGCAATTTGTTACAGAGTGGATCAGAAATATTATCGTTTTTTTGCTCTTAGCGACAATGCTTCATCTTATTCTTCCAAATTCGAATTTGCAAAAGTACGTTAAATTCGTTGTAAGTCTTTTGTTAGTTGTATTAATTTTAACGCCTCTTTTTAAACTATTGCAGACAGATGTAAATGAAGTAATTGCAAATTTTAATGAAGAAAAGTACGTAGCAGAAGGATCTGTAAAAAATTCAATAGATTCGAAGAAAAAAGAAATACAAGCTCTAACACGTGCATATAGTTTAGAAGAGATGGCTACCAAAATGAAAAAAGAAGTAGGAAAAGAGTTTGAGAAAAAGTATGGTATGACTGTCTCTGAAATACAAATAGTCGCAGCAGAAAATATAGAAGAAGTAAAGTCAGCGAAAGATATTCAATCTGTTGTTGTGACGTTGAAAGAAAAAGAACGTAGTAAAAATGATGCAATTGAAACAGTAAAGCCAATTGAAATTAACACGAAAGAGCCTCCAAAAAAAGTGGAAGAAACGAATGTAGAAATGAAAGATTTCTTTTCAAGCAGGTGGCAACTAGAGGGTAAACAAATCCAAGTTCAAATGGAAGGGAGGACAGGTAGAGTAAATGGACAATAAAGATAAAAATTCGAAGTTCTCATTTTTTCGAAACTTATTGAATGGGGATCAAAAAGAAAGCAACGAGAAGGGTAAAAAGGTAACACCTAAGTTTTTACTTGTCCTACTCATACTTGGAATTTTGCTTATGTTTTCTAGTAGTCTCTTTTCAAGTAAAAAAGAAGAAGTACCTGTATTTAAAGAACAAAAAACTCAAAACCAAGAAAAAGACGTACCAACTTTTGGACAAAAAAGTAATGATAGTATGTCAAATGTAGAAAAATATGAAAAAGCGTATGAACAAGAATTAAAAGCTGCTTTAGAAGAAATAGCAGGAGTAAAAGACGTAACGATTAAGGTGAATTTAGATTCATCTGAAGAAAAAATTTTAGAAAAAAATACAGTGAAACGCTCACAAACAACAGGTGAAACAGATAAAACAGGCGGTAAGAGGGAAGTAGAGGACGAGTCTCTTGATGAAAAGACTGTCATTATACGTGAAGGTGATAAAGAAACTCCCGTTGTTTTACGGACAGAGAAGCCGAAAGTACGTGGTGTTCTTGTCGTAGCAAAGGGAGTGGATAATATACAAGTTAAAGCAATGGTAAAAGAAGCTGTGATAAGGCTGCTAGATGTACCGGCCCATCGCGTTTCAGTTTCACCGAAAAATTGATAGGGAGGAAATAAAGTGTTAAAAAAACAAACAGTTTGGCTATTAACGATGTTAAGTTTAGTTGTTGTACTATCGGTGTATTACGTGACAACTCCTGACAAAATGAATACAGCATCGCCAGCAACAGGTGAAAAGATTGGACAAGAAAAACAAGGTACTGATAAAGCAGTAACAAACGAAGCACCTAAAGAAACTCCGAAAAAAGAAAATACAAGCAAGGAAACAACGAATAAAGAAACAGACAAAAAAGAAAATACTAAAAAAGAAACAAGTAAAAAAGAGGGCAATGTATCAGTTCAATCAAGTGATGAGAATTTCACAGCTTTACGTATGCAAATGGAAGATCAACGTAGTGAAGCGAAAGCGAAATTACAAGAAGTGATGAATTCTTCGAAATCTTCAGCAACAGAAAAGAGTAAAGCGAAAGATAACTTTGATGCAATCACTACAATGGAAACGAAGCAAGAATTACTTGAGACAGTAATTAAATCTCAAGGAGGATATCCAGATGCTCTTGTAAGAGCTGATGGTACTGATATTAGAGTAACGGTTAAAGCGGCAAAACATTCACAGAAAGAAGCAAATAAAATTATTCAACTTGTAAGAAGTGAAGGCGGATCAAAAGATGTAGGTGTGAAATTTGATCCACCAGCGAAATAAGTGAAACTTTAATCCGCAGGGATTTCCCTGCGGATTATTATCTTTTACTAAGCAAAGGGTATGCAAATAGTAAAATAGAGTATGTAAGTAAATGTGTGAATAGAAAAAAGCTATCATTTTCGATAGCTTTTTTCTATTTCGTCTTTGTAGTTATTTTTACTATGTTCAACTCGGAATGGAGAAACACGTTGCGAGTAAAAGATTAATGGTTCATGGTACTGATGATTACTTTTTCCGGATTTGACGTGGATGCAAAGAACACATGCCCAAACGATTACGGCAGGTAAAAAGAGAATGAGCCATATCATATTTCCACACCTCGACACAATATATTTTCTACACTTTGAACATACTATTCTTATATGAAGGAATGATGAACGGCGTGTAAACAAAAAAATAATATTTGGTAAAAATATGTTATTGACTATAGGTGTGGTGAAGAGTAGAGAGGGAATGGCATGTTTGCTGTGTAACGTTTTGCTAAAGTAGTGAATGTTTTTTAAGAAGTGGTCTTGCCAATTTCATGTGAAACTTGGTATTATTACTAGGTATTAAATTTTTATTGGAATAATATTTTTACAGGAGTTTCGATTTATTATAAAGAAATATAAATTGGAATGTTTAAAAAATTTATCGTAAGATGGAAATAGTAAATATTTCTATTAGTTAATGAAATATATTTTCTAATAGAATACATCGTATTTTTACAGTCAATCTAGTTTTCGTGACGAGAATCTGTAAAAACGGGACAAACAAGAGTATGGGAGTGGATTTTACATGTTTAAAATTCAAGAAGTTCGTGAATTAATTAAATTAATTGATAGCTCTAATATTGATGAATTTGAATACAAAAAAGACGGTACAACAATCAAAATGAAAAAGCGTGGTAATGAAGTTGTTGCTGTGCAAGCACCTGCAGCAAAACAAGCTATGCAACCAGTAGCGCCTGTTGAAGTTGAAACGACAGTAGCAGCAGCGCAAGCAGAAGCACCAAAACAAGAAGAGAAGAAAACTGTGCAAGATGAAAATCTACATAAGATCACATCACCGATGGTAGGTACATTCTATTCTTCTTCTTCGCCTGATACACCTCCATATGTAAGTGTTGGGGATAGAGTATCGAAAGATTCTATCGTATGTATTGTCGAGGCTATGAAGTTATTTAACGAAATTGATGCTGATGTAGAGGGCGAAATTGTTGAAATTCTTGTTAATAACGGACAGCTTGTTGAATATGGACAACCGCTATTTCTTGTAAAAGCGTAATAAGGGAGTCTTTGTGATGATAAAAAAAGTATTAATAGCCAATCGTGGGGAAATTGCTGTACGAATTATTCGTTCTTGTAAAGAAATGGATATTGAAACAGTTGCAATTTATTCAGAAGCAGATAAAGAGTCACTTCACGTACAGATTGCAGACGAGGCGTATTGTGTAGGACCAACGATTTCGAAAGAAAGCTATTTAAATTTGACGAACATTATTAGCGTTGCGAAGTTAACAGGCTGCGATGCTATTCATCCGGGATACGGATTTTTAGCAGAGAATGCAGATTTCGCAGAGTTATGCCGTGAATGTAACTTGATTTTTATCGGTCCAAGTCCAGAAGCTATTTCAAAGATGGGCACAAAAGACGTTGCTCGTGATACAATGAAAGAAGCAGGGGTTCCGATTGTACCAGGTTCACAAGGAATTATTAAAAATACCGAAGAAGCGATCGAGCTTGCTAATCAAATTGGATATCCAGTTATTATTAAAGCGACTGCAGGTGGCGGCGGAAAAGGTATTCGTGTTGCACGCCATGAAGAAGAGCTTATAAAAGGAATTCAAATTACACAACAAGAAGCTAGTACCGCTTTTGGGAACCCTGGTGTATACTTAGAAAAGTACGTTGAAGATTTCCGCCATGTTGAGATTCAAATAATGGCAGATACACACGGAAATGCCATTCATTTAGGAGAGCGTGATTGTACAATTCAGCGCCGTTTGCAAAAACTATTAGAAGAAAGTCCATCACCTGCACTTGATGAAGATATTCGCAAGCAGATGGGCGAAGCGGCAGTTAAAGCGGCGGTAGCGGTTGATTATACAGGTGCTGGTACGGTTGAGTTTATTTATGAATATAAAACGAAAACCTTTTATTTCATGGAGATGAATACGAGAATTCAGGTTGAGCATCCGGTTACTGAAATGGTAACGGGAATGGACTTAATTAAAGAACAAATTCTTGTTGCTTCAGGAGAAAAGTTATCGTTACAGCAAGAAGAAGTACAATTTAATGGTTGGGCAATTGAATGTCGAATTAATGCGGAAAACCCTGCCAAAAAATTTATGCCATCTCCAGGTAAAGTAGAAATGTACTTACCACCAGGAGGATTTGGTATTCGCGTCGATTCAGCTGTATATCCGGGATATTCAATCCCACCTTTCTATGATTCGATGGTTGCTAAATTAATTGTTCACGGAAAAACACGTGAAGAGGCAATTGCAAAAATGAAGCGCGCACTTAGTGAATTTGTCATTGAAGGCGTACATACAACAATCCCGTTCCATTTGCAATTGCTAGATCATCCTGATTTTGTAAAAGGTGAGTTTAATACGAAATTTTTGGAAGAGCATGAACTTGTGACGCAGTGATACATTAAAGGAGGTTTTTTTCATGGCTGAACATATGTTAGATATGGGTCAAGATACAACTCTTGGTAAAGTAGAAATTGCACCAGAAGTAATTGAAGTAATTGCAGGTATTGCAGCTGCTGAAGTAGAAGGTGTAGCGGCAATGCGCGGTAATTTTGCTACAGATGTTGTTGAGAAGTTAGGTAAGAAAAATCACGGTAAAGGTGTAAAGGTTGAATTAGCAAACGAAGATATTATCGTTGACCTTTATGTTGTAATGTATTTTGGTGTAGCAATTCCAGTTGTTGCACAAAAGATTCAAGACAATATTCGCCAAGCACTCTTTACAATGACAGGACTTGAGCCAAAAGAAGTGAATGTTCACATCGTTGGCGTAACATTCGAAACACAAAAAACAGAAATCGAACCAGTGTAAGAATGAAAAGGTGCCTAGTAACATAGGCATCTTTTTTATCGTTTCATTTCTTCACAAATTACAACCCTCTAATTATTATACTATTTCAAAAAATAAGAAATAAACAAGAAGATGTGTCGTTTTTCCAAAAAACGTACATTGTGATAAGATATGGAACTTGAAGTTAATCTTTTTATTATTTTTCAGCCTTGTAACCCGTGTGTGAAACGATAAATTGTGTTATTATCATTGTATTATAAGGTTGGAAAATCAATGAAAACTGTAAGAGTAAGTGAATTGACGGCTTATAAATTATAATAATATAACAAAGTATAAGGAAAGACTTGAAGCATAAAGGAGAGTTACAATGAAACGTAGGACGGCTAGAGAAAGAGCAATGCAAGCATTATACCAAATGGATATTACAGGTGAATTAGAACCGAAAGTAGCAGTGGAAAACACGCTAGATGAAGGCGAAGAAACAAATGAGTTTCTAGAGTCACTTGTAGTAGGTTTTGTAGAAAATAAAGAAGCAATTGATGAAGCGATTCGTCAAAACTTAAAAAAGTGGAAGCTTGAGCGTATTAGTATTGTTGATCGCAGTATTTTACGTGTAGCTGTGTATGAAATGAAATACATGGAAGAAATTCCACACAACGTAACAATTAACGAAGCAATTGAAATTGCTAAAACATTTGGGGATGAGGAATCTCGTCGTTTTATTAACGGCGTTTTATCTAATATAAAAGATACACTGTAAATTCTTTAAGGGGGAATCTTAAAATGGTAGCAGTAATCATCAAAGGAAATGAAGTTGCGGAGAAAAAACGAGCACAATTAACAGAAGAAGTTGTGAAGTTGAAAGAGCAAGGTATTGTACCAGGATTAGCAGTTATTTTAGTTGGAGAAGATCCAGCATCTCGTTCTTATGTGAAAGGAAAAGAAAAAGGCTGTGAACAAGTAGGGATTTACTCAGAGCTAATTGAACTTCCTGAAACAATTACTGAGGAACGTTTGCTTGCTGAAATCGATCGCTTAAATGGCGATGACCGTATTAATGGCATATTAGTGCAATTACCTTTACCAAAACATATTGAAGAAAAAGCTATCATTGAAAGAATTTCACCAGAAAAGGATGTAGACGGATTTCACCCAATCAGCGTGGGACGTATGATGACGGGACAAGATACATTCCTTCCATGTACACCGCATGGTATTGTAGAATTAGTAAAAGAAACAAATCTTGATATTTCTGGAAAACATGTAGTAGTAATTGGAAGAAGTAATATTGTCGGTAAACCAGTGGGGCAATTGTTTTTAAATGAAAATGCAACTGTCACATATTGTCATTCTAAGACGCAAAATATGAAAGAGTTATCGAAGTTAGCTGATATTTTAATCGTAGCTGTTGGACGACCTAAAATGATAACAGCGGATTATATTAAAGAAGGAGCGGTTGTAATTGACGTTGGTGTTAACCGTTTAGAAACAGGAAAACTTTGTGGTGATGTTGACTTTGACAACGTGTTAGATGTTGCGGGTTACATTACACCTGTGCCAAAGGGTGTTGGTCCAATGACAATCACAATGCTTCTTCATAATACTGTTGAATCTGCAAAACGTGAAGGTGTCGTTTGTAAATAATTTGAGTCGGCTATGAGGAGAGAGAAATGGAGAAGCAATATTTAACCGTTACAGCGTTAACACGCTATATAAAAACAAAAATAGAATATGATCCGCATTTGCAGTCTGTTTGGTTAAAAGGTGAAATTTCCAACTTTAAAAATCATAGCCGTGGCCACATGTATTTTACATTGAAAGATGAAAATGCAAGAATCGCAGCGGTTATGTTTGCGGGTCATAATCGTAATATTAAATTCAAACCTGAAAATGGGATGAAGGTACTCGTGAAAGGGAAAATCTCTGTTTACGAGGCGAGTGGTTCTTATCAAATTTATATTCAAGACATGCAGCCTGACGGAGTCGGAAATTTACATTTAGCGTACGAACAGTTAAAAGTTCGTTTAGAAGAAGAAGGACTTTTTTCTCAAGTTTATAAAAAAACAATTCCTCCTTACGCTAAAACAATAGGTGTAATTACGTCGCCAACAGGAGCAGCGATTCGTGATATTATAACAACGATTAAACGTCGTTATCCAATTGGGAATGTTATTGTATTTCCGGTACTTGTACAAGGGGAGTCAGCGGCTCCCTCGATTGTACAAGCGATTCGTACAGCGAATGAAATGGGAGAGATAGATGTACTAATCGTTGGTCGTGGTGGAGGTTCTATTGAGGAATTATGGGCTTTCAATGAGGAAATGGTTGCAAGAGCAATCTTTAAGAGTGAAATTCCTATTATTTCGGCAGTAGGCCATGAAACGGATTTTACAATCGCAGATTTTGTTGCAGATTTACGCGCGCCAACACCGACTGCAGCAGCTGAGCTAGCAGCACCTAACATTATAGAGTTACAAGAAAAGGTATTACAAAGAACTCTGAGATTGCAAAGAGCAATGAAAGAGTTAGTACATAAAAAAGAAGAAAAACTACAAGTGTTGCAAAAATCGTATGCGTTCCGTTATCCAAGACAAGTATATGAGCAAAAGGAAGAGCAATTAGATAGAGCGCTAGAACAGCTTGTTTTAGCGAAAGAGCGCTATATTGATAAAAAGGTGAATCAGTTAAAGCAACTTTCATTTTATTTAGAGAAGCACCACCCATCTCAAAAAATTATGCAAACGAAGGTAGCTGTTGAAACGTTGCAAAAGCAATTACAACGTGAAATGCAAACGTTACTTCAAACGAAAGAATTTGCTTTTGTAAGAGCTGCTCAAAAACTTGAAGCGTTAAGTCCGCTTAAAGTAATGATGAGAGGGTACGGGCTTGTATATGATGAAGAGAAGCAAGTGTTAAAAAGTGTGAAAGATGTAAGCCTTGGAGATGCTGTTTCAGTTCAATTACAAGATGGAATACTAGATTGTAGTGTATCAGGCATAGAGGAGCGTGAATTGAATAATGGAAAATAAATTAAGCTTTGAAGAGGCAATTTCGCAACTTGAGCATCTTGTTTCTAAGCTAGAACAAGGTGACGTACCTTTAGAAGAAGCGATTTCTTATTTTAAAGAGGGTATGGAATTATCTAAGCTTTGTGATGAGAAGTTGAAGAATGTACAAGAACAAATGGCAGTTATTCTTGGGGAAGATGGAGAGCTTGAACCGTTTACTGCTTTAGGAGATGAAGCATAGTGACGATTGCTTTTGATACTTTTTTGAAGGAAAGTAAAACTTTCGTAGAAGAGAAACTTGTAAGCTATGCAAATGAATTACAATGTCCAAATGTACTTCGTGAAGCGATGGCATATTCTTTGGAAGCGGGTGGAAAACGTCTCCGCCCGTTACTTTTGTTTGCAACATTACAAGCGTTTGGGAAAGAAAGAAATCTTGGAGTAGGTGCAGCTTGTGCTCTTGAAATGATTCATACATATTCGTTAGTTCATGACGATTTACCTTGTATGGATGATGATGATTTAAGAAGAGGAAAGCCCACAAATCACAAAGTATTTGGTGAAGCGATGGCAGTTTTAGCAGGAGATGGCTTATTGACGTATGCTTTTCAAGTTATTATGGCATATGAACAAAAAGAAATTTCAGCCGAAAAAAAAGTAAGACTTGTACTTGAACTTGCAAAAGCAGCAGGACCAGAAGGAATGGTTGGCGGACAAGTGGCAGATATGGAAGCTGAAGGGAAACGCCTTACGATTGATGAATTGGAGTACATCCATAAACATAAGACCGGAAAACTGCTTGAATTTGCTGTACTTGCGGGTGCGATACTTTCTGATGCGACAGAAGAGCAAGAAGAAAGGTTGCTTACGTTTGCCAAATATATCGGTCTAGCTTTCCAAATTCGAGATGATATTTTAGATGTCGAAGGAACCGAAGAAGAGATTGGAAAACCGATTGGTAGCGATCTTTCTAATGAAAAGAGCACATATACGACGTTGTTTACTGTAGATAGAGCAAAGGATATTTTAGAAGAAACAATTGCAGAAGCAAAAGGTGCGATTAGCTCCTTGCAATTACAAGATGAATATTTACTATCTATTTGCGATTTGATTGCAAAACGTAATAACTAATATAACAGCGTTTTCATTTGTTGAGTCATTCATCATTTTATGATATAAATGTAGGAAAAGGTTTTTCTTTTCTTGTTATTGGCAAAAATATATGTAGATTACATTGCCGTTATCACTTCGTGTTAGCGGCTATTTTTTTCATCGCCTAAAGAAATATGGTTTATAATAGGATTAAGGCGCAATAGACTGGTTAATAGCGGGACAAGACGAAAAATAGAAAAGAGAATTTCTTGTTTTGTGTAAATGTTTTTTATAATATTTGACATGTTGACAGATTATGAAATGAAAGTGAGTGATCCATGTGGATCTAACGCAAATTCAAAACCCTAGTTTTTTGAAAGATATGTCTATCAGTGAACTAGAGGGATTGAGTGAGGATATTCGTAAGTTTTTAATTGAAGAGCTCTCTCAAACAGGTGGACATATTGCACCTAATTTAGGTGTAGTAGAACTCACAATTGCTCTGCATAAATTATTTGATAGCCCGCAAGATAAATTTTTATGGGATGTAGGACATCAATCCTATGTACATAAAATTTTAACTGGACGCGCGAAAGAGTTTGGTACATTAAGGCAATATCAAGGTCTATGTGGTTTTCCGAAACGTTGCGAAAGTGAGCACGATGTATGGGAAACTGGTCATAGCTCAACGTCGTTATCGGCTGCAATGGGAATGGCTCTGGCACGTGATTTAAAGAAAACGAAAGAATATGTTATACCAATTATTGGGGATGGTGCTTTAACAGGCGGAATGGCTTTAGAGGCATTGAACCATATTGGACATGAAAAAACAGACATGATTGTTATTTTGAATGATAATGAAATGTCGATTGCACCAAACGTTGGTGCGCTTCATAATGTACTCGGTCGTTTACGTACAGCAGGAAAATATCACTGGGTAAAAGATGAATTAGAGTATATATTAAAGAAAATCCCAGCAGTTGGTGGGAAAGTGGCTGCGACAGCAGAGAAAATAAAAGATAGTCTTAAATATTTACTAGTATCTGGTGTCTTTTTCGAAGAGTTAGGCTTTACATATTTAGGTCCAGTCGATGGGCATGATTATGAAAAGTTATTCGAAACGTTGCAATATGCAAAGAAAACAAAAGGTCCAGTACTTGTTCACGTTATTACGAAAAAAGGAAAAGGTTATAAACCGGCTGAGAGTGACGTTATTGGAACTTGGCATGGAACAGGACCTTATAAAATTGAATCAGGTGACTTCGTTAAGCCGAAAGAAGTTGCACCAGCATGGAGTGCTGTTGTTAGTGAAACAGTACTTAAGCTAGCGAGAGCGGATGAGCGTATCGTAGCAATTACACCTGCAATGCCTGTTGGATCAAAACTTGAGAAATTCCAAAAAGAATTCCCAGATCGTATGATTGATGTAGGTATTGCAGAGCAGCATGCTACAACAATGGCAGCAGGTATGGCAACGCAAGGAATGAAGCCATTCTTAGCAATTTATTCGACATTTTTACAAAGAGCATATGACCAAGTTGTTCATGATATATGCCGCCAAAACTTAAATGTTTTCATCGGAATAGATCGCTCGGGATTAGTAGGAGCAGATGGTGAAACGCATCAAGGTGTATTTGACATCTCATTCTTACGTCACTTGCCAAATATGGTGCTTATGATGCCGAAAGATGAAAATGAAGGGCAACATTTAGTTTATACGGCAATGCAATATGAAGATGGACCAATCGCACTGCGTTATGCGCGCGGTAATGGACTTGGCGTTCCTATGGATGAAGAATTAAAGGCGATTCCAATCGGTACGTGGGAGACGTTAAAAGAGGGTACACAAGCAGCTATTTTAACGTTTGGTACGACAATACCAATGGCAATGGAAGCCGCTGAGCGTCTTGAAAAAGCTGGAGTTTCAGTGAAAGTAGTGAATGCTCGCTTTATTAAACCAATGGATGAAGCATATTTACATGATCTTCTAGGAAAGAATATACCGATTTTAACGATTGAAGAAGCTTGTTTAATCGGTGGTTTTGGAACAGGAGTAGTTGAATTTGCATCTGAAAATGGTTACCATAGTGCATTAGTTGAACGAATGGGTATTCCAGACCGCTTCATAGAGCACGGAAGTGTAACAAAATTATTAGAAGAAATTGGTTTAACGACAGATGCTGTTGTAGACCGTATTCATACAATGATTCCATCAAAACAAAAAAGGGCGTAACAAATGAGCGTAAAAAAAGAAAGAGTAGATGTACTATTAGTAGAGCGAGGACTTATAGAAACGCGTGAGAAAGCAAAGCGCGCCGTTATGGCCGGACTCGTATATGCAAATGAAATGAGACTTGATAAGCCAGGAGAGAAAATCTCGCAAGATACTGAGATTACGGTGAAGGGGCAAGTTATGCCGTATGTAAGTCGTGGTGGTTATAAACTTGAAAAGGCATTAGAGACATTTCATCTTGATTTACAAGATAAAGTTATGATAGATATTGGTTCATCAACTGGTGGCTTTACAGATTGCGCACTTCAAAATGGAGCGAAATTATCTTATGCATTAGATGTAGGATACAATCAACTAGCGTGGAAATTACGTCAAGATGAGCGTGTTGTTGTAATGGAACGAACAAACTTCCGTTACGTGACACCAGCAGACTTAGAACGTGGTTTACCTCAATTTGCAAGTATTGATGTTTCATTTATATCATTAAAGCTTATACTGCCGGTTTTAAAAACAATGCTTATGCCTAACGGAGATGTAGCAGCATTAATTAAACCGCAGTTTGAAGCTGGAAGAGAGCAAGTTGGGAAAAAAGGTATCGTTCGTGATAGAAAAGTACATGAAGCTGTTGTGGAAATGATTGTCGATTTTGCTTTAAAAGAGGGCTATGATGTGGAAGGTTTAACATTCTCACCAATTACGGGTGGGGATGGTAATATTGAATTTTTAATTCATCTGAAATGGCATGGTGAACGTGAGAATGGCGAAAATCATTCTCCGATTTCTATAGAGCAAGTTGTTACAGAAGCGCATGACGTTCTAAAACAAAAAGGGAAAGGGGAATAACATATGTTGTTCCTCTTTTTGTTGTAATTGTATAATGATTGTAAAAACAATTGTGTACAAGAAACGAATTATAAGTTAACATAAATAAGTGAAGTATACCAATGTTTAAACTATGGTAAGAGATAGTGTGAGGTGCAAATGTATGAATAAAGGTCAGCGCCATATTAAAATCAGGGAAATTATTGCAAACAAAGAAATTGAAACACAAGATGAATTAGTTGATATTTTACGTAATGAGGGATTTAATGTAACGCAAGCAACAGTATCGCGCGATATTAAAGAACTGCACTTAGTGAAGGTGCCATTACATGATGGGCGCTATAAATATAGCTTGCCAGCCGATCAACGATTTAACCCGTTACAAAAATTAAAACGAAATCTAGTGGATTCATTTGTAAAATTAGACACGGCAGGACATATGCTTGTGCTAAAAACATTGCCTGGTAACGCTCATTCACTTGGAGCACTTATTGATCATTTAGAGTGGGATGAGATCATCGGAACCATCTGTGGTGATGATACTTGCTTAATTATTTGCCGTACACCTGACGATACAGGTGTTGTCTCTGATCGTTTCTTAAATATGTTGTAACAAAAAATCTTGTTTGCTTTCCATCGTAAAGTGGGAAGTGAACAAGATATTTTTATTGGTTAAAAATATGATTTTTCTAATTGTAATATAATATTTTGTATGCATAAAGTTAGAAAATAGATGGATTGACCCGTAAAACAAATGTTTGGTACAATGAAGCGGGTTAGAAGAGTATATACATACAAATATATAGCATGATTATTTGAATGAAGAACTGAGAAAATCCTTTAGTAAGGGATTATTTTATAACGAGGTGAATGGGGCATTGTTATCGGAATTATCGATTAGAAACTTTGCTATTATTGAAGCATTAAATATTTCTTTTCAAAAAGGTTTAACGGTTTTAAGCGGTGAAACAGGGGCCGGAAAATCGATTATTATTGATGCAATTAGTTTACTTGTAGGTGGCCGTGGGTCAGCAGAGTTTGTTCGATATGGAACAGAAAAGGCTGAGATTGAAGGGCTGTTTTATGTTGAAGATGAGAAGCATCCATGTATTGAAAAGGCAGAAGAGTTAGATATAGAAATAGAAGATGGCATGATTATTTTGAAGCGTGATATTGCTGCGAACGGGAAGAGTGTATGTCGTGTAAATGGGAAGCTTGTTACACTTAGCATATTAAAAGAAATTGGGAAAACACTTGTTGATATTCATGGACAGCATGAAACGCAAGATTTAATGAATGAAGAACGACATCTGTTTATGCTTGATCACTTTGATGGGGATCGAATCGTTAAACAACTAGACATATATCAAAATGTATACGCTGACTATGAAAAATTAAAAAAACAATTAAAATCGTTAAGTGAAAATGAACAACAAATGGCACATCGCTTAGATTTAATTCAATTTCAGCATGAAGAAATTCGCAAAGCTGATTTAAAGATGGATGAAGAAAATGAATTAACTGAGGAACGATTGCAAATTTCTAATTTTGAAAAGATTTATAAAGCATTAGGTGATGCATATCGTTCGTTAAGTGCTGACGGACAAGGATTAGATAATGTAAGAAGCGCAATGGGACAAATGGAAAGTATTACACATTTAGATGAAATGTATCAAGAGAATCATGATTCAATTGCAAATAGCTATTACTTGTTAGAAGAGGTTGCATATCAACTGAGAGAAAAGCTCGATATGATGGAATATGATCCAAATCGTTTAGATGAAATCGAAACACGTTTGAATGAAATTCGTATGCTGAAGAGAAAATATGGAAATACTGTAGAAGAGATTTTAGCGTATGCTGATAAAATTGAACAGGAAATTTTTACGATTGAAAATAAAGACGTTCATATTGAAACGACGAAGAAACAGTTGAAGGAATTAGAAAGTGTTATTCTGAAAGAAGCAACGTTGTTAAGTAATATGCGTCATGAGCTTGCAGAACATCTTACAAATGCAATTCATCAGGAATTAAAAGAATTATATATGGAAAAAACGAAATTTGAAGTGAGAATTATGAAGAGAGAAGGAAATGCAGAAGAGCCCCTTGTGGAAGGTGCACCGGTAAGACTTACGGCGGATGGTTACGATCATGTGGAATTTTATATTTCAACGAACCCAGGAGAGCCGTTAAAACCACTTTCAAAGGTTGCTTCTGGCGGAGAGTTATCTCGTATCATTTTAGCTTTAAAAAGCATTTTTTCTAAGCATCAAGGGGTTGCATCTGTTATTTTTGATGAAGTGGATACGGGTGTAAGTGGCCGGGTTGCACAGGCTATTGCGGAAAAAATTTATCGAGTATCAGTAAACTCGCAAGTACTTTGTATTACGCACTTACCTCAAGTAGCTTCAATGGCGGATTCGCATTTATTTATTCGAAAACAAGTAGCGAATGATCGGACAATTACATCAGTTACTGTTTTAACTATGGAGGATAAAGTAACAGAAATAGCTCGAATGATTTCTGGTGTGGAAATTACAGATTTAACGACAGAGCATGCGAAAGAATTACTTACGCAAGCGCATCATTTTAAACAGACAGCAGAGGCTATCCAGTAATGGATAGCTTTTTTTCTCAAATGACGATTTCTTAATTCTTCCGGTTATAAATAAAGCACTGCAAGGAGAGATTAAAAAGTGAAGCCAAAAGGCTGAATGTGGGGTAGGAGCGAGGAGAGTGAACAAGTTGAAATTAGAAAAATTTCGAAAAATAATAGGTCTTTGTCTCCTTGTTTCTTTAGTTTTTATTGGATGTTTTAAACCGCTTCGAACGTTTATTTCATCACCGAAACAACTTGTTGTTTTTGAGGGACAACAATCAGAAATATCATCATTACCAGTTTTCAAAGCTTCATCCACAAATCGTCATGTGTTTACAGTGAGTTCGAATGAACAAAAACAAGGACTTATGGTAAATTCTCATCAAAATGGTGAAGCTGATATGGTATTTCAGCTTGCTGGTTTTCCAGTGAAAAAAGTAAATGTGAAAGTGTTAAAAGATTTTAAGGTGATTCCAGGTGGACAATCAATTGGTGTGAAATTAAATACAAAAGGTGTACTTGTTGTAGGCCATCATTTAATTCAAACTGAAAAAGGTAAAATATCTCCTGGTGAAACAGCAGGTGTACAAATTGGAGATATGATTACTGAAATTAATGGTAAAACAATTGAAAGAATGAGTGATGTAGCACCGTTTATTCATAATAGTGGAGAAACAGGTGAACCGCTTAATCTTGTATTGTTAAGAGATGGAAAATATATTCGCACGAAACTAACGCCACAAAAAGACAACGGTGAGTCGTCTTATCGAATTGGCTTGTATATTCGTGATTCGGCAGCTGGAATTGGAACAATGACATTTGTTCATCCGGATTCTATGAAATACGGGGCGCTTGGTCATGTTATTTCTGATAATGATACAAAAAAGCCGATTCAAGTCGAAGATGGACAAATTATGCGCTCGACAGTTACATCAATTGAAAGAGGTAGTCATGGGAATCCAGGGGAGAAATTAGCAAGATTCTCACCTGATCGTGAAGTGATTGGCAATATTACAATTAATAGTCCATATGGTATTTTTGGAAAATTAAATACAAATATGAAAAACGGTATAATGGATAAAGCAATGCCTATCGCATTATCTCATCAAGTAAAAGAAGGGCCGGCAAAAATATTAACAGTTATTGATCAAGATAAAGTAGAAGCGTTTGATATTGAAGTTGTTAGTACAGTGCAGCAAAAATTTCCAGCCACAAAGGGTATGGTCATAAAAGTAACAGATAAGCGCCTATTAGCGAAAACGGGCGGTATCGTACAAGGAATGAGTGGAAGTCCAATTGTACAAAATGGAAAAGTGATTGGTGCTGTTACACATGTATTTGTAAATGATCCAACATCAGGATATGGTGTTCATATTGAATGGATGTTACATCAAGCTGGAATTAATATTTATGATCAAGAGAAAAAAGCGAGCTAATACATATTAGCTCGTTTTTTCTGTTGAAAAATTCGTTGAAATTTTGTAAAAGCTCCGCAAGAGGTGTTTTTTGTTGTAAAATAAAAGAAAAGGGTTGAACGTTTCGTTGTATTTCTATGATGGAATGTGTTGCGAAAGGGAATAAATGAACGATAAACATATTTTTTTGTGATTTTATCGGAAAGTAAGAAACTTTAAAAGGGAATTTTCACACAATTGTCGAACAATTCATGTAGCCTAGAAGGATACACATGTCGGAGAATCGATTCGGTAAGGGAGGAAAAGCTGTGGAGAAAATTAAAGTATGTCTTGTGGATGATAATAAAGAACTAGTATCAATGTTAGAGAGCTATGTAGCCGCTCAAGATGATATGGAAGTAATCGGTATTGCTTATAATGGTCAAGAGTGTTTAAACTTATTAACAGATAAGCAACCTGATGTACTCGTTTTAGACATTATTATGCCACATTTAGATGGGTTAGCTGTATTGGAAAAAATGCGACATATTGAAAGGTTAAGACAGCCTAGCGTAATTATGTTGACAGCATTTGGGCAAGAAGATGTGACGAAAAAAGCAGTTGACTTAGGTGCCTCATATTTCATATTAAAACCATTTGATATGGAGAATTTAACGAGTCATATTCGTCAAGTGAGTGGTAAAGCAAACGCTATGATTAAACGTCCACTACCATCATTCCGATCAGCAACAACAGTAGATGGAAAACCGAAAAACTTAGATGCGAGTATTACGAGTATCATTCATGAAATTGGTGTACCCGCTCATATTAAAGGATATATGTATTTACGAGAAGCAATCTCCATGGTATACAACGATATCGAATTATTAGGATCGATTACGAAAGTATTGTATCCAGATATCGCAAAGAAATATAATACCACAGCAAGCCGTGTGGAGCGCGCAATTCGTCACGCGATTGAAGTAGCGTGGAGCCGTGGTAATATTGATTCTATTTCATCCTTATTTGGCTATACAGTATCCATGTCAAAAGCAAAACCTACGAACTCTGAGTTTATCGCAATGGTTGCGGATAAACTGAGACTTGAACATAAAGCTAGCTGAGAGTAAAGATAGTAAGGGTTTACTCTTTAGCTAAGCCGACAAATTCTTGAAATCTATACTTAATATCAATTTTAAAACCAATAAACTTTTCACTCAATGACCAATGAATTTTATGATTCGTTGGTCTTTTTATTTTGTTGAGAAAAAGAGATTATTTCATACCATGGAAAATAAAACCTATTTTTAGTAATATTACATATAAGTGAGTTTTTTATAAGGTAATTAAATAGGTATAGATAGGGAGAAGGGGAATGAAAAATAAAATTTTAACTTGGTTAGGAATAGTAGCAGCTATGGGAGTTCTTGCTGTAGCAGTTACATTTGGAATGTTAGAACTTGCCGATAATCCAGCTGATAAAGAGGTGAGTGCTCAAATAGACAAAAAAGAAGACCAAACGATAGTAGGTAGAGAGGTAGATGGAGTCTTTGTTGATGTGTATGTTACTGAAAATTCTACTGAAAGCGAAGTCATTACAGCGATGCATCACATGACTCATCAAAAAGTGGTGGCAGAACGAAAATCGGGCTCTATCCCAATGGTTCAAAATAATGCTAAAAAATTAAAAGAAATCATAAATAAGAGTAGCTTTGCGAAGAAAAATGAGCTATTAGCAATTGCTGATAGATGGGTGAAAAAAGATTTTAGTAAAATTGTAGAAGATCACAATTATTTCTCGGATGCTCAAGAAGATAGCGTTTGTAAAGCAACTAGAGCAATGGATGCGTTAGAAGAGCAACATTATATTTTAACTACATTCGGGGAGGAAAAGGCGAAAGAACTATACGAATCAGGGGATGCTCCGCACGTTCAATAAAAAATAATATAAAGGCTTTCTAGTTTTGTATTATCGTGTTTTAAGGATGCAATGGGGACTTATAAATAAATAGTCTACTTTCTTTATGACTTGTAACAAAAAAGAAAAGATATGATTCATTATTAAATGATGAAGGAACGGCTAAATTGCACCGAAGTACATCTATTGAAGAATTTTAGTAGGGAAAGTATCCATGGTATAATGGAGGGAAATAAAAAGCCCTGCAAAACAGGACTGTATTATTCTTCGTCTTTATTTTGTTTTTCTAATTCAACTAGCTTTTGAATTAAAATGTGCTGCGGCATATGCATGAGTTGTTCAAGTGGAACACCTAGTGCTTTTGATAAGCGGACTGCAGTATCTGGAGAAATTTGTAATGGTCTCATAGAAGTACCTCCTTTTTCGTATAGTATAGCATAAGATTGGGGGAGTGAGGATGACTCTTATATTTGCACATCGTGGTGCGGCTGGAACGTACCCAGAAAATACAATGATTTCGTTTGAAGCGGCTGAGTCTTCTAGAGCGGATGGAATTGAACTTGATGTTCAATTAACGAAAGATGGAAAAGTTGTCGTCATTCATGATGAAACAGTGGACCGGACAACAAATGGAAAAGGTGCGGTTCGGAATTATGTATATGAGGATTTATGTAAGTTAGATGCAAGTTATAAATTTAGTGATAAAGTAGGTTTTTGCAAAATACCACTTTTAGAAGAGGTATTAGAATGGCTTGAACGAACGAGTTTGCTACTTAATATTGAACTTAAAAATAATAAAATTCCATACAGAGGTTTAGAGGAAGAAGTAATAACGCTTGTACGGAAATTTAGTTTAGAGGATCGCGTTATATTTTCTTCGTTTAATCACTACAGTATGAAACGGTGCCATATGATGGCTCCTGATATTCAAACAGCTATTTTATATCGCGAAGGTTTGCATAGTCCGTGGGCATACGCGAAAAAAATGGGAGCTACAGCAGTACATCCGAATTATCGTTATCTTCAAGATGCTATTGCTGAACTAACGATGGAAAGTGGTGTAGAGGTTCGCCCTTATACAATTAATGAAGAAACGCTTATGCGTAAATATTTTGATATGAATATATCGGCGATTATTACTGATTACCCTGAAACGGCAAGAACGTTATTGCCGATAAAAAAATGAGACCGCGTGTAACGGTCTCATTTTTTTATTTATAAATAGTGGGGCCTTCCTATCTTCTGAAGCGAGCTTGTACTTTATTTCGTTTGCGATCTCGGTGTACGACGAAGCCACCAAAGATATAAAACCCGAGCCCGAAGCAGAGAGCGCCGATTAAAAATTGTAACCACAGTATAGAGATTGGTGGAAATAGAATCCCGAATACAGTATCTCTCATTAACTTTATACCAAACACAGCTAATGAAATAGGGATGAGTGCTAATAGTAGAGCAACGTAACGCTGCATACATAACGCTCCTTTTCAGATTATTTCGTATATTTTAATGATGTTATATGGAAAGGTGGTTTGTCAAGAGGTTGCTGAACGAGTAAGATAAAGGTGTGAAAAAATTTGCAGAGCTACTTCGAGAGGAAGTGTAATATATGAAACAAAAAGTATTAATTGTTGGTGCAGGTGAAGGCGGGAGCGCACTGCTGAATCTGTTACAAAGTTCGAATATATTTCAAATTATAGGGATTATTGATATAAATCCGGTGGCAAAAGGATTACAAATTGCTAAGGAATATGGGATTGCAATTGGAGAAAGTGTAACTCCATTTCTTTCTATGCATGTCGATGTAATATTTGATATGACAGGTGAAGATGATGTACATAAAGTTTTATTGGAAAAAAAGAAAAAAGACACTCTTCTTATACCAGGTGATATTGCAAAAATTGTTACAGGATTAGCGCATGAGAAGGAAGGGTTAATTGGGCGGTTAGAGGAACAAACGCAACAAGGAGAATTAATTTTAAATTCTACGCATGACGGCATGATCGTAATTGATCGAGAGGGACAAGTTCGTCTTTTTAATAAAAGTGCAGAGCGTATTATCGGATATAAAAAAGAAGAGGCGATAGGAAAATATATTTTAGAAGTCATTCCCACTAGTAAATTACTTCGCATTATACGTACGAAACAAATAGAAGTAAATTATGAACTAACATTAGAGAATGGAAAGAAAATTATTACAACGCGTATACCGATATTAAAAGAGGGCGGAGAGGTACAAGGGGCATTTGCAATTTTTAAAGATATAACAGAAGTTGTAGATTTAGCGGAAGAAGTTACAGACTTAAAAGAAATTCAAACACTATTAGAGGCAATTATTAACTCATCTGAAGAAGCGATTTCGGTTGTGGATGAAAAAGGAAGAGGTTTAGTCATTAACCCGGCATATACGAAATTAACGGGTTTAACAGAAGAAGATATTATTGGGAAGCCTGCTACAACTGATATTGTAGAAGGCGAAAGTATGCATATGAAAGTACTTCGAACGCGTCGTGCAGTGCGCGGAATACATATGAAGATTGGACAAAAAAAGCGCGATGTAATTGTAAACGTAGCACCAGTTATTGTGGATGGAATATTGAAGGGAAGCGTCGGTGTTATCCGTGACGTGTCGGAAATTCAAAAGTTAACAAATGAATTGAATAGAGCAAGGCAAATTATTCGCACATTAGAAGCAAAATATTCATTTGATGATATTGTCGGAAATTCAGATGAAACAACGGCAGCTATCGAACAGGCGAAGCTAGGAGCGAATACACCAGCAACAGTACTGTTACGCGGTGAATCTGGGACTGGTAAAGAATTGTTTGCACATGCAATCCATAATGGAAGTAATCGAAAATATAATAAGTTCGTCCGTGTAAACTGTGCGGCCATTTCGGAGACGTTGTTAGAAAGTGAATTATTTGGTTATGAGGAAGGGGCGTTTTCTGGAGCGAAAAGAGGCGGGAAACGTGGGTTCTTTGAGGAAGCGAATAACGGTAGTATTTTTTTAGATGAAATAGGGGAGTTATCTGCAAATACACAAGCGAAACTCCTTCGTGTATTGCAGGAAAAAGAAATTGTAAAAGTTGGTGGAACGAAAGCGATACCCATTAATGTTCGAGTAATTGCAGCGACACATGTGAATTTAGAAAAGGCTATTCTAGAAGGGAAGTTTAGGGAGGATTTATATTATCGATTAAATAAAATTCCAATTCAAATTCCATCTCTTCGTCAACGTAAAGGAGATATACCGAAAATTGCGGACAGGTTGATTCAAAAAATTAATCAAGATTATGGTCGTAATGTAGAAGGGCTCACTGATTCAGCTATTTTATATTTACAATCATACGAATGGCCAGGAAATGTGAGAGAACTTGAAAATATTTTAGGACGAGCGATTATTTTTATGAATTATAACGAGATCTATATTGATGTACAACATTTACCGCCATTACATAATGAAGAGCAGGTGGAGTCAAAGCAATCTCATTTATTACCTGAATTAGAAGAAAAGCCACTTGAACATTTAGTAACAGAGTTTGAAGGGAATATTATTCATGAATATTTGGAGAGATTTGATGGGAATAAAACACAAACTGCAAAAGCATTAGGAATTTCCGTTCGAAATTTATATTATAAGCTAGAAAAGTATGACCATGCAAAAAATAGCATGCAATAAATTGCGTACCGTGCAATTTATTGCATGGTATACAAAAAGCGACAAAATAAGACAGAATATTTTGTTATTTTCCAAAGTATTGATTTTACTGCATTTTGAATGCGTTTTCATTATTGGTAAGACCACTTTTAAAAGTTGGCACGGTATTTGCTTTATAAATAGACGAGGGACGACGGAAAGGGTTGATTACAAAATATGAAGTTAGAATACTTAATTGATCAAGCAGCGGGACAGCCTAAAAAAACTGTAGCTGTAGCAGTAGCTGAAGATCATGAAGTAATTGAAGCTGTAGCGAAAGCAATTAAATTACAGCTAGCTCAATTTCGTCTATATGGAAATCAAGAAAAAATAATGGGGATGCTACAAGAACATGGTTTACAAACTTCAGAACATGTTGAAGTGATTGCAGCAATGTCTAATGCAGAGGCTGCAGAACTTTCTGTTAAAGCTGTGAGAAATGGTGAGGCAGACGTGCTTATGAAGGGTAACATCCCAACAGCGAATATTTTGAAGGCTGTGTTAAACAAAGAGTGGGGCCTACGTAAAGGTAGCGTACTTTCACATGTAGCAGCATTTGAAGTTCCAAATTATGATCGTCTTATTTTCGTTACAGATGCAGCGATGAACATCGCACCTGATGTAACACAAAAAGCTGCTATTATACAAAATACTGTAGAAGTTGCCCGGGCAATAGGAATCGACTTGCCAAAAGTGGCACCAATTGCAGCAGTAGAAGTTGTGAATCCAGCGATGCAGGCGACAATTGATGCAGCGATGTTAACACAAATGAATCGCCGCGGACAAATTAAAGATTGTATCGTTGATGGACCACTTGCTTTAGATAATGCAGTATCACAAATTGCAGCAGAGCATAAAGGCATAGTAAGTGATGTAGCAGGTAAGGCAGACATTTTACTCGTCCCAACGATTGAAGCTGGAAATGTGCTATATAAATCACTCGTATACTTTGCGGATGCAAAAGTAGGAGCAATGATTGCTGGCGCAAAAGCACCGATTGTTTTAACATCTCGTGCTGATTCAGCAGAAACAAAAGTATATTCATTAGCATTGGCAGTTGCGACTGCTTCAAAATAAACCAAAAAGGGTAAAACATTAGGGGGAAACGACAATGACATTAGAAATCTTCGAATACTTAGAAAAATATGATTATGAGCAAGTAGTATTTTGTCAAGATAAAGAATCTGGTTTAAAAGCAATTATTGCAATTCATGATACAACACTTGGACCGGCTCTTGGTGGAACAAGAATGTGGACATATGATTCTGAAGAAGCGGCGATTGAAGATGCATTGCGTCTTGCAAAAGGGATGACATACAAAAACGCAGCAGCTGGTTTAAACTTAGGTGGTGCGAAAACAGTAATTATCGGTGATCCTCGTAAAGATAAGAGCGAAGCAATGTTCCGTGCACTAGGACGTTATATCCAAGGACTAAACGGACGATACATTACAGCTGAAGATGTTGGTACAACAGTAGATGATATGGATATTATCCACGAAGAAACTGACTTTGTAACAGGTATCTCACCATCATTCGGTTCTTCTGGTAACCCATCTCCAGTAACTGCATACGGTGTTTACCGTGGTATGAAAGCAGCTGCAAAAGAAGCTTTCGGTACTGACAATTTAGAAGGAAAAGTAATTGCTGTTCAAGGCGTTGGTAACGTAGCATATCACCTATGCAAACATTTACACGCTGAAGGAGCAAAATTAATCGTTACAGATATTAATAAAGAAGCTGTACAACGTGCTGTAGAAGAATTCGGTGCATCAGCAGTTGAACCAAATGAAATTTACGGTGTTGAATGCGATATTTACGCACCATGTGCATTAGGCGCAACAGTTAATGATGAAACTATTCCACAACTTAAAGCAAAAGTAATCGCAGGTTCTGCAAATAACCAATTAAAAGAAGATCGTCACGGTGACATCATTCATGAAATGGGTATTGTATACGCACCAGATTATGTAATTAATGCAGGTGGCGTAATTAACGTAGCAGACGAATTATATGGATACAATAGAGAACGTGCACTAAAACGTGTTGAGTCTATTTATGACACGATTGCAAAAGTAATCGAAATTTCAAAACGCGATGGCATAGCAACTTATGTAGCGGCAGATCGTCTAGCTGAAGAGCGCATTGCAAGCTTGAAAAATTCTCGTAGCACTTACTTACGCAACGGTCACGATATTATTAGCCGTCGCTAATCATTCATATATAACTTTTACAAAAGGTGTGGTTACCTCTTATGAGGTTTCCACTTCCTTTTGAATTTATTAGTGGAGGTAGCAACATTGTCTGTAAATCGAATTCTTGTTATTAACCCAGGTAGTACATCCACAAAAATTGGTGTTTTTGATAATGAAAGACCCGTTCTAGAAGAAACGATTCGTCATGACGTAGAACAGATTGGAAAATATAAGCGAATTATCGACCAATATGAGTTTCGAAAAGAAACGATTTTAGAAGTTCTACATTCTCATGGTATTAACATTTCAAAATTAAACGCTGTTTGTGGACGTGGTGGATTACTTCGTCCAATCGAAGGCGGTACGTATACAGTAAACGATGCGATGTTAGAAGATTTAAAAAATGGCTTTAGCGGTCATCACGCTTCAAACCTTGGAGGCATTTTGGCATATGAAATTGCTTCTGGATTAAACATTCCTGCATTCATTGTAGATCCTGTCGTTGTAGATGAGATGGAGCCGGTTGCTCGTATAAGTGGCATTGCTGGTATGGAACGCAAAAGTATCTTCCATGCATTAAATCAAAAAGCAGTTGCTCGTAAAGTAGCTGAACAGTTAAATCACAAATACGAGGATTTAAATTTATTAGTTACACATATGGGTGGCGGTATTACAGTTGGTGCTCATAAAAAAGGAAGAGTAATCGATGTGAATAACGGTTTAAACGGAGAAGGACCATTTAGTCCAGAGCGCGCTGGTACAGTACCAGTAGGGCAACTAGTAGAAATGTGTTTCTCTGGTGAGTATTACCGTGATGAAATGATTAAAAAACTTGTCGGACAAGGTGGACTTGTAAGTTTAATCGGTACAAATGATGCGATTAAAGTAGAGCAAATGGTTGAAAAAGGTGATCCTGAAGCAACTCTTATTTATAAAGCAATGGCATATCAAGTTGCAAAAGAGATTGGCGGAGCTAGCGCTGTACTTCACGGGAAAATCGATGCAATCGTATTAACTGGTGGACTGGCATACAGTAAAATTCTTGTCGATGAAATTAAAGAACGAGTGGACTGGATTGCAGATGTTATCGTACATCCAGGCGAAGATGAGTTAGAAGCGTTAGCAGAAGGAGCACTTCGTGTATTACGTGAAGAAGAAGCTCCAAAAGAATACGTTGTACGTGAAAAAGAAACGGTAGCTAGGGGTTGAGATAATGGCAAAAGAATATGATTTAGTCATCGTTGGCGGCGGTACTGGTGGATATGTTGCTGCAATTCGTGCATCACAATTAGGGTTAAAAACAGCACTAGTCGAAAAAGAAAATCTTGGTGGTACTTGTTTACACAAAGGATGTATTCCTAGTAAAGCTCTTTTACGTAGTGCGGAAGTATATGCAACTGCTAAAAAAAGCGAGGAGTTCGGAGTTATCGCAAGCAATGTAGAACTAAACTTTGCGAAAGTACAAGAACGTAAAGAGAAGATTGTAACGCAGCTTCATAAAGGCGTTCAACATTTAATGAAACAAGGTAAAATTGATGTGTTTGAAGGTATTGGCCGTATTCTTGGCCCGTCTATTTTCTCTCCTATGCCAGGGACAATTTCGGTTGAACTTGCAAGTGGAGAAGAGAATGAAATGTTAATTCCAAAAAATGTACTTGTTGCAACAGGTTCTCGTCCAAATTCATTACCGGGTTTAGAATTAGATGGAGAATACGTAATGTCTTCAGATCATGCCCTAAAAATGGAAACGCTTCCTAGTTCGATTATTATCGTTGGTGGCGGTGTAATCGGTATTGAGTGGGCATCTATGCTTGCTGACTTCGGTGTAGAAGTTACAGTATTAGAGTATGCGAAAACGATATTACCACTAGAAGATCAGGACGTTTCAAAAGAAATGCAACGTCTATTCAAGAAAAAAGGTATTAAAGTGGTAACTGGTGCAAAAGTATTACCAGAAACATTGGTAAAAGATAATGGAGTAACAATCCAAGCTGAACATAACGGTGAGAATAAAGAATTTAAAGCTGAAAAAATGCTTGTATCTGTAGGAAGACAAGCGAATACACAAAATATTGGCTTAGAGAACACAGATATCGTTGTGGAAAAAGGATACATTCAAACAAATGAGTTTTATCAAACGAAAGAATCGCATATTTACGCAATTGGAGATGTAATCGGTGGTTTGCAACTTGCTCACGTTGCTTCTCATGAAGGGATTGCTGCAGTAGAACATATTGCAGGGAAAGAAGTTACACCAATTGATTACTCTATGGTATCAAAATGCGTATATAGCAGTCCAGAAGTTGCTTCTGTCGGTTTAACAGAACAAGAAGCGAAAGAAAAAGGCTATAAGTTAAAAGTAGGTAAGTTCTCATTCCGCGCAATCGGAAAAGCACTTGTATACGGAGAATCAGATGGTTTCGTAAAACTTGTAGTTGATGAAGAGACAAATGACATTCTTGGTGTTCATATGATTGGACCACATGTAACAGATATGATTTCTGAAGCTGGTCTTGCAAGAGTACTTGATGCAACACCTTGGGAAGTAGCACATACAATTCATCCGCATCCATCATTATCTGAGGCGATTGGTGAAGCAGCACTTGCTGTAGATGGAAGAGCGTTACACGCATAAAAATGTGGATTTAGGAGGTTATGAAAAATGGCAGAAGTAAAAGAAAAGCGCCATGAAGAGCTTGGCTTAAGTGATGAGCAAGTATTAGAAATGTTCCGTACGATGTTACTTGCACGTAAAATCGACGAACGTATGTGGTTATTAAACCGTGCTGGAAAAATTCCATTCGTAATTTCTTGTCAAGGACAAGAGGCTGCACAAGTTGGAGCGGCGTTCGCTCTTGATAGAGAGAAAGATTATGCATTACCATACTACCGTGATATGGGTGTTGTACTAGCATTTGGTATGACAGCTAAAGAGCTTATGTTGTCTGCTTTCGCAAAAGCTGGAGATCCAAACTCTGGTGGTCGTCAAATGCCTGGTCACTTCGGTCAAAAGAAAAATCGTATTGTTACAGGTTCATCTCCAGTAACAACGCAAGTACCACATGCAGTTGGTATTGCACTAGCTGGAAAAATGGAGAAGAAAGATTTAGTAACGTTCGTTACATTTGGAGAAGGTTCTTCAAACCAAGGTGACTTCCATGAAGGGGCAAACTTTGCTGGTGTACACAAACTACCTGTTATTTTTATGTGTGAAAATAACAAATATGCAATCTCTATTCCGGTTGAAAAACAATTAGCATGTAAAAACGTATCAGATCGTGCAATTGGTTATGGTATGCCTGGATATACAATAGACGGAAACGATCCGCTTGCAGTATATAAAGCTGTAAAAGAAGCAGCAGATCGCGGTCGTCGTGGTGAAGGCCCAACTTTAATTGAAACAGTATCATATCGTTTAACAGCACATTCTAGTGACGATGATGATCGTGTTTATCGTGATAAAGAAGAAGTAGAAGAAGCAAAGAAAAAAGATTCAATTATAACATTCGCGGCTTATTTAAAAGAAGCTGGTGTGTTAACTGAGGAATCGGAAAAACAAATGTTAGACGAAATTATGCATATCGTAAATGAAGCAACAGAATATGCAGAAAATGCTCCGTATGCAGCACCTGAAGATGCATTGAAGCACGTATACGCAGAATAGGGGGGAACGTTTCATGGCTGTAATGTCTTATATTGATGCTATTACATTAGCAATGCGCGAAGAAATGGAACGCGATGAAAAAGTATTCGTTTTAGGAGAAGATGTTGGTAAAAAAGGTGGCGTATTTAAAGCGACACACGGTTTGTATGATCAATTTGGTGAAGATCGTGCGCTTGATGCACCGCTTGCAGAATCTGCAATTGCTGGGGTAGCAATTGGTGCAGCAATGTATGGTATGCGTCCAATCGCTGAAATGCAGTTTGCTGATTTCATCATGCCAGCAGTAAACCAAATTGTTTCTGAGGCAGCAAAAATTCGTTATCGTTCTAATAATGATTGGACTTGTCCAGTTACAATCCGTGCACCATTTGGTGGGGGTGTTCACGGTGCATTGTATCATTCACAATCTGTAGAAGCGATGTTTGCAAACCAACCAGGTTTAAAAATCGTTATCCCTTCTACACCATATGATGCAAAAGGCTTATTAAAAGCAGCCATTCGTGATGAAGATCCAGTATTATTCTTCGAACATAAACGTGCATATCGTTTAATTAAAGGTGAAGTGCCAGAGGATGACTACGTATTACCAATCGGAAAAGCAGATGTAAAACGTGAAGGTGATGATATTACAGTTATCACGTACGGATTATGTGTTCATTTTGCTCTTCAAGCAGCTGAAAAGTTAGCACAAGATGGCATCTCTGCACACATTCTTGATTTACGTACTGTATATCCATTAGATAAAGAAGCAATCATTGAAGCGGCTTCTAAAACAGGTAAAGTTCTTCTTGTAACAGAAGACAATAAAGAAGGAAGCATTATGAGTGAAGTGGCAGCAATTATTGCTGAAAACTGTCTATTTGATCTAGATGCGCCAATCGCACGTCTTGCAGGTCCAGACGTTCCAGCAATGCCATATGCACCAACAATGGAAAAATTCTTTATGGTAAATCCAGATAAAGTTGAAAAAGCAATGCGTGAACTTGCGGAATTTTAATCGGGGGGACTATACATGGCTGTAGAAAATATTACAATGCCTCAGCTCGGGGAGAGCGTTACAGAGGGCACAATTAGTAAATGGCTCGTTAATGTTGGCGATCACGTAAACAAGTATGATCCGCTTGCAGAAGTAATGACTGATAAAGTAAATGCTGAAGTACCATCTTCTTTCACTGGTATTGTGAAAGAGTTAATAGCTGGTGAAGGTGATACGTTAGCTGTAGGTGAAGTAGTTTGTGTGATTCAAGTAGAAGGCGCAGACGAAGTAGCAGCAACAGCTGTTGAGGAAAAAACGAAAGAAGAACCAAAGGCAGCAGCAATTACGCCTGAAAAAGCACCGAAAGTAAAACAACCAACTGATGGAAAGCCACGTTTTTCACCAGCTGTGTTAAAACTTGCGGGTGAGCATAACGTTGATTTAGATTTAGTAGGAGGTACGGGAGCAAATGGCCGTATCACTCGTAAAGATATTTTAAAGCTAGTGGAATCTGGAAATATTCCGCAAGCAGGTGCGAAAAAAGAGGAAGCTGTAGCGGCGGTAGTAGAAGCTCGCCCACAAGCACCAAAAGCAGCACCAGTAGCGCAAAAAGTAGAAGCTGCGAAACCAGTTTCTGTACCTACAATGCCTGGAGATATCGAAATTCCAGTCACAGGTGTGCGTAAAGCAATCGCAGCAAACATGTTACGTAGTAAACATGAAGCACCACATGCTTGGATGATGATTGAAGTAGATGTGACAAACCTTGTGTCATACCGTAACTCAATTAAAGGTGACTTTAAGAAGCGTGAAGGCTTTAACTTAACGTTCTTTGCTTTCTTCGTAAAAGCAGTGGCACAAGCGTTAAAAGAGTATCCTCAAATTAATTCAATGTGGGCTGGCGATAAAATTGTTCAGAAGAAAGATATTAACCTTTCTATCGCTGTTGCAACAGAGGAAGAACTATTTGTACCAGTAATTAAGCAAGCGGACGAGAAAACAATTAAAGGTATCGCTCGTGAAATTACAGAACTTGCAGGAAAAGTACGCACGAAATCGTTAAAAGCAGACGAAATGCAAGGTGGAACATTTACAATTAATAACACAGGATCATTCGGTTCTGTTCAATCTATGGGTATTATTAATTACCCACAAGCGGCTATTTTACAAGTTGAATCAATTGTAAAACGCCCAGTAATTATGGATAACGGTATGTTCGGTGCTCGTGACATGGTTAACTTATGTTTATCACTTGATCACCGCGTACTTGATGGTTTAATTTGTGGTAAGTTCTTAGGACGTGTTAAAGAAATTTTGGAAAACATGTCAGAAAATAATACATCTGTATATTAATAAAAAGCTCGCTTATGCGAGCTTTTTATCATCTTATTTCTTCATCTACATCCTACTATATGTATAAATACCTTTCCCAGTAATCTTACAATAAACGATTATGTATTAGGAATTTACGAAAATACATTGCTGATATATGGTATATGGATATAAAATAAGAAAAGAATAATTTTTTTGGCAAATCTTACTGATGAAACTGTAGTATAATATATTGTATTGTATGAAAAAGAGAGTTATTCTATATAAGTGTTTTATAGATAATGTGTAATCAGTCGTCAAAACATGAAGAATGTTGACTCCTGGTTTTTTATTTTTGCCGTAACAATGTTTCAGGAGGATGTCATGAAAAGAAGTACCGAGTTTCTAAAAAGTTTAGATGTAAAATTAATTTTAATTTTGTGTGCACTATGTGTGACGAGTATAGCTGCTATATATAGCAGTCAGCAAACGGGACAGTATGGAGCTGCAAACTTTGCTATGAAACAAGGTGTTAACTACATAATTGGGGTTGTATTGTTACTTCTTGTTGCAAGCATTGATTTAGATCAGTTACAAAAATTATCTTGGCCGCTTTATATTGCCGGGTTTGCTTCACTTATTCTTTTGAAAGTATTACCACCATCAGGTTTTACACCTGAAAAATTAGGTGCAAAAAGATGGTTTGTTTTCCCAGTATTTGGACAAATTCAGCCGTCTGAGTTTTTCAAAATTGCATTGCTACTTGTAGTAGCGAGTATAGCAGTGAAACATAATGCACAGTATATGGCAAGGACATTCCAAACAGATTTAAAGCTAGTAGGTAAAATTATGCTAGTGTCACTGCCACCTATGGCGGTTGTATATAGTCAACCGGATACAGGTATGGTGTTCTTATATGCTGCTGCTATTGCATGTATTTTATTTATGTCAGGTATTCAAAAGAAATTGATAGCATTATGTACAGTTATTCCGTTGACCATACTATCTGCTTTAATATTTATTTTCTTTAAGTATCAAGATTTTTTCTATAATAATTTAGTTACTTTACTAAAACCTCACCAACAGTCGCGTATTGTAGGTTGGTTAAATCCATTTGAAAATGCAGATCAAGGTTATCAAACGCAGCAATCGATTTTAGCTGTAGGTAGTGGAGGAATGGAAGGTAAAGGGTTTGGGGGAGGAAGCGTCTATATCCCAGAGAAACATACTGACTTTATTTTCGCTACAATTGCCGAAGAAGGTGGGTTTATAGTCGCGGCGTTAGTTGTGTTCTTGTTCCTATTACTACTATATCGAACAATTATTATTGGTTATTCCGCTGATAATATATTTGGTACATTATTATGCGCTGGATCAATCGGTATATTAACGGTTCAAATATTCCAAAACATTGGTATGATCGTTGGATTAATGCCTGTAAAAGGTATTGCATTACCTTTCTTATCGTACGGGGGAAGTTCCTTATTCTCGAATATGATTATGATGGGGCTCATACTATCGGTACGGAAAACGTATAAAAAATATATGTTTTCAGTTAAGTAAAAAAAGCTGGTTCGTTTTTAAACGAACCAGCTTTTTTACATATATGCTCATAAACGTTGCAAACTAAAACAGACTAGCAGTTTGGGATGTAAGGAGTGCAAAGTGATGCATATGCATATTTTTGAAGGAGCAAGGCATCTTTCGATTGGTGAATGGGTTGTTCGAGCTATAATAGCGTACATATTTTTAATATTAGTTGCGAAAGCAATGGGGCAAAGATCCATCGCGCAGCTGCGCTTTTTAGATGTTGTATTAGTATTATTGCTTGGTGGGAATATTTCTAATGCACTATCTGATGAAAAAGTCGGATTACTTGGTTCAATGATTACAACTTTTATACTAGTTGTACTTCATATTGTAAGCTCTATTTTAATGTTGAAATGGGATAGATGGAGACGTTTTTTAGAGCCAGCACCTATTGTTCTTATACACAATGGTTCCATTGATTTTAGCAATTTGAAAAAGGCGAGAATTACGGCGGAATATTTATTTTCGGAACTTCGCATGCGAAATGTGAGCGATATTCAAACGGTTAAATTAGCATTATGGGAAGCGAGTGGCGTTGTTTCTATATTTCAGTATCCAGAATATGAAGCAGCTTCCCGGCGTGATCTAAAAGTGGCGGGGAGAAGGTCTCCAGTTTCTTTTATTTTAGTGAAAGATGGAAGGATTCAGCAGGACGTTCTCGCTTTAATAGGAAAAACAGAAGAGTGGGCAAAAGAGTTTTTAGAGAAGAGTGCGGAAATTGAATCCATTATGTTAGCTACAGTAGATGAATCACATAAAATAAATATTTTGTTAAAAAAATGAAAAATATACGCATTTTGTCGTTTCGTACATATGATACAATAGTGTGGACAACGAAAAAGGAGGCGATACGGTGGGATATGTAGAAGAATTACGAAAAATAGTTGGTCATCGCCCTTTAATTTTAGTTGGTGCTGTTGTACTCGTTATAAATGAAAATGGTTATGTTTTATTGCAGCAGCGGACAGAGCCGTACGGAAAATGGGGGCTACCTGGCGGGCTAATGGAGCTTAGTGAATCACCAGAAGAAACAGCTTATCGTGAAGTATATGAAGAGACAGGAATAAGAGTGAAGAACTTGCGACTAATCAATGTATTTTCTGGAGCGAACTACTTTACAAAATTAGCAAACGGTGATGAATTTCAATCTGTAACAACCGCCTATTATACGGATGAATACGAAGGGGATTTTGTTATGAATAAAGAAGAAGCAGTTCAGCTTAAATTCTTTTCAGTAACAGAACTACCTGACTATATTGTAGGATCGCATAAAAAAATGATTGTTGAATATATGAAGATTATGGAAAAAAAGATATAATAATAGTGAAAGAAATACAAAAACACAGCTCTGGTTGGTAGTCCAGACGCATGATTTTATGTCAGTAACCTTCCCCTCCGGGATGTCCCGTATTTCTAATTTTTTAAAGGAGGGGCTGTCAATGGAGTTGACAGTATATCATGATGGTCAATTTTTTGTTGGAATTATTACATGCAAAGAACAAGGGAAATTGTATGGAGCGAGGTATATTTTTGGAACGGAACCGTCAGATGAAGAAGTGCTTATGTTTGTGAATGGTTCACTTTTAGAGCACTTTCAGCATTTTGCAAAATGTGGTGTAGAAGTTAAAGAAAAACAGCGTCCTAAAAACATAAAGCGTATCATACGACAAGTAGCAAAAGAAACAAATGTTAAACGTTTTACTAAGGCGCAAGAGGCGATTAGTTTATCTTATGAATTGCATAAACAAGAAAAGAAAGTGCAGTCTAAAGAGAAGCGAGAAGCTGAAAAAGAAAGAAGACGTTTAATTAAAGTACAAAAAGCAAAGCAAAAACATCGTGGTCATTAAAGAAAAGGTGTTAGAGCAAGTGCTCTAACACCTTTTCTATACTGAAATACAAGTAAACTTACTTGTATTTCATAAACATTAACTGGTAAGATACAAATAGGTAGTTTTAGAGGAGGGAAAAGAGTGATTAATTTTAACTTTTTTATGAATGATGTTGTTCGCCAAGCGCGTGAAGAGATTGTCTCTGCTGGATATACAGAATTGACGACGCCGGAAGCGGTAGAAGAAGCGTTTAAAAGAAATGGAACAACACTTGTAATGGTAAACTCTGTATGTGGTTGTGCAGGTGGTATTGCTCGTCCTGCTGCTGCGCATTCCGTACATTATGATAAACGTCCTAACCACCTTGTAACGGTGTTTGCAGGTCAAGATAAAGAAGCGACAGCAAGAGCGCGTGAATATTTCGAAGGGTACCCACCTTCTTCTCCATCATTTGCTTTATTAAAAGATGGAAAAATTGTAACGATGGTAGAGCGTCATGAAATTGAAGGACATGAACCGATGCAAGTTATTGCGAAACTACAATCGTATTTCGAAGAGAATTGTGAAGAACTATAAAAAATAAGAAAAAAGGCGGTACGTCCACAATCAAGTGGATGTACCGCCTTTTTTTATTTATTATTTCAATTTCTGAGATATGCATAGTTGTGTTGTTTTATGCATAATTTTATACATAACAAACAGCATTTGTATTGTAATTTTATTTATTTTTATTTTATATATTGCATAAAAATGAAAGTGCTGATACAATACAAACATCGAATAAATATTCTATTAAACTTTTAAATATACATTATTAGGGGGAAGAAAGATGAAGAAGTTATTATCAATATCGTTTGCACTTATTTTAATTGTAAGTATATTCAGCGCTTGTAGTAATGGGGAATCGAAAGAAACAAAAGGAAATAAGAAAGTACTCGTAATGGGGACTTCAGCAGATTATAAACCATATGAATACGTGGAAGCTTCAAAAAGTGATGAAATTATTGGTTTTGATGTTGATGTTGCTAAATATATCGGAAAAGAACTTGGGTATGAAGTGAAAGTGAAAGATATGGATTTTGGTGGTTTATTAGCATCTCTTAGTTCAGGAAAAGTTGATTTCGTAATGGCAGGCATGACGCCAACTGCAGAGCGTAAAAATAATGTTGATTTTACAGATATTTATTTTGTTGCGAAAAATATGGTCGTTTCTAAAAAGGATTCTAACATTAAATCTGTAGAGGATTTAAAAGGGAAAAAAGTAGGAGTACAAACAGGATCTATTCAAGAAGAGAAAGCAGCAGAATTTAAAAAACAAGTAGATTTCAAAGTTGAGGGACGTGACCGTATACCAGAAATCGTACAAGAAATTAAAGCTGGTCGTTTTGACGCTGCAATTATAGAAGACACAGTTGCTAAAAATTATTTAGAGAAAATGAAAGATTTACAAGGAATTGAAATTAAAGAAGCACCAGAAGAAGTTGGAGCAGCAATTGCCCTTCCGAAAAACAGTGATAAAACAGCTGAATTTAATAAAGTAATTAAAAAAATGCAAGAAAATGGAGAAATGGATAAATTAGTGAAGAAATGGTTTGGCAGCGAAAAATAAGCTGCCTTTCACTTTTCTGTGAGGGGAATGAGCAGTATGAATTTAGATTTCTCGGCGATTACGCCTTCGATACCGTATATACTAAAAGGTTTAGAAGTTACTTTGAAAATTGTAGCAGTATCAGCTTTAGCAGGATTTATTTTAGGAACATTATTAGCACTTTGTAAAATTGCTAGAATACGAGCGTTAAATATAGCAGCAGATTTTTATACATCAATTTTTCGTGGTACACCACTTGTATTGCAATTAATGATTATTTATTTCGGCGTCCCGCAAATAATTGGTTATGAAATACCAGCATTCTTAGCAGCTGTACTTGCATTTAGCTTAAATTCAGGTGCATACATGTCAGAAGTGATTCGTGCTGGTATTCAAGCAGTTGATAAAGGACAAACAGAAGCAGCAATGGCTTTAGGGATACCGTACGGAAAAATGATGAGAAATATTATTTTCCCTCAAGCATTAAAAAATATATTACCAGCGCTTGTGAACGAATTTGCGACACTTACGAAAGAATCAGCTGTAGTAACAGTAATAGGCGCGACTGATTTAATGCGCCGTGCTTACATCGTAGGCGGTGAAACGTTTAAATATCTTGAACCATTACTTTTTGTTGGACTGATTTATTATATGTTAGTCATTATTCTTACATTAGTCGGGAAGGCAATTGAAGGGAGAATGAAGAAAAGTGATTAAAATTGAAAACCTTCATAAATCATTTGGTAAAAACGAAGTATTAAAAGGAATCACAACAACGATTGAAAAAGGGGAAGTAGTTGCAATTATAGGGCCTTCTGGATCAGGGAAATCAACATTTTTACGTTGTATGAATATGTTAGAAGCACCGACGAATGGTCACATTTGGATTGGAACGGAAGAAGTAACGAATCCGAAAACGAATGTTATGCATGTTCGTGAAAATGTCGGTATGGTCTTTCAGCATTTTCACTTATTTCCTCATATGACTGTATTAGAAAATATTACGTATGCTCCTATCAATGTAAAAGGGGTAACGAAGCAAGAAGCTGAAAAGAAAGCTGAGAAACTTTTAGAAAAGGTTGGATTAGTAGATAAAAAAGATACGTATCCGAATCGTCTTTCGGGAGGACAAAAGCAACGTGTAGCAATTGCAAGAGCGTTAGCTATGGAACCGGAAGTTATGTTATTTGATGAACCGACATCGGCGCTAGATCCAGAGATGGTGAAAGAAGTGTTAGAAGTTATGAAATCGTTAGTTACGACTGGAATGACGATGGCTATCGTTACACATGAAATGGGCTTTGCAAAAGAAGTGGCAGATCGTGTTCTTTTCTTGGACGGAGGAAAGCTTGTAGAAGATAGTGCGCCAGAAGAATTTTTTGCAGCGCCGAAAAGTGAACGTGCGCAACAATTTTTACAAAAAATATTGTAATATGAAAAGGTTATGTGAATAATAAGTAGAAAAGGATGACATTGTGTCATCCTTTTTTTATACTAGCTGTAAATACGTTTATACATATAGGAGCAATGATATGTTCAAAATTGGATACCGTACAGTAAAAACAGCAATTGGGACAGGCGCGGCAGTTTTTATTGCTCAGTTATTAGGATTAGAATTTTATAGTTCAGCAGGTATTTTAGTTATTTTATGTGTACAAAATACGAAGCGCAAATCGCTTCAAGTGTCGTTACATCGTTTTCTAGCGTGTGTATTATCAATGGTATTCGCGTTTTGTATTTTTGAAACGATCGGCTATACACCACTTGCAATTAGCATATTGTTACTTACATTTATTCCGACTGCAGTAATGCTTAAAATTCAAGAAGGTATTGTCACGAGTTCAGTTATTGTTATGCATCTATATTCATTGAAGCAAATTACATGGCTTATAGTTGGAAATGAAATTGCTATATTAACGATAGGGATTAGCGTGGCGTTATTAGTAAATATGTATATGCCGAGTAGTGAAAATAAGCTAAAAGAGTATCAGGATAAAATAGAGAGTAATTTTAAAACGATTTTGTTTGAAATGGTTGTGTATTTACGAAATCGAGAAAGTAGTTGGAGTGGAGCAGAACTCATTGAAACCGAGAATATGTTAAATGAAGCAAGAGATTTATCGTTTAAAAAACTTGAGAATGCATTTATGCGAGAAGATGATTATTACTATCGTTATTTTAATATGCGTATGCAACAATTCGAAATTTTAGAGAGAATGATACCACTAGCAGCTTCTTTATCGTGGACGTATGAACAAGCTGACATGATTGCAGATGTTGTTGAAAACATTGGTAATGCTATTAGCCCTGAGAGTACTGGAGTTATTTCCTTAAGGCAGCTTCAAGAAATGAGGGAATTATTTAGAGACATGCCATTGCCAGCTACACGCGAAGAATTTGAGATACGTGCGAAACTTGTTCAACTTGTGTATGAAATGGAACAATATTTACTCATTAAAAGTCGCTTTAAGGGAAAGGATAATATAAAAGAACTTATATAGAAGGTAGGAATTATCTATGCCGTATCTTCTCTCTATCATATTATGTCTTTCTTTATCGCCGATTTGGCCTCTTGGGGATAATCCACGTGCCGGAGATCCTTTTATTATTGTAAATAAAGCAACGAATAAATTAGCTTACATTGACGATGGAAAGATTCAAAAGGTTTTTCCAGTAGCGACAGGAAAAACGAATGAATTAACTCCAGAAGGAACTTTTGATGTTGTAATGAAAGCGAAGGATCCGTATTATATTGCGAAGGATATTCCAGGTGGATCGCCAAAAAATCCACTTGGATCAAGGTGGATTGGATTTAATGCAAGAGGAACTGATGGAAGTAAATATGGAATACATGGAACAAACCAACCGAGTTCAATTGGAAAGTATATTTCACAAGGATGTATAAGAATGAAGAAAAACGATGTGGAATATTTGTTTGATCGTATTCCAATTGGAACGAAAGTATGGATTGTGAAATCGAAAAAATCATTTCAGCAATTGGCAAAAGAAAAAGGAGCCGTTGCATATGAAGAAGTCAACGAAAAGGTTGGCTTTTTCTATTGTAATAAGTTGTCTTGACATGTGTACATAACCGTGCGTTAATGAAAGTATAGAAAGATAAAATTAGATAAAGGGGTTGCTCATATGTACTTGAATCCAAAACTTTCGTATATGCAGTTTTTTATGGGATTTCTATTTGTTATTACATTCATATTGGCAACTTTTAATATATGTTCTTATCTTGTAGCGATTGTATGTATGGCATTACTTAATCTCACTTTTGTTATCGGGGCATTTCAGCAGAAACAATATACAAGTTTTGTAATAGCACTTGTAATGTCATTTTCCTTTAGTATTGTAGCGATTGTGTTTTATATAAAATAAACCATCTCGATGTCGAGATGGTTTATTTTGTCATGTGTAAAAAGTAAAAAAAGGACGAACACATCGCCCTTTTTACCAAAACATACTCGCGCCAGCAAGTAATGTTGTTACAAGCATAGAAATTAGCATCACATAAACCATAATTTTTTGAGCTTTTTTATGCATCGTTATACCTCCTTGCAAATCAGTACAATTTCATTGTAACGAGAAATGAAATTATGGACAAGGGGAGAGTAAGGACAAAATTCGGGAAGGGGTTGCAAAATATAACAGGAAATTTGAGTGTGTGTAGAGAATATAGTAAAAGGGTATATTGTTAATTTTTAGTTGGGCAAGCTGAAGAATGGAGATACGATGATGAAAATATACGAAACAGATCGTTTATATTTAAGGGAAATTGATGAGTCGTATGCTGAAACAGTTCTTCAATATTACGACAGAAATCGTGAGTTTTTAAAAGCTTGGGAAGAGTATAGACCGGATGATTTTTTTACGCTAGATTATCAAAAGAAAAAGTTGCAAAAGGATAGAAAAGAGTTCGAAGAAGGGAAAATCATCAGACTATGGATTTTTAAAAAAGGTGATGATACGAAAATAATTGGGTGCATTTCATTTAATTTAATCGTTCGTGGCATTTATCAATCTTGTGTACTCGGTTATAAATTAGATAAAGCAGAGTTAAACAAAGGGTATACGACAGAAGCGCTTAGAAAAGCAATTCAAGTTGCTTTTGAGGGATTTCAGTTACATCGTATAGAAGCTCCGATTATGCCTCGTAATTTAGCATCTATACAAGTAGTGACGAAGATAGGCTTTCAATATGAAGGCGTGTCTAGGAAGATGTTAATGGTAAATGGCGTGTGGGAGGATCATATGCGCTGGGTATTGTTAAATGAGTAATAGAAAGCAGATGGTTATCTAGACATGTAAACCATCTGTTTTTTGTCTTGTATTTCGAAACTTTTGCGAAATTCTGTTATAATTAATAGTGTTACATACATAATGGTAGTGCAGGAGGCGCAGTCTTATGATTAATCAAGAACGTTTAGTAAATGAATTTATGGAATTAGTACAAGTAGATTCTGAAACGAAATTTGAAGCAGAAATCTGCAAAGTATTAACGAAGAAATTTACAGATTTAGGTGTAGAAGTATTTGAAGATGACACAATGGCTGTAACTGGTCATGGTGCAGGTAACTTAATTTGTACTTTACCAGCAACAAAAGATGGTGTTGATACAATTTACTTTACTTCTCATATGGATACAGTAGTTCCTGGTAATGGAATTAAGCCTTCTATTAAAGATGGATATATCGTATCAGATGGTACAACAATTTTAGGTGCGGATGATAAAGCTGGATTAGCATCAATGTTCGAAGCAATCCGTGTTTTAAAAGAGAAAAATATCCCTCACGGTAAAATTGAATTTATTATTACAGTCGGAGAAGAATCAGGTCTTGTTGGTGCAAAAGCTTTAGATCGTGAGCGTATTACAGCGAAGTATGGCTACGCATTAGATAGCGATGGAAAAGTTGGTGAAATCGTTGTTGCAGCTCCAACACAAGCGAAAGTGAACGCAATTATTCGCGGGAAAACAGCTCACGCTGGTGTAGCACCGGAGAAAGGTGTATCTGCAATTACTATTGCAGCGAAAGCAATTGCGAAGATGCCACTTGGTCGCATTGACTCTGAAACGACTGCAAACATTGGACGTTTTGAAGGTGGTACACAAACGAATATCGTTTGCGATCATGTACAAATCTTTGCAGAAGCTCGTTCTTTAATCAATGAGAAAATGGAAGCACAAGTTGCGAAAATGAAAGAAGCATTTGAAACAACTGCAAAAGAAATGGGTGGTCATGCAGACGTTGAAGTAAACGTTATGTACCCAGGATTTAAATTTGCAGATGGCGATCACGTTGTAGAAGTTGCGAAACGTGCAGCTGAAAAAATTGGTCGTACACCTTCTCTTCACCAAAGTGGTGGCGGAAGTGATGCAAACGTAATTGCAGGACACGGTATCCCAACAGTTAACTTGGCAGTTGGTTATGAAGAAATTCATACAACAAACGAGAAGATTCCTGTTGAAGAGTTAGCAAAAACAGCAGAATTAGTTGTTGCAATTATTGAAGAAGTAGCGAAGTAATAGAATAGAAAAAGCGTGTAAATCAATTGTGATTTACACGCTTTTTATTTTGATTCGATTATTTTTACAAGGCGTATAAGCCAATACAAGAAAAATCATGGCAGTATATAATATTAGACGAGAGAAAAATCCAAACGTATTCATGTTGAAAATTGGAAGGAGTAAATAATTAATTATGATGATTAATATAACTACAAGGAACATATAGTTAATTTCATCATAATCAGCCTCTTTCACATGTGTATCCTCTTTATATGGATTATAAAAAAGAACAAGTAATTATTATAACTATTGTGCAAAATTTGATATAATGAAAGAACGAATGTTCTGATTAGGGGGGTGAGTACTATGCGAGAAATGTATCCGAAAAATGGTCGTGTAATTTTGCATGTAGATATGAATTGCTTTTTCGCATCTGTTGAAATTGCTCATGATCCATCATTACAAGGAAAGCCATTAGCGGTTGCTGGAAATGAAAAAGAGAGAAAAGGAATTATTATAACATGTAGTTATGAGGCGAGAGAATACGGAATACGTACGACGATGCCCCTTTGGGAAGCGAAAAGGTTATGCCCGCAATTAGTTGTAAGGCGTCCTAATTTCACATTATATCGCGAAGCTTCATTTCAAATGTTTCAAGTCCTTTCTCGTTTTACAGAAAAGATACAACCAGTCTCAATAGATGAAGGATATTTAGATATTACAGATTGCTACGCACTTGGTTCGCCTCTTGAAATAGCAAAGATGATTCAACAGGCACTATTAACAGAGTTGCAGCTTCCGTGTAGTATCGGAATTGCTCCAAATCTATTTCTAGCAAAGACCGCTTCAGATATGAAAAAACCACTTGGTATTACCGTGCTTCGAAAACGCGATATTCCAGAACTGATTTGGCCACGTCCAGTTAGAGCAATGCATGGAATTGGTGAGAAAACAGCTGAAAAATTAAATGATATTCATATACAGACAATTGAACAGTTGGCAAAGGGAGACGAGCATATCATTCGCTCTAAAATTGGCAAGCACGGTGTTGATTTGCAAAGGCGTGCAAAAGGTATGGATGATAGGGAAGTGGATCCGAGTCAAATGGGACAGCATAAAAGCGTCGGTAACTCGATGACTTTTTCAAAGGATATGGATGAAGAGAAAGAATTACTTGATATGTTAGAACGTTTATCAAAGTCAGTGAGTAAAAGGTTACAAAAGCGAACCCTTGTCAGCTATAATATTCAAATTATGATTAAATACCATGATAGGCGAACAGTAACACGGAGTAAGCAATTGAAAAATGCGATTTGGGAAGAACGCGATATTTTTCAAGCAGCATCCCGTTTATGGAAGCAACATTGGGATGGTGATTCCGTGCGTTTACTAGGTGTTACAGCTACTGAAATAGAGTGGAAGACAGAATCGGTGAAACAATTAGATTTGTTTTCATTTGAAGAGGATGCAAAAAAAGAACCGCTACTTGCTGTCATTGATCAAATTAATGATAAGTATGGAACCCCGCTTTTACAACGAGGTAGTCAACTACTACGTAAGCAAGAGAAGTCGTTTCAACAAAAGTTAGAAAATAAGTTTATGTAGAAGGTGTTATGAAGTAGTAAATATCATGACACCTTTCCTATTTAACTCGCTTCTAAATCTAAAGAAGTCTTCCATCCAGCTCCAGTAACGCCAGATTCTAATAGCATTCTACTTACTATTTTTTCAATTAAGATAGCTGCATTTGTCTTGCAATGTAATGTAGCCTGTATACAAACTTTTTGATTAGAATCTACATCTTCACTATACAACTCTTTTAAACTGAGCCCTTCTGTACTTACCATATGCATAAGTAAAAAACGAATATGTGCTTCATTTTCTTCTGAACAAGTAAGGGAAAGTAAGTAGTTCGTTTGTTCAGGTGATTCTTCTTTTGATTTTTTATTCATAAAAAGAGCAATTGGGCGAAGAAGTATATTTGCTAGTAACACGCCGGCTGCACCTAATATAGCTGCAACGAGGAAACCGGCGCCTGTAAGAGTACCGACAGCAGCTGCACACCATAAAGTAGCTGCCGTATTTAGCCCTCTAATACTAAAACCATCGCGGATAATAACGCCACCCCCTAAAAAACCAATACCACTAACAACTTGAGCAGCAATGCGGGATGGGCTAGCATCATGATCAAGCATGACGGATAATAAAACAAATATACAGGCACCAAGTGATACGAGAGCATTTGTCCGCAGCCCGGCCATTCGGTGTCTCCATTGCCTTTCCATTCCGATGCAAGCACCTACAATAATTGCGATAACTAATCTGAATACAATGTCGTACCATACCATCATGGTCACCTCCATATATAAGTATCTGTTATGTTTTTTAGAATGAGCGGGGGATACCCACTCATTCTTATTTTTACAACCAGCTATGAAACTTTTTAATATAAAGCTTTTTCAGGAATTGTGTTAAGACAGCGTAGCCTAATAGTATTCCTACTAACCAAGGGAAGTAGCTAAGTGGCAATGCTTGTAAACCAACGGCTGCACCAAGTGGTGAGAATGGAATATAAATCCCGATTGCCATAATAAGAGCAGTTAATAAAACGACTGGTGTTGATGCAGTGCTTTGAATAAATGGAATCTTCTGTGTTCTTATCATGTGAACAATTAAAGTTTGTGTTAACAATCCAACGACAAACCAACCGGACTGGAATAATGATTGTTCGCTCGGTGTATTTGCGCCAAATACATTCCACATGACTACGTATGTGATAATATCAAATATAGAACTAATTGGGCCGATACAAATAATGAAGTTTCGTAAGTTTGCAGTATCCCATTTTCGTGGCTTTTCTAGAAACTCTTTATCCATTTTGTCCCATGGAATAGAAAGTTGTGAAATATCATAAAGTAAGTTTTGAATTAAAAGATGAATGGCAAGCATCGGTAAAAAGGGAATGAAAGCACTTGCTACTAACACGCTAAACACATTACCGAAGTTAGAGCTAGCTGTCATCTTAATATATTTTAAAATATTTCCGAATGTAGTACGCCCTTCTAAAATCCCGGCTTCTAATATAGTTAAACTTTTTTCGAGTAGAATAATATCGGAAGCTTCTTTTGCAATATCAGTAGCAGTATCAACGGATATTCCGACATCAGCTTCACGTAATGCTACAGCATCGTTAATGCCATCTCCCATATAACCTACAGTGTGTCCATTTCCTTGTAGTGCGCGTATAATGCGAGATTTTTGCATTGGATTTAGCTTCGCAAATACAGTCGTTTCTTCAGCAAGTTTTGCTAATGCTTTATCTGGTAAAGAATCAATCTCGTAACCGAGGATGGGTTCGCCGATATTTAATCCAACTTCTTTACAAACCTTTCTTGTAACAATTTCGTTATCGCCAGTTAAAATTTTCACTTGTACACCATGCTTTTGTAATGCTTGAATTGCAGCTGCTGCAGATGGTTTCGGTGGATCTAAAAAGCCGATATATCCAGCGAGAATCATATCAGTTTCGTCTTTTACTGCGTACTCTTTATCATTTATTTTTCTATCTTTTTTATAAGCCACAGCAATAACCCGCATACCTTCACTATTCAATGTCTCGCTTAGTTTTTTGACATTTGAGCGTGTTTCCTCAGTGAGTGTAACTATTTTTTTATCCACTTCAGTGTAGTTACAAATTGATAAAATTTCTTCTACGGCACCTTTACAAACCATTGTATGTTCACCTGAACTATCCTTTACGATGACTGACATACGCCGGCGGGCGAAATCGAATGGAATTTCATCTAGCTTTTGAAAAGCTGATGGATCAAATGTATTGTTTTCCTCTGTATGCTTAATAACAGCTTTATCTATTAAGTTTTTCAATCCAGTTTGATAGAAACTATTTAAATAGGCAAATTGCAAGACGCGATTACATTCATTTCCACTAGGATCTAAGTGACGAACAAGGACAACTTTATCTTCTGTTAAAGTTCCGGTTTTATCTGTACAAAGAATGTTCATAGCACCTAAGTTTTGAATAGAATTTAGTTGTTTTACAATTACTTTTTGTTTAGACATGTTAACGGCACCTTTAGCTAAATTAGCAGTTACAATCATTGGTAACATTTCTGGTGTAAGACCAACAGCAACTGCAATAGCGAAGAAGAAAGCTTCTTGCCAATCTCCTTTTGTGAATCCATTAATGAGAAGGACAATAGGCGCCATAATAAGCATGAATGTAATTAAGAGCCAGCTTACTTTGTTTACACCTTTATCAAAGCTTGTTTCTACACGCTTTCCGATTACCTTATTTGCTAAAGAGCCGAAATACGTATCGGTACTTGTTGAGATGACAACAGCTTTTGCGCTACCACTTACAATATTTGTTCCCATGAAACAAAGGTTTTCCATATCGAGTGGATTGTAATTTTTTTTCATGTTTTTCGGTAAGATATGCTTATTTTCTGTATGGTAGCAGTGTTCGTATTTTTCTACAGGAAGTGCTTCCCCTGTTAAAGAAGATTGATTAACAAATAAATCTTTAGCGGATACAATACGCACATCAGCTGGAACGATATCACCTGCTGAAAGGGAAATAATATCGCCAGGTACAAGTTCCTCAATTGGAATTTCTGTTGTGTAATTTCGATTTAAATTCGTTACATTTTTTATTTCATGTACAAATCCATTTATTCTAAATACACTCGCAGTTGTTCGAACCATAGCTTTTAACTTATCGGCAGCTTTTTGAGAACGAAATTCTTGGGAAAACCGAATCGTTGCACTAAGTAGTACCATTGCAGATACGACAATTGTTCCTTGTATGTCATCTGTGAAAAAGGAGAGTGCTCCAAGAGCTAATAAAACGAAAATAAATGGATTTTTAAATGCCGACAGAAATTGAATGTACCACGGCGCCATTTTATTATGAGCTATTTCGTTCGGACCATATAAAGAAAGTCTACGAGACGCTTCTTGTTTAGATAATCCATCTTGTGTTGTTTCTAAAAGTTTTAATGCAGAGCTTACATCTTGTGTTGCAACCTCCACTAACAATTCGTTATTTGTTTTCATGCTATCTTGCTCATAAGCATGCTTTGTTTCTTGTCTTTGTAAATTAAACATTGGTAGTTCCTCCTCTGTCATGAAGGAGGAAACAATCTGTTACCTAACTATTTGAAATGGTGAGGAACAGTTTCTTTCCTACCTACATGATGAAATATGAATGTAAAACGTATGGGTATCTGGGCCGAATCATCAATTGCCAACTGTTCCTCACCTCCGTACAATTTAGTAGTTTCTGAATATGCTATGTTTGTTTCATAGTAAGGTGCATAGATACGTAAAAAGACCTTTACTCAAAACGAGTAAAGGTCTGAATTCGCAGTTAAAAGAGTCCACAACAAAGACTGTTAGTAGACATAAATAAAAACAGTTTTTGTGTGTGACAAAATATATGCACCTCTCCCTCGTTGAGTTTTAGCACTGTATAGCATAGGTACTGAAACCAGCTACGTTAAGAAAGGCCTTCATTCCGACCTTTCCTGTTGACCCATTGGCGTCTCTCGACATTTTTGGGCAGCAGCGTTTCTCTATACAGGAGCCTCACCTAACAGAGACCATATTCAATTACATGTTGAATGTTAGCACTGTAAAATCGTAGTGTCAATATCTTTTTTATCTGTGTTTTTAAAATATTAAATGGATTTATAATAGATATATGGGATGAAATGCATGATATTAATTATAAATAATGTGGAAAATAAATATTTTTATAAGAGGGGAATTTGTAATGGTACCACAAAATTTTATTATAAATATTGAGAATCAAAAGTGGTTGTTTAATGAGCAGGAAGATTTATGTTCTCATGGAGAAATATATTTAAATGTGGCTGGAACGATTATTACGCAGACAGGTATGGATGAGGAATGGGGAATAAGTGAATCAGCTTTAGCTCTGTTACGAACTTTAGATAAAGAATATATTTGTGATATTGAAAATGAAGAGGGGCTTATTTTGCACGGATGTGGCACTATGCTCATGTTAGGATGCCCAATTTCAATTCATTGGACTATAAACCATATAGGTGAAAATGTGGTTTTAAAGGATTTTGTCAAAGTTATTTCTACTGATCAAGAGGCTATATACTATGAAGGGCTTCATATAGAAGTAAATGAAAATGAATATAGAAAACAAATTGTTTCTTTTGCGCTACAAGCAAAAGAATTATTCAATAAATCAAGTGAAAAGGTAATTTTAGATGAGTTTGATCAAAGTATGTATACAGACTTTTGGACGGAATATAATCATTTGCTAAATAAGTATAAATAAAAAAAGCACTGTAACCAGTGCTTTTTTATTATAGATTACGAGATTGTAGGGTTTTCAAAAATAACAATCTCTGAACTGTTTGTAGTTGAAACGCGTTGGGCGTAATATGTTAAAGCTGAAGAAATATATGCTGGTAACGTATCATTTGTATGTGATGTTGTATATTCATGGATTAATTCCTTTAAAGTTGTCCATTCTAATTGTGCTGGGTGATCAGACACGAAAGAACTTACCCAGCGATCAAATGAAGATGAAAAATCAGTTTGTAAACGAAATACTTCTTTCATAATAAAACGCTCCCTTAAAATGTAGTATAATCATTTTAACACAAAACACGAACGATTGCTAAATTTTTTAAGTATAACGTTCGTGTTATATAGTTGTCTAGATGATTGGTTATGTAAATTCAATTTGCCATTTGAAATAACATTCCGTAAGATGAGAGATAGAGTATATTTAGAGCTGGAGGAAAGAAAGTGGAATTTGTATTTTTAGGAACTGGTGCAGGTGTTCCTTCAAAAGGAAGGAACGTTTCAGCAATTGCTTTACAATTGTTAGAAGAACGAGGACAAACTTGGTTATTTGATTGTGGCGAGGCCACGCAACATCAAATATTACATACATCTGTACGTCCGCGCCGCATTGAAAAAATATTTATTACGCATTTACATGGCGATCATATTTTTGGATTGCCTGGTTTATTAGGTAGCCGTTCATTTCAAGGAGGAACTACGCCTTTAACGGTGTATGGACCGAAAGGAATTAAACAATTTATTGAAGTGGCATTATCGGTAAGTACGACACATGTGAAATATCCACTTGAAGTTGTGGAGATAACAGAAGAAGGTACCGTATTTGAAGATAATGAATTTTATGTAGAAACGAAAAGATTGTCACACGGTATAGAATGTTTTGGATATCGTATTGTAGAGAAAGATATACAAGGTGCTCTTTTAGTTGATAAGTTGCTTGAGATGGGTGTGAAACCAGGTCCAATCTTTAAACGTTTAAAGGATGGAGAAGTAGTTGAATTAGAGGATGGCACGATATTAAATGGAAATGAGTTTATCGGCCCACCTCAAAAAGGAAGAATTATTACTATCTTAGGTGATACGCGATATTGCGAAGCGAGTAGGGAGCTTGCGCAAGATGCAGATGTACTTGTCCATGAAGCGACTTTCGCAGCAGAAGATGAGCAACAAGCGCATGATTATTTTCATTCCACATCTAAGCAAGCTGCGAGCATTGCACTTCAGGCAAATGCGAAGCGATTAATCTTAACTCACATTAGTTCTCGCTATCAAGGAGATACATATAAGGAATTATTGAAAGAGGCAAGAGAGTTGTTTTCTAATACAGAAATAGCGACAGATTTGAAATCATTCCCAGTAGAAAAATAATAATTTTGTAAAAAATGGTAACGATAGGTTACCATTTTTTTATGTCTAAAAAAATTTAAAAATAAAACTGTTATTATTTTATATTTATACTTGGATGATACAGAAAATTAGAATGGTTTGAATATATACGATAAAAATACGAAATAATGATTATTTAGAAAAACTGTTATATAAGTCAGATGACATACAAGTGATACAAATAGCAGGAATGGACTTTTATTCAGAACTTTTAAAATTCAACAAAAGTAAGCGTTTTATAAAAAACAAGCTATAATGAGGGCAGATTATAATTTATGATAAGTCACATGCTTTTTAGTTATTATCGTAACAAGTGAAGTTGACTAAACCATGAGAGAGTAACATGAGAATTATAATAGGAAAGATATCGCTTGTTTATGCTATCCTTGCAATGGCTTCTGTGTTAAACTTTGGATTGCTACCAGACTTTATTGTGGATTATCTTATATCATTTTTTAATGAAAATAATGCTAAGATTCTTATGTATTATTATAACTGGTATTATTTCAGGTTATATTGGATTACTGTTATTTGAAAATTATCCAATTCATACAGCAGAACAAATTCGTGGTACAACTGGAAAAGCGACAGATGTAGCAGGTTAATAGAATAGTAGAATAAATTTTTGCATAGAGGTTTAGGGGGAGTTATGATGAAGTATCGCTCAGTATTTGATATTATCGGTCCAGTTATGATTGGACCATCAAGTTCACATACAGCAGGCGCGGCAAGAATGGGGCAAGTTGCTCGCCAGCTGTTTCGTCATGAACCAGAAAGAGTAAGCATTTCGTTATATGGATCATTTGCAAAGACGTATCGAGGGCATGGTACGGATGTAGCACTAATCGGTGGAATATTAGGATTTGAAACAGATGACTTACGTATTCCAGAGGCGCTAGAAATAGCAAAAGAGCGCGGAATTGAAGTGGAATTCATTGAAGAAGATGCCAATGCACCTCACCCAAATACAGCGAAAATTCGTTTGTATAAAGGTGAAGAAGAAATTGAAGTGGTTGCTTGCTCAATTGGTGGCGGTAAAATTGAAGTTGTAGAATTAAACGGATTCGATCTTCAATTATCAGGCACAAGTCCAGCACTACTTATTGTAAATAACGATCGCTTTGGTGCTATTGCAGCAGTAGCTTCAATCCTTGCTACAAACGAGATTAACATTAGTACAATGAGTGTTTCTCGTAAAGAAAAAGGAAGAAGAGCGCTTATGGTTATTGAAACAGATGAATTATTAGCAGATGAAGTAATTGAAGAAATAAAAGCGCAACAAAATATTTGTCAAGTAACTATTATGGATTAATTGCAGGGGGGACACACCATGTTTCGGAACGCAGCGGAACTAGTGGCGCAAGCTAAAGAACAAAATGTAAAAATCGCAGAAATTATGATTCAATGTGAAATGGAAACAAGAAGTATTTCACGTGAAGAAGTAATTGCTGGTATGGAAAAGAACTTAGTCGTGATGGAACAAGCAGTAGAACGTGGTATTCGCGGCGTGAAATCACCAACTGGTTTAACTGGTGGAGATGCTGTAAAAGTTCAAGCGTATATGAAGAGTGGAAAAGGCTTATCTGGAGATACGATTTTGGATGCAGTAAGCAAAGCTGTTGCAACAAATGAAGTAAACGCAGCGATGGGAATTATTTGTGCAACACCAACAGCAGGGTCTGCCGGAACAGTGCCAGGTGTACTATTTGCGCTAAGAGAAAAATTGCAGCCTACACGTGAAGAAATGATTGAATTCTTATTTACAGCAGGAGCTTTCGGTATGGTTGTTGCGAATAACGCTTGTATTTCTGGTGCGGCAGGAGGATGCCAAGCTGAAGTTGGTTCAGCAAGTGGAATGGCGGCTGCAGCTGCAGTTGAGATGGCTGGTGGAACACAAGATCAAGCAGCTACAGCGATGGCAATTTCATTAAAGAACATGCTTGGTTTAGTGTGTGATCCTGTTGCAGGACTTGTAGAAGTACCTTGTGTAAAACGTAATGCAGCAGGAGCTGCAAATGCGATGATTTCAGCAGATTTAGCATTAGCTGGTGTAACGAGTACAATTCCATGTGATGAAGTAATTGAGGCAATGTTTAGAATCGGACAAACGATGCCAGTAGCACTTCGTGAAACAGCGGAAGGTGGACTTGCAGCAACGCCGACTGGTCGTCGCCTGCAAGAAGAGATTTTTGGGAAGAACAATAACTAAGTGTAATTATAGAAAAAGGAGCTCAAATAAACTTGAGCTCCTTTTTCTATTTTTCTTTTGTTAGTTGTTCTAATGTTTTTCCAAGATTATGTGATCGTTCCGTTGCCTGTGTAATACAAGAAATAAGTGCTTGTTGAAATTTATGTTCTTGTAATACTTCAATACCTGCTTCGGTAGTTCCGCCAGGAGAAGTAATTTCCTTTCGCAAAATAGAAGGGTGTTTGTCACTTGCTTTTAGCATTTCAGCAGCACCAATCATCGTTTGAAGAATAAGTGATTTTGCAATATCTTCTTTTAAACCAATTTTTTTTGCAGCTTCTTCCATAGCTTCCACTACGTAATAAATATAAGCAGGTCCACTTCCGGATAATGCAGTGACAGCATGCATATCTTCTTCCTCTACAACAGAGACGAGACCAATTGTTTCAAATAAAGATGTTGCAGTGCGAATATGTTCCGCTGTTGCATGTTTCGAAGGGGAGATAGCGGTAGCTGATTTTAAAATGGCTGCGGATGTATTTGGCATTGCACGAATAATTGGAACGTCTTTTTGAAGTAGTTTTCTAATTGAGTGAGTAGAAACACCTGCTAGTAATGAAATAATAAGCACGTTATTATTTATGTATTCTTTAAAAGGGGTAAGCGCCTCTGCAACATCCTTTGGTTTCATTGCTAGAAAAAGAATATTTGCATCAGTAAGTAATTCTTTTTTATTATGAGTACCTTTGACACCGTATTTTTTATGTAGCTCTTGTAATCTTGTCTCGTTAGAACGATTACTTACAGTAATTTGTTCACCTTTAACAACATTTGCATGTAACAAGCCACCAATAATAGCTTCAGCAATAGAGCCTGCACCGAGAAAGGAAATGTTTTGAATAGACATGATGTTCCTCCTTTAATTTTGGTTAGAAATTCTTATAAATGTACATACATTCGTTTTTTTATAGGAAACACCTCTTTTTATCTGAAAATAATGACAAATATATATAGAAGTTGTAAACTGAAGAAGTATTCATTTTTGAACCGGAAAGAGACAGGGGGGCTAAGCATGACGGCGATTCACCGAATGGAGATTCCTGTACCATTTGCAGTAGAAACTGTGAATGTGTTTTTAGTTGAGGGGGAGACATTAACATTAATTGATACAGGGACGAATACAGAAGAGGCAAGAAATGCGTTAGAAAGTCAATTAGGTGCATTAGGACATACGATAGAAGATATTGAAACAGTAGTCATTACGCATCATCATGCAGATCATTGTGGACTTTTAAATATATTTTCTGAGAAGACGAATATTATTGGACATCCTTGGAATGAGCCTTGGATCACACAAAATCCAGAGTTTTTAAAGCGGTATCATGAATTTTTTAGAGAGACGGCCTTACAGTTTGGTGTGCCAGTAGCATTTTTGAAAGACGAGTCGTTATTGACGACGAGGACACTTAAATATTCTTGTAATAGATCGTTAACGCATACTGTGAGAGAAGGAGATCGTATTAATTCTTTGCCTGGATTTACAGTGCTTGAAACACCAGGTCATGCTTCTACTCATATTTCTTTATATAGAGAATCTGATGGAATATTAATTGGTGGAGATGCTCTCATTAGTCATATTTCTTCGAATCCAATACTAGAACCACCATATGAAGGGCAAACAGAACGGGCACGCCCATTACTACAATATAATCAAACATTACAGCGTTTAAGCGAAATGAATATTTCACGCATTTTATCAGGGCATGGGGAAGATGTTCTAAATGTGAAACAACTTATTGAAACGAGATTACAAAAGCAAGAAACACGTGCTTTTAAAGTGCTTGAGTTATTAAAGGAAAAACCAATGACAGCATTTGAAGTATGTGTAAAATTATTTCCAGTATTATATAAAGAACAATTACCACTTACTATTTCAGAAACGGTTGGACAATTGGACTATTTAGCATATAATCAACAAGTGATGATTGATGAGTCATCGCAACAATTGATTTATTATGCAAAGTAGGTGACAGCAATGACAGGACGTTTACAAAATAAAGTAATCGTCATTACAGGTGCTTCTAGTGGGATTGGTGAGCAAGTTGCAATGCAAGTTGCAGCACAGGGAGCGACTCCAGTATTAATGGCTCGAACAGAAGAGAAACTACAAGCGTTAGTAGACAAAATTAAAGAAACTTATAATACGCCTTGCTATTATTATGTATTAGATGTAAGTGAAGAGATGGAAGTACAGTCTGTTTTTTCAAAGGTATTACAAGAAGTGGGACGTATTGATATATTAGTAAACAATGCGGGATTTGGTATTTTTAAAACGTTTGAAGATGCGTCAATGGGTGAAGTAAAAGATATGTTCCAAGTAAATGTATTTGGATTAGTAGCATGTACGAAAGAGGTACTACCTTATATGGTAAACAAGAATGAAGGACATATTATTAATATTGCTTCACTTGCTGGAAAAATTGCAACTCCGAAATCGAGTGCTTATGCAGCAACGAAACATGCCGTATTAGGATTTACGAATAGTTTACGCATGGAATTAGCGAATACAGATATTTATGTTACAGCAATTAATCCAGGTCCGATAGATACAAACTTTTTTGAAATAGCGGATCAATCTGGTACATATGTAAAGAATATGGGACGTTACATGTTAAAACCAACATACGTAGCAGAACAAATCGTAAAGTCGATACACACGAAAAAACGTGAAGTAAACTTACCGAAGTGGATGGGAATTGGCCCGAAACTTTATGCTTTATTCCCAGGTTTATTTGAACGTGTAGCAGGTAAATCATTAAGTAAAAAATAGGAGATTTCCATATGGAAATCTCCTATTTTTTATTGTTTTCCAGTTACATAATCATAAACAATATCCTCAATTTCCTCGTATAAATCAATTTCAATATTTGAATGAGTCACCGTTTGAATATGTTTCACTAGCATTTCCTGATCTTCTTTTGATATTGGACTGCATTGATATTGCTGAAAACTTTTTATAATCATTTTCTCAATTAATTTTTCGTTCATATTTTTCCTCGCCTGTATGTACGTATGTATTGTTTTATTGTACTTGAAGTGAAATAAAAAAACTACTATGCACTGTTTTTGTATAAAAATTCGGTTAAGTATATTATTTTTCTAGTAAAATTAAGTTTTTTTAGATTTAAAAATTTATAAATATTTAATTGACTCTATAAATATACAATATTATAATCATACTTAATTTAAAGAATCGATATGAGGAGGAACTTATGAAAGTCGCAATTATTGGAGCCACTGGATATGGGGGCATTGAGTTAATTCGTTTATTAGAACAACATCCATATTTTTCGATAGCATCTCTCCATTCTTTTTCACAAGTTGGTGAGTGTATAACAAATGTATATCCGCATCTTCGAAATGTCCTTTTTCATACGTTACAAGAAATTGATGTGGAGACGATAGGAAAAGAAGCAGAATTCGTATTTCTAGCAACCCCAGCAGGAGTATCGGCGGAGTTAACTCCCAAGTTATTAGCAGAAGGTTTAAAAGTAATTGACCTATCTGGAGACTTTCGTATGATAGATCCTTCGTCATATGAACTGTGGTATAAAAGGCCAGCAGCGAAAGAAGAAATTCTTAGAAAAGCAGTGTATGGGTTAAGTGAATGGAAAAGGACTGGGATTCAAAAGGCAAATTTAATTGCAAACCCAGGATGTTTTGCTACAGCCACATTGCTAGCGATAGCGCCGTTAGTACGTAGCGGCATGATTGAAGAAGATTCGATTATTATTGATGCGAAATCAGGGGTATCAGGAGCAGGTAAAACACCAACAACAATGACTCATTTTCCTGAGCTATATGATAACTTGCACATTTATAAAGTGAATGAGCATCAGCACGTTCCAGAGATTGAGCAAATGCTTACAGAATGGAATAGTGAATCACAGCCAATTACATTTAGCACACATTTAATACCGATATCACGAGGAATCATGATTACACTTTATGCAAAAGTAAAACAAAAGATGGAAATAAAGCAACTTCAAAAATTGTATGAAGAAACGTATGAACAATCGCCTTTCATCCGAATTTGTACGCAAGGGAAATTTCCAAGTCCAAAAGAAGTGAGAGGCTCAAATTATTGTGATATTGGCATAGCTTACGATGAAAGAGCTGAAAGAGTTACGGTCGTTTCTGTTATAGACAATATGATGAAAGGCGCGGCTGGGCAAGCGATTCAAAATGCAAACATAATAGCGGGACTAGAAGAGACAACAGGTTTACAACATATGCCGCTTTATCTATAAGGGGGACATGATGATTAAAGTAGCGTCTATTACAAAATTAGAAAATGGTTCAATTGTAACGCCGAAAGGCTTTTCGGCAATTGGTACTGCAAATGGTTTAAAAAAGGAGAAAAAGGATTTAGGTGCCATCGTTTGTGATGTACCAGCATCATGTGCCGCTGTGTATACAACGAATCAAATACAAGCAGCTCCTTTGCAAGTAACGAAGGATAGTATAACGGCAGAAGGGAAATTACAAGCTATTATCGTCAATAGTGGAAATGCAAATGCTTGTACTGGAATGAAAGGATTACAAGACGCATACGAGATGCGCGCATTAGGGGCGGAACATTTTGGGATGAAAGAAAATTACGTTGCAGTAGCTTCAACAGGTGTAATTGGTGTTCCACTGCCGATGGATATAATCCGAAAGGGAGTTGCAACTCTTATACCAACGAAGGAAGAAAGTGAAGCATATTGTTTTTCTGAAGCAATTTTAACGACGGATCTTATAACGAAAGAAACTTGCTATGAAATGATTATTGATGGGAAGAAAGTGGCGATTGCGGGTGTTGCAAAAGGTTCAGGGATGATTCATCCGAATATGGCAACGATGCTTAGTTTTATTACGACAGATGCTCATATAGAGCATGACGTATTGCAAACAGTGTTATCCCAAATTACGAATCATACATTTAATCAAATTACGGTAGATGGAGATACTTCTACGAATGATATGGTCATCGTTATGGCAAGTGGATTATCAGAAACAAGACCGATAAATATGGAACATACAGATTGGGAAACTTTCGTATGTGCTTTACAGAAGGTATGTGAAGATTTAGCGAAAAAAATTGCGCAAGATGGTGAAGGAGCTAAGAAGTTAATAGAAGTAAATGTGCTAGGAGCTCAAACGAATGAAGAGGCAAAAAAAATTGCAAAGCAAATAGTCGGTTCGAGTCTTGTGAAAACAGCAATACATGGTGAAGACCCAAACTGGGGGCGAATTATTAGCAGTATTGGACAAAGTGAAGTAGCTATTAATCCGAACACAATTGACATTACTCTTCAATCTATATCGGTATTAAAAAATAGTGAGCCTCAAATATTTTCTGAAGAAGAAATGAAAGAGAGATTACAAGAAGATGAAATAGTCATTAATGTGTACTTACACTTAGGTGAAGAGACAGGATCAGCTTGGGGCTGTGACTTAAGCTATGAATATGTGAAAATAAATGCTTGTTATCGTACATAAGGAGAGAGAAGATGAGCGATTATATTGTAGTGAAATGCGGCGGTAGTATGTTGAATCAATTAAATGCTGTGTTTTTTGATTGTATAAAGAAATTGCAACAGAAGTATAAAGTAGTGATTGTTCATGGTGGTGGGCCAGAAATTGATGCCAAATTAAAAGATTGTAACATCAACGTAGAAAAAAGAGATGGATTACGCGTAACACCAAAAGAAGTTATGGATGTTGTTCAAATGGTGCTATGCGGAAGTACGAATAAAAAACTCGTAATGAATTTACAAAAGCATAATTTACTTGCTGTAGGTTGTTCGGGGTGTGACGGTAATTTACTTCAAGTTCAACCTGTCAGCGAGGAGATAGGATATGTGGGAGAAGTAAGTTATGTAGAAACAGCCTTATTAAAAGGATTAATAAATATGGGGTATATTCCTGTTATTGCTCCAATCGGGGTAAATGGTAATGAAATTTATAACATAAATGCGGACAATGCTGCAGCTGGGATTGCGGCCGCGTTAGGGGCAAAAGAGCTTATTTTTATTACGGATGTAGATGGAATATTACATGAAGGGAATTTGGTAAAGGAAACGGATGAATCTGAAATTGCAACTTTTATAGAAACAGGTGTTATTACAGGTGGGATGATTCCGAAAGTACAGGCGGCACTAGCATCATTAAAAATGGGAGTGCAAAAGATAAGTATTGTGAATGGTACAAAAGATTTTACTGAGGTTACGGGAGAGTTTATTGGAACGACGGTAACGAAAGGTGTGAGTATTGCATGACGAGTCATCTTTTTCAAACGTATGGCAGAAGAACTATTGAGTTTGTAAAGGGAACTGGAACGAAAGTTATTGATAATAAAGGTAAGCAATATTTAGATTTTACAGCAGGAATTGGCGTATGTAATTTAGGACATTGTCACTCTACTGTTCTCAAAGGTGTACAAGAGCAACTTGATGATATATGGCATATATCTAACCTGTTTACAAACAGCTTACAAGAAGAAGTTGCGTCATTATTAACAGAAAATAGAGCATTAGATTATGTGTTTTTCTGTAATAGTGGGGCAGAGGCAAATGAAGCAGCTTTAAAGTTAGCACGTAAGCATACTGGAAAATCTCTCGTCGTAACATGCCAGCAGTCTTTTCACGGTAGAACATTTGGAACGATGAGTGCAACGGGCCAAGATAAGGTGAAAGAAGGATTTGGTCCATTACTTCCATCTTTTTTACATATCCCTTTTAACGATATTAAAGCATTAGAGGAAGTAATGAATGAAGAAGTTGCGGCGGTAATGGTAGAAGTTGTTCAAGGAGAGGGAGGAGTAATACCTGCTGATCTATCTTTTTTGAAAGAGATTGAAACATTATGTAATAAGTTCGGTTCCTTATTTATTATAGACGAAGTACAAACGGGGATAGGAAGAACTGGAACACTATTCGCTTATGAACAAGTGGGAATAGAGCCTGATATCGTTACCGTTGCAAAGGCACTTGGGAATGGGATTCCTGTCGGAGCGATGATTGGCGGGAAAGAGCTCGGAACGTCGTTTACTGCAGGATCACACGGTTCAACTTTTGGCGGGAATTACATCGCGATGGCTGCAGCGAAAGAAGTATTGCAAGTGAGTAAAAAACCATCGTTTTTAAAAGAAGTACAAGAAAAAGGCGAGTACGTATTAGAGAAGTTGCAAGAGGAATTACAGCATGTCGAATGTATTCAAAATATACGTGGTAAGGGGCTTATGATTGGGATTGAGTGTAAGCATGAAGTTGCAAGTTTTATAGAACAACTAGAAAACGAAGGACTTCTCGTATTACAAGCAGGCCCTAATGTTATAAGACTATTACCGCCACTCATTGTCACGAATGAAGAGTTAGAACAGGCAGTATATATAATAAAAAAAGTAGTTTGTACAAAAAACGTATCAATCATATAAGGGGGAAGTTTCATGTCAACTGTACAAGTACCGAAATTAAATACGAAAGATCTTTTAACACTAGAAGAATTAACGAAAGAAGAAATTATTTCTTTAATTGAGTTCGCTATATATTTAAAAAAGAATAAGCAAGAGCCTTTATTACAAGGCAAAATATTAGGGCTTATTTTTGATAAGCATTCAACTCGTACTCGTGTATCTTTTGAAGCGGGAATGGTACAACTCGGGGGACATGGTATGTTTTTAAGTGGGAAAGAGATGCAAATGGGAAGAGGAGAAACCGTTTCAGATACTGCGAAAGTATTATCGCAGTATATTGACGGGATCATGATACGTACATTCTCACACGCGGATGTAGAAGAGCTTGCAAAAGAATCGAGTATTCCTGTTATTAACGGTTTAACGGATGATCATCATCCTTGTCAAGCATTGGCAGACCTCATGACGATATATGAAGAAATAAATACATTTAAAGGAATAAAATTGGCTTACGTAGGTGACGGAAATAATGTATGTCATTCATTGTTGCTAGCGAGTGCAAAAGTCGGAATGCATATGACTGTTGCAACGCCTGTAGGATATGAACCGAATGAAGAGATTGTAAAAAAAGCGTTAGCGATTGCCAAGGAAACAGGAGCTGAAATTGAAGTTTTGCATGATCCTGAATTAGCGGTGAATGAAGCAGATTTCATTTATACTGACGTTTGGATGAGCATGGGGCAAGAGGGAGAAGAAGCGAAATATTCTTTATTTCAACCTTACCAAATTAATAAAGAACTTGTTAAGCATGCGAAGCAAACATATCGTTTCTTACACTGTTTACCTGCCCATCGTGAAGAAGAAGTAACAGGAGAAATTATAGATGGACCACAGTCTATCGTCTTTGAGCAAGCTGGTAATCGATTGCATGCTCAAAAAGCATTATTAGTGAGTTTATTTAGAAATGTAGAAGAGCCTTCCTAAAAGGGAGGTTTTTTTATATTAAAATGTCGGATGTATATTTGGTTAACCATTTCGATATCATTTATAATAAAAGAGAAAACTAAATTTGTTTTTCAGAGTGTGTAAGGACATACTACATATAAAAATATAGTTAAAGAGATGATGAGGGTGAAAACAACTAAGAAAACATATTCGTTTTTTCAGCGGATATGGAGAATATTAAAGTTTCAATATTATAAGTTGCTTCGATCGCCAGAAGGCGCAAAGAAAGTATCGTTAGGGTTTGCTATAGGATTCGGCTTAGAAATGTTAGTCATTTATACGGCATCGCTCGTATATGTAATATTTTATCCAATCGTCAGGTTAGCAAAGGGATCTTTTCCTGCGGCAGTTATTGGCAATATTATTGGGAAAATATCGTTTCTCCCAGTATTTTTATTTCCGCTTGCGTATGCGCTAGGAAAAATGATTTATCCATTTCATGTACAGAAAATTCATCATGAACCATTTACGATAGCGGACTTGTTTTCAAGTCACATTTTTACGATATTAAAGAGCTTATTACAAAGTGAAGTGTATGTATTAATTGGAATGACGATTTTAGGAGTTGTGTTTGGTCTCATTTCATATTTCGTTGTGCATTATTTATACGAAAAGAACCGTAAGTTACGCTTGAAGAAAAGGAAGAAACGAGTGAGAGAACCACTTGTACAATTATAAACAATGTCACATTCATTTTCTCCTTTGAATATGTTTAAGAAAAAGGAGGAGAGGATAATGTATTATTATTACGTACCTCAAGTATATCCATATGTAAATTATTATCCGGTTTATGATACGAGTAGACAATACGAATTATATCGGCAACAACAATTACAGCAAATACCACAATTACCACAACAACAGCCTACACAGGAAAAAAAACCATATTTAACAACATGGCCATATTCCAATGTGTACTATGGTAATTATTACGAATCATAAAGCTGCTTCTATTTAGAAGCAGCTTTATACGTTTGTTTTCAAAATTAAATTTTGAATGGTTTGAAGAGAATGAATGAGCTTTTCGCGCTCTTCCTCAGATAATGTTTGGAAATTTTCTTTTAGTTTGTCTAAAATGAATTGCTGATACTGATTTACTAATAATTTCCCTTCAGCTGTTAGAGAAATTAAAATGACCCGTCGATCTTTTTCGCTATAATGACGCTCTATTAGTTCTTCTTGAATAAGTTTGTTTAATAGAGGTGTCATGTTAGGCCGTGAAATCGCTAGCCGCTTGCCGATTTCGGAAACTGCTAATGTGCCGTTTTCATGCAAAAGCAGTAATACTTGTGTATGTGATGGCGGCATATGTCTTTGAGAAGAAAATTCTCCAGGAAGCATAAATTTGCGATAAAAAAGAGGCACTAGCGAAAGAAGATGATCAACAATACGTTCCCACTCGCGTGATTCCATATAAAGGCCCCCTTCCACTATCATTGTAACAAAAAAGACATGTTATAAAAATAGAATTGTTTCATGGGAATTTTAATATTTGTAGGCCAACACTTTTTTTGTAAATGAATCGGCAATAATCGTATAGCCTTTATCATTTGGGTGTACTTGGTCAAAGAGCAATTCTTTTTTATCATTCGATATTAATTTACGAATTGGCAAAACGATAGATGGTTGATTCACTTTTGCAATGGAATAAACGGATTCATTCCAGCCGTCTAAAAACATATCTGCATAACTTGCGATGGAGTCATCGAGTTGTAACGGGTTATAGAGTTCAGAAAGAATGAGTAAAGCATCCGGATTTTGATCTCGGACTGTCTTTACAATATTTTTTACATCCGCTTCAAAATGAGCTTTTTCTTTATTTAACATTTTTATACCATCTATAACACCAACATCACGATTTAAACGAAATAAATTATTTCCTCCAATATTAATTGTAATTATATTTGCTGCTCTAATTTTTTCCTTTACATCTTCTGATTGAACTTTTTTAGCGAGACGATCTGTTGTAAGACCGTTTACCCCAAGGTTTTCTACTGTAATTGGTTTATGAATTTGTGCTTCTATTTGCTTAGAAGCTAATTCAGCAAATCCACCTTGTGTCGATCCATATCCTTTAGCGAGTGAATCACCTAATACAAGATGATAAAAAGATTCGTTTGTTTGCTTATCAATCCAATTTGGGGCAGATGTTTTTTCTGTTTTTTCTTCAGATTCATTTTGTTTTGTCTCGTCGTTCTTTTCAAAATAAGAATAAGAAATGATCAGAAGGAGGAGACAAACAATTGTTAAGATGACTTTTTTCATAAATTCATCCTCCTTGTAATTGGTAATTGTATCATATTCAGCAGTATTAGCAATGTAAGGGCATATTATATGTTTATGAAAAGTTTATAATAACTTTACAGAAAATTTGTTGAAGTTTGTCAAAAAATATTGACGATAGGAAAGAACTTTATATATGATAATGTCAGATAAGGTGAAATTTTAATTAGTGGGAGCTTTATTTCCTATTAATTGTTAGTCTTCATCAATCGAGCGTTTAAGGGGACTACTCGTTAGCGCAGGGTGAAATGAAAATTGTGTCTCTAATAGAAGAAAAAAGGTATGTGGTTAGAGACAGATAGGGATTCATTTCATTATTTCTGGTAATTGTATAAGGGGGATTTTTTGTGAAAAAGTCAAAAAAAATGCTAGCTGGAGCAACTCTTGCGATTGGTGTAATGGCACCGCAAGTAATGCCAGCAACAGCTCATGCAGATGATAACACTGGGGAGAGTACAGTTAACTTACGAATTCTAGAAACATCAGATATTCACGTTAACTTAATGAATTACGATTATTATCAAACGAAAACAGATAATAAAGTAGGTCTTGTACAAACGGCAACACTCGTTAATAAAGCACGTGAAGAAGTGAAAAACTCTGTCCTATTTGATGATGGGGATGCATTACAAGGGACACCGCTTGGGGATTACGTAGCGAATAAAATAAATGATCCGAAAAATCTTGTGGATCCTAGTTATACACATCCATTATATCGTGTAATGAATTTAATGAAGTATGACGTCATCTCTCTTGGGAATCATGAATTTAACTACGGTTTAGATTATTTAAACAAGGTGATTGAAAAAACGGATTTCCCGGTTATTAACTCGAATGTATATAAAGTTGACCATGATGATAAGGAAGAGAACGATGAAAATTATTTTAAACCATATCATATTTTAAAGAAAGAAGTAGTGGATGAAGCAGGTCAAAAACAAATAGTGAAAATTGGTGTAATGGGATTTGTTCCACCACAAATCATGAACTGGGATAAAGCGAACTTAGAAGGAAAAGTAAAAGCGAAAGACATCGTCGCAACAGCAAAAATAATGGTGAAAAAAATGCAAGATGAGGGTGCAGATATTATCGTTGCATTGGCTCATTCAGGCGTCGATAAGAGCGAATATAAAGAAGCGAATAAAATGGAAAATGCATCATATCATTTAGCAACGCAAGTTCCTGGCGTAGATGCAGTATTAATGGGACATTCACATACTGAAGTGAAGGATGTATTTAATGGTGTTCCAGTTGTAATGCCTGGTGTTTTTGGTAGTAACTTAGGTATTATTGATATGCAATTGAAAAAGGTAAACGGAACATGGGAAGTACAAAAAGAGCAATCGAAGCCGCAACTTCGTCCGATTGCTGATAGTAAAGGAAAACCATTAGTAGAATCTGATCAAAATTTAGTTAATGAAATTAAAGACGATCATCAAGCGACAATCGACTATGTAAATACAGCTGTAGGTGAAACGAAAGCACCAATTAATAGTTATTTTTCATTAGTACAAGATGATCCTTCTGTACAACTTGTGACAAATGCACAAAAGTGGTATGTAGAAAAGTTATTTGCTGAAAATGGACAGTATAGCAAATATAAAGGAATTCCAGTTTTATCTGCAGGTGCACCATTTAAAGCAGGTGGCCGAAACGGTGCAACATATTATACTGATATTCCAGCTGGAACGTTAGCGATTAAAAACGTTGCAGATTTATACGTGTATCCAAATACGTTATATGCTGTAAAAGTAAATGGGGCACAAGTGAAAGAATGGCTTGAAATGTCTGCAGGTCAGTTTAATCAAATTGATCCAAAGAAAACAGAAGAACAGCCATTAGTAAATATAGGCTATCCTACATATAACTTTGATATTTTAGATGGCTTAAAATACGAAATTGATGTAACACAACCGGCGAAATACGATAAAGATGGAAAAGTTGTAAATGCAAATACGAATCGTATTATAAATATGACATATGAAGGTAAGCCAGTAGCTGACGAGCAAGAGTTCATCGTCGCTACAAATAACTATCGTGGAAGTAGCCAGACGTTCCCGGGTGTAAGTAAAGGGGAAGTTGTATACCAATCACAAGATGAAACACGTCAAATTATTGTGAAGTATATGCAAGAAACACCAGTTATTAATCCGGAAGCAGATAAAAATTGGACGTTTAAACCGATTGTTGCAGATAAATTAAATACAACATTTGATTCTTCACCAAATGCACAAAAGTATATAAAGGCAGATGGAAAGATTTCATATGTTGGACCATCTGAAAATGAATTTGCTAAATATGCAATTGATATAACGAAGAAGAATGATGATAAAGAAACTGGTGAAGGAAATCCAACGACACCGCCGAAAGGTGATGGAGAAAATCCGACGACACCGCCAACAGGTGGTGGAGAAAATCCAACGACACCGCCAACAGGTAATGGAGAAAACCCAACACCACCAACAGAAGAAGGTAATAATGGTAATGAACCAAAGCAAGATGGAAACAATACTGGATCTGGACAAACTACAACAGATGATCAAAATACAAAAGAAACAACAACAACTGTAAGTGAAAATAAAGAAGCTGAAAAAGATGAACGTGATTTACCAAAAACAGGTGCAAGTATTGCTTCTACAATTGGAGCTGGTCTTGCGTTTGTTGGAGCGGGATTCCTTCTGTTATTTAGAAGAAAGAAAGCGAATAGATAGTCGAGAAATATAAAAAGGATTACCGATTTGGTAATCCTTTTTGTTATATTATGAAACTGGTACTGCTTTTTCTTTCTTCCATGACAGGCCAAATCCAGTAAAGCCGACGATAATCGTTACGACTGGACAAGCTAAACAGAAGATTGCGTATGGAAGGTAATCGAATGTTGGAACGCTAAGGACGTTTGTTAAGAATACGCCACTTACACCCCATGGTACGAGCGGGTTAATAACTGTACCTGCATCTTCTAATACTCGTGATAAATTACGACGTTCTAAACCGACTTCATCGTATTTATTAGCAAATGCTTGTCCTGTTAAAACAATTGATAAGTACTGTTCACCAAGTAAGAAGTTTACACCAATTGCAGTTGAAGCAGTAGAAATAATTAAGCGTGTGCTATTTTTTACGAAGCTAGAGATAATATTCATCAGCTGCGCTATAATACCCATTCCTTGTAATAATCCTCCCATACAAAGAGCTAGGAAAATAAGGGCAATCGACATCATCATACTTTGCAGGCCACCGCGAGATAATAAGCTATCAATATCTTTGATACCAGTTTTAGAAACGTAACCGTCTTGCATAATTTTCATTAAATCAGCTAAAGAAGTGCTAGGTTTAAAAATAAAGAGAATAATAATTCCTACCACAATTCCTGCAAGTAATGTTGGAACTGCGGGTACCTTTTTAAATGCGAATAGGAACAGTAATAAAATAGGAATCAGTGTAACGATAGAAATTGATGTATTTTTTTCTAATGTGTTAATAAATGCTGAGAAATCAACGTTTCCACCAGATCCGCTTCCTAAAATGAAAAATGCGATAAATGCAATAATGAAAGCTGGCACTGTTGTCCAAAGCATGTTACGAATATGTTCAAATAAATCTACACCTGTTACAGCAGGCGCTAAGTTTGTTGTATCAGATAAAGGAGACATTTTATCTCCGAAGAATGCACCAGAAATAATTGCACCAGCAATAAGAGCTGGATCGTATCCAAGGGCAGTACCCATTCCCATAAAGGCAAGTCCTACAGTTGCAGCAGTTGTAAATGCACTACCGATACTCGTTCCAACAATTGCACAAACAACAAAAACAGTTGGAACGAAAATTTTTGGAGATACAAGTTGGAAGCCGTATACCATTAAAGTTGGAATAGTTCCAGCTGCGATCCAAACGCTAATTAATACGCCTACAAGTAAGAAAATAAATATAGATGGAATACCAGCTGAAATACTACTGATCATCCCTTTCTCCATAGTAGACCAAGAGATTCTCTTCAAGAATCCAAATGCTAATAAAAGAACGATACCAAATAAAATTGGGATGTGTGGTGAAACTTCTAATTTGATAACACTAAAGCCAATGCAGAAAAAGATAAAAATTGTTAAAAGAACAGATTCAATTTTTGAAACCATTGTTTTCCCCTCCTAAGTAATCTAAAATAGCTCTTTTTTATATAAAATTCGCCAATATTGTTTATTTCCTTCTAGAATTTAGAATTTTGTGACAAATTACCGGTAATTGTCCATATCTCAATATGATGCGGAAATGATTGGATAAAAAAACGCCCCTGCATATAATTATGCAGGGACGAAGAAATCGCGGTACCACCCTAGCTTGTGAAATGAATGTATCACAAAATAAAGGGTCGTATGATATGCGTTAATAAAATAAAAACGCCCCTGCAATATATGCAGGGACGAAAAATTCGCGGTACCACCCTAAATTGTGAAACAGTTTCGTTCCACCACTCTTTAGACATAACGGTCTATAACCGTCTTTCACTACTCCTTACGTTTCGTAAAAGAAGCTCCAGGGGGTAATTCATAATTCGCTCTGTACTGGTTCGCACCGACCACCAGCTCTCTGAAATCAGAAATCGAAATACTACTAAATCCTATCAACGCCGATTCATATGATGTTAGTTAAATTTTTATCATATTTTCATCTTACATGTCAATAAAAATATTAAATATTTTTTTAGGGAAATAAAGGAGAATTGTTTTTAACGCTGTAAAAATGTACGTTATAATGAATTTGAAAGGGGGAGGAAAGAGTGAAGAAAAAAATAATTCTTTTTACCACTTTATTAGTTATTGGAGGAAGTGCTGGAATTTACACAGCTTTTGCGGCTGAATCAGAGCAGTTGAAACAAAAGCAAATACAACAGTCAGAAGTGAAGAAAGTAAAAGAAATAGAAGAGAAGAAATCAATGGAAAAAGCAGCAGAGAAACTAGGAGTTTCTACTGAGGGGAAAACAAAAGAAGAGGTTACGAAAGAAGTGAATACCGCTAGGTTTGAGAAGCGTCATGATTTATTAATTGAGCACGCTAAGCAACTTGGAATTGATACAGAGGGAAAAAAAGATGAAGAAATTATTTTAGAAATTGGAAAGATACAGCATGGAAAGTAGAACAACTTATCGTATGATAAGTTGTTCTTTTTTAAGAACTATTTGATTTTAAAATAATTGACAGTCATTCGGATTTAATGTTAACTATATTTATAAACAAGTTAACATTAGGGGTGGCAATTGTGACAATAAACAGTAAAACGATTGAAAAATCATCTTATACATATGAAGAATTAGCAGAGAAAAATAAAGCTTATGTATGGCACCCATTTACACAAATGAAAGATTATTTAGAAGAAGATCCTGTCATTATTGAACGTGGAGAGGGAAGAAAACTATACGATGTAAATGGTAATGAGTATTGGGATGGTGTTTCATCTATATGGTTAAATGTTCACGGACATCAAGTACCGGAATTAGATGAAGCAATTCGTGAGCAATTAAATAAAATTGCTCATTCTACTATGTTAGGACTTGCTAACGTTCCATCTATTTTATTAGCAGAAAAAATTATTGAGGTTGTACCAGATGGATTGAAGAAGGTATTCTACTCTGATTCAGGTTCTACCGCTGTTGAAATTGCAATTAAGATGGCTTTCCAATATTGGCAGCATAAAGGGAAACCAAAGAAACAAAGATTCGTTACATTAAAAGAAGCATATCACGGTGATACAATTGGAGCTGTTTCAGTAGGAGCAATAGACTTGTTTCACCAAGTGTATAGTTCGCTCTTATTTGATGCGATTAAAATGCCGTATCCATATACATATCGTTCTCCTTACGGAAATAATAAGGAGGAAATTGTAAAAAGCCATTTAGAAGAAATGGAAGAATTGTTGAAAGAAAAGCATGAAGAAGTAGCTGCCATCATTGTAGAGCCATTAATGCAAGGTGCTGGCGGAATGATTACAATGCCAAAAGGATATTTAAAAGGACTGCGCGATTTATGTACAAAGTACAATGTATTATTTATTACAGATGAGGTAGCGACTGGATTTGGGCGTACAGGGAAAATGTTTGCGTGTGAACATGAAAATGTGACGCCAGACATTTTAACTGCTGGGAAAGGTTTAACAGGTGGATATTTACCAATTGCAGTTACGGTAACGACAGATGAAATATATAATGCTTTCTTAGGAGAATATGAAGAACAAAAAACATTTTTCCATGGACATAGCTACACAGGCAATCCGTTAGGGTGTGCCGTAGCAATCGCGAATCTAGAACTATATGAAAAAACAAATTTAATAGAAGAAGTGGCACGTAAAACGGATTATGTGGCAGCGCAATTAGAAAAGCTCTTTGCGTATAAACATGTAGGTGATATTCGTCAGTGCGGATTAATGGTTGGTATTGAGCTTGTGAAGAATAAGGAAACGAAAGAAGCTTTTGACTGGACAGAAAGAGTCGGTGTTCAAGTATGTAAACGCTCAAGAGAGCTGGGTATGATTTTACGACCGCTAGGTAATACGATTGTATTTATGCCGCCACTTGCTTCTACTTTTGAAGAGATTGATGATATGTTACGTATTTTATACAAGGCAATCTCGGATGTTACGGAGGGAGAATAATGAGTGGTTTTTTCATAACAGCAACTGATACTGAAGTTGGAAAAACAGTAGTTGCAGGTGCTATGGCAGGTGTATTTAGAGAATTAGGATATAACGTAGGGGTATATAAACCGTTGCAAAGTGGGCATGTTGCATCAAACCCTGAGGGAGATGCGGCAAGGTTAAAAGTACTATCAGGTGTACCGACACAAGAAAATGAAATTTGCCCTTATTCTATTGAAGAACCACTTGCTCCGAGACTTGCCATGAAAAGAGCTGGAAGAGTAGTAAAGTTAAAAGAAATTACTGATTACTATAATGAACTATTAAAAGAGTTTAATAGCTTATTTGTAGAAGGAGCAGGTGGGCTTGCTGTCCCATATACAGAAGATGCTTTAGTAATTGATTTTGCAACAGAATTACAGTTGCCTCTTATTGTAGTAGCTCGTCCTACATTAGGAACAGTAAATCATACAGTGTTAACGATTGCTTACGCAAAGGCGCATGGCTTAACCATAGCGGGTGTCATTTTATCAGGTTGCAAAGAATGTGAAATGGAAAGAGTGCAAGAAAATAAAGAGATGATTGAAGAGCTGAGCGGGGTACCAGTTTTAGGATTATTGCCATTCTTTGCAGGTGAGTTTACGAAAGAAGAAGTATTAGAAGCTGCAAAAGAACATATTATGATTTCAAAATTAGAGGAGTTTATCCAAAATGAATCAAACGTGGCGGGCGCACCTTCAATCTAAATTACAACAATTACATGAGCAAGGGCAGTATCGTGATTTGCATGTAACAGAGAAGGCAGAAGAGACTTGGCTTATTCGAGATAAAAAAAGGATGTTAAATTTAGCGTCAAATAATTATTTAGGGTTAGCTGGAGATGAAAGGTTAAAAGAAGCTGCTATTGCCTGTACAAAAAGATATGGAACTGGAGCGACTGCCTCCCGCCTTGTTGTAGGAAATCATCCATTATATGAAGAGGTTGAGAGAAGCATATGTGACTGGAAAGGTACTGAAAGAGCTTTAATTGTAAATAGTGGATATACGGCAAATATAGGTGCCATATCTTCTTTAGCCTCTCGGCACGATATTGTTTTTAGTGATAAGTTAAATCACGCAAGTATTGTTGATGGAATCATATTAAGCGGGGCAGAGCATAAAAGGTATCGTCATAATGATTTGGATCATTTAGAGAAGTTGTTGAAAATGGCTTCGCCTGAAAAAAGGAAATTAATCGTAACAGATACCGTTTTTAGTATGGATGGTGATACTGCGTATTTGAGAGATTTAGTACAGCTGAAAGAGAAATACGGGGCAATCATTATAGTCGATGAAGCACATGCGAGTGGAATATATGGAATCGGCGGAGCTGGGTTATCGCATATAGAAAAAAATCTTGCTCAAAAAATTGATATACATATGGGGACGTTTAGCAAGGCTTTAGGGTGTTATGGTGCGTATTTGACAGGTGATGAAATTTATATAGAGTATTTACAAAATATGATGAGAAGCTTTATTTTTACTACAGCTTTACCACCAAGTACGTTAGGAGCGGTGCAAAAAGCAATTGAAATTGTAAAAGAAGATAACGAAAGAAGAGAGAACCTTATAGCAAATGGAGAATACTTCAGAACTAAATTAAGGGATGCTGGTTTTGATATTGGGAATAGCTCAACTCATATTGTACCGATTGTAGTCGGTTCAAATGAACATGCTTTACGGTTTAGTAAAAGGTTGCAAGAGGCAGGGATTGCGGCCATTGCAATTCGTCCGCCAACTGTGCCGGTTCATAGTTCTCGAATTCGCTTTGCAGTTACATCGCAACATACAATAGCTGATTTAAAATGGGCTATTGACCGAATTATTCACATTGCGAAAGAAGAGGAGATTTTCGTATGAAAGAGCTAAAGATTATTTTTATCCCCGGATGGGGAATGGAAGAGAATATTTGGGATTTAGTACTTCCGTATTTTAAAGGATATTCTGTTCAATGCATAGATTGGCGTAATGTGAACGAACGAAGTGAATTTGCGGAACGAATTATAGATGTAGCGCATAATGACAACGTAATTTTAGTTGGATGGTCACTAGGAGCGTTAGCAGCAGTTGAAGCTTATAAAAAGATTAAGGCAAAAGGCATCGTATTAATTGGTGGTACTGCTAAATTTACAAATACGAGCGATTACAGTAACGGATGGAATGCTTTGCATGTAGAGCGGCTGAAAAGGAATTTGGCGAGAAGGAAAGAAGATACGCTCAAGCGGTTTTATGAAAATATGTTTACGAAAGATGAGCTAAAAGAGAATAAAAACTTTGAAGACATTGTAGACCGTTTTAAAGGTGATTCTATTCAGTCTTTACAACTAGGTTTGGATTATTTAATAGAAACAGATATGAGAGAAGAACTAAAAGAAATTAAAGTACCTATACTACTTATTCACGGAGAACAGGATGTAATATGCCCATTGTCTGCGGCACGTAGTATGACGGAGAATAGCAGTAGCGAGCTGAAAGTAGTAAGTGAAGCAGGGCATGCGTTATGTGTAACGAATTTTGAATATTGTGTAAATGAGATAATTCAATTTGTAGAGGGGATACGACATGATCAACAAAACGTTACTACAAAAACGGTTTAATGGGGCAGCCGTATCTTACGATCGATATGCAAATGTACAAAAAAAGATGGCACATTCATTACTTTCAATCTTAAAGGAACGATATAGTGAAACGGCATCGATACGTATTTTAGAACTGGGGTGCGGGACGGGGTATGTAACAGAGCAATTATCAAAGTTATTTCCGAAAGCACATATTACAGCAGTTGATTTTGCTGAAAGTATGATTGCGATTGCGCAAACTAGACAAAATGTAAAAAATGTAACGTTTCACTGTGAAGATATTGAGCGATTACGATTAGAAGAATCATATGATGTCATTATTTCAAATGCTACATTTCAATGGTTAAATAATTTACAACAAGTGTTAAGAAATTTATTTCATCATTTGTCTATAGATGGGATATTACTCTTTTCAACGTTTGGACATGAAACATTTCAAGAATTGCATACTTCGTTCCAACGTGCGAAAGAAGAAAGAAATATAAAAAATGAAACATCGATTGGTCAACGTTTTTATTCAAAAGATCAGTTGCTTCATATATGCAAGATAGAAACAGGGGATGTGCATGTTTCTGAAACATGTTACATAGAGAGTTTTACAGAAGTTAAGGAGTTTCTGCATTCTATTCGAAAAGTAGGAGCGACTAATAGCAATGAAGGATCATATTGTCAAAGTCCCTCACTCTTTCGTGCGATGCTGCGCATATACGAAAGAGACTTCACGGGAAATGAAGGGATAATGGCAACGTATCATGCTTTATTTATGCATATAACAAAAGAGGGGAAGAGATGAAATGAAACAAGTACAAACAAAAAGGGATTGGAAAAAAATTGCATACGACGTAGTGGAAGAGAAGATGATTACGAAAGAAGATGCGATAGCGATATTAGAAGCTGATGATACAGAAGTTTTAGAAATTATGAATGCAGCTTACATTATTCGCCATCATCACTTTGGTAAGAAAGTAAAATTGAATATGATTATTAATACGAAATCTGGATTATGTCCTGAAGATTGTGGATATTGCTCACAGTCTATTATTTCAGAAGCGCCGATTGATAAATATGCATGGTTAACGCAGGAGAAGATTGTAGAAGGGGCACATGAAGCAATACGCCGTAAAGCAGGTACATATTGTATTGTAGCATCTGGTCGTCGTCCGACGGATAAAGAGGTAAATCACGTAATTGGAGCAGTTAAGGAAATTCGTGAAACGACAGATTTGAAGATTTGTTGTTGTTTAGGTTTCTTAAATGAAGATCAAGCAGGACGTTTAGCGGAAGCGGGCGTGCATCGTTATAACCACAACTTAAATACACATGAAAATAATTACGATAGTATTTGTTCAACTCATACGTATGATGATCGTGTTGATACAGTTCAAAAAGCGAAACAAGCGGGCATTTCTCCATGCTCTGGAGCGATTTTTGGCATGGGAGAAACAATTGAAGAGCGTGCTGAAATTGCATTTGAATTACAACGTATAGATGCAGATTCTATCCCTTGTAATTTCCTTGTTGCTGTAAAGGGAACACCTCTTGAAGGGCAAAAAGAGTTAACGCCAGTAGAATGTTTAAAAGTACTGGCAATGATGCGTTTTGTAAACCCAACAAAAGAAATTCGTATTTCAGGAGGACGTGAAATCAATTTACGTTCTGTACAGCCAATCGGTTTATTTGCAGCAAATTCTATTTTTGTCGGGGACTACTTAACGACAGCTGGACAAGAGCCGACTGCAGACTGGGGTATGATTGCAGATTTAGGATTTGAGATTGAAGAGTGTGCATTATAAGATAGATGAAAAAGCAAACTTGTAAAAGGGTTTGCTTTTTTTGTAAATAAAATGTAATAAATAGTTGCGGACGCCTGTTACTATTGGTTTTTGAACGAAAAAAAGAATTTTTGTGGACGAATTTTCCAAGCCTTAGTTGTACATAGTAAATATGTAATTTATATTGGGTTGGAGGATTTTACATGTACAAATACATATTAGCGATTATGACTTGTTTAATTTTAATAAAAGCAATAAGTTCTGATCCAGTTAAGGCTGCTGAAAATCCTGAACAAAAAGAGATGCAACAAAGAATCGAACAACACTTTCGAACGAAAGCTGAACATTTTGGATTGAAAACGGAAGGAAAAGATTTAAAGGAAGTTAGAAAAGAAATTATTATTATAGAAGAAGCGAAAAAAAGAGAGAATGTATGGAGAACAGCACAAGCTCTTCATATAAAAACAGAAGGAAAAACGATGAATGAATTAATAAAAGATGTACAAAAAAAGGTGAAAAAATAAAAAGAGGCCGCAGCCTCTTTTTTTATGCCCATTGTTTTGATAAGTGAGCCATTTCAATTGCAGCAACAGCTGATTCATATCCTTTATTACCAGCTTTCGTACCTGCGCGTTCAATCGCTTGTTCAATTGTTTCTGTCGTTAATACGCCGAAAATAACTGGGATGTCCATTTGTAGTGATAAAGACGCAACACCTTTTGCTACTTCATTACAAACGTAATCGTAGTGAGTTGTAGCACCTCGGATTACAGTACCTAATGTAATAACCGCATCATACTTTCCGCTACTAGCCATCTTTTTAGCGATTAAAGGAATTTCAAATGCACCAGGAACCCAAGCAACATCAATATCATTTTCTTCTACACCGTGACGCTTTAATCCGTCTAAAGCGCCGCCAAGTAACTTACTTGTAATAAATTCGTTAAAACGTCCAACAACAACTCCAACTTTTAATCCTGTACCAACTAAATGACCTTCGAATACCATAATAAATCTCTCCTTTAATTATAAGTTTAGTAAGTGTCCTAATTTGTTTACTTTCGTTTGTAAATACGATTTATTCTCTTCTTTTGCTGGCATTTGCAACGGTACACGCTCGACTACTTCTAAATCGTAACCTTGTAAGCCAGCAATTTTTCTTGGGTTATTCGTTAATAATCGTAAACTTTGTAAACCTAAATCTTTTAATATTTGTGCACCGATACCGTAATCACGAAGATCAGCAGGGAAGCCGAGTTCTTCATTTGCTTCTACAGTATCGAATCCTTCTTCTTGTAATTTATAAGCACGAAGCTTATTAAGAAGCCCAATGCCTCTTCCTTCTTGTCTCATATAAAGAAGAACACCTTTTCCTTCACGCTCAATTTGAGCAAGTGCTGCATGGAGTTGTGGTCCGCAATCGCAGCGATGTGAACCGAATACATCTCCTGTTAAGCATTCAGAATGAACACGCACAAGTACCGGTTCACCTATTGAAATATCACCTTTTACAAGTGCGATATGTTCTTTCGTATCTAATGAGTTAGAATAGCCAATTGCGTGGAAAGTACCGAAATCTGTAGGTAATGTAATTTCCACCTCTCTCATCACAAGTGTTTCATGATGGCGGCGGTAAGCAATTAAATCTTCTATTGTAATCATTTTTATATCAAATTGTTTTGCGCATTCTATTAAATCAGTTACACGTGCCATCGTGCCGTCCTCATTTATAATCTCGCAAATAACTCCAGCTGGTTCGGCACCGCATAGCTTCGCTAAATCAACAGCAGCTTCTGTATGACCTGCACGACGCAGGACACCGCCTTCTTTCGCAATTAATGGAAAGATATGTCCAGGTCGATTGAAATCAGCGCCTTTTGATGCGGGGTTTAACAATTCTTGTATCGTAGTTGCACGTTCGTGAGCGCTAATCCCTGTTGTTGTAGAAACATGGTCAATGCTCACTGTAAACGCAGTATGATGTGAATCTGTATTATGAGATACCATTGGTTCTAATTGTAGACGTTCTGCGTACCCTGCTGTAATCGGTACACAAACGAGACCACGGCCATGTGTAATCATAAAATTAATTGTTTCTGGTGTAATGTACTCTGCTAAAGCAATAAAATCGCCTTCATTTTCTCGGTTTTCATCATCACATACGATAACGACTTTACCTTGTTTTAAATCTTCTAGAGCTTCTTCAATACGATGAAACATTGTGCTTCCCCCTTATAGAAATCCATTTTCTTGTAAAAAGCTTTCAGTCATTGAACCTACTCGTTTTGTAGGTTTAGTAATAAAGCGTTCGATATATTTACCAATCATGTCACACTCAATGTTTACGATATCTCCGGCATTTTTTTCTCCAATGACAGATTCGCTTACTGTGTGCGGGATGAGTGAAATCGTTATGGAAGATTCGTCTATATCAAATATCGTTAAACTCGTTCCATCAACAGCAATGGATCCTTTATGCAAACAATAGCGCAGCAGTTCATCAGAAATTGCTATTTTGTAATAGACGGCATTGTAATGTTGTTTTTTATTTAAAATCGTTCCGATGCCATCAATATGTCCTGAAACGAAATGTCCACCGAATCGTCCGTTTGCAGCCATTGCTCGCTCTAAATTTACTTTAGAGTGGGGTTTAAGCATGCGAAGTGATGTCGACTGCATCGTTTCAGGCATTGCATCAACTGTAAATGAATTAGTTGTAAAGCTTGTTACAGTTAAGCAAATACCGTTCACCGCGATACTATCACCTAAGTGAATATCTGATAAAATTTTCTTTGCATGAATCGTTAATTTCATCGCTTCTCCGCTTTGTTGCATGTTTGCTATCGTTCCTAATTCGTCTACAATTCCTGTAAACATTCCGTCACCTCGTTTCGGGCATTCGCAACAATTTTTATATCATCACCAATTTGTTTCATCTCTTGAATTTTCAAGGAAAGCGCATCTTGTAATTTTGAAAAACCATTTCCTCCAAATAAAGTAGGAGCATCTTTCCCACCAATTAATTTCGGGCTTATATAGGTTACAATTTCATTAAAATTGTTTGTTTTTAAGAAACTTGCATGAATCGATTGGCCACCTTCAACGAATAGAGAAAGAATTTGTTTTTCTCCAAGAAAGGAAAGAAGGTCCTCAATTTCTATATGCTTCGTTTCCATTTGGAATATAGCTATATTTTTAGATTCATAAGAAGATATCTTCTCTTTCTTTACATCCTTACCGACAATAATCCATGTCGGTGCTAAACCATCTGTTATGACATGAGAAGATGGTGGTGTTCGTAAATGGGTATCTAAAACAACGCGAATAGGGTGTTTCCCACCATTTGGAATTCTTGTTGTTAAATGTGGGTTATCAGCTATAACTGTATTTACTCCAACAAGAATTGCATCATGTGTATGGCGATATTGGTGAACATCAGCACGTGCTTCTTCACCTGTAATCCACTTACTTTCACCAGTTACAGTTGCTGTTTTTCCATCTAAGCTCATCGCTGTTTTTATTGTTACAAAAGGGCGTTTCGTTTTCATGTAGTGAAAAAAGTAGCGATTTAATAAAACTGCTTCTGCTTCAAGAACACCGGTAGTTACTTCAATTCTAGCTTCCTCTAATCTTCTTTTTCCATTACCAGAAACGAGCGGATTACAATCGAGAGTAGCAATTACAACACGCTTAACTCCTTTTTCGATGAGCAATTCACAACAAGGTGGTGTTTTTCCAAAGTGGCTACACGGTTCCAGTGTTACATAAACGGTAGCGTCTTTGGCGTTCTGACCAGCCATTTGAAGGGCATGAACTTCTGCGTGTTCTTCACCAGCTCGTAAATGAGCCCCCATACCAACGATGTTTCCATCTTTTACAACAACAGCACCAACCATAGGATTTGGACTTGTTTGTCCTGATGTTCCTTCTGCTAACAGCAGGGCAATCCTCATATATTCTTGATCTGTCATTTTCTTCACCTCTCCTAAAAAAATCAAAAAACCCCAAGGATTTAATATCCTTGGGGTTTGGGAGACGTGATTTCTAGAAATATAGTTTGAATACGAAAGCATAGGAAAGAAACCTAACGATAATTGATATTTCTGCATAAGGAAAAAACCTAGCAAAATATCGAATTTTTAAACGCTAGTTGTCTCTTTTTATTTCAGTATAAAAAATAAGTATAGAAAATTAAACATATATAAAGAATCAAAATGAATCTTTAAAAATATGCATACTGAAATAAAAGTGTATTCACTATATAAAAAACTAGAAACATATCCTTCTCCCATCCAGACTATACTGTCGGCCCTAGAGTTTCACTAGATCCACCGTTTTCGAGTTGAAAACGGGTCACGGACTTAGAAGTTTTCACTTCATCACCGCCGGTTGGGAATTTCACCCGACCCCGAAGGATGCTGTTTGCTCAAATTATAGCACAAAAAAAATAAAAGGCTAGTAAAAAATATTCGAATGTGAAGAATTGTGTGAAAATATATGCAGGCTGGAATGGAAATAAAAGTATTAGAAATGTTGTAAGGAGAAGGGATATAACGGAGTTGCTAAAAAGAAAAAACATGCACAAAAAAATGTGCATGTCACATGTAAAATTATTCTGCCTCTGGTGCTCTAACAACGGACTCGAATTTACCTTTATGCGAAGCGTCGCAATAAGGCATATTTTTTGATAAGCCACAACGGCATAAAGAAAATGCCGGTTTTGCTGGGAATACATTCCCTTGTGAGTCGACTAATTCCACGTCCCCTGTAACGCGAAAAGAGCCATTATCATTTACTTTAATTTGTACTTTTGCCAACGTTATCCCTCCTTCCCAAACGCTTAATTTCATCATATAATCAAGGGAAGTGCTTGGCAATATAAAGTGAAACTTTAATTAGTGGGGGAGGCATCCCCCACTAATTATTAGTTGAACCAATCGGGCTTTTAGGGGCAGTTAATCTCCCACCTAACTTCTTTGTTTCAGCCGAATTTTGAGGTGGGAGTTTTACTGCCCGCAAATAGCGGGGAAAAAAGAGCACTTTGTTTGAGAAAGAAGAGAGTGTTATAATAGTTTTCATAACTGACTAGAGTAAGGTGACGAGAGATGGATAAACAATTACATACATTACGAAACATTGCAAATGAGCGCACGTGGGCATCATTTTTGAATGATAATCATCCATATAGTTTGTTACATTGGTCCATTGCAGGTGTAGGGCAAGAGGCAAAGGATGTTTGGTTACTTCAAGATGAAGTAACATTTCAAACGACAGAATTTCCAACGTTAGATGATGCAATGCAATGGATTTCTGAAAATATGGAACAAGTTACAGACGTTTTAGCGCAATAAAAAAACAGGCTTATGCAAGCCTGTTTTTTGTTTCTTTCACATATGTGTTTAAAAATTGATCGATGGCTGCTTCGTACTCTTCTTTATTTTCGTTATAAGAGCAAGCGTGTGCACCGTGTTCTGCAATATAAAGTTGCTTATTATTTTCTTTCGCTTCATATAACGCTTTTGTCATATCAGCTAAAATATAGTCGTCATCTTTACTATGAATAAAGAGAACGGGATTGTTAATGTTTTTTATACAGTCGATTGGTGAAACTTCACGAATTGTATAACCGTCACGAACTTTTAAAAATGCGTTTGCTAAAGGTAATAAAGGCCATTTTGGTAAATGGAATTCAACCTTTAAACGGTGCTGTAATTGTCCGTGAAAATCAGAGAAAGGACAATCTGCAATATAGAAATCAGCACCATCTTCTACAAGTCCTGCGTATTGAAGAATTGTTGCAGCTCCCATAGATTCACCATGAATACCAAGTGTAATATTGGTTCCAAAACGGCTTTTTAGCCAGTCAACTACGGATTTCAAATCATGCTTTTCATAGTATCCATAGCTTGTTGTTTTTCCGCCAGTTTTACCATGACGACGATGATCGTAAATGAGGACATTATATCCCCTTTTTAAGAATAAGTTTGCATATTTTACAGAGTTTATTTTATTTACAGTTACACCGTGGCAAAAAACCATAAACTTATTGGAATGACCAGCAGGAATGTAATATCCGTGAAGGTCGTATCCGAATTGTGAAGGGATATGAATTTCTTCTTTATGAAGAGCATCAAAATCCTCTATACGAAAATGTTTTTTCGTTTCTCTTTCGAGTACTTCTTCCTCTGTTTTTTTCTTTAAGTACATCACTTTATTTGTAAAGAAAATCCCAAGGGCAGTTATTGCACCTAGTATAGTAAACAATGCTGCAAAAAAACGTTTCATACTTTACCTCATCCTCCAAATACCGTTACATGTGATACACTTATATTGTATCACAATGATATAAAAGGGGAGAAATAGGAAATGCTGCATATACAAAAAATTACGCCAGCGATGAAAGAAACAATCCGAATGTTCATGTGTAAGAACTGGGGAAGTTCATTGATGGTTTCACGTGGTAAGGGACATCAGTTAGAAGAGTTGCCAGGATTTGTTGCGCTCTCAGATGACAGAATAATCGGAATTATAACGTATGAAGTGACCGGAAATATGTGTGAAATTGTATCGCTAGATAGCTTTGAAGAAAGAAAAGGAATAGGGACGAAACTTGTAGATTGTGTATTACAAGTTGCAGAAGAAGAGCGGTGCAGACAGGTTTGGCTTATTACAACAAATGATAATATGAATGCGTTACGATTTTACCAAAAACGTAATTTTGTAATGACTAATTTATATGTGAATGCGGTAGAGGAGGCACGAAAAATAAAGAAAGAAATTCCACGTATTGGATATGATAATATCCCAATTTTACATGAAATTCAGTTGGAGTATCATTTAGTCAAATGATGTAACAATTTTCAGAAATATGAGTTATTAATCTTGACGGATAGTGTAATTTAGGTTACCGTAAAATTGTAATCTATTACCATATTAAGGGGTGACGATGTGGCAACTATACGTGATGTTGCAAAATTGGCAGGTGTTTCAGTCGCAACCGTTTCACGAGTTATTAATGAAAAAGGATACGTTCATGAGGACACAGTAAAACAAGTAAAGGAAGCAATTGAAGAATTACGTTATAGGCCAAACAGTGCAGCGAAGCCACTATTTAAAGAGAATTCAACGATAATTGCATTACTTGTAGATAATTTATGTAACCCATCAAACATCACTTTGCTACATTGTATTGAGGAAATAGCATATAAAGAAGGCTATCAAATCATTATTTGTAATATAGAGAATAAAGATAGATACATACATATGCTGAAGCAAAATAACATTGCAGGTGTTATTTTGACAAGGGCAGTTTTTAAAAGTATAGGAGAAATTCCATTTCCGTTTGTTGTGATTGATGAGCAACAATCACATGCAAATTATTATGAAAGTGGGCAGAGAGCTGTTTCTTTATTAAAAGAGAAAGGGTGTCACTTTCTTGCATATTTCGGTGAGGGAGAAGAAAGTGAAGAAATGGAAGATCATATAGCAGGGTTTTTAGACGCTGTTTGGGATGAAGGAATCTCTTATCGAGAAGAATGTGTACAAGGGTATACAAATAAACAATTTATTACATTATTGCAAAATAATCCGTATATAGATGGAATTGTAACCTCAAGTGATCAGATTGCTATTGAGTTAATTCGGTCAGCGAGATTTCTAAATATACATATACCAGATAAATTAAAAATTGTTGGACCGAATGGGAGCATAGAGTGTGAATGGATAGGCTCATCACTACCGGCAATTGAAAGCTATGTCAAAGATAATGGAAAAGTAGCTTTTCAACAATTAAAAGGAAAAATAAAAAAGTAAAAGGTGCGTTTTATACGCACCTTTTTATAATGTAATTGCGGCAATAAAGCCAAATATAAGTAACGGTATATTGTAATGTAGAAAAGTGGGTACACATGTATCCCATATATGATGGTGCTGACCATCAGCATTTAAACCGGATGTTGGTCCAAGGGTACTATCTGATGCTGGAGATCCTGCGTCACCTAGTGCTCCGGCTGTACCGATAATTGCAATTGTGGCCATTGGACTAAATCCAAGCTGAATGCAAAGAGGTACAAAAATGGTTGTTAAGATAGGGATGGTTGAAAAGGATGAACCAATTCCCATCGTAACGAGAAGTCCAATAACGAGCATAAGAAATGCAGCGAGTGGTTTGTTATTTCCAATTATATGTGCACTCGTTTGCACCAGTGATTCAACATGTCCTGTTTTTCGAAGGACAGCGCCGAATCCAGCGGCAGCAATCATAACAAAGCCAATAAAGGACATCATACGCATTCCGCTTGTTAATATCGCATCTGCTTCTTTAAGTGGTAGACTGCCACTAACTGATAAGACGATAATACCTGCTAAAGCACCGAAAATCATTGATTCTGTTGTTAATTGAACAGTTAATGTAGCAATGATAGATAATAACCCGAAAGTAATGCTACGTTTTGTATAGGGAACGATTTCATTTTCGGTAGTATGAATTTGTTCTGTTTCATACGTACGAGGTTTTCGGTACGTAATGAATACCGCTACACATAATCCAATAATCATACCAATTGCTGGAATAGTCATTGCTTTTGGAATAAGTGTGACATCAAATGTAAGGCCGCTTTGCGCAGCGTTGGTTTGTAATACGTCATGATAAATTTTTCCGAATCCTGCAGGGATCCACATATAAGGAGTAATCAATCCAAATGTAATAATACATGTGACAAGTCTGCGATCCACTTTCAGCTCATTTAATACTTTTAAAAGTGCTGGAATTAAGATGGGGATGAAAGCAATGTGAACAGGAATCACATTTTGTGAGAAACAAGCCATCGTTAAAATAATGAATAAAATAAGTATTTTAGAATAAACTTGTTTTTTCGTGTCTTGTTCATTGCCAATCCATTTTAATGCAGTTTGAATCATAGCATCTGGAAGTCCTGTTTTGGAAAGGGAAATAGCGAAACCACCAAGCATCGCATAACTTAAAGCGATTGGAGCACTGTTTCCAAGACCAGTTGTAAAAGTGTTAATCGTTTCTGAAATACCGAGTCCGCCGATAATTCCGCCTGTTAAAGCTCCAACAATGATGGCGACAATGACCTGGACACGTAACAAACTAAGCAATAGCATAATTGCTACTGCGACGAGTACAGCGTTCATAATAAATGTAATCTCCCTAAATTTTTATTCTGTTAAGACAAGTAAATATGAAACATTTTGCTATGTTTATACATACTTGCGACATATTATTATAAAATGTTTTCTATGAAATGTAAAAGAGCCTTTTGTTACTAATGCTGAAAAGCTAGCTCTTGTTTAATTGATCGCAAAGAATTGGCGAATAATTCTGGTTCTTCTAAATCAGGAGAATGTGCTGAATTTGGGAACCAAATCATCTTTTTTATAGGCGCTTCAATAATATCGCAATATTCCTGAACGAGTGCATAAGGAGTTTGATAATCATAGCGACCAGAACAAAAATAAACTGGAATAGATAAACTTGAGATAGAAGAAAAGAAATCGATTGTCAGCATTTCTTCCCATAAAACGCCAGATTTTAAATTTCCTGCGAGAAACTTGAACCAATCTAATAGCGTATACTCAGGAGAAAAGAAACCTTTTCGTATGAAAGAAAAGGAAGATCCGTTTTGGATTGCGCCTCCAAATGTGCCAAGCCACTTTCTTTGAATAATGAGACGTCTCGTATCTAAAAATGGTGGTTTGCCTAATTTTAAAAGGGAAGCTAATGCTTTTTTATGATTATGTTTTTTTGCAGAATGAATTAAATGTTGATATAGCAATTCTTCATTTTGTTTCATATGTACAATTTGCCCAATACCGATGTAAGCCTCGATATACTTTGGATATTGATGTGCTATGTTAAGCCCAATAATACTTCCCCAAGAATGACCAGCGAGAAATAGTTTTTGTTTGTTGAACCTTTTAAGTACATATTGAATCACTTCTTTTGCATCGGAAACGAATTGTTCGATTGTGAAATTTGCTCCGAAATCTTTCATTGAAAAGGATTTACCAGCCCCGCGCTGATCCCAATTAATAACAATAAATTGCTTCTCTAATTCTTTTTGAAAATGGCGAATAAATCCGATTTGTGCCATCCCAGGTCCGCCGTGACAGCATAATAAAATAGGTTGCTCTACGTTTTGTCCACGCATAAGGAGAGTTTGTTTTCGATTATTTATCATAACGCTTTCTATCGTAGCGATACTATTAGGAATGAGTTGTTTGTTTTCGTTATAGAACTGAGGGGTGTAGCTACGAAAAAGCATATTGAAAACCTCCTTTTGTGAAATCGTATGAATCGCACAGGCTATTCATTTTGCATATACTGTTAGAAAATCATTGTAACATACCATACTAGTGTCATTTCAACACGGGAGGAGGGAAATTGTGACGATTGGAGAAATTATAGATGGTTTAAATAGACGTGAATCCATCGCTATTATAGCAAAACGTCTTGAAATAAGCCCGTATACATTATCGAAGAAATTAAGATTGATTGGATATGAATATGATGGAGAGCAGAAGAAACGTATTTTTGTAGGAGATGGAGAAGAACCACGTCACTTACAACTCCAAGAAGCGACCGCCCTTCAATATGAGAAAACAGATTATCAATTATTAATTTACGAGCAATTACAAAGCATTTATGAGTTACTAAGAAAAAGAGACGAAGTAATTGCACCAATTATGAGTAAGAGTACAGAGAAAAAGAGACGAACCTTTTCTATTAATACAGAAATATTAGCAAGATTGGACCTTATATCAGAATCGAAAGGAATTCAAAAGTCTAAACTTGTAGAAGAGGCGTTGCAACAATTTTTACAGCAATATGAAGTTGATAAAACATCACATTTTGATAACTAAAGAAAAGGATACTATGTTCATTGGAAGAACGAGTATCCTTTTTATGATGTATATTACGTATAAAATAGAGGATCAGTACAAATCCTTTATGGCGTGAAAAATGAAATTTATTATTAGAGAAACACTTAATTTACTTTTTGAATTCTTCCATCAATAACTGGCTGAATTGGTTCTTTTAATTGTTTTACGTAATCGACTAACGCTTCAAAGTCGTTTGGACCAGTTTCTGCATTTTTACCATTTTTAAATGATACGAATCCGTCACCGCCAGAAGCTAAGAAGGCATTTGCAACTACGCTATACGTTGTAGATGGAGATAATTCTTCTCCGTTTGTTAAACGTATATTTGTAACTTTTTCACCGTTTGGTTTATTTACATCCCACGTATATTGAATACCTGAAATTTGAAGCATTCTTGTTGTTCCTTTTTGCCATTGCTGATTTAAAATATCGCGAATGTCTTGACCTGTTAAATCTACTTTAATCAATTGATTTCCAAAAGGTTGAATGCCGTATAACTCACCCCACGTAATATCACCAGCATCTAAGTCATTACGAATGCCACCAGGATTCATGAGGGCGATTTGAGTTTGCATCGTTTGACGCTGAGCATCGGCAACTAAATTTCCAAGAGTGGACTCACCAGCATCATTTTGTTTACGGTCGATAGGTGCTGTAGATTTTCCGACCACTTCATTTACAAGTGGTGCGATTTTTTCTTTATATTGATCTAGTTTTTTCTTTACTTGTTTATCAGGTTCTACACCTTCATGATACGTTGTAACAACTTCAGCTTTTTTCTTTACAATATCCTTTGTTTTACGATCAATTGTTACATCCACGTCTGAGAAAGCCGTTCCGTATGAATTTGCTTGGACAATTAGTTTATTATTTACTGTACCATTTACATACGTATGACTATGTCCACCGAAAATAACATCAACTTCTGGGTCTGTTTCATTTGCAATTCGAGTAAGGTCGCCATTTGTTACCCCAGATTCATCGGTTGTTCCACCGACATGAGCAAGAACGACGATTGATTTAACGCCGAGGCGTTTTAATTGTTGTGTTGATTTATTAATTGCTTCTACTTCATCAGTAATCTGTACATTTTTAAGCATCGTAGGCATAACAACATTTGGTGTATCAGTTGTAACAACACCAATGAATCCGACAGGAACACCATCTACCATTTTTACAGTAAATGGTGGTAAAAATAAGCGGCCAGTTGATTTGTTATAGAAGTTAGCAGCTACATAGGGGAAGTTAGCCCCTTTGAAATTCCCTGTTTTTTCATGATATCCACCGTAAATGAGGCGTTTCATTTCATCAATGCCTTCATCAAATTCATGGTTCCCGATTGTACCAACATCAAATTTTAAGTCATTTAAAAATTCAATCGTCGGTTCATCTTGTAATAATGCTGAAACTGGTGGACTAGCTCCGACGATATCACCAGCATGTACGAGAAGGGTATTAGGGTTTTGTTTTTTACGTTCTTTTAAATAAGTAGCTAAGTAATCAGCGCCACCAGCTTCTTTATTATTGATTTTTTTAACAGTATCTAGTTGTCCATGGAGATCATTAATACCAAGCATTTGTACGTCTATGTAGCGGTTTTGTTCAGCTGGATTCTGAGATGGGGGAGCGGCAAATACGCTTGAAAAAGTAATAGTGCTTAAAACAGCAACGGCAGGAATAATTTTTTTCCACATAATATAATTCTCCTTTTTTTTATAATCTGACATCATACGACATAATTTTAATAGATTCATAGGATTATAGCTACATAAAAATTTAGTCTTTTCGAAAAATTAACATATTTACAAAAAGTGAATAATAGAGTAAAGACCCTTTTTTATTGTCGATTTCATCGTGTATCTACTATAATGGAGAAAAAAGTAAAAGGTGAGTAGCATGAAGAAAAAGAAACAAAGACAAATGCAAAGACAATCGCAAGTGAATCAACCAAAGAAAGAAACACTTACATTAGGCGATCAATTAAATGATTCACTCATGCAACAATTAAAGAGTAAGAAGAAAGAGTTGCAAGTGAGAGAAGAGGAAAAAGAGGCAGCTGAACTGGAAAGAAAGCGCCAAGAACAAAAAGAACGTGAAAAAAATAAATCATTTGAAGAACTGCTAAGTGAAAGTAACCTTACTTGGAAAGACTTTAAATAATAAAAAAATGATCAGTGAAATACCACTGATCATTTTTTGACGAGCTTGTAAGAAAAGGGGAGTTAGAATGAGAAAAATTGTCGTTGTTCCGCATGAAAACCATTGGATTGAAAAATTTCAAATGGAGGCTGAAAGATTAAAATCAGCGATGCCAGAAACGGTGAAAATGCATCATATTGGAAGTACGTCAGTGCCCGGACTGGCAGCTAAACCTATTATTGATATGATCATGGAAGTAGAAAATATCGAAAGAGTAGATGGGTGGAATGAACGATTTATAGAGCTTGGTTACATCGTAAAAGGGGAAAATGGTATTTCAAGACGCCGATATTTTATTCATGGAACTGAGGAAAAACGTTCGTATCATTTACACGTGTTTGAAAAAGGAAATCCAGAGATAGTAAGGCATTTAGCGTTTCGTGATTATATGATGGCTCATTGTGAAGAAGCAGAGGCATATGCAACCTTAAAGAAAGAATTAGCCGAAAAGTATACATATGATGGCACGTTATATACGGAAGGGAAAAATGAGTTTGTGCGCAATGTGGATGAAAAAGCGAAAGAATGGAGAGAAAATAACGTGAATGAATGAGTTCACGTTATTTTTTAGCTATATAAAAGTGTTATGTAAACTGTACGTATGTTTTGACTTTTTGGATGAATCTTGTTGAAATAAAGTTATGGCTTATAAAAAATGTAACAATGAAAGGGAGACGACTGTGCATATTCCAACAACTACACTTCATAATGGCGTGAAAATGCCGATGATTGGTCTAGGCGTATATAAAGCGAAAGAAGGCAACGAAGTAAAACAAGCAGTAAAAACAGCGTTAGAAGTTGGATACCGTTCAATTGATACAGCAACTGTGTATGAAAATGAAAGCGGTGTCGGAGAGGCGATACTTGAATCAGGAATTCCAAGAGAAGATATATTTATTACAACAAAAGTATGGAACGACGATCAAGGATATGAAGAGACACTCGAGGCGTTTGAAAAGAGTTTAAAAAAATTACAAATGGACTATGTAGATTTATATTTAATACATTGGCCGGTAAGAGGGAAGTATGTTGATACGTACCGAGCTTTAGAGAAATTGTATGAAGAAGGTAAAGTGCGTGCGATTGGTGTTTCTAATTTTCATAAACATCATTTAGAACTATTATTACCAAATTGCAAAGTGAAGCCGATGGTAAACCAAGTGGAACTTCATCCGATGTTGACGCAATTTGAATTGCGTAATTATTGTCAAGATGAGCAAATTCAAATGGAAGCATGGAGTCCGTTAATGAGGGGCGGAGAAGTATTCCAGCATCCAATCATTCAGGCTATTGCTAACAAATATGAAAAAACACCTGCACAAGTTATATTAAGGTGGGATATTCAAAGCGGGATTGTTACAATTCCTAAATCTGTTACACCATCTCGTATTAAAGAAAACTTTACTATTTTTGATTTTGCACTAACTGAAGAAGAGATACGTCAAATTAACACGTTGAATCGTGATTTACATGTAGGAACGAATCCTGATAAATATGATACGTTATAAAAAAGACTGTCTCCTAATACTGGAGACAGTCTTCTGTTTATCGGTAATTCGATATTTTTAACGATGCAAAGCATATGTGTCATATTTAACAATCTTTTGAAGTTGTACGTATTCTTCTTTAGTTAAAGGTAACTGTTGGCTAGCTCGTATATTTTCCTGCAATTGTTGAAGCGAGCTTGCACCAGGTATAACAGCTGCAACAGTCTTATTATGTAAGCAATATTGAATAGCTGTTCCTGTTAAAGAGCTTTCTCCAATCGTTTCTTTTACACTCGCTAGAGTTGTATGTAATTCATCGTAAGAATAAGAGAGATAATCCTTTTCCTTTACTCTTTCTACTTTTCTTGCATTGTTGTCAGTTAAAATTCCTTTTGCAAGTGGCCCGCGAGCAATGACACTAATTTGGTGTTCATTCAGAAGGGGGAACCATTCTTCTGGACGACGATTTAAAAGGCTATATTCCATTAGTACACTAACGATGTTTGAGCGTTTTGCATACTCACGAACGACATTTGGGCGTATAGAAGAAATACCGTAATGGCGAATAATACCTTCTTTTTTCAATTCTTCAAAAGCTTCAATTGTTTCATCGATTGGGTCTTCATTCGTTCCGCCATGAAGTTGGTAAAGATCAATATAATCAGTTTGAAGTCTACGTAAACTTTCCTTTACTTCAGTTTTTATGTAAGCTTTAGAAGGATCCCAAGACCAGCCATTTTTTTCTTCTGTCCAACGATTTCCAACCTTCGTTGAAAGAACAATTTGGTCTCTTTTCCCCTTCAAGGCTTTTCCAACAAATTCTTCATTTAATCCGTAATCATATAAATCTGCTGTATCAAAAAAATTAATTCCTAAATCGATCGCTTCATCGATAATACGCATAGCTTCTGTTTCAGATGTACCGAGAGACATACAGCCAAGGCCCATTTCTGTAACAAACAAATCTGAGTTTCCTAATTGACGTTTTTTCATAGGTCAACCTCCTTACCTTTATTGTACGAGAGGGAAAAGAGGTTGACAAACGTTTCCTTTTTCGCTTCGCATTAACTGCCCGTAAAGGCATGATTAATGTTTCACTTTATTTGCTGTAATCCACTCTTGTACAGTTGTATACTCTTTGCTATATTGTTTTAGCTTATGGCGAATTTGCCATGCTTTTCCGACTAACGTGATGCGATTTGGTAAAATATAAACTTTCATTTCTATCACGCTCCTTTCAATGTGGTAAAATGTATGAAGAAAGAATAGGAAATAGAACAGGGAGATGAAGTAGTATGAGTAATCTTACAGAGAGAACAGTAAAAACTGAGCCGATTTTTGATGGTAGAGTTATAAAAGTTCGTGTTGATGATGTAGTATTACCAAATGGAGAAATGAGTAAACGTGAAATTGTAAATCACCCTGGTGCAGTTGCGATTATTGCTATTACGGATGAGGGGAAAATTGTGCTTGTTGAGCAGTATCGTAAAGCGCTTGAAAAGGCGATTATAGAAATTCCAGCCGGCAAGTTAGAACCTGGTGAAAAACCAGAGGTAACAGCAGTTCGTGAATTAGAAGAGGAAACAGGATATGTATGTGAAAATATGGAGCTCATTACTTCTTTCTATACATCTCCAGGATTCGCAGATGAAATTTTATATGTATATAAAGCGACAGGTTTGACAAAAAAAGAAAATAAAGCTGAGTTAGATGAAGATGAGTTTGTGGAATTAATGGAAGTATCATTAGAAGAAGCGATTACTCTTATGAAAGATCTTCGTATTCATGATGCGAAGACGATGTTTGCAGTACAATATTTACAACTACAAAAATAAACACTCGCCAAAGGCGAGTGTTTTTTAATTGATTTTTGCATATACACGTGCATCACGTAAGCTACCATCTGGTGCTAGGAAATCATTTTCCATTGTACCTTCTAGAATGAATTCTAAACGTTCTGCTAAGCTACATGCATTTATATTTGTTGCATCAGTACGGATTTCAATTCTTCTAGCACCTAGTTTATCAAAGGCGAACTGAATCGCACCTTTAACAGCTTCGGTCATATAGCCTTGTTTTGTATAGGCACTATGTAGCCAGAAGTGAAGTGAAAACTTTGGAATATCCCAGTTTTCAGGCTTTAGTGTAATTGCTCCGATGAATGTACCAGATACTTTATCGTATAAGTGAAAATCAAGTGTTTCACGAAGTAAAAACTGTCCGTGAGCTTCGCGAACAATTTCTTCAGCACTCTCTTCTGTTTCAGCGTTAATTGGTATCCACGGTACTAAGTCTTCTAGAGAAGCTTGGATTGCTTCATATACTTCTGCACCATCACCTGGAAATGGTTTACGAACTTGCAAGCGTTCAGTTTGAAATAATGTTGGAAAATCTAATAATAATGGTTTCAAGAGAAATCCCTCCTATTCTCTACTTTTTAGTTTAGCAAAGTAGAGCGGAATTTCAATGTTAATTCGTCATACTTTTTTCTTTCTTTCATACATTTTTAATAAGAGTGTGAACGGAGGGAAGAAAAATGTGGCGAAAAAATTGGCAAGACCGTGTAATGTCTCACATACAGGAAAACTCTTCATTATATATATTTAATGCTGTTTTATTATTGATGGGAGTAATATTCGGAGCCATTCTTGTGAATAGTTTACAAATCAATCAAAAACAAGATTTATCATTTTATTTACAACGTTTTTTTGGACAAGTCTCTAAAGGAGAATTTGCCATTGCGGGCGAAATGTTTCGAGAAAGTTACTTTTCGCAATTAAAATACATCGGATTTATTTGGATTTTAGGGATTTCAATTGTTGGATTACCACTTATTTTTATTTTATTATTTGTAAAAGGAGTTGTTGTTGGATTTACAGTTGGTTTTTTAGTAAGTCAGCATGGATGGAATGGACTATTATTAGCATTTGTATCTGTTTTGCCACAAAATTTAATTATCATTCCAGTCTTTCTCGTTATGACAACCATTGCTGCAAGTTTTTCTTTACGGATGATTAGGCATCAATTTATTAGAAAAATAACCGAGCCACTGTTACCATTATTAATCCGGTATACATGCTTCTTTCTTGTAATTGGAGTGGTGTTAGCACTTGCTTCTAGTGTGGAGGCTTACGCATCACCAGTTTTAATGAAAGAAGTTGTTGAGGCTATTAATAAAAAATAAATACTTTTTGAGAATAATTATCAATTTGTTTTTATTGTTTTTCTTTTGACAGAAGCCCTTCTTCTGATATAATGGTGTAAGAGTGGCGAGGAGGGAGTAGTACCGAATGGAAGAAAGAATTGAACGAATTAAGAAGCAATTACATGCAGCGAGCTACAAATTAACACCGCAACGTGAAGCAACAGTTCGTGTGCTGCTAGAAAATGAAGAAGATCATTTAAGCGCAGAAGATGTTTACCTCCTTGTAAAAGAAAAGTCGCCAGAGATCGGATTAGCAACCGTCTACCGAACTTTAGAACTATTATCTGAGTTAAAAGTTGTCGATAAGATTAACTTTGGAGACGGTGTTTCACGCTATGACTTACGCCAAGAAGGTGCGCAGCGTTTCCACCATCATTTGATTTGTACACAATGTGGTGCTGTACAAGAAATACAAGAAGATTTACTTGGTGAAGTGGAAAGGAAAGTAGAGCGAGACTGGAGCTTTAAGGTGAAAGATCATCGTTTAACATTCCATGGGATTTGTAAAAACTGTCAAGAAAATGAAACGGATGAAAAATAACCTTTTCCTATTTATCTAGGAAGAGGTTTTTTATTTGAATAAGGTATAAATTGATGAAAGCTTGGCATATGTTGTAATAACTTATATTTTGGAGGAATTTACAATGCGCCGAGCTTTAAAATTAACTTTTGATGGAATAAAAGTATTTTTATTATTTACAAGTTGTACGATTTTGTTTTATTTCGCTATACTATGGATAAATGAAGAATATGAAAGCTATCATCGTTATGAAAAACCTAAAGAAGAGACTGTAGAAAAAGTATCAGGGAATGAAGAACCGGCAAAGGATGCTTTCGTAAATAGAATGATGTTTTTCTATGAAAATGGGGAGTAGTGTAGAGTGGAAGATCAATTAAAAGATTTTATTCATTATATGGTTGTCGAAAAAGGATTAGCAAAGAATACAGTAGTATCTTATGAACGGGATTTAAAAAGCTACGTAAAGTATTTGCAAAATGTGGAACAGACGAAAACTTTTCATGAAGTGACCCGTTTACACATTGTTAACTTTTTGCAGTATTTAAAAGAAAACGGAAAATCTTCGAAAACATTGGCGCGTCATATTGCATCAATTCGTTCGTTCCACCAATTTTTACTTCGTGAACGAGCGGTAGAACACGACCCATCCGTACATATTGAAACGCCGCAAGGGGAACGGAAATTGCCAAAAGTATTATCAGTTGATGAAGTAGAGGCGTTACTTCAAACACCAAAAATGACAAGTGCTTTTGGGATTCGTGACAAGGCGATGCTAGAGTTACTTTATGCAACAGGACTTCGTGTTTCAGAATTGATTGCACTCAATTTAGAAGATGTACATTTAACGATGGGATTTGTTCGTTGCATAGGGAAAGGGAATAAAGAAAGAATTATTCCACTAGGAAGTTTAGCAACGGAAGCGATTCAAAAGTATATTGAAAAAGGAAGAAGAGAATTAATGGGGAAAAAAGTAGTAGATGCACTCTTTTTAAACCATCATGGTAATCGATTATCAAGACAAGGATTTTGGAAAATATTAAAACGATTAGCGAAAGAAGCAAATATTGAAAAAGAGCTTACACCTCATACGTTGCGTCATTCGTTTGCTACGCACTTATTAGAAAATGGAGCAGATTTACGTGCTGTACAAGAAATGCTTGGACATGCAGATATTTCAACGACGCAAATCTATACGCACGTTTCAAAAACTAGATTAAAAGATGTATATAAACAGTTTCATCCAAGAGCATAGTTACTATGCTCTTTTTTTCATAGATTAAGAGAGGAAGACCGTTTCACAGAAACTTCACAAACATTTCGTATATTGTTTTCAGCAGAAGACTGGAATATTACAATGTATTTCCTCTATACTAAATAAAGTATAAAGGAGGAAATGATGATGAAAAAACTGATTATAACTTTATTTATCGCGATGCTAGCGTTGGCTGGCTGTAATACAAACAAAGAAGAACCGAAAAAAGAAAAGAAACTTGAAAGTGTAAACGTAGCAATTCAAACGAATCCGAAAGAAATTAAACCTGGTGAAAAAACAGAAGTACAAGCACTTGTTACACAAGGAAAAGAAAGAGTAACCGATGCCGATGATGTAAAGTTTGAAATTTGGAAAGATGGCGACGAGAAGCACGAGATGTTAGATGGTAAGCATAAAGGAAAAGGTGTTTATGCAGTAGAGAAAACATTTGAAACTGACGGAGTATATCATATTATTCCTCATACAAATGCACGTGATATGCACGTTATGCCAGAACATAAAGTTGCTGTAGGAAATGCGAAAGTAGAAGATGCGAAAAAAGAAAATAGTGACCACAGTGCAGGACATGGAGATCATAAAAGTGACACAATGATCCATCTTATGGCTGGAGACATAAAGGCAAATGCTGAATCTACAATGAAAGTTCATTTAAAGCAAAAAGAAGAAGCATTAACTGGTGCTGAAGTACAACTAGAGATTTGGAAAGATGGTGTTGAAAAACACGAATTTATTCCAGCGAAAGAAGGAAATAAAGGAGAGTATGAAACGAAACATACTTTCAAAGAGAACGGCTCTTACAAAGTGAAAGTGCATGTAAGAAAAGGCGAATTGCATGAACATAAAGAAGAAACGATAGAAGTAAAATAAAAAGTAGCTCTTTAGAGCTACTTTTTATTTTTGTTATGAAGAAATAAATCATAAAATAATTAGCACTTCGTTGCAGAATGGATTACAATAGAAGTGTGAAGAAAATGAGAAATTCTACGAAAATGTATTAAAAAGAAAGCGTAAACATGTTATGATATCAGTATCAGATGTCTGACATCTGACTTAGAAAAAACTAGAAATGTTTTTGAGTCGTTTCAAGTAAAACGAAATAGGTTAGAGAATGGTTTAAAGAAGTACTGTTTGACAATGAGAATTCTTATGGATAACAGTTTCACTTTATAGCGTTTTGAACATACTACAAGAAGTAGAACTGAACTTATAGGAGGTCGCAGTTATGAATAAATATAAACGTATATTCCTAGTCGTAATGGACTCTGTGGGAATCGGTGAAGCACCAGATGCTGAGCAATTTGGTGATTTAGGATCTGACACAATTGGTCACATTGCTGAACATATGAATGGTTTACAAATGCCTAACATGGTGAAATTAGGTCTTGGTAACATTCGTGAAATGAAAGGTATCTCTAAAGTAGAGAAACCACTTGGATATTACACAAAAATGCAAGAGAAATCTACTGGTAAAGATACAATGACAGGTCACTGGGAAATCATGGGTCTTTACATTGATACACCATTCCAAGTGTTCCCGGAAGGATTCCCGAAAGAATTACTTGATGAATTAGAAGAAAAAACAGGCCGTAAAATTATCGGTAATAAGCCAGCTTCTGGAACTGAGATTCTTGATGAACTTGGTCAAGAGCAAATGGAAACAGGTTCTTTAATCGTTTATACTTCTGCTGATAGCGTATTGCAAATTGCAGCACACGAAGAAGTAGTGCCACTTGATGAGTTATATAAAATCTGTAAAATTGCACGTGAATTAACATTAGATGAGAAGTACATGGTAGGTCGTGTTATTGCTCGTCCATTCGTTGGTAAACCTGGAAACTTTACACGTACACCAAACCGTCATGACTATGCATTAAAACCATTCGGCCGTACAGTAATGAATGAATTAAAAGATAGTGACTACGATGTAATTGCTATCGGTAAAATCTCTGATATTTATGATGGCGAAGGGGTAACGGAATCACTTCGTACGAAGTCTAACATGGATGGAATGGATAAGCTTGTAGATACATTAAATATGGACTTTACAGGTCTTAGTTTCTTAAACTTAGTTGACTTTGATGCATTATTCGGCCACCGCCGTGATCCACAAGGATACGGAGAAGCTCTGCAAGAATATGATGCACGTCTTCCAGAAGTATTCGCAAAACTAAAAGAAGATGATCTATTATTAATTACAGCAGACCACGGTAATGATCCAATTCACCCTGGTACTGACCATACACGTGAATATGTACCATTATTAGCATATAGCCCAAGCATGAAAGAAGGCGGACAAGAGTTACCACTTCGTCAAACATTTGCTGATATTGGTGCAACAGTAGCAGAAAACTTCGGTGTGAAAATGCCAGAATACGGAACAAGCTTCTTAAACGAGCTAAAGAAATAGGGGGATAAACAAATGAATCGTGAACTTATTACAAAATCAGCTTCATACTTAAAAGAGAAATTTCAAGAGACACCACAAGTAGGACTAATCCTTGGATCAGGACTAGGTGTATTAGCAGATGAAATTGAGAACGCAGTAACAGTACCTTACAGTGAAATCCCTGAATTCCCAGTATCAACTGTAGAAGGCCATGCAGGTCAACTAGTATTTGGTACACTTCAAGGTGTAACAGTAGTAGCAATGCAAGGACGTTTCCACTTCTATGAAGGATACGACATGCAAAAAGTAACATTCCCAGTTCGTGTTATGAAAGAACTAGGTGTAGAAACAGTAGTTGTAACAAACGCAGCTGGTGGTGTAAATACATCATTTGAGCCAGGCGATCTTATGTTAATTTCAGACCACATTAACTTCATGGGTACGAATCCATTAATCGGACCGAATGATTCTGAAATGGGCGTACGTTTCCCTGATATGTCTACATCATATACAGTAGAACTTCGCGAAATGGCGAAACAAGTTGCAGCAGACTTAAATATTAAAGTACAAGAAGGTGTATACGTAGGAATGACAGGTCCTGTATATGAAACACCTGCTGAAATTCGTATGCTTCGTACACTTGGCGGAGATGCAGTTGGTATGTCAACAGTACCTGAAGTAATTGTAGCGCGTCACGCTGGTATGAAAGTATTAGGTATTTCTTGTATTTCAAATATGGCAGCTGGTATTTTAGATCAGCCACTTCACCACGATGAAGTAATTGAAACGACAGAACGTGTTAAAGCTAACTTCTTAGCATTAGTAAAAGCAATCGTAAAACAAATGAAGGGGTGACTTCACAATGAGAATGGTGGACCTAATTGCAAAAAAACGTGACGGACATGCATTAACGACAGAAGAAATTAACTTTATTGTTGAAGGATATACAAATGGTGATATTCCTGATTATCAAGTAAGTTCACTTGCAATGGCAATTTTCTTCCAAGATATGAACGATCAAGAGCGTGCTGATTTAACGATGGCAATGGTAAATAGCGGTGATACAATCGACTTATCAGCTATTGAAGGTGTAAAAGTAGATAAGCATTCGACAGGTGGTGTTGGTGATACAACGACACTTGTATTAGGTCCATTAGTAGCTGCTTTAGGTGTACCAGTAGCGAAAATGTCTGGACGCGGTTTAGGACATACTGGTGGTACAATTGATAAATTAGAAGCAGTTCCAGGATTCCATGTGGAAATTGAAAACGATGAATTCATGCGTCTTGTAAATGAAAATAAAATCGCTGTTATCGGCCAAAGTGGTAACTTAACACCTGCTGATAAAAAGTTATATGCACTTCGTGATGTAACAGCAACAGTAAACTCAATTCCGCTTATTGCAAGTTCGATTATGAGTAAAAAAATTGCTGCTGGTGCAGATGCAATTGTTCTTGATGTAAAAACTGGAGCAGGTGCATTTATGAAAACGGATGAAGATGCAAAACGTTTAGCAGAAGCAATGGTACGCATCGGTAATAACGTTGGTCGTAATACGATGGCAGTTATTTCTGATATGAGTCAACCACTCGGTGAAGCTATCGGTAACGCATTAGAAGTACAAGAAGCAATTGATACATTACAAGGTAAAGGGCCGAAAGATTTAGAAGAGCTATGTTTAACACTTGGAAGTCAAATGGTGTACCTTGCTGGACAAGCTTCATCTTTAGAAGATGCACGTAAAAAGCTAATTGAAGTAATGAACAACGGAAAAGCGCTAGAATCATTTAAAACGTTCTTATCAGCGCAAGGCGGCGACGCATCTGTTGTTGATGACCCTTCTAAATTGCCACAAGCACAATTTAAAATTGAAGTGGAAGCGAAAGAAGACGGATATGTATCAGAAATCGTTGCAGACGAAATCGGAACAGCAGCAATGCTTTTAGGAGCAGGACGTGCAACGAAAGAGTCTGAAATTGATTTAGCAGTTGGTCTAATGCTGCGCAAAAAAGTAGGCGATGGCGTGAAGCAAGGTGAATCCCTTGTTACAATTTACGCAAACCGCGAAAATGTTGAAGATGTAAAAGCGAAAATTTATGAGAACATGAAGATCTCTAAAGAACACGTAGATGCACCAACTTTAGTACACGGTATCGTAACGAAGTAATAAAAAAAAGCTGAGGAGATTTCTCCTTGGCTTTTTTTACTATTTTTTGTTTATAATAATAATGGGTGAAATTATGATTAGAATTTGTGCAGTAACAAAAACAGATGAAGTATTATATGATGTTTCTCTAGAAGAAACAAAGAAAGACCATATTGTATGGTATTGGCTAGATTTATATAAGCCAACGAAAGAAGAGTATACATATATTCTGCAAGACCATTTTAAGTTCCATCCCCTTGCAATTGAAGACTGTCTAGAATATGTACAGAGGCCAAAAGTTGATTTTTATGATGGATATAACTTTTTAGTTCTTCACGCGTTTGGAGAAGATGGGCTAGAACCACATGAAATTGATTTGTTTGTTAGTGATCGCTATATTGTTTCTTTCCATTTTTCTCATAATAATGCAATTGAAAGAGTATGGAAAACACTTGGTGAGAAGAGGCGGATTAAGAAAGGGCCTTTACATGTAGCACATACGATCACTGATCAAATTGTAGATGATTATTTCGCACCTGTATATTACATTGAAGATCATTTAAATGCGATCGATGATAATTTAACAGGTGAGACAGCAGGAGCCGTGCTAGAAGAAGTATTTGATATTAGGGCAGATTTATCTAAGTTAAGACGTACAATTATTCCAATGCGTGATTTATTGTATCGTATTTTGAATTCCACTCGTTTTTACGGTATAAGTGATCATGAGATTTATTTTAAAGATATACATGATCATCTACTTAAACTTACGGAAATGATTGAGGCAAGTCGAGAGTTAACGGCGGATATTCGGGATAGTTATTTTTCATTAAACTCACATCATATGAATAACATTATGAAAACATTAACTGTATTCTCGACTATTTTCATGCCATTAACATTTATTGCGGGAGTATATGGAATGAACTTTACGCATATGCCAGAGCTTGGTGGACAATATAGTTATTTTATTTGTCTTCTTCTAATGGCATTAATTGGCGGCGGAATGATGGCCTGGTTTTATAAAAAAGGATGGTTTAAGTAAAAAACACCGAGGATTTCCCCGGTGTTTTTTCTTAACCAATGGCATGTAATACAAACATAGCTAAGAATAAGCATGTAATGATATACATAGATGGTGCGACTTCTTTACGCTTTCCAAGAGCAACTTTTAAGATAGGATAAGCAATAAATCCGAACGCAATGCCATCAGCGATACTATATGTGAGCGGGATCATGACGATAATTAAGAACGCTGGAAATCCTTCTGAAAAATCGTTCAGAGGAATTTGCTGAATGCTTGTAATCATCAGGCCGCCAATAATAATTAAGATTGGTGCAATGGCACTATCAGGAATTAGTTTGACAAACGGAAGTGCAAACAATGATGCAAAGAATAACAACCCCGTAACGATAGACGTCAGACCTGTCTTTCCGCCTGCAGTAATACCTGCGGCACTCTCTACTGTTGATACGGTAGGGCTTGTGCCAAATAGACCACATGTCATTGCTGAAATTGCATTGGCTTGGTAAGCACGTGGGAATTTACGGTCATCTTCTAATAAACCGTGCAGAAGTCCCATGTTCTCAAAAATAAGCACCATGCTTAAGGAGAATGTTGCAATCCAAAACGGTAAGGAAGAAAGTTTGCCAAATGACATAGCTCCAAACACATCGCCGTAATTAGCGAATGAGAATGAACTATTTCCGATTTGACTTGTATCAACAAGGCCAAATAGCCATGCAATACCAGTTCCTATTGCAATCGTCCATAAAAAGTTTCCACGTACGTTACGAATAAATAGTACAAGTGCAACGATAAGAGTAAGCACGGTCGCAAGAACGACAGGGTTACTTAATTTACCCATTGCAACAGCAGTATTTGGGTTCGAAACGACTAAACCACCTTTTTGCAATCCGATAAACGCTAAAAATAATCCGATGCCGACAGTAATTGCTTCTTTTAATGACTTTGGAATTGATACTGATAGCACGCGAGCGATTGGTGTAAAAGCGGCAATTGCAAAAATAATACCAGAGATAAAGACAGCAGCCAATGCTTCTTGCCAAGTTAGTCCAAGCGTATGCACAGCTGTGTACGTGAAGAATGCATTTACACCCATACCAGGGACAAGAATAGCAGGTGCATTTGCCCAAAATGCCATGAGTAGACATCCGACAAATGAGCTGAAAACAGTTGCTAAAATTCCAGCTTCAAGAGGAATGCCAGCATCAGATAAAATTGACGCATTTACAATCATAATATATACGATCGTGAAAAATGACGTAACTCCAGCTAAAACTTCTTGTTTTGGTGATGTTTCGTGTAAACCTAATTTAAATGTTCTTTCAAGTATTCCTTTCATGTTAAACCTTCTTTTTCATATCCCTCTCCCACCCGTGATATCTCTTTCGTAAGAGCTCACCGTCCTTTATTATATCAGAACATCATGTTTTTACAACAAGGAAAATGATAACGTTTACTTATAAATGAAATTATTTATAAATACGTAAAAATTGCCCGTATTGTTGAAATAATTTCTAACTCTCCCGATTGAATGGGCGGGGCTGCTTGCGCATGTAAAGTAGCATAAGACGTAACCTCCCTTGGTAATTGGGCAGATTCTTCAACGAATGAGAGGGGAACGGGATTAATATTTAAATTATATGTACTCGCAATAGCACGAGCTTTTTCTACTGCCTGGTGCAGAGCTTGAATGAGAGCTTGCTCATAATATTTATTTGGATGAGATACTCGGAAACGTAAACCTTTTGCTACATTTGCGCCATTTGAAACGGCTATATCATATACTTCCCCAGCTTTTTGTACATTTAAAACGGTAATTTCATACAAATGCTCTACACGGTATCCTTGCAGCAATGCTTTATCATTTACATATTCGTATTGAGGAGTAATTGTATAAGAAATCGTCTCTATATCTTTATCGGCAATACCAAGCTGTTTAAGTGCATCCAGCAATTGTTTGGATTGCACTGCATTTTCTTCTTGAGCCTGCTTTACATTTTTATCATCTGTTCGAATGCCGAGTGTTAATATAACAACATTCGGTTTTGCTTTTACAACACCTTCTCCTTGTACAGTAATAGTAGCTTCTTTACCAGTATTAGCAGTGCGTACGTTGTGTAAATAAGGATTCATTCCACCCTGCATTTTCCATCACCATCCTTTTTATATGTATATGTGTGAACAAAAAAGAAATTTATATGAAAAAAGTTACATAAATGAGAATGTTGAGGAAAGAAAGCATATACAACATAGGTATTTATAGATTATAATATGTGTAAATATGATAAAAAAGGGACGAGGCTATTGAACGAAAAAAGAGAAACGCTGATTTTAGATTTATCTGCATCATTTCGAAAAATGATACGTTTATTACAAAATGATATTAATACACGTTTTGCAGAACATATGCCATATAATGAATTTTCTGTATTACGTGCGTTATTTTTAAACAGTCCACAGATGGCTTCGCAAATTGCGAGTGAAGTAAACGTAACCTCCAGTCATATTACAGCTGTTACAGATCGTCTCGTACGAAAAGGATTAGTAGAAAGAAAACGTTCTAATTCAGATCGTCGAATCGTGTACTTAGAAATTACAGAGCACGGAAGAGAAGTAACTGAAAAACTTGAAGCTGTGCGTAAAGAATATTATAAAGAGAGATTTAAAGGTTGGAGCGACCAAGAAATAGAAATGGTCTTAGAACTATTTGGCCGCGTATTATAATAAATGAGGATAGGAAGCGAAAGCACTCCTATCCTTTTTCTTTTGAATAAAAATATTTTGAAACTCCGATACTTTAATTAAAAGATCGGAGGAAAGATTATGAAATATATTGCTGCACTTACCATTTTATTTGGTAGTTTTTTCTGTTTTCAAACATTCACGTACGCAGATACGCCTATCCAAGTGGTGCGAAAAGAAGTGAAGTACATTGAAACTGATAATACAGTTTTATATTCGAAATTATGGGTTCGTTCTATGCAAAACGCAGTATTATTCCACCATAGCGATAATATTCGTAATCGGGACACATTACGTAATGTAACAAGTTCATCGCTTGTTAAAGCGAAGCAACTATCTTTTCAGAAAGCAGCACTTTATATACCGAGACTATCGCAATACGTATCAAAAATAGGGAAAGAAAACATTCAAGTGTACTACATTGCGATTCACTATAATGTGAAAAAAGAAAATGCATATCAATTAGATGGCATAAACTATTTTCTACAAGTATTCGTAAAAGAGCGTGGGGAATGGAAAATTGCCGAAAGTGTAGTTGCACCGACAGAGCAAATTGTGCAAAATGGTGATGGATTTGGGATGAAAGAAGAGATGGTGTATGGGGATAGGAGAGAAAATGTGAAATAACCTCCTTTTAAAGGAGGTTATTTTATTTGAAATTCCAAGAGACTTTCCATTTTAATATTTTAGGTAGGAAGAAATACGTAATGAAACTAGTTACTAAAAATCCGATGTAAAAGCTGGACAATGACTGCGCGCGACTTAGTATTAAACCTCCAGCGATTCCAACAAAGAAAATTGCGCATGTCAAAACTATTTTTTGTAGTTTTGGATATAGTAAGTAGTTACCATTTCGCTCATTGACTGAACGGGCATATAAATATATACCGAGTGGTAATAAAATAATGATATGTGCAATAGGTCCAATCAATGTTTTTACCGGTGGAATCTTTGTAAAGTTTGGTTCATTATGACGTACTCCATCCTCATCGGTATAAGCATTTTGAGGATTGTAATCAAAGCGAATATTAAAATCTTCTGTTGGACTAGAAATACGTATGTTTTCCATAATATCATGTATACTGCCATTGTTCTCATGAAAGTCGGCATTCGAGTGAACAGCAATGACTCCTGAAATAAGTGCTGGAAGTAACACTGGGAACATGAATAGAGCTGCAGTGAGAAATCCTTGCGATATAACATTTCCAGCGATTGTTCCTATACATAAGGCAAGTGTATAAATAGCGATTAATACAATTAACATGTATATAAAATAACTATGGAATGGGGAGAATACTTGATATTTATTATGAAAAGTCAACTTTTTCATAATAGCAAATAGTCCCCAGTTTAAAATGACAACAGCGGCGATATTACAGATTCCAAACAACCACTTTGTTATATAGAGGTGTGAACGTTTAAAAGGCATAGACCATAACAAGTCGCTAGCGTTATTTTGTCTTTCCCATCCAATTAACGTACAAGCTAGCAAGATAAGCACACTACCTAACAGTGTGACGGGATTTATGAGTGTTAAATCAAAATTGTAATGATATACATAGTTCCACTTTTTATTGTCATTTAGAAATTGTTGCTGTTGAATAGAAGTCATATAGTAGTAATATGACAAAGTATAGAAGCTGACGAGCCAAAATAACCATACAACATATTTACTTTGTTGATATGTTCTTAGCCATAGTGCTTTTTGAAACATAGGATCTCTCCTTTAAAAAACTTTATAATTTGTTAGGCGTGATAATATAACATAAGTAATGATTCCAGCGAGAAACAAACAAATATAGTAGTTAAGTAAGAAATTAAATTGATTTAGTTTATAGCCACCTAGTAATGCAAAGTAAATGGTTGTCCCCCATATCCATATTCGTAAATGTTTTTGGAAAATAAATATCTTTTGAGTGTTTTCATTTGGTGATCGTGTATATAAATATGTTCCAAGTAGTAAGTAAACTATTGTATAAAAAATAGGGACTAACATCGATTTAGCTGAATAATAGTGATAAGATTCTGGATCTCTTAAAGTAGTTGAGTTCTTTTCTTTTTTACGTGATTCAGGATCATAATGGTAATAAATCGTGAAATTATATATTGGTGCAACTATATTTGTTTTTTGATTAATTTCGTAAAGTTGTTCATCTAACTTATAATTTTTAGTATCGGTAGCTTCTAAGTGATTTATCGTAAAAGTGTACACTAGTGGAATAAATGTAAGCCCCATTAGTAACCAAGGAATACAAAAAACAACCTGCGAAACAACGCTTCCAGTAAAAGTACCGATGCATAGTGCAGTTGTATATACTGCTGCATAAGAAACAATCGCATAAAGAAAGTATCGATGAAATGGAATAAATGATTGATAATCAAAATGAATAGTTGTTCTATAAATAACATACATAAGAATCCAATTTATAAGTAACGAGCTCACAATACAAAAGGAACCGAAAGCCCATTTAGATAAGAAGACATCTTTTCTTTTAAAAGGCATCGTCATAAGTAGTGTATTAGATTGATTGCTACGTTCCCATCCTATCAATAAGCAGGCTAAAGCAATGATAAGAACAGTTAACCAAAAACTATTACCTTCGCCTGGCGAAAAGGCATAAAAATAATAATACTGTTTACCTTTTTCTTGTAATTCGTAATACTCAGCAAGTTGTCTCTGAGCACTTTTATAGTAACCAAAAGATAACAAGTAAAGCGAACTAAAGAAGAAGAGTAACACAGCATATTTCCCGCGCTTCCAATTCCACATCCACAACGCTTTATGAAACATACCCATCCTCCTCCAGTGTCGTAACAAAGACATCTTCAAGTGACATTGTTAATTCTTCAATGAGTATAGGTTGCTCTTTATAAAACTTTTCCAGTGTTGTAGCTACATTTCCCTCAATTAAGATTGTATATACTTTTCCTGTTTGATTTAATATTTTAATATTGCTTAAGTTTTCTAGTTTTTGAGGTAATGATCGTTCATAAGCAACTTGGATTTTAGCAAATTGTGATTTTGCATCGTCTAGCGATGTAATAGAAGATACAGTATGTCCTTTTAACATAATGATTGTATCTGCAATTTGTTCAACTTCATCTAAATGATGGGTAGATATGAAAATGGTAATCTCTTTTTCTGCAACTTCTCCAACGAGAAACTGTAAAATCTGTCTTTTAACGATAGGATCAAGTCCATTTGTCGGTTCATCTAAAATAATATATTCTGCCTGTGCAGCAACAGCTAAAATGATGGCAAGCAGTGCCTTCATTCCTTTTGAATAACTACGAATTCGTTTGTTTGGTAAGTTGAAACGTTCTAGTAGTTCGTAGAAATATGGTTCATCAAATGCGGTATAAACTGCTTTATAAAACTTCACGATTTCTTTTACTGTATAACCGTTCAGTATGTTAGTAGAATCCGGAACATATACGATTTTTTGTTTCGTTTCAGGATTTTTATGAATGTCGATATCCTCATATGTAACAGTTCCCTCATCTGGGTCTAAAATGCCGACTATCGTTCGTAATAAAGTTGTTTTCCCCGCACCATTTCTTCCAAGTAATCCGACGATACTAGCTCTTTGTAATGTGAAAGAAACATCGTCTAAAATTGTTTGATTATCAATTGTTTTCTTCAAGCTTGTCACTTTCAACATCCGTATTCCCTCCAATCTCTTTATAGTATGAATCTATCCAATCATGAATTTTATCTTTCGTAATACCAAGATAAGAGGCTTCTAATAGTAATTGATGAAATTGCTTTTCAACCATAGCGATTTTCCTTTCGTCTAATGTTGGGGTAATCGATTGGGATACAAATGTTCCTTTTCCTCGTAACGTTTCAATAATTCCTTGTCGCTCTAACTCTTGATACGCTTTACTCACTGTATTTGGATTTATAACGAGTAAAGAAGCGAGCTCGCGTACAGAAGGAAGTTTATCACTTGGAGCCAACATGTTTTTCAATACGAGTTCTTTTATATTTTGAACAATTTGTTCCCATATCGGAGTGTTGCTTCTTGGGTCAAGTTGAATATGCAAGAGCAATGTCTCCTTCCTCATATGTATTAAGTGTACTACTGTGTGTAATACACTTAATACAATATAGGGGACGAATGTATTTGTCAACTGAAAATAATAGAAAAAATTGGTATTAAAAAAAGGTAAATTGGAAAAAATAGGTCTGATATAGAATGGAGGGTTAGTCATGAAGCGAGTTTTTGGAATACTTGTTTGTTTCATGTTATTGCTTTCTGGAACTTCAGTGAGTTTTGCGCAATCTGAGAAAACGAAGCAGGAGAAAACAGAAGAAACAACGCCGAAGTTAGCGGAACAAGCGTCGTCAGCAATCGTAATTGAGCAAGATACAGGTAAAGTTTTATTTGATAAAAACCCAAATGAAAAATTACCACCTGCTAGTATGACAAAGATTATGACAATGCTTTTAATTATGGAACAAGTTGAAAAAGGAAAACTAAAACTGACCGATAAAGTTAGAGCGAGCGAACATGCAGCTTCAATGGGTGGATCGCAAATCTTTTTAGAACCTGGGGAAGAGATGACTGTAAATGAGATGTTAAAGGGTATTGCAATTGCATCTGGAAATGACGCATCTGTTGCAGTAGCCGAGCATATCGCAGGTTCAGAAGAAGGATTTGTAAATATGATGAACAAAAAGGCGAAAGATTTAGGGCTGAAAAATACACATTTTCAAAACCCAACAGGTCTTCCAGCCAAAGACCATTATTCGACAGCAAATGATATGGCTATAATGGCGAGAGAATTGATGAAGTATCCACTTATTCGTAAATACACAGGTAAGTACGAAGATTATTTACGTGAAGATACGGATAAAAAGTTTTGGCTCGTTAATACGAATAAGCTAGTACGTTTTTATCCTGGCGTAGATGGAGTAAAAACAGGTTTTACGACAGAAGCGAAATATTGTTTAACGGCATCGGCTGAAAAAAATGGTATGCGTGTCATTTCAGTTGTCATGGGAGCACCAACATCAAAAGAACGGAACAACCAAGTGACGAAGCTTCTTGACTATGCATTTGGACAATATATGACAAAGAAATTGTATACGCGTGGCGAAAAAATTAAGACAGTTCAAGTAGGAAAAGGGAAAAAAGAAAAAGTAGATTTAGTTGCGTCAGATAATGTTTCTCTTCTTATGAAGAAGGGCGAGAATATGGACAAGGTAAAACAAGAAGTAATTGCTGAAAAGAAAGTAAAAGCACCGATTAAAAAAGGTGACGCGCTTGGCACCCTTGTTATTAAAAAAGATAAAGATGTTTTATTAAAACAAACAATTATAGCAAAAGAAGATGTTGCTGCAGCGAGCTGGTGGGAGTTATTTAAAAGAAGTTTTGGGATGTTTTCAACATCAAAATAGCGGCAAATATTTTGCCGCTTTTCTATTCGTATGTAAGTGAATAATGCTGAAAGGTTTCACTTTATGACGAAATAGTTCTTCTTTTGTCAGCAGGAAGGATTCTTATTTTATATCACGAAAATCTTTATGTATGTGAATAAGTAAAGTTTGAGCATAAGGAGGAAATCGTGTGAGTCTTTCCATGCAATTAGAAGTAAAACGTGACGTCCTATGTGTGAGACTAGAGGGTGAATTAGATCATCATACGGCTGAAGAGTTGCGAACGAAAGTAACAGATATGATTGAGACACATGGTGTTCATCATATTGTTTTGAGCCTAGAGAACTTATCGTTTATGGATAGTTCTGGTCTAGGTGTTATATTAGGCCGATATAAACACGTAAAGGGATTAGGTGGAGAAATGGTTGTTTGTGCAATTTCACCGCCTGTTAAGCGTTTATTTGAAATGTCGGGCTTATTCAAAATCGTTCGCTTAGAAGAAAGTGAAGCGCACGCGCTCGCGACGTTGGGGGTGGCATAGATGAGAAATGAAATGAACCTTCAATTTTCAGCATTAAGTCAAAATGAATCATTCGCTCGCGTTACAGTGGCGGCTTTCATTGCACAACTAGATCCAACGATGGAAGAATTAACGGAGATTAAAACAGTTGTGTCAGAAGCGGTTACAAATGCAATTATTCATGGATACGAAGGAAATGCAGAAGGTATTGTTTATATTTCTGTAATTTTGGAAGAAGCAATGGTGAAACTCACGATTCGAGATGAAGGGATTGGAATCTTTAACTTAGATGAAGCGAGACAACCCCTTTTTACAACTAAACCTGAATTAGAGCGTTCCGGAATGGGATTTACTATCATGGAAAATTTTATGGATGAAGTAGAAGTTATTTCAAACGAATCTTTCGGGACAACAATCCATTTGACAAAATACTTATCAAATAGTAACGCTCTATGCAATTAAGGAGAATAGCCTATGGACATAGAGGTCAAAAATGAGAAGAAGAAACCTCAGTTAAAGGACCACGAGCTAAAAGCGTTAATTCAAAAAAGTCAAGATGGAGATCAACAAGCGAGAGATACAATCGTTCAAAGTAATATGCGCCTCGTTTGGTCGGTTGTACAGCGGTTTCTTAATCGAGGATACGAACCAGACGACCTATTTCAAATTGGATGTATTGGGCTCTTGAAATCGGTAGATAAATTTGATTTATCTTTCGACGTGAAATTTTCAACATATGCAGTTCCAATGATTATTGGTGAAATACAACGTTTCTTACGTGATGATGGATCAGTGAAAGTTAGTAGGTCTTTAAAAGAAACAGGAAACAAAATTCGAAAGATGAGAGATGAGCTTTCGAAAGAGTTCGGAAGGGCTCCAACGATTAATGAAGTGGCAGAGGCACTAGAACTAACGCCAGAGGAAGTTGTTCTAGCACAAGAAGCGAGCCGGGCCCCTTCATCTATACATGAAACTGTATATGAAAACGATGGAGATCCAATCACTATTTTAGATCAAATTGCAGATCAATCTGAAACGAAATGGTTCGATAAAATTGCTTTAAAAGAAGCGATTAGAGAACTAGATGAACGAGAGCGCTTAATTGTATACTTGCGTTACTATAAAGATCAAACACAGTCAGAAGTAGCAGAGCGCATAGGCATTTCGCAAGTACAAGTTTCAAGACTTGAAAAGAAAATATTAAAACAGATGAAAGATCGAATAGACGAATAATTGTCTATTCGATTTTTTTTATGCCGTTAATAGGAGAGAGATGTTAATTTTCGCAAAAATTAACAGAATTTATTGATAATTTAGTTAATTTAAAATATAATCCAAGTATGAACTTGTCATAAAGGGGGAAGGAAACATGGAAACGAGGCAACAATGGGGAACGAGAGCTGGATTTATTTTCGCAGCGGTCGGATCTGCCGTTGGATTAGGAAACATATGGCGTTTTCCTTATACAGCGTATGAAAATGGAGGAGGAGCATTCTTTTTACCGTACTTATTTGCATTATTAACGACTGGTATTTCATTGTTAGCGTTTGAGTTTGCCCTTGGTCATCGTCATCGTGGTTCGGCACCACTTACATTTTTCCGTATTAGCCCGCGTGCCGAATTTATTGGATGGTGGCAAATGTGCGTAACATTTATCGTTTCAACATATTATGCAGTGATTATTGCTTGGTCTATATCGTATACATACTTTGCAATTACTGGAGCATGGGGAAAAGACACGCAATCATTTTTATTTAAAGAGTACTTACATGTTGCAGATAAGCCAGGACAATTTGGAGGACTTGTACCAGAAGTATTAATTCCGTTAGCTCTCGTTTGGATTATTGTGCTGGGCGTTGCATTTAAAGGAGTTAAAAAAGGAATCGAAGTTGTTAACCGTATATTTATTCCTTTATTAGTTGTTATGTTCCTTATTATCGTTGTTCGTGCAGTGACGATGGAAGGTGCTATGCAAGGACTAGATGCATTCTTTAAACCAGATTGGAGTCGTATTTTTGATGGGAAAGTATGGCTTGCTGCTTATGGTCAAATATTCTTTAGTTTATCTTTAGCATTTGGAATTATGATTACGTATTCTAGTTATTTACCGAAAAACTCAGATACAACAAATAATGCCTTTATTACTGGATTTGCAAACTCAGGATTTGAATTATTAGCAGGTATTGGGGTCTTTGCAGCTCTTGGATTTATGGCAAATAATATGGGAGTACCGGTTGATAAAGTAGCAAGTGCTGGCGTTGGGCTTGCGTTCGTAGTATTTCCACAAATTATTAATGAATTGCCGATGTCACCGTTGTTTGGTGTTTTATTTTTCTTATCGTTAACGGTTGCTGGAATTACATCACTTATTTCACTCGCGGAAGTATGCTTTGCCGCTGTATCTGAAAAATTCAGTTTAAGTCGGGAAAAAACTATTGGAATTATGGGAACCCTTCTCGTGTTAGTTTCTCTTGTTTTTGCAACACGTGGTGGACTTATGTTCTTAGATGTTGTCGACTATTTCGCTAATAATTTCGGATTAATTACAATTGCACTTGCGGAAGTAGTTACGATAGGGCTCATTTTACGTCGCTTACCAGTTTATCAAAATCATGCAAACTTTGTATCTGATATTAAATTAGGAACGTTTTGGAGAGTGAGTTTACTCGTTATTACTCCGCTTATGTTAGGGTATATGCTAATTGATGGTACAATCCAAAATATTAAAAAGAACTACGGAGATTATCCGACTGAGTTTGTTGTAACGTATGGTTGGTCGATAGCAGCAGCATTCCTCATAGTTGCAATAATCATTGGCCTAAAAAAATGGGATGCACAAATTCATTCGGATTCTGCTAAGCTTGAAAAAGAATGGAAAGATCGAGGTGTTTCATAATGAGTGGATCAGCGATTATGATGATGGTTATTGGAATAGTAGTCATTTGGGGAGGGCTTGCATTAAGTATTGCAAACTTATTTAAGAAAAAGGCATAAGTAAAAAACATCTGTACCAAAATGGTGCAGATGTTTTTTTATGAAAAAATTGTATTAGAAAAAAATTCAATAACCATACTACAACTACGAGGAAGAGTGAAGGGGTGAATGAAATTTGGAACAAACGATTTATATTAAAATGCGCAATCGTTTAAAAGTTTCTCCTACTTATGAAGTAAAGCTGGGCGATGTTGCTCAACTTGCCGGAGATTCTTCCGTAGTTGAGTTGTTACAAAATGAGATAGTTTACAAAATAACAGCGCATGATAAGACGCATGTTGTAATTGATGTTATGAAAGTAATCGAGATTATTCAACAGAAAGCATCTCATGTACAAATTAATTTACTTGGTTCTGGACAAACTCTTGTTGAAATTATATACGAAAAAAAGAAGGCGCATCCAGTTTTTTTCGGGCTTGTATGGCTGTTACTTTTCATTGGAGCGGCCCTTGCGATCATTTATTTCCATGAAGATGTAAGTATGCAACAAGTACATCAACGGTTATATTACATGATTACTGGAGAATTTAATGCACAGCCACTTTTATTTCAAATTCCTTATTCTGTAGGTCTTGGCTTAGGGATGGTTTTATTCTTTAATCATGTATTTCAAAAACGAATTAATGAAGAGCCGAGTCCGTTAGAAGTTGAGATGTTTCAATACCAACAGTCACTTGATCAGTATGTAATCGTTAATGAAAACAAGGATAATATGAAACAACTTGCCGATGATTGAGTCTGGATTTGTTATTTTAATTGGTTTAGCTGGAGGGATAGCGGTAGGTAGCGGATATGTCGCATTTTTAGCTGTACTTGGTATAATCCCCCGTTTAGCTCAATTAACGAGAAGTGGAAAGCATATTCAATATTTTGAGTGGGCAGTCATTGCAGGTACTTTAACAGGGGCTTGGTGCAGTTTGAAAAACATTACATTTCAAACGTCGCAATATTGGCTCGTTATATTAGGGATATTTTGTGGCACGTTCATTGGAATGCTTGCTGCGGCATTAACAGAGGTGTTAAATGTTCTACCTATTTTAGCGAAACGAGTAGGTGTAGAGGGGAAGATTATTGTTTTACTCGTTGCTCTTGTACTTGGGAAAGTAATAGGCTCGTTGTTTCACTGGATTTATTTCGTAAAGTAGGAGGCAGTATATAAATGACAAGTCAGAAATTGAAGGATGATTACATAAATAAAGTGAAGGAGTATCATCCAAAGCAAAACTATTTACTAAATTGTATCAAAGCATTTCTTGTAGGTGGACTCATTTGTACAGTTGGAGAAGTAATGATGAAATTTTATATACATTATTTTCACTTCAGTGAACAAGAGGCAGGAAACCCAACTGTTGCAACGCTTGTTTTATTATCCGCGATTTTAACAGGATGTGGTGTATATGATAAAATCGGTCAATTTGCTGGAGCAGGATCAGCGGTGCCGGTGACAGGATTTGCAAATTCTATGGCGAGCGCTGCCTTAGAACATAAGAGTGAAGGGATTGTTCTAGGGATTGCTACAAATATGTTTAAACTGGCAGGAAGTGTGATTGTATTTGGGGTTGTTGGTGCATATATCATTGGGTTAATAAGGTATACCTTTAAAATTTTTATGTCTTAAAGGAGGACTAGTATGAGGTTGACCGGAAAACAAACGTGGGTATTTCAAAATGATATATATGTGAATGCAACGGGTACTGCTGTCGGTCCTAAAGAAGCTGAGGGCCCTCTTGGAAAAGATTTTGATATTTCATATGACGACTTGCATTGTGGAGAGGAAAATTGGGAGCTCGCCGAACGAAGATTAATGTCAGACTCAATTCAACAAGCAGTGCAAAAAGGGAATATAAAAACATCGCAAATTGATTTCTTTTTAGCCGGAGATTTATTAAATCAGACAGCGACCGCAAATTATGTTGCGCGTAAGTGGGGCATTCCTTTTTTAGGAATGTTTAGCGCCTGTGCGACGTCTATGGAGACTTTAGCAGTTGGATCAGCTTTTATAGACGGTGGATTTGCAAATCGTGTCTTAGCTACAGTAAGTAGTCATAATGCAACGGCTGAAAGACAATTTCGTTATCCAACAGAGTACGGTGGGCAAAAACCAGGGACAGCAAATTCAACTGTGACTGGTGCAGGATCTATATTAATTAGCAATGAAAAAAGCACAATTAAAATTACGGCGGCTACAATCGGGAAAGTGCAAGATTTAGGAATCACAAATCCTTTGGATATGGGGGCAGCGATGGCTCCGGCAGCAGCTCATACAATTCAACAGCATTTTGAAGATTTAAGAAGAAGTGCCGATGACTATGATTTGATTGTTACGGGTGATTTATCAGCTGTTGGGACGCCGATTGCAAAACAACTTTTACTTGAGGAAGGTTACGATCTTGGACATATATACAATGATTGCGGATTAATGATTTATGAATCAAGTCAAGAAGAAGTGTTTGCAGGTGGTAGTGGTTGCGCTTGTTCAGCAGTTGTCACATATGGCCATTTATTACACGAGATGCAAAAAGGGAATTTACAACGGATTTTTGTCGTTGCCACTGGCGCATTATTAAGCCCGATAATGATGCAACAGAAAGAAACGATTCCAACAATTGCACATGGTGTCGTATTTGAGAGAGTTAAAGGAGAGTGAATTGTGGATTTTATATATGCATTTCTTGTAGGTGGAGCTATTTGTGTAATTGGGCAACTATTGTTAGATTTCGCAAAGTTAACACCAGCACATTTAATGGCAACTTTTGTAGTCATCGGAGCAATTTTAGATGGATTTGGATTGTACGATAAACTAATAAAGTTTGCAGGTGCTGGAGCAACAGTCCCTATTACAAGTTTTGGACATTCACTATTGCACGGAGCAATGCATGCGGCAGAAAAACATGGATATTTAGGAATTGGTATTGGCATGTTTAGTTTAACGTCTGCGGGCATTTCCGCAGCGATATTGTTTTCATTTTTTATAGCACTTATATGTAAACCGAAAGGATAAATTAAATGAGACGAAGGGTTGTTTTGGTCACAGATGGAGATGAATATGCAAAGCGGACAATTGAGCTTTTAACGAAGGAATTTGGGGGAAGGTGTATTTCAGCATCACAAAGTAATCCAACCAAATTGACAGGGAAAAAAGTTGTTGAGCTTATTATGCAAACGCCATATGACCCTGTATTTGTCATGTTTGATGACAGTGGATTTATTGGAGAAGGATCTGGTGAAAAGGCTTTAAAATATGTAGCTACCCATAAACAAATTGATGTGCTCGGTATTTTAGCGGTAGCGTCTAATACGCATCATTGGGAATGGGCACGTGTAGATGTAAGTGTAGATCGGAACGGGAATTTAACCGAATACGGTGTTGATAAATTTGGACTTCCAGATGGTGAAATTGGCAGAATTAGCGGAGATACAATTTATTGTTTAGATGACTTGAATGTTCCTGTCATCGTTGGAGTCGGTGACATTGGTAAGATGTGTGGGAATGATGAATGGGAGAGGGGATCACCTATTACTAGAAAAGCGATTCAATTAATTTTGGAAAGGAGTGGTTTTTATGACGAAGCCTAAAAAAGTGGATATCCCTATATCAACTTTCATAAGTGACAATGAAAATTATTTAAAGCAGACAGTTGGACTAGGTGTTACATACGATGTTGGCATTCGTAAATTTCAAATTTTGAATAAAGAAATCGGTGTGTTATTTGTAAACGGACTTTGTGATACAAATTATATTATCCCTATTTTAGAAGAAGCTGTGGATACAAATGAGATAAGGGATGTAGAAGAAGATACAGTGAAGCTTTTAGAGAATCGTTTAATCCATCAACAAGTAAGTAAAGTGAAAACGATGGATGAGGTAATGCTCCAAGTATTATCAGGACTCATCGTGATATTTGTGGAAGGTGAAACGGAAGCGTTCGCGATCGATGTTCGTAGTTATCCAGGGCGAACACCGACAGAACCAGATACCGAAAAGGTAGTACGCGGTGCGAGGGATGGATTTGTTGAAAATATCGTTGTAAATACAGCGTTAATTCGTAGGAGAATTCGAGATCCACGACTTCGAAATGAAATGGTTCGAGTAGGAGATAGATCGCAAACGGATATTTGTATTACATACGTTCAAGATGTTGCAAATCCAGATTTAGTAAAGATTATAAAACAAGAATTAAATAACATTGAAGTAGATGGGATTACGATGGCGGATAAAACGGTAGAGGAATTTGTAGTGAAACAAGGTTACAATCCCTTCCCGCTTATTCGATACACAGAAAGACCAGATGTAGCAGCAAATCATCTACTAGAAGGACATGTGTTAGTACTCGTTGACACATCACCAAGTGCTATGATTACACCGACAACATATTTTCATCATTTACAGCATGCAGAAGAGTTTAGGCAAAATCCAGCTGTCGGTACATTTTTACGCTGGGTGCGCTTTTTAGGTGTTATATTCTCGTTATTTTTATTACCATTTTGGTTAGTGTTTGTATTTGATCCAACTCTTTTGCCAGCAAATCTTGCTTTTATTGGACCGACTAAGATGACGCATTTACCAATTTTATTACAGGTGTTAATGGCAGAGGTCGGACTTGAGTTTTTAAGGATGGCAGCCATTCATACTCCAACGCCGCTATCATCTGCAGCAGGATTGATTTCCGCTATATTAATTGGTCAAATTGCAATTGATGTAGGTTTGTTTGTGCCAGAAGTAATTTTGTATGTAGCGGTTTCGATGATCGGTGCATATGCAACACCGAGTTATGAATTAGGATTAGGGAATAAGGTTGGGAAATTGTTTGTTATTATTTTAACAGGTCTCTTCCATGAGATGGGATTTGTAATTGGTATGACGATATTAATTTTATTTTTAACGTCTATAAAAAGTTTACAAACACCTTATTTATGGCCGTTTTTACCATTTGATTGGGGCGCATTAACAAAAATTTTACTCCGTCCAACAATGTCTAGTTTAAAAGTACGACCAAGTATTGTAAGACCTCAAAATGTAAAAAGACAAAAATAAACGGGATTATACACCCGTTTATTTTTTTTTAGTAAAAATTTATTGTTTTTTAACAAAAATCAAACATTTTTTGTGTACACTTAGAGTAGATATTGTGTATGGAAGGGGAAGAGGACATGATTAAATTATTTGTAAGTGATTTAGATGACACGCTCGTTTACGATGTGAATCATATGCAAAAAGAAGATGAGCGTGCGCTGTGTTGGTTAGCTGAGAAAGGGACAAATATTTGTTTTGCCTCTGGCCGCTTTACACACAGAATTGATGAAGTTGTAAAAAGGTTTTCATTCCCGTATTACACAACTGGCTTAAATGGAGCAACAATGTTACTTCCGGATGGGAATTTATTTCATGAATCGAGTTTTGAAAATACGGTTGCCCAGGAAATATATCGATATATACATAAAAAAGGACTAGCGGATATTGTTTGTGCAAATGAGCAGCGATATACAAAAAGGAAAAATGAGCATCACCATAATTTTGAAGCGTATATGGGCGTGCATATCGCTGAAATTGAAGCGTTAGAAGAAGAGTTTGGTAAGACTGTACACCCTGCAAAATTGTTTGTTTTTGGAGAAGAAGAGAAAATTGTGACGCTAGATCAAGAGCTACGAGATACGTTTCAAGGCGAAGCGGAAGTTTTTATATCAGGTAAACGCTATGTTGATATTATGCCAAGAGGCGTGAGTAAGGGGAGTGCTCTAAAGCGACTAATGGACCATTTGCAAATTGAAGCAAATGAAGTTGCTTGTATTGGAGATTCTTTCAATGATATTTCTATGTTTGAAGTAACCCCGCATTCATTTACTCTTCATCATGCCCATCCATATGTAAAGGAGAAAGCAAATCATATAGTGCGTTCGGTTGAAGAGGCTGTTATGAAATTACCGTTACTTGTATAAAAAAGAAGCCCGTCACTGGCGGGCTTCTTTTTTACTTGAATAAAGATTTAACAAAATCAATGATACTTGAGAAGAAATCTTTCACTTTATCTAGAAAACTTTGTCCTTCTTCAGATCCTAAAAAGGCAGAAACGTGTTCTTTTGCTTTGTTTAATTGACTACCAACTTGATTCCAATCGATATTAAGATTTTTCATTTTATCAAATAACGCTACTAAGTTATCTAACTGTTCATCTGTTAATGTAATGCCGAGTTGATCCGCAATTTTCTTTATTAATGAACGTAAATCTTCTGTTGTTTTTGGCTGTTCTTTTGCAATTTCTTCTTTAATTTTTGCAACAAGTTGAACTGCTTTTTCTTCACCAATTTTATCACCAAGCTGGGCTGTTTGTACCATTTCTTCATTCGCTACTTTTTTAACTTCTTCCGGAATTGGTTTATTGGAAGCTGTTTCATATGCTTTCATTAATCCAGTTAAAGCTGCAGTTCCTGAAACTTTAAAAGGTGCAGTAATTTGAATTTCTGCATCTTTTACACCTGCTGTAATCAAAGCGTTAGTGTACATTGCATCTGTTACCCAGTTAATGTTCTTTGATCGTACAATAAGACCAGATCCTGGTTTTGTGTATGTAATCATAGAAGAAGAAATTGCTCTCGTACCAATTTGTGCTTTTGGAACAATGCCTTCTAGAAATTTATGTTCTTCCGCATTAGATACAGTAATAATTGTAGCATCTTTCGGTGCTTTCATTTCTTTTAACAGATCTTGTTTTTGTTGTTCGGATAAGTTCTCTCCTAGTGTAACAATTGATTCTCCCTCGATGATGTCTGCAAATGAAGCTGTTGGCATCATAAATACCGTTACAGCTAATAGCAGAGCTAATAATTTCGTTTTCACGAAAAACCGCTCCCTTTCTCTTTCTAAAATTTTCGGGCAACAAAGTTATTATAGTATATATTTCTTATTTGTCACCTAGCTTTTTCCACATTTCAAAAAAGAAGTATCTAGATTGTCGGATTCTTTTTGTTTCTAGTCATGAATGTGGTAATATAGTGCTGAGATAGTTGAAAGGAGACATATACATATGAAAACTTTAGGATACATATTAATGGAAAACGGTGAAAAAATCGAATTGGAATTTTTCCCAGAAGAAGCGCCAAAAACAGTAGAAAACTTTAAAAAATTAGCAGAGCAAGGATTTTATGACGGTGTTACATTCCACCGTGTTATTCCTGGCTTCGTAAGCCAAGGTGGAGACCCAACAGGTACAGGTGCTGGTGGTCCAGGTTACTCTATTCCATGTGAAACTGATGGAAACCCTCATAGACACCTTGTAGGATCACTTTCTATGGCTCACGCTGGCCGTAACACAGGCGGTAGCCAATTCTTTGTTGTTCATGAGCCACAGCCACATTTAGATGGCGTTCATACTGTATTTGGTAAAGCAACAAGCGGTATTGAAACAGTATTAAAAATGCGTCAAGGCGATGTAATGAAAGAAGTTAAAGTTTGGGAAGAATAAGGTAAGGAAAAAGAGAGCTTTTGCTCTCTTTTTTATTTTTAATGAGATTGAGTACTTCTTCAACAGCATCATACAAGTAGTATTGTTGCTAAAATATATTGCTTGTGAGAACAAACCTTTAACAAATTACATAGAATACAATACATTATATGTTTCAACAAATATTTTTTGTTATATTAATTGTGCTAGAATTGTGCTGTTTTAGGGTAACTATTAATGAAGTGATGTTGAATGATATGTTTCTTTTCATTCCATATAAAATTTTATTTTTTTAACTCTATTTATTAAAAGAATAGTGCTGAAACATAGATTTGACTTTCTTCTTTTCGCTTTGTATGATTATCAAGTTGTTTTAGACTCTTCTCACTCTGTTGAAAATATTGTAAAATGAATGTGATATGAAAAGAGTGATTGAGGGGATTACTAGTTTGTAACTTTTGTAAGAAGGGATAAGGGTTATGTTAATTCGTTTTAAAAAAAGTTATGAAAAAATTGCAATGGGGCTTCTTTCGTTTATGCCAACTGAAAAAGATGTAAAAACATTACAATTGACAATGAAAGAATATGAAGCAAAAGATGATTGGCAATTGTATTTGTGGAAACAAAATGAAGATTTTGTTGGAATAATGGGGATTGTAAAAAAAGAGAATCAAGTATTAGAAATTCAGCATTTAAGTGTAAATCCGTCTCATCGTCATGTGGGGATTGGAACGAAGATGGTTCAAGAGTTAAAGAGTAAATTTCTTGAGTTTACAATTTGCGGAAATGAGCAAACAGCAAGTTTTTGCGAAAAATGTAAAGGGCTAGAACAAAATATACATTCGTGAGAGCAGGGATAAGTAGTTTATTATCTCTGCTTTCTTTTTTGTAATTGTTCGTTTCGTTCAGTAATGACCTCTGTGCGATCACGCAAAGTATGCTTGTGTATAATATATTCACCTGGGATAGCATTCAAGTCTTTCCAAGAGAGGTTTTGTTTTTGACATAACTCTATACACTGCTTCTCTAACGATGGATCTGATAAGGGTAAAAATAAAGGTACAAAACGTTCTTTTTTATGGATAGATTGCAATCTTTCATTGAGCAAGAAAAGAAGTTGTACTTGATTAATTCCTAAACGTTGTAAAGGCACACTGCTTTTTTCTAAAATTGTGATTGCGCTTTTCATCATTTTTGTGGAGCCATTCCAGTTAGCACGCCTTTGGTGGTACAAAGAAACTGCAATTTGAATGAGACCCACTAAGTAATGGTCACGATTTCCTCTTGGTTTTGTCTTCCAGTACTCTTCTAGTATTTCGTGGCATTCAAAATAGTCGTAATCTCCTTGGAAATGAATTAAAAATTGTATGTATTCGGTAGGATACATGTTTTCTCGCCCCTATCTAATGGTTATACATATAAGTGTATCATAGAAATATGAACAATAAACGACTAGGAGATTTCCCCCTAGCCGTTATTGTTCATATTAGCAGAAGCAAGCTGCTCCTACAATAATTAGTAAAATAAACAGTACAACAAGTAATGCGAACCCACCGCTAAAACCACAATCAACGTGACCCATAGTTTTTTGACCTCCTACATTGTTCTTACTACACTGTTATCATATGAAGTGGTGGGCATGATGACATAGGCATCGGTCTATTTTTAATTAAATTTCTTAAAAAGGTTGGATAGAACATGAGTATGCTCTATACTTATGTTGTTATAGAAAAAATGTGGTGGGATGCTTTGTGCAATATAATTTTAAAGTAGAGGCTTTTGAAGGGCCTTTAGATCTATTGTTACATTTAATACATCGTTATGAAATTGATATATATAATATTCCTGTAGCGGATATTACAGAGCAATATTTATCTTATGTGCATACGATGAAAGAACTTCAATTAGATGTTGCAAGTGAGTATTTAGTAATGGCCGCAACGTTATTACAAATTAAAAGTAAAATGTTGTTGCCGAAACATGAAGAAGATGTACTTGATAACGGTGATGATTTTATAGATGATCCTCGTCAAGAATTGATGGAGAGGTTAATTGAATATAAGAAATATAAGCAAGTTGCTACTGAGTTAAAAGAAAGAGAACAAGAAAGAGCACAGCTATATACACGTCCACCAATTGACTTTACATCGTTGCAACAAGAAGAAGAGACAAACTTGCCTCTTGATGTTACGTTATATGATATGCTAGCGGCATTTCAAAAATTAATGCGCCGTAAAAAGGCAAAGAAACCTGTAACAACACGTATTACTCGTCAAGAAATACCAATTGAACAGCGAATGACTGATATTTTAAAGCAGTTAAAAATAAAGGGTGGTCGCCAAAGTTTTTATGATTTGTTTGTTGATGATGAACGTGAAATAATGGTTGTAACATTTTTAGCAGTTCTGGAACTTATGAAAAATCAACAAATCATAATTGAGCAAGAACATAATTTTGATGAAATTTTCGTATCAAGCTCTAATAAATCTGCATAGAGCAAGTATGTGAAATTGGGATAGAAACACTTTATTTCATGCTATGGTTTAATGTATCGTTTGGAACAAGAGAAAAAATATTGAACCGAACGCATTGATTGTGATTCGGTTTTTTGATGTGTATTTTTATGGGAAAATAGAAGGAAGGAGCTCGTGAAATGGATAGGAAAGAACAAAAGTCAATTATTGAAGGCCTTTTATTTGTTTCTGGTGATGAAGGGATTTATCCAGAACAAATAGCGAAAGTTCTTGAAATTGAAATGAATGAAGTAATTAATATTTTAGAAGAAATGCAACAAGAATGTGAAGGTGCAAACCGTGGTTTGCAAATTGTACAGTATGCAAAAGTATATCGTTTTGCTACAAAGAAAGAACATGCTTCATATTATCAAAAATTAATAGATACACCAACAGCTGCTTCACTCTCACAAGCTGCCCTCGAAACGTTAGCGATTGTTGCATATCGTCAACCAATCACAAGGACTGAAATGGAAGAGATTAGAGGAGTTAAAACCGATAAGGCGTTACAAACGTTGGTTTCACATTTACTTATAAAAGAAATGGGAAGAGCAGAAGGACCAGGGCGTCCTATTTTATACGGAACAACAAAAGAATTTTTGGACACATTTGGATTGAAAACATTAGATGATTTACCGCCGCTTTCTGAAGAGAATGAACAAATGAATGAAGCGGATTTATTCTTCGGTTCCTTACAAGAGATATCGAAATAAAAGCTTAGCATTTTGCTAAGCTTTTTTTGTATATCAATTATTTACAGTGCCATACTAAATGAAAAAAGGAGACGAGTTATGAGAGGTATGCGGATTATTCTACTATTAGTTTCTGTTTTATTATGTTTTTCTTTAAATAGCGCATCAGCTAAAAGGTATATGATGTCCATTCATACTACGTCTCCTTTACATATGCATCGGCAACATCTTAGTAAAATGAAAGTGAGCTTTTTAAAAGTGGGGCAAGGTGATGCAACACTTATCATAATGCCAAACGGACAAACAATGTTAATTGATGGTGGACCTTATGAAGCAGGAGAGGTTATTATTCAGAAATTAATTGAGAAAGGGATTAATCATTTAGATGTAATTGTCAGTACGCATCCCGATATGGATCATATAGGGGGGTTAATTCCAATTGTAGAGCAAATGCCGGTATCGCTTATATTAGATAGCGGAAAAACATATAGTTCTCTTACTTATCATACATATCGGAATAATATTAAAAAAAGAGGGATACCTTTCGTTTCAGTAAAGGAAGGGCAATATATACCGCTGGATCCACATGTTTCTATACAGGTATTAAACAATGGGAAATCAAAAGATGAAAATAATGAATCCTCAATTGTTTTAAAGGTACGATATGGAAAAGCGGATTTTTTATTAATGGGTGACGCGGATGTAAGGACAGAACATGAAATATTAAAACAATTTGATGTACATGCAGATGTTTTAAAAGTGGGGCATCACGGCTCGTATACTTCAACAAGTGAAACGTTTATAAAAAAAGTGGAGCCGCAGTTTGCTATTCTGTCTTACGGGAGTAGTAATCCGTATGGACATCCTCACCAAAGTGTAGTAAAACGCTTAAAAAGGCACGGTATAATGGTATATAGAACGAATAAACGTACAGTAGAAATAGAAACAGATGGTGAACATGTTATGTTAGAGTCTAGCGGGTTAATGCCATTGTTGAAGTGATTTCTATATTAGAGGTGGATACTGTCCCTTTTTGGAAAAATGAATAATATATATTATAATTATAAGGGACGTAAGAAATTTCCTTTTTTGTTGAATAAAAAGGAAATTTCATTAGAATGTATAGACAACTACTCGTGCATATATTAAGATGGAACTAGGCGAATAAGGTAATAATAACAAGTAGGTATTTCATGGGAAAGGATCGATGAAAATGAAAACGCAAATTGTCATCAATGCCAAAATTTACACAGGTCAAGAAATAGTGGAAAACGGATTTATCCGTTACGCAGAAACCATTAAAGAAATTGGTTTGATGGCTCAATATGTACCACAAGAAAATGAAACTGTTTTTGATGCTACAGGGAAGATTGTAATTCCAGGTATGATCGATGTTCATATTCATGGTGGATACGATATTGATGCGATGGATGCAAATAGCGATGGGTTAGTAACTCTAGGTAAAGAAATGTTAAAAGAAGGGGTTACAACTTACTTCCCAACAACAATGACACAAGCTCCAGAGGCAATTGAAGCAGCGCTAACCGCTGCGAAAGAAGCAAAAGAAAAAGGAGCACATTTCGAATATATTCACTTAGAAGGACCTTATGTTTCAAAGAAACGTGCAGGTGCACAACCACTTGAACATATCGTTCCTGCAAATATTGAGCAATTTAAACAATGGCAAGAAGCAAGTGGGAATTTAATTAAATTAGTAACATATGCACCAGAAGAAGAGGGAGCATTAGAGTTTGAACAATATCTTGCTGAAACTGGTGTAGTTGGCACAATGGGGCATACAGATGCAATTGATGCGCAACTAAAAAATAGAAAGATTACACATGCGACACATTTATACAATCAAATGCGTGGATTACATCACCGTGAGCCAGGAGTTGTTGGTCATGTGTTATTAAATCCAGATGTAATGGTTGAAGTAATTACAGATGGTATTCATATTCACCCTGATATGGTGAAATTAGCATATAAGTTAAAAGGACCGAAAAAAGTAAGTGTTATTACTGACGCAATGCGCGCAAAAGGTCTTGAAGATGGATTATATGAGCTTGGCGGACAGCCAGTACATGTAAAAGATGGTAGTGCTCGATTAGAAGATGGAACGTTAGCTGGTAGTATTCTAAAAATGGATCAAGCTTTCCGAAATGTAATTGAATTTACAGGTTGTTCAATCGAAGATGCAGTACTGATGACATCAGTTAACCAAGCAGAAGAGTTTGGATTAAATAATAAAGGTGCATTATCGGTAGGAAAAGATGCAGACTTTGTTGTGATGAATGAAGATTTACATGTATATGATACGGTTCGTTTAGGAATTCATATGAAGGAAGGGAAGTAATTAAATGAATATTCTTGTTGTAAAAACTCCAGAAGAACTAGCAGAAGCAGGTTATAAATTAATCGAAGAAGTTGTAAAAACAAAAGAAAATCCAACATTAGGAATGGCTACAGGAAGCTCTCCATTAGGTATTTATGCAGAAATGCGAAAAAATAAACTTGATACAAGCCGTGTAACCACTGTAAACTTAGATGAGTACGTAAATTTACCACATGAAGATAAAAACAGCTATCACTATTTCATGCAAGAACAGTTGTTTGATCATCTTCCATTTAAACAAACTTATGTACCAAACGGGATGGCAAGTGATTTAGAGGAAGAGTGCAAACGTTACGAGGGCATTCTAACTGCTAACCCAGTTGACCTACAGATTCTTGGAATCGGTGAAAACGGTCACATCGGATTTAACGAGCCAGGAACACCGTTTAATTCTCCAACGAACATTGTTGAATTAACAGAATCTACACGCCAAGCAAACCTTCGCTTCTTCGAAAAAGAAGAAGATGTGCCAACTCATGCGATTACAATGGGAATTGGAAGCATTATGAAAGCGAAACAAGTTCTACTTGTAGCTATGGGAGCTAAAAAGGCAGAAGCTGTTAAAGAATTATTGCAAGGTGAATATAGTGAAGAGTGTCCGGCAACAGTTTTACAACGTCATCCGAATGTAACCGTAATCGCAGATCAAGAAGCTCTATCTTTATGCAGTGAGGCGATTGCTGATGAACATCGACAAGTATTCACCATTTCCGATCTATTATCAGATTCAAGAGTGGGTGAAACAGCTAATTGAGGACGGCGAATGGAAGCCGGGAGATAAAATCCCATCTGAGAATGAACTTTGTGATAAGTTCGAAGTGAGTCGTATGACAATCAGACAGGCGATTAATAATTTAGTGGAACAAGGCTATTTATATCGGAAGCGTGGAATTGGAACATTTGTCCAACTTCCGAAAGTGGAACAAAAATTGCAAGGAATGACGGGATTCACAGAAGATATGATTTCTCGTGGAATGAACCCAAGTAGTCAATTACTTAGTTTCCGCCTAGTTCCAGCTACTGCTAAAATAGCAGACCGGTTGAGAATACAGGAGGGGGAATCGGTTTATGAAGTGAGGCGTATTCGCTTAGCTGATGATGAACCGATTGCTTTTGAGACGACATATTTGTCGCCAGCTCTTGTAAAAGATATTAACGAAGAGATATTGCAACAATCTTTATATGAACATTTAGAGAAAAAACTGGGCTTTAAACTTGTTAGCGCTACTCAGTCAATTGAAGCTTCTGTTGCGACGGAAAATGAAGCTGAACATCTGCATATTCCTAAAAAGGCGCCTGTACTTGTAATGCGTCAATGGTCATATTCAGAAGGTGAGATACCGCTAGAGTACGTGAAATGTATTTATCGTGGAGATCGTTATAAATTTATTACGAATATCGCACGTAACAAATAGTATATTTCAGTTTGTGAAGTACAGTGGAAATGAAAATGGATAACATGTAAAGAAATAAAAATACGACTCATCCTTATAAGGAATGAGTCGTATTTTTATTATGAGCAATTACGTGGTTAACAGCATCTTTGACGTGATTTACTACATAGTGAGCGTGTTTTTTTACTGCATCATCTGCTTGCGACATAGCAAAACTGTGAGGAGTTAAAGAAAACATAGGAATATCATTGTAAGAATCCCCTATACAAGCAATTTCCTCAGGTTTTATTTGAAACTCATTTAATAAAACAGAAATGGCAGAGCCTTTACTAACATTCGGTGGCATTACATCTAAACATTGTTCTGCTGAGATGAAAGTACTAACTTTCCCGTGGAATTTTTCATCAATTTTTTTCTGAAGGAGTTGCAAGCTCTCCTTTGTTCCACCGACAGAAATTTTATTTGGGAAAATTGTATCATCAATCTTCTGTAGTAAGTTTGGTTCTTCAACAGAAGTCATAGTTACTTGTTGTTCAAGTTCTTGAATAAAAGGTGTTTTCTCTTCAATGTAATAATTATGCTCATCACTTACATAACGGAAATAAGGATTTTTATTCGTCATAGCTAACAAATCGGGAAGTATGCTGGAATCAAAAGTTGCAGATAATAGTTGTTTATTTTCATGTGTATATACAAAAACACCATTAACACTAATGCGATGAAAATTTGTATTTACAGCTTTCATTAAGTCTGCAATTTCATTATCAAGTCTTCCGGAAGCGAAGCAAAGAATAACATTTTGCTCGGCGAGGCTGCGTAGTGCCGCAACATCTTGTTCATCAATAAGACCTCCGTGTTGCATCATTGTACCATCGATATCACTTACAAACATTTTAATCATGCTGTTATCTCCTTTCTATGTACAGTTGCTCTTACATTATACGCATCATATATAAACATGTCTAAAAAATGAATTTTTATTAAATGGCAGATGTTTTACATTGACGACAAAGAAGAATATTCTGTAACATAAAAGTAGGCTATTTAAGTACGAGGGTGGTGTTATATGAATAATTATCTAGAAATTAAAAAAGTTTTAAATAATAATGTCATCATTGCTAGCCATCCTGAACACGAGGAAGTAGTAGTGATTGGTAAAGGAATTGGATTTGGGAAAAAAGCGAAAGATGTATTGGAGCAAGAACAAATCGAAAAAATGTTTGTCTTAAAAAATGAACGTGATCGTGAACAATATAAATTATTAGTGCCGCATGTTAGTGAAAAATTAATTGAATTGATGAACGATATTATGCTATACATTCAAGAAAAAGCGAAATCTCCACTAAATGAACATATTCATATTGCGTTAACAGATCATATTTCATTTGCAATTAAAAGGTTAAAACAAGGACTTACAATTGATAATCCTTTTTTAGTTGAAACAAAAATGCTCTATCCAGAGGAATATGAAATTGCGGAAGGTGTTGTAGAACTTTTAAATTCTCGTTTGCAAATTACATTGCCAGAAGGAGAAATTGGTTTTATTGCACTTCACATTTACAGTTCGCTTACAAATTCTGATTTATCTTCAGTTAATCAAAACTCCCGTCTCATTGCACAACTTGTATCTTTAATTGAGACAAACTTACAAATTACATTAGATCAAGAGAGCATTCATTATTTACGCCTTATTCGTCATCTTCAATATGCTATTGAGAGGGTGAAAAAAGGAGAAAAAGTAGAAGAATCGCAAAGTTTTGCTGAGTTACTAAAGGCGGAGTATCCAGTTTGCTATAACGTAGCTTGGAAGCTAGTCAAGGTCATGCAAAAAGAGTTGCAACTACCTGTATATGAAGCTGAAAGTATTTATTTAACGATGCACTTGCAACGCTTAGTAAAGGCAGAGCATGTGTAATAAGTCATATATTTTTGTCTAAAATGAAAACGTTAAAAAAAATGATTGAATCGCTTACAATAGTTATGTATAATAACTATTGCAAAGTTATACAAATTTCGACAAACACATTAAGGTGAGTAACGAAAACGTTTGCCTTAATTATAGTGAACTTATACGTAAACCTATTTTTGACACGTGTTACTGATTCGATCAGGCATGAGTGGAGAAAAGTAAGGAATGTAAGCTAGAGAAAGGGATATACTACCCTTTGTATAGCTATCGTTCTATCTTTTTTTCCTCATGTCTTTTTGGCGTTTGTCGGAAGGTATCAATATAGATAAGAGAGGAAGGGTTTCCATGTTTAAGAAGATCTTTGGTGTTCTTCAAAAAGTCGGAAAAGCGTTAATGCTTCCAGTAGCGATTTTACCGGCGGCAGGTATTTTACTTGGATTTGGTAATGCATTTCAAAATCCACAGTTAACAAATGTTATTCCTGCTTTAAAAGCAGATTGGTTCGTAATGGTTGCAAAAATTATGGAACAATCTGGTGATATTATTTTCGCTAACCTTGCATTATTATTCGCAGTTGGGGTAGCAATTGGTTTAGCTGGTGGAGATGGAGTAGCTGGTTTAGCAGCATTCGTCGGCTACTTAATTATGAACAAAACGATGAGTGTGTTCTTAGAAGTAGATAAGCTAGTGAAAGTAACAAGTTCTGGAGCAGACCCAGTAAAAATTGGATTTGCAGATCCAGCGTATGCAAACGTATTAGGTATTCCAACGCTACAAACAGGGGTATTTGGTGGTATTATCGTCGGTATAGTAGCGGCATATTGCTATAATAAATACTTCAACATTGAATTACCATCATACTTAGGTTTCTTTGCAGGTAAGCGTTTCGTACCGATCGCAACTGCAACATTCTCTTTAATAGTAGGTATTATCATGTGCTTCGTTTGGCCATACATTCAAGGTGGCTTAAACACGTTCTCACATCAAATGATTGATGCAAATAGAACAATCGCAGCATTTATATTCGGTTTAATTGAACGTTCATTAATTCCATTTGGACTACATCACATTTTCTATTCACCGTTCTGGTTCGAATTCGGTCAGTATACAAATGCAGCTGGCGAATTAATCCGTGGTGACCAAAAAATCTTTATGGCACAGTTGAAAGACGGTGTAGAATTAACAGCAGGTACATTTACAACTGGTAAGTATCCGTTCATGATGTTCGGTCTTCCGGCAGCAGCTTTAGCAATGTACCATGAAGCACGTCCAGAAAATAAAAAATTAGCAGCAGGTATTTTAGGTTCTGCAGCATTAACATCTTTCTTAACAGGTATTACAGAGCCACTTGAATTTTCATTCTTATTCGTAGCGCCAGTATTATTCGGAATTCACGCTGTATTTGCTGGTCTATCATTTATGACAATGCAAATTTTAGGTGTTAAAATTGGTATGACATTCTCTGGTGGTTTAATTGACTTCTTATTATTCGGTGTACTACCAGGCCGTACAGCATGGTGGTGGGTAATTATTGTTGGTCTTGTACTAGCAGTTATTTACTACTTCGGATTCCGCTTTGCAATCCGTAAATGGAATCTAAAAACACCTGGTCGTGAAGAGGCAAATGCAAATGAGGGTGCAGGAAAAACAGAAGCAGGCGAACTTCCTCGTGAAGTATTAGTGGCACTTGGTGGTAAAGAAAACATTGCTTCTTTAGATGCTTGTATTACTCGTTTACGTGTTCAAGTTAACGAACAAAAGAATGTAAACAAAGACCGCTTAAAAGAACTTGGAGCAGCTGGTGTACTTGAAGTTGGAAATAACATTCAAGCTATTTTCGGACCGAAATCTGACACATTAAAATCACAAATTCATGATATAATGTCAGGTCGTACACCTCATGTTGAAAAAGAAGAACCTGTAAAAGTGGAAGAAACTCCTCAAAAAGTTGATGAAAATGAAACAATTGTATCACCAATTGAAGGGAAAATCTTACCAATTACAGAAGTACCTGACCAAGTATTCTCAGGAAAAATGATGGGAGACGGATTTGCAATTGAGCCAACTGAAGGAACAGTAGTTTCTCCAGTTAACGGTGAAATTGTCAATGTATTCCCTACAAAACATGCGATTGGTATTCAATCTGAAGGTGGAAAAGAAATTTTAATCCACTTTGGTATTGATACTGTAAAATTAAATGGTGAAGGATTCGAGGCACTTGTAGCACAAGGTGATAAAGTGAAGCAAGGCCAACCGTTATTAAAAGTAGATCTTGCATTTGTAAAAGGAAATGCACCATCTATCATTACACCAATTGTATTTACAAACTTACAACAAGGGCAACAAGTCGAATTGAAAAAAGATGGAAATGTTAAGAAGGGCGAAACCGCTATTATTGACATTCAGTAGGAATTTGACGCAAAATGTTTATAATTATAATAGGCGATGTGGTTGACCGAACATCGCCTATTATATACAATAGATGATGTAGTACTCACGTCTATACAACTAAAAAAAACTGTAATTTAAAGGAGATAAATTATCATGGAAAAAATCTTTAAAGTAACTAGCGACTCAGGAATTCATGCTCGTCCAGCAACTCTACTTGTAAACACTGCAAGCAAATTCGGTTCTGACATTAACTTAGAGTATAACGGAAAGAACGTTAACTTAAAATCAATCATGGGCGTTATGTCTTTAGGCATTCAACAAAACGCAGAAATTAAAATCACTGCAAATGGTGATGATGCAGCTCAAGCACTAGCAGCTATCGAAGAAACTATGAAAAACGAAGGATTAGGAGAATAATGACTCTTAACATTCAAGGGATCGCTGCATCAAGTGGGATTGCTATTGCAAAGGCTTTCAGACTTGAAAATCCTGAATTTAACATCGAAAAGAAATCAATTACAAACGAAGCTGCAGAAATTGCACGCTTAGACGCTGCGCTTGAGAAAGCAAAAACTGAATTAGAAGCTATTAAGGACCACGCATTTGCTGAGCTAGGTGCTGACAAAGCTGCGATCTTTGAAGCACATTTATTAGTGTTAAATGATCCAGAACTAGTAAACCCAGTAAAAGATAAAGTAAATAGCGAAAAAGTAAATGCTGAATTTGCAATGGATGAAGTTGCATCAATGTTTATTTCTATGTTTGAAAACATGGATAACGAATATATGAAAGAACGTGCTGCGGACATTCGTGACGTAACAAAACGCGTTCTTGCACATTTACTAGGGATTAACTTCTCAAATCCTGGTACAATTTCTGAAGAGGTAATCATTATTGCTGAAGATTTAACACCATCTGATACAGCTCAGTTAAACCGTAAGTATGCAAAAGGTTTCACTACTGATATCGGTGGACGTACATCTCACTCTGCAATTATGGCTCGCTCTATGGAAATTCCAGCTGTTGTTGGTACGAAAGTTGTTATGGAGAAAATCCAAAACGGCGATATCGTTATCATTGACGGTTTAGATGGAGAAGTAATTGTAAACCCATCAGAAGAAACTCTTCGTTCGTTTGAAGAAAAGAAAGCGAAATTTGAAGAGCAAAAAACTGAATGGGCAAAATTAAAAGACCAAGCTACTGTAACAAGTGATGGACATCATGTTGAGCTTGTTGCAAATATCGGAACACCAAATGATGTACAAGGTATTATCGATAATGGCGGAGAAGGCGTTGGCTTATACCGTACAGAATTCTTATACATGGGTCGTGACAATCTTCCAACAGAAGAAGAGCAGTTCGAAGCGTATAAAGCAGTTCTTGAAGGTGTAAAAGAAGGTCAACCAGTCGTTGTTCGTACACTTGACATCGGTGGAGATAAAGAGCTTCCATACTTACATTTACCAAAAGAAATGAACCCATTCTTAGGATACCGTGCAATTCGCTTATGTCTTGATGAGCAAGATGTGTTCCGTACACAACTTCGTGCATTACTTCGTGCTAGCGTATACGGTAACTTAAAAATTATGTTCCCAATGATTGCAACTCTTGATGAGTTCCGTCAAGCAAAAGCAATTTTATTAGAAGAGAAAGCGAAACTTGTAGAAGCGGGTACAACTGTTTCTGATTCTATTGAAGTTGGTATGATGGTTGAAATCCCAGCTTCAGCAGTAATAGCAGATCAATTCGCGAAAGAAGTTGACTTCTTCTCTATCGGAACAAATGATTTAATCCAATACACAATGGCTGCAGACCGTATGAACGAACAAGTATCATACTTATACCAACCATATAACCCATCTATTTTACGTCTTGTAAAAATGGTTATCGATGCTGCTCATAAAGAAGGCAAATGGGCTGGTATGTGTGGTGAGATGGCAGGCGATTCACTTGCTATCCCATTATTATTAGGATTAGGTTTAGATGAGTTCAGTATGAGTGCAACATCTATTCTTCCTGCAAGAACACAACTAAGCAAGTTGTCAAAAGCAGAAATGGAAACATTAGCAGAAAAAGCATTAATGATGTCAACTGCTGAAGAAGTTGTTGAACTAGTTAAAAGCATATAATCAATAAAAAAACCTGAGTCGATTTGAAATCGGTCTCAGGTTTTTTCTATGAGAAAAGTAAATCATATTTGCTTACTATCGAGGATAAGAGACAGAATTAGATAGCGATTGCAACGATATCAGTTGGGCATACACGTAAAATACCAGTAAAAGTATTTCGATTTTGATTGTTCTTATCGTCTTTATTGTTATCTTTATCATTGTTATTACGAGCTAAAGCAGAGAAAAGAGCAACACCGTTAGCGAAACCTTCAAAAATTACATTGTTGAAAGTGCCGTTACCTCTAATGCTTAAAAGAGAAAGCTCTGTTCCAACTGAAATGCTAGCAAGTACGTTACATACAGCTGGTTGTTGTGGTCTAACCACTTCTTTCTCTTTCTCTTTCTCATGATGTCTGCACTCTCTTTCATGATGATGACAGTCTCTAAAGTTATCACAGCATCCAAATGATCCAAACATAATCCTCATCACCCCCTTCACACTTATAATCTATGTAAGTTCGGTAGTGAGTGACTGGACAGAGAGTGGAATTTTTTCTAGGGGATTTTCTCATTTTAAATGACTAGCTGGGTGTTTAGTATGGAATGATGTTTAAAATAGGGGAAATATAACAAAAAATGTAAAAACCACCGAAATAAATGAAATGGGTAGCCTTTACACTTTTTTACTTTTATATAAAACGATGATATATACAGGAAGAGCTAGGAGTAGTGGTACAATGGATCGTGCAGTATGTTTTTCTGATTCTAATTGGAACGCTTCTTCTTTTGGGAATTGTAAAATGGAGATGTTTGCGGCATCACCAATAAAATATAGAAGCAGTACAGTTACTATGTAACATAAAAGTGCGATAAAGCTTCCGTATGAACTCAATGAAAATCCCTCTCTTGTTATCTATTTGTTATCATTGTATCATAATTGTAACAAAAACACACGGGTATATTTCAATACCTAAACAAAATTCGACACAAAACGTCACGTTTATTTATGATAAGGGAATAGAATATACTTTTCCATAAGTATAAATGTCGAATGATTTGTAGTAATATTACAAAAGTATGACAAGAAATAAAAAAACGAAGGCAATGTAGTTACCTTCGTTTTTTATTATTTTGCCCACTCACTCACTTGCTCTACGCTCATACGAGGTGCAGGATGGCCTTTTAAAGTTGATTCACCAATTGTAATAAGCATAATTGGAACGTAACGAGATGAAACGTTAAATTCGTCTGTCAGTGCTTGTGGATTGAAGCCACCAATAGCACAAGTATCCCAACCAGTTGCTTTAGCTGCAAGCATAAGTTGCATTGCTGCTAAAGATGCATTTGAAAAGGCAGCATCTCTTGGGAATTGTTCACGAGCATATGCAGATTCAATATTTTTAGCTAAGCGTTCTTTTGCTTCTTCTTTCATAAATCCTTGTTCTACAATTGGACCATATACTGGCTCAACATTTTTATAAGCTTCTAAATCACCTAAAATAGCGACTACTGCAGAAGCATCAAGAATTTGTTGTTGGTTATAGGCTATTGGGTGTAATCGTTTTTGTACATCTTCACCTTGAAAAACAAGGAATTTCCAGTGTTGCAAGTTCCAAGCGGAAGGTGCTTGTGCTGCGGCTTTTAAAATCTCATGTAATTCTGTAGATGAGATTTCTTTATTTGGGTTGAATGCACGTGTAGATGTGCGTTCATATAGAACGTTAAAAAAGTTGTCGTTTGTCATTATATATCCTCCAAATTGTATATAAAATTATCAGGAAAACGCAATGTATATTACTTACATTTTGTAAGTTATCGAATTTAAGAATATAATATCTTTATTTTAATTGTCAAGTTTTAAGAAATAAGCTAGGGCATTCATACAAACGATATAATTCCTATAATCATACACTAAAAAAGGAATTTATAGAGTGAAAAGGGAAGATAACATTCTCAATTAGCTTGTTAATATGTATCTCTCACAAATTAAAGTTTATTGGAGAACAGCCTTTTAAAAATGTTTGTGAGGAATTCAGTAGAACAAGATATATGAAGTGAGTGAAGACTAGTGATGAACATACTACATTTTTTATTAGAGAATACGGTTTTCCAAAATGTGTTACAAGATCTGCAGTTAAATGTCCTTTATATAGAAAATGGATGTAAACACCAACAAACGATAGAAAATATCCATCCAAAATGTATGTTTATAGCAAATAGTTTTGAAGAGGGCGAACTATTATTTCAAAGAACGAAACCACACATTATAATTATGTATGTAACAGAATATTCTCAAATAAAATATATTAAGAATATGTATACCCAGCAAAGTACATTCATTGTCATTTGGGATCAACAAATAACAAAAGAATTTACAGATGTACTTGCATTAGGAATACGTAATATTGTAATAGCTCCTGTAACTCCGCAAGCAGTGTTAGAAGAAGTGAATAAGAGTTTGTATCAACTTTCTTTAGTAAGGCAAGTTAGTTTGCAGCAGGAACTGCTTCAAACGATGTTTGATTTTCAAAATGATTTATTATTTATAGTAGAAGATGATGAGATTGTTGATTGTAATACAAATTTTTTAACGTTTTTCGGATATGAAGATTTGTTTGCCTATCGTGAGCAACATTTAGTATTTGCTGAACATTTTATTAGAGAAAATGGATACTACTCGACGACGCATGATATAACATGGCTAGACGATACTTTATCAAGTGGTAGAAGAATTAAGATGTCAAATTATGAAGGGGCAGTATCTACTTTTCTATTACGTGCGACACCATTGCCAGAAGATTTATCAAGATTTATTGTAAAGTGCACGGAAATTACAGAATTAGATGAAATCTATCAAGAGCAAGAAAGACTTGCTATGGTAGATTCATTGACAGAGATTTATAATCGTTTAAAGTTTCAACAAATACTAGAGGTAGAGTGGGAAAAGGTAATACGTAGTGATGAGAAAATAGCAATTATTTTATTTGATATAGATAATTTTAAAACAGTTAATGACACATATGGTCATGATTTTGGTGATTTGGCATTAATACAACTTGCAGAGCTTATGAAATCTAAAGTGGAGCAGCAACATGTATTTGCAAGATGGGGAGGAGAAGAATTCATTATATTAGTGACAAATACAGTAGAAAAGGAAGCATTTCAAGTTGCGGAGTCATTACGATTCTTCATTGAAACAAAGCAATTCACTGGAATTTCGAAGTTAACAGCTAGCTTTGGAGTTGCGTTATATGAACAAGGAACTACAAGAGAAGAATTAATGCAACGAGCGGACATTGCATTATATGAAGCGAAAAAAAATGGCAAGAATCAAGTATGTGTGTATAGAAAAGAAAAAATGTAATTTTTCGCAACAAATTGTTGCGATTTTTTTTTATTGTTTGATAATAGAATAGGGGGACAATTTTTAGCGAAGGAATTATGGAGGATCAATATGATAAAAAAAGTAATGATAATGGCTTCACTGTCTGTTATAGTTGGCGGCGGAGTATACTATTTTCTTGTTAGCCCTAATATAAAGGAAAACACTGTATTAACAACTAAAGTGAATCCTACTATTGAATCGGAAGTACAAGGGAATATAGAAGAAAAAGAAGAGCAACAAATTGATTATGCTAGCATATCTCAAAAATTAGATCAATATTTAGTCGGAAAGCAATTCAATGGAACAGTTTTGGTAACAGATAAAGAGCGTGTTATATTGAATAAAGGATATGGGTATGCTGATGTTCAAAATAAAATAGAAAATACACCTCAAACAAAATATCGTATCGGTTCTATTACGAAAACAGTTGTTGCCACATCTATTTTACAGTTGCAAGAACAAGGGAAATTGAATATTCAAGATAATGTAAATAAATATATTCCTTCATTTCCGGAGAATAAAAATATTACGCTATATCATTTATTAACACATACCTCTGGTTTACCTGAACACGCAAAAGGCAATGTGAATGCTGCTTCCCGTTTACAGTTAATTAATTGGATTGGACGTCAAAATTTAGAATTTCCTGCAGGAACAGGTTGGAGATATACAGATTATAATTATATGGTGCTTGCTTATATAATAGAACATATATCGAAAAAACCTTTAGGAGATTACATAAAAGAAAACATATTTGTAAAAGCAGATATGCATGAATCCGGTATGGGAAATATGGTACCTGGAGATAAAAATTTTACAAAGGGTTATGTGAAAAAAGATCAAGAACTTGTACCAGCGCAGAAGTTAGGCATGGATTGGCTATATGGTTGCGGTGAGATGTATACGACAGTTGGAGATATGAAGAAGTTAGACGAAGCAATTATAAATGGAAAACTTCTTTCTGAACAAAGTATACAAGCAATGTTTTCGCCTTCAGCAGAACGGAAATATGCATTTAGTTTTTATATATATCCAGATTATTTTCATAATCATGGTGTATTATCTGGTTGGAACACTTTCAATAATTTTAATAAAGAAAAAGGGATTTTTGTTATGTTATTTTCAAATGTGAAAAATAGTATGGATGATGACTTTAATAAAGAGTTTCGAAAGATGGTAAATGATTTATTAGAACAAAGGGGATGAGAAAATGGAACATAAAACTTTATCAATAGGTTTCATTGGTATTGGCGTAATGGGAAAAAGTATGGCTTATCACTTAATGCAAGATGGTCATAAAGTATATGTATATAATAGAACGAAAGCAAAAACAGATTCTTTAGTGCAAGATGGTGCACAATGGTGTGATACGCCAAAAGAGTTAGTGAAGCAAGTTGATGTTGTAATGACAATGGTTGGATATCCACATGATGTAGAAGAAGTGTATTTTGGTATAGAAGGAATTATAGAACATGCAAAAGAAGGTACGATAGCAATTGACTTTACGACATCTACACCTACTTTAGCAAAACGTATTAATGAAGTTGCAAAAAGCAAAAATATATATACGTTAGATGCACCTGTCTCAGGAGGAGATGTTGGTGCGAAAGAAGCAAAACTCGCAATTATGGTAGGTGGAGAGAAAGAAATATATGATAGATGCTTACCTTTACTTGAAAAGTTAGGAACAAACATTCAATTACAAGGACCAGCTGGGAGTGGACAACATACAAAAATGTGCAATCAAATTGCGATTGCTTCCAATATGATTGGAGTATGTGAGGCTGTTGCTTACGCGAAGAAGGCTGGATTGAATCCAGATAAAGTGTTAGAGAGTATTTCAACAGGGGCAGCAGGTAGCTGGTCATTAAGTAATTTAGCTCCTCGAATGTTAAAAGGAGACTTTGAGCCAGGATTTTATGTGAAGCATTTTATGAAAGATATGAAAATTGCTTTAGAGGAAGCAGAAAAATTACAATTACCAGTCCCGGGCTTAAGTTTGGCGAAAGAATTGTATGAAGAGTTAATTAAGGATGGCGAAGAAAATAGTGGAACACAAGTATTATATAAAAAATATATAAGGGGGTAAACGAGGTGGACCTTCAAAAGTTTGATGAGATGATTGATACTGTACAGCGAGCTACTTGTATGAAAATTAATGAAAAACAAAAAGGAGCTTTTAAACAAAAATATGATTTTGAACCAGAATTTGAATATGGAAGAGATGAGAAAGGGCATTATGTAATTCGAACCTCTAAAAAGATGTTAGAAGAAATGGAATTTTATTTGGCATTGAAATATGATCGTGATGGAGTGGATCTTTATATGCAAGCTGAGATTGACGGTATATTTCATGTATCTGTTAGCTATGGTGAAGATGCCCTACATCTACAAGAATTGTTTCAATTTCTAGAAGAAAATAAATAAAAGTCCTCATTTGAGGACTTTTATTTATTTAGTCATCTTTAATTTTTATAATTATAAGTTAGAAGCGCGGCGGCACCGTTCAACCGGGAATGGGATAATTTGTGCGATGTGATTAGGACCAAATTGTTTTGTACGAGCATGGCGTATTATATAAAAAGCACACAGAATTGAAACAGGAATAGCGCCGAATAAACCAAACAATAAAGCGCTTACACAAGATGCGACAAATCCTAAAACACCAATTTCTAACTCTTCCATAATAGCTCCTAAAATAACAGGAAATGCTCCACATGTAACTCCAAGTATAAGTGCGATAAGTAAGCTCATGATTATCCCCCTCTGTTTGCGATATTATTTTCCTTCTTAGTTAATTGTAGTATATCACATACAAAACAGAATTTTCAGAAAAAATTCAATAAATGTTCAAAAAATGTTCGAAAAATACACTTGAAAAATCAAGACGTTAAATTTGTGGTGAAATGGTACTTTTGAGTAAATAAAAAATCAGGCTTATTTCAAAAGTGAAATAAGCCTGTTCCATAGGAGGATGTATATATGTAGAGTGAATAAAAGTTTGGAAAAGGGGGTCCAAGTCCTTTTATTCAACTAACTACCTTAATAGATTGGAACCCAGCCTTCAGTTGTCACAAAAATACGAATAGCTACAACTTGACGATCATCTTGCAAGGTAAAATAATGTCTTGCATTTTCAGGAACAGATATTAGATCGCCTGGCTCAAGTTCAACATCAAAGAATTTCCCATCTTTGCCTTCAATAGCGAAAATGCCATGACCACTGACGATAAAGCGAACTTCGTCGTCTGTATGATGATGTTCTTTTTGGAAATTAATTAATAATTCGTCAAGGTTAGGTGTGCTATTTGAAAGTGAAATTACATCATATGCTTTATAACCTCGACGTGCTGAAACATCAGCAATTTCTTTTGAAAAAACAGCTAATATTTCAGCTTTGTTTTCATCTGTTAAAGAATAATTTTCATTTAAATGAGTAGGAAGTTTAGAAATATTCCATTTCTCATATAAAACGCCTTCCTCTTGTAGAAATTTAGATACTTCTACTTCATTTTCAATACGAGTATTTACTTCATGAATACGAATTTGCGCCATTAGAAACGCCTCCTTGAATTGATAATAGTTTTATATGAAATTGGAATAAAAACTCATAAGCTTCTAATCTCTTCTTTGCATCAAAGCTATCTCGGCCCCATACGGTAATACCGTGGTTACGGATTAATACCGCTCCCGAATCACCTTGTATATGCTTTCGGAAGTTTTCTCCAAGCGTTGGGATATGGGCATGGTTTTCGATAATAGGAATGTGAATTGTTGCACCTTCTTCCCAAATATCGAGAGCTTTAATAATTTCTTGATTTTGAAGGGTAACTGCATCACTATATAAATTTGTAATGACATTATTATCAGTTGTATGAACATGAAGTACGCACCCAGCATTCGTATTGTTATAAATATGTGTATGCAATATTGTTTCTGCTGAAGGGCGTAATTCAGTCTCTAAAACGGGAACTCCTACATGATCTACTAATAGAAAATCATCTGGAGTGGTTTTTGTTTTATCTTTACCGCTTGCTGTAATGAGAAAAGTAAGTGGCTCATGACTAACTTTTATAGAAATATTACCACTTGTTGCTGGGAACCAATTTCGAGTTGTTAATTCTTTTTTTATCTCGCTCAAGTCATACCACTGACGAAAAAGTTGTTTCATGCCCTCACCTCCAACAAAAGTTTTAATTCAGCTTGCACATCTTGAAATGTTTCAAACGGTGTATAAGCAATATGATTTTCTTCGCACTTTGTAATAAGAAAGTCGCGAGCGAATACTTTATCAGCTTGTTTCGCAGCTTGTAAATCAGTAATAGAATCACCAATTACAATATGAAAGTCATTTGTATCACTTAATTTACGAATTAATGATGATTTACATAATCCGCAATAATTTTGACAATGATCATCACAAGAATGAGGCCATTTAACTGTAATGAACTCTTTTGAAAAGTCTGTTTCATTACAATAAATTTGTTCTTTTGGAATGATCCCTTGTAAGAGTGGATAGACGAAGAAATCCATTCCACCTGATATAACGTAAAAAGAAATGTTATTTTCATTTACAAATTGTATAAATTCATGAAAACCATTACGAATTTCAGCAGTTTCTATTAAAAATTGAATAATTTCATCGTGCAGATGAGTAGGTATTAATCGAAATAATTGAGAAACACCTTCTTGAATAGATAGCTCTTGTGATAAAATTCTATTCTTTACTTCTTCAGCTTCTGGTGGTGCGAATTTTTCCATAATGGACATAATGTTATCATTATTTGTAATCGTGCCATCGAAATCACAAAATACTTGAATACTCATAATTTCACCTCATGAGAGGGATTTCCCCATATTTGTAGTGCACTATGCAAATTTATGTCATCTACTTCATGGAGTGGTTTATTTTGCAAAGTAGCATCAATTGCAGTACGGAAAGCTTTACCACCGCCTTGCGCTCCATTTGGATGTCCATGTATCCCGCCGCCAGCATTAATAACAACATCTTTACCGAAATCTCGTACAATAAAGGGAACGAAACCAGGGTGAATACCCGCAGATGGGACAGAAAAACTTTTCTTGAAAAATGCATCTTCCTCAGTTAAATATTTTGAAATGCTGAGAGCTTCTTCTTTTTCTAATGCAACGCTTCCGTATGGAGACGGGAATAAAGAAAAATCTGCACCAGCATAACGTAGTAGCTTTCCAAGTAATAATGGAGATGAAATTCCATATAACTTCGATGCCGAATAAGCACCACTTACAGCAGGGTGTGCCATAATAGGAACTGGGATTTCATCATCTTCTGCAAGTGATTGTAGTACATCTAGTCCGTAAGCAAATACGTTAAATAATAGAATATCAGCTCCAGCTTGCACTGCACGTTTCGCATTTTCTTTTAAATCAAAAGTTCGTCCTGTTAAATTTACGGCATATAACGTTTTATGTCCGTATGTTTCATATACGGATTGTAAAACTTCTTTTCCAGATACAATGCGTTTCGTAAGTGGTGTTAATGCATTTTCAAATAATATTTCATCATCTTTTACTATATCTACACCACCACTTGCTTGATCACGTAATTGCGTTTTTAAATACCCAATATTTCGTCCAATCATTCCTTTAAAAATACTCATTAAAAGGGGACGATCATGCACTTGTAAAAGGTTTCGAATACCATCTATCCCGAATTTTGGACCAGGAAAATGTTTTTTTAACTCGTCTGAAAAAGTTAAGTCAATTAATTTTACTTCGCCATCAAGGGATAGCTTTCCGAATGTAGTTGTTAAAATCGCTGGTAAGTCTGGACTGAAATTTAATAACGGGTATTCGATTTTAATAATCCCACGTTTTACCTTTTTGCGTAAATATGAATTCGTATGTTCTTGTTCAGCTAATTCCTCAATATGAATGACGTTGCCTTTATGCTGTTTTAATTGTTCTTGTAATAAGTGTGGCAAATGAGTCCAAGAACCAATTGTTAATCCGAGTGCAATTTGTTCCGCCTTTTTTTCTAAGTTATGTGAATCGTCATGAATTAAATACGTCGCTATAATTCCGCTCATTGTTATAACCCCCTAGTTAAATAAAAAAACCTCTCAGCTAAGGAGAGGTTTTTTTACAACCAGCTCCTTATCTGTCAGCATAATGCTGCGAGAATTAGCACCGTGTCTACAATTGTAGATCGGTTGCCGGGCTTCGTCGGGCTCGTCCCTCCACCTGCTCTTGATAAGAAGTATTTAGAAATGTTTAAATTTTTAAGATAACTGAATTTTGTCAGATATTTTTCATGTTGTCAATGGCTTTTTGAAAATTTTTAATTTCTCAATTCGATTAATTGCTTCCCGCAATCGCTCCTCTGTATGCAGGAGCCCAACGCGAACATAACCTTCGCCGTGCTCACCGAAGCCAACACCTGGAGCAACTGCAACGTGTGCTTTTTCTAATAAAATATTAGAAAATTCCTCAGATGTATAGCCCTCTGGTACAGGAAGCCATGCAAAGAATGATCCTTTTGGAATATCAACATTCCAACCAATGGAATGACAAGCTTCTATAAGGACATTTCTTCGAGATTCGTAACTATTTACAAGGTCTATTACGCAAGACTGTGAACTTAATAGTGCTTCGCGGGCAGCATCTTGAACTGCACCAAAAATACTAACATACATATGATCTTGCAATAGGTTAATGGTTTCAATGACACTTTCATTCCCTACTGCAAAAGCAATACGCCAGCCAGCCATATTGAAAGTTTTCGATAGAGTGTAAATTTCAATTCCTGTATCTTTGGCACCATCTGCTTGCAAGAAACTAACAGGTTTTTGACCATCAAATCCGATAGCGCCGTAAGCGAAATCGTGAACAACTAATATATTATGTTTATTAGCAAAGTGAATGGTTTTATCAAAAAAATCTTTTGATGCAGTAGCACCGGTAGGGTTATTTGGATAGTTTAAAAACATTAACTTTGCTTGCTCAGCGATAGAGTCATCAATTTGTTTATAATCCGGTAAAAAATGATTTTCTGCAATAAGTGGCATGGTTTCAAAGTGTGCCTTTGCTAAGGCAACCCCGGATAAATAATCTGGATAGCCTGGATCCGGAACGAGAATCGTATCACCAGGATTTGTAAAACAAATCGGTAATTCTACTAGTCCAGCCTTTCCGCCAAACAAAATAGCAACTTCAGTTTTTGGGTTTAATTCGACGCCGTATTCACATTTATAGAATGTAGCTACGGCTTCCTTTAAGCTTTCATGTCCGCGAAATGGCGGATATTTATGATGAATGGTCTTTTCGGCAGCATCTTGTAAAGCTTTTACGATATGCTGCGGTGTTGGTTGATCTGGATTACCTTGACCTAGATTAATAACATCGTGACCAGCTGCAACGACTTTGTTAACTTTTGCAACAAGTGAAGCGAAAAATTGTGTTGGCAATGATGTTACTATCTCAGAAGGTTGAAATAATTTCATACTTTCCACCTCTTTTGAAAGTTGTTACAATTCTAGTGACAAATGATATAATCTTTCCAGTATTTTGTAAAGAGAAAAATAAGAATGGGGCTGAAAAAATGAAAGTCGCATGTATTCAAATGGATATTGTTTTTGGAGATGTAGAAAAAAATATTGAGAATGCTAAAAATAAAATAAGCGAAGCTATGAAGGAAAGGCCAGATGTTATCGTCTTACCAGAGTTATGGACAACAGGATATGATTTAACGAGACTTTCTGAAATTGCAGATAGGGATGGAGTGGAAACGAAAGAAAAGTTAATAGAATGGGCGAAGCAATATGATGTACATATTGTTGGTGGGTCCATAGCAAAGCAAACGGAGCAAGGCGTTACAAATACGATGTATGTTGTAAATAATGAAGGACAGCTAGTCAACGAATATAGTAAAGTACACTTATTTCAGCTTATGGATGAACATAAATATTTAATAGCTGGTAATAGTACGGGCGAATTTAAGCTAGATGATGTTGAATGTGCTGGAACAATTTGTTATGATATTCGTTTTCCAGAGTGGATGCGTGTCCATACTGCTAAAGGGGCAAAAGTATTATTTGTTGTAGCAGAATGGCCATTAGTTCGTTTAGCACATTGGCGTTTGCTATTGCAAGCAAGAGCGGTTGAAAATCAGTGTTATGTTGTTGCGTGTAATAGAGCAGGAAAGGATCCAAATAATGTATTTGCGGGTCATTCTTTAATTGTGGACCCTTGGGGTGAAGTTGTAGTAGAGGCGAATGAAGAGGAATCAATTTTATTTGGAGAGCTTGAATTCGAGAAAATTAAAGAAGTACGTAAAGGAATTCCAGTTTTTGCGGATCGCCGTCCAGAATTATACAAATAAAATGTTGACAAGTGATTTTTATTCTTGGTATAGTCTTCAACATAAAGTTAAAAATTCAAAAAATTATACAACTCTTATCAAGAGCAGGTGGAGGGATTTGGCCCGATGAAGCCCAGCAACCGACCGTAATACCATTGTGAAATGGGGCGTTTATTACGCCAAAAGGCACGGTGCTAATTCCAGCAGAAAGTAAAACTTTCTGGCAGATAAGAGGGGAGAAGATAAACTTCAAACCTCTTTCTTAGTGGAAAGAGGTTTTTCTATGTTAGAAAAACCTCTGAATTTAAAAAGGGGGAGAAGACGATGGGATATTATTCATTAACAGAAATAACAGCTGTACAATATGCGAAAGATCATGGCTATTTTGAAGCGAAGGCAAATGTCGTTTGTCATGAAATTGGAGACGGAAACTTAAATTACGTGTTCAAATTAGATGATGGAGAGAAATCAATTATAATAAAACAAGCACTGCCTTATGCGAAAGTAGTTGGTGAAAGCTGGCCATTGTCTATAAAAAGAGCAACGATTGAAAGCAAGGCACTGCAAATTTTTGCGCAGTATGTACCGGATTATGTTCCGGTAGTGTACAGTCATGATGAAGAGTTAGCGATAACGGTAATAGAAGACTTATCAAGACTAACAATTACAAGAAAAGGATTAATAGACGGAGAAGAATATCCGCTTTTATCCCAGCATATCGGCCGTTTTCTAGCACATGTTTTATTTTATACTTCAGATTTTGGTTTACAGTCAGAAGAGAAGAGGGTACTAGAAGGTACCTTTGTAAATCCGGACCTTTGTAAAATTACAGAGGATTTAGTGTTTACAGATCCGTTTGGACATTATGATACAAATGATTATGAGCCAGATTTACAGCTCGTGGTTGATGAACTTTGGAGTGATAAAACTTTAAAACTAAAAGTAGCACAATATAAATATAAGTTCTTAACAAGAAAAGAAACTCTTATTCATGGTGATTTACATACTGGTAGTATTTTTTCGTCACCTTCTGAAACGAAAGTGATTGATCCAGAATTTGCGACATATGGCCCATTTGGATTTGACATAGGTCAATTTATTGCAAATCTATTATTAAATGCTTTATCTAGAGAAGAAGAAAAAAGAAGTGTACTATTTTTCCATATAGAAAAGACGTGGAGTTATTTTGTAGAGACTTTTACAAAGTTATGGATTGGAGAAGGTGTAGAAGTATATACGAAAGAAAAACAATGGTTACCAATTATTTTGCAAAATATCTTTACTGATGCAGTTGGATTTGCCGGATGTGAACTGATTCGTAGAACAATTGGTTTAGCTCATGTAGCAGATTTAGATGAAATAGAAAATAAAGAAACAAGAATTCAAGCTAAGAAGCAAGCGCTATCCTTAGGTAAAGAACTAATAAAATATGAATCTAAAAGTGCAGATATTCAACTGTTTCGAACATTATTTCAACAGACAGTTTCAGGGGGCGTAAAAGCGTGAGTACAATTGTTACTGTTCCGAGATCTGTAAGCTGGAAAGGTGATGCAATTGCGGTATTAAATCAAACGAAATTGCCGCATAGCACAGAATACAAAACATTGACGACTATTGAAGAGGTTTGGAAAAGCATCGTAATGTTAGAAGTACGAGGAGCGCCTGCAATTGGAATTGTAGCTGCATTTGGCTTGGCGCTTGCATCAAAAAAATATAACACTGTACATATTGAAGAATTTCAAAAGAAGTTTAATAGAGATTGTAATTATTTAGGAACGTCACGCCCGACAGCAGTAAATTTATTTTGGGCAATTGATCGTATGAGAGAATCTATTCGAGAGATTACTACAATAAAAGAAGCACAAAAAACATTAGAAGAAGAAGCGCTTCGCATTCAGCAGGAAGATGAAGAGGTGTGCCGAAATATTGGGGAATATGCGTTAACATGTTTTAAAGATGGCGATAATATTTTAACAATCTGTAACGCTGGAAGTATCGCAACTGCCAGATATGGAACTGCATTAGCTCCCTTTTATATTGGAAAAGAGAAAGGTGTGCGTTTACATGCATATGCGTGTGAAACGAGACCAGTTTTACAAGGTGGTCGCTTAACGACCTGGGAATTGAAGCAAGCAAATATTGATGTGACCCTTATTACAGATAATACTGCAGCTCATGCTATTCAAACGAAAGAAATAAATGCAATTATTGTAGGGGCGGATCGAATTGTCGCAAATGGAGATACGGCAAATAAAATAGGGACAATGAATTTAGCTATTTTAGCAAAGCACTTTGATATCCCATTTTATGTTGCTGCGCCACTGTCAACATTTGATGTTAGGAAAGAAACTGGAGCCGAAATAATTATTGAAGAAAGAGATGAAACAGAAGTTACGAAAATCTTTGGAAAACAAGTAGCACCAATCGGAACGAATGTTTATAACCCTGCATTTGACGTAACACCGAACGAATTAATTACAGGAATTATTACTGAGAAAGGTATTATAAGCGGGGATTATAAACGAGAAATTGCATCATTATTTGAAAAACAGGCTAATACATAATAGCTTGTTTTTTTATGCCTAAATGCATTGTTTTCTCTTACTTATATAATGAAAGGAGGAGAAGAGGATGGAAGAGTGGATCAAGATGATAGGTAATGTAGGGTTTCCAATTGTTGTAACATTATATTTACTCCACCGTATTGAAAGTAAATTAGAGGGGGTAATTGTTGCAATTGAGAAGCTCCCGCGGCAATTACTAAAGTACGAAGATCCTCGCGATAAAAAATAAAGTTTGCTCTTCTTGAGCAAACTTTATTTTTTATTGAGCAGTATAGCCACCATCGATAACGACAGCTTGACCAGTTATACCTTTAGCTTTTTCACTCGCTAAAAACATAGCATAATCAGCGATTTCTTGTACTTGTAATAAGCGCTTTTGTGGGACGAGTGGATAAATAACATCTTCTAAAACATTTTCAAGTGGTACATTTCGTGTAGTAGCTAAGTCTTGTAGTTGATTACGTACAAGAGGGGTATCGACATAACCAGGGCAAAGGGCATTAACAGTAATACCATGCGTAGCACCTTCTAAAGCGGCAACTTTTGTTAATCCAATTACGCCATGTTTTGCACTATTGTAGGCAGCTTTTCCAGCAAACCCGACAAGGCCGTTAATAGAAGCGACATTAATAATACGACCATATTTTTGTTGTTTCATAATCGGAAAGGCATGCTTAATTGCGATAAACGGAGCAATTTGCATAATTTGAATTAGTAGCTCAAACTTTTCAGTTGGAAAGTCTTCAATGGGTGAAACGTGTTGCATTCCTGCGTTGTTAATTAATATATCTAATGAACCGAAATGACTAACTGTTTGAGAAATTGATGCTGTAATTTCCTCTTCAGATGTAACGTCACATTTTAAACCGATAGCTTGAAAACCTTCATTTTGTAATTGTTCAGCAGCTTCTTTCGCACGTTCTTCAAGACGATCAGTAATCACAACTTTTGCACCTTCTTTTGCAAAAGCACTTCCCATTTCATATCCAATACCACTCGCAGCACCTGTTAAAAAGACAACTCGATTTGTAACCATGATGAAAAACATCCCTTCATAATAAAGTTTTCATAGTGCTCTATTTAGAGAGGTTATAATGAAATTCCTGCAAACATTTGGAAAAAATATCGTTAGCTATCTTGTTTTGCAAAATAGTCTTTGCTATACTATTTTGTAAAGCAAGATACTTACGCTTATCTATCTTGTAAAACAAGATAGTAGGAGGATTTGAATTATGTCGACAAGTCAAATGTTGAAAGGGATTTTAGAAGGATGCTTACTTGCTATTATTTCTGAAGGCGAAATATACGGTTATGAAATGAGTGAAAAGCTAGCAAAGTATGGTTTTACAATGGCGAGTGAGGGAAGTATTTATCCGTTATTAATACGAATGCAAAAAGAAGGACTAATAACAAGCGTAATGAAGGAATCGCCATCTGGTCCAAAGAGAAAATATTATACATTAACAGAAAAAGGCGAGGAAGCACTTGATGAATTTATGGATCGCTGGGAAGCGATGCAAAGTAGTGTAGAACGTCTACTTGAAGGGAAGGGAAGGAGAAAATAATGTTATCAAGTGAAGCTCGAAAGTTTTTGTTAGATATGAGATTATTTTTGACGGCAAAGAGTGTGAAAGAAAGTGATATTGAAAACTTTTTAGAAGATGCAGAATTGCATTTAATAGAAGGTGAGAGTGAGGGGAAGCGTGTAGAAGATATTTTCGGAAGCTCACCGAAAGAATATGCAAATGAAATTGTAAAAGTGATGGAAAGAGATAGACAGGAAACGTGGAAGCAAATTGGTTTTACAGTAATGAATATCGTATCGTTTTGGATTATTGCTTCTATCTTAATAGTGAATAATGGAATGTTACAGATTTCACTTATGCAGTGTATCGGTTACAGTTTTTCATTGATTTTAGTTGTTATGGGTCCTAATTTTCTACTTCGCAAAATGGCCTTCGTCACAAGCTTTACAAAAACATGGTTTTCCATGTGGTCTTTAGTTATGATTGCTCCATTGTTTTTATTAGGAGCTGTTACGATATTAGATGTGATATATCCTACAAAAATGCTCACATTCACCGAAGTCCAAAGTTATATATTAGCTGGTGGGATTTTTATCATCACAGTAGCTATAAATATATATTTTGAAGGATGGTTTAAAAACTTATATTTAATCATTCCACTTTCTATTATGTTACTGTTTAAAACATTTACATCGGAAGATCTTATGCCAATGCTATTTCAAATTATATGTTTATACGGAAGTTTGTTTATTTTGATTTTCCTTGAAATTATGATGAAGACGAATAGAAGAGAAATGGTTAAATAAAGGGGGATTATCATGAAGATTTCTAAAGAAGGAGAAAAGTTTTTAATTGATACGAAAGTATATTTAATAACTAAGGGAATTAAAGAAGAAGATGTGGATGCTTTTCTAGAAGATGCAGAGCTTCATTTAATAGAAGGTGAAAAAAAGGGGAAGACGGTAAGGGACATATTTGGTGACTCACCAAAAGAGTATGCGGAAGAGTTAGCTAAAGAGATGGAGAAGGATAAAGGTGGGAGTATAAAAAGTGTCTTAGGAATGATAATTGGGATAGGCGGATATTGGTTACTTACAAATATTTTATTTGAAAGTTCTAATCATGAATTTGTATTAACGAATGTGCAGTTGATTGGATATCCAATTATATTAATGGTTACTGTTGCAGGCGTTATATTTGCTTTTAAAATGTCATCATTTAAGAGCAAAATAAAAGAATTTAGCATGATTTATGTAGCAGCTTTGCTACCAATTTTATTACTAGTACTATTAATGTTTATGAATAAATGGTACGGGACACCTGTATTGCAATTAACTACAATGCAAAGTTATATACTAGCTGGAATAATCTTATTAGTACTGCTAATTGGTGAAGCGTACATACTTGGATGGATTGGAATATTAGCTGTTATCATACCGTTATTAATTATGTTTGTATTTAAAGAATTAGGGAAGCAAAACCCATATTGGGGAATGTTAGAGACTTTACTTCTGTACGGAAGTTTATATGTATTAATGAGATGGTCTTTAAAAAATGAAGAGAAAAAAACTGTAAGCTAGTTTTATACTAATAGTGAAGTGAACGAACTGAATTTTTTATCAAGGGGGGAACGAATATGCAAAGTATATTTCTAGGTATATTGTCTATTGTGTTTTTAGGTTTAACGATTTTTGGGCTCTATACTACCTTTTCGAAAAAGGTACATGATGACTATTTCGATACTTTATTAGATGACACATCGGGTTATATTCTGTTCTTCGGTTTAATTGGAAAAGGGCTGCTCTGGATATACAAAAAATTATTTCCAAAGAAATATTATATAGGGATTTTTAGAGGGATTACATTTACATTTAGTTGTCTATTTTTATTTCTAGCAGCCGGGATTTGGTTTGTTGATTGGAACAAGTTGTTTTAAACAGTAACATGAAGGTTACTGTTTTTTTCTTTGTAGTAAAGAGCTTTGTAAAGAGAGCGCTTTTTGTTCTGTTGTTAATAAGGAATGAATATGAACGTTTTCTGGACGAGGGACTATCGGATACATAAGATTTGTTGGAGAAGGGTGGTGCTCCGAGCCGGTTGGAGAATGAGGATCTGCATGAGTAAGTTTTCCATGAATACGTCTTGTAAATAAAATATGACCGATTTCGTGAGCGAGCGTATATATATTTTTCATAGGGGCAGCCGAATTTGTTAAAACGATATAGCCAGTAAGTTGCTGTTGTTTTGCTAAAGAATAAGCGCAGGCAATTACTGCTGTTTCTTTGAAATAATCACTGCCAATATAACAAATATAAAGGTCGCATTCAGGAGCTTCATTTACACATGTTTGGAAAAAGGATGCCAACTTTTCTTGACTTTGAATGGAATTTTTATAACTGATTTCACGGTCAAAAAAACGGAAAAGTTCATTTAATACAATTACTTCTTGAATTTGAAATGTAATGGGGTGCCAAATTGATTCTGCAACAGCTAAATCTTTTGCGATGCGGTCATCAGAAATATCGGCGCCGGGAGTAATACAAATACATATATTGACGTATGGATCCATAAGGAACACCTCAAATGAAAAAAGTTCTTCCTATAATATATGTGGGAAAAAGATGTCATGTATGGATAAACGCCTTCTTTATTGAATATATAGATGACAAGTCGAAAAAATTTCATAGTTCTATAACATGGTGTGGTCGTCTTTTTGATATAGTAAAGGAAAGGGGGAGAATATATGTATACATTAAAAATCGTTTCAGACAGAGAAGCACTTTATCAATTTGCGAGTTATGTAAGAGTTGTACAAGGGGTTGAAGATGTATATGTAGAGGTGGGAGAACCTTTATATGAACATCCTTTAATGAAGTTTTATGTACATATTAAGCTGAAAGAAACATATGAGCAGCATAAAGCGTTACAGGAAATAGCGAGATTAGTAGAATTGGGTCGTTTTACATATGTCCATTATCGTAATGATGAAATTGAGGAAGCTTTTGAAGCTGTAAAATATGAAAGTTTTAAGAAATAAAGATGAAAAAACGGAGGCGAAAGCTTCCTTTTTTTCTTTAAAATTACATGAACAAAAAGAGAGAAATTTTGTTATGATAAGGGAGGTTAGGGAAAGGGGAATTTACATATGGGGTATATTGAAGAGTTACGCAAAGTCGTTGGTACAAGGCCGCTTATTCTCGTAGGATCAGCAATCATTATATTAAATGATAAACAAGAAGTATTGCTTCAATATCGTTCAGATACATATGATTGGGGTGTACCTGGCGGGGCGATGGAACTGGGTGAAACGACAGAAGAAACGGCACGTAGAGAGTTATTTGAGGAAACGGGGTTAACTGCAAAAATAATGCAATTTCTTGGTGTTCTATCAGGAAAAGAAGTATATTTCCGTTATCCGAATGGCGATGAAATTTTCAATGTCATTCATCTGTATCAGGCACATCATGTGAGCGGGGAATTAAAGCTCGATCATGAAGGGTTGAAACTTCAATATTTTCCAGTAGATAAGTTGCCAAAATTGAATGAAACGACAGAGAAAATTTTGCAAAAGTTTTTATATGCGCTGACAGAATAGAAGGTTAATTCTTCTATTTTTATTATATGAAATATTTTGATTTTTTAGTATGTTTATAGTATGATAGTTGTAGATATACATCTTATGGAATTTCACCTAAAAACTTACTAGGGTACATAAGAGAGGGGCAAGTACAAAATGCATAATGTTGTTATTACAGCTGCAGTTCGTTCGCCAATTGGAACTTTTGGAGGAGCGCTAAAAAATGTAACGCCAGTAGAATTAGCTGTTCCTGTACTTCAGGAAGCTGTAAAACGAGGCGGGGTAGAACCACATGAAGTTGATGAAGTAATTTTAGGTCATTGTATTCAAAGAACTGATGAAGCAAATACGGCGAGAACTGCTGCATTAGCGGCAGGATTTCCTGACACAGTTACGGGATATACAATCCAACGCCAATGTTCTTCAGGTATGCAAGCAATTATGTCAGCTGCAATGCAAATCCAATTAGGTGTAAGTGATGTGGTTGTTGCAGGTGGAGTAGAAGCGATGAGTTCGAGCCCTTATGCATTGAAACAGCACCGCTGGGGACAACGTCTACAGCACGGAGAAATTCGTGATACGGTGTGGGAAGTGTTAGAAGATCCGATTCACCATATTATGATGGGTGAAACAGCGGAAAATTTAGTTGAACAATATGAAATTACAAGAGAGGAACAAGATGAAGTTGCGCTTCGTAGTCATACACTAGCACTACAAGCAATCGAGTCTGGACACTTTGACAATCAAATTGTTCCTATTACAATAAAAGAACGTAGAAAAGAAGTAGTATTTTCGAAGGATGAGCATCCACGTGCAGATATTACAGCTGAGAAATTAGCTGGATTGAAGCCGGCATTCCGTAAAGATGGATCAGTAACTGCAGGGAACGCATCTGGTCTTAATGACGGGAGTGCAGTTCTAGTATTAATGAGCGAAGAAAAAGCGAAAGAAAAAGGTTTACAACCGTTAGCTAGAATTGTTGGATATTCAGTAGCTGGGGTAGATCCGAAAATTATGGGTATTGGACCAGCACCAGCAATTCGTAAAGGTTTAGAAAAAGTGGATTGGTCATTAGAAGATGCAGATTTACTTGAAATTAATGAAGCTTTCGCGGCTCAATATTTAGCTGTAGAGAAAGAGTTAGGTTTAGACCGTGAAAAAGTGAACGTAAACGGTAGTGGCGTAGGACTTGGGCATCCAATTGGTTGTACAGGGGCTCGTATTACGGTAAGTTTAATTCACGAATTAAAAAGACGTGGGTTAGAAAAAGGAATTGCCTCTTTATGCGTCGGTGGCGGTATCGGGGTTGCCTTATTTATAGAAGCACTATAAAAAAGAAGCAGCTATTGCTGCTTCTTTTTTTATGACTCAAATAGATGATGAAATAATCGATCACGATTTTCAAAGAAAAGTTTCGTCGTTTGGTAATGCTCAGTTTCTTCTAATGTGGATTCGTGAATCCCCTCTTGTGTTAAAGAGTATATAGTAGATTCAGGGTAAGCCATTAAAATAGGAGAATGCGTCGCAATAACAAATTGTGAACCTTGTTCAGCTAGTTCGTGCATTCGAATGAGCATGGAAAGTTGTCTCATCGGTGATAAAGCTGCCTCAGGCTCATCTAAAATGTATAAACCTTGTCCTGAAAAACGATTCATAAATAAGGAAAAGAATGATTCACCGTGAGATTGTTCGTGTAGTGAAACGCCGCCGTAAGATTTTATAGCATCTATTTCATCAATATAAGAAGCGACATTATAAAATGATTCAGCGCGAAGAAAGAAACCGTCGCTTGGTGTATTGAAACTTTTTGAAATTCGAAGGTATTCATGTAAAGATGAATGTGAATCGTTTGTGCTAAAGCGGAAATTCTTCGTTCCACCTTCTGCATTAAAACCTAACGCAATTGCAATTCCTTCAAGTAATGTTGATTTACCCGTTCCGTTTTCTCCAATAATGAATGTTACATTTGGATGGAAAGCTAGTGATTGTAATGTTCGGATAGCGGGTAAGCAGTAAGGATATGCGGAAAAACTAGGGATATTTTCTTTTTTTAATGTGACATTTTGTAAAAAGGGTACGTCAATCAATATATAAACCTCAATTCATAACGGATTTTGAATCTAAAAAGGCAGCAAATACAAGTGTTAATGACACCTGAATCCCTTCCTTATTTTCTGAATATTTTATGTGGATTATATCATTTAAACTATCATATTCCAATGTGAAAATAAATATTGCATGAAGATCTATTCTCTCGTTATGATAGATGGTATTCTATTGAAAATGTGAGAAGGAGTTAAAGTATGCCGTTTACATTTGCACATCCAGCAGCAGTTCTTCCTTTGGCGAAAAAGCATTCTAAATATATGTCAGTAACGGCTCTTATATTAGGTAGTATGGCGCCTGACTTTGAATATTTTTTACACTTTAGACCGTATGGTGTTATTGGGCATACGTGGCTTGGGTTCTTGTATTTAAATTTACCACTTGTCTTCTTGTTAGCATGTATATATCATTACGTTTTAAAAAAGCCTTTTATAACACATTTACCTAAACCATTTGCTGGCTACTATACATATGCAATAGACAAGAGATGGGGGCTTCATACATGGGAGGATCTTTTTGTATTTTGTTATTCAGCATTATTCGGTATGTTAACGCATGTTGTTTGGGATGCATTCACTCATAAGACAGGCTATTTTGTTATGAAAATACCATTATTGCAAAGAGAATGGTATGGTATCCCTGTTTATAAATATATGCAACATGGAAGTACATGTATTGGTTTTCTATTATTAGTATACGTTTTATGGAAGTATAGAAATGGAATTGGTAAAGATCTTATTTTAGCTTCGGAAAAAAGAAAGTATTGGATTTCAGTAATTGTTGTGGCAACTATTATATTTATCGTGCATGCGTTCCTAGATCCCTATTTTCATATTTTCCAAATTGGAGGTATAATAGTATCTGGACTGACAAGTTCATTTTGTGGACTTTTCATTGTTTCTATAGTTTACAAAGCAAGGGACTAATTTTATATTCATGAATGATAGTGTTAGGAGAAATGAAATGATGAAAGCATGGAAAAGTATTTTTGTTTTATGTAGTTTTCTTCTTATGTTAAGTGGTTGCTTCCATCAAGAAGAAAAGAAAGCTGAACCGAAGAAGAAAGAATCTATTCCTGAAACGAAAGAATATGGTGGGCGTGAGCTGAAAAAAGTAGGACAAAAAGTGAAAGAAACAGGATGGGGTACTTTCAAGTTAGAGCAGATGCACTCTGTGAATCAAACATTTGAAGTAGCGCCAATGAAAATTCACGTACAAGATGTGAAAGTAATCTCTTTATCACAGATGAGTGAAAAAGCAAAAAATACATTGAAAGTATACACGGCACTAACTCCTGAAGAAGTAAAACGTAGATTAGGGGATAAAGTAAGCCAAGAAGATGCAGAATTATATGCATCGCTAAGTGGAACAGAGATTAGTAATACAATTCGTTATGTTGAGATTACATATAAAGTGGAGAATAGCGGGAATAAAAATATGCAATTTTTCTCTATGAGTGATGTTATGATTAATGGTAAGCAACATTTTAAAGTAGCGACTCAAAACTTTTTATATGATGAAGATACGTTAGTTGGTACAAAAAATGTGTCAAGAGAAGACTATAAGCCTGGTGAAACAAGAGATGGTATTATTGGTTTAATACTTGACGATGGAAAAGACAAGGTAAAGGATATTCAGTTTACAACTGATGATTTACTTGCAGGAGATTCAGAAACACAAGATGTTGTAAAAGAGTCACAAACGTTTAATATCTCACTTTCGGAGTAAGGTGTTTTTAAAATAATGTAAGAAAAACAGTCAGCACTCAAATATTATGCTGACTGTTTTTTTATTTCTTTTATGTATGAATCTACATTTTGAAAAGGCACCTTAATTTTAAACGCATCTTTTTGTTCGTTAAATTGCTTTTCATTGTAGGGACCGAAACGTTTATTGTGCTTTACGTCAATAATCCAATAATGTTCACTTTTTTTATTTGCAATTGCTGCGTCAGGGTTATTTGGATCTGATTTTTCCTCAGTTTGTTTTGCAATAATGTATTTATCATCCCAAGCAATGTCTGTAATTTTTGCAGGGATGTATTGTGTGGCATATACAGCATCTTGCGAGGGGAAAAGTTCAAATGCATTTCCAGAAGTACGTATGAGTTCGTATTCATCGTTAACCGTATAAGTTAAGTGACTTGTGTTTCCTGCACAACCAGTTAATAGGAAGGCGACGAATAGGATTATCCATTTTTTCAATATGGGAACCTCCTTTATAATGCTATTGTAACAAATTGTACAAGAAAAGTAAGAGAAACGCTAGTTTACAATGTTTTTTAGAAGTGGTACGATGAGACGGGTAAAGAAGGATATGAAGGAGTCGACATAAAATGAAGTTAAAGATGCATCGTCCAGCGCTTGTAATGAATCGCATAGGTGCTTCCCTAATTGACATGTTTTTAATCTCGGTTATGTATGGTGCAGTAGTAGCTATTATGACCGGAAACTATAGTGCTATGTTTAAGCGCTTTAATATAAGCTTAGGTGATTTTAGATATGATTTCGCAGTAGTTTTCATATTAATGGCGATATATTTTATTGTGTTACCCTTTATTTGGAACGGTGTTACACTTGGCAAAAAGGTAACGAGAATAAAATTAATTTCATTGAAGAGTGAAAAGCTAACGTTGCAAACATTAATTATAAGATTTTTTGTAGTGTTATTACCGAACGTATTGCTATTAGGAATTCCATTAATATGTAACGTATATATGATGTTGTTCCGCAAAGATAATTGTGGTTTTCAGGATTTAATTACAAAAACGAAAGTAATAAGTCTTGTATAATAAAATAAAAAAAGACCTTTTTATATATAAAAAGGTCTTTTTGATTTTATAAGTCTATTTTGAATGTTTACAGTAAGGAAAAGCTAAAATGTGTCATTTTTATTTACAATAGATTGAAAATTAAGATAATGGTATAATAATTAAAAATAATATCTTTATCTCACCATTTGGGGCTGATTAAAGTTTTACTTTATATAATAAGGGGGAAGTTGAGATGACAGGAGGTAGCATAATTTTTTGGGGCATTCTCATTTTTATCGGTCTAGTTCTTGATCAGCGTAATAGTAAGAAAAAAGAAGGATAAAAAGTGAACGCTTACAAATTAAATAGCAATTTTTCTTGCTTGCAGAATAATCTCATAAAGGAGTATACTGAATGACGGTAAGACTTATAGAAGGGGTAATGAAAATGAAGCTTGCAGGAAAAGTTGCTATCGTAACTGGCGGTGGTATCGGTATTGGACGTAATACAGCTCTTTTGTTGGCTAAACAAGGCGCAAAAGTAATTGTGACGGACATTGATCAAGAAAGTGGACAAGCAACAGTGGAGGAAATTACGAATCTAGGCGGAGAAGCACTTTTTGTATTCTATGATATGGAAAAGCAAGGAGATTGGCAACGCGTTATTAGCATTACTTTGAATGCATTCAGTCGCATTGATATGCTTTTTCAAAATGCTGGTTTATATAAAATAGATTCTATTTTTTCTCGCCAACAAGAGAACGATTCCAATGTACTTTGTATTAATGACGTTTGGATAGAGATAAAACAATTAACGTCATCTTTTATGAAACAGCAAGAAGAAGTGGTGCTTAGTGATTTACCGATTTTCGGTATTATTGGCACGAAAGGACAATCATTTCATACAGTAGAAGCCCTAGTATAATAATGAAAACCGCCCTCAATATATGTGGACGGTTTTTTTGTATGTTATATAGAAGGAAATTTTTTTAGCGAATACGTTGTTCTGTTTGGCTGTCAAAGAAATGCGCTTTATTTAAATCAAATGCCAATTTAATTTGGTCTCCAGGTGAGAATATATGTCTTGCATCAACACGTGCTGCAAAATCTTGATTTCCAAGTTTCATATATAAAATAGATTCAGCACCTAACAATTCAGCAACTTCAATTTTTGTTGTGAAAGTAGTAGATTGTGAAGCTTCTAAAAATAGTAGTTCATCATGAATGTCCTCCGGGCGAATACCTAAAACAATTTCCTTATTTACATAGCCTTGTTCACGTAGCATCTTCATTTTTCCTTCAGATACTTTGATTTTTATGGCATTATCTATAACGAAATCGGTTTCAGTCAATTTACCACGGAAGAAGTTCATCGCTGGTGATCCGATAAATCCACCCACGAAAATGTTTTCTGGTGTTTCATATACTTCTTTTGGAGTTCCAATTTGTTGAATCTTTCCATCCTTCATAACGACAAGACGCGAAGCCATAGTCATTGCTTCTGTTTGGTCATGTGTTACATAAATTGTTGTTGTTCCAAGGCGATGATGTAGCTTAGAAATTTCTGAGCGCATTGCAACACGGAGTTTAGCATCTAAGTTTGATAATGGCTCGTCCATTAAGAAAACTTTTGCATCTCGAACGATTGCTCTACCTAACGCAACACGTTGGCGTTGTCCACCTGATAATGCTTTCGGTTTTCTATCTAAATATTGTTCAAGCCCTAAAATTTTTGCTGCATCTTTCACACGACGATCGATCTCATCTTTTGGTATTTTTCGAAGTTTTAATCCAAATGCCATATTATCATATACACTCATATGTGGATAAAGAGCGTAGTTTTGGAAGACCATTGCGATATCTCGATCTTTTGGAGGAACATCATTCATTAGTTTACCATCAATTGAAAACTCGCCTTTTGAAATATCTTCGAGTCCAGCTACCATTCGTAATGTTGTAGATTTTCCGCATCCAGAAGGACCGACAAATACGATAAATTCTTTGTCTTGAATGTGTAAATTAAAATCAGTTACAGCTGTTACGTTATTATCATATATCTTATAAATGTTTTCTAATTTAAGTTCTGCCATGGTATTTCCCCCTAGAAATAATTATGCAAACGTTTTCTTTGAGTTCATTATAAACGAATAGATTCAAAAAATAAATAAAAAAATAAAACGTTTTCATATATTGGAGAGTTATTAGTGATTTTCGCATGTTTTCTTAGAAAAAGAACAATAAAAATTGTAAGCGCTATTTTAAATTGAGATAGAATCTGTTATCATTCATTAATGAAAACGTTTGCGCCTTAAAAAAGAGAAAAATGAATTATGAATGAAATGGGGTAGCATAATGGAAAAACAATGGTGGAAAGAAAGCGTAGTATATCAAATTTATCCTCGTAGCTTTATGGATAGTAACAGTGATGGTATAGGAGATCTTCAAGGGATTATTTCAAAGCTAGATTACTTAAAAGAGTTAGGGATTGATGTGATTTGGTTATCACCTGTCTATGAATCTCCAAATGATGATAATGGTTACGATATAAGTGATTATTGTAAAATTATGAACGAGTTCGGAACAATGGAAGATTGGGATGAACTATTACATGAAATGCATGAACGTAATATGAAATTGATGATGGATTTAGTTGTTAATCATACATCTGATGAACATAATTGGTTTATTGAATCACGTAAATCAAAAGATAATAAATATAGAGATTACTATATATGGCGTCCTGGAAAAGAAGGGAAAGAACCGAACAACTGGGGAGCTGCTTTTAGTGGATCTGCATGGAAGTATGATGAAATGACGGATGAATATTATTTACATCTGTTTTCTAAAAAACAACCAGATTTAAACTGGGATAATGAAAAGGTAAGACAAGATGTTTATGAGATGATGAAGTTTTGGTTAGAAAAAGGAATTGATGGATTCCGCATGGATGTTATCAATTTTATTTCTAAAGAAGAAGGCTTACCAACTGTTGAAACAGATGAAGATGGCTATGTTTCAGGTCATAAACATTTTATGAACGGTCCAAACATTCATAAATATTTGCATGAAATGAATGAGGAAGTATTATCGCATTATGATATTATGACGGTTGGTGAGATGCCAGGTGTAACGACAGAAGAGGCCAAATTGTATACTGGAGAAGAACGAAAAGAGTTGCAAATGGTATTCCAATTTGAACATATGGATTTAGATTCAGGAGAAGGTGGAAAGTGGGATGTAAAACCATGCTCACTTCTTACTTTAAAAGAGAATTTAACAAAGTGGCAAAAAGCATTAGAGCATACCGGATGGAATAGCCTTTATTGGAATAACCATGATCAGCCTCGCGTTGTATCTCGTTTTGGTAACGATGGAATGTATCGCATTGAATCTGCAAAAATGTTAGCGACAGTTCTTCATATGATGAAGGGAACGCCATATATTTATCAAGGTGAAGAAATCGGAATGACGAACGTTCGATTCCAATCAATTGATGAATATCGAGATATTGAAACGTTAAATATGTATAAAGAAAAAGTGATAGACCATGGTGAAGATATAGAAAAAGTAATGGAATCTATTTATATAAAGGGTCGTGATAATGCTAGAACTCCGATGCAGTGGGATGATCAGAATCACGCTGGATTTACAACAGGTGAACCTTGGATTACTGTAAATCCTAACTATAAAGAGATTAATGTGAAACAAGCAATCCAAGATGAAGGTTCAATTTTTTATTACTATAAGAAATTAATTGAGCTACGCAAAAATAATGAAATAGTTGTATATGGATCATATGATTTAATATTAGAGAATAATCCTTCTATTTTTGCTTATGTAAGAACATATGGAGACGAAAAACTACTTGTTATTGCAAACTTTACTGCGGATGAAAGTGTATTTGAAATGCCTGAAGATATTAGTTATAGTGAATCAGAATTATTCATACACAATTACGATGTAGAAATCGGATTGATAGATAACATTACATTACGTCCGTATGAAGCGATGGTATTCAAATTGAAATAAGAAAAAGCCTTATGCCACTATGGCATAAGGCTTTTTTGATTACCATTTTAATATGGAGAATCCATATGGAGGAAGTGTAACTTGTAATACACTTGCTTCCGCTGAAAATTCTTCATTTGTATAAATGTTAATTATTTTCTTACCAGTAACATGAAGAGGGAGTGAAACTGTAACTTCACTATTAGTAGGGTTTAAAACGAAAAAGATAGTTTCATCCTCATATGTTTTCGTATAAGAAATATAATTATGTTCATCATTTGCTTCGATGAATTGAAAAGTACCATGTCCTCCAAAAGCTTCATGTTGTTTTCGTAATGAAATCAATGTTTGTATATGTGTAAATAATGCATGATCTTGTTCTTTAGTATCCCAAATCATACATTTACGGCAATCGGGGTCCATACCACCATCCATGCCGATTTCATCTCCGTAATAAATGCAAGGAGAGCCGATGAAAGAAAGATGGAATACATAGAGCAATTTTAACTTATTTTTATCTCCATTGCATGTTGTTAAAATTCTTGGAGTATCATGGCTATCTAATAAATGAAAGGCTGCTTCATTTACATTCATAGAGTAGGAATGTAGAGATTCTGTAATTTGCTTCATAAATTCACTTGCTTTAATGGAATCGTTAGCAAAGTAAGAAAGTAGAGCGTTTGTAACAGGGTAGCTCATGACAGCATCAAATTGATCGCCTTGTAGCCACGGAAGGGCATCGTGCCAAATTTCTCCCAAAATATATACTTCAGGATTTAATGTCTTTATTTCAGTTCGGAATTCTCTCCAAAAGTTGTGATCGACTTCATTTGCGACATCAAGGCGCCAGCCATCTATATTGAATTCTCGTACCCAATAACGTCCTACTTCAAGTAAGTATTCTTTTACATCTGGATGAGCTGTATTTAATTTAGGCATATACGGTGTAAAGGCGAAAGTATCATAATTTGGAAGTGGCTCGGTTATAATTGGAAATTCATGAATGTGGAACCACTCTTTATATGCAGACTTCTCACCGTTCTCTAGAACGTCTTGAAATTTCTCGAAAAAGTATCCACTATGATTAAACACAGCATCGAGCATTACTTTTATACCGTGCTTATGACATTCTTCAACGAGCTCTTTGAAAGTTTCTTTCGTCCCAAATTGTGGATCAATTTCCATATAGTCAATTGTGTCATATTTATGGTTTGAATGAGCTTTGAAAATAGGTGTGAAATATATTCCGGAAATGCCAAGCTTAACAAGGTAATCAAGGTTTTGAATAACACCAGCAAAATCCCCACCGAAAAAATTAGTTGGAGTTGGATTCGTACTTCCCCAAGGAAGGGTGTTTTCTGGATTCAGCGTACTATCGCCATTAGCGAATCGTTCAGGGAAAATCTGATACCAAATGGTGTTTTTAATCCAGGATGGTGCTTTGAATACATCATCTGCATGAATAAATGGAAAACAGAAAAAATTACCAACATCATCATTTGGAATGTTAGAAAAGAATCCTCGCTCTGTATAAATAAGAGTATCTGTTTCAGATTTTAATTCAAATCCATAACGTAAGCGCTTAAATTTTGGTTCGATTGAAATGGACCAATAATCAAATAATGCAGTAGAACCCGTTTTTTTCATTGGTGTACTTAATGAAATCCATTTCCCGTCTTTCCATTCGTAAGGATCACCGTAAATAAGAGTGGCACATTGAACATCATCTCTCTTAGTACGTACCCGGATGTGAATTGTTTGTTCATTGTAAGCGTATGCATAATTATCTTTCGGCCTATGATAAATGGCTTCTTTAAACATATGGAAAATCCCCCTTCAATATCTCTATACATAGTATTCCCTTAAGTGTAATAATAAAGCCTGTATTGCAAACGATTGCCTTTCTTATAGCTTTAATATTGCTTATAAGAGTAGTATTCATTTCATATAAAGTCAATGTATAAAGAGTATAATGACATAATTTTTAAATTAATATTTGCAAAATGAATAAAAGAATGTATAATGATAGACAAATAGCGCAAACGTTTTCATAGATTTGAGATATTGTTTGCGCTTCAATTAAACTATTAAATGCAAACGTTTTCAGTTACTAAGGTACATAGACAATTTAGGGAGGTTTTTGGGATGAAGAAAGCATTATCATTATTAACGGTTTCCGCATTATCTATTGGTATGTTATCTGCATGTGGACCGAAAAATTCAGGGAAAAAAGAGGAAAGTAAAGCGAAAAAAGACTATGATCTTCTTGTTTGGGAAGATGATAAAAAAGGTGTTGGTTTAGAACCAGCAGTGAAAAGCTTTGAGGAAAAATATAAAGTAAAAGTAAAAGTTGTTGAAATGCAAATGACAGATCAAGTGAAAAAGTTACGCCTTGATGGGCCAGCGGGGACTGGACCAGATGTTGTAACATTGCCACACGATCAAATCGGAAATGCAGTAACAGAAGGTCTACTTTCTGAAGTGAAAGCGGATGATGCTGTAAAGAGTAAATTTACTAATTCATCAATAGAAGCACAGACATATAACGGAAAATTATATGGTTTACCAAAAGCAATTGAGACACCAGTCTTTATTTACAATAAAAAACTAATGCCAAAAGCGCCAGAAACGATGGACGAGCTGTTTAACTTCTCAAAAGAATTTACGAAAGATGGCAAGTACGGATTTTTAGCATTAGGAGATAACTTCTACTTTGCTAATGCATTCATGGCAGGTATGGGCGGTTATGTATTTGGTGAAAAAGATGGAAAGCCAAATGCAAGTGATGTTGGATTAAATAATAGCGGAGCAGTACAAGGTGCTGAATATCTTCAAAAATGGTACAAAGAAAAATTATTCCCGAAAGGTATTATCGGTGAATCAGGTGGGCCTGCTGCTGATGGACTATTCAATGAAGGAAAAGCAGCATCTATTATGAACGGACCATGGGCGTTCCAAGCAATGGAAAAGAACGGAATTGATTATGGCGTTGCTCCAATGCCGAAATTACCAAATGGTCAACCGATGAAAACGTTTGTTGGGGTTAAAGGATGGCATGTAACAAGTTTCTCTAAACAAAATGATTTAGCTACAAAATTCACTGAGTGGGTAACGAATGAAGAAAACGCAAAAATTCGATTTGAGAAAACGAAAGAAATTCCTCCAGTAAAATCAGTAATGGAAGATCCAATTATTAAAGATAACGAAGCTGCAAAAGCGGTTGCAACGCAATCTGAAAATGGAATTCCAATGCCAAATATTCCAGAAATGCAAGAAGTTTGGAAACCAGCTGGAGATGCGCTTCAATTAGTTGTTACAGATAAAGAGGCACCAAAAGCGGCGCTTGATAGTGCAGTGAAACAAATTAAAGGTAATATTGAGGCAAATCATAACAAGAAAAAATAAGGTGAAATTCGTGCCTCTAATATGAGAGGCACGAATTCTCTCCCTTCCATGTAGGAAGAAAAAAGGGGGAAGGAACATGCAAACATCTATGGAACCAGCAAATGGGTTAAACCATTCAAAGCATAGGAAAATGGCAACCATGTTATCAATCATTCCAGGCGTGGGCCAAATGTATAATAAACAATTTGTAAAAGGTCTTATTTTTCTAGTATTAACAGGTTCATTTATTGTAGCCTTTGCTGATTTATTGAATATGGGATTATGGGGTATTGTAACGCTCGGCACAGAAGTTCCACGTGACCATTCTGTCTTTCTATTAGTAGAAGGAATCTTGGCCCTTATCGTTATCACGTTTGGGCTTGGCATATATGCATTTAACTTATATGATGCATATCAAAATGGAAAGAAACGTGATATCGGAACACCGTTAAATTCTGTAAAAGAGCAATATCGTAATTTGTTAGATCAAGGTTTTCCTTATTTAATGGTTTCACCAGGTTTTCTACTACTTATCTTTGTTGTCGTATTTCCAATCATCTTCGTAATTTTAATTGGATTTACAAACTATGATTTATATCACTCTCCTCCAGCTAAATTAGTAGATTGGGTGGGCTTTAAAAACTTTATTGATATTTTCACTTTACCGATGTGGAGAGAGACATTTGTAAGTGTATTTTCTTGGACTGTCATTTGGACATTCGTTGCAACAACATTACAAGTTGCGCTTGGGATTTTCTTAGCAATTATCGTAAATCAGCCTGGTATTAAAGGAAAGGCGATTATTCGAACAATCTTCATTTTACCGTGGGCGGTTCCAGCATTCGTATCTATTCTTGTTTTCTCTGGTATGTTTAATGAAACATTTGGAGCAATTAACAATCAAGTATTAGCTTTATTCGGAATTGAAAAGATTGCTTGGATGACCGATCCATTTTGGGCGAAAATTGCTTTAATTATGATTCAAACTTGGCTTGGATTCCCGTTCGTCTTTGCTATGACAACAGGTATACTGCAATCGATTCCAGGAGAATTATACGAAGCGGCTACAGTAGATGGAGCGACAGCTTGGCAACAGTTTCGTAAAATTACATTGCCACTTGTGTTATATGCAACAGCACCAATATTAATTACGCAATATACGTTTAACTTTAATAACTTTAGTATCATCTATCTATTTAACGGTGGAGGTCCTGCTGTAGCTGGACAAGACGCAGGTGGAACGGATATTTTAATTTCATGGATTTATAAGTTAACGATGACTTCAGCGCAGTACGGAAAAGCAGCAGCTCTTACAATGATATTATCGTTAATCGTTATTACAGTTGCGTTATGGCAATTTAAGAGAACAAAATCATTCCAAGAAGAGGATATGATGTAAATGAATATTAAAAGACAGAAGATGTTACGTCTCTCATTAAGTTATTTAGTTATTTTCGTAATGTGTGCCATCATTTTCTATCCGTTATTATGGATTATTGGCTCATCGTTTAATCCGGGTGATAGTTTATCTGGATCAAGTATTATTCCACAAAATGCAACGTTAGATCATTATCGTAAGCTATTAGATCTAGAGAATAGTAATTACTTACTATGGTATAAAAACACATTAAAAGTAAGTGTTTTAACGATGATTTTCTCAGTGCTAGCAATTAGCTTTACTGCTTATGCATTTTCGAGATATCGTTTTGTTGGAAGAAAAAATGGTTTATTAACATTTTTAATTCTGCAAATGATTCCAAACTTTGCAGCGTTAATTGCTCTATACGTATTAGCTCAGTTAACAGGATTAATTGATACACACCTTGCATTAATTTTAATTTATGTAGGCGGGGCCATTCCGATGAATACATGGCTTATGAAAGGGTATTTTGATACGATTCCGAAAGAACTGGATGAATCAGCTCGTATGGATGGAGCAGGACATTTCCGTATTTTTTGGCAAATCATTATGCCACTTGCAAAGCCAATCGTAGCGGTTGTAGCGTTATTTACTTTCATTGGTCCATTTACAGATTTCATTTTAGCGAGTATTATTTTGCGAACACCAGAAAATTATACTTTAGCAGTTGGATTATATGAAATGGTTGCGAAGAAATTCGGTAATGAATTTACAACGTTTGCAGCGGGTTCTGTGTTAATTGCGATCCCAATTTCAATTTTATTCCTATCACTACAAAAATACTTTATTTCTGGTTTAACAGCTGGAGGTACAAAAGGATGAAAAATGGGACATTACGTCCCATTTTTCTTTTCATCTCCCTATAAATAACTTTATAGGGAGATGAAAAGAGATTTGACATCACATGTGAAAAGAAGTGAAATAAATAGTATATTATAGTATAGGAAAAAATAGCTATATCCCTTACAATACATGAAGAGGGAGAATAGGATTAGTTTTGCAAGATATAAGAAATGAAAGTTTATGACTTGCAATGAGTGCGAGATAAAATATATGAAAAATGACAGAGAAATGAGAGGAGGGGGATTTTTATGACAGTTACAATTAAAGATGTGGCGAAGCAAGCGAATGTTGCACCATCAACAGTTTCTCGTGTAATTGCTGATAATCCAAGTATAAGTGAAAAGACAAAGCGCCGTGTTAGGAAAGTGATGAGTGAATTAGGGTATCATCCCAATTTAAATGCGAGAAATCTTGCGAACCAAACGACGAAGACACTTGGTCTTGTTATGCCAAGTTCTGCAAGTAAAGCTTTTCAAAATCCATTTTTCCCAGAAGTTATAAGAGGGATTAGTTCATTTGCACATGTAGAAGGATATGCGCTTTATATGTCGACAGGTGAAACGGAAGAGGAAATTTTTAATGGTGTCGTAAAGATGGTACAGGGACGCCAAATTGGTGGCATTATTCTTTTATATTCAAGAGAGAACGATCGGATTATTCAATATTTACATGAACAAAATTTCCCGTTTGTTCTAATAGGAAAACCATATGATCGAAAAAATGAAATTACATATGTAGATAATGACAATTATGCAGCTGCGAGAGAAGTAGCAGAGTATTTAATTTCATTGGGACATAAGCAAATCGCGTTCATTGGTGGTGGGTCAGATTTACTTGTAACGAGAGATCGTTTAGCTGGTATGAGCGATGCTTTAAAACTAGCGGACATTACGTTATCAAAAGAGTATATTCTACATTTTGATTTTTCAAGGGAAAGTGGTCAACAAGCCGTGGAAGAATTAATGGGACTAAAGCAACCGCCAACAGCAATTATGGCAACGGATGATTTAATTGGGCTGGGTGTGTTAAGTGCTCTTTCTAAAAAAGGATTCGTTGTACCGAAGGACGTTTCTATTGTAAGTTTTAATAATGCTTTACTATCAGAAATCGCGAGTCCTCCGCTTTCAACAGTGGATGTGAATATTTATCAACTAGGATATGAAGCAGCAAAAGCTTTAGTTGATAAAGTAGAGAATGCGGAGTCTACTGCGAAATGTATCATTATTCCACATAAATTGCTAAAGCGTCACACTTGTGATCATTATGCAGAAAAAAGCTAAGAGTTTAACTCTTAGCTTTTTGTTTTAGGAAGGCTTCTAATCGATCGCAACCTTCTTTTAATGTTTCGATGCTGTACGCATAGGACAAGCGAAGATAGCCTTCACCATACTCAGAGAATGCTGTTCCTGGAACGACAGCTAGTCCAGCTTCTTTGACAAGATCAAGTGCAAAATCAAATGATGAAGATGTCAAATGACCAACATATGGGAATAAGTAAAATGCACCTGTTGGTTTTTCAACTGTTAAGCCCATTTGAGTGAGTCTATTATATACGTAATCACGGCGTTTTTTATATTGATGGCGCATCATTTTTGGTGCGTCTTTAGCTGCTGTTAATGCTTCAATTGCAGCGTATTGAGCGATTGAAGTAGCACACGTTACATTGTATTGATGAACTTTTAATATGTGTCCTGCTAAATAGCTTGGTGCGAATAAAAGTCCAACACGCCAGCCAGTCATAGAATGTGATTTAGATAAGCCGTTAATGACAATTGTCTTTTCACGCATTTCTGGGAAATGAGCGATAGATGTATGCTTTTGTGCATATACAAGCTCGCTATAAATTTCATCTGAAAGGACGAAAATATTTTTATCTTTTAAAACATCTACAATATCTTTTAATTCTTCTGTGGATAAAGTTACACCAGTTGGGTTAGAAGGATATGGTAGTACGATACATCTTGTTTTTTCTGTAATAGCATTTTTTAGCGCGTCAGCTGTTAAACGGAATCCAGTTTCACGAACATCTACAAAAATGGGCGTTGCACCGCATAATCGAATAATAGGTTCGTAACCTGGATAAATAGGAGCAGGTAAAATTACTTCTGTTCCTGGCTCTAAAATCGTTCGGAATGCAACATCAATCGCTTCGCTAGCACCAATTGTAACGATGGTTTCGTTTTCAGGTGAGTAATGTAAATCGTAGTTATCTTTTACGAAGTTACAAGCTGCCTTACGTAATTCTAGTAAACCAGCGTTATGTGTATAGCTTGTATAGTTTTCTGTAATAGCCCGTTTTGCCGCTTCTTTTACGAGAGAAGGTGTAGGGAAATCGGGTTGTCCGATTGTTAAAGAAATCAAATTATCATAGTTTTGAATCATGTTAGAGAATTGACGGATTCCAGAAATTTGGATATCCTTCACTCTAGGGTTAATGAATTGTTCCATTGTATCTCCCTTTCTTCCGTTTGAAAATTAAGTTCATTTTATCATATTTTCTATGATTGCGCTTTGTATATGTAATTTAGAAAGAGAGAGAAAAGAGAAAAAAGCCGCTATAAGCGACTTTTTAATATCCGTATTCCCAATCTATTTCATCTTCATTCCAGAGTACAGAGGATACCTTGCCAAGGTGAACAACTGATTCGTTCACAGCACATGTGCAATCTTCATCTCCTGCTTTATGCTGTAACTCTTCATATACTGATTTTTCAACATTTTCTAGAACAACCAAATTTTCTTCTTTTAAAACAAGCGTAGTACCCGCCATATTTATCTTCCTCCTACTAAAGTAATGATCACTTATTTGTAAACATAGATAGTATGGATTATATGCTGTATTTTGCTATAGTTGTCCGTCTAAAAAAGTATTTTTACATTTTCTTTGTAATCCGTATTCATTGTATACTGCACGAAGGAAATTTGGTACAGGGTTTACAATCATTTCGAAAATCTGTAACAATTATTATGAGTTGTTAACAAAGAATTAACAAATATGTTAAGAAAAATCAAAATTTTAAAACAAATAAACCTATAAAATGATATAATCATATCAAAATACATATAGGGGATGAGAGGTTATGGAGCTTATCCGTGATTTGTTGATTCAAATTGCCATCATAATTTTACCACTATTTTTATATGAAGCGATTCGTTTAAATCGCTATCAAGAAATGCCTCCGAAGCCAAATCGTTACTTTATTATGTTTTTATCTAGCGTTACGCTCGTTCTCTCCATGACATACTCTATTTGTTTTGGTAATGTGTGTGGGTATAACTTTCACCCAATTCCAATTGTCAGTGGTTTTTTATATGGTGGGATTGTTGGTTTAATCCCAGCGGTTATTTTTGTTGCATATGAATGGTTACTAAAGGGAATGAGCTTTCTTCCAGTTTTAGAAGTAACATTTCTATTGATAGTTCCGCTGTTTTTATCAAAGAAATGGTCTCTTTTTTCAAGAGATAAGAAATTAATTTTAGCATTTATGATTTCATCATTTTATGTGCTTGTATCTTTAGTATTAGGCATGATTAATGTTCTTTTGGAAACAGGATTTACACCATATATTTCGCAAATATATAGCGGATTTATATTTGCCTCGCTTATCATGGTCATGACAATGGTATTTCAGGTGTATTTAACTGAATATTTAAATGAAAATGCATTGCTACGTACAGAGATGCAAAAATCAGAAAAGCTTAATATTGTAAGTGAGTTAGCAGCAAGTGTGGCACATGAAGTTCGTAATCCACTTACTGTTGTTCGTGGATTTATCCAATTGCTAGAAAGTACAGAAGATGTGAAGAATAAGGATTATATGCGTCTCGTATTAGCTGAATTGGATCGGGCGGAACAAATTATTTCAGATTACTTGAATTTAGCAAGGCCGCAAATTGAGAAAAAAGAACACATTTGTTTATCAGCCCAATTAATAGAAATGACCACTCTCATGTCGTCATTTGCGGCGATGCAAGGTGTATATTTACAAGTTGAAATTTCAGAAAGTCTTTATACGATTGGTGATAAGACAAAATTAAAGCAAGCTATTATGAATGTTGTTAAAAATGGTATTGAAGCAATTCAAGGAAATAAAGGATATTTAAAAGTAACAGCTATTCAAAAAGACGAAACAATCATAATAAGAGTTAAAGATAGTGGTGTTGGTATGACGAAAGAACAGTTAGTAAGGCTGGGGCAACCATATTATTCTTTAAAAGAAAAAGGGACAGGACTAGGGCTTATGGTAACATTTAGTATTTTACAAGCGCATAATGGTACATTGGAATATAAGAGTGAAAGTGGAAAAGGCACTGAAGCAATTATTATATTACCAGCTGTACAAAATAAGGAATAAAAGTTACCGATGGAAGGTAACTTTTTATTTTATATTGTTTATTCATTTGTTTTTTCTTGTTTTGCTCGGCTAAATAAACTTTTAAATGATTGAAAGAAGCTTTGCTCTTTTGAGGCAGCAACCATTCTTTTTGTTTCTTGAATTTCTCGAATCACTTGCATAAGCTGTGCATCACGGTTACTGTCCTTGTTATAAATTTGACTGACAAGTTTATTCATTTTTTCTTCCTGTTTGGATTCTCGTTTATACATATGATTCATTAATAAGTCCATCTTTTCTTTTTGCAATGCATCTGTTTGAGCGGCGTGCTCGACTAACTCTTGAAGCATTTTTTCTTGAGATCCTTCTTTTACATAAACTTGTTGCATCAATTCATCTAGTTTCTCATCCTTTAAACGATTTTGTGTAATTAGAGTAGAATTTTGATGAATAATTGCTTCATTTAATTGAGCTAGCATTTCAAGTTTCAACATGAACTCCTCAAAGTTACGCCCATCTTCTTTTTCTTTCGGTTGTATCTCTTGCTTATCTTGTATAACTGGTACAGGTGGGGCCTCTTTTTCTTTTAAAATAATCGGTATCGTTTCTGAAATATCTTCTTGTAATGTGGCAGCTCTTTCATGTATAGATTTCAATAGTTTTAAATCATCAAGTTTATAAATACGAGCATCAGCTGTTTTAGAAATCATATAACCATGTTCCTCTAACAGTTGACTATATTTGCGGACTATATGTTTTGGGATGCCTGTTTTATTCGTGACATCTTTCGTTTTATAGGTAGCTTCCATGATATTTCCTCCCCAAAAAGTATCGTATATATCATTTCAATCTTTTATGAGGACTTCCTTTGAAAAAGAATGTCGGAAGGCTATTAGTTTTCTACAGCATTAGTGAAAAAATGAAAATTTTTGGCGGAATGGCAAGGAATAACTAAAATAATGTCTGAAAACATATACAGGAGAAGTTTGTTATAATAACGGAGGAAAAGAAACTGGTAGAAACATGGAGGTATACATGAAGCAATTAAAAGGTATTATCATTTCAATTATCGCAATCCTGTCTATTTTAGTAGCAGTCTATGAAGTACTTGTGCCAGAGGAAACAAGTGTAAAGAAAACGAATACGTATGATCAAGTGTTAGAATTTCCGAAAGAACGTTATCCAGAGACAGGAAAACATATTACGGATGCTATAAAAGAAGGGCATTCAGAAGTTTGTACAATCGATCGTGGTGGTGCTGCAGATAGAAGGAAATTGTCGTTAGCACCATATCCATCAAAAAAAGGGTATGATCGTGATGAATGGCCAATGGCAATGTGCAAGGAAGGCGGAAAAGGAGCACATATTGAATATATAAGTCCGGCGGATAACCGCGGAGCAGGCTCTTGGGTAGGGAATAAGTTAGATAAATATCCAGATGGTACGCGTGTGAAGTTTGAAGTGAAGTAGTATTTGTACATTTCATAATGAAGGAGAAGGGGAACTATGGAGTTAACAATTTCTTATTCGCAATTAATGTTGATGAACTATGACGGTGAGCAGCCTTATGTAGACTGGACGGATGAAGATTTTGAAAGAGGTTATGCTGAGGCAGAGGGAACTGTTATTTTTGAAGCACTTTCTGATTATACTTGTGAAGTGAAAGTGACCCCAGGGAAACATATTGAAAAAGAAGAAGTGGTTAGAACGATTACGGTTCCTTTTACGGTTGAAAATGAAAGTATCGTTATAACGAGTATTCTTTCAAACAAATTTCAAATACCTATTCCAAATGGTGATTATACAGTTGTCTTACAAGCGATTCCTCTTGAAGAGCCAACGGATGATGAATTATATAAAATACAATACGAATTCTTCTTTGAAAGTAAAGAATAAAAAATGGGTTATCCTGAGAAAAGGATAACCCATTTTTTTTATGCGTTTGTTTTTAAAAGGGAACGAGCATCTTTCGCTGCTTGCACCATATGTTCTAAAGCTGGAATAACTTCTTCTGTTCTTCTCGTTTTTAAACCACAATCAGGATTAATCCAGAAATATTTAGGATCGCATACTTCTAAAGATTGTTCTACGATTTTATACATTTCATCTTTACTCGGTACACGTGGGCTATGAATATCATATACACCTAGACCGATGCCTTTTTCATATGTTGTATGTTTTAACGTATCAATAAATTCTCCGTGACTTCTTGATGTTTCGATAGAAATTACATCTGCATCTAATGCGCGAATCGCGTCAACAATATCTTCGAAGTTACTGTAACACATATGAGTATGAATTTGTGTTTCATTTGCTACAGAAGAAGTTGCTAAAAGGAAGGATTGTACTGCCCATGTAATATAAGCATCCCAATCTTTTTCTTTTAGTGGCATTCCTTCACGAAGTGCTGGCTCATCGACTTGGATTACTCTAATTCCGGAAGATTCAAGTAGTTCAATTTCGTGACGAAGAGCTAGTGCAATTTGATACGAAACTTCTTTTCTTGGAATGTCATTTCGAACGAAGGACCAATTTAAAATCGTAACAGGTCCAGTTAACATTCCTTTTACAACTTTCTCCGTTAAGCTTTGTGCATAAACAGTTTCCTTAATAGTCATTCCGTTAATAAAGGCTACATCACCATAAATAACAGGTGGTTTTACGCAGCGGGAACCGTATGATTGTACCCAACCGTTTTTAGTGAATGAGAAACCAGCAAGGCGCTCACCAAAATATTCGACCATGTCAGTTCTTTCAAATTCACCATGTACAAGGACGTCAAGACCAATTTCTTCTTGGTAACGAATCCATTTTTCTGTCTCTTTTTCAATAAATTGTTCATATTGTTCATTTGAAATAACGCCGTTACGCCACTCTTTTCGCGTTTGACGAACTTCAGTTGTTTGTGGGAAGCTACCAATAGTCGTTGTTGGTAATAGCGGTAACTCCAGGGCAACTTGTTGTAATTCGTATCGTTTTTCAAATGGAAGAGGACGTGAAAAATCTTCTTCTTTTAGTGCTGTTCGTGCTGCTTTGACATCTTCTCGGTTACGTGCAGCAGATGAACGAATTGTATGATGTACGTTTCGATATGTTTCCAGCTCATTACTAATGCTTTCTGTACCTTGAGTGAGAGCAGAATGAATAAGAACTAACTCTTCTAATTTTTGATTTGCAAATGCTAACGCATCAAATAGCTCAGTCGATAAGTGAGTTTCTTCTGTTTTATCGATCGGTGTATGCAATAAGCTACAAGAAGGCTGAACGATGAAATCTTTCGTTTGAACTTGTTTTTGTAACGTTGTAAATAACTCAAGAACTTCATCAAGGTCAGCTCTCCAAATGTTACGGCCGTCTATACAACCGACAGCTAAAGTTTTATCAGCTGGGAATCCATATTTTGAAATAGCATTTAAATTACCTTCTTTACCATGAATGAAATCTAATCCAATACCGGATACCGGGAATGTAATAATTTCTTCATAGTTTTCTTCTACGCTATCAAAATATGTTTGTAAAAGAAGAGTCGCATTTGGAACTTCTTTACGAATAGCTTCATAAATTTCTTTTGCTTGTTGAACTTCTTCTTTAGTTAAAGAAGCGAAAATCGGTTCATCAACTTGAATGGCTTGTGCACCAGCTGCATGTAGTTCTGAAAGCAGTTGTACGTAAGGTGCAACTAACTGTTTTAAAATGGTAGGAAATTGTTCTTGTGTATAGCCTTTAGCTAATTTTAAGAAAGTATATGGACCTAAAATAACAGGCTTTCCATCTACTCCTAATTCTTGTTTTGCCTCTTCGTATAAGCGAAGTGGACGATTATCTTTTAAAGAGATTTGTAATCCCTCTTCATATTCAGGAACGATATAGTGATAGTTTGTGTTAAACCATTTTGTCATTTCGGAAGCTACATGATCTTTAGAGCCACGCGCCATTGCGAAATATACATCAAGGTAAGATGTAAACTCAGAAAAACGTGATGGGATAAATCCTAGCATATAGGCAGTATCCAAAACGTGATCATAATATGTAAAGTCGCCAATTGGAATGAGTTCAATCCCTTTTTCTTGCTGTACTTTTACGTGTTGAAGGCGAATTTCTTTCATTGTTGTTAAAAATTGTTCTTCATCAATTTTATTGGACCAAAAAGCTTCCAATGTTTTTTTCCACTCTCGTTGTAGTCCGATACGTGGATAACCTAAGTTACTTGTTTGAATTGCCATTTTAAATTCCTCCCTAATTGAAAGTAAGCATTTCCGTTTACTAGGAAATACCTATAACAAAAAGTGCAAAGACATAGAAAATAAGCCTTCCTTTTTGTTTTAACACCTCATCATCATCCGTGAATCTATCAGTGTTGTTAAAACAGGCAGGTCTCCTGACTTATGCTTCATATAATTTCTTTCACCTTCCCGTTTTCACAGTGGCACCAAAAAGAAATCTCAGCATTTACAGTGGCGGGACCGTGTTGGAGTTTCACCAAGCTTCCCTTTTAAACACGAAACGAAATGTTCGTGTACCTATTTTCCTTTTGAAAGGAATTTAACAAGCGATATGATATTGAAACAAATTCTAACACAATTTTTGGAATTTTGTCTACTGTTTTAAAATAAGAAAATTCCAAAGTTTTTATTTCTTATTATTCTGACTTTTTAGCTCTGAAGTAACTAATAATATTACAGTATAAAAAGAGAAATTGAGCTATGAAAGAAGTAGGGATGCCTTCTTTCATAGCTCAATTTTCATCTATAGCAACTTCTGAAAGTCGGCCTGCTATAGCATCTTTAAGGAGGGTGTTTAGCCATTGTAATTCAACTGTAATATGCTCAATTACACTTTGTAAAATATATAGTTGTGCACGTGAAACCTTTCCTTTATTACAATCATATATCGTTTGCATAGTATGTAAATATTGAAGAGTATCGTTTTTCTTTTTTTCTAAAATAGGAACTAATTCGTGATCATTGCTAAAGTGAGCGAAAGATAAGGCTGAATAAATAGGTTTATATATTTGGTTTTTTGCTTCGAATTGTTTTAATAGTAAAGTGTGGAATAGTTTTTTGCCTTCTTCTGTTATATGAAAAATCGTTTTGTCAGGTCGATTTGTGTCTCTAATTACATTTGTAATATGAATTGCGCCTTGCTTTTCTAATTGCTCGAAGGCGTAATAAAGTGATCCTTTAGCATATTTAATATAACAATCCATTTGTCGTTCTTTCATAATATGCTGCACTTCATATGGATGTTTATCTCCTTCGAGTAGCAAGCCGAGAATGACTAATTTCATGCTCATGCTGTCTCAACTCCTGTATATAAAAACTTTATACATATTATAAACGGCATATCCTTTTTCATAAAGGGATATGCCGCTTCTTTTTTATATTAACTGACTTGCTTTTGTTTTTCTTTCTTTTTAGGGCCTGTAAAGAGGCGTTCATTTCCCATAAGTAAAATACAAATAACACTTAGTACAGCCGGGATGAGTGCCCAGAAGAATGTGTTCGCAATAGATGTAGCGAGAGCTTCTTTAATACCAGCTAATATTTCATCAGGAATTTTTGCGGTAGCGTCTGGTGATAATAAGAAGCTTGTGTCTCCACCTTTTGGAGCTAATTTTGCTAGTTCAGGGGGGAACACAGAGTTTAGTTTATCTGTAAAAACATGATTTTGAATTGTACCGAAAATCGTTACACCAAGAGTCATACCGAGTGATCGGAAGAATGAGTTTGTTGATGTCGCCGAACCGCGGTCTCGCATTTCTAACTTGTGAATAGAAGACATACTTAATACTGAGAATGAGAAGCCAACACCAAGCCCAGCGAGAATCATAAATAGTGTTACGAGTAAACGAGGTGTGTCCATTGTTAAAGTACTTAATGAATAAATACCAAGAACGAAGAAGACACCAGATACCATCATAATGTTACGATAGCTTGTTCGAGAAGCTAATTGTCCTCCTGTTTGACTTCCAATTACAGAACCAACCATCATTGGTGTTAAAATTAATCCAGCATTAGAGGCCGAACCTCCAAGAACGCCTTGAATGAAGATTGGAATATAAACTGTACAGATAATAAAAGCAGCACCATAGAAAAAGGCAACTCCTTGACTAGCTGCGAATAAAGGTTTTTTAAATAGATGGAACGAAATAATAGGCTCGGTTGCTTTTCGTTCTACAAAGAAGAAAATAATAAGTGTAATAACTACTGTTGTAAATAAGCCAATAATTACAGTGGAATTCCAGGCATATTCCTTACCACCAAGTTCTAATGCGAACATTAAGCAAACGATACTTATGACAAGTGTAATAGCACCAGCCCAATCAATTTTTTGTTTTCTAAATTCTAGAGACTCACTGTAGTATTTAGTAATGAAGAAAAAGGAGATAAGTCCTAATGGAATATTGATATAGAAGACCCAATGCCAACTTATATAGTCTGTAATATAAGCACCTAATAAAGGACCGAATACACTAGATGTCCCGAAAACAGCACCGAATAGCCCTGTCATCTTTCCGCGTTTTTCTGGTGGGAAGATATCATACATAATTGTAAAGGCGATAGGCATAAGGGCACCACCACCGATACCTTGAATAGCTCTATAAATACTTAATTGCTCAATACTTGAAGCTGTTCCGCAAAGCGCAGAACCGAATAAGAAAAGAATGAGGCCCCCAATATAAAAACGTTTCCGCCCGTACATATCAGAAAGTTTCCCGAAGATAGGCATCCCTGCCATTGTTGCTACCATATAAGCTGATGTGACCCAAACAAACTTATCAAAGCCTCCTAGGTCTCCAACGATTGTTGCCATTGCGGTTGCAACGATTGTATTATCCATTGCCGCCATTAATATACCAAGCAGTAAACCAGCAACAACAAATTTTGTCTTGTTGGCGTCTTTTTTTAATGGTTGAGTTTCCAAATATAACCCTCCTTTAGAAATAAGTAAACTATATTAAGTTTTGAGTGCAGTGGATAAAAAATTTAAATGTATAGTTGATTTTAATTTCTTTTCCATAAGTACACTAATATGCCATAAAGAATATTATAGTCAAATTTGACTATAAGGCAAACTTTTTCTTCCGTCAAAATATTCTTTCGTATGAGTAGAGAAAGAGTGAGACATACTGAATATTGCCATAAAGTTAATGAAGGAAATTGTAAAAAAATTTCATTAAGAACACCTTCTGTTAATAGATGAAAAATGGTTTTTTCTTCATATTGTCGAATAAGATAAAAGGAAGAGAAATATTAAACATTGCTTGTAGCAAGCTTTAGTAATTTTGGGAATTCATTGTGTGTATGGTACATCTGAAATGAGGTGAATATATATTATGAAAATATGGGGGCGAATTTCGAATACAGGAAAGTATTCAATACCGCTACAACCAGTATTGTGGATTGACGGATCGAAAAAGGAAAATGAATTTCCTCAAGTAGCCGTTACATTACAAATCGGTAGTATGTATACAGAACAATTTTCGTATGAATTGACCTACGATGTAAACGACATACTTATTATGCGAATTGAAGTGGAAAATAAAGGGGTAGAAATGATTTCGAGAGTTGTTGTAAGTCATATGATTCGAGATTACTTTGCTTATATTCCTAATTCTTTAAAAGTTGATAAGGGGATAAGTGAGTTTTTATTCCAGCTTGTAAGGTGGCGAATTGATGATTTGTTACCGAATGAAAAGGTGGAACTACGTTGTAAAATAAAAGCTAATAAAGATAAAGCTCTTAAACAAGCATTCTTTCAGGCTACATATACATTTCAAGATAAAGAGATATCATATGGTCCACTGCAAACAAATGAAGTTGTTGTGCGTCAATGATAAAAAGGAACCTATACAAAAGGTTCCTTTTTTTCCTACATAGTTATTTTTGTAGCCAAAGTATAGAATAAATAAAAATGAAACAACATTAACAATAGCGTCGATTTGATCGTTTGTAATAAAGTGTATGCCGAAAGAGGTAAATAATAATTTTAATGATAATAGAAAACCAGCTAGTAAACGCATAGAATCTGATAGATTCTCTTTTTGTAGCATATAGATTACTCCTTTCTATAAAAGTTATATATTATATATATGAAATAGAGTAGAAAAGGTATACAAGCTTAAACAGAAATGTACATTGGATATGTACATTTTTTATTTTGTAGAAAAACATTATTGATATAGAAACATATATTGGTATAAAAGGGGGGAGAAGTATGAAACATAAAGGGAAAATTAGTGGGTTATTACTTGGGAATACAGTGGCAGTTACAGAATGGATTGCACTTCAGGATGTAATTGCAAAACTGGATTCACGATCATTTTATACCGTCTTTATTATTTATATATTGCAAATGATACTAAGTTATTATTTTGGACATTGGTACGATAAAAGAGCGAGCAAGCGTATGAATGTGGAAGTAGGAGGAATGGCAAGCAACGATTTTGTTGTTGATTTTTTTGGGAAAGTAGCCGCTTTATCTGAAAGAGATTCCCGTAATATTACAGTGTACATTCTTTCTGTAAAAGAATGGGAAGGATTAAAAGACACGTTGCAAGAAAAAAAATTGGGAGTGTTAGTAAAAAAATTGGAGAGTACCATTGTAAAGACAATCCGGAAGGGAGATGTTGTTACAAAGTGGGATGAAAATAAGTATGTTATTGTAGCAATTGATAATGGTCATGAAACATCAACAATAACAAACAGATTAATGAAAAATATTGAAAGTGAAATAGAAGGTGATTTACTCAGTGTCACTCTTCTATTTGGAGCAGCTAGCTATCCAGTAGAAGGAAAAACATTTGAAGAACTGTTGAGAAAGTCGCAAAATCAATTGTACCAGTATAGAAATTTACAAGAAAATGAGTAAAACTTTGATTTAAAGATATATGATAGGAAGAAGTTTTATTTGTAACATTTTTTTGACTTTTATTACAAAAAAAGCTGCGTTTGTAATAAAAGTCTTTAAAAATATATGAAATAAGCATATAATTATGATGGTAGTGCCAATGCAATTTGCACAATGTGTTTTATTTTAAAAGTGTAGAGGAAAGCAAGCTCTACACTTTTCCTTTTTAGGAAATGAAAAGAATATTTGTAAGTTGTTGCGAGATATCGATTGTACTGTGTAAAATGAACAAAGAGATTATTTGATAGAAAGCTGGAAAGGGAATGATAGACGTGAGAGCGGAACGATCACCTTTTATCAGGTGAACTATTATAGTCTTATTAAGACTGAGGTGAAATTCTGTGGCCATTAAGGGAATACATAGTGTGAACAGGTTTTAAAAAACACGAAGTACTATACTTAAAAATGGATATGGAACTGCTAAATACTTCAAAAAGAATAATGTAATATTAAGTAATAATTTGTATAAACAATATTAATGATCTTCGTAAAAAAGATGCGAGTGTATAGAACAATTACATATTTTATAACTTTTTTATATTACACGATGGTCGTTTATAAGTAGGAGGAAGAGATGTTGAAATATAGTAAATTAGCAATTATAACTGCATTATCAATGACTTTATTAGCCGGTTGTTTTGGACCGAAACCGGAAGAAGAATTATATGTAGCGTTTGAAAACGCTGCTAAACAAGAAAAAACAATGTTTGAAGATGCAAAAAAACTTGAGGATTTAGAGAAAGAAGGACAAGAATTATATAACCAGATTGTGCAAGAGGGAAAAGATAATAATCAAACTGTTAAAGAAAAACTGAATCAAGCAGCAAAGAATACAACGGAACGAGAAAAAGTACTTACAAAAGAAAAAGAGGCTTTAAATAAAGCGCAAGAAGAAGTGAAGTCAGCTGATAAGTATGTGAAAAAAATTGAAGATAATAAGTTGAAAAATCAAGCTGATAAAGTGAAAAGCACTTATGAGAAACGACACGATTCATTTAATAAAATGTATGACAGCTATAATAAATCTTTAAAACAAGAAAAAGAGTTATATACAATGTTACAAGATAAAGGTACTAAATTAAAAGATATTAGTGAAAAAGTAAAAGTAGTAAATCAATCTTATAAGGATATTGAGTCAGAAAAAGATAAATTTAATGAATTCACAAAGTCTTATAATACAGAAAAAGTAGCTTTTTATAAACAAGCAAATATTAAAATTAAAGAAGAGAAAAAATAAAACAGTTTGGCCTACACTTGGCCAAACTGTTTTATTTTTTTGTATAAGTACGACTATACCATGGAACAGGTTCACTTAATTTTTTTTCTTGTTTCAATGCTTCAGGACCAATATAATCTTGAAGTGTTTTTTTTGCTACTGTTAAAGATAAGGTTGTTTTCGGATTTCGATAGGAGGATTCAAGATGACCAAGATGCGGTAGAATTCGAAAATCTTCTTTTGTAGGAGGGATGTGGAAAAAATAATCGCCTAAACGTATAAGGACATCAGATTGTTGTTGGCTAAAACGTGGGTTTCTAGAAAAATGTAATCCTTCTTTAATTGCTTTTTTTTCAGCAATCAAACGTTCTAAAGCTGTCTTTTTTAACCAGTATAAATATTTAGGGTTAGTAGCTGCTTTAGCATGACGATTCACAACGAAAATAGATTGAGCTAGTCGATTAATAGAATGTTGGTTTTGTAATTGAGATTGTGGTTGTGAAGGTTTCATATTGAATCTCCTTTCAATTTTTCATTATTATACCATAAATAAAAGAGGTTTTTATTATATGCAAAAAGTGATTGTATATATTTTCAATATTAAAGCAATATTGTTACAAAAAACAACTATTTTGTATAATAGTAATAGAATATGTTTTTGAAATTTGATAATGAAAGAGTGAGAAGTTTGAAAGAAATATTAAAACAACAGTATGCCATTATAGATATTGGATCTAATACAATGCGTTTAGTTATTTATGAAAAGCAAAATGGAGGTTTTTATAAAGAGATTGAAAATACGAAAGTGGTTGCTAGGTTAAGAAATTACTTAATTGATGGTGTGTTGAATGAAGAGGGAATAAAAGTATTATTACAGACATTAGTGCAATTTCAAGAAAGTACAAGGTTCCATCAGTTGCATCATGTACTTTGTGTTGCAACAGCAACAATTAGACAGTCTGAGAATCAAGAGGAAATTAAAAAGCTTGTTGAAGGACAAACGGACTTTACTCTTAGAGTATTATCAGAATATGAGGAAGCGCGTTACGGATACTTGGCGGTTATGAATTCTACATCGTTTTCAGAAGGAATAACGGTAGATATTGGTGGGGGAAGTACGGAAGTTACATACTTTAGAAATAGAGAGATTTTAGAGTACCATAGTTTTCCTTTTGGGGCACTTTCTTTAAAGCAACAATTTATTAAAGGCGATATTCCTACTACAGATGAGTTAGAGGGAATGCAACAGTATTTAGAGTTTCAATTTCGAACGTTACCATGGTTAATCAATAAGAAATTGCCTCTTATTGCAATTGGTGGTAGTGCGAGGAACTTAGTAAAAATCCATCAAAATTTAATATGTTATCCTATAGCAGGATTACATTTATACAAGATGACAGAAGAGGATATTGAAAATGTAAAAGATGAATTGGAAAAATTGTCGTTCATAGAACTTCAGAAATTGGAAGGCTTGGCAAAAGATCGAGCGGATACGATTATTCCAGCGGTTGAAGTATTTCATACACTTGTTAATGTTATAGAGGCACCGGCATTTGTATTAAGTAGAAAAGGGTTAAGAGAAGGTGTTTTCTATGAAGAGTTGACAAAAGATTTGGGGATTTCATATTATCCGAACGTAGTTGAAGAAAGTTTGCATTTACTATCACACGAATATGAAATGGATATGGAATTTGTTATTCAACTTATTAAACATGGAAGACTAATTTGCAAACAACTTGAGGAAATAGGGCTTATTTCTATGTCAGTAAAAGACTGGGAAGTGTTCCATCAAGCAGCGAAAGTATTTAATATAGGCAAATATATAGACGAAGAAGCGAGCCGTTTACATACGTTTTATTTATTAGCGAATAAGACAATTGATGGCATGATGCATAAAGATCGAGTAAGGCTAGCACTTATTGCATCGTATAAATCAAAAATGTTATTTAAACAACATTTATCTCCATTTGAAGGTTGGTTTGATAAAAGCGAACAAAAAAAAATCCGCCTATTAGGAGCTGTTTTACAATTTTCAGCTACTTTAAATGTAAGGCAACGATCGCTTGTTGATACGATATCTATAACAGAAAATGAAGAAGGATTAACGTTTAAAGCTTTATGTGAACAATCGGCATTAGCGGAAAAAGTGCAAGCTGAAAAACAAAAAAAACAGTTAGAAAGAGTACTAAAAACGAATATTAACTTGTCATTTGAACTAAAACATTAGGTTGTACGGATGTCTTTACAAAAAATTTACACTTTATAATATTGTAATTTGCTAAAATAAAAGTAACTAAATTATAGTAAAAAAGTTTCAAGGGGAAGTGTGAAGAGAATGGAATTATTGAAGGGGAATGCAGTAAATTTAAATGATACAGCTTATTACAATAATCGAGAGCTAAGTTGGTTAGCATTTAATGAACGTGTCTTACAAGAAGCGCAAGATGCAAATAATCCACTGTTGGAAAGATTGAAATTCATTAGTATTTTTAGTTCGAATTTAGATGAGTTTTTTATGGTACGCGTAGCGGGATTAAAGGATCAAGTGAGTGCTGGATTTAACCAACCAGAAAATAAAGCTGGCTTCACACCAAAAAAGCAATTAAATAAAATTGCGATAAAAGCCCATGCACTAATGACAGTACAATATGATACATTTAAAAATTATGTATTGCCAGCGCTTGAATTAGAGGGGATTGAACGTTTAACATTCAATGATTTGACGAAAGAGCAGCGAGAATTTATAGAAGAGTATTTTGATGAGCAAATTTTTCCTGTGTTAACTCCTGTAGCTATTGATGCATATCGTCCATTTCCAATGTTATTAAACAAAAGTTTGAATTTAGCTACTCTTTTATATGATGAGAAGCAAGCGGAAGAAGAAAACAGGACGAAGTTAGGAATTGTACAAGTTCCTTCATTACTTGAGCGCTTCATAATTTTACCGAGCGAAGGGCAAAAGCATAAATTTATTTTATTAGAAGACGTAATTAGTAGCTTTACTCATAAATTATTTACGGGATATACAGTATCATCTGTTACTCGTTTCCGTATTACACGCAATGCCGATTTAACGATTCATGAAGAAGGTGCGAGAGATTTATTAAAGGTAATTGAAAAAGAATTAAAAAAGCGTAAGTGGGGGGCTGCTGTACGTTTAGAAGTTGGGAAAGAACACATTGATGAAAGAGTATTAGCGTTATTATATGAGGTTCTGGAAGTAAAAGATGAAGATGTATATATAATGGATGGTCCATTAGATTTAACATGCTTGTTTTCTTTATATAAAAAACTAGCTCCTTTATATGAACATCTTGTATATCCGGCTCTTATTCCGCAACCGCCTCAAGACTTAGGTGATGAAGAAGATGTATTTGAAAAAGCAATTGAGCATGATATTTTATTACATCATCCTTTTGAATCATTTCAGCCGGTAGTTGATTTTGTCCGTGATGCGGCAGACGATCCGAATGTACTTGCCATTAAACAAACGTTATATCGAGTAAGTGGTGATTCACCGATTATTCAGGCGTTAAAGATAGCGGCTGAAAAAGGAAAACAAGTGACGGTATTAGTTGAATTAAAGGCAAGATTTGATGAAGAAAACAATGTTCATTGGGCTAAAGAATTGGAACAGGCAGGCTGTCATGTTATTTACGGTGTAAGTCACTTGAAAACACATAGTAAAATTACGTTAGTTGTAAGAAGAAAAAACGGAAAAATTGAAAGGTTCGTACATCTCGGGACTGGAAACTATAATGATGCAACAGCGAAGTTATATACTGATTTTGGATATATTACATCAAGAAAAGACTTTGGGGTCGATGCAACCAATTTCTTTAATTATTTAAGTGGTTATACAACAAAGCCACATTTTCATCATTTATCGGTTGCTCCATTTGATATAAGAGAGCAATTTATGGATTTAATAGATGAAGAAATCCGTTATCATAGGCAATATGGAAATGGATACATTATCGCTAAGATGAATTCATTAACAGATAAACCATTAATTAAAAAAATGTACGAAGCATCACAAGCTGGAGTAAAGGTAGAGCTCATTGTTCGAGGAACATGTTGTCTAAGACCTGGTATTCCAAATGTAAGTGAAAATATTCGTGTAGTTAGTGTTGTTGGAAGATATTTAGAACATAGCCGTATTTATTATTTCCATCATAATGGCGAGGAAAAAATATATTTATCTTCAGCTGATTGGATGACGCGAAATATGGAGAAGCGAGTGGAAATATCTTTCCCGATATTAGATATTGAAATGAAGGCACGAATTAAGGCGATTTTACAGCTTACATTAGCTGATAATGTGAAAACACGTGAACAAAATAAAGATGGTGATTACTATTATGTTATTAATGGTAGTACAGAAGAAATTGATAGCCAAGTGAAGTTGTTTAAGATGGCGTATCAAAATACAGACGCTGAATAATGAAAAATGAAAAAAGTAAAAACCTCTTATGTCCATAAGAGGTTTTTACTTTTTTCTACTCATATGCTCCCAAAATGGAAGGATGAGTAGAAACAATAGTTTTATTATAAGCGTGTAATGAGGTGGCTCGTTGAGAGAATAATATTTGAAAGAATAGTTATTTTAACTTAGTAATAGTATGGTTGTTGACATGGTCCACCGTAACAAGGATAAGGTGCTGGCGGCGGGAAAGGTGGTGGATAAGGTGGGTAAAATGGTCGCGGGCCGAAAGCTAATGCTCCGCCGAGTAATCCACCAGCAATTCCAGCTAGAAAGGGAACGCCAAAAAACGGGAAGAAGCGTGAATCGCCTACTGGACCAATAGGTGCTGAACGGACTGGGATTGGTTGATAATATGGATACATGAACATACCTCCTTTATTGGACTCACTTTCATCATATGGTAAATGAAACGTGGATGAGCGCGTACAAGAAAGGATATGCAAGAAAATAGGCGAATTATTACGAATGTTGGAGTATAAAAAGTGTAATTTCAGGTTTTGACATAAAACGGAATGGGACACGTGTTCTTCCCAAGCCTCGATTGACATAGAGAGTTAAATCCTGAATTGTATAGAAGCCTTCAATATAGTCTTTGGCGAGTGATGGTGTAATAATAGCTCCTAAAAAAGGAATTTGTACTTGTCCGCCGTGGCTATGACCAGAAAGTTGCAAGTTGATTGGATATTTGGAAACTTTGGGCGCGATATCTGGTTCGTGAACAAGAACAATGTTATAAGTATTTTGCCGTGCATGCTCTAATGTTTTCTCTATTTTTGGTTTGCCTAGTAGTATATCATCGAGACCGAAAATAGAAATTTCACTATTATCCATTAGATGAATTCTTTTTTCACTATTTAGCAATAGTTCAAATCCAGATTCACGCATGATGTGCTCATAGTATTCCGTTCCATATCCACCGTGATCATGGTTACCATAAATAGCGAATTTCCCGAAGGGGGCTTGTATATTTTTTAAAATGGATGCAACGAAAGGGGTGTCAGTATACGTTTGGTAATTATCAATGAGATCTCCAGTAAAAAGGACAATATCTGGATTTACAGCATTAATTTTAGAAACAACTTGAGATAAATGTTGAAGCGAGAAATAGTATCCGAGATGTAAATCGCTGAATTGAAGAATTTTCATACCATGAAAACTTTTTGGGATGAGTTGTGATTTTAATGTGTGCTGTGTAAAAGAAATGAAATGGGGCTCTATATATTTAGCATAGTAGTATCCGATGCTACTGGTTATAAATGAATAGAGACAAGTACGCATACCAATTTTTAAAAAATCTCTTCTTGTAATGTGCTTCATAAAAATATGAGTATACCTCAATGTTTTTATTCCATTTATAGGATACTCAAATCTCCTTTCAGTTTATTTAAAATATATTTTACATAACAAAAAATTAGTATAGATTACGAAAAAAATGAATGAAAGAAAGTTCTTTATGTTAAAATATCAGAAAAATTTAAAAATATAAAGATTTCTATTAAATAAAGTGATAAAATGAATGTGTATTCATTTTTTGGAGGGGATGTATGTGAAAGAAAAGGTAGTTATTATAACAGGTGGATCGAGTGGAATGGGAAAAGGAATGGCAACTCGTTTTGCAAAAGAAGGGGCACGAGTTGTTATTACAGGACGTACAAAGGAAAAACTAGAGGAAACAAAGTTGGAAATTGAACAATTTCCAGGGCAAGTATTACCTGTACAAATGGATGTAAGAAATACAGATGACATTCAGAAAATGATTGAACAGATTGATGAGAAGTTTGGTCGAATTGATGTTTTAATAAATAATGCAGCTGGCAACTTTATTTGTCCAGCAGAAGATTTATCTGTGAATGGCTGGAATTCAGTCATTAATATTGTGTTAAACGGTACATTTTATTGTAGCCATGCTGTCGGAAAATATTGGATTGAAAAAGGTATAAAAGGGAATATCATTAACATGGTAGCAACGTATGCATGGGATGCAGGGCCAGGAGTGATTCATTCGGCTGCAGCGAAGGCAGGAGTATTAGCGATGACGAAGACGCTCGCTGTTGAGTGGGGACGTAAATATGGAATACGAGTTAACGCTATTGCGCCAGGACCAATTGAACGTACGGGCGGTGCTGATAAATTATGGATTTCAGAAGAAATGGCTAAGCGTACGATACAAAGTGTTCCGCTTGGAAGGTTGGGTACGCCAGAAGAAATCGCTGGTCTAGCTTATTATTTATGCTCAGATGAAGCTGCGTACATAAATGGAACTTGCATGACAATGGATGGAGGACAACATTTACATCAATATCCATTTTAAAAGGGATAAAAAAATGAATGTTTGATTCATTTTTTTATGATTAAATGTGACAGAATTGTTACATGTGAAAGAAAAGTGTTTACAAGAGGTCATATATACGTTATATTTAAGACCTCTTTTTTCTTCATAGTAGAATTGCTAATTCCCCTTAGCATTTTACCCCTCTAATCCCTTCAGGAAAACTGAAGGGATTTTTTATTATTTTTCCGTAAATATCATGTTATAATTTTTGAAAAGTAAAGGGAGGGAAGCACGTTGATAGATGCATTAGATGTAATGAGTAACTTGGATAAAGTCCTTCCTTATTATCAAGCTATTTTTAGTGCTGATGAGCATACTGTAATTGGATATGAAGTAGTAGGACGTATTCAAACAGAAGAGGGCATACAAAGTTTAGCTTCTTTCTTTCACGATGATTCGATTCCAAGTGAATTTCAACTGGAAGCGGATAACATTATAGTAGAAAAAGCTTTAAATCGTTATTTAGAAAGCGATCAAAAATTATTATTATTTATACATCGAAATGCTAATGTATTAATGAATGATGATGATGAAAGCTTGCTTCAACTTTTATTGAGGTATGAAGAACAAGGTTTAAATTTAAAACAAATTGTTTTAGAGATTACAGAGCATGAATGTAAAGAAGATATAGAGCAATTTAATCATTTGCTTATGTATTATCGTACATATGGTATTCAAATTTCGATTAATAAAGTCGGAACGGGCACAAGTAATTTAGAGCGTATTAGCGTGTTAGCACCTGATATTTTAAAAGTAGATTTAACGAACTTAAGGCAAACAGCACTTTTACAATCTTATCAAGATATTTTATATTCTTTATCATTACTTGCTAGAAGAATTGGTGCAACCTTGTTATATGAAGAAATAGATGCTTTTTATCAACTGCAATATGCTTGGAAAAACGGTGGAAGATATTATCAAGGTAATTATTTGAAAGAATGTTTACCTGATTTTATTGAAACGAATGTTTTGAAAGAGCGACTTGGTAATGAATGTCATCAGTTTATTCAGCATGAAAAGAAGAAGTTACAAAAAATTTATAATTTAACAGAGATGTTACGCGATCGAATTGGCGATGTTTTATCAAAACAAAAAAAGAATGAAGATGTAAATAATTGGTTATTACAATTTAGTCAAAGTGTATCACAGTGTAGTTTTCGTATATTTATTTGTAATGAAGATGGTTTCCAACAATCAGGAAATGTTATGAAAAAAGATGGAGAATGGATTGTGATGCCGGATTATTATATGAAGAACTGGAGTTGGCGCCCGTATTTTCTCGAGAATATCATGAAAATGCGTTTTGAGAATAAGGCGAGGCTTTCAGATTTATATGCAGATATCGAAACGGGTGAAATGGTACGAACATTTTCTTTCCCGATTGATGATGACAACTTTTTATTTATAGATTTATCTTATGAATATTTATATGAAGAAGATGTTTTATTTTAATGCACGAAGAGATTCGTGCATTTTTTGTTTGTTTTTATCATAAATTGGTAATAGTGAAAATGGTGATGAAAATGCTGTCTATCGTTGTAAAGATTTTACGAACGAAATCTGTCCTTTCTTTGCATAATCATTGTTACAATGAATACTACAAAGACAAGTTCTTTTAAAAGGAAGGTGAAAAAATGAGGAAATATGGAATATGGCTTGTTCTATTTGTATGTGTTGCCTTTCTAGTTGGTTATAGTGTTACGACTGTTTTAGGGAAAGAGGAAGTGGAAGTTGATCGGAAAGAAGTATTTACAACGATACAAAAAGGCTATGAAACCCAATTTTCAATTCGTGGGAAGCATTTGCCGATGAATAAGATGATAGAGACGTTATCACCGTATTTTACAGATAATTTCCTTCAAGTATTTACAGATGAAAATAGCAGAAGTGATAAACAAAGTGGTGAATATTTACTTCCGGCAAAAGAAGCACCGTTTTCTTTTAATTCAGAAACGAAAATGTCGTATGATGAAGAACATAAAAATTTATATGTATATGAGCGGACAAAAAGTGGGCAATATCAAATTGTAACATTAAAAAGGGATCAAGATAAATGGAAGTTAGCAGGATATCATGAAAGTCAGGAACTTTTAACTGAAATAAAAAGGTTGCAACAATTATAAAGTGAAACTTTTAATTAGTGGGAGGGAGTACTCTCTCATGTAACTTTTTGACTTTAGCTAAATTTTGGGTGGGAGTTTTACTACCTACAAATAGCGGGATAAGAATAGGAATAGGTATTTACCTATTCCTATTCTATATTGAGTAGTTGTTGTAACTTTTCAATTTGAAAACCTGCAACTACTTCGCCATCAATTACGACTGTTGGAGTTGAATAGGAATCATAGTCGTATAAAAGACGATTGCGAGCAGCAGCGTCTTTTTTTACGTCAAATTCTTCATATGCAACGTTATTATGCTTCAAAAATTCTTTCACAATAACACATGGCGGACAATCGGGTTGTGTATAAACCTCAATTTTTTTCATTGTAATTCCTCCTTTTTTCTGTTTTTTATTATATTCTTCCAGTATAAAAACCGCAATAAAGAAGGGGAAATATGTTCTTTCTGTTTTTTCCTTCGCATTTCGACAATTTTTAGTTGAGTTTCTGGCCAATAACCTTTATCCTAGAGTGTGGAACATTTTTTCTGTTATGACGGATAGAATGAGTATAGCTGTAAAACCTATTGGTAGGAAGATCAGAGAAAGGAGAGATTTCATGTCTCTACTCCAAGGAATTTTAACTCGACTTGTTAGTCTACAAGAACAAGCTGAAAGCGGTGAAGTAGCACAACGCTATTTTGAAGTGAACGGTGAGCGCAAATGTAGCGTGAAATTTTTCGATAAAAGTGAAATGTATGAGTTAGAAGTGTATCAACAAGGTGAAAAACCTCAAGTGTACCAATTCGATAATATCGACATGGTTGCAATTGAGATTTACGATATCATTTCTTGATACATATAAAAAAGGTACTGCCATATGGCAGTACCTTTTTTAGTTCTATTACTTTCTAGCGTAATGTATAGAAGTTTTTTATTTTTCCTACAATGGTATTAAAATGAAAATTAATCCGTGCAAGTTTGCCTATCCATGTGGATAAGTAGTCCCGCCAACCGGGTGAATATGTGAAGCTAAACTTCTCACAATTGCTGGGTTCTGCAAATAGCGGGAGAAATATAACTAGGAGGTTATCGTATGGAACGTTTACCAGTTGTGATTTGTCCTAATTGTCAAAGTTCTGCTGAGATTATTCATGTATTAACGGCTCAATCTAATCAAAATGTAATTTATACGTGCCAAGTTTGTCACTTTGTAATTCGAAATATTGAAACGAATAAAGGATAGGAAGTTATAATTTTAGTTTTTGTCCCATACAATGAGAATACGAAAAGTCTGTCTAATTGAAAGGACGTGACTCTGTGGACGGTGCACATAAATTTTACAATGTTTCAGAGAGACATTTAAATTTTGATATGGTCTTTAACCGTATTTGTAGTTTCATTGAAAAGGATCCACGAAATTTATATCGATTATCCATTGGGACAGACTCGCAAGCACATCAAAAGGATACGAGGTTTATTACAGCAATCCATATTCATCGTGTTGGAAAAGGCGCTTGGGGGTGTTTACACCATAGATCAGTAAAAGATAAGCCAGCAACTTTACGTGAGAAAATATATTTAGAAACGCAGTTTAGTCAAGAAATCGCATGTCTATTTACGCCTACTCATATACAAACAATATGGGAGTTATTGCATCCTTATGCTCAAGATGGGGCTGGATTCATAATGGAAATTCATTTAGACATTGGGAATGATGGTTTAACAAAAGAATTTATTTTAGATATGACAGAAAAAATTCGAGCGATGGGATTAACTGCAAAAATTAAGCCGGATGCTTATGCGGCGTTTAGCTATGCAAATCGATATACGAAATGATTTTTTGTATGTTTACGATTGTTACATATCTTTTGGCAAAAACTGAATATTACATCTATTAAATGAGTTAAATTTTTTATATAATAAGAGTAACGATGCGAGTGTAAGGAGAGGGGTATATGCAAAGGGAAGTTGTTTTAACGAAGGAAGAAGAAAGTTTACTACTAGATATTTTATTTCAGCAAAATTATGCAAGTGAAATTTTAGCTGTAGAACTTACAGATATTGAGAATGGTTTGAAACAGACAGATGTGATGCAATATAAAAAAATCACAAGGTTATTTTACAGATTAAAAAATAAAGGGTATTAAGCGCTACCGGAATGGTAGTCTTTTTTTTGTGCTGTATGCTAAAATAGCTGTGTGATTGTATTTTTATTGAAATAAATTTAGGACAAAATAATAATATGAAAACGCTGTTATAAAATGTGAATAGAGTTATGAACATAAGCAGGAAAAAGGGAAAATGGGGGATGTAATATGATTAGTATTCCGAAAGACGAATTTCAACAAATTCTTGTGAAGGATTTAATGATTTCATCGGAAAAAGTAGCTCATGTCCAAATTGGAAATGGTTTAGAACACGCTTTACTCGTTCTTGTGAAATCTGGATATTCGGCGATACCTGTTTTAGATCCAATGTATAAATTACATGGTTTGATTAGTACTGCCATGATATTAGATGGTATGTTAGGATTAGAGCGTATTGAGTTTGAAAGACTTGATGATATGAAAGTAGAGCAGGTGATGAAGGAAGATATACCTTTTCTTAAATTAGAAGATTCATTTGCAAAAGCTTTAGAAATGACAATTGATCATCCTTTTATTTGCGCTGTTAATGAAGAAGGATATTTTGAGGGGATTTTAACACGTCGGGCTATTTTAAAATTGTTGAACAAGAAAGTAAGACAACATAATCGATAACGTGAGAAAAGTGACTTCATAGAAACGAAGAAGTCACTTTTTTTCGTGCATATCACTTGTGTATGTATTATATTTAAAAAGACATAAAACATAAGGAAAGTTTGCGCTAGAAAATTGTATTTTCTGAATGAAAGCTTATTGAAATAAGGTGTATGGAAGCTAAGGAAAGAGGGAGAAAGTTGCAAATTGATGATTTTCAAATGATGGTTGTGTTAGCTCAGGAATCAAATATGAGAAAAGCGGCGGAACGTTTATTTGTTTCCCAACCTGCGCTGAGTCAACGATTACAATCTATGGAGAAACAATGGGGAATGAAGTTTTTTATTCGCTCACAAAAAGGATTGACAATTACACCTGAAGGGGAAAAAGTTGCAAATTATGCCAAAGAAATGTTGCAAAAAGAAGAGGATATAAAAAGTGAGCTAGCTGTTTTTAGAACGGAAACTCATGGAACGTTAAAAATAGCTGTTGCATCAGTTATTGGTCAATATTGGCTCCCTCCTGTTTTGAAAAAGTTTGTGCATAAATATCCTTCTGTAAAGATATCGCTGTTTACTGGATGGAGTAGTGAAGTGCAAAAGCAGTTTTATGAAGGAGACGTTCATGTTGCTATACTGAGGGGAACACAAGAATATAAAGGTCAGAAGCAAAAATTATTTGAAGATGAACTGTATTTAGTTGATAAAGAAATAAAAGATATTTCGATGCTAAAAGAAACAAACAGACCGTTCATTCAATTTAAAAGTGACTCGACTTATTATGGACAAATACAAAATTGGTGGTATGGTTTATTTTCTAATCCGCCTAAGCGAACGATTGTAGTTGACCAAATTGAAACATGCAAACAACTTGTTTTAAATGGTATAGGTTATGCCCTTTTACCTTCTACTGTTTTAAAGGAAGTACAGGAAAATATGTATAAAACACCTGTTCAATTGACAAGAGAAACATGGTTGTTAACAAGTGACTCGGCAAGGCAGTTGAAGCAAGTACAAGCATTTTTAGAAATTATAGAAGAAATTCAAAGGGAAAAATAAGATTATTATCTTGCTACTCGCTCTTTCGTTTGGTAGAGTAACATTATAAATGGATTTAGGAGGCAACAAGAATGAAAATGATGGACGCTAACGAAATTATTTCGTTTATTCAAAAAAGTGAAAAGAAAACTCCTGTAAAGGTATACATAAAAGGGGATTTAAAAGAAGTAACATTCCCTGAAACAGTACAAGCATTTGTGAATAAAAAATCAGGTGTATTATTCGGAGAATGGTCTGAAATTAAGACAATTCTTGATGAGAATAATAAGCACATCGTTGACTACGTTGTAGAAAACGATCGTCGTAATTCTGCAATCCCAATGCTTGATTTAAAAGGTATTAAAGCTCGCATCGAGCCAGGTGCTATTATTCGTGACCATGTTGAAATTGGTGACAACGCTGTAATTATGATGAATGCAACAATTAACATTGGTGCTGTAATTGGTGAAGGTTCTATGATCGACATGAACGCAGTACTTGGTGGACGTGCAACGGTCGGTAAAAACTGTCACGTAGGTGCAGGTGCTGTACTTGCAGGTGTTATTGAGCCACCTTCTGCAAAACCAGTTATCGTTGAAGACGATGTAGTAATCGGTGCAAACGTAGTTGTTTTAGAGGGTGTTACAGTAGGTAAAGGTGCAGTTGTAGCAGCGGGAGCTGTTGTAACAGAAGATGTGCCTCCATACACAGTTGTTGCAGGTACTCCAGCACGTGTAATTAAAGAAATTGATGAGAAGACAAAAGCAAAAACAGAAATTAAACAAGAGCTTCGTCAATTAAACCCAGAGAAATAAAAAGTAAAAAAAGCGTAAGAGCGTAAATGGGCTCTTACGCTTTTTATAGATAGAGGTGCAAAAATGACAGTAAGCAAATTTGTCCAAATTCGTAGGGATCTACATAGAATTCCAGAAATTGGATTCAAGGAATGGAAAACACAACAGTATATTTTAGATTATATAGGAACACTTTCTCATGAATTTGTGGAAGTGAAGACATGGAAAACAGGTGTAATCGTTAAAGTAAATGGAAAAAATCCAGAAAAAATAATAGGTTATCGTGCAGATATAGACGGTTTACCAATTACAGAGGAAACTGGATATGAGTTTGCTTCTATTCACGAAGGAATGATGCATGCATGTGGCCATGATGTACATACAACAATCGGTTTAGGCCTTCTAACGAAAGCTGTGAGCGAAAGAATAGATGATGACCTTGTATTTCTATTCCAGCCAGCAGAAGAAGGACCAGGCGGTGCTCTTCCTATGTTAGAAAGTGAAGAGTTAAAAGAATGGAAACCAAATATAATTCTTGGTCTTCATATTGCACCAGAATACGCTGTAGGGACAATTGCAACGAAAGAAGGACTGTTATTTGCCAATACTTCAGAATTATATATTGATTTAAAAGGGAAAGGTGGCCATGCTGCCTATCCGCATACTGCAAATGACATGATTGTTGCAGCGAGTCATCTTGTTACACAGCTTCAATCCGTTATTAGTCGCAATGTAAATCCCCTTGATAGTGCAGTAATTACAATCGGGAAAATTACAGGTGGTACGGTTCAAAATATTATTGCAGAAAAATCTCGTTTAGAAGGAACGATTCGAACATTATCAGTGGAATCAATGAAGCGTGTGAAAAGCAGAATTGAGGCAATTGTTGCAGGTATCGAAGCTTCTTTCCAGTGCGAGGCGATTATAGATTACGGAGCAATGTATCATCAAGTATATAACCATGAAGAGTTAACGAGAGAGTTTATGCAATTTGTACATAAACAAACAGATATGAATGTTATTACATGTACTGAGGCAATGACAGGTGAAGATTTTGGTTATATGCTTCGAGAAATCCCTGGATTTATGTTTTGGCTTGGAGTAAATTCAGAATATGGTTTACATCATGCGAAATTAAAACCAGACGAAGAAGTGATTGAAAAGGCAATTACATTTTTAAGTCAATATGTAAAGTGGAAAGGGAATAGAAAATAAAACTCCCGCTTTCTTGAAGGTTCCAAAAAACTTTTTGTTCTGAGGTGTAAGTAACGCTCGTATAGATTGATTTTAGACATTTACATACAAATAAGAATAAAGTTAATTGGACTGTTTTAATAATGAGCAGGGGGGGGGGGAGCCACTGCTCATTATTAATTATTTGACTAACTTATATATGTTTACTTTTAATATGAAAAGTGTGTAAAATCAATGTGAAACATAGAAAAAAGGGTGGGGAATTACGTGCAAATTAGCAGTGCGATTTTATGTTTCGTCTTATATGCGTATGTTATTATTGCGGCGGTTTATTTTGGGATAAGTTTTTATGCCTATCGTCTAGTAGATAATAATGAATATGACGAAACATACAAATGGGTGAAGAGATATTTATCACCTGTACTAGAAATTATGAATGGGTTTGTGCTCTTTTTATTTATTGGATTAATTGCTTTCTCAACGAGTTTAGTAGGGAATAAAACTACGTTATTTGTATTGGGTATCATTATTTTTATGTTGTTAGGAATAAGGATTGGTAATACGGTCTTTTGGAATGAAAGAAAAGTAGATGGTTGGACAGGAATGTTAATTCCGTGTATGTTAGCTGCAATCGTGACAAATATAGAACATGAATATTATCAATTACATTTTTGGCTCATTATCGTTTTAACAATTCTTTCTGTATTGTATATAAGCACAGTAGTACTAACATATATTGCACATGAAAAAGGAGATGTTAAAGGCACTCGTTTCTTTAGAGGACGGGCATTATTTTGGAGTGTGCCGACGATGGCAGTTATCGCGCTTATTGCGATATTGGTAAATGGATATCAATTTTCTAATTGGCAACTATTTTTAGAAAATTGGTGGATTTTTATCTTTTCGTTTATTGCTTTTTTAGGTGCCACGCATTATTTATTCCATCAACATCACTACATATGGGCGTTGTTATTTGCATTCATACAGCTTCTATTTGCCTTTTTTGGTCAAGAAACATTATTATTCGTTTTTGAAACATTTAGTTCGTTTGGAAATATATTTGTATTTGCTATGTTACTTGTTGGTATCGCTTTTTACTTGCAACAATATTTTTATATACAAAAACAAAAATAAGAGCTAATTACAGTTTTTGTGACGCATATAAAGTGTGTTACACTGAAAATAAATAGTACTTGAAGTTATTGGAGGAATTCCTGTGGGTGAGAAAGAAAAAGAGTTTGCTGTCATTGGACTTGGTCGCTTTGGTGGAAGTATTTGCCGAGAACTAGCTCAATTAGGTATGGAAGTAATGGCAATCGATTCAGATGAGGATAAAATTAATGAATTTGCAAATATAGCTTCGCATGCTGTAATTGCAGATTCAACAGATGAGATGGTATTAAAAAGCCTTGGTATTCGAAATTTTGATCACGTAGTCGTTGCTATTGGAGATAATTTAAATTCAAGTATTTTAACGACTTTGATTTTAAAAGAGTTGGGTGTAAAAAATATTACTGTAAAAGCTCAAAATGATTATCATGAAAAAGTGTTAAGTAAAATAGGTGCAGATCATATTGTGCATCCAGAGCGTGATATGGGAAAAAGGATTGCCAATAATATTGCATCAAGCAATGTGTTAGACTACCTTGAGCTTTCAGATGAGCATAGTATTGTAGAGATTATTGCGAATAAAAAAATTGATGGGCACTCTTTAATTGAATTAGATATTCGTGCGAAGTTTGGATTGAATATTGTAGCAATTAAACGAGGTAAAGAAGTTATCGTATCCCCTCGGGCTACGGAGAATATTCAAGCAGGAGATATATTAATTGTCATTGGTCATGACGATGAAGTGGATCGATTTAAACATTTTTTAAGATAAGAGAAAAGGACAATGCCTTCATGGCATTGTCCTTTTTCTTATATTTCCATAATGATTGGTAAAATCATTGGACGGCGTTTCGTTTTCTCATATAGGAATGGAGCTAATGTGTCTGTAATTTCATTTTTAATTTCAGACCATTGTGTTGTTTTACGCTCCATTACTTTTTCTAAATGAGTTGTAATTAATGTTTGTGCATCATTGATTAAATCGCTGCTTTCACGCATATAAACGAAACCGCGTGAGATGATATCTGGTCCTGCTGCAACTTTAAATTCTTTCATATCAATGCTTACAACTACAATTACAAGTCCTTCTTCAGAAAGGATACGACGATCTCGTAATACGATATTGCCGATATCTCCAATACCGTTTCCATCAATGTAGACCGAACCAGATGGGATTTTTCCAGCTACGCTAGCTTCATCCGAACGTAAAGCAAGAACATCGCCATTATCCATAATGAAGCAATTTTCTTCAGGGATACCACAATCATTTGCTATGTTCATGTGCATACGCTGCATACGATATTCACCATGAATTGGCATGAAGTACTTTGGTTTAATTAGACGTAACATTAACTTTTGTTCTTCTTGTCCACCGTGTCCACTTGTATGGATATTTGAAAGTTTCCCGTGAATTACATCAGCACCAGCGCGGTACAACATGTTAATTGTACGACTTACGCTAATTGTATTTCCTGGAATTGGTGAAGAAGAGAAAACAACTGTATCTCCAGGAATAATTTGAATTTGGCGGTGTGTACCGTTTGCAATACGTGAAAGTGCTGCCATCGGTTCACCTTGACTACCTGTACATAAAATAACAACTTTATTAGCTGGTAAGCGGTTTAGTTGAGATGCATCTATGAATGTATCTTTCGGGCAACGAATATAACCAAGGTTTTGTCCGATTTCAATTGCTGCTTCCATACTTCGACCAAACACAGCTACTTTACGGTTGTTTTCAACAGCAGCTTCAATAACTTGTTGTAAGCGATGAATATTCGATGCAAAGGTTGCGAATATAATCCGTCCGTCTACTTTACGGAAAATGTCTTGAATGCTATCACCAACGCGACGCTCAGACATAGTAAAGTTTGGAACTTCACTGTTCGTACTATCAGATAATAGACATAGCACGCCATCTTTACCGATTTCAGCCATTTTTGTTAAATCAGCTGGTTCACCAACTGGTGTGAAATCAAATTTGAAATCACCTGTATGAACAACTTGACCTTGAGGTGTTTTCACAACAACGCCGTACGAATCTGGAATACTGTGAGTTGTACGGAAGAAGGATACAGACGTTTTTTTGAATTTAATAACGTCATCTTCTTGAATTTCGTAAAGTTTTGCTTTACGAAGTAAGCCGTGTTCTTCTAATTTGTTTTTGATGAGTGCAATTGCTAATTTTCCGCCGTAAATCGGGATGTTCACTTGACGTAATAGGTAAGGGATTCCGCCGATATGATCTTCGTGACCATGTGTAATGAATAAACCTTTAATTTTATCTTCGTTTCGCACAAAATAAGTGTAGTCTGGTATTACATAATCGATTCCGAGAAGTTCGTCCTCTGGAAATTTAATTCCAGCATCAATTATAATAATTTCATCTTGAAATTGAACAGCGTATGTATTTTTACCGATTTCACCAAGCCCACCGAGAGCAAATACAGCAACTTGGTCGTTTTTTAGAAATTTCATATCGCTATACGATTTCCGCTAATGTTAAATCAGCGTTTTCTTTTTCATATTCAAGATGAGCACCAGTAACAGACTGAACGAACTCGATATTATATGCGAACTTATTTAATTTCTTACGAACATCCTTTTCAGACGTAGCCTCTAAATATAAAACTTTTGTATTTTCACGTACTGGAACCTCAGTTAATTTTTCTTGATAAAATACTTTAAAAATCATTTGGAAAACCTCTCCTTGTCTATGTTTTGCATTATCTGTTACTTATTATAAAGCAAACAGTCACGATTTTCATGTTTTTTCGAATGAGAATGAAGAAAAAGCCCGAAATGGGCACAATTTAAGCGATTGTCTTTTTACGGACCAGACCGTTTAAATAACGCTTGAGCTTTTTCTTCAGCTTCTTCAGCATGATTACTCCTTCCTTTCCTTATTTTAAACATGCATATTACTAGTGAAAATTCTATCTCTGATATAAGAGATAGGACAAAAGTGAATGGTGAGTCTTGTCCTATCCCATACAGTGAAAGTTATTCTATAGTAACGATTGGTAGCCGTTAGTTATAGGTATAGTATGAGGAAGAATGGAAAAGAAAATTCATCCGAACAAGTATCCACATGTTTTACTAATATATATATGCAAAGTTTGTAAATAAGGTCAGAAAGGGAACGCTTTCTTCACAGATGTTTAATATGTTATACTTTTTTTTAGAATTTGAAAAGTGATATTCAAAATAGGAATATAGAGTGCCAGAAAGGATTTTGACAAATGAATGATAAAATTGTCTTTTTTGATATTGATGGAACATTATTAGATCATGATAAAAAAATTCCGCAATCTACACGAGATGCAGTAAAACAGTTACAAGAAAAAGGCGTACATGTAGCAATTGCGACAGGGCGCGCGCCATTTATGTTCGAAGATATTCGCAAGGAACTTGATATACATAATTATGTTAGTTTTAATGGACAATATGTTGTCTTTGAAGATGAGGTAATATTTAATAATCCGTTACATCCAGATGCTTTACATAAGTTTACTCAGTTTGCAAAACAAGAAGGATATCCACTTGTATATCTTGACCATCAAGATATGAGAGCATCAGTGGAATATCATGATTATGTGAAAGAAGGCTTTGGAAGCTTAAACTTTGAGCATCCAGCATATGAGCCTAATTTTTATGAGGAACGTAATATTTATCAAACACTACTTTTTTGTGAAGTAAATGAAGAGGAAAAGTTTATTAATCATTATCCAGATTTTCATTTTATTCGTTGGCATGCATATTCAATGGATATCATTCCGAATGGTGGTTCTAAGGCAAAAGGAATTGAGAAATATATTGAAAAGTTAGGTTTTAATCGTGATCAAGTGTATGCATTTGGAGATGGATTAAATGATTTAGAAATGATCGAAGCGGTTGGCACAGGTATTGTGATGGGAAATGGCCATGAAGACTTGAAAAAACTTGCAAATCATGTGACAAAGGATGTTAGTGAAGACGGTATATATCATGGACTAAAGTGGGCTGGATTGCTATAAGTGAATATGGAACCCATTTCATAATAAAAAGGCGGAAGATTAACTTCCGCCTTTTTATCCCGCATTAACGTGCAGTAAGACCCCCACCTCGAAATGCAGCGAAAGCAAAGAAGTTAGGTGGGGGATCAACTGTCCGTAAAAGCCCGATTGGTTCAACTAATAATCATTGGGGATGAACACCCCCCGCTGATTAAAGTTTCACTTTATCATTATCGCTCTAGAGGTTTGGAATCATCAGGAGCGGCAAAAGGATTTTCTTTATTGATATGGTCATAGAACATAACGCCATTTAAATGGTCAATCTCGTGTTGGAATACGATTGCTGGTAAACCTTTTAAACGTAATTTTACTTCTTCTCCGTTAATAGAAGTTGCTTTTACTGTAATTCTTGTATAACGAGGAACATAACCAGGTACTTCGCGGTCTACAGATAGACAGCCTTCACCACCCTGTAAATATGTACGTTCAACAGAATGGCTAATGATTTTTGGATTGAATAATGCATGGCTATATAATGTACCGTCCGCATCGGTTACATGAACTGCAATCATTTTTTTTGAAACACCGATTTGCGGAGCCGCTAATCCGATTCCAGGGCGTAAACTATATTTTTCAGCCATTTCAGGATCTTGGCTATTTATTACAAATTCAATCATTTCTTTTAAGGTAGTTGTATCTTCTTCGCTTGCCGGTAATGACACCTCTTCTGCAACGTTGCGCAAAATAGGATCTCCTTCGCGAATAACATCTTTCATTGTAAGCATATGTAATCTCTCCTTTCCTCTTTAGTCTACCAAAGGAGATGGAAAAAGTCATCGGCAAGAAAGGGAAGGCATTTTGGAAATCGTTCTATTATAGAGTAGTTATGTATGTGATAAACAAAAAAAGACGGCAAAGCCGTCTTTTTCTTTCCATAGTTGTTTCGTTTTACATTAGCGAATGCAAGCAGCACCAACGATAATTAAAAGAATAAACAACACAACGATTAAGGCGAAGCCGCGTCCAGACCCGCCACAAGAACCGCCATAACCGTAGGAAGGATATGAACAAGTTGGATAGCAATATGAGTATCCGTACATGAGATGACCTCCTTTATCATTTCCCGCTAATACTGCGGTTACTATAATGTATGGAAGAGAGGGGAGGAATGTATAGGTATTTACCTAAAAAAGGAAGAGTAGTTTGTATATTTTTGTTACGAAGAGAGAAAAACTAAAGAGAATTAAATCGTTTACATATTATTCTAAGAGAAAAAATAAGTGAAAAAGGGAATAATATAACAGTAGGTCAATGCTTACTAATACAGATGTAAAAAATAAAAACACGTTTGTGTAGTAGAAACCTGCATATTATTTATAAAAAAACGTATTCAAAGTAATTGACATCGTAATTAGAATAGTTGTAAACTAAAAAACGTGATCAAGATTGTATTAATATGTTTCTGAAAAAACATTAGTACAGATTGTTAGGTACACAAAATTATTCTCAACCGACAGACAAACATGTTGGTTTACATCGTTGCGCTTTTTAAACTGGAAAATAGCCAGTGAAAGCGTTTCAGAATATGGTTCAAGAGAGGAAGAGGTGAACGGAATGGGTACTAAAACAAAAAAGACCCTATTTAATGTTGATGAGCAAATGAAAGCTATCGCAGCTCAATTTGAAACATTACAAATTTTAAATGAAAACGGTGAAGTTGTGAATGAAGCAGCTATGCCTGAATTATCGGATGATCAATTAAAAGAATTAATGCGTCGTATGGTGTATACTCGCGTATTAGATCAACGTTCTATTTCTTTAAACCGTCAAGGACGTTTAGGTTTCTACGCACCTACAGCTGGACAAGAAGCTTCTCAATTAGCGAGTCATTTCGCACTTGAAGCAGAAGACTTCATCTTACCAGGATACCGTGATGTACCACAATTAGTATGGCACGGATTACCATTATACCAAGCATTCTTATTCTCTCGTGGACACTTCATGGGTAACCAAATGCCTGAGAATGTAAATGCATTAGCTCCACAAATCATTATCGGTGCGCAAATCATCCAAACTGCTGGTGTTGCGTTAGGTATGAAACTACGTGGTAAAAAATCTGTTGCAATTACTTACACTGGTGACGGTGGTGCTTCACAAGGTGACTTCTACGAAGGTATGAACTTTGCAGGTGCATTCAAAGCTCCAGCAATCTTCGTTGTTCAAAACAACCGTTATGCAATTTCTACTCCAGTAGAAAAGCAATCTGCAGCTAAAACTGTAGCACAAAAAGCAGTAGCAGCAGGTATTTACGGAATTCAAGTAGACGGTATGGATCCATTAGCTGTATACGCAGCAACTGCTTTCGCTCGTGAGCGCGCAGTAAATGGCGAAGGTCCTACTTTAATCGAGACTTTAACATTCCGTTACGGTCCACATACAATGGCTGGTGATGACCCAACTCGTTACCGTACAAAAGATATCGAAAACGAATGGGAACAAAAAGACCCAATCGTACGCTTCCGTAAGTTCTTAGAAGCTAAAGGCCTATGGTCTCAAGAAGTTGAAGAGACAGTAATCGAAGAAGCAAAAGAAGATATCAAACAAGCAATTGCTAAGGCTGACCAAGCTCCAAAACAAAAAGTAACTGATTTAATGGAAATCATGTACGAAAAAATGCCTTACAACTTAGCTGAACAATATGAAATCTACAAAGAAAAGGAGTCGAAGTAAGCCATGGCTCAAATGACAATGATTCAAGCAATCACTGATGCTTTACGCGTTGAAATGAAAAATGATCCTAACGTACTTGTATTTGGTGAAGACGTTGGTGTAAACGGCGGTGTATTCCGTGCTACTGAAGGTTTACAAGCTGAATTTGGTGAAGATCGTGTAATGGATACTCCACTTGCAGAGTCTGGTATTGGTGGACTTGCAGTTGGTCTTGCACTTGAAGGATTCCGTCCAGTTCCAGAAATCCAATTCTTCGGTTTCGTTTTTGAAGTAATGGATTCAATTTCTGGTCAATTGGCTCGTATGCGTTACCGTTCTGGTGGACGTTGGACTGCTCCAGTAACAGTTCGTTCTCCATTCGGTGGTGGTGTTCATACTCCTGAACTACATGCTGATAGCTTAGAAGGATTAGTGGCTCAACAACCTGGTCTAAAAGTTGTTATTCCATCTACTCCATACGATGCTAAAGGTCTTTTAATCTCTGCGATTCGTGACAACGATCCAGTTATCTACTTAGAGCATATGAAATTGTACCGTTCATTCCGTCAAGATGTACCAGAAGGCGAATACACAATTGATTTAGGTAAAGCTGATATCAAACGTGAAGGTACAGATGTATCTGTTATCGCTTACGGTGCTATGGTTCACGCTGCATTAAAAGCTGCTGAAGAACTTGAAAAAGAAGGTATCTCTTTAGAGGTTGTTGACTTACGTACAGTTCAACCATTAGATATCGAAACAATCATCGCTTCTGTTGAAAAAACAGGTCGCGTAGTTGTAGTTCAAGAAGCTCAAAAACAAGCTGGTATTGCAGCTAACGTTGTAGCGGAAATTAACGACCGTGCAATCTTAAACTTAGAAGCTCCAGTTGTACGTGTTGCAGCTGCTGATACAGTATTCCCATTCTCTCAAGCAGAGAGCGTATGGTTACCAAACCACAAGGATATTGTTGAAGCTGTAAACAAAGTAATGAACTTCTAATTTTTAGTTTTTCATGTGCAAAAGAAATCAGCACATGCTGGTTTCTTTTGTACATATTCCATAATAATGAAATGAATCAGGGGGCTGAATTCCGTGGCATTTGAATTTAAACTACCAGATATCGGTGAAGGTATCCACGAAGGTGAAATCGTAAAATGGTTTATTAAACCAGGCGATGAAGTAAATGAAGACGATGTACTTCTTGAAGTACAAAATGATAAAGCAGTAGTAGAAATCCCTTCTCCTGTTAAAGGTAAAGTACTTGAAGTACTTGTAGAAGAAGGAACAGTTGCAATCGTAGGAGATACATTAATTAAATTTGATGCTCCTGGATACGAAAACCTTAAATTTAAAGGTGACGATCATGATGAAGCTCCAAAAGCTGAAGAAGCAGCAGTAGAAGCTCCAGCAGCGGAAGCTACTCCAGCAGCAACTGCAGAAGTAGTAAATGAGCGCGTAATCGCTATGCCATCTGTTCGTAAATACGCTCGTGAAAAAGGTGTAGACATTCATAAAGTAGCTGGTACTGGTAAGAATGGCCGTATCGTAAAAGCTGACATCGATGCATTTGCAAATGGTGGACAAACTGTAGCAGCAACTGAGGCTCCAGCAGCAGTAGAAGCTACTCCAGCAGCAGCGAAAGAAGAAGCACCAAAAGCACAACCAATTCCAGCTGGTGAATATCCAGAAACTCGTGAGAAAATGAGTGGTATCCGTAAAGCGATTGCGAAAGCAATGGTTAACTCTAAGCATACAGCTCCTCACGTAACATTAATGGATGAAGTTGATGTAACTGAGCTTGTTGCTCACCGTAAGAAGTTCAAAGCAGTAGCAGCTGACAAAGGTATTAAATTAACTTACCTTCCATACGTTGTTAAAGCTTTAACATCTGCATTACGTGAATACCCAATGTTAAACACTTCTTTAGACGATGCATCTCAAGAAGTAGTTCATAAGCATTACTTCAACATCGGTATCGCAGCTGATACAGACAAAGGTCTATTAGTACCAGTTGTTAAAGATACAGATCGCAAGTCTATCTTCACTATTTCTAACGAGATCAATGATCTTGCTGGTAAAGCACGTGAAGGTCGTCTAGCTCCAACTGAAATGAAAGGTGCTTCTTGCACAATTACAAACATTGGTTCTGCAGGTGGACAATGGTTCACTCCAGTTATCAATCACCCAGAAGTAGCAATCCTTGGTATCGGCCGTATCGCTGAAAAACCAGTTGTGAAAAATGGTGAGATCGTAGCAGCTCCAGTATTAGCATTATCTCTAAGCTTTGACCATCGTTTAATTGACGGCGCAACTGCTCAAAAAGCGTTAAACCAAATTAAACGTCTATTGAATGACCCACAATTATTAGTAATGGAGGCGTAATAACAATGGTAGTAGGAGATTTCCCAATTGAATTAGATACAGTCGTTGTTGGTGCAGGTCCTGGTGGATACGTTGCGGCAATTCGTGCAGCACAATTAGGTCAAAAGGTAGCAATCATTGAAAAAGCTAACCTTGGTGGCGTATGCTTAAACGTTGGATGTATTCCTTCAAAAGCGTTAATCAATGCAGGTCATCGTTATGAGAATGCAATGCATTCTGATGACATGGGTATCACTGCAGAGAACGTAAAAGTTGACTTTACAAAAGTTCAAGAATGGAAAAACGGCGTAGTTAAGAAATTAACTGGCGGTGTTGAAGGCCTTCTTAAAGGTAACAAAGTTGAAATCATTCGCGGTGAAGCTTACTTCGTAGATGCTAATACATTACGCGTTATGACTGAAGATGCAGCTCAAACTTATACGTTTAAAAATGCTGTTCTTGCAACTGGTTCTACACCAATCGAAATTCCAGGATTCAAATACTCTAAACGTGTTATCAACTCTACAGGTGCTTTAAGCTTACCTGAAATTCCTAAAAAACTTGTTGTAATCGGCGGCGGTTACATCGGTATGGAATTAGGTACTGCATATGCTAACTTCGGTACAGAAGTTACTGTAGTAGAAGCTGGCGACGAAATCTTAGCTGGTTTCGAAAAAGCTATGAGCTCTGTTGTTAAACGTGCTCTACAGAAAAAAGGTAACGTAAATATCCATACAAAAGCTATGGCTAAAGGCGTTGAAGAAACAGAAACTGGCGTAAAAGTTAGCTTTGAAGTTAAAGGTGAAATCCAAACTGTAGAAGCAGATTACGTATTAGTAACTGTAGGTCGTCGTCCAAACACTCAAGAAATCGGTCTTGAGCAAGTTGGAGTTAAAATGACTGACCGCGGCATCATCGAAATCGATGAGCAATGTCGTACAAATGTACCAAACATCTATGCAATCGGTGATATCGTTCCTGGACCACCATTAGCTCACAAAGCTTCTTACGAAGGTAAAGTAGCTGTAGAAGCAATTAGTGGCCATGCATCAGCTATCGATTACATCGGAATTCCTGCAGTGTGCTTCACTGATCCAGAATTAGCATCTGTTGGTTACACTAAAAAACAAGCTGAAGAAGCTGGAATGACTGTAACTGTATCTAAGTTCCCATTCGCTGCTAACGGTCGTGCATTATCATTAAACAGCACTGACGGTTTCCTACAACTTGTAACACGTAAAGAAGATGGTCTTCTTGTAGGTGCTCAAGTTGCAGGTGCAGGTGCTTCTGATATTATCTCTGAAATTGGTTTAGCTATCGAAGCTGGAATGACAGCTGAAGATATCGCTCAAACAATCCATGCTCACCCAACATTAGGTGAAATCACAATGGAAGCAGCTGAAGTTGCTCTTGGAATGCCAATTCACATTGTAAAATAATTTAAGTAATGTAAATAGCCCCTCTCTTATTATAAGAGAGGGGCTATTTTTATTTTCATCAAATGACTTGCAAGGTCTTTAAACGTACTTGTCGAATGAATATATAATACTTTAACAAATGATTTAGGCGTAACTTACTTCAAAGGTAATATATATCATCCTATAATATGTAATTGATTCAAACTTAACCCCATATATTAATAAAATAGAGCATGTCAAAGGAGAAGGTTCCATGAAAATATTACATGTTATATTTTATCATTTACTACTATGGAGTGGCTTTTCCACTGTATTAACATTATCGAATGGTGATAAGTTTCATTATAAAGTTATTCTTTTTTTCGTGTTCCTGTATTTAGCCTATGTAATAGCATATTTTGTATTACACGTAAGAAAGCAAGCGTTATTTCTTACATGTTCGAATTGTATACTATTTTTAATCGTATTATTTATTTTTTAAATTAACGTTTATAAAAATACATTGTTCTTCCATTAAATAATTGTAACTCTCCTTCTAATTTCTTCGCTAAAAAACGGCAAAATTCATTTGCTTTCCCTTTGTCACCATATGTTGCATTAGGTGGTAAAGAAACTTGGATGAAAGATTGTTCATTTTCTATACCAACACCAATATAAATTGAGTCATACCGATCGTGATTGGATTGAAGTTTTAATGTTGTTGTAGATGTATCTAAAATTTCATAAGGAAAAGCGGTATTTGTATACGTGAAATTAATTTGGGCACCAGTTTTAGAAGTAACTGTTTTATAATAATGAAAAAGTTGTTTTATATCATCTATTGAAACAGATTGTTGATTGGATTTAGGTACAAGCGTAATAAAGGCGTGTTGCATATAAGTTCCCCCTAACTTAGTAGAATACTATCATTCTACATCCTACTGAATTTTTTGACAATTAAAAGGAGTATTACATGTTTTGTTTAATATACTAGTAATGAAACGTGATGTAGAAAGGTGGAAACCAATGTTTGAAAAATTGTATGATGAGCATGAAAGTGTGAAGGTACGATTTTTAGGATTTATGACACATGATACACGTTATGATTTTGGTGTTATTTATACAAATATGTTTTTTGGAAAACCGCTCATTGTTTGTATGCAAACAGGAAGGTCTACTTTACTCGGACGAGATGATGTAGAGAATGTTCAATATATACAGGAGATTTTTAAATTAGGATCAGAAGAGGAAGCGAAGGAGTTAGCTCAGTTTTTCAAATTTCTAGTTCCGTCAACTTCTTTACATGCGGAATATGAAGAATAATTAATGTGAAACAGTCGTACTTATAAATATGGCTGTTTTTTATTTGAATATCGCATACTAATTAAAATTTAAAATATTTAATGTGTTATACTAAAAACCTATTGACGTAAAAAGTATAACATATTAAAATAAAGACAGAAAGTTAAGCGGTTACAAAAAAGTTTTTGGGATTATAAACTTAGGGGGAAATGAAAAATGGGAACAATCGTATGTCAAGATTGTGAAGGTACAATTGCACACTTCGAAGATGAGAAAGTAACGGTACTTTACGGGAAATGTGGATCTTGCGGATGTGATCACACAGAGCATACAAAAGCCCAATAATTGATAGGAAATGGACAGCTAAAAGTTTTTAGGACCATAAACTTAGGGGGAAATGAAAAATGGGAACAATCGTATGCCAAGTATGTGAAGGAACAATCGGACATTTTGAAGATGAGAAAACGACAGTACTTTACGGAAAATGTGGAACAAATTGTGACTGTGCTAGAAAAGATAATGCGAAAGCTTAATGATAAATAAATAGATTACTATTAAAACTCAGGGGGAAATGAAAATGGGAACAATCGTATGCCAAGTATGTGAAGGAACAATTGGACATTTTGAAGATGAAAAATCAACAGTACTATACGGGAAATGTGGATCTCATTGCGAATGTGACCATAAAGAACATACAAAAGCTTAATAATAAGAAAAAGCGCCTACATGTGTAGGCGCTTTTTTAATAAATTGTAGTTGTATGGCCAACTGTTGCAACGATTGCATCATCTCTAATTGGAATAAAGCTTATGGATGTCTGTGGTGTACTAGAAGAAGCGTATTGGCTCATTATACGGCTATCTATACGGGTAATAGTATCGGTCAAGAAAGCTGAAATAAAAGCGTAAGGGACACGTCGTTCATTTAATGAATAAATAATTTCTTCTTTTGTTTTTACACCTACGCCATGTCCGTAAAAAAAGAAATTTCCTAAATAGATTGTGTTTTCTCCTTGCCACTCAATCGTAGCTGGATTCACTTGTGGGTTTTTAAAGTAAACGAGGTCACCTGGAACAAGATCGCCACCGTTTTTTGTTATGAGCCTTAGATCTTGATCATAGTCCCATGTATAAAGTAAAAGGTTTGCAAATAGACGATTGAAAGTTTCTTCCTCATACAATGATAATAAAGCTTTATAAAAAATAATGATCATAGCGGTTGCACATTCAGTTCCATATAGTTTTCCGTTTTTGAAAATATCTTGTATGGCAATGGAAGGTGGTATGTTTGGAAGAAGCTCGAATCCTCCAAGGGATGTTCTTTTCCAATACTGGGGGTTGCAAAAGGATTGTTGAAATGTGCGAAACTGAAATCCACTTTGAAAAAGTTCTAGTGCAGAGATAATAATATTAACTCGTAAATTGAGATCAAAGCTGAGTTCATCAGCTGTTCGGAAGGAATAAACTTCTTGATTTCCTGCCATTATTGATAAAATTTGTTGTTTCTCTGCTGCAAATGGCTCATATTCATTTGTAATATAAGGATGTACAATAGAACGGCCTATTACAATCATAATAGTATCCCCACCTATACGTTACATTCTTTAGTATCGTATGAAGAAAAGGAAAAAAGGTGAAAAAAAAGCCTATCAACTGATAGGCTTGTACTCTTTAATAACACGTAATGTTTGTAATGTCATATCTTCAGGACCTTGTACAGGTAAACCTGCTTCTAAGTTTTTACGAATATACTCTAAGTTTTCTTGTGTAATAATTTCCCCCGGAGTAAAGATTGGAATCCCTGGCGGATAAACCATAACAAAATCAGCTATAATACGACCCGATGCATTTTCAAATGGAATGACTTCTGTTTCCGAATAAAAAGCATCTCGAGGAGAAAGTGCTAGCACTGGAATTTCTGGAATCTCTACTTGTACTTGAACACCTTTATCTGCCCTATTTCTAAATGTTGCTGCTAAATCTTGTAATGCTGCAATAAGTGTATTTGTATCACTTTCTGTGTCTCCCAAAGTGATAAGACATAGTATGTTGTATAAATCTGAGAGTTCTACTTCAATGTTATATTGCTCTCTAAGCCATACTTCAGCTTGGTGGCCGGTAATACCTAAATCTTTTACAGATACAATTATCTTTGTAGGATCATAGTTAAAGGTAGCATCTGTACCTAACATTTCTTTTCCAGGACAGTAAAGATGCTCAATAGAATTTATAGCATCACGAACATGTTCAGCTAATTGTATTGTTTGTTCTATGAGTGCTGTTCCTTCTGTAGCAAGACGTTTTCTCGCAACATCAAGTGATGCTAACAAGATGTAAGAAGTTGATGTAGTTGTAAGCATGCTAATAATAGATTGGACATGTTTTACATTCACCAAGCCTTCTTTCACATTAAGAATAGAACTTTGAGTTAAAGAGCCTCCTAATTTGTGAACACTTGTTGCTGCCATGTCTGCACCAGCTTGCATCGCCGACATCGGCAATTCATCGTGAAAATGAATATGAACACCATGAGCCTCGTCGACTAGTACAGGGATGTCATAAGAATGTGCTAATTGTACAATCTGTTCTAAGTCTGCAGCAAATCCAAAGTACGTTGGGTTAATAACAAGTAAGCCCTTTGCATCTGAGTGCTCTTCAAGTGCTTTTTTGACAGATTGAATTGTGATTCCATGAGAAATACCGAGTTTCGGATCGATTTCAGGATGCATGAAAATCGGTTTTGCACCTGAGAAAATAATAGCTGACATTACTGATTTATGCACGTTTCGTGGTACTAGGATTTTGTCACCAGGACCGCAAACGCTCATCACCATTGTCATAATAGCGCCACTTGTACCTTGAATAGAAAAGAAAGTATGATCTGCACCGAATGCAGCGGCTGCTAAATCCTGTGCTTCTTTAATCATACCTTTTGGATGATGTAAATCATCGAGTGGCGCAATATTAATTAAATCAATTGCTAATGCATTATGCCCAATAAATTCGCGAAATGTAGGATCCATGCCCTGTCCTTTTTTATGACCAGGAATATGGAATTGAATTGGATTTCGCTTACTGTGCTCAACTAAAGCGGTAAACAATGGTGTTTCGTATTGGGACAATCTATACACCCCTTCTTCTTCGTAATATTTAGTATAATTTGTTTTATATAATCCTGCTCTAAAAAAGTAAGTCCTTTTTTAGAATAAGGCTTGTTTTTCTGCCATTCAAAAAATCGTTTTTGAGATGGTAGCTTCACTTTATTTTCTATAAAACAAAAGCATTATATCACCAATAATTATAGATGTATAGAAAAAAATATTTTTAAGGTGAGTATGTTTAATAGTTAGCCTCAACTAATGAATAGAGGAAGACAATTCCATTAAAATGAATAAATAGTGTATAATGCAGAGTGGCTATATTGAAACAAGAAGAAATGATAAATGAGGTGCGAAATGGAATATCAATATCCGTTAGATTATGATTGGTCAAATGAGGAAATGGTTATAATTGTGAAGTTTTATGAAGCGATTGAGAAAGCTTATGAAAAAGGAATTATAAGAGAAGAATTAATGGGTTTATATCGTCGTTTTAAAGAGATTGTTCCATCGAAAGCAGAAGAAAAGAAAATTGATAAAGAGTTTCAAGAAGTAAGTGGATACTCTATATATCGTGCTATTCAAAGGGCAAAGGAAGTCGAAGAACAAAAGCTTGTAAAAATGTAAAAAATATTTTGAAAAATAAAAACTGAAGTGATATAATGTGATAACAACTAAAAACGGACAATATAAATTGTCCGTTTTCTACTATCGATTACAAAGTGCATATAAAGGAAGGAGTGATTGCATCGTAGATTCAATCTTAGCAAGGAATTGTTCGTTGGTCATTGCTGAAAACTCCTCTGGTGATATATGAATACCAACTAATAATTCTGCTTTTTTTACAGTAGCTAGTCGTTCAATCATCTTTTGTAAGTCTTCAGTTTCAAGTGTCTTATGTAATTTCACACTTGGTTTAGTATGGTCAATGGACCAAACGAAGTCATTTGGAATATTTGTTTTTAAATCATTTAAATGTTCTAAGAAGGCATGAGCCGTCTCAACTTTTTGTGGACACTCATAGATTAAACCAAAGTATATGAAGGCATGAGTACCCCATAAGCCGATTTGGAAATGCGGTAGCATTTTATATCCTCGTTTATTTGTTGAAAAAGCAACCCAAGTATCGTTTGGTGGATTGACTTTGCGGCGTGCGTGTTTTGCAACATGATAAAAAAAGTTCTCATCAGTGTGTTGGGATAAGTATTCTGCAAATTGTTCCCCTAAAGCTTCTAGCTTAGGATGAATGTTCGTTTTAATTGCACTCATTCGTTCTTCGAGACCATCAACTGTAAAGACATCAAAATCAGTTGACTTGAATGTTTGTATTGTCATGATTGTTCCTCCAACTCCTATTTTGCTTTTATTTTAGCATAGCTTGTACTATTCATAAAAAAAACAGCACAAAAAAATTTAAATAAAAAAATATAATTTTGTTGCATAGATGATTTATCCAACATAGTATAGTATAAAACAAAAAATCAGAAAATTGAATTAATTCTAGTCCGAGGGCAGACGAATATTGGGAGGAGGCAAATAATATGAGACAGGTGATTAATGCGTTAAAGAGAACAGATGCCGAAAAGAGAATACCGGTGCTACGTTTGGAGCTAGATTATGAATTAGCAACTTTATATGATGCGATGATGGAAGATGATAAACAGAAAAAAGAAGAGTGTGTACAAAAGTTAGAAGTGTTAAGACTTGAAATGATTCGTTTAGAAGCGTAATAATAGTATATGTATAAAAAATTAGTTGGTGCGAACCTTATAAAGGGTTCGTTTTTTCTGTGAACAGTATAGATCGGAGTGTTTAAACATGCAAGAAGTATGGAAAGACATCGATGCACACGCCAAACGGTGGATTCGGGATGCAGGAGAGCATTTAATGGCATCCATGAAAAAAGCACTTATTATAGAAACAAAATCCAATGCAGCTGACTTAGTTACAAATATGGACCGAGAGATAGAACAGTTTTTAATTGGGAAAATTAAAGAAACATTCCCGAATCATAATATTTTAGGAGAAGAGGGTTATGGAGACGAGATAACGTCTTCTGACGGGGTTGTTTGGTTAATTGATCCAATTGACGGCACGATGAACTTTGTTCATCAAAAAAGAAATTTTGCAATTTCAATTGGGATTTATGAGAACGGTATCGGAAAGATTGGACTTATTTATGATCCAGTACATGATGAACTATATCATGCAGTCAAGGGGTCTGGAGCTTTTTGTAATGATATATCAATTCCTCCATTGGAAAAAGGGACTGTAGAGCAAAGTATTGTAGCTTTAAATGCGATATGGCTTACAGATAATCCATTGCTTAATATGGAAAGTATGATGGCACTTGTTAAGAAAGCAAGGGGCACGAGATCATATGGCTGTGCAGCGTTAGAGATGGTATATGTTGCAACAGGAAGAATAGATGCATATGTAACGCCGAGATTATCACCATGGGATTTTGGCGGAGGACAGATAATTGTAGAAGAAGTTGGAGGTAAGGTAACGACATTCGCTGGAGCACCACTTTCTATCATAGAGAAGAGCAGTGTGTTAGTTGCAAAACCAGGAGTGTATGAAGAAGTGTTATCATTTATATGAGAGCAACAAAAAAAGTAAGAGGCTGTGTATAAGCTTCTTACTTTTTAGCGTTATTGTGATTTGCGCATTTTTCTTTTTGTTACAAAACCGTATCCAACTGCAACAAATGTACCGATAATGCAAATAATAATACCGATTGGACTATTTTCAGCAATCATAATGCCGATACCGATTAAGAAAATAACACCGATAATTGCGGTTAATAAAAAGCGATATTGAATGTGTTCCATTTCTTCACCCTCCAATCTCATTTTACTTTCACAAAAGTAAGAATACAACTATATTTTCATTCTTGCTTTTATTTTAATTGCTATTGTATCCCCTTCGCTCTTATAATAGAGAAGGATTAAAAAGACATTAGGAGTTGGACATGTTGAAAAAACGACAAGATTTACGTAATATAGCAATTATTGCCCACGTTGACCATGGTAAAACAACACTTGTTGACCAGTTATTACGTCAAGCGGGGACATTCCGTGCGAATGAACATATTGAAGAACGCGCAATGGATTCAAATGATCTAGAAAGAGAACGCGGTATTACAATTTTAGCGAAGAATACAGCGATTCACTATGAAGATAAAAGAATTAACATTTTAGATACACCAGGTCACGCTGACTTCGGTGGAGAAGTAGAACGTATCATGAAAATGGTTGATGGTGTTCTACTTGTTGTTGATGCATATGAAGGTTGTATGCCACAAACACGATTCGTTTTAAAGAAAGCTCTTGAGCAAAACTTAACTCCAATCGTTGTTGTAAACAAAATTGACCGTGACTTCGCTCGCCCTGATGAAGTAGTTGATGAAGTAGTTGACTTATTCATCGAACTTGGTGCAAACGAAGATCAATTAGAGTTCCCAGTTGTATTTGCATCAGCAATGAACGGAACAGCAAGCTTAGATTCAAATCCAGCAAATCAAGAAGAGAATATGAAATCATTATTCGATACAATTATCGAACATATTCCAGCACCAGTTGATAACAGCGAAGAGCCACTTCAATTCCAAGTAGCACTTCTTGATTACAACGACTACGTTGGACGTATTGGAGTTGGACGCGTATTCCGCGGTACAATGAAGGTTGGACAACAAGTTGCTTTAATGAAAGTTGACGGAAGTGTAAAACAATTCCGCGTAACGAAATTATTCGGTTACATTGGATTAAAACGTCAAGAAATTGAAGAAGCAAAAGCTGGAGATTTAGTAGCTGTTTCAGGTATGGAAGACATTAACGTAGGTGAAACGGTATGTCCGGTTGAGCATGAAGAGGCTTTACCATTATTACGTATTGATGAGCCAACACTACAAATGACATTCCTTGTAAATAACAGCCCATTTGCAGGTCGTGAAGGTAAATTCATTACATCTCGTAAAATTGAAGAGCGTCTTCGTTCACAATTAGAAACAGATGTAAGTTTACGTGTAGATAATACAGATTCTCCTGATGCATGGATCGTATCTGGACGCGGGGAACTGCATTTATCTATCTTAATTGAAAACATGCGTCGTGAAGGTTATGAACTACAAGTATCTAAGCCTGAAGTAATTATTAAAGATGTCGATGGCGTAAGATGTGAACCTGTAGAGCGCGTACAAATCGATGTTCCTGAAGAATACACTGGTTCTATTATGGAATCAATGGGTGCACGTAAAGGTGAAATGTTAGACATGGTGAATAACGGAAACGGTCAAGTTCGCCTTACTTTCATGGTTCCGGCACGTGGTTTAATTGGTTACACAACAGAATTCCTAACATTAACTCGTGGTTACGGTATTTTAAACCATACATTCGATTGCTACCAACCAGTACATGCTGGACAAGTGGGTGGACGTCGCCAAGGTGTTCTAGTTTCACTTGAAACAGGAAAAGCATCACAATACGGTATTATGCAAGTTGAAGACCGTGGTGTAATCTTCGTTGAACCAGGTACAGAAGTATATGCTGGTATGATTGTAGGAGAACATACTCGTGAGAACGACTTAACAGTTAACGTTGTGAAAATGAAACAACAAACTAACATTCGTTCTGCAACGAAAGATCAAACTTCAACAATGAAAAAACCACGCTTAATGACTCTAGAAGAGTCATTAGAGTACTTAAACGATGACGAGTTCTGTGAAGTAACTCCAGAATCAATTCGTTTACGTAAAAAGATTCTTGATAAGAGCGAACGTGAAAGAGCTGCTAAGAAAAAGAAATCTGTAGAAGCGTAAAAAATAAAACAGCTACCTTAAATTAAGGTAGCTGTTTTTTTATGTTTATTTTTAGAATATTTACTCTTTTTAGTGGACAGTATTTTTTTCGCGGGTTACTCTTGTATTAAGTACATAAAGAAATTTTGTTTTTTTATGAGAAGGGGGGATAAATAGTGTTAGAAAGAATGTCTTTTTTTGCGAAATTATGTAAAGTTGATGAAAATCCAGAATTAGGGATGTGGTTACTGTATGGCATCATTATTATATTAAGTGCACTTGTGTATAATTTAGGTTTTGCAAGAAAACTATCAATAATAAAAAATATAGTGATATATATATCGTTAGCGATTGGATGTACAGTGTTAACTTTCTTTGCAGTTTTTTTACCTGTTGGAGAGGGACTTGTTGTAGCGGCAATTGTACTTGGAATTTATAGGTTACGATTACGTCAAGCGAAACAACAAAAAGCAGGGTGAGGGGGCGAAGTTTTATGCGTTCAGTACAAGATGTACTATATAATTGGTTAACAATTAAAACAGTTGCGGAAGCACGTCCGGATGATAGTGCTGCAAAAGAAACATATTTGTTATTTCAAAATATGATATATGAAGAACATAAATTAAAAGATGTGGAAGTTAAAAAGAACGAGGAAATGTATTTAATTACATATGAAATGAATGGGGAAAGGAAATCTGCAAGGTTTCCGCTAGAAGCCATTGATTGTTTCTTGGATCAGATGAACCGTGAGCCAGAAAAATATAAATAAGTCCTTATCTATATGAGTAAGGACTTATTTACATTTTACCAATCGTCTTCGACTTTTTTATCACGATATAATCGGAAATTACCACTTGCATGACGTTCCATTGTACGCTCTGCAATTCGTTCCGAACATTCCATGCACATATATGTATGAATAGGGCGATTACGCAGTTTTTTTGCCATAGGATTTTCATCATCTAACATATCTTTTTTATCACAAATCATACATTTGACTCTCATTTCGTCACCTCAATACGAATTCTATCAGTATAAGTATATCATGGAAGTATAATGTTTTTGAATAATAGTGGGAAAAAATAATATTTTCGCAATTCGAAAAATAAGTTATGATAAGGATATACCAAGTATGTTTGGAGGTGAAAATATGGCGAATGTAGTAGAGCCTACTTTAACAGAGGGTTTAGTACAAACGTTGCGTAAAGAGTGTATTGTGATGATAGCAACGACAGATTTTGAAAAACAAGTTCCTAACGTAAGTGCTATTTCTTGGGTGTATGCAGTGAGCAAAACTAGTATTCGATTTGCAGTAGATCAACGGTCACGTATTGTGGAAAATATAAGGCATAATACAGGGGTAGTATTGACTATAATGGCGAATGAATCCGTATTTTCCATAAGTGGTGCAGGTGAAATTTTGACAGATAGAATGGAAGGTATTTCTTTGAAATTAACTGTAATAGAAGTTAATGTGCAAGAAGTACGTGATGTTATGTTTTATGGAGCGAAACTTGCAATTGAACCAACATATGAAAAAACATACGATCTTCGGGCGGCGAAAAAGTTGGATAACGAAGTGCTAGTAGGAATAAGAGAATTATAAATGTGCTAAATAAGAAATTCGTTTATTCACTTTTGTAATCGGTTATTGTGATTTAACGTTAATAATTATAATAAAAAGTAATATATTGAACAGAAATGAATAAAGAATAAATAAAAGGTTTAATGACTATGATTTTCGATTCTACCTCGTTTACACGGTACATATAATTATAACAATGGTTCGTCCATATTTTATGGATGAAACCCTTGTTCTACAAATTTAAAAGTGGAGTCAGGGGGTAACAGGTTGGATAAAATTTATGTGTTAGATACGAATGTACTTTTGCAGGATCCTTTATCTATTTTTTCATTTGAAACCAATGAAGTAGTGATTCCAGCAGTTGTATTAGAAGAGGTTGATTCGAAAAAACGTTATATGGATGAAGTAGGACGAAATGCTCGTTATGTATCTAAGTTAATAGATAAATTTCGTGAAATAGGAAAGCTGCATGAAAGTATCCCGCTAGAAAATGGCGGAACATTTCGTATTGAATTAAACCATCGTTCATTTGTGCAACTACAAGATATTTTTGTAGAAAAAACAAATGATAATCGAATTTTAGCTGTAGCAAAAAATCTATCTTTAGAAGAACAGGAAAAAGAGGACGGGAAGTCTGTTATTTTAGTAAGTAAAGATGTACTCGTAAGGGTAAAAGCTGATGCAATTGGTTTGAAGGCTGAAGATTATTTAAGTGATCGCGTAATTGAAGTAGAAAATATATATTCTGGCTTTTTAGAAGGATATATATCAAAAGAACAATTGGATTATTTTTATGAGAAAGGTGAATTGCCTCTATCTGAAATTGCGAATCACCCTTTTTACCCAAATCAATTTGTAGTAATGAAAGATGCATTAGGGGGCTCTAGTTCTGCGCTTGGCATTGTGGATCACTTAGGTAAGAAGGTAAAGAAACTTATTTTTCACAATGAACAAGTGTGGGGGATACGACCACGAAACGTGCAGCAAATTATGGGGTTAGAATTGTTGCTTCGTGAAGATATTCCGCTTGTAACGTTAACGGGGAAAGCCGGCACAGGAAAAACGTTACTTGCGTTAGCTTCGGGACTCATGCAAACGGAAGACTTAGGGTTATATAAAAAATTACTCGTTGCAAGGCCAATTGTTCCAGTCGGAAAAGATATCGGTTATTTACCAGGAGAAAAAGAAGAAAAGTTAAGACCATGGATGCAGCCAATTTTTGATAACCTAGAGTATTTATTTAATACAAAAAAGCCAGGAGAGTTAGATGCTATTTTAGCTGGAATGGGTTCGATTGAAGTAGAAGCCCTTACTTATATACGCGGGAGAAGTATTCCAGATCAGTTCATTATCATTGACGAAGCACAAAATTTAACAAAGCATGAAGTAAAAACGATACTAACTAGGGTAGGGGAAAAGAGTAAGATTGTATTGATGGGAGATCCTCAGCAAATTGATCACCCATATTTAGATGAATATAATAATGGCTTAACGTATGTTGTAGAGAAGTTTAAAGAACAGCGTATTAGTGGTCATGTGAAGTTTGTTAAAGGGGAGCGATCTAATTTAGCTCAACTAGCAGCAGATTTATTGTAAAAAGGAGTGAGCTTAAGCTCACTCCTTTTCTTTAAATAATTGTAAATTGACGGATGTTACGGATTGGATTTTGTTGATTAGATCCATCATTGAAATAGAGATGAACAGGCCCATCTTCTTTTAATGGTTTTCCTTCTTTTGAAAAGCCTAGTATAGCATTTTTGACAGTTTCTAATGGAAGTGTCATTGTATGATCTACCGTTTCAATTTCAACTTGCGTAGCGTCTTCTAAAATTTCAGCGTTAGCAAGGAATGGATGAAATGGTATACCAAATGTTCCAGTAATCAGCTGTTCTTTTTTATATTTCTTTACACTTTGTTGTATCGGCGGGAAGGCAGCACCATCACGAATTTCACGATCCCAATGCTCTGAAGTGTTTTTTAAATAAGTTTCTAGTTCAGACGTGTTTTCTCTAGTTTCATCAAAGTAAGTTGTCAAATCTACTTTTCGATCATCAAAGATCCAAACAGTTGGATCAATAGTGATTGGAAAACGTACTTTTCCGTTAATAAATAAAATTTCGCTCATTGTTGTTCCCCCATTTGTGTTATACTCCCACTTTTCAGTATAATAGCATTAGACACTATTGTCACAAAAAATGTTTCTATTGCAATTTATTAAAACTATCGCTAATATTAATAGATAGGATAGAGGAGAGTAGGACGGAAACGGAGGGAATCAATTTGGCGTCTGAGACAGTAGCAAATCATCAGGAAAAGGCACTAGCCCTTCTACAAGCGGATGCAGAGAAGATTTTAAGACTTATTAAGGTGCAAATGGACCATCTTACAATGCCGCAATGTCCATTATATGAAGAAGTGTTAGACACACAAATGTTTGGACTATCCCGCGAGGTCGATTTTGCAGTTCGCCTTGGTCTTATTGCAGAAGAACAAGGGAAAGCAATGTTAGGTGAGCTCGAACGTGAGTTATCTGCACTTCATGAAGCGTTTACAAACAAACAACAATAACGGGTTCAAATAAGGGGGCTCAAACTAAATTAGTTTGAGCTTTTTATTTGTATAATAAAGCAGGAAGAATCAATGTACATATGGAATACAACAATAATTAAATTGAAACAGAAAGAGGAAATGAAATGAAAAAAGTATGGAAATCAATGGATTATTCATTGTTACTTCCTCTTGTTATCTTATGTGTGCTGGGAGTTATAATGGTATATAGTTCGAGTTCCATTGTTGCGATTTCGAGGTTTGATAAACCAGCAAATTTCTTTTTTAAAAGACAATTAATTACTCTAGCTGCTGGAACAGTGTTATTAATAGTTCTTGCTATTATCCCATATAAAGTGTGGAGAAAACGAATCTTTTTATTGGGAAGTTATGGAATTAGTGTTGCATTATTAGCAGCAGCTGCATTTTTTGCTAAGACAGTAAATGGTGCAAGTGGATGGATATTTGGAATACAGCCTGCGGAATTTGTTAAGATAACAGTTATTCTTGTGTTGGCCAATTTCTTTGCGAAGAGGCAGGAAACGAATACGCCTGTTTTTAAAGGGTCAGGGCCAGTACTTTTGGGTGTTGGTTTAATTATGTTCTTAATTTTAAAGCAAAATGACTTAGGGACTGATTTGTTAATTATGGGGACAGTAGGAATTATGTTTCTTTGTTCAGGAGTACGGATTAACTTATGGATTAAACGAATTGTTTTAACTTCTATAGTATGGATTCCAGCGCTATATTTTCTTGGGAATTATGCATTAAGTTCGTATCAAAAGGCACGCTTTTCAGTTTTTCTTGATCCATTTAGTGATCCACAAAAGGATGGGTTCCAATTAATAAATTCATTTATTGGAATTGCTTCAGGTGGGTTAAATGGTCGAGGATTAGGAAATAGTGTACAAAAGTATGGTTATTTACCAGAGCCGCAAACAGATTTTATAATGGCGATTATATCTGAAGAGCTTGGATTTATAGGTGTAGCTATTATTTTAATCTGTCTATTGCTTATTATTATTCGATCATTTAGAGTTGCACAAAAGTGTACAGATCCATTTGGAAGTTTAATAGCTATCGGAATTGCAAGCTTGGTTGGAGTTCAAACGTTTATTAATGTTGGTGGTATGTCTGGAGTAATACCACTTACAGGAGTACCATTACCGTTTGTCAGTTACGGTGGTAGTTCTTTATTAGCTAATCTACTTGCGATGGGAATACTACTTAATATTGCTAGTCATGTAAAACGAGAAGAAAAACAACAGAATGGTGTAATAAAAGAAAGAGAACAAAATGGACCACATCTTGTAGTTGTAAAATAAAAAACACATCGTGCTTTAGAGCATGATGTGTTTTTTATTTTCAAGTAGTTTTAAATATGATGTATTATTTTCTGTTTCAGTTAAAAGATATATCACATTTTGTTAAATGTGATATACAATTAAGTTGTTAGAAAAGGAAGAGGTATGCTATACTATTTTTGTGAAACAAATTGTACAGAAAACTTATCATTTGTTAAAAAATAAGGTATGATGGATAAAAATAAAGTGAAGCTTTCTAAGTATAATATAATGTGGAAAGTGAAGAACTTCACGCTTTTTAAGGTGTGTATATATTTTATCTCTAGAGTGGTAGGAAAGTAGAGGGGGAAAATCATGACAAAGCTGCAACGTATTCAAAAAGTATTGGTAGCTAACCGTGGAGAGATTGCAATTCGTGTGTTTCGAGCTTGTTCGGAACTTGGATTAAAAACAGTTGCAATCTATTCTAAAGAGGATAGTGGTTCTTATCATCGCTATAAAGCCGATGAGTCCTATTTAGTTGGGGAAGGAAAAAAACCAATTGATGCTTATCTAGATATTGAAGGCATTATTGAGATTGCAAAAAGTAATCATGTAGATGCAATCCACCCTGGATATGGTTTCTTGTCAGAAAATATTCAATTCGCGAAACGTTGTGAAGAAGAAGGGATTATCTTTATCGGTCCGAAAAGCAAGCATTTAGATATGTTTGGAGATAAAGTGAAAGCAAGAACACAAGCGCAGCTAGCACAAATTCCAGTTATACCTGGTAGTGACGGTCCAGTAAATTCATTAGAAGAAGTCGAAAAATTTGCTGAAAAGTATGATTACCCGATTATTATTAAAGCATCTCTTGGTGGTGGCGGTCGTGGTATGCGTATTGTGCGTACTAGTGAGGAATTAGGAGAATCATATAATCGAGCGAAATCAGAAGCGAAAGCAGCCTTTGGTAATGATGAAGTTTACGTCGAAAAATTCGTTGAAAAACCTAAACATATAGAAGTACAAATTTTAGCAGATGAAGAAGGCAATGTTGTCCATTTATACGAGCGTGACTGTTCTGTACAACGTCGTCATCAAAAAGTTGTAGAAATAGCACCGAGTGTATCACTTTCAGATGATCTGCGTCAGCGTATTTGTGATGCTGCTGTGAAGTTAACGAAAAATGTAAACTATTTAAATGCAGGAACAGTAGAATTCCTTGTAAAAGATGATGAGTTTTACTTTATTGAAGTAAATCCACGTGTTCAAGTAGAACATACGATTACAGAGATGATTACAGGAGTCGATATCGTTCAATCACAAATTTTAATAGCTGATGGACATGCATTACATAGTAAAATAGTAGGTGTTCCGAAGCAAGAGGAAGTAGTTGTGCATGGATTTGCAATCCAATCTCGTGTAACAACTGAAGACCCACTAAATAATTTTATGCCGGATACAGGAAAAATTATGGCGTATCGATCAGGCGGTGGTTTTGGTGTGCGTCTTGATACAGGAAATAGCTTCCAAGGTGCAGTTATTACACCATACTACGATTCTTTACTTGTAAAAGTTACAACTTGGGCACTTACTTTTGAGCAAGCTGCTGCAAAAATGGAACGTAACTTAAAAGAATTCCGTATTCGTGGTATTAAAACAAATATTCCATTCCTAGAGAATGTAGTAAAACATAAAAACTTCTTATCAGGAGAATATGATACTTCGTTTATTGATGTGTCACCTGAACTATTCTTGTTCCCGAAACGTAAAGACCGCGGAACGAAAATGTTAAATTATATTGGTTCAGTAACAGTAAATGGCTTCCCAGGAGTAGGGAAAAAAGAAAAGCCAATATTCCCAGATGCTCGTATTCCATGTTTAAAACATTCAGAGCCAATCCAAAATGGAACGAAACAAATTTTGGACGAGCGTGGAGCAGATGGATTAGTAAAATGGGTACAGGATCAAAACCGTGTACTTTTAACGGATACAACATTCCGTGATGCACATCAGTCATTACTTGCAACTCGTATTCGTACAAAAGATTTACATCAAATTGCAGAGCCAACAGCGAGAATGTTACCAAACCTATTCTCAGCTGAAATGTGGGGCGGTGCAACGTTTGATGTCGCGTATCGTTTCTTAAAAGAAGATCCATGGGAACGATTACTAGATCTTCGTGAAAAAATGCCGAACGTTTTATTCCAAATGTTACTACGTTCGTCAAACGCAGTTGGCTACAAAAACTATCCAGATAATTTAATTCAAAAATTTGTGGAGTGTTCTGCTCAAGCAGGCATTGATGTGTTCCGTATTTTTGATAGTTTAAACTGGGTAGAAGGTATGAGAGTTGCAATTGATGCTGTACGAGATACTGGTAAAATTGCAGAAGCAACAATGTGCTACACAGGAGATATTCATGATCCATTACGTAGTAAATATGATTTGAATTATTATAAAAACTTAGCAAAAGAGTTGGAAGCATCGGGAGCTCACATTTTAGGTATTAAAGATATGGCTGGCTTACTAAAACCAAACGCAGCATATGATTTAGTTTCAGCATTAAAAGAGACGGTATCGATTCCGATTCACCTGCATACGCACGATACGAGTGGAAATGGTATATTAACGTATACGAAGGCAATTGAAGCAGGTGTTGATATTGTCGATGTAGCAGTGAGTTCTATGGCTGGTCAAACGTCACAACCGAGTGCGAACACATTATTCTATGCACTAGGTGGAAATGAAAGACAACCAGATGTTAATATCGATTCTTTAGAAAAGCTATCTCATTATTGGGAAGATGTACGCAAATACTATGCACCGTTTGAAAGTGGTATGAATGCACCTCACACAGAGGTATATATGCATGAAATGCCAGGTGGACAGTATAGTAATCTTCAGCAACAAGCGAAGGCGGTTGGTTTAGGAGATCGCTTTGATGAAGTGAAAGTAATGTACCGTCGTGTGAATGACATGTTTGGAGATATTGTAAAAGTAACACCGTCATCAAAAGTTGTTGGCGATATGGCATTATTTATGGTTCAAAACCATCTGACAGAACAAGATGTTTTAGAGCGTGGACATGCTTTGGACTTCCCTGGATCTGTTGTTGAAATGTTCGCTGGTGATTTAGGTCAACCGTACGGTGGTTTCCCGAAAGAATTGCAAAAGATTATTTTAAAAGGGAAAGAGCCGTTAACAGTAAGACCAGGTGAACTACTAGAGCCAGTAGATTTCGACGCGTTAAAAGAAGAATTATTCCATAAACTTGGACGCGAAGTAACAATTTTTGATGTAGTTGCATATGCATTATATCCAAAAGTATTTATGGACTATGAAAAAGTTGCTGAGCTTTATGGAAATGTATCTGTACTTGATACACCGACATTCTTCTATGGTATGAGACTTGGTGAAGAAATTAATGTGGAAATCGAACAAGGTAAAACATTGATGGTTAAACTAGTTTCCATTGGGGAGCCACAGCCAGATGGAAATCGTGTCCTTTACTTGGAATTTAATGGTCAACCACGTGAAATTATCGTGAAAGACGAGAGTGTGAAAGCAACAGTTGCACAACGTGTGAAAGGAAACCGTGAAAATCCAAATCACATTAGTGCAACAATGCCAGGAACGGTAATTAAAGTAGTTGTAAAAGAAGGCGATGAAGTGAAAAAAGGCGATTCTATGGCAATTACAGAAGCGATGAAAATGGAAACGACAGTTCAAGCGCCGTTCAATGGTAAAGTGAAGAAAGTATATGTTAACGATGGTGATGCAATTCAAACGGGTGATTTACTTATTGAATTAGATCACTAAAATAAAGAAAAGAGCTGTGTAAATACAGCTCTTTTCTTTATTGCAAAAAATCCCTTGCCGAATTGGCAAGGGATTTTAGTTTTAAATTATTTTGTTTGTTTAGAAGTTGATTCGGCTTCTTTTGCATTCACTTTACTTCTTGTTCCTAACATAACTAAATAGCATAGTACGGCAAACAAGCAAGAAATGAATAGAGAATGTAACAATGCCATTGCTAAACTAGCGTTTGTAAATACAACTAAAATTCCTACTACAGCTTGAAGTGTAACAAGGATAAATGAAATGATCCATCCCCAATATACTACAGGTTGCTGTTTGTAATGACGAATAGCGAGAATCATCGCGTAAAGTATCCAAGCGAAAATTAACATTGCTGCAACTCTATGGCCCATTTGAACCCACTCATGTAGTTGAGTTGGCATAGGTCTGTTTTTGCTACATAAAGGAAAGTCTGGACAGGCTAAGCTAGCTCGTTCGTGACGTACTAAAGCGCCTGTGTAGACGACGATATAACTGTAAATTGTTACACCATAAATATGAAATTTCATTTTTTTGTCCATAATAAGTGAACGTGCATCAAATTTTTGGTCAATTTCAAAGATAAGACACGTTAATAAAATGACAGAAGCGAATGAAATTAAGGAAATACCGAAATGGATAGCAAGTACAGCTGGCATTTGTCCCCAAACAACTGCTGCTGCTCCCATTAATGCTTGTGCAACTAAAAATACGAAGGATAAAATTGCTAACGTTTTTGTTTCACGCACATGTTTATAATATTTCCAGGATAAAATACAAAGGAGAGTGACAAGAATTCCAGCTGATCCTGATGTTAATCGGTGGCTAAGTTCAATAATAGTTTCCATTGATAAATTAGATGGAACAAATTCACCGTTACAAAGTGGCCATGATTTACCACAACCTTGACCAGAACCTGTTTTTGTAACTAAAGCGCCTCCTAATAAAACTATTAATAAATCAAGGCTTGTAATGACTGCTAACCATTTAATAAAGCGTTGCAATCTCTTTCACCATCTTTCTGCTATGAAGTTATTGCGAAATATTTTCATTCCATTATGTATAGAATAAAACGCGCTAGTTCCTATGATATATAAAAAATAATAAAATAGCAAAGAAATGGAGGGGGAAGACAAGGGAGAGAAAATAGGTGTGAAAACAGGGTTCGTAAGGAAAAATTTAGGTGAAAAATAGGCTATTTTGAAAAGAAATGGGGAGAATACGTGTTAAATAGGAGAAAATAGTTTATTATAGAATGTAACATCATGTTATGATAAGGACAAGTCAGAATGAAGTTTTTTATATTCGACACAAAAAGTTCATGTTTTCTTCACAAATTGTTCGGGAAATATGATTTAATATATTGGAGTATGGGCGTAGATTAGTAGTAGAATGGGTTAACAATGTTTCTACTGTAATAATATTGCTATATAGAAGCGAATTATTTCATTTGAAATAGGCGCAAAAAGAAAGATGAAAGTTTTAAGAGGGGGTTAGAGTGATGAACCATGCAACAAGTGAGCTGCATGATGAGTCCGCTGTTACAAGTGTACCGGAAACAACTCGGTTACAAGATTTATCAGCACTCGTTAAAATGGGGATTGTAAACTCAAATACACTTACTGTATTTACAGGATTTTGGTTGGCGTTACACTTTAATGGATTAAGTGTGATGGACAATCTGGATAAGCTATTTTTTACAATCGTTGGTTCTGGATTAATTATGGCGGGGGTATGTTGTTTAAATAACTACATCGATAGAGACATCGATCCGTTAATGGAAAGAACAAAGACTCGTCCAACAGTTACTGGAAAGTATAAACCAGGATTTGCACTTACATTTGGACTAGTTATATTACTTCTTGGATTTGTATTCTTATTATTAACAACACCAATGGCAGTTTTAATGGGATTTATTGGTGCTTTCACATATGTTGTCCTATATACTTTATGGACAAAGAGAAAGTATACACTAAATACTGTTGTAGGTAGTATATCTGGAGCAGTTCCACCTTTAATTGGATGGGCAGCAATCGATCCATCTTTAGGTCATCCAATTGCTTGGATGTTATTTTTAATTATGTTTATTTGGCAAATCCCACATTTCCTTGCATTAGCGATGAAACGTGTTGATGAATATCGAAATGCAGGAATTCCAATGCTTCCTGTAGTTCATGGATTTGAAATTACGAAACGCCAAATTATGATTTGGACAGTATGTTTATTACCACTACCATTTTATATGAGTGGACTAGGGATAACATTTATGGTAATTGCAACACTGCTTAACATCGGATGGATCGCTTTAGGATTTTATGGCTTCCGTAAGAAAGATGACATAAAATGGTCCGTGCAAATGTTTGTTTATTCCCTAAATTATTTAACAATCTTATTTGTATCAATGATTGTAGTTACATTCTTCTAAGACAACGACATAATTGGATTTCTTTACGTTGAGATTTACTTTACTTAACTATAAAGTACAATCTAATTCACAAGGAAAGTGGGGGTTGTTTGTATGAAGAAACAGTGGCGACTGCTTTCGTTCGTTTCACTGCTGGCTTTACTGTTAGGGGGATGCGGTAAAGCCTTTCAATCTACTTTAATTCCGCAAGGAGAAGTAGCAAAAATGCAATATGATTTACTTCTACTGGCGAGTGCAATCATGGTAGGAGTAGTACTAGTAGTTACTATTATTTTCTTGTATGTAATTGTGCGTTTCCGACAAAAGAAAGGTCAGGAAGATTATATTCCAGAGCAAGTTGAAGGAAATCACAAGCTAGAAATTATATGGACAGTTATTCCGATTATTCTTTTACTAATCTTAGCTGTTCCAACGGTTACATATACATTCAAACTTGCTGATGTAAGTGCGATGGAGAAAAAGAATATTGATAAAGATACTATCGTTGTTGATGTAACAGCGAATCTTTATTGGTGGGAATTTTCTTATAAATCAGAAAAGATAGTAACTTCGCAAGATTTAGTCATCCCCACAGGTAAGAAAGTGTATTTAAATTTGAAGGGTGCCGATATTAAACACTCATTTTGGGTTCCATCTTTAGCTGGGAAAATGGATACAAATACAGACAATGTGAACAAAATGTGGTTAAAGGCAGATAAATCGGGCACTTATAATGGTTTTTGTACAGAATTTTGCGGCCCATCACATTCTTTAATGCAATTTAAAGTGAAAGCTTTAGATGAAAGCGAGTACAAAAATTGGCTTGCTGATATGAAGAAGATTGATGGGAAGAAAGAAGTAGCTTCAACAAAGGCGCAAGAGGGCCAAGAAATATTTAATAAAAGCTGTATTGGTTGTCACGCAGTTGGATCTAATGATAGTAGACCACCTTCCGCTCGTATCGCACCAAACTTAGCAAACTTTGCGGATCGCGATATGGTTGCCGGTATTGCCGAAAACAATGAAGAAAACTTAAAAAAATGGCTGAAAGATCCTGAAAATATGAAGCCAGGAAACAAAATGACTGGCAAATATGGCAACTTAACGGATGATCAAATTGATGCATTAAATGCATACTTACAAACGTTAAAAGTTGAAAAGTAAAGAGGGATTATTCGCGAAGGGGAGGTTGAAAACGTGAGTTCTGTAGCAAAAAAACAGGGGATGGGTGCTGTCATATGGGATTATTTAACGACAGTAGACCATAAAAAGATTGCCATTCTCTATTTAATTGCAGGTGGATTGTTTTTTGTAATAGGCGGAATAGAAGCTCTATTTATTCGCCTTCAATTAGCGATTCCTAACAACGCTTTTCTTGTTGGGGATGCTTATAATCAAGTATTGACGATGCACGGTACAACAATGATTTTCCTCGCAGCTATGCCACTCGTGTTTGCATTTATGAACGCCGCTGTACCACTTCAAATTGGTGCACGTGATGTAGCGTTCCCGTTTTTGAATTCACTCGGATTTTGGTTATTTTTCTTTGGTGGAGTATTTTTAAATTTAAGTTGGTTTTTAGGTGGAGCACCTGATGCAGGATGGACATCTTATGCATCTTTAGCTTTAGCCTCTAAAGGTCATGGTGTTGATTTCTATGTACTCGGTTTGCAAATCTCAGGTATTGGTACATTAATTGGAGGTATTAACTTCCTTGTAACCATTATTAATATGCGTGCGCCAGGAATGACGTATATGCGTATGCCGATGTTTACATGGACGACATTTGTAACATCTTCGCTTATATTATTCGCTTTTCCACCGTTAACTGTAGGATTAGGACTTTTAATGTTAGATCGTTTATTTGGAACAAGTTTCTTTAATCCAGCATTGGGCGGGAATACAATTATATGGGAGCATTTATTCTGGATTTTCGGTCATCCAGAAGTATACATTCTTATACTCCCAGCTTTCGGAATATTCTCGGAAATCTTCGCGACATTTTCGAAAAAACGATTGTTTGGTTATTCATCGATGGTGTTTGCGACTGTATTAATTGGATTTTTAGGATTTATGGTATGGGCGCATCATATGTTTACTGTTGGACTTGGTCCAGTTGCTAATGCTATTTTCTCAGTTGCAACAATGGCGATTGCGGTTCCGACTGGTATCAAAATATTCAACTGGCTCTTTACAATGTGGGGCGGAAATATTCGTTTTACAACACCGATGATGTGGGCAGTAGCTTTCATTCCATCATTCGTCATGGGTGGAGTTACAGGGGTTATGCTAGCATCTGCACCAGCTGATTATCAATTTCATGATAACTATTTCGTAGTAGCACATTTTCATTATGTAATCGTTGGCGGTGTTGTATTTGGTTTACTTGCAGGAGCTCATTATTATTGGCCACTGATGTTTAATAAAGTATTAAATGAAACATTAGGAAAGATAACGTTTTGGCTATTCTTTATCGGTTTCCATTTAACGTTCTTTATTCAGCATTTCCTTGGCTTGATTGGTATGCCACGCCGTTACTACACATATCTTGAAGGGCAAGGGTTGGAAATGGGGAATATGATTAGTTCTATCGGAGCGGTGTTTATGGCTCTTGGGACGATTGTTCTTCTATTCAATGTAATTAAAACGACAGTATCAAAAGAAAAAGCTGGTCGTGATCCGTGGGATGCACGTACATTAGAATGGACGATGCCAGCACCGACACCAGAATATAACTTTAAACAACTACCATTTGTTCGCGGATTAGATCCGTTTTGGATTGAAAAACGTGAAGGTAATAAAGAGATGACAGCAGCGGAACCAGTTGGTGATATTCATATGCCAAATCCTTCGTTTTCACCATTTGTCATTTCTTTCGGATTGTTTATAGCGGCATTTGGTGCAATGTATATGCAGGGCGGAAAAGATAAGTTCTGGTTATTAGTAGCAATTATTGGTTTAATCATTACATTTGGCACAATGTTCCTACGTTCAGTAATCGATGATCATGGATATCATATTCATAAGGAAGATTTAGAGGATAAGGGGGGCAAGGCATAATGCATGTAGATGAAAAATTAACGAATGAAACATTTCCAGCAGAGCCTGAAAAAGCAACCCTTGAGGGGAAAAATAAGTTTGTCGGCTTTTGGTTATTTCTTGGAGGCGAAACAGTGTTGTTCGCTTCCTTGTTTGGCACATATTTAGCGCTAAAGAATTCTACAAATGGTGGACCAACATCTCAAGAGATGTTCCAAATGCCGCTCGTTTTCATTATGACGATGCTTTTATTAACGAGTAGCTTAACGAGTGTATATGCGATGTACCATATGAAAAACTTTAACTTTAAGAAAATGCAACTTTGGTTACTAGTAACTGTATTGCTAGGTTTAGGTTTTTTAGGGTTTGAGATATATGAGTTTTATCATTATACACATGAATTTAAGCATACTATGAGAAGTAGTGCGTTTGGCTCTGCGTTTTATGCTCTTGTTGGTACACATGGACTCCACGTATTGTTTGGATTGTGTTGGATTTTAACATTAATCTTTAGAAATGCGAAGAGAGGTCTAAATTTATACAATGCACCGAAGTTTTATGTTGCATCGATTTATTGGCACTTTATTGACGTAGTTTGGGTGTTTATTTTCACTGTAGTATATTTAATGGGAATGGTGGGATAAACAATGGCGATAAAGCAAACGAATAATCCTAAAGTTGATCTTGTTTATCGGAAGAGAAAAAGTGCGGAGGAAATGAAGCATCAAGTTATTACGTTTGCATTAATGATTTTTTTAACATTAGTTGCATTTGTAGCAGTGGCGTATCCAAAAACTTTTAGTCCGACTTTCTCGGTGCCATTTATTTTACTATTAGCAGTGGTACAAGTGATTTTTCAATTGTATTATTTTATGCATATGAGTCATAAAGGACATGAAGCGGCAAGTTTCTTTCTTTACTCTGGTCTGCTAATAGGGTTAATTACAATTTTAGCTTTTATGACAATCGTGTGGGTTTGAAAAGTGAAAAATAAGGGAGCTTGTGTTGTCACAGCTCCCTCTTCATATTATGGAATAACCTTAAGAAGGTAGGTGTGACAATGAGTAACTTATGGATATTTGGTTTTCAGGCTCTATGGAGTCCAATTTTTTTATTATTTATGCTTTCGATTCTTATTGGGTACTTCTTAATTATTGGGCCTTATAGAATGAGATTTGAAAATGCGACGAAGGTAAGTAAGAAGCAAATTATTTATTTTACGACTGGTATTGTTCTTTTGTATTTTGTAAAGGGAGGGCCTATTGATTTAATTGGCCATATTATATTTAGTGCTCATATGTTTGAAATGGCAGTCATGTATATTGCAGTTCCACCGTTACTGTTGCTTGGTATACCAATTTGGTTATATCGTTACATTACTTCTTTTAAGTTCGTTCAAATTATATTAAAGGTATTTGCTAAACCACTTATTGCATTGTTTGTATTTAACGGCCTGTTTTCTTTTTATCATTTACCAGTTGTTTTTGATACGGTAAAACAAAGTCAAATTGCTCATCCTATTTGTCTCACTATATTGTTTTTTACAGCAATCATGATGTGGTGGCCGATGCTAAATCCGTTACCAGAATATCAAACGTTAAGTGATATAAAGAAACTTGGTTACATGTTTGCTAACGGTATATTATTAACGCCAGCTTGTGCGTTAATAATTTTTGCGACGGCTCCGTTATTCGCAACGTATACGGATCCAGCCGCTTGGATGAAAGCAATGGAACTATGTGTACCGGCGGGCACTTTATCAGATTTAAATATAACTGGACCAGAATTTTTACACTGGATGCCAGTAGTACAAGACCAACAAACTGGTGGTATCATAATGAAAATTGTCCAGGAAATAGTGTACGGTACAATTATAGGCTATGTATTCTTTAGATGGGCACGTAGAGAGCGTGAAAAGGATAAGGAGCAGTTGCAGCAATTACCACCTTATTTGCAGACTAAGTAGAAGAAGTGTATGGGAGATCTCATGCACTTTTTTCTTTTAAATTATAATGAGTATAAAAGATTGAATTTTCTGACCTTTTATGTTAACTTAGTGTAGGCATGTACTAAAAGTGGATATAAAATTTACTACTAGCTTTAAGACGTAATATTTCCATATGTAGTGCAAGTTTTTTAGAGATTTACAACTTTCTCCTGCTATTTGCGGGAGTCGGGCTGTCCGTAAAAGCCTGATTGGTGAAGGTTAATAATCAGTGAGGGATGGACACCCCGCTGATTAAAGTTTCACTTTATAGTGTTTTCTTTAATAAACATAGACTATTTTAAGGGGGAATTTAAATGGGTAGTAGTGGAAGTATGGTAAAGCCGATTAGTGGTTTTTTGACAGCGTTAATTCAATATCCAGTACCAGTAGTAGAGTCACGTGCAGACATTGATAAACAAATTCAACAAATCATAAAAACAATTCATTCGACTAAATCAGGTTACCCTGGATTAGAATTGATAGTATTTCCTGAATATAGCACACAAGGGCTCAATACAAAAAAATGGACTACAGAAGAATTTTTATGTACAGTGCCTGGGCCAGAAACCGACTTATTTGCTGAGGCATGCAAAGAATCTAAAGTATATGGTGTTTTTTCAATAATGGAAAAAAATCCTGATGGTGGAGAACCGTATAATACAGCAGTTATTATTGATCCACAAGGTGAAATGATTTTGAAGTATCGTAAGCTAAATCCTTGGGTGCCAGTCGAGCCTTGGAAAGCTGGAGATTTAGGCTTACCTGTTTGTGATGGACCTGGAGGAAGTAAATTAGCTGTTTGTATTTGTCATGATGGCATGTTCCCTGAAGTAGCTCGTGAAGCGGCCTATAAAGGAGCAAATGTCTTGATCCGTATTTCTGGATATAGCACACAAGTTAGTGAACAATGGATGCTAACCAATCGTTCAAATGCATGGCAAAATTTAATGTATACATTGTCGGTAAACTTAGCGGGTTATGATGGTGTATTTTATTACTTTGGTGAAGGACAAGTATGTAATTTTGATGGGACTACTTTAGTACAGGGGCATCGAAATCCTTGGGAGATTGTGACTGCTGAAGTATATCCGGAACTAGCAGATCAGGCTAGATTAGGATGGGGATTAGAAAATAATATATATAATCTAGGGTCAAGGGGATATGTAGCAACTCCTGGTGGGGTGAAAGAAAATCCATATACGTTTGTAAAAGATTTAGCTGAAGGTAAATATAAGGTTCCTTGGGAGGATGAGATTAAAGTAAAAGATGGATCTATTTATGGATATCCAGTAAAAAAAACGATTCATTCTTAGGGAAGAGAAATAAAACAAGCGCATCATATTGATGCGCTTGTTTTTGTTAATCAATAATTTGAAATTCTTTTAACTCTTTTTCGACATTTTGTAGGAGTTGTTCGCTTTTTTGAAGTACGTTCGTTGGGAAAGTCTCATCATCACCATATTCAACGCCATGAGGATAATAATGTTTTCCTAATAAGGGAGGGAGTAGTTTTACTTCAGCGTGTCTGCTGCCGATATCACCTTCAACAGCAACTCCTTGCACTCGTAAATAATAAACATCTTTTAATATTTCAAATTTATAATCGTATGTAACCCGTTCATAATCCCACTGTCCAGCAAGTACGAAGTGGTTGTTTTCCATGATTTCAGTTAAAAGAGTTAATTCAACGACGGATCCATTAAATTTCGTATTTGTAAATTGCATATAATACCTCCTTTTTTAATGTTACACCATTATTTTTATAATAGTATGAATAATAAGAAAGTGCAATTCATATTGAGAGAAAAGGGATAATCCAGACTTTTTTCACAAAAATATGATATAGTGAAAAGAGTACGGTACACACAAAAAGAAAGAAAATGATTTGTGTATATCTCAATTTTATGTTTTGTTCAGGAGGTATATCGTTTGAAGAAATTATTGCGTATCGTAATGATTACAATTTTAATTTTAGCTGTTGATTTATACGGGAAATTACTCGTTTCACAATATATATTAACGCCATCTCAATCAAAGCAAGAAAATAAAATTGTGAAAAAGAAAAAGCAAATTAAGGAAGACTCCTCAGACACTGTTTTAAATATGATTGGTGAAGACTCTGAAAATTTATTAGCGAAGTGGGGAGAACCCTCTCGAATTGAGCCATCTGCATACGGATATGAATGGTGGGTATACAATCAGGATTTAACTCAGTATGTTCAATTTGGAGTTTCTGAACGTAAAGTTGTAACGGCGTATGCTGCTGGTGAACAAGTTAAGGTTCCGCCTTATTATATAAATGAAAAATATGAAGAAGTATATAAAAAAAGTCCGCTTTCGCATGAAATTTCATTAAAAAGAGGGAAAAATAGTTATCAATTTGAACTATCTGATACTGAAGTCATGGAACAACCGTTAATACCTGTAGAAGATGGATGGGCGCAATTGTATTTTGATCAATTTACACATGAGCTTGTTGGTGTTCGTTATATGGATGATGAAACTTTATTACATCAAAGACCGTATCAGCTCGTTTATTCAGGTGAATTAATAGCGGAACAACCATTGACTCCAGAAAAGATAAAACAAGTAGAAAATGGGAATATGCAACAAATTTTTGATTTAACAAATATCATTCGAAGTCGTCATAAATTACCATTATTAACATGGGATCAGGAAACAGCAGATGTTGCTGTTGGTCACAGTAAAGATATGAAAGACAATAATTATTTTTCTCATGACTCACCTACATTAGGTACGCTAGGAGATCGTTTACAGCGCGGGAAAGTAGGATTTCAACTTGCTGGTGAGAACATAGCGGCGCAACATAGTGATGGAATTGCGGCAGTGCAAGGCTGGTTAAATAGTGAGGGGCATAGAAAGAATTTATTAAATGAACAATTTACAGGATTAGGTGTTGGTGTATACGATAAATTTTATACACAAAATTTTATTCGAAAATAAAGCGAAACTGTAAGCGGTGGGGTGTTACATCACCTAATTAGTTACTTCGTATTCACTGAATTGTAGGTGGGAATCTGACCGTATGCAAATAGCAGAAAAAAAGGTGCATGAATCGTCTAAAAATAGGCGAACCATGCGCCTTTTTTTTCTTACTATATAGTAGATATACATGGAGAGGTGAGGATTATGCCAACAACAAAAGGACCGTTACATCCATCGGTTCAACAGTTTAAAGAATTTGTAAACCATCACCCTAAAATGGTTCATGAGGTTAGAAGTGGTCACAAAACTTGGCAACAATTTTATGAAGAATGGTACTTACTTGGTGAAGAAGATCCAATATGGGCAACTTATAGACCCGATGGAGCGCCTGCGTTTTCTTCGGTAAAAGAAAATAAGAAAGAAAAAGATAATCGAACTGAAGAGGAAAAAACTGCTGATGTGATGGGGCAAATGCTTTCTTTTTTTAAAAAGTTGGACGTGGAACAAATGCAGAACCATTTAGCCAATGTGACGAGTGCTATTGGGAGCGTGCAACAAGTTATTCAGCAATTTCAAGGTAACCGTACGCAGCAAGAACAAAGTACTTCAGAAAATAACCCGTTTTTCTTTCAAAAGGATTAGGGGGAAAGATGATGAGAGCAGAAATTATGGAGTTTATAAAGGCTGATGAGGATTTATCTCGCTATATTAGAGAGCAACCGTACTGGTATAGAAAATTAACGCGAAATCCTGAAGAAAAAGAGGCTTTTGAGTTAGCGGCGATGCAACATTTCAAAAAAACAATACCAGATAAAGTGGAAAAATTTCAAAATCAATTGGCCGTTGCTTCGATCATGATTGATATGTTTCAGTATATGAAGCAACAAAATGCAACCTAATTGGAAGTGAAAAATATGTCCGTCATGCAGAACTTTTGTTACAATAGAGGTTGATTATTTAAAAAGGAGTTGCAGCATGACGGAAATTTGTTTAGTACGACATGGACAAACTGATTGGAACTTTCAAGAAATTATTCAGGGGCGAGAAGATATTCCGCTTAATGAAGTTGGTAAGAAGCAAGCGAGTCAAAGTGCAGCTGCTTTACAAGAAGAAACGTGGGATATTATTATAAGTAGCCCGTTAATTAGAGCGCAAGAAACGGCTAATGAAATCGCAAAGGCAGCTGGATTACAATCGATTTTATTAGATGAGCGATTTGTTGAACGGAATTTTGGAGAAGCTTCAGGGAAGCCAGTTGCGGCTGTTAGAGAGTTGATTGCTGAGGGTAAAGTAGAAGGTATGGAGCAAGATGAAGAGATTGTAGCTCGTTGTTTTGCTGCTTTAGAAGATGTTGCAACAACTCATTTTGGCAAACGTATTATTATTGTTGCTCACTCACACGCGATAAAAGCGATTTTACATGCCATTGAACCAGATGAAATTACATTTAAGACACCATTAAAAAATGCGTGTATTAGTTATGTGAAACAAAATAGTGGGAAATGGGATGTTCTTAAATATAATATAGCGGAACATATTAATGTATAAGTGTGTACGGATATAGTGTGAAAATAGTTTCATTATATCTTTCTTTTGAGTAAGTCACTTCAATTAGTAGTTCTAATCTAAATGTGGTATGATGGATACTCGGAGGTGTCTCTCATGATTGTAGCGACGCTAGAAAGCGTATTAATATTAGATAAGGCAGAGCAGCTTGCAAAAGCGATTATCTGTTCAGATATAGCAGAAGATTATCGTAAGTATTATAGAGAATTACATGAAGATATGGAACTTCAGACGTTAATTCAGCAATTTACAGCGATGAAAGAACGGTATGAGGAAGTACAGCGTTTTGGAAAATACCATCCTGACTATACTACCGTGTCGATGAAAATGAGAGAATTAAAGCGTTCTGTGGACTTACATGATAAGGTTGCAGCTTTTAAAAGAGCAGAAACTGCTTTGCAGAAGTTATTAGACGAAGTTAGTGTAGCAATCGGTTCGGAAGTGTCTTCTTCCATTAAGGTGCCAACAGGAAATCCATTCTTTGATGCTGGTGGCTGTGGTGGAGGTTGTGGTACTGGCGGAGGTTGTGGTTGTAAAAAAACGGGGTGATGTACCCCGTTTTTTAGAAGTTGGAAGAAAACGTATACAGAGTTTGTCCTGTAATGTTATAAATTTCTGATTGGTTTTCATAGAATATAAAATATATGTTTTTAAAAGGAGAAGATGGAGAAGATTATGTTCGGGCAACGACAAAGTATGATTGTTTATTTACATTCATTGAAACATGCCAAGATTTTAAGGAAATATGGTAACATACATTACATATCAAAACGATTAAAATATGCTGTAGTATATTGTGACATGGAACAAATTGAGCATATGATGCATAAGTTGAACAAACTTCCTTTTGTGAAAAAGATAGAACAGTCGTATCGCCCGTATTTAAAAACGGAATTTGAAAATTCCCGTCCTGATCGAGCAAAAGAATACGATTATAGCTAATAGAAAAAATCCCCTGCTAAATTTAGTGGGGGATTTTTCATTTGAAATAAAGTGTTATTTCATCGGAGGAATGAAATTGTTCATTCGTAAAATACCAATTAAATGATTAAAAAATAGTTCTTTTTCTGGGAAAGTTGTAGATGGCTTTACAGTAAAGGTAGCCACTTTTTTCCCGAGTTGCGCTGCCGTTTCTTCAAATAAAACGACACGTTTACTTTTTTTATTTTCAAATACAGGAATGCCTTCACGACATATGTATAATGGTTGGAAATCACCAGTAGTAGTTGGTTTTAATATTACAACAAGCGAACACACTTTTTTATCGTTTTTTATCGTTTCAAATTGTAACATATGTGCTATACGTTCTTGATTTGTTTTGGCAATTTCAAGTAATTCATATAAATCAGAGTAGCCTTCTCCGAGTTCTATAAAGCGTTGAATCATATTTTTTCCTCCTCTTTCTTTTACTGTACCATTTCACTTTTTAAATGAAAAGCACACAAAGAAAAAAAAACCCTGCATAGCAGGGCCCTTCTTATACTAGCATGTACTAGTAAGAAGGCAAAGGGAGAGGAGAAACCGGAGGAAGAACTTATGGGGAAACGTAAGTCTTCTCCGCGGTTGGCAACAACATCGAAGGTGATGTTGTTATAATTATTTATGTCCAATCTAAATGAAGATATACATAATGAAATTAAATTTTATGTAGGGCTTCTTATTTTTCTTTTTTTTATTTTATGATAGGATAAAAAAGATAAAGTGGAACTAATATACATATTGGATTCATATTAGTGAATGATGAGATGAATACATAAAAATAATGAGTGGTTATTTGATGCCGAGTTTTCCTATAGTTAAGTGAATGTGGTTTGTTAACGGTTACCGAAGTGAGAATGGCTTTCTATAATCGCTCGATAGATTGAAATAAAGGTAGTGACAACAGATGAGAGTAGTTTCAGGAAAATGTAAAGGACACCCACTTAAAGCGGTTCCTGGTAATACAACACGTCCAACGACAGATAAAGTAAAAGAATCTATTTTTAATATGATAGGTCCTTATTTTGATGGTGGTATCGCCCTTGATTTATTTGGGGGTAGTGGTGGTCTGGGAATTGAGGCTTTGAGCAGAGGGATCGATAAAGCAATTTTTGTTGATCGGGATAGTAAAGCGATAAAAGTAATTCATCAAAATTTAGAAAGTTGTAGAATACAGGAGCAAGCTGAAGTATATCGAAATGATGCGGAACGTGCAGTAAAGGCGCTTATAAAACGTGAAATGTCATTCGATCTTATATTAATAGATCCACCATATAAAGAGCAAAAAATTGTATCTTTAATTAGTGTAATGGATCAACATGGATTGCTACATAGTGATGGATTAATTATGGCAGAGCATGGTAATGATGTAGTTTTACCTGATTCCATAGGGGGGCTTGCCAAAGTGCGGGCTGAGAATTATGGTATTACAGCGATATCGATTTATAAGTATGAAGGTGAGGGGACGGAATGACAAGTATAGCTATTTCTTCAGGAAGTTTTGATCCAATTACCCTAGGGCATCTGGATATTATTAAAAGGGGAGCAAAAGTATTTGATGAGGTATATGTAGTTGTTTTAAACAATTCATCAAAAAAACCGTTCTTTTCAGTCGAAGAGCGCTTAGAATTAATTCGTGAAGCAACAAAGGATATCCCGAATGTGAAAGTAGATTCACATAGTGGATTATTGGTGGAGTATGCAAAAATGCGTAATGCAAACGCGATATTACGTGGTTTACGAGCGGTATCTGATTTTGAATACGAGATGCAAATCACTTCTATGAATCGAAAATTAGATGAAAACATTGAAACCTTCTTTATTATGACGAACAACCAATATTCATTTTTAAGCTCGAGTATTGTGAAAGAAGTTGCGAGATATGGAGGAAGTGTAGTAGATCTTGTGCCTCCTATTGTAGAGCGTGCTTTAAAAGAAAAGTTTCAAACCCCGTTAAAGTGAACGGGGTTTTTCTTTATACGTGCGAAAAAATAATAAAATAACATATAAATATAGACAAAATAATGTAAAAATTGGTCCGTAATGTATAAAAGATGTCCAAATTTCATGTAGTATAGAAGGATGCTTGGATAAAAATACAGGAATATCTTTTTGCATAGGTGAGAAAGAACTCACTTTCTCATAAAATGGTGTCCAAAATATAAATGTAAAAATAGGGGCAAGAATACTTTGAATAATTCGTGCGAAAAAATAGGGTTTAAATCGGATGTCTGTTTCAGCTAATATGCTAGCAACCTGTGCCTGAATAGAAAGACCGCTAAATGCTAAAATGAAGCTTGTTACCATAGCTTGTTGTAAGAGGGGTGTTTCATTTATTTGACTAATCATTTGGCTTCCGAGTGTCATTTCGAAAATACCTGATAATATAGGCATACTAAAATCTGTACTTAGTTGGAAGAATGATAAAATATGTTGCATAATAAAAGAAAGAGTTGCTGTAATGTGGAATACAGTAATCATTTTATTTAACACAGAGAATAAAATAATAAATCCGCCAATCATAAGTAATGTTTGAATAGAAGAAACAATAGCATCCCCAAGTAATTTTCCGATTGGTCTTTTTTCTTGTAAGCGTGTCTCGTGAAGAATTAAAAAAGGGTTTTGAAAGGGTCGTTTTTTTGTAGTGTGTTTATTATTTTTGTAAGCGGTATTATGGCCGTAAAAACGCATAATTAATCCGACAGCAAAGTTACTTAAATAATGGGCAGCCGCTAATATAATCCCTAATTTCGGATTATTAAAAAAACCGATAGACACAGCACCGAAAATAAAAAGTGGATTAGAAGAATTTGTGAAAGAAACGAGGCGTTCCGCTTCAATCTGAGTTAAAAGATTGCTTTTTCGTAGCCTAGCGCTTAATTTGGCGCCTGCAGGGAAACCTGAAGCCATTCCCATCGCCCAAACGAATCCACCTATCCCTGGAACGCGAAAAAGTGGGCGCATGAGTGGTTCTAATATAACGCCAATAAATTTTACAACACCGATACTAATTAGAAGTTCTGCAATGATGAAAAACGGTAGTAGTGAAGGGAATACAACTTCCCACCATATATTTAACCCGCGAATAGAAGCTTGCAAAGCGGCTTGGGGGTGGAGTACAAGAGAAAAGGTTAAAAATAGCGTTGATATGGTAAGGAAAGCGGTTTTCCATTTTTCATACATGTAAGTAAATCCCCCTTTGTCCCAAAAAACGTTCATTTCAGTATACGTGGATACGTAGTGAATTTAGACCATAAGTATGAAAAAGGAATGAAAAAAATTAAAGGGTGAGAAAAATGAAAGAACCAAAGATTGGTTTAGCACTTGGGTCTGGGGGAGCGAAAGGGTTTGCTCATATCGGTGTAATAAAGGTTTTAAGGGAAGCGGGTATCCCCATTCATATGATTGCAGGAAGTAGTATGGGGGCGCTAATAGGTACGTTTTATGCGGCAAGTAGTAACGTTGAAAGATTGTATAAATTGGCATCTGTTTTTAAGCGGAAGTATTATTTAGATTTCACCGTACCCAAAATGGGATTTATTGCTGGAAAACGTGTCAAAGATATGATTAAAATGTTTACATATAATAAAAATCTAGAAGAGTTAGATATCCCGACGGCTGTTGTGGCTACTGACATATTGAAGGGGGAAAAAGTGGTCTTTACAAGTGGGCCAGTTGCAGATGCGGTGAGGGCTAGTATATCTGTTCCTGGAGTGTTTGTACCAGAAAAAATAGATGGACGATTATTAGTGGATGGTGGAGTTATTGATCGCATCCCGGTATCGGTTGTAAAAGAATTAGGGGCCGATATTGTTATCGCTGTTGATGTGTCTCCAATTAAGGTGAATGGCGATGTTACGTCCATTTATGACGTAATCATGCAAAGTATTGAAATTATGCAGCATGAGCTTGTAATGAATCGGCAAATTGCATCGGATTTAATGATGCGACCAGCTGTAGAGCAATTTAGTTCACGTGCTTTTACAAACATTGAAGACATTATTCGAGTTGGAGAAGTAGAAGCGGAAAAACATATTTCAAATATTTATTTATTAATTGAGCAGTGGAAGGAGAAACATAATGTTTAAGCGTTTTCGGTTTATATATGCAATCTTAATAGGGGTTATATTGGCGATGTTACTTGTTTATGTGCGTTTACCGTATTATGTAACAAAACCAGGAATGGCTGCCAAATTAGAGCCTTACGTTCAAGTTGAGGGTGGAACGAAAGAATCTGGTGATTTTATGCTTGTTACGGTTTCAATGGGACCAGCAAATGTGGTGAATTTAATAGCGGCACAGTTTAATAAATATACACATATTTCAAAAGCGGAAGAAATATTGCAAAAAGGTGAGAGTGATGAAGAATATCAATTTCGCCAAAATTATGCGATGAAAGATTCACAAAATGCAGCAATTTATAATGCATATAAACGTGCGAATCGCTCCGTTTCTTTTGAAAATAAAGGTGTATTAGTTGCTGGTGTGGCAAAGGGAATGCCGTCAGAAGGAAAGCTTAAGCTTGGTGATGTTATTATAGCTGTTGACGGAAAAACATTTGAAAAAACGGAGCAATTTATTGAATATATGACTGGGAAAAAAGAAAGTGATGCTGTAAATATTGAGTACATGAGAAATGGAAAACAATTGAAAGAAAATTTAAATGTAAAGACGATTCCTAATGGAAATGGACGTGTGGGTATAGGTGTTTCTATCGTTACGGAGAGAGAATTAGTAGTCGATCCGAAAGTGAAAATTAATTCTCATGAAATTGGTGGACCATCCGCAGGTTTAATGTTCACATTAGAAATATATAATCAACTTGTGGAAGAAGACTTAACAAAAGGACATGAAATAGCTGGAACAGGTACGATAAATGAAAAAGGAGAAGTTGGTCCGATTGGTGGTATAAATCAAAAAGTGGTGGCTGCTAGCGATGCCGGGGCTGAAGTGTTCTTTGCGCCAAATGAAAAAGGTGCGGAGAAATCGAACTATAAAGATGCGCTTGAGACTGCAAAGGATATTAAAACAAAAATGAAAATTGTACCAGTGGATACGCTGGATGATGCATTAACATATTTAGAAAAGATGGATAAAGAAAAAACCTCTCTGAAATTGAAGTGAACCCGAATAGTGGTACATGAAAAAAACACCTCCTGAATTCGCATACTAAGTATGCAAATTCAATGGAGGTGTTTTTGGTTTGAAGACAAGAGTTCATTACCCAGAAGAAATAAAGTGGAAAGTGATTGAAATGAAAAAGGATGGATATTCCAATCGGACCATTATGGAGAAGTTTGGAATTAAAAATGTTTCCCAAATTAAGACATGGATGAAGTGGTATCGTACCGGTCAAACGTACCGTTTTCAACAACCTGTAGGAAAGCAATATTCTTATGGAAAAGGGCCAAAAGAGTTAAATGAATTGGAACAGCTACGGTTAGAAAATAAACAGTTAAAAACAAAATTACTGATATGGGGAAAGTATCCGGAAATCGAAAGGAGTTGAACCTGGAAACTGTAGTTACTTTATGGACCGATTTCAAAACAAAACTAACGGTAAAAGAATTGTGTAATGTATTAGAATTACCCCGGTCTACATTTTATCGTTGGTTACAACGAACAGTGGACCTAAGAGATGAGATAGAAGAGAAAATAAAGGATGTTTGTCTTCGGCATAAATTACGATATGGATATCGAAGAGTGACCGCAACTCTTCGGAAAATGGGACTGTGTGTGAATCATAAAAAAGTATTACGAATCATGAGACAAAATCAGATTCTCTCAAAAGTTCGTCGAAAGAAAAAGAAATATATCAGTGGTGCGGAGCCAGTAATAGCCCCTCATCGATTGGAACGCCAATTCGATGCATCCGCACCAAATGAAAAGTGGTTTACGGATGTGACGTATCTATTATTTGGAGAGCGTACCTTGTATTTATCAACGATTATGGATGCCTTTAATCGTGAAATTATTAGTTATGTCATCAGCGAGTCCCAAGCACTGCCATTAGCAATGAAGACATTAAAACAAGCAATGAGAGGGCGAAAAGTAAAAGATGTCCTTCTTCACTCAGATCAAGGAAGTATTTATACAGCGAAGGAATTTCAAGCATATGCCAAAGAAAATGGCATTATCACCAGCATGTCCCGGAGAGGAAATTGCCATGATAATGCCGTCATGGAAAGCTTCTTTGGTCATTTGAAAAGTGAAGCCTTCTATTCACAAGAGATAACAAAAGTATCCAACACAACTGTGCGAAAGATTGTGCTAGAATACATTCATTACTACAATTGTGTGCGAATTCAAGAAAAATTAAACCACCTATCCCCTAAAGAATTTAGGGAACAAGTGGTTTAGGTGTTTTGATAGGTGTCCCGTTTTCAGGGTTCACTTCAAATAGAGAGGTTTTTTTATAGAAATTTTGTCGTTGTTTCATCATAGCGAATAGGATGGTGTGTTATGTCTTGTTTTAATAGTTGCGTGCGTAACGGTTCGTGCATGATGGAAAAATATACAGAGTTTGCTTTTTTCTCTATATCTAAAGCAGCATGGTCAAATGTTTTTGTATGAGTAAGGATTGGAAGTTCAATTTTTTTCTTGTTTTTTGAAAGGTAAGTTTGTCCTTTTTGTGACATGCCTAGCAGGCGGATATATGGTGCATGTTGTTCTATATTTGCGCTACGTATTTCCTCTTTTGTTGTGTTTGTTAAAATGTGTGTACAAGCTCTTTGTAATCTAGTCCATGTATAACGTTTTGTTTTTAATGCTTCCATGAATGAATAGAAGGAGGAACTGTTTTGTATTTTTGATAAAATACGATGCTCTAAACCTTCTTCTATTTCATATATATGTCGTAAGTCCCCTGGAGACATCGTCATGAGTTTATATTTAAAAAATGAAAAGTATTGTTCCCAATTATGTAATATCCCGTAGTTTTGTTTGTAATTTGCTAAAAGCGAAGCGTTTGCCTGTGGGAGAAAAGGTTCAATTGTTGTAAATGATCCTTCTTCGCTAAAGAGTTGTTTTCGAATGCTTGTCGCGCTTGCAATATGTTGGTCATTAAATGTTTCATCATGGTAATGAGAGGCGAATCTTTTTATAGTTTGAGCTTGTATAGAGCTATTTTGTGACAGAATTGCTTTAATGTATTGGAAGCCTAAAATATTATTTGGTTGTGACATATCTATGTTTTTTTCGGATGTTAAAATGTGTGCAAAAGCATCCGATGTTGCTTTTGCATAACTATTGCCAGCGTCCATGAATTGTTTTACAAGGCAGTTAAAAGTCTCTTCTTCGTTTTTTTGTACGGAGATGGTATTATAAAAATTTTCGATTTGTCCATCCTCACTACCGAAACAAATTTCAGAAACATGTAGGGCATTTAAAATGGAAATGGCACCATTTGCGAAGGTTTCAGCCTTTTGTGTTGCAAAGACGTATGGAAGCTCTACAACAAGGTCTACGCCGTTTGCTAAGGCCATTTTAGTGCGATACCATTTGGAAATGAGTGCGGGCTCACCACGCTGTAAAAAAGGACCACTCATAACGGCAATTATTATATCGGATTGTGTTAACTTTTTTGTCTCTTGCACATGATAAAGATGACCGTTATGAAAAGGGTTATATTCAACAACAATACCACTAGCTTTTATGGTAATCTCTCCTTTCGATGTAGCATCTTTTTGAAAAACGTGATACTCTATATATTATTTACTATGATGACTTCATTATAGTGTAAAGAAAAAACATTGACAAATATAAAATGGCTAGCTATAATTTTGTTTGTTGCCTTGAGGTGATATGATATGAAATGGTCCATCCATCAATTGAATAAATTGAGAAATAAAGGATTGACATTGGATGAGATGGTAGATGTAAGTGAGCTAAAAGAGGTCGAGAAAGATATTCGTGAAATTAATCCTGTTCATGTAACGGGAAGAGTTGATTTTGGCTCCGGTAAGTTTACGTTTCATCTACATATAACTGGAAGCATGGTTTTACCATGTTCTCGCTCTTTAGTAGATGTGACATTACCATTTGACATTAAAACAACTGAGGTGTTCCAAACTTCACAAGAAGAATTTGAAACTGAAGCTGAAATTCATTGTTTAGAAGGAGAAGTACTTGACTTACTGCCCGTAATCAAGGAAAATATACTTTTGGAGATTCCAATGCAAATTTTCAGTGATGATGTTTCTGGTGGAGCACCGACGCAAGGTCAAGACTGGCAAGTGATTTCGGAAGAAGACAAAGAAAAGACTGTTGATCCAAGATTGGCAGGACTTGCAAAGTTTTTTGACAAATAATCGGAAGACTGGTTCAGGCCTTCATATGAAAATAACTATTTCTTTTAAGGAGGTGGGAAGAATGGCTGTACCTTTTAGAAGAACTTCTAAAACAGTAAAAAGAAAGCGTCGTACGCATTTCAAATTATCAGTACCTGGTATGGTAGAGTGCCCAAGCTGTGGTGAAGCGAAATTAGCTCACCGTGTATGTAAAGCATGCGGTACTTACAAAGGTAAAGAAGTAATCAGCAAGTAATTGCGGGGAAATAAACGCAGAAGATATCTTCTGCGTTTATTTTTTTTTTTTGTCTTAATCTTTAGTTGTTGTATTCTATCTTTTCTAGTAACTGCATATGCTTAATAAAAAATGCATAGGGAGGACTAGAGAAATGGCGACAACAAGACAAGATGCTTGGACTGATGATGAAGATTTGCTTCTGGCAGAAGTAGTACTCCGGCATATTCGAGAAGGTGGAACACAACTTTCTGCCTTTAAGGAAGTGGGGAAAAATTTATCTCGTACACCAGCAGCATGTGGATTTAGATGGAATTCTTACGTAAGAAAGCAATATAAAGAACGTATTGAGGAAGCGAAGCAACTTCGTAAAGTAGAAAATTATGAAGTGAAAGAGACAAAGGTGTTAGAACCTACGTCAATTACGTTGAATGATGTTATTGATTTCTTGCAAAATTATAAAGATGAAAACTCTTTAACGGTGTTGCAACAACAAGTTGAATCATTACAAACAGAAAGAGAGCGTCTTCTGGAGCGATTATCAGTATATGAGGAAGAGTATAGAACATTGCTTGATTATATCGATCAAAAAAGAAGTGTAATGGTAGCGGAAAGAAACAATGCTCGCTCGACTGAGAAGTTAGAGAAGCTTAAGAAATAAAAAACAGCTGTTATACAGCTGTTTTTTTATTTCTTAAGCCGATTCTTCGTTTGTAACCGCATTCAAATTTGTTTCTGGATGCCAAATATAAAAATCTCCATCAGTTACTGATACGGGGCTGAAATTTAATTTATCCCAAAAACCAGCTGAATGAATACGCGCTATCGTTTTAATAGGAAATTGCAGTTGTTTCGCATGATTTACAAGCATTTGTCCGAATCCTTGTTTTTGAAAAGTTGGTAATACTTCAAGTTTATAAAGTTCTAGGTAAGGACCTGTAATTTCGAATGGTTCTCCGCCGTTTCTTTTCATATATAGACTCATACGTGCGATTAGTGATCCGCCATAATAAATACCGTAAAATGGAGATTCACTGTCGTTTTCAATAATGTTTGCTTGTAATTCTTCCAGCATAGATAGTTCCTGGGCTCCGCACCCTTTAAATTTTTTGAATTCATCTAACGTTTTATAATTGATGAGCAAGCGCTCAACTTTTGGGAATCCCATTACATCACATCCTTTTCTTATCTCGTTGAATGCAGAAAAGTAAAAATATTTATAATAATAGTATAACTCATTTTTTTATTTTTATGAAGAAGATAGTATATTTCTTTTATTATTTTTTTGAGGATTTGCTAAACTAAGAGTATAAGTGTATTAATAGGCAGTATATACATAGTGAAAAATGAGAGTGTATTTGTTTGGCAGAGGACAACGAAATTAGAGGGTGTGCTTATGTACTTTAAAAAGATATAAAAAAGGGGGGAGGCAAGGGCGCTTAATGTGAATCCCTTGTGTGAAAATGAAAATTGGAATTGTCGGACCAGGTGCTATTGGTCTATTGTATACATTTTATTTACAAAAAAGTAACCAAGATGTTACGTTGTTTACAAGAACAGCTAAGCAAGCTGAAGAGTTAAATGAAACAGGTATAACTTGTATTAGAGATGGAAGATGTGAAACGGTATATCCAGCTGTTTTACCGATAGAAAGTATGGTAGCGCAAAATTTAGATTATATATTTATTGCTGTGAAGCAATATCATATAGATGACATACTACCGTTTTTGGAAGGTGCATCATCATTAATCTTTTTGCAAAACGGAATGTCGCATCTTCCAAAGATGCTGCAAATAGGGAGTGAAAATATAGCTGTTGGTATTGTAGAACATGGTGCGAAAAAAGAGGCAGGGCATATCGTTCATCATACTGGAGTAGGTGTAACAAAATTTGGCGTGGTTTGTGGCCAATCTATACATTTTAAAAAAATATTTCATTCTTTTCCTGTTGCTTATTTCCCAGTTCAAATAGAAACGGATTGGGAAGAGATTATGCGCGAAAAATTAGTAGTAAATGTATGTATCAATCCGTTGACAGCGCTATTGGGAGTTAAGAATGGTGAATTAATCACGAATCGCTTTTTTTATCAGATGATGGAGCAAGTGTTTCAGGAGGTCGCATTTCTTATTAGAGAAGAAAAAGCGATGGTATGGCAAATGGTACGAAATGTGTGTGAAGGAACGTCTCGTAATACATCCTCTATGTTAGCGGATGTAAGAGCGAATAGACAGACGGAAATTAATGCGATTGTTGGGTATGTATTAGAAGAGGCTAAGAAACAGCAACGACCAGTTCCGACACTTCAATTTTTGTTCGATGCAATAAAAGGGTTAGAAACAAGAGTATAAGTGTTATTCTTTGCTTTTACGTGAAACATTGACTACAATGTGGATTGGTGAGAGAACTGGATACGAAAGGAAGAATTATATGGAGATAAAAGAAATCTCTGTTCCGCAACAAGGTGTTGTAGCGGACTATATGAACGGTAAAAAAGAGATACAGTCATGTTTTGATTATATGTTAACAGAAGATGCTTTTAAACAACGTTTACATGATTTGCGTGAAAGGGAGTTTTTCCGCCAAGATTTAGTAGCGCATTTATTAGAATATAATACAAAATTACAAGCGGGAGAATCTACACTTCAAAATGTAAAAGCGCTTGGAGATGGAAATACATATGTTGTTATAGCTGGACAACAAGCGGGATTATTAACTGGACCGCTTTATACAATTCATAAAGTTATTTCAATTTTACAGCTTGCAAAGGAAAAGGAAGAAAGTTTAGGAGTTAAAGTTGTCCCTGTCTTCTGGATTGCGGGTGAAGACCATGATATGGATGAGATTAACCATACTTTTGTAGCGAAAAATAAAAAGATGAAAAAAACTATTTTTTATGATCGTAATCCGAAAAAGGCGAGTGCTTCTGAGTCTGAACTTTCTGTTGAAGATTGTAGAAGTTGGATTGAAGAGATTTTTAAAACATACCCAGAAACAAATTTTACAAAGGATGTATTAAAATTTGTTGATGATGCTTTGAAAAAATCGAATACGTATGTAGATTTCTTTGCTCATCTTATTACGAAAATCTTTGCTAATTCTGGTTTAATCCTTGTTGATTCACATCATCCTGAATTAAGAAAGTTAGAAATTCCATTTTTCAAGCGAATTATAAGTAAGTATAAAGAGGTGCAAGAGGGGCTTCGTAATCAGCAGGAAGTAATTAAAGAACTAGGATACAAACCGATTATTGAAACGAAGTCTCATGCAGTGCATATATTCATGGAAATAGATAATGAACGAATATTGCTTGAAGAGCATCAAGGTAAGTTTGTTGGAAAGGATGGGGCGCATTCCTTTTCATATGAAGAGTTGATTGAAGAAATGGAGAGAAATCCGGCACGTTTTAGTAATAATGTTGTAACGCGTCCTCTTATGCAAGAGTATGTATTTCCTACGCTCGCATTTATTGGAGGTCCAGGGGAATTAGCTTATTGGAGTGAATTACAACAAGTATTCCATACTGTCGGTTTTCAAATGCCACCTGTCGTTCCTCGTCTTACAATTACTTATGTGGAGAGAGATATAGCGACAGATTTATTCGATCTGCAATTGAGAGAAAGTGATCCGTTTTTAAATGGTGTCGATAAACTGCGTGAAAACTGGTTGTCTAATCGAATAGAGGAACCGATTGATGATCATTTTGAAAAGGCAAAAAAAGAAATTGCTGATATTCATACATCTTTACAGCAATTTGTAAAGAAAATAGAGCCAGGGTTAGGTGCGTTTGCAGGGAAAAACGAATTGAAAATTAATGAACAAATTGAACTGCTGGAAAGAATGTTGAAAAGAAATGTTGAGAAAAAGTATGAGGTTCAACTAAATAAATTCCGCCGTATACAATTCGCACTTCGTCCATTAGGTGTGCCGCAAGAACGTGTGTGGAATGTATGTTATTATTTAAATCAGTTTGGTTTGGATTTCGTTGATCGTGTAATGGAAAACCCTTTTTCTTGGGACGGAAAACATCATGTTATAAAACTGTAAAATCTTGCTCTTTGGAGCAGGATTTTATTTTTATTCCGTTGAATTTACTGTGAAGTGATTTTTTTCTGAATTATCAATCAAAAAAAGTGTTAGATATGGTAATTGTGTTGGATACTTAAATATATGACAAAATAGCACAAAATGTAAACGTATTATTCGCTTTTTCGACAGTTTTTTATTTAAATTCCCGCAAAAGATGATAAAATTTAGTATATAATAAAAGAAAATAGCGATTTGTATAGTATGTTGCCTTTGTTGGTAAGTTAAATGAGTCGTTCTTTCGTATTATTTCATTCTCTAAGCGTGAAATATGTGCTTAGAGGAAGGGATACATTCAACATAATTAATTGGAAAAAGAGTAGGTGCAACAATGTTTAAACACGTAACAGTGCTTTTAAAGGAAACAGTAGACGGCTTAGATATAAAGCCAGATGGTACATATGTAGATTGTACACTGGGGGGAGGAGGACATAGTTCTTATTTATTATCCCAATTAACTGAAGGTGGAAAATTAATAGCGTTTGATCAAGATGAGATAGCGATTCAAAACGCGAAAGAAAAGTTCTCTTCATACGGTGAACAGTTTATAACAGTAAAGAGTAACTTCCGTTATTTAGCTGAAAAACTGCAAGAAATAGGTATAACAGAAGTAGACGGTATTTTATTTGATTTAGGTGTTTCATCCCCACAATTAGATACACCAGAGCGAGGCTTTAGTTATCATCATGATGCACCGTTAGATATGCGGATGGATCAAGATGCCCCATTAACAGCATATGATGTTGTAAATAGCTGGTCATATGAACAACTTGTAAGGATTTTCTTCCAATACGGTGAAGAGAAATTTTCAAAACAAATTGCAAGAAAAATTGAAGCTTATCGTGAGAATAAAGCTATTGAAACGACAGGAGAATTAGTAGAGCTAATTAAAGAAGGTATTCCGGCTCCTGCTCGTAGAACTGGTGGGCATCCTGCTAAGCGAGTGTTTCAGGCAATTCGTATAGCTGTAAATGATGAATTAAAAGTATTTGAAGAAGCATTGGAATCTGCTATTGAGATGGTTAAACCAGGTGGAAGGGTTAGTGTTATAACATTCCATTCATTAGAAGATCGCATTTGTAAAACAACGTTTAAGCGAAATAGTACAACGCCACAATTGCCGCCAGGATTACCGATTATTCCTGATGAATTTAAGCCGAAATTAAAGCTTATTACAAGAAAACCGATTTTACCTTCTGATATAGAGCTAGAAGAAAATAATCGTGCGCGTTCTGCGAAGTTGAGAATCGCTGAAAAACGATAAAAGGGAGAGAGAGGTATGACTAATTTAGCTGTAAAGTACAAACAACAAGCGCAAGAAGAGGTGCAAATTCAAACGCCCCCACAGCAGATGGCTAAGCCGAAGGTTAAAGCAAAAATTACAAGAATCGAAAAAATGTTGTATGTAGCGTTTATTGGCTTTTTATTGTATGCCTGTGTCGCGTTTATTGGAAATAAAGCAGGCCTTTATCAAGTTAATGTAGAAGCAGCGACGATAGAAGAAAAAATTGTACAGCAGCAAAAAGAAAATCAAGAATTACAAGCTGAAGTAGAGAAGTTAAGTCGCTATGAACGAATCGCTGAAGTTGCAAAAAAACACGGGCTAGAAATTAATGCGAATAATGTGAAAGGCCTCAAATAAGGCAATAGGTGTGAAGGAAAGATGAAGAAGAATATGACTAAATTTCATACCAATAAGGGAGCAGGTTATTTTATGATATTTTTCCTCCTGCTCTTTTTGCTGTTATTAGCCCGATTTTTTTACATACAATCAACAGGAACAGTGCATAATCAAGATTTAGATGCACTTGCTAAACAAAAGCATAGTAAAAAAGGAGTTCTTGAAGCGAACCGAGGCACCATTTATGATCAAAATGGTCATGTGTTAGCGCAAGACGCAAACTCTTATAAAATAGTAGCTGCGCTAAAAGGTGCTAACTCTGTTGAGAATAAAGAAGATACTGCAAAGAAAATTGCAGGAGTACTTGGAAAAGGCGAAGAGGATATTTTAGCTTCCTTGAATAAGGAAGGTAGAAGTCAAGTCGAATTTGGAACGTTAGGTAAGGATTTGACGAAAGAAAAGAAGGAACAAATAGAAGCGTTGAAGTTGCCGGGAATATCTTTTATTACAGAAAATGCAAGGGTGTATCCAAACGGTGATTTTGCATCTTACGTTATAGGTCATGCAAAACCAAATGAGAATGGGACCTCGGTAGGTCAATTTGGTATAGAGAAAAGCTTGGATAAATATTTAAGTGCTTCTAACGGAGAAGTAGCATATACAGGTGATCGTAAAGGTGTATCCCTTGATGGTGGAAAAGTTAACGTAAAGGCACCTAAAAATGGAGATAACGCGTATTTAACAATTGATCAACGTGTCCAAAGTTATTTAGAAGACGCGATGAAAGCAGCAAGTAAGCAATATGAGCCAGAAAGTTTAATAGGGATTGTTGCAGATCCGAAAACTGGAAAAATATTAGCGATGTCTACTAAACCTAGTTATGACCCTAATGATCGTCAAATTAAATATTTCTTCAATGATGCAATCGCAAATGCATTTGAACCTGGATCAACAATGAAAATTTTTACGTTAGCGGCAGCTATTAATGAAGGTGTGTACAAAGGACAAGATTATTATCAGTCTGGGACATATCAAGTCGGAAATAGGAAAATAAAAGACCATAACGGTGGTGCTGGTTGGGGTTCTATCACCTTTGATGAAGGGGTAGAGCGTTCTTCAAACGTAGCGTTTGCAATTTTAGGAGACCAAAAACTTGGTCCAGAACGTTTCCGAAAATATATTCATAGTTTTGGATTAGATGAAAAAACGAACATTGATTTATCAGGTGAAGGATCGAATACAATTTTATTCGATCAGCAAATACAACAAGTGACAACAGCTTTTGGACAAGGTTCCACTGTAACACCAATTCAGCTTGTACAAGCTGCAACGGCCATTGCAAATGATGGGAAAATGATGAAACCTTATGCAATTGATAAAATTGTAGATCCGATAACAGGGAAAGTGAAATTAGAACATAAGCCAGAAGAAGTAGGAAAACCTGTTACAAAGGAAACAGCAGCGCAAGTAAGACAGTTATTAGAACGCGTTGTTACATCTCCGAAAGGTACAGGGACAGCTTATAAAATTGATGGATATTCAGTTGGTGGTAAGACAGGAACAGCGCAAATTCCGGATGGAAAAGGCGGCTATATGACAGGAAGACAGAATTATATATTCTCATTCTTAGGTATGGCACCAATGGACGACCCACAACTTGTTGTGTATGTAGCTGTTAAACAGCCGAAATTAAAAGATGATGAGAACGGTGCACAGCCTTTAGCTGATATTTTTAAATATGTAACAAAAAATAGTTTAGAGTATTTAAAGATTAAGCCAAATGAAGTGAAAGACCCGAAAAAACATCTGAAAGAGCAACAAACTACTGTTCCAGATGTAACTGGTAAAACGATGGCTGAAGCGGGGAAAGCAATTGATAAAGCAAAACTTCGTCCAATCGTATTAGGTGAAGGGAAAGTACAGCAACAAGTACCAAAAGCGACTGAACAAACATTGAAAGGTGACCGAGTCTTCTTGGTAGGAGATAAGCCTACAATGCCAAATATACAAGGATGGGCATTACGTGATGTTATGAATTTAGCGAAGACATTACAGCTTAACTTGAAGCCTTCTGGTACTGGATACGTAACAGAACAAAGTGTGGCGGAAGGAACGTTATTACAACCTGGTACAGAATTAGGTGTCACACTCGTACCGCCACTCGAACCACAACAAGAAGCAGAAAAGCCGTAATGGTAAAAGAGAAGAAGTTCTAATTAAATAAGTACAAGCATATATTGGAACAAGCTAGGCGTAAGGGAGGCTTGTTCCGATATGCGTGTATCAAATGTAACAGTTAGAAAACGACTTATTTTTATACTTATATCAGGTATACTTATTTTCACTATTATCGATATTCGTCTTGGATATGTGCAATTTTTTCTTGGGAATATGTTAACGGATCGTGCGAAAGATTCATGGAGTCGTAATATTACTTTTGAACCCGAACGTGGGAAAATTTTAGACCGAAATGGTGTGGAACTTGCCACGAATAAAAGTGCTCCAACTGTCTTTGTTGTACCGAGGCAAATTGAAAAACCAGCAGAGACTGCAGAGAAGTTAGCTGCAGTATTAGGTGTGGAAAAAGATGAGATTTATAAAAGGATTACAAAAAAAGAATCGATTGTAAGGTTAGATAAAGGCGGAAGGAAAATATCACATGACAAAGCGAAAGAAGTACGAGGATTAAGTTTGAAGGGCGTGTATATCGCAGAAGATTCTATCCGGTACTATCCATTTGGAAACTTTTTATCACATGTATTAGGTTTTGCAGGTAGCGATAACCAAGGTCTTATGGGACTAGAAAAATATTATGATAAAGAGCTAAATGGGGACAAAGGTCATGTGCGTTTTTTTGCAGATGCGAAAGGACAAAGGATGCCTAATGTTGGGGATGATTTCAAAAAACCAGAAGCCGGTTTAAATTTAGGATTAACAATCGATGCGCGTATTACAAGGATTATGGAAAGAGAAATGAATATTGCGGAGTCAACTTATAATCCAGACGGTATGATTGCAATTGCAATGAATCCTAAAAATGGTGAAATTTTAGGTATGTCTAGTCGGCCGAGTTTTGATCCAGCGGATTTTCAAAGTGTCTCTCCAGAAGTGTATAACAGAAATCTACCTGTGTGGAGTACGTATGAGCCTGGTTCAACATTTAAGATCATTACACTAGCTGCAGCATTGAATGAAAATTTAGTAGACTTAGAGAAGGATACGTTTTATGATGATGGAGCAGCTGAAGTCGGTGGAGCTAGATTGAAATGCTGGAAAGCAGGAGGTCATGGCAGTCAAACGTTTTTAGAAGTCGTTCAAAACTCATGTAACCCGGGATTTATTGAACTTGGTGATCGCCTTGGTAAAGACCGATTATTTAAATACATTCGTAATTTCGGCTTTGGACAGAAAACAGGAATTGACTTGCAAGGTGAAGGCAGTGGGATTTTATTTAATTTAGATAAAGTTGGTCCAGTAGAGCAAGCAACAACTTCATTCGGCCAAGGGGTTTCTGTTACACCAATTCAACAAGTGGCAGCTGTAGCGGCGGCTGTAAATGGTGGAACATTGTACCAGCCGTATATAGCTAAGGAATTTATTGATCCGGAAAATAATCAAGTTGTTAGTAAAAAGACACCTGTTGAGAAAAGAAAAGTTATTTCCAAGGAAACTTCAGAAAAAGTTCGTTATGCATTAGAGAATGTTGTAGCGAAAGGTTCTGGTAAAGGAGCTTATATTGATGGATATCGTGTAGGTGGAAAAACGGGTACTGCTCAAAAGGTGAAAGATGGTAAATATTTAGAGAATAATTATATAGTATCTTTTATCGGATTTGCTCCAGCGGATGATCCAGAGATTGTTGTGTATGTTGCTGTTGATAATCCAAAAGGAGTTACACAGTTTGGTGGAGTGGTAGCAGCTCCAATTGTCGGGAATATCCTTCGAGATGCGCTTCCTGTTATGGGAGTGAAACCGAGAAAAGAACAAGTTGAGAAAGAATATAAATGGGGCGATACACCAACTGTGGAAGTTCCGAATTTAATTGGAATGAAAAAGAAAGACTTACAAACACAACTCGTCGATTTGAAGCTTGATATAAGTGGAGATGGAGAGAAAGTAATTAAGCAATCACCAGAAGCGGGAGCTAAAGTAAAAGAAGGCTCAAAAATTAGAATTTACTTCGGGAATTAAAGGTAACATAGTACGTTTTATGGTACAATTGGTGGAAGTGAGTTCTTTATAGAACAGTTACTTAATTTGAGACAATAAGTGTCTCATTCATAAATAGGCCAGTAGCACTTACCTCCTTATATAGGAGGTAATGTGTTGCTTACTGAAAAAAAGATAAATAAACAATGTAGAGAGGGTTTAGTGAAATGAAGTTGCATACACTTTTATCATGTTTGCATGATTTTCCAGTTGTTCCAAAAGAAAATCCAGAAATCACATCTATAGAAGCTGATTCACGTAAAGTGAAAGAAGGAAGCTTATTTGTATGTATGAAAGGATATACGGTTGATAGCCATGATTTTGCTAAGCAAGCAGCGGCACAAGGGGCGGCTGCTATTGTTGCGGAAAGACCAATTGATGTTGACGTTCCAGTTGTACTTGTGAAAAATACTTTTCGTTCGTTAGCGGTTTTAGCTGATTATTTTTATGGTCAACCGACACACAAGTTACATTTAATCGGAATTACAGGTACAAATGGAAAGACAACAACATCGCATATTATGGATGAGATTATGCGAGCACATGGTCATAAAACAGGGCTAATTGGAACGATTAATATGAAAATCGGTGATGAAACATTTGAGGTGAAAAATACAACACCAGATGCACTAACACTTCAACAGACGTTTTCAAAAATGGTTGAACAAGGTGTGGACAGCACGGTAATGGAAGTTTCGTCACATGCGTTAGATCTTGGGCGTGTACATGGATGTGATTACGATGTAGCGGTGTTTACGAATTTAACACAAGATCATTTAGACTATCATAAAACGATGGAAGAATATAAACATGCAAAAGGGTTACTATTTGCACAGCTTGGCAATAGTTATAATCATAATCGTGAAAAATACGCTGTGCTGAATAGCGATGATAATGTAACAGAAGAGTATATGAGAAGTACTGCAGCAACAGTTGTAACATATGGTATTGACACAACAAGTGACATTATGGCCAAAAATATCGTTATGACGAGTGGCGGGACTACATTTACGCTTGTCACACCGTATGAAAGTGTAAATGTTACGATGAAATTAATAGGTAAATTTAATGTATATAACGTACTTGCAGCAACAGCAGCAGGACTTGTTTCGGGTGTGAAATTAGAAACAATCATTGCTGTTATAAAGGAACTAGCTGGGGTTCCAGGACGCTTTGAAGTTGTTGATGGCGGACAAAATTATACAGTTATTGTTGATTATGCACATACGCCGGATAGTTTAGAAAATGTATTAAAAACTGCAAAACAATTTGCAAAAGGTGATGTGTATTGTATCGTTGGTTGTGGCGGCGATAGGGATCGAACGAAGAGACCGATAATGGCAAGTGTTGCAACGAAATATGCAACTCATGCAATTTATACATCAGATAATCCAAGAAGTGAAGATCCAGCGGCTATTTTAGATGATATGGTACATGGTGCAAGTGGGAATAATTATGAAGTGATTATTGATAGAAAAGAAGCAATACACCATGCAATTGCTAAAGTGAAAGCAGATGATATCATTATTATTGCTGGTAAGGGTCATGAAACGTATCAAATTATTGGTAAAGAAGTTCATCATTTTGATGATCGTGAAGTTGCTAAAGAAGCAATTATAGGGCGTTTAAACAACGAAGAGTAACAACGTGAGAGGAGGACTACATGTGCTTGAGCAAGGTTTATTAGTAACGGCTGGGGTAGCATTCTTAATTTCTGTTGCCCTTTCGCCATTGTTTATTCCATTTTTAAGAAAATTAAAGTTCGGACAGAGTATTCGTGATGAGGGACCAAAGTCACATCAAAAAAAATCAGGGACACCGACAATGGGTGGTATCGTCATATACGTATCTATGATGGTAACTTCACTTATTATGGCGATTAAGTTTAATTATTTAGGTGCAGAGGTTTCGTTATTACTATTAGTGACATTTGGTTACGGGTTGATCGGATTTTTAGATGACTACATAAAGGTAGTTAAGAAGAGAAATCTTGGTTTAACATCAAAACAAAAATTAGTAGGTCAGCTTGTTATTGCTATTGCGTTCTTTTTAATTGGAAAAGGGCAAGCGTTCCACACATACATCATGATTCCGGGAACGGATGTTAAGTTTGAATTAGGTTGGGCGTATTTTGTACTTGTACTATTTATGCTTATTGGTGGATCAAATGCAGTTAACTTAACTGATGGTTTAGATGGTTTATTATCAGGAACAGCGGCTATTGCATTTGGAGCATTTAGTATTATTGCTGTGGCACAAGAGCAATTTGGAGTAGCGATATTCTGTATGGCAGTTGTAGGAGCTGTACTTGGATTTTTAGTATTCAATGCGAATCCAGCAAAAGTGTTTATGGGAGATACAGGTTCATTAGCTTTAGGTGGAGCCATTGCAGCTGTAGCGATTTTATTAAAACAAGAATTGCTACTTGTAATTATTGGCGGAGTATTCGTAATGGAAACTTTATCGGTTATTATTCAGGTCATTTCATTTAAAACAACAGGAAAACGTGTCTTTAAAATGAGTCCATTACATCATCATTATGAATTATGTGGTTGGTCAGAGTGGCGTGTTGTTGTGACGTTTTGGTCTGCAGGATTTTTATTAGCTGTGTTAGGAATTTATATCGGGGTGTGGATGTAATTGAAAACTGTAACTGAATTTCAAAATAAGAATATTCTTGTATTAGGCATTGCAAAAAGTGGTTATGCAGCAGCTACATTGTTACAAAAGTTAGGGGCAAATGTTATTGTAAATGACGGAAAACCTTTAGCAGACAATGTACTTGCTGCAGAATTACAAGCAAAAGGAATGGACGTTGTATGCGGTGGTCATCCTTTAGAATTATTAGAGAGAAATATTTCTCTTGTAGTAAAAAATCCAGGAATTCCGTATTCTAATCCAATATTAGTTGCTGCGAAAGAAAAGCAAATTCCAATTGTTACGGAAGTTGAATTAGCATATCGTATTTCAAAAGCACCATTTGTTGGGATTACGGGGTCTAACGGTAAAACGACGACGACAATGCTTACATTTGAAATGCTAAAAGAAGGACAAAAGCATCCTGTAATTGCAGGGAACATTGGAACAGTAGCGTGTGAAGTAGCACAGGATGCAAAAGAAAATGAAGTTATAGTTACAGAACTTTCATCATTCCAATTGATGGGAGTAGAATCGTTCCAACCTAAAATTGCAGCGTTCTTAAACTTATTTGAAGCCCACTTAGATTATCATGGGACGAAGAAGGAATATGGTTTAGCAAAAGCAAATATTTTTAAAAACCAAACAGAAAACGACTATAGTGTAATAAATGCGGATGATGCAGACGTGATGGCTTTATCTGCAGATACTAAAGGCCAAAAAATCCTGTTTTCGACAACGAAAGAAATTGAAGATGGCGCGTGTATAAAAGACAACGCTCTTTATTTCAAAGGTGAAAAAGTTGTTGAAGTAAGCGATATCGTTTTACCTGGTCAACATAATCTAGAAAATATTTTAGCTGCGATGAGTATTGCGAAATTATTAGGTACTTCTAATGAAGCAATTACGGTCGTGTTAAAACGTTTTACGGGTGTAAAACATCGATTAGAATATGTAACAACGATTAACAACCGTAAGTTTTATAATGATTCAAAAGCAACGAATATGTTAGCGACTGAGAAAGCATTATCTGCGTTTACACAACCGATTGTGTTACTAGCAGGTGGGCTTGATCGCGGAAATGAATTCGATGATTTAATTCCGTATTTCAAAAATGTAAAAGCGATTGTAACATTTGGACAAACAGCTCCCAAACTAGTAAGAGCGGCAGAAAAAGCGGGATTAGATATAATTGAAAGTGTCGATACTTTAGATGAAGCAGTGGTGAAAGCTTATGCTCATTCTAAAGATGGTGATGTTGTTCTTCTTTCTCCAGCGTGTGCAAGCTGGGATCAATTTAAAACATTTGAAGAAAGAGGAGACATTTTTATACAAGCTGTGCATAAACTTATATAAAGTAAATCAAAACATCAGTAGGCTAACACCTACTGATGTTTTGTTACATAGGGCAAAAGGTTCTGCCTAAAGAGGTGGTGTTTGTGGGTAATGAAGAAAACGCCTGATTTTATTCTCATCATCGTAACACTTTCTTTGTTGACAATCGGAATGATTATGGTTTATAGTGCGAGTGCGGTTTGGGCCTCTTATAAAATGGGGGACTCATTCTTTTTTGCCAAAAGACAATTATTGTTTGCGGGTCTTGGTGTAGTAGCTATGTTTTTTATTATGAAAATTGATTATTGGGTGTGGCGTACGTATTCAAAAGTAATTTTGCTAGTTTGCTTCATTCTTCTTATTCTCGTTCTTATTCCTGGAGTAGGTCTTGTCCGAGGAGGAGCACGAAGTTGGATTGGGATCGGAGCCTTTTCGATTCAACCGTCAGAATTTATGAAGTTTGCGATGATTATTTTCTTGGCAAAGTTTTTAGCGGAACGGCAAAAATTGATTACATCTTTTAAACGTGGTTTATTACCGGCTCTTAGTTTTGTGTTTCTTGCTTTTGGGATGATTATGTTACAGCCAGACCTTGGGACAGGAACGGTAATGGTTGGAACATGTATAATTATGATATTTATTTCGGGAGCGAGGGTCTTTCACTTTGCAATGTTTGGTTTACTTGGTGTAGCAGGATTTGTAGCGTTAATCGCATCAGCACCGTATCGAATGAAACGCATTACATCATATTTAGATCCGTGGGCAGATCCGCTTGGAAGTGGATTTCAAATTATCCAATCACTACTCGCAATTGGACCTGGTGGATTATTTGGGCTTGGACTTGGACAAAGTAGACAAAAATTTCTTTACTTACCTGAACCACAAACTGACTTTATATTTGCGATCTTATCCGAGGAATTAGGTTTTATTGGTGGTTCATTTGTGTTATTATTATTTAGTCTATTATTATGGCGCGGGATTCGTATCGCATTAGGAGCGCCAGATTTATATGGTACGTTTTTAGCAGTAGGTATTGTGGCGATGATTGCGATTCAAGTAATGATTAATGTTGGTGTTGTAACAGGGCTGATGCCTGTTACGGGTATTACCTTGCCGTTTTTAAGTTATGGTGGATCAAGTTTGACATTAATGTTAATGGCAGTAGGTGTATTATTAAATATAAGTCGCCATTCTCGCTACTAAACCCTGTTTATAAGACAGGGTTTTTCGTATGTGTGTGTAAAAATGCAATATGTATATAGAAATAAATATAATGGAAATAAGAAAAGAGAAGCGGAGGAGTTAGTAGTGCGTGTATTAGTGAGTGGTGGGGGTACTGGTGGTCATATTTATCCAGCTCTTGCTTTAATTAGAGAAATAAAAAAGTTAAATCCAGAAGCAAGATTTTTATATATTGGTACGGAAAATGGACTAGAGAGTACAATCGTTCCAAAAGCAGGTATACCATTTCAATCTATTGTTATAAGTGGATTTAAACGAAAAATATCATTAGATAATGTGAAAACAGTAATGCGTTTTCTAAAAGGTGTACAAGATAGTAAACGATATATTCGTCGTTTTAATCCAGATATCGTAATTGGAACGGGTGGATATGTATGTGGACCAGTTGTATACGCTGCAGCCAAATTGGGTATTCCAACTATTGTACATGAACAAAATAGTGTACCAGGTGTAACGAACAAATTTTTAAGCCGTTATGTTGATAAAGTTGCTGTTTGTTTTGAAGCAGCTACAGAGCATTTTCCAGAGTCAAAAGTAGTAATGACAGGTAATCCACGAGCATCAGAGGTAATGGATCAAAGTGGAATGAAAGGGAAACGTTCAGTTGGACTTTCTCTTCCTAAAAAGTCTGTACTTATATTTGGTGGAAGTCGCGGGGCTAGACCGATTAACGATGCCTTTGTTGAAGCGATTGAACAGTTTGGGAACAAAAGCTACGAAATACTATATGTAACAGGTGAAGTGCATTATGACAAAGTGATGGAAGCCGTGAAGCAAAAAGGGAACCCGAACAATGTTATTATTAAGCCGTTCATTCATAATATGCCAGAGGTACTAACTGGTGTAGACCTTGTTGTTTCAAGGGCTGGGGCAACAACACTTGCAGAATTAACAGCGTTAGGAAAACCAAGTGTGTTAATACCGAGTCCGTACGTAACAAATAATCATCAGGAAAAGAATGCACGTTCAGTTGTTGATAAAGGAGCAGCAAAAATGTTACTTGAAAAAGATTTAACAGCTGAAACGCTTATTCGTGATATTGATGAGATTTTATTGGATGCACAAACATTACAAAATATGAAGCTAGCTGCTAAGCAACTAGGTATTCCAGATGCAGCAAATAAGCTGTATGAAGTAATGAATAAGCTTGTAAAAAAATAAAGTGAGGCTTTAATCAGTGGGGAGTGATTCTCTCTCGTTGATTATTACCTTTTACTAATCGGATGTTTACTGGCATCCCGATACCACTTAACTTCTTTGTTACCGCCGAATTTTGATTTAGGAGCTGTACTGCCCGTAAATAGAGGGATAACGTTAGGTGAACGCCCTGCATATTATTGTCATAAGGAGACTTAATATGGGGGAGATTGTCTATGGAACAATTAGTAAATGAGCTTATAGAAGCAGATGTTGGTCGTGTTTTAGTTAACGAGTCGTTAGCACGTTATACAACTATGAAAATAGGTGGACCAGCGGATATTTTAATTGTGCCAAAGCATGTAGCCGGTATTGAAAAAACATTACAGTTAGTAAAGCAATACAAAACGAAGTGGACTGTAATTGGGCGCGGTTCAAACCTTCTTGTATCTGATCAAGGCATAGAAGGTGTTGTTATTCGTTTAGGAGAAGGATTAGATCACTTAGAGGTCGAAAAACATAAGGTAAGAGTTGGTAGTGGATATCCTCTTATTAAATTGTCAACTTTACTTAGTCGTCAAGGGCTAGCTGGATTGGAGTTTGCAAGCGGTATTCCAGGAAGTGTCGGTGGTGCAGTATATATGAATGCAGGTGCACATAAATCGGATATATCGAGTGTATTATCGAAGGCTCTCATTCTGTTTGAAGACGGTACAATTGACTGGTTAACGAATAAAGAACTGGAGTTTTCTTATCGGGCATCTGTATTGCAAACGAAACGTCCTGGTATTGTTTTAGAGGCGGAGTTTCAATTAAAGGCGGGAAAACGTGAAGAAATTGTACGCAGCATGCAAAATAATAAAGATTACCGCCGTGAAACGCAACCATGGAATCACCCGTGTGCAGGAAGTGTATTTCGGAATCCAATCCCACATTTTGCAGGAGATTTAGTAGAAAAAGCAGGGCTTCGTGGTTATAGGATTGGTGGAGCTCAAATTTCTGAAATGCATGGCAATTTTATTGTTAATACCGGGGGAGCTTCAGCGCAAGATGTATTGTCTTTAATTGAATTAATAAAATATACAATTAAGGATAAATTTGATGTAGATATGCACACAGAAGTAGAAATCATTGGAAGATAACGGTTATTCGTTCCGCTCATTATCATTTATGTTATAATAAGAAGATAAGAACGGCATGAGGAACATGCCGTTCTTTATGTTACATAGGGGGATCGTACATGAATAATAGTAAAGTGATTAAACTACAAGATCGTGTACCAAAATTGAAAAATCAAAAGAAAAAAAACAAAAAAAATGTTAATCATCGATTGATTTTATACATATCAATTTTATTTTTATTAGTGCTCTTTTTAATTTATTTTCGGTCTCCGCTTAGTAATATAAAAAAGATTAGTGTGTTTGGAAATCACTATATGACGGATGAGCAAGTAATGAAGGATTCAGGCGTGACATATGATACAAGTTATTTCCGAGTGACAGCACATAAAGCTGAAGAAAACTTAACGAAGCGAAAAGAAATTAAAGCAGTAAATGTAAAAAAACGTTTTCCAAACAAGATTGATATTCATATCGAAGAATATTTAACGATTGGTTATATAAATAAAGAGGGAAAATTACAACCGTTATTAGAGAATGGAAAAACGCTTGATGTACTACCTAATGGAAAACTTCCTGTTGCAGCACCGATTTTCGAACCTTTTAAAGAAGAGAAAATGAAGGAGTTAATCGCTGAACTAGAAAAATTAACACCAGCTATTTTAAAATCTATTTCGGAGATTCGCTATTCACCAACGAATGCGAATGAAGATCATCTTACTTTATATATGAATGAAGGTTATGAAGTGAGCACTACGATTCAAAATTTCGCAAAACGTATGGAAGCCTATCCACTTATTTTAAAAACAATTGAGCCAGGTAAGAAGGTATTAATTGACTTAGAAGTAGGTGCATATACGAAAGAATTAGGTGCGGAAGAAAAAAAAGAATAGAATGGTAGTTTTCGTTGCTTATAGCAGAAAAAACGAAACGAATGTTCTATTATATGTATACGAATTTAGAAGAATGGTTCATTTGATGAAAAATATGTAAAAATTCTTAGATTCATACTAGTATTGGTACAAGTTTCACTTTTCTATGAGTACATCTTAGTGTAGACTTATACTTGGCGGTAAACTTTACACTCGAAATAGAATTATTTCAAGATAAGCAGTTATTTATAGTTTACTGCGATATTCTTAATTGAAATGCTAAATAAAAATAAGAAAAATATAGGGTTAAAAAAGGGAAACGTATAAAGACGTTGAATATTTTTCTTATAAATAGTAAAGTTGCGATTGTTGTTCCATATATTGAGTTGTATGGTATAAATAAAGAAGGAGGTGCCAAAGAATGAACAGCAATGAAATATATGTTAGTCTTGACATCGGTACATCCAATGTTAAAGTCATCATTGGTGAAATGGTTAATGACAGCTTAAACATTATTGGTGTTGGAAATGTAAAATCAAATGGTTTAAAGAAGGGATCGATAGTTGATATAGACGAGACTGTTCGATCAATTAAAAAAGCAATTGAACAAGCTGAGCGCATGGTGGGAATCCACATTGAGCAAGTTGTAGTAGGTGTCAATGCAAACCAGGTACAGCTACTTCCTTGTCACGGAGTAGTCGCTGTTTCAAATGAAGATCGTGAAATCGGGAATGAAGATGTCTTACGCGTTCTAGATGCAGCACAAGTTGTGTCAATTGCTCCAGAACGTGAGTTTATTGATGTGGTACCTCGACAGTTCATCGTAGACGGTCTTGACGAGATTAACGATCCACGCGGGATGATCGGTGTAAGATTAGAAATGGAAGGTACACTTATTACAGGCTCGAGAACTTTACTACATAACCTACTTCGTTGTGTAGAAAAAGCAGGTCTTGAAATTGTTGATATTTGTCTTCAACCTTTAGCGGCTGCAACAGTTGCTATATCTTCAGATGAAAAAAATAGAGGAGTAGCCCTTGTTGATATGGGGGGAGGATCTACAACTCTATCTATTTTTAAAGATGGAGAGTTACAAGCGACGAGCGTATTACCATTAGGTGGAGACCATATAACGAAGGATATTGCGATTGGGTTGAAAACTTCAACAGAAAATGCAGATCAAATTAAGTTGAAATATGGACATGCTTTTTATGATACAGCATCTGAAGAAGAGATGTTTACGGTTCCTATTATGGGAAGTGATCAAACAGAACAATATTCTCAGTTGGAATTATCGGATATAATAGAGGCTCGTGTAGAGGAAATTTTAATGTTTGTTCAAGATGAAGTGCGTAAGTTAGGAGTAAAGCAAGTGGCTTCTGGTTATGTACTAACTGGCGGAATTGCTTCTATGCCGGGTGTTCTTGATCTTGCATATGATATTTTACATGAAAATGTTCGTGTAGCAACTCCTGATTATATTGGTGTGCGTGAGCCCCAATATACAAGTGGAGTTGGATTAATTAAACATTCTTATCAAAAAGCTAAATTACGTGGGAAAAATGTGCAGGAAAAGCAAGAGCATTTTGAACCAGTACCAGCACCAGCACCAACGCCGGTACAACAGCAACCTGCAAAACAAAAAACTCGTAATCAAAACAATAATAATCAAAATGATGACCGCATGATGTCAAAAGTAAAACGTGTATTCCGTTATTTATGGGATTAAAATTGGACACGAAAAATGAGGTTCTAGGGGGATTTCGACATGTTAGAGTTTGATACTACTCAAGATCAATTAGCGAATATAAAAGTTATCGGTGTCGGCGGTGGCGGAAACAATGCTGTAAACCGTATGATTGAACACGGTGTACAAGGTGTAGACTTTATCGCTGTGAACACTGATGCACAAGCATTAAATCTATCAAAAGCTGAAACGAAAATGCAAATTGGTGGAAAATTAACGCGTGGACTTGGTGCAGGCGCAAACCCTGAAGTAGGGAAAAAAGCTGCAGAAGAAAGTAAAGAACAGATCCAAGAAGCACTTCGTGGTGCAGATATGGTCTTCGTAACTGCTGGTATGGGCGGTGGAACTGGAACTGGTGCAGCTCCAGTTGTTGCTCAAGTTGCAAAAGAATTAGGTGCTTTAACAGTTGGTGTTGTAACACGTCCATTTACTTTTGAAGGACGTAAGCGTGCGACGCAAGCAGCATCTGGTATTGCAGCATTTAAAGAAAATGTAGATACTCTTATTGTAATTCCAAACGATCGCTTATTAGAGATTGTTGATAAAAATACGCCAATGTTAGAAGCATTCCGTGAAGCTGATAACGTATTACGTCAAGGTGTTCAAGGTATTTCGGATTTAATTGCAACGCCAGGTTTAATTAACTTAGACTTTGCAGACGTAAAGACAATTATGTCTAATAGAGGTTCTGCTTTAATGGGGATTGGTTCTGGTAACGGGGAAAATCGTGCTGCAGAAGCAGCGAAAAAAGCGATTTCTAGTCCATTACTAGAAACATCTATTGATGGAGCTCAAGGTGTTATCATGAACATTACGGGTGGCGCTAACTTAAGCTTATATGAAGTACAAGAAGCGGCAGATATCGTAGCTTCAGCTTCAGATCCAGAAGTAAATATGATCTTCGGTTCTGTTATTAACGAAGGATTAAAAGATGATATCGTTGTAACTGTAATTGCAACTGGTTTTGATGATAGCATTGCAACTCAACCACCAAAACCAATTATTCGTCCGAATGCGAACCACACTCAACAACAGCAACAACCAGTAGCTCAACCTTCAAAACAACGTGAAGTAAAACGTGAAATGAAGCGTGAAGAGCCAGTTGTACATGAGCGTCATTCAGATTCAGATGATATCGATATTCCAGCATTTTTACGTAACCGTCGTAGACGATAAAAAAAGGAGCTTTTATGCTCCTTTTTTGTTTTTTAAATGGAAAAGACCTGTTTAGCAGGTCTTTTTTTATTTCGTATATTTCAATATATTTTGTTGGTGAAAATAAGAGTATATCATTCTATGAATTTGTACTTTTATTTTTTACCGACAGATTTTGTCTAGAAATCACAAAATAACAAAAAAACACCTCCGCAAATTGACACACTTTCCTATTGGATATGCATTATACTAGTCTCAACTTGAAAAAAGAGGTGAATTGTTTGGTTGTTTACGCCGACGTTGTTTGGTTGTTAAACGCCTGCATTGATTTTCTTTTGCTTTTATTAACAGCTACCGTGTTAAAAAAGAAGATCAAAAGATGGAGGCTTGTGTTAGGGGCATTTATAGGTTCAACTATTGTTATTTTTGCCTTTACTCCTTTTGCTTCTATGATGACACATCCAATTATGAAACTACTGTACTCGTTGCTTATTGTGTATACAGCATTTGGGTTTACAACATTTAGAAATTATGCACAAACTGTTTTTACTTTTTACTTTGTAACCTTTATGGTTGGCGGAGGATTAATTGGAACTCATTTCTTTTTGCAAACGAATGAAATGGTAAATGGATTGGTTCAATCTCAGTCAATTTCTTACGGCGATCCAATTAGTTGGTTATTTGTTATTTTTGGTTTTCCGGTAATTTATTATTTTTCTAAAAAGCGTATTGAAAGCGTAGAGGTCACGAAAATACACTATGACCAAATTGTGAAAGTAAAAATTCAATTGGCCGAAGAAGAACTAGAACTGGCAGGTCTTATTGACAGTGGGAACCAACTTTACGACCCATTAACAAAAACACCCGTTATGATTATGCATGTTTCATCATTAGAACATTGCTTACCATCTTGGTTAACAGAACAAATTTATTCCAAAACAGAAATTCCTCAAATACCAGAAAATGATTCTGGTTGGGCGACAAAATTACGTTTAATTCCTTTCCGTGCAGTAGGAGTAGAAAGTCAATTTTTGTGGGCAATTAAGCCTGACAGTGTGCAAGTTGATCATGAAGGTAGTTCTATTGTTGTAAACAAAGTATTAATTGGATTAAATACACAACAACTGTCTACTAATGGGGAGTATCAATGTATTGTGCATCCAAAAATGTTGATTTCACAAAAAATGGTGATCGCTTAATAATGAGAGGCGGGATAATATGATGAAATTAAAATTTTATTTAGTATACCTTTGGTATAAAGTATTGCTGAAATTAGGAATTAAGACCGATGAAATTTATTATATTGGTGGAAGTGAAGCGTTGCCACCACCGTTAACGAAAGAAGAAGAGGAAGTTCTTTTGAATAAATTGCCAAAAGGAGATCAGGCAGCAAGGTCATTACTTATTGAACGTAACTTAAGGCTCGTTGTATATATAGCAAGAAAGTTTGAAAATACAGGGATAAATATTGAAGATTTAATTAGTATAGGAACAATCGGCCTTATTAAAGCGGTAAATACATTTAATCCAGAAAAGAAAATAAAATTAGCAACATATGCATCGCGTTGTATAGAAAATGAAATTTTAATGCATTTACGTCGGAATAACAAAAATCGTTCGGAAGTTTCTTTTGATGAACCGCTAAACATTGATTGGGATGGGAATGAACTGTTGTTGTCTGACGTGTTAGGTACAGATGATGATATTATTACAAAAGATTTAGAAGCTACTGTAGATCGTCACCTTTTAATGAAAGCATTACACCAATTAAATGATCGTGAAAAACAAATTATGGAACTTCGGTTTGGGCTTGCTGGAGAAGAGGAAAAGACGCAAAAAGATGTGGCGGATATGCTTGGGATTTCACAGTCATACATTTCACGTTTAGAAAAAAGAATCATAAAAAGATTACGAAAAGAATTTAATAAAATGGTGTAAAGAATAAGACCAGCCGTTATCTAGGCTGGTCTTATTCTCTTTCGTTGTATGGGAAGAGATAACGAAAATGAAAAATGAAGAGAAAACCGCATGCATAAAATCCCCTTCAAAGGAAATACTTTACACTGTACAGCAACTCCCGATAGGAGGGAACACTTTGACGAGAAACAAAGTAGAAATTTGCGGTGTTGATACAGCTAAACTTCCCGTACTAAAAAATGATGAAATGCGTAAATTATTTCGTGAAATGCAAAGTGGAGAGATAAGCGCAAGAGAGAAATTAGTGAATGGAAACTTACGTCTTGTACTGAGCGTCATCCAAAGATTTAATAACAGAGGAGAATATGTTGACGATTTATTTCAAGTTGGTTGCATCGGACTTATGAAATCCATTGATAATTTTGATTTAGGCCAAAATGTAAAATTTTCAACGTATGCTGTGCCGATGATTATTGGGGAAATACGCAGATATTTGCGTGATAACAACCCGATTCGCGTATCTCGATCATTACGAGATATTGCGTATAAAGCGTTACAAGTTAGAGAGAAATTGATTGCAGAAAATTCAAAAGAACCAACAGCAATGGATATTGCAAAAGTGCTTGAAGTGACTCATGAAGAAATTGTTTTTGCATTAGACGCGATTCAAGATCCAGTTTCATTATTTGAACCGATTTATAATGATGGGGGAGATCCTATCTTTGTTATGGATCAGTTAAGTGATGAAAAACAAAAGGACGAGCAGTGGGTTGAAGAACTAGCGTTGAAAGAAGGAATGAAGCGTTTAAATGATCGAGAGAAAATGATTATTAGAAAACGTTTCTTCCAAGGAAAGACACAGATGGAAGTTGCAGAAGAAATTGGGATTTCCCAAGCGCAAGTATCACGTTTAGAGAAGTCAGCTATTAAACAAATGAATAAAACGATTCAAGGATAAGGTCTCACCAATTATGGTGAGACCTTTTTATATGTAATATGGTTTGTGCTCATAGTAGGGGATTAGTGTTCATATAATGAAACTAGCATGGTGTTTCGTATAGGTGGCTTCCTGTAAATATGAGAAACAGCTTCCAATTCGTCATATAAGGGAGAGGATAAAAATGGTGATACGAATTTCAGAGTTACAGATGAAGGATGTTATAAATATTTCAGATGGAAAAAGGATTGGGAATATTGGAGATATTGAAATTGATATGAACACAGGGAAAGTTTGTTCTGTTATTATTTCCAAACAGACACGTATGCTAGGTATTTTTGGAAAAGATGTTGAAATTGTAATTCCTTGGAAGGAAATTGTGAAAATTGGGGAGGATGTCATACTTGTAAGAGTAGATCCTGTTAATACTGTAACAGAATCAATACAAACACCGACAATTTCATAAAGAATATTACAAATTCCTCTTTTTTTTCTGTTAGGATTATGAAAAAATAAAAGTATGGTAAAATAGACAGGAAGTACCATGCTTTTTCTGTTATTTTAATTAAAAGGAGCCGCTTTATTATGAGAGAACCATTTAAATATGTGGACGGTATACTGTATTTACAAGCGTGGAAAGAACTTGGAAACATTACTGCTGGATTTACGACAAAAGATGGTGGGATAAGTACGGGCTCCTTTCATGCGATGAATTTAGGATTACATGTGAATGATATCGTGGAGAACGTTCATGAAAACAGACGCATTTTAGCAAATAAGTTACAAAAACCATTAGAAAACTGGGTTTGCTCTGAACAAGTTCATGATCATCATGTTGAAAAAGTAGGACAACAGGAAAAGGGAAGTGGCGTCTATTCATATGAGGACGGCATTTCAAAAACAGATGGCATTTATACGAGTAATGAAGATGTTCTGTTAACGTCTTGTTACGCGGATTGTGTTCCGCTCTATTTTTATGCACCATCACATGGTATGATAGGACTTGCGCATGCTGGATGGAAAGGCACTGTACAAGAGATTGCAAAGGAAATGATTCAAAAGTGGAATGCAGAAGGTATTTCAAGTGATGAAATTCATGTTGCAATTGGGCCGTCGATCGGATCTTGTTGTTATGTTGTGGATGATCGTGTATTAACAGCAGCACAGAAAGTAATTAACGGTGCTGTTCCTCATCAAAAAATTTCTGACGGGCAGTACGCAATTAATTTAAAAGAAATTAATCGTATATTATGCGTACAAGCAGGCATAAAAGAAGAGCATATTGTAATGTCATCTCTTTGTACAAGCTGTGAAGAGCAACTATTTTTCTCTCATCGTCGTGATCAAGGTAAGACAGGAAGAATGTTGAGTTTCATAGGTTTTAAGGAGGAAGGAAGCAAGTGACAGTACAAGAAAATTTAGTAATTGTAAACGAAGCTATTAAAGAATCTTGCGCTCGAGCTGGACGTTCGTTGCAAGATGTTAAACTTATTGCAGTTACAAAAACTGTAGGGATTGAAAAAACAAACGAAGTAATTGAAACTGGAATTATCGATTTAGGTGAAAATAGAAATGAAGGTTTCTTACAGAAATATGAGCATTTCGGTTCAAAAGTTAATTGGCACTTTATTGGCTCATTACAAACGAGAAAAGTAAAAGAAATTATTAATGAAATTGATTATTTACATTCGTTAGATCGTCTTTCCCTGGCGAAAGAAATTCAGAAACGTGCTGATAAGAAAGTGAAATGCTTTATTCAAGTGAAAACCTCATCTGAAGAATCGAAGCAAGGATTGGCAATAGAAGAGGTTGTTTCTTTTATTCAAAGTTTGCAAGAATTCGATAAAATTGAAGTGGTTGGACTAATGACGATGGCTCCATTTACAGAAGAAGAGGAAGAAATCAGACGCTGTTTTAAGGAATTACGTATGCTACAAACAGAGGTGCAGGAGCTAGAGTTATTACATGCGCCATGTAAAGAATTATCAATGGGAATGTCCAACGATTACACGATTGCAATTGAAGAAGGGGCTACATATATTCGTTTGGGAACGATTTTAGTAGGAAAAGCGTAAAAGGAAGGAGAATCTTATTATGAGTTGGTCAAAAGTAAAATACTTCTTTTTTGATACACCGGAAGAAAAAGAGGCAGCTCAATATGGTTATGAAAAGGAGCAAACAGACATGAAAAAGCAGCAAGATCCACCAGAACAACAAGATGTTACGTTTCCGAAAGCGCAACCGAAGCAAAATGTTGTGAGTATTGAAACAGCAAAACAATCTTCAAAAGTTGTTTTATTAGAACCACGCACATATTCGGAAGCACAAGGGATTGCGGACCACTTAAAAGGTAGACGAGCTGTTGTAATTAATTTGCAGAGAATGTCTACTGATCAAGCGGTACGTATCGTTGACTTTTTAAGTGGTACTGTATACGCTATAGGCGGGGACATTCAAAAAATAGGACCGAAAACATTTATGTGTACACCTGAAAATGTAGATATTGTTGGTGCAATTTCAGAGTTATTCGGTGAAGAAGAAGAAACAAATATAAAGAGGTGGTAATACGCCATGACAACAGTTTTAATGGTGTTAAGTTCTGCTATCGAGATTTACTCGTGGGCACTGATTATTTACATTCTCCTATCATGGTTTCCTGGTGCAAAGGAATCATCTTTTGGAGAGTTCTTGGCGCGAATTTGTGAACCGTATTTAGAACCATTCCGCAGATTTATTCCGCCGCTTGGTATGATTGATATTTCTCCACTCGTTGCGATTTTTGCGTTAAAACTTGCTAAAAGTGGTTTGTTCAGTTTGTTCAGCTATTTCTTATAGTAAGAGGTTAAATACATGAGCATTTACGAACATTTTAGGCCTGATGAAGAGGTCTTTGTAGATAAAGTGCTAGAGTGGAAGCGAACGGCGGAGTACCATCAAGTGAAATTAACAGACTTCCTTGATCCAAGACAGCAACAAATTGTTTCTATGGTAATTGGACAAGGAGATGTTGCTGTGCAATTTGGTGGTGCAACGCCTAATGCAGAGCGTAAAAGAGCACTCATTTATCCAGACTATCTAGAATTAAATGAAGAAGAATTTCAAGTAGAAGTATTAGAAATTGACTATCCTTCCAAGTTTTATACGCTAGAACATAGGCAAATATTAGGTACATTTATGTCACTTGGTTTAACGAGAGAAAAATGTGGTGATATTTTGCTGCAAGAAAATCGTGCCCAAATTGTAGTTGCGAAAGAAATCGTATCGTATATTGAGATGAACTTACAATCAATAGGGAAAGTAAAAGTCTCTTTAGTGTCAGTGCAAGGAGAACAAATTCTACAGATACATGAAACGTGGGGGGAGAAATCTGGAACGGTTTCTTCACTTCGTTTAGATGTTATGTTAGCTGAAATGTTACATTTATCTAGACAGAAAGTACAACCTTTCATAAAAAATGGTTTAGTAAAAGTCAATTGGAAAACAGTGGAGCAAACTTCTTATGAATGTTATCCAGGAGATGTTTTTTCTGTTAGAGGATATGGACGAAGCAAATTATTTTCTGTAGAAGGTAGAACAAAACGCGACAAATGGAGAATTTTGTATGGTATACTAAAATGATTGGTTTTTTAGAAGGAAATCCTCCTATTTTGTCGAAGAAAAGATATAATTGAAAGAGGAAATTTAGATAACTACTTGGAGGTGGCGTTGTGCCGTTAACACCATTAGATATTCATAACAAAGAATTTGGTCGCGGATTCCGTGGCTATGATGAAGATCAAGTAAATGAGTTTCTTGATCAAATTATCAAAGATTATGAATTGGTCATTCGTGAGAAAAAAGCTTTAGAAGAAAAAGTTGCGCAGTTAGAAGGGAAGTTAGATCATTTCTCTAATATTGAAGATACGTTAAACAAATCTATCGTTGTTGCACAAGAAGCAGCGGAAGAAGTAAAACGTAATGCGCAAAAAGAAGCGAAATTAATTGTGCGTGAAGCTGAAAAGAATGCAGATCGTATTATTAACGAAGCATTAGTAAAATCAAGAAAAGTTGCTTTTGATATTGAAGAGCTAAAGAAACAAGCGAAAGTATTCCGAACTCGTTTCCGTATGTTATTAGAAACACAGCTTGAAATGTTAAACAACGATGATTGGGATAAACTAATTGAGTTAGAAGACGAAGTAGATGAACTGTTGAAGAAAGAAGAAACAGTGTAAGCTTGACGTTTTTCTCATTATTACATATAATTTTAAACAACATATTTATTAAGAAAAACGAAGATAGGGATAAGTACCTTTTCAAACCTTATATAGCGAACTGAGGATGGTGTAAGCTCAGGATAAGGAGATAGTGGGAATATCACCCTGGAGTTCCGCGCTGAACAAATAGAGTAAGCGTAGGCGTGTATTCGCGTTAAGAATATAAGAGGATTCTATACATATGTATAAAATCTACTAGGGTGGTACCGCGGGAGACTTTCTCGTCCCTTTTTGGGATGAGAAAGTCTCTTTTTTATTCCGTTTTTTAAGTATTTCTTTTATACATGTAAGGAGGAATTGAGCATGGAGTACAAAAATACATTACTGATGCCGAAAACAGAGTTCCCAATGCGTGGGAATTTACCAAAACGTGAGCCTGCAATGCAAGAAAAATGGGCTGAAATGAATATTTACGAAAAAGTACAAGAACATACAAAAGGTCGTCCTTTATTTGTATTGCATGATGGACCTCCATATGCGAATGGTGACATTCATATGGGACATGCATTAAATAAAGTATTAAAAGACTTTATTGTTCGTTATAAATCAATGACTGGTTTTAGTGCGCCATATGTTCCAGGATGGGATACGCACGGTTTACCAATTGAACAAGCTTTAACAAATAAAGGTGTAAAACGTAAAGAAATGACAGTTGCTGAGTTCCGTAAGTTATGTGCAGAGTATGCATATGAACAAGTAGAACGTCAACGTGAACAATTTAAGCGTCTAGGTGTACGTGCAGATTGGGATAATCCATATATTACTTTAGAGCCAGCTTATGAAGCACAACAAATTAAAGTGTTTGGTGACATGGCGAAAAAAGGTTATATCTATAAAGGGCAAAAACCAGTTTACTGGTCTCCAACGAGTGAATCTGCTTTAGCAGAAGCTGAAATTGAATACCAAGATAAAAAATCAGCATCTATTTACGTAGCATTCCCTGTAAAAGACGGAAAGAACGTATTAGAAGGTGATGAAAAGTACATCATTTGGACAACGACACCTTGGACATTACCTGCAAACTTAGGTATTTCTGTTCACCCAGAGCTTGAATATAGCATTGTAAAAGTAAATGATGAGAAATATATTATTGCTTCTGAGCTGTTTGAGACAGTTGCAAAAACGTTAGAGTGGGAAAATGCTGAAGTTGTGAAGACAGTAAAAGGTAGCGAACTTGAGTACACAGTTGCAAAACATCCATTCTACGATCGTGATTCATTAGTTATGCTAGGAGATCATGTAACAACAGATGCAGGTACAGGTTGTGTTCATACAGCACCAGGACATGGGGAAGATGACTTCATTGTTGGTAAAAAGTATGGATTAGAAGTACTTTGCCCAGTTGATGATAAAGGTGTATTAACAAATGAAGCACCTGGATTTGAAGGCTTATTCTATGATAAAGCTAACAAGCCAATTACAGAAAAATTAGAAGAAGTAGGCGCTTTACTGAAACTAACATTCATTACGCATTCATACCCACATGATTGGAGAACGAAAAAACCAATTATTTTCCGTGCGACAGCACAGTGGTTTGCATCTATTGAAGCATTCCGTAAAGAATTAATAGAAGCTGTAGCGGAAACAAAATGGGTACCAGCATGGGGAGAAACTCGTCTTCATAATATGGTTCGTGACCGTGGTGACTGGTGTATTTCTCGTCAGCGTGCATGGGGTGTGCCAATTCCGGTATTCTATGCTGAGAATGGTGATCCAATTATTACGGATGAAACAATTAACCATGTAGCAGATTTATTCCGTGAACACGGTTCAAACGTATGGTTCGAGCGTGAAGCGAAAGATCTATTACCAGAAGGATTTACACATCTAGGTAGCCCAAATGGCGAATTCCGTAAAGAAACAGACATCATGGATGTATGGTTCGATTCAGGTTCTTCTCACCAAGCGGTATTAGAAGAGCGCGAAGATTTACAGCGTCCAGCTGATTTATATTTAGAAGGATCTGACCAGTATCGTGGTTGGTTTAACTCTTCATTATCAACAGCAGTTGCTGTAACAGGTAAAGCTCCATATAAAGGCGTATTAAGTCACGGTTTCGTACTAGATGGTGAAGGGCGTAAAATGAGTAAGTCGATTGGAAACATCGTCGTACCGAAGAAAATTATGGATCAATTAGGCGGAGATATTTTACGCTTATGGGTATCTTCTGTTGACTATCAATCTGACGTACGTATTTCAGATGATATTTTAAAACAAGTAGCAGAAGTGTATCGTAAAATCCGTAACACATTCCGTTTCTTATTAGGAAACTTAGACGACTTTAAGCCAAGTGAAAATGCAGTAGCTGTATCTGAACTTCGTGAAGTAGATCGTTACATGTTAGTGAAATTAAATGACTTAATTACAAAAGTTAAAGAAGCATATGAGACATACGACTTCGCTGCTGTGTATCATGCAATTCATAACTTCTGTACAATTGATTTAAGCTCATTCTACTTAGACTTTGCAAAAGACATTTTATACATTGAAGGTGCAAACCACGAAGATCGTCGTGCAATTCAAACTGTATTATATGATGTTCTTGTTGCGTTAACGAAACTTGTAACACCAATCTTACCGCATACAGCTGATGAAGTATGGCCATACATTCCAGGCGTAACAGAAGAAAGTGTACAATTAACTGATATGCCAGAAGCTGTACAATTAGATGACGCGGAAGCATTAAAAACAAAATGGGATGCATTTATGACATTACGTGATGACGTGTTAAAAGCACTAGAAGTAGCTCGTAATGAAAAAGTAATCGGTAAGTCATTAAATGCAAGCATTACGCTATATCCAACTGCAGAAATGAAAGCTATGTTAGAGTCTATTAGCGAAGACTTAAAGCAATTATTCATCGTTTCTGAGTATAAACTTGGTGGTATGATGGAAGAAGCGCCAGCAGATGCACCGAAGTATGAACATACAGCGGTTGTTGTTGCTCAAGCAACTGGTGAAACATGTGAACGTTGTTGGGTAGTTTCAGAAACAATTGGTAAAGATGCTGAACATGAAACATTATGTGAGCGTTGTGCAACAGTTGTTAAAGAAAACTATGTAAAATAATAAAAAAACTGACTGCTATTCATGCAGTCAGTTTTTTTATTTTGATGATATATCAAAATAACTTTCAGGCTCTTTCCTGTGAAGGAAAAATGTGTGTGAGGTAAGCAAATAAATTTCGGACACACTAACTGTACATTACAGCTAGGAGGAATGTACACGTGAATGAAATTTACATGGAAATAAAAGAAGAATTGCAATTGATGAGAAAAGAGTTGCAAGAGAGACTAGCTAAAGAAGTAATGCACAAATATGATGTCGAGTTCAGCCAAGAGCTTGGATATGAAATTAAGGAAGAGATAAAGAAAAAATTGCTATTACATGATATAAAAGAGGATTTAAAGGATGTAGAACGCGCATTATTTAAAATGGAAATAGACATGTATGGTATTTGTGAAGAGACGGGGAGATTAATTTCGACAAAGCAAATGAAGACAATGCCGACTGCCCGTACGATTCATGAATTCTTCTATGAAAAGGTAAATGTATGAATACGCACAACGATATTATATTACCTTTTTTTAATTTATTTTATTCTTCTATAAAGGTTCATTGTGAAAAGGTAGCAGCTATGCTAAAATTTTGAGGTACACTGTCTTTGTGGGGGAAATGAAAATGATATATTATGTAATAGCGTTATTTGTCATTGCTATCGATCAAATATCGAAGTGGTTAATTGTAAAGAACATGGAATTGGGTACGAGTATTCCGATTATCGACAATGTATTATACATAACATCACATCGAAATAGAGGCGCTGCTTGGGGTATTTTAGAAAATAAAATGTGGTTCTTCTACATTATTACAGTTGTTTTTGTAGTGTTTATCGTATTTTATATGAAAAAGTATGCGAAAACAGACAAGCTTCTAGGTATTTCGTTAGGCCTAATTTTGGGCGGGGCAATTGGTAACTTTATTGATCGTGTATTTAGACAAGAAGTAGTGGATTTCATTCACGTGTATATTTTCTCGTACAACTATCCAGTATTCAATATAGCTGATTCAGCATTATGTATTGGTGTTGTATTAATTATTATTCAAACATTATTAGAAGGCAAGAAAGCGAAGGAGTAATTGAATGAGTGAAGTAGTACAAGTAACAGTTGCAGAAGAGCAAAAAAATGAGCGAATTGATAAATTCGTTGCAGGAATAAATAACGAATGGTCACGTTCACAAGTACAGCAATGGATTAAAGATGATGTTGTGACGGTAAACGGGAAAGCAGTAAAAGTGAATTATAAAGTAAAAGAAGAAGATGAAATTACAGTAACGATTCCTGAGCCGGAAGAGTTAGATATTCAACCAGAGGATTTAAATTTAGAAATTTATTATGAAGATGCAGATGTGCTTGTTGTAAATAAACCACGCGGTATGGTTGTACATCCAGCACCAGGGCATACAAGTGGTACACTTGTAAACGGCCTTATGCACCATTGTACAGATCTATCAGGCATTAACGGTGTAATGCGTCCGGGTATCGTGCATCGTATTGATAAAGATACATCTGGATTATTAATGGTTGCTAAGAATGATATGGCACATGAATCGCTTGTAAATCAGCTTGTAGCCAAAACAGTAACGAGACGTTACAAAGCGATTGTACACGGTGTGATTCCGCATGATAAGGGAACGATAGATGCTCCGATTGCTCGTGATAAGAAAGAGCGTCAAAGTATGACAGTTGATGAAAATGGTAAAAACGCTGTTACGCACTTCCAAGTGTTAGATCGTTTTAAAGACTTTACACTTGTAGAATGTCGCTTAGAAACGGGACGTACGCACCAGATTCGTGTTCATATGAAATATATTGGCTATCCACTTGCGGGAGATCCGAAGTATGGTCCGAAGAAAACGTTAGATATGAATGGGCAAGCACTTCATGCGGGTATTTTAGGCTTTGATCATCCTCGTACTGGTGAATATATTCAGTTTGAGGCACCGATTCCAGAAGTATTTGAAGAAGCATTAAATATTTTACGGAAATAGTATTGACAAATCATAAGAAAACTGAGATACTGACAACAGTTAAATAATGATCCTTTAACACAGCCCCGTGAGGTTGAGAAGGTAACGGTTTGAAATACTTAGGGTATGCTGTACCCTTTTTTCAAAAGTCCTCTCGCACACGCTGAGAGGACTTTTTTTATACCATTACTCTCACGCAAGAAAAAAAGCTTGGAGGTGTAGAGCATGCAAGAGAAAGCTGTCGTTTTAGATGACCAAATGATTCGCCGCGCTTTAACACGAATTAGTCATGAAATCGTGGAACGAAATAAAGGTGTCGATAATTGTGTTCTTGTCGGAATTAAAACTCGTGGAATTTTTATTGCACAACGTTTGGCAGAACGAATTGGTCAAATTGAAGGAAAAGAAATGGAAGTTGGAGAGTTAGACATTACGTTATATCGTGATGATTTAACACTACAATCGAAAAATAAAGAACCACTTGTAAAAGGTTCTGATATCCCTGTAGATATTACGAAGAAAAAAGTTATCCTTGTGGATGACGTATTATATACAGGAAGAACAGTTCGAGCAGCAATGGATGCTCTTATGGATTTAGGTAGACCATCTCAAATCCAACTAGCGGTTCTTGTTGATAGAGGTCATCGTGAACTACCAATTCGCGCTGATTATGTAGGAAAAAACATTCCAACATCAAGTGAAGAGCGTATCGAAGTTGATTTGCAAGAGACAGATCAACAAGATCGAGTAAGCATATACGATAAGTAAAGCCCTTTTAAATGTAGTCCTGTGAGGCTGCCAAAGGGTCTTGGCTTTCATATGTCAAATTTGGCATACGAAAGTGTAGGACTCTTTGTGCACAGGCACAAAGAGTTTTTTTATTGCAAAGATTTAAACTGAAGGAGGATGTAACAATGGAACAAAAGCCAGTGTTAGACGTTAATGAAGTACCGAAACCGGGAAAATGGTTATTTTTAAGTATACAACATTTGTTCGCGATGTTTGGATCAACAGTGCTTGTTCCGTTTTTAACAGGATTGAATCCATCAGTAGCATTAATATCAAGTGGATTAGGAACGCTAGCGTTTCTTCTTATAACGAAAGGTCAAGTACCTGCCTATCTAGGATCATCATTCGCCTTTATCGCACCGATTATAACAGCGAAAACGGCAGGTGGACCGGGAGCAGCAATGCTTGGCGGTTTGCTAGCAGGGCTTGTGTACATCTTAATCTCACTCGGAATTAAGAAATCAGGATCAGAGTGGATTATGAAATTACTACCACCAATCGTAGTTGGTCCAGTAGTAATGGTAATCGGTCTAGCTTTAGCACATACAGCAGTTAACATGGCGATGAACGGTGCGGATGGCAAATATAGCTTTACACACTTTTCAGTAGCATTAGTAACATTAGCAATTACAATTATCTGCTCGATATTCGGAAGAGGATTTTTCAGTATCATACCAGTGTTACTTGGCATTATCGGCGGATATATCTTCGCTTACTTCCAAGGGCTAGTCGACTTAAAGCCGGTAGCTGAGGCGAAATGGTTTGTTGTACCAGATTTCACAGTACCATTTGTAACATACACACCAGAGTTTTCATGGAAGATTGTACTCTTGATGGTACCAGTTGCACTAGTAACAATATCAGAACATATCGGACATCAAATTGTACTAGGAAATGTTATTAAAAGAGATTTAATTGAAAAACCAGGTTTACACCGTTCAATCTTCGGTGATGGAGTAGCAACATTAATCGCATCACTTATCGGTGGACCACCGAATACAACGTATGGTGAAAACATCGGTGTGCTAGCAATTACGAGAGCATACAGTGTATACTTATTCATCGGTTCAGCAGTGTTCGCAATCATGTTCGGATTTATCGGTAAGGTTTCTGCACTGATACATTCGATCCCAACACCAGTTATGGGTGGTGTATCAATCTTACTATTCGGTGTAATTGCATCAAGCGGATTACGCATGATGGTAGATGATAAAACAGATTTAAGTGACAAACGAAACTTAATGATTGCATCAGTAATACTAGTAATCGGTATTGGTGGAGCGGTACTTCACGTAGGGGAATCGTTCCAAGTAGAAGGAATGGCACTAGCAGCAATTGTAGGTGTACTGTTAAATCTACTACTACCGGAAACGAAACAAATAAAACAACCTAAGCAGATTGCTTCATAATAATAACCTTTTAATTCAGTCCTGTGAGACAGAAAAGGGTGGCTTCTTCCTTGCACCCTAGTCTTACATGACTAGGGTATTTTTATACAAAGGTTGTTATAAATATGCAAAAGTGGTAACATAAAAATCAGAAAGATGAGGGATGACGATGAGCCATTTGTTAACGATGAGTGAATTATCGGAAGTAGAAATTTCAGAAATCCTAAAGGACGCAGAAGATTTTGCGAATGGAAAAGAGAGCAAAACGACAGAGCAAACTTTTGTTGCAAACTTGTTCTTTGAGAATAGTACGAGAACGAGATTTAGCTTTGAAGTTGCTGAGAAGAGATTAGGACTAGATGTTTTAAACTTTTCAGCTGATGCATCTAGCGTACAAAAAGGAGAAACTTTATACGACACGATAAGAACACTGGAATCAATCGGAACAAAAGCAGTGGTCATCCGCCATGAGCAAGATCGCTACTTCGATGAACTAAAAGATCAGGTGAATATCCCGATCTTAAATGCTGGAGATGGATGTGGAAACCACCCAACGCAGTGCCTACTCGACCTTCTTACAATTCAACAAGAGTTTGGAAGATTTGAAGGTTTGAAGATTGCAATAGTAGGAGATGTTCGTCATAGCCGAGTAGCACGTTCTAATGCAGAAGCATTAACGAAGCTTGGTGCAACAATTTACTTTGCAAGTCCAGAAGAGTGGAAAGATGAAGACAACACATTTGGAACATACAAACCATTAGATGAACTTGTTCCAGAAGTGGATGTAATGATGTTACTGCGTGTACAACATGAACGTCATGATCATTATGAAACAGACATTATGAAAGAGTATCATGAGAAACATGGATTAACAGTGGAAAGAGAAAAACGTATGAAAGAAGGAAGCATTATTATGCATCCAGCTCCAGTAAACCGTGATGTTGAAATTGCAAGTGAACTTGTTGAGTGTGAGCGTTCACGCATATTTAAACAAATGGAAAATGGAGTTTACGTAAGAATGGCTGTACTAAAACGCGCCTTACCAAATGTATTAGGAGGAATGAAACATGAATTATTTGTTTAAAAATGGTCGTTATATGAATGAAGAAGGAAAAATCGTAGCAACAGATCTTCTCGTACAAGACGGTAAAATCGCTAAGGTAGCAGAAAATATTACGGCAGATAATGCTGAAGTAATCGATGTGAACGGAAAGTTAATCGCACCTGGATTAGTAGATGTACACGTACATCTTCGTGAGCCAGGTGGTGAACATAAAGAAACAATTGAAACAGGTACACTAGCAGCGGCAAAAGGTGGATTCACTACAATTTGCGCAATGCCAAATACACGCCCAGTACCAGATTGCAGGGAACATATGGAAGACTTGCAAAAACGTATTAAAGAAAAAGCTCATGTTAACGTACTACCATACGGAGCAATTACAGTACGTCAAGCTGGTTCTGAAATGACAGATTTCGAAACATTAAAAGAACTTGGAGCATTTGCTTTCACAGATGACGGCGTAGGCGTACAAGATGCGAGCATGATGTTAGCGGCTATGAAACGTGCAGCAAAATTAAATATGGCAGTAGTTGCGCACTGTGAAGAGAATACGCTTATTAATAAAGGTTGTGTACATGAAGGGAAGTTTTCTGAGAAACACGGATTAAACGGTATCCCATCAGTATGTGAATCTGTACATATTGCAAGGGATATATTGCTTGCTGAAGCAGCAGATTGTCACTATCACGTATGTCACGTAAGTACGAAAGGTTCTGTACGTGTAATCCGTGATGCGAAACGCGCTGGAATTAAAGTAACAGCAGAAGTAACACCGCATCACTTAGTATTATGTGAAGATGATATCCCATCAGCTGATCCTAATTTTAAAATGAACCCACCGCTTCGTGGGAAAGAAGACCATGCAGCATTAATTGAAGGTTTATTAGATGGAACAATCGATATGATTGCAACTGACCATGCACCGCATACAGCGGAAGAGAAAGCACAAGGAATTGAAAGAGCACCATTCGGAATTACTGGTTTTGAAACAGCATTCCCGCTTCTATACACAAACCTTGTGAAAAAGGGAGTTATTACGCTAGAACAGTTAATTCAATTCTTAACAGAAAAGCCAGCTGATACATTCGGCTTAGAAGCAGGTCGCCTAAAAGAAGGTAGAGCAGCTGATATTACAATCATTGATTTAGAACAAGAAGAAGAGATTGATCCAACAACATTCTTATCAAAAGGAAAAAATACACCATTCGCAGGTTGGAAATGCCAAGGATGGCCGGTAATGACAATCGTTGGTGGTAAGATCGCATGGCAAAAGGAGAGTGCATTAGTATGAAAAGACAACTTATCTTAGAAGATGGAACAGTATTAATTGGAACAGGTTTCGGAGGCGAAATCGAAAAGTCAGGTGAGGTTGTATTTACAACAGGAATGACTGGATATCAAGAAACATTATCTGATCCATCATATTGCGGTCAAATCGTAACATTCACGTACCCATTAATCGGAAACTACGGCATTAACCGTGACGATTTTGAATCGATTCACCCATCTGTAAATGGTTTAATCGTAAACGAAATTTGTGATCACCCATCAAATTTCCGTAATGAAATTTCGTTAAATGATTACTTAAAAGAAAGAAACATCCCAGGATTAGTAGGAATTGATACGAGAAAATTAACGAGAAAAATTCGTCAATACGGTACATTACGCGGACGCCTTTGTAACATGGATGCAGATGTAGAGTACATTGTGAGCCAATTAAAAGCGACAGTATTTACAGATCATGTAAAACGCGTATCAACGAAAGATCCATACCCAAGCCCAGGTCGTGGCCACCGAGTTGTACTAGTAGACTTCGGTATGAAACATGGTATTTTACGAGAATTAAATAAGCGTGACTGTGATGTAATTGTAGTTCCTTACAACACAACAGCAGAAGAGATTTTACGCCTTAGTCCAGATGGAATTATGTTAAGTAATGGACCTGGAGACCCGAAAGATGTACCAGAAGCAATTGAAATGTTAAAAGACATTATCGGTAAAGTTCCTTTATTCGGAATTTGCCTAGGACATCAGTTATTCGCTCTAGCATCAGGTGCAAATACAAGTAAGTTGAAATTTGGTCACCGTGGTTTAAATCATCCAGTAAAAAATCTTGCAACTGGAAAAGTAGCAATTACATCTCAAAACCATGGTTACGCAGTAGAAGAAGAATCAGTTGAAAATACAGACCTTGAAATTACACATGTTGCTTTAAACGATGGAACAGTAGAAGGTCTTTGTCATACGAAGTTCCCAGCATTTACAGTACAATACCATCCAGAAGCTTCTGCAGGACCAGAAGATGCAAATGATTTATTCGAAGATTTCTTAGCAATGATCGAAAACTTCAAGAAAGAAGGGGAAGAGTTATGCCAAAACGCCTAGACATTAACACAATTTTAGTAATCGGATCAGGACCAATTGTAATTGGGCAAGCAGCAGAGTTTGATTACTCTGGTACACAAGCTTGTCAATCTCTTAGAGAAGAAGGTTACAAAGTAATCCTTGTTAACTCTAACCCAGCAACAATTATGACAGATACTGCAACAGCAGATAAAGTATATATCGAGCCATTAACATTAGAATTCGTAAGCCGCATTATTCGTAAAGAACGTCCAGATGCAATCTTACCAACATTAGGTGGTCAAACAGGCTTAAATATGGCTGTTGAACTTGCGAAATCAGGCATACTTGAAGAGTGTGGAGTTGAAATTTTAGGAACAAAATTATCAGCAATCGAGCAAGCGGAGGATCGTGATTTATTCCGTACATTAATGCAGGATTTAAATGAACCAATTCCATCTAGCACGATTATTCATACGCTGGAAGAAGCACATGAATTTGTAAAAGAAATTGGTTATCCAGTTATTGTTCGCCCAGCATTTACAATGGGAGGAACAGGTGGTGGAATCTGTAGTAATGAAGAAGAACTAATTGAAATCGTATCAGGCGGATTGAAACATAGTCCAGTAACACAATGTTTATTAGAAAAGAGCATTGCCGGTTGTAAGGAAATTGAATATGAAGTAATGCGTGATTCGAATGATAACGCGATTGTAGTATGTAATATGGAAAATATCGATCCAGTTGGGGTTCACACAGGTGATTCAATCGTTGTAGCACCGAGCCAAACATTAAGTGACCGTGAATACCAAATGTTACGTAACACTTCATTACGAATTATTCGTGCACTAGGAATTGAAGGTGGATGTAACGTTCAGCTTGCACTAGATCCACATAGCTTCCAATACTATGTAATCGAAGTGAACCCACGTGTAAGTCGTTCATCTGCACTAGCATCTAAAGCAACTGGCTATCCAATTGCAAAATTAGCAGCGAAAATTGCAGTTGGCTTAACATTAGATGAAATTATAAACCCAGTAACGCAAAAAACATACGCTTGCTTCGAGCCAGCATTAGACTATGTCGTTTCAAAAATTCCACGTTGGCCATTTGATAAGTTTGAATCAGCGAACAGAACGCTTGGAACACAGATGAAGGCAACTGGTGAGGTTATGTCAATCGGACGTAACTTAGAACAATCGTTATTAAAGGCAGTTCGTTCTTTAGAACTTGGTGTTTATCACTTAGAATTAGACCATTTAAAAGAACTTGATAAAGAAACAATGAAAAAACGCATCATTAAAGCAGATGACGAGCGACTGTTTATTGTAGCAGAAGCAATTCGTCAAGGTGTAACGAAAGAAGAAATTAACGAATGGTGTGAAATGGACTTCTTCTTCTTACAAAAAGTTGAAAACATCGTAAACATGGAACGCGAAGTAAAAGCGAATGTAGGAAATATGGAAGTACTACAAGCTGCGAAAGAAATGGGCTTCAGTGATCACTACATTGCAGCTGCTTGGAACAAAACAGAGCGTGAAATTTACGATATGCGTAAAGAAAACAATATGACTCCTGTTTATAAAATGGTAGATACTTGTGCGGCAGAGTTTGAATCTGCAACACCTTACTACTACAGCACATATGGTGACGAGAATGAATCGGTTATAACAGATCGTAAGAGTGTGGTTGTACTAGGGTCTGGACCAATCCGTATCGGTCAAGGTGTTGAGTTTGACTATGCAACAGTTCACTCTGTATGGGCGATTAAAGAAGCTGGATATGAGGCAATCATTGTTAATAACAATCCAGAAACAGTTTCAACAGACTTCAGTATTTCTGACAAATTATACTTTGAACCATTAACAATCGAAGATGTAATGCACATCATTGATTTAGAAAAGCCAGAAGGTGTTATCGTTCAGTTCGGTGGACAAACGGCAATTAACTTAGCGGCGAAATTAGAAGAACACGGTGTGAAAATTCTAGGAACATCACTTGAAGATTTAGACCGTGCAGAAGATCGAGATAAATTCGAAGCTGCATTAACACAATTAGGTATCCCGCAACCAGTTGGTAAAACAGCAACAACTGTAGAACAAGCGGTAGCAATTGCTGAAGAAATTGGTTACCCAGTATTAGTAAGACCATCTTACGTACTAGGTGGACGTGCGATGGAAATCGTATATCGTCAAGAAGAACTACTGCACTACATGAAAAATGCAGTTAAAGTTCATGCAGAGCATCCTGTATTAATCGACCGTTACATGGTAGGTAAAGAAATTGAAGTAGATGCAATTTCAGACGGTGAGAATGTATTCATTCCAGGTATTATGGAACATATTGAACGCGCTGGAGTTCACTCTGGTGACTCAATTGGAGTATACCCACCACAAAGCTTATCTGAAAAACTAAAAGAACAAATCATTGAACATACAATTGCACTTGGAAAAGGTTTAAACATTGTTGGATTACTAAATATCCAGTTTGTAGTATTCAAAGATCAAGTGTACGTAATTGAAGTAAACCCACGTGCGAGTCGTACAGTACCGTTCTTAAGTAAAATTACGGGCGTACCGATGGCGAATGTTGCAACGAAAGTTATTTTAGGTCAAGACCTAGTAGAGCAAGGATACGGAACTGGCTATCACCCAGAAGAGAAAGAAGTATATGTAAAAGCACCGGTATTCTCGTTCGCGAAACTACGCTCAGTTGATACAACATTAGGACCTGAAATGAAGTCAACAGGGGAAGTAATGGGTAAAGACTTAACGCTTGAAAAAGCATTATATAAAGGATTAGTTGCTTCTGGAATTAACATCCCAACGCACGGATCAGTAATCATTACTGTAGCGGATAAAGATAAAGAAGAGGCAATGGAAATTGCAAAACGTTTCCACGAAATTGGTTATAACTTATTAGCAACAGCTGGAACAGCACAATCGTTAGCAGAGCAAAATATTCCAGTGCAAGTGGTAAACAAAATTGATTCTGAAGACTATAACTTACTTGATATTATCCGTCAAGGAAAAGCACAGTTTGTAATCAATACATTAACAAAAGGCAAACAACCAGCGCGTGATGGTTTCCGCATTCGCCGTGAATCAGTAGAAAATGGTGTGGCTTGCTTAACATCACTTGATACAACGAGAGCAATCTTACGAGTATTAGAATCTATGACATTCTCAGCTCATTCAATGAAAGAAATTACGCAAACAAAGCGTCACGAGGTGGTACATGCATGATGCAAAAGCAAAATATGATCGTCGTTAACCAAAAAGAAATCGCAAAAAACATTTACGAATTAGTGCTTCAAGGAACGTTAGTACAGCAAATGAACGAACCAGGGCAGTTTGTACACATTAAGGTAGCAGAGGGCATTGCGCCCCTTCTGCGCCGCCCAATTAGTATTTGTAATGTAGATCAAGAGAAGAACGAATTTACAATGCTATATCGTGCCGAAGGACAAGGGACAAAAACATTAGCAACTAGAAAACAAGGTGAAATGGTAGATGTACTAGGACCATTAGGACACGGTTTTCCTGTAGAAGAAGCAGAAGCTGGTCAAACAGCTTTATTAGTAGGCGGGGGAATTGGTGTACCACCACTTTATGAACTATCACAGCGCCTCGTTGCAAAAGGTGTACGTGTAATTCACATCTTAGGTTTTCAAACGAAAGATGTAGTTTTCTATGAAGAAAAATTTGCAGAACTTGGTGATACGTACGTTGCGACAGTAGACGGTACACACGGTACAAAAGGATTTGTCACAGATGTAATTGATAATTACGGAATTGACTTTGACATTCTTTATTCATGTGGTCCGTTAGCGATGCTTCGTGCATTAGAAGGACGTTACAAAGAGAAAAAAGCCTATATTTCATTAGAAGAGCGTATGGGCTGCGGTATTGGAGCTTGTTTCGCATGTGTATGCCATTTACAAGAAGATCCAAGTGGACATTCTTACAAGAAGGTGTGTAGCGACGGACCAGTATTTCCAATCGGGGAGGTTGTACTATGAACAGATTGCAAGTTGAATTACCAGGATTATCATTAAAAAATCCAATTATACCGGCATCTGGATGCTTTGGATTTGGTCGTGAATATGCACAGTTTTACGATTTAAGTGTACTAGGATCAATCATGATTAAAGCGACGACAGAACAACCACGTTATGGAAATCCAACGCCTCGTGTTGCTGAAACACCAGGCGGCATGTTAAATGCAATCGGACTTCAAAACCCAGGGTTAGAAAAAGTAATGAATTCTGAATTACCATGGTTAGAACAATTTGACCTTCCAATCATTGCGAACGTTGCAGGCTCACAAGCTGAGGATTACGTAGCGGTTGCAAAGGAAATTTCTAAAGCGCCTAATGTCCATGCACTAGAATTAAATATTTCTTGTCCGAACGTAAAAACAGGTGGTATCGCCTTTGGTACAAATCCTGAAATTGCTGCTGATTTAACGAAGCGAGTAAAAGAGGTTTCTGAAGTACCTGTATACGTGAAGTTGTCACCGAACGTGGCAAACATAGTGGAAATTGCAAAAGCGATTGAAAATGCAGGTGCAGATGGTTTAACGATGATTAATACATTGCTTGGTATGCGTCTAGATTTAAAAACAGCTAAACCAATTTTAGCAAACCGTACAGGTGGATTATCAGGTCCTGCGATTAAGCCAGTAGCAATTCGTATGGTACATGAAGTAAGCCAAGCGGTTAACATTCCAATTATCGGAATGGGTGGTATTGAAACAGCGGAAGATGTAATTGAATTCTTCTACGCTGGCGCAAGCGCAGTTGCAGTAGGTACAGCGAACTTTATCGATCCGTTCGTATGTCCGACAATTATTGAAGAGTTACCAGCATTACTAGATGAATTAGGATTTGATCACATTTCGGAATGTCAAGGAAGGAGCTGGAAGCAAACATGTCACAGTCGTTAATCGTTGCACTAGATTTTCCAGGGAAACAAGATGTAGAACAATTCTTGCGCCACTTTGAAGGGGAAGAGTTATTTGTCAAAGTTGGTATGGAGTTATTTTACAAAGAAGGCCCTGCAATTATTACGTACTTAAAAGAAAAAGGACATAAGATTTTTCTAGATTTAAAACTTCATGATATTCCGAATACAGTAAAAAGCGCTATGCATAGCCTAGCTAGTCTAGATGTTGATATGGTAAATGTTCATGCTGCTGGGGGAAGCAGCATGATGAAAGCTGCGATTGAGGGATTAGAGGAAGGTAAGCAAGAAGGAAAAGAGAGACCGATTTGTATTGCAGTTACACAACTAACAAGCACTTCGGAAGCTATGATGAAAAAAGAGATCGGCATTGAGAAGACGTTAGAAGAAGCGGTTGCTCATTATGCAAAACTAACGAAAGAAAGTGGACTTGATGGCGTTGTTTGCTCAACGCTTGAAGTTCCAAAATTACGTGAAGTATGCGGAAATGAATTTGTAACAGTAACACCGGGGATTCGTCTTGCAAGCGATGATGTAAATGACCAGGTGCGCGTAGCAACACCGAAACGTGCGAGGGAACTTGGCTCAAGCTACATCGTAGTTGGACGTAGTATTACAAAAGCAGAAAATCCGCTTGAAGCGTATAAAACAGTAAAACAACAGTGGGAAGGTGTAACAGTATGAAAAAAGAAATCGCATCGCATTTATTAGAAATTGGAGCAGTATTTTTACAACCGAATGATCCATTCACATGGTCTTCAGGTATGAAATCACCAATTTATTGTGATAACCGTTTAACTTTATCTTATCCAAAAGTACGTCAAGCGATTGCAGCTGGATTAGAAGAGTTAATTAAAGAGCACTTCCCAACTGTAGAAGTTATTGCAGGAACAGCAACTGCTGGTATTGCGCACGCTGCATGGGTAAGCGATCGTATGGATTTACCAATGTGCTACGTACGTAGTAAAGCAAAAGGACACGGTAAAGGGAACCAGATCGAAGGAAAAGCTGAAAAAGGTCAAAAAGTTGTAGTAGTAGAAGACTTAATTTCAACTGGCGGGAGTGCAATTACATGTGTAGAAGCACTTCGCGAAGCTGGCTGTGAAGTATTAGGAATCGTATCAATCTTCACATACGAGCTAGAAGCAGGAAAAGAAAAGCTAGAAGCAGCTAACGTAGCATCATATTCTTTAAGTGATTACAGTGCATTAACTGAAGTTGCAGCAGAAAAAGGTATGATTGGACAAGCTGAAACGAAAAAATTACAAGAGTGGCGTAAAAATCCAGCTAACGAAGCTTGGATCACAGCGTAACACGAAAAAAGACGACCGCGGGGGAACGCGGTTGTCTTTTTATATTATTGTTAAAACTTCATGTAAAGAACAGATAGTAGGAATATCGTACTTGAGTTGTGAGTTATCTCGATTTAACCATATCCCTTGCATCCCAGCTGCTGTACTACTAATCGCATCAGTCTCTAATCGATCGCCAATATAATAGCAATCTTTCATTTCAAGGTTCGATTGTAATACGGTTCTGTGAAAAATTTCAGGATCTGGTTTCGATATACCAAGTTCACTAGAAGTAAATATATATTTGAAATGTTTTAAAATGTTTAGGGCAGTTAATTTTTCGACTTGTTGTTCATAGTCACCATTACTAATGATACCTAATGAGTGACCGCCTTGCTGCAAGTTCTGTAATGTATAGTGTACATCTTCAAACGCGGTCCAGTTGTTCTTATATAGTTCTATATATTGATTGAATCTATGCTGAGATTCTTTGGGTGATAGGTTTACTCCATATGTTTTAAATAAATGATACATTCGCATTACTTGTTGTTCTTGAAAAGATAATTCCCTGGATAAAAATTTTTTGAAATATTCTTCTGATAATTCATGCCAGACTTTCGTTGCCTCTAATTCATTGCCTGAAAAAATAGTATTATATATTTGAAAAAAATCTATAATACCATTTCTTTCAGCAGCCTCATAATCAAGTAAAGTTCCATCAATATCAAAGAAAATCATATTCCTGTCTCCTTGCTAACAACTATTTAGCGTTTTCAGCAACCTCATATCCTTTCACAAACAATAGCGTCATATAAGAAACAATAAATGAGAAGATGCTATACATGCCAACCCAAAAGAAAAATTTTGGAGTAAAGGCGATAACACCTATTATTAAAAAACTAGCAAACGTTACAATCGGCATTACGTAATACGTTTTCGTTTTGCATGTTCCAATAACAGATACGATAAAGATAAATAATGGACAAATTAATAAGACGAAAATCAATTCATTCATAGGTATGTCCCCTTTTCTAATTGCAGTAATCTGTTTCTCGTAAACGTTTTGAAATAATTACTCTCCTAATATAATTTCGCTAAGTAATAACGAATCCCTCTTGAAAACTGATAATTCATGATGAATTTTACAAGCAAAAAACGTAAGCAAGAGAACACTTGCTTACGTTATAGGATAAACATCGCAACGATCGTGGTGACAATTAAACCGATAGCAACCGGTAAAAAGTTTCGGCGTGCAAGTTCAAATGGATCGACTTTACAAATCGCAGCAGCAGGAATAAGTGCCCAAGGAATTAACGTCCCGCCCCCGGTCCAGATTGCTGCAATTTGCCCGAGTGCTGTTAATGTAGCTGTTCCGTGACCAAGTGCTGTTCCGAAAAGATTTGCAATTGAACCAGCAAGTGAAATGCCGGAAAATCCTGATCCATCTAAGCCGGTAATGACACCAACGATAGTTAATGTCCCTGCCGATACATATTGATTTAAAGGAACAGTTTGAGATAAGGCGATTCCTAAGTCGTTAATGATTCCGTGTGAACCTTTCGGTAAATAGTCCCCGATAATTTTCGCAAAGCCGCTATCTCCTAAATAAAAAAGTGCAGCAATTGGAATAACTGGTCCGAAAATTTTAAAGCCAAATTGGAGCCCTTCTATGAAATAATCGGTCGTTTTATTCAGTCCATTACCTTTGTAGGCGATGAGAGAAATGATGATAATCATAATAACGGTTGTTCCGCCGATAAGTGCAGTTGCGTCGCTTCCTTGTAGTTGAAATTGAATCATGCAAAGGATATCAATGATATATACGATAGGGATACAAATAGCGAGCCATTTCTTTGTGCGAGGAGATAATGAAGTGAGCGTTTTAGAAGACTCAGTTGATAGAATAGATTCTTGTATAGCTAAGCCTGTATGAAACTCTTTTCGTAAGAAGAAAAAAGCGACGGAAGTTGTCACAACGCCCATAACGATAACGAGTGGAACACTTGCAGATACGACGCTGGAAACAGGGAGACCAGCAGCGTCTGCGGTTAATTTTGGTGCGCCTTGTATAACGAAGTCGCCGGATAAAGCAATCCCATGACCGAATAAGTTCATAGCAATTGCTACTCCAATTGGGGGGAGACCGACGCGTACAGCAACCGGTAATAAAATAGCTCCCATTAAGGCGACAGCGGGAGAAGGCCAAAAGAAGAAAGAAATTGTCATCATCAAAAGGCCGATAATCCAGTAGGCGAGGGTAGGTGTACGAATCATCTTTGTAAATGGTGAAATCATCGTATCATTTATGCCGGTATGAACGAGTAGATTGCTCATTGATACGATAATGGAGATGATTAATATAGTTGGTAATAGCTCAGTGATGGCGTAAATGAAACTTTGAAAAATACTGCTAATAGCAAGAGGGATAGAGCTTGTAGCGGTTAATGCTAATAAAAAGATGAAAACGATACAAATAATCGTCGTATCTTTCCGGAGAATAAAAAAGGTAATAATAGTGAGTAAACAAAGAATATAGAGAGCGTGCAACAGAGTTAATTCAACTCCCATAACATTCACATCCTTAGGCAATCGTGTAGTTTATTGTATGAAAGTAGGGAAAGTATGTGAGTATAAGAAACAGAAAGAAGTGAAATTTCATGTACTGTAATGGTAAGAATAAAAATGGATGATACAATACAATTAATCCTAAAAATGGAATTAGAGGAGGCGTATGTGCAAAAAATTGGTTTTTGGGGATTTATTATTTCTTGTAGTCTATTAATCATTTTAAATCTATTTACAAACAATGAATGGATAAGTATCATCCCTCCTTTTGGGTTTGTTTTTATACTGTTATACCGATGGGATGACATGAAACAACATAATAAGAAAAGCATTGGAATTATGATAGGTATCATCGTTGTTTGCTCATTGTTCGCAGGGGTTATTTTAATAGAGGGTCAGAAACAAATGGAGAAAATGTCTATTTTTCAAGAATGGATGTCTTCTGCAAACGGTCTTTATCTTGTAATTATAGTTGTTATTTTTCTAAGAATTGTTATAAGTATAGCAAGTTACATATTAAAGGAGAAGTAGAATGGGGGAGTACGAATGAGAGAAAAAATAGGATATTATGGTGTGCTAGTTTGTTTACTATTATCAGTTATTTCAGGACAATTTCTTAACAGTGAATGGGTACCAGTTATATTATGTATAGGAGTATTGATTTTTGCTCCTATGTATCGCTGGAATGAATGGAAAGCATATAGCCCCAAAAAGAAAATTGTTTTCAGCATCGAATTTGTCATTATAATCAGCACAATTCCGTTTTTGTTATGGAAAGGAAATGAGATAATAGATGGAATTGTAATGTTTCAAGGGTGGTTGTTTATTGCGAAAATGCTATATTTAATATGCATTTTAATGTTGGTAGTGGTAGTCACTAAAATAGTAAACGAAAAGCTATTCGTTAATGAATAAAAGAAAATGCCACCTTATTCGGTGGCATTTCCTCATTTTACTGCATGAGCTTTTTGCATCTTTTTAATTAAACGAATTTGTCCACGATGATTGATTTCATCTTCAAAAACGTGAAACCACTTAAAATAGTTATTTGCTGGTTTGTCATACCAAAAGTCTGTCGTTTTAAATAACCATTCATCAGATAACGATTGAAAAGTCTCGATTGTTTTGGAACGTACTTCTTGTAATGTATTTATATAAAATTCTATAGCGTTTCCTTTTATTTTCTCACGCCCAAGATCGCCTAATTCAATGCCAGGTAACCAGCGTTCTAATTCAGCCTCCGTTGGTTCACGGTCTTCAAAAGTATGAATCTGGTAGTAAAATTCAATAGCAGCCATATGATACAATAACATGCCAATTGAATTTGCTTCCTTATCATATAAATAATCAAGTTCTTCAATTGTTAAACTTTCCACTGCTTGCATTGTTGTATAGCGAGCGTAATTCATCATGGAAACAAGCTTTGAAAATTCTACATGTAAACCCTCCAATTTATCAATTACAAAATTCAATTAAAATTCCCCCTCTTTAAATGAATACTCCAGAGAAGGAATTCTATGTGCAAAGAAAAAGTTTTGTTAAACCTTCATAATATTAACAAGGGATTATAATTAGTTCTCTATTTGATTTTGTAATAACGTCATAACCATCTTTGGTGATGACAATATCATCTTCGATTCTACAACCGCCCCAGTTCGGTATGTAAATGCCCGGCTCAACTGTAACAACCATACCTTCTTGTAAAGTTGCCTTGCTTTCTTGGGATAGGCGAAGTGGTTCATGTATTTCTAACCCAAGACCGTGCCCGGTAGAGTGGCCAAAGTATTGACCGTATCCATGTTCTGTAATGTAATCTCTCGTTATATCATCGATACTTTTCGCAGTTTCTCCAGGCTTAATTGCTTCCGTTCCACGTTTTAATGCTTCGCGTACAACAGTGTATATTTTTTTGAATTCTTCTGATGGTTCCCCGATTGCTACAGTACGTGTTATATCGGAACAATATCCGTCGTAAAGTGCACCGAAGTCTAATGTAACGATATCGCCTCGTTCGATTATTTTATTTGATGCAACTCCATGGGGAAGTGAAGAACGAACGCCTGAGGCTACAATGATTTGGAATGAAGAAGATGTAGCCCCTTTTTTTCGCATGAAAAATTCTAACTCATCTCGAACGTCAGTCTCGCTTATTCCAGGCTTTAGAAATGTAACAATATGGTGAAATGCTTCGTCAGCGATCGTAGCTGCGATTTTCATTGTTTCTATTTCAGATGTGTCTTTAATAAGTCGAATATCTTCAATGATCTCACACACTGGAACCATTTCTGTATGTATATATTTTTGTAGTTTCTTAAATTGTTGCAAAGTCATATTATTGTCTTCTATACCAAGTTTTTGAATGTTTAATTTTGATACTTGATTTGCAACTTCTTCTTCTAAATTTCCTTTATGCATAATAATTTCTGCTACTTTTATTTCCGTTTTTGCTTGATCTACGTAACGGAAATCAGTAATGAAAATAGCTTTATGCGCAGCGATTAAGACAACGCCTGCGCTACCTGTAAAGTTTGTTGCGTATTGACGGTTTTCTTTTTTTGTAATAAGTAACCCGTCGATTCCGTAATTATGTAGTTGTTTTTGGATGTTAGTTATTCTTACATTCATTTTAATTCCTCCTTTTTACATTAATAAAGCAAGAATTGTGCCAGTATATTTATTTAGAATAAAAGAGAAGAGGATAGCTGTGTGTCAAAAAAACTAGACGAATGTAAAATAAATATATATAAAATTTTTACAGTAAGTTTTTATGTGACTGAACAATAATGTAAACTTGTAAACTGAAATACTCTTAATTTAAATATTATATTTTTTGTATAAATAAATTGAAATAATTGGTATAATAAGGGATTGTTACGGTTTGTTTGTAGGTAAAGAGATGTAACGAAAAAATTGGGTTAAGGAATGTGAGTGTATGAAGAAATTAAGTAAAGTAATGTCATTTTGTTTGGCTGCTAGTATGCTTGTTATAACGGGGTGTGAAACAAGTGAACACAAAGTTCAAGTAAATGAAACGATTGAACAGCTTGATGAAGCGCCAGAAGTGACAGAAAAAGAAGCGAAAAAGATTGTAAGAAAGAGTGTAGATGGAATAGCAAATGCGTTTAGTGAGATGGAAAAAGCAAATGGATGGAGCCGAAATAATCCTGGGGATTTAGAGACAGCTAAAAAAGGAGTTAAGGGATTAGTTTCAGAAAAGTTTGTAGAGAATCAGCTTCCTAAGTCGCTTGCAACATTTAATCGATCTAGAGAGACGGATATGTTACCATTCCCTATTAATATTGAACCAAAAATGAGATTAACGTATTCACAGAAAAAAGATATTTTAACGATTGAAACTATCACACCTTCAAATGATATGGGAAATGAAGCAGAGATATGGGAATTTATTTTCGTTTATAAAGATGGAAAATGGTTAATAGATAAATGGTCATCGCATACACCGAGCGATTTAAAACTTACGAAGGAAGAAGCTAGTGAATTTTTGAAAATTCGAGGCTTTAAGAATGTTGATTTTGTTAAAGAAGAACACAGTGGTGACAAAAAATATATTTTCAAAGAAAATACTAGATCAATTGCTGTAGATGCAAAAACATCGGCTATTACATATGATATAAATGAACAAAAACAGGAAAAGGTAGCGAAAGAAAATAGTAGTCAAGGTCAAGAAACGGTTAAGGAAGATAATGTGAGTTCACAAGTTACTTCTAAAGAAGAGAAAAAAATTACAAAAGAATCTTCAACAGCTGCAGGTAAAACTAAGGCTCTAAATGAATTATCTGCTCTAGAAAATCAAGAAACACATGCAAACGTTGCGTCAGATAATGACATAGTAAATGAAATAGAAGGAAATTATGAACTGTGGGATAATAAACTAAATGAAATTTACAGTACATTAAAAAGTACGATGTCACCTGATGCGTTCCAGTCGTTAAAAACGAAACAAATTGCGTGGGTTAAAGAAAAAGAAAGTAAAGTTAAAGCAATTGGTACTGATACAAATAACGGAACGATGAGGCGTATAGAAGCTTCAGAAGAGAAATACAAGATGACAAAAGCAAGATGTTATGAATTAGTAAATGGGTATATGAACTAGTGTGAACGAATATAAAAAATGCGTTGCTTATAAGCAACGCATTTTTGTATTTACGCTTTTAATTTCATTACAATATCAGCATCTGGTGTTACATATACGGTTTGTTGATTGTCGTACGTAACAAAACCAAGTTTTGCACCACTCGGTTTTTTGACATGGCGTATTTTCGTGAAATCAACAGGTACAGAGCTAGACTCTTTCGCTTTACTGTAATAGGCAGCAATTTTGGCAGCTTCTAGTAAAGTTTCTTCAGCAGGCTCTAAAGAACGAATGACAACGTGAGAGCCAGGTATGTCTTTCGTATGTAACCAAATTTCATCACGGCGGGCAAACTTCGTTGTTAAATAATCATTTTGTTTATTGTTTTTACCAACGAAAATCTCTGTGCCATCACTTGCTAAATATTTATCTAATACTGGTTTAGTAGGCTTTTTCTTTGCGTTTTTCGTTTTACGATTGCGCACATAACCTTCTTCAGCTAATTCCTCACGAATTTCTTCAATATCTTTTGAAGAAGCAGCTTCCATTTGTTGAAGTAAGCTATCAAAATAAAGAATTTCTTCATTTGTTTTTTCGATTTGTTCTTCTACAACAACAACTGAATTTTTTGCTTTTTGATACTTTTGGAAATAGCGTTGTGCATTGTCAGATGGTGTTTTTAATGGATCTAATGTAATCTTTACAGTTCCGCCATTTTCGTCGTAATAGTTAACGACTTCAATATCTTTATCCCCTTTTTTCACAGCGTACATATTAGCTGTAAGTAGCTCTCCAAATAGTTGATATTTATCTGCTTTTCCAGCATCTTGCAGTGTTTTTTCGAGTTTAATGAGTTTTTTCTCGTTTTTATTTTTTTCATTTTGCATAAAGCGTTCTAAATCATGAGCTTGTTGTTTTACACGATCGCGCTCTGCTTTTCCGAAAAAGAAGCGATCTAGCAATTCACTAACAGATGAGAACGTCTTATCTTCTCCTTGCAAGTGTGCAAGAGGGAAAAGATAAAAGAATTCTTTCCCATTTGAAGTAGTCATCGCTGGTGAATATGTATGAGTTAATAATGGTTTTTGTATGGAGAAAAATGCATCCGCTAATGCTTTTTCATTTACCATACCAGCTTTTTTCACTACTTCTTTTGCGAATAACGGGGATATTCCCGTAAAGGTGCCGACAAGCTGTTTATCCATGTTTCCAGATAGAAAGTCTAGTGGTCTAATAAATTCATCATTTGTTTCAATCTGAAGTGGGTTAATTTTATGTTGTGCTGGTGGTGCAATATATTCAGCTCCAGCGTATACAGTACGATGGCGGTTTACCGCTAAAGATATGTGTTTTAAGCTATCTAAAATAACGTTTGTTTTCGTATCTACTAAGATAATGTTACTATGTCGGCCCATTATTTCGATTACTAATGTTTTTAATGATTCGTCTCCAATTTCATTCCGACTGCGAACTGTAATTTGAATAATACGTTCTAAGTCAATTTGTTCAATTTTTTCAATAAACCCACCTTCTAAATGTTTACGAAGAAGCATACAAAACATTGGCGGTATTGCTGGTGAATCGTAGTTTTGATTCGTTAAGTGCAGACGCGCATATGTAGGGTGAGACGAAAGAATTAGTTTTTGGTTCTTTCCGTTTGCTCGAATATGTAATAAAATCTCATACTTTGAAGGTTGATATATTTTGGAAATTCTTCCTGTGTAAAGAGAATTTGCAATTTCATGTGTAATTGCTCTTGTAAATAATCCATCGAATGCCATAAATGAACACTCCTTTCTAACTAAAAGTTAATTATAGCATTTTTTTGGACGAGGCTGAATAAGCTTTCAATAGAGTATGTCTGGAATCAGGAGGTCGATGGCAGGATGAACTGGTATGGAATGCGGGCACATGAAGTGGAAGAAAGAACGAATACGAATGTAAAGGTTGGACTTACAGAGAAAGAAGCAGAAGGGCGAGTAAAGAAATTTGGTACTAATGAATTAGAAGAAGCAAAAAGGCCTTCTGCACTAATGGTATTTTTAGCACAGTTTAAAGATTTCATGGTACTCGTTTTGTTTGGAGCAACAATTGTTTCTGCGTTTTTAGGTGAATACATTGATTCTATTGCTATTGTTGCCATTGTTATTATCAATGGTATTCTCGGCTTTTTTCAAGAAAGAAAAGCTGAAAAATCATTGGAAGCTTTAAAGGAACTTGCCGCTCCGCAAGTTACTGTAATGCGGAATGGAAAGTGGGTAAAAGCACCATCTAAAGCACTTGTTTTAGGTGATATTATTAAGTTTTCCAGTGGTGATCGTATCGGGGCTGATGTGCGTCTTGTTGAAGCATCAAGTTTATATATTGAAGAGTCTGCTTTGACAGGGGAGTCCGTACCTGTACAAAAAAAGGTCGAAGCATTGCAAGGGCAAGATGTTGCAATTGGTGATCAAAAAAATATGGCTTTTATGGGGACAATGATTACGCGAGGATCTGGTACAGGAGTCGTTGTAGCAACTGGTATGAATACAGCGATGGGGCAAATTGCAAATATGTTGCAAAATGCAGAGCAAATGGAAACACCACTGCAAAGAAGGTTAGAACAGCTCGGAAAAATATTAATTATTGTGGCTCTTATTTTGACAGCACTCGTTGTATTGGCTGGTGTGTATCAAGGGAATGAAGTATATCATATGTTTTTAGCTGGCGTATCGCTAGCTGTTGCGGCTATTCCAGAAGGATTGCCAGCAATTGTTACAGTAGCTTTATCACTTGGTGTACAGCGTATGATAAAGAAGAGAGCAATTGTACGAAAGTTACCAGCCGTAGAAACGTTAGGTTGTGCTTCCGTTATATGTTCTGATAAAACGGGAACAATGACGCAAAACAAAATGATGGTAACACATATGTGGTCAGGCGGAGAATTGTGGAAAGTGACAGGGCAAGGATATGAACCTAATGGCTCTTTTATGAAAGGTGAAAAAGAAGTGAATCCAGCTAAGACAAAAGCACTTTATCAGCTACTTACATTTGGTTCACTATGTAACAATGCAAATATTATTCAAAAGAAAAAGGCGTATGTATTAGATGGAGATCCAACAGAGGGAGCGCTTGTAGCTGCAGCAATGAAAGCTGGGATAACGCGTGAGGCATTGAAAGGGAAATTTGAAGTTATTCGTGAATTTCCATTTGATTCAACTCGAAAAATGATGAGTGTTATTGTACGAGATCGAGAGGGGAAAAAGTTTATTGTTACGAAGGGAGCACCGGATGTTCTTTTACAAATGAGTCAAACGATTTTATGGGGGGATAAGCAACAGCCGTTAAGTGAGCTATATAGAAAAGAAGTACAGGCGGCTATTCATAGCTTAGGTAGTCAAGCGCTTCGAACAATTGCAGTTGCGTTTAAACCTTTAAAAATAACGGATTCTATTGAACATGAAAGAGACGTTGAAAAAGGTTTTATGTTGGTTGGGATACAAGGTATGATTGACCCACCAAGACCAGAAGTGGCGCAGGCGGTAAAAGAGTGTAAAGAAGCTGGTATTCGAACAGTAATGATTACAGGTGATCATAAAGTGACAGCAATGGCGATTGCTGAACAATTAGGAGTTTTGCCACCAGATGGACGCGTTGTTGAAGGAGTAGAACTCGCGAATATGGATGTGGAGGAATTAGAAAATGTTGTAGAAGATACGTATGTATTCGCTCGTGTATCACCTGAACATAAATTAAAAATTGTTAAGGCACTGCAAAATCAAGGGCATATAGTAGCGATGACAGGTGATGGAGTGAACGATGCTCCAGCTATAAAAACAGCGGATATTGGGATAGCGATGGGGATTACAGGGACAGATGTTGCAAAAGAAGCCTCTTCACTTGTTTTACTAGACGATAATTTTGCTACAATTAAGTCAGCGATTAAAGAAGGAAGAAATATATACGAGAACATACGTAAGTTCATCCGATATTTATTAGCATCAAATGTTGGAGAAATTTTAGTTATGTTATTTGCGATGTTACTTGCATTACCACTGCCGATGGTTCCTATTCAAATTTTATGGGTGAACTTAGTTACTGATGGTTTACCAGCGATGGCATTAGGTTTGGATAAGGCTGAAGGAGATGTGATGAAGAGAACGCCGCGCCACCCGAAAGAAGGGGTGTTCGCTAGAGGGCTTGCGTGGAAAATAATAAGTCGAGGTTTTTTAATTGGGGCAGTGACGTTAGTAGCGTTTATTATTGCGTATAACCAACATCCAAATGAACTGAAATATGCACAAACTGTAGCGTTCGCGACGTTGGTACTTGCTCAGCTTATTCATGTATTTGATTGTCGTAGTGAGCATTCTGTCTTTCATCGTAATCCATTTGGGAACGTGTATTTAGTAGGGGCGGTTATCATTTCATTACTACTCATGCTAGTGGTGATATATTATCCACCGTTACAACCGATTTTTAGCACAATGCCGATACAAGTAAGAGATTGGTTATTAATTGGAGGTTTGTCATCAATTCCGACTTTCTTACTAGTAGGTTCTTTATTAACAGGGAAAAAGGCGAAAAAGAAAAAGCCAATGTTATATAAGAAGGGATTAAACTTGAAATAGTCAATGTTATGAAAATGTGATATAATTTACAGAAGGTAGTAGAGCCTTGTCTCTATTACCTTTTTCATTGAGTTATTTTATGGCTTGGATGTGATAAAAAATGATTTCTAGTATGACAGGGTTTGGAAGATCGAAAGTAGAAAGTGATACTTTTCAAATTACAGTAGAAATGAAATCGGTGAACCACCGTTTTTTAGAGATGAGTATTCGACTTCCTAAGCAAATGATGGTATTTGAGGACAAAATTCGTAAAATAATTGCACAGCAAGTTCGACGTGGACGCATTGAAGTGTCTATTAGTATAGCAGGTGAAGGACTTGTTGAAAGAAAATTAAGTGTGAATTGGTCACTTCTTGAGCAGTACCAATCGATGATGGAAGATATAAAAGGAAAGTTTCAATTACAAGATTCTATTACACTCGAGCAATTAATGGCAATGCCAGAAGTAACAGCAATTGAAGAAATAGAAAATGTAAATGAACATTTTGAGAACAGTTTATATGAGGCTGTTCGTCAAGCTGCTCATATGTTGAAAACGATGAGAGATGGCGAAGGAGAACGATTACATAAAGATATAGCGTATCGTTTACAAGAGATTAGCAATTGTGTAAATGCAATTATTCCACATGCACCAATTGTTACACAAAAATATCGTGAACGATTAGAAAATCGCTTAAAAGAATTACATAATCAAGAGTTAGATGAACAAAGATTGCTAACAGAAGTCGCAATCTTTGCAGAGCGTTGTGATATTCATGAAGAGTTAGTTCGTTTGCAAAGTCATTTAGAGCAATTTCGTGAAACATTGCAGATTGAAGAGCCTGTTGGAAGGAAAATGGATTTCATCGTGCAAGAGATGCATAGAGAAATTAATACGATTGGTTCTAAGGCAAATGACTTAACAATTTCAAAATATGTTGTAGAAATGAAAAATAACCTTGAAAAAATTCGTGAACAAGTACAAAATATTGAGTAGCTTTCAAAAAAATATATAAAGTTATACGTGGTGGAGAAATCGGATAGACTTACTAGGAGGCGCAAACTATGGCCATGCGGTTTTTAAATATTGGATACGGAAATATTGTATCTGCTCATCGAATTATTGCTATTGTAAGTCCGGAGTCAGCTCCTATTAAACGAACAGTACAGGAAGCACGCGAACATAATGCTTTGCTTGATGCTACGTATGGGAGAAAAACAAGGGCGGTTATTGTTATGGATGATGGGCATGTTGTATTAAGTCCAATTCAACCAGAGACGATTGCACATCGTTTGAATAATAAAGAAGATTTAAGTGAGGAAGGGTAGGTTTTACATATTTATGAGAAGTAGAAGAGGATTGCTCATCGTTCTTTCAGGGCCTTCTGGGGTTGGAAAAGGAACGGTTCGTAAAGAGCTGTTTAGCCATGAGGATACACGTTTTCAATACTCTATTTCAGTAACGACACGTAAGCCGCGTGAAGGTGAAGTAGATGGTGTGGATTATTTCTTTAAAGAAAGAGAAGAATTCGAGGAAATGATTCGTAATGAAAGATTACTTGAGTGGGCTGAGTTCGTAGGTAATTATTACGGAACACCGATTGACTATGTTGAAAAAACATTACAAGAAGGAAAAGATGTATTCTTAGAAATTGAAGTGCAAGGAGCAATTCAAGTTAAGAAAGCTTTCCCAGAAGGTGTATTTATTTTCTTAGCACCTCCAAGTTTATCTGAACTAAAGAGCCGTATTGTCGGACGTGGTACAGAGACTGAAGATGTTATTGAAAATCGTTTAACTGTAGCGAAAGAAGAAATCGAGATGATGGACGCTTACGACTATGTAGTAGAAAACGATCAAGTTGAATTAGCTTGTGATAGAATTAAAGCAATTGTGGTTGGCGAACATTGCCGCCGCGAAAGGGTAGCAAAATATTATAAAGAAATGACGGAGGGTCTATAATTATGTTAAATCCATCAATTGACTCATTACTACAAAAAATCGATTCTAAGTACACATTAGTAACAGTGGCTGCAAAACGCGCACGTGAAATGCAACTTGCTAATAACTGTGTTGTAGAGCAACCTGTTTCTCATAAATGTGTAGGTAAAGCATTAGAAGAAATCGATGCAGAAGCATTAAGCTACGTACCAAGTGAAGATAAAGTAGCTGAATAAGCCTTTGCCTTCGACAAAATAAAACATAGACTTTATAATTTTCTATGTAACGGTAACAACCTATTTACAAGTAGGTTGTTATTTTTTTACGAAAGGAATGAAATATTGGTACTGACGAGCTGGGAATTCTATTTCAGTATTATAAGTTTGAAAAAGAAAGAGGACGAGTCATATGCTAAAAGGGAAAAAGATACTTCTATGTGTAACAGGAGGCATTGCGGTTTTTAAAGCAGCTGCGTTAACGAGTAAATTGACACAATCTGGCGCGATTGTAAAAGTAATGATGAGTGAGTCGGCAATGAAGTTTGTTACGCCTCTTACATTCCAAGCGCTTTCTCGCCATGATGTATATACGGATACGTTTGATGAGAAAGACTCGGCTGTTATTGCTCATATTGATTTAGCAGATTGGGCGGATGTTGTACTTGTCGCACCTGCTACTGCCAATTGTATTGGAAAGTTAGCTGGTGGTATTGCAGATGATATGATTACAACTACTCTGTTAGCTACTACAGCCCCGGTATGGATTGCGCCTGCTATGAATGTGCATATGTATGAAAATAAAATTGTTCAAAAAAATATGATGACATTGAAAACGCTAGGATATACATTTATTGAGCCTGGGGAAGGCTTTTTAGCATGTGGATATGTAGCGAAGGGACGACTAGAAGAACCTGAAGCAATTATTGCACGGTTAGAGGAAGCTTTCTCAGAACACAAACCATTGCAGGGAAAAAGAATATTAATAACTGCTGGCCCAACACGTGAAAAAGTTGATCCAGTTCGTTTTATGACGAATTTTTCTTCTGGAAAAATGGGGTATGCGATTGCAGAAGTGGCGGCGAATTTAGGCGCTGATGTTATACTCGTTTCAGGACCGACAGCATTAAATCCACCGTTACATGTAACGACAGTGCAAGTGGAATCTGCACAAGATATGTTAGAAGCAGTTCTTCAACATTATCAAAACGTAGACGTTGTCATTAAAACAGCAGCAGTTGCAGATTATCGTCCGAAATATGTTCATGATAATAAAATGAAAAAGCAAAATGGTGATGCTGTCATTGAACTCGAAAGAACGGTGGATATTTTAAAAACGTTAGGTCAGAAAAAGGATAAACAGTTACTTATCGGTTTTGCTGCTGAAACGACAAATGTAGAGGAATATGCAACGAAAAAACTACGTGAGAAAAATGCAGATATGATTGTCGCGAATGATGTAAAAGCGCAAGGAGCTGGATTTGGCACGGATACGAATATTGTAACAATGTATAGAAAAGATGGAAAAGTTATTGAGTTACCACTTTTACTGAAAAAAGAGGTAGCTAGTGAAATATTAAAGCAAATTGGAATGATGTTAGAAGATGATCGTTTATGAAATTTGCAAGTGTAATTGTTGATGTACCTGCCCGTCAGACAGATCGACCATTTGATTACATTATCCCTGAAAAATGGGAAGATATTGTACAGACAGGAATGCGTGTAGTAGTTCCGTTTGGGCCAAGGAAATTGCAAGGTTTTATTATTGGGATTAAAGATTCGGTGGATGTAGAAAGTAAGAAGTTAAAGACAATCCATGAAATATTAGATGTAACACCGGTTTTAAATGATGAATTATTAAAGCTTGGATATTGGCTTACAAGTGAAACGTTATGCTACATGATTTCAGCTTTTCAAGTGATGCTTCCAACTGCGATAAAAGCAACGTATAAAAAACGTCTACAAATTTGTAAGCAGGAAGAAATAGCACCTGAAATACTATATTTATTTCAGGATAAAGAAGCAATTGATTTTGAAGTAATCGAGCAGCAGCCACATTTATACCGGACTATTCAACAAGAAATTAAAAATGGTACGGTTGAAGTCGTTTATCAAGTGAAAGATAAAGTACAAAAGAAGAAGCAAAGAGTTGTTCAGCCGGAGTTGCCAGAAGATAAATTGGAATTAGCAGCATTTGAACTGAAAAGTAAAAAACAACAAGATGTACTTTATTATTTTGTGGAAAATTATAAAAGTGTACCGTTGAAAATAATTACAGAAGAGTTACAAATAACAGATGCTCCAATAAAAGCACTTGTTAAAAAGGGCTTCATTTCAGAAAAGTATGTGGAAGTATACCGAAATCCGTATGACGATGATGATTTTGAACAAACGAAACCATTTCCACTTACGGAGGAACAAAAACAAGTTATTACACCGATTTTATCATCAATTACAAATGAAACTTATAATCCATTTTTACTATATGGTGTTACAGGAAGTGGAAAGACAGAAGTATATTTACAATCTATAGCAGCAGTGCTCGAGAAAGGAAAAGAAGCTATCGTTCTTGTTCCTGAAATTGCACTAACGCCCCAAATGGTGGATCGTTTTAAAGGTAGGTTTGGTTCGCAAGTTGCAGTTCTTCATAGTGCGTTGTCTGTTGGAGAAAAGTATGACGAGTGGCGTAAGATTTTAAGAAAAGAAGTGAAAGTTGTAGTTGGTGCGCGTTCAGCCGTTTTTGCGCCTTTTGAGAATTTAGGGATTATCATTATTGATGAAGAGCATGAATCAAGTTACAAACAAGAAGATAATCCGAGGTATCATGCAAGAGATGTAGCTGTCTGGAGAGGGCAATATCATAAATGTCCTATCGTTCTTGGTAGTGCGACACCAACACTTGAATCGTTTGCAAGGGCGAAAAAAGGTGTTTATGAACTACTAACAATGGAAAAACGTATGAATGAACAAGCTTTACCAACAGTAGAGATTGTTGACATGCGAGAAGAACTTCGTGACGGGAATCGATCAATGTTTTCTAAGGCGCTGCATGAAAAAATAGCAGATCGATTAGAAAAGAAAGAACAGATGGTACTCTTTTTAAATAGAAGAGGTCATTCTACATTTGTTATGTGCCGTGATTGTGGGTATGTTGTACAATGTCCGCATTGTGATATTTCATTGACATATCATAAAATGAATCATCGTTTAAAATGTCATTATTGTAGTCACGAAGAAAATATGCCAACTGAGTGTCCAGCTTGTCAAAGTACATACATTCGTTTCTTTGGTACAGGTACACAAAAGGTAGAAGAAGAAATTACAAAACTATTTCCAGAGGCGCGAGTCATTCGAATGGATGTAGATACGACAAGTAGAAAAGGAATGCATGAAAAATTATTAAAGGCGTTTGGGGAAGAAAAAGCAGATATATTACTTGGAACACAAATGATTGCTAAAGGATTAGATTTTCCGAAAGTAACGCTTGTTGGGGTTTTAACTGCGGATACGATGCTTCACTTACCTGATTTTCGGGCAAGTGAAAAGACATATCAGTTATTGACGCAAGTAAGTGGACGAGCGGGTAGACATGAATTGCCAGGGGAAGTTGTGATTCAAACGTATACGCCAGAACATTACAGTATAGAGTTAGCGAAGAACCAACAATATGATGTGTTTTTTGACCAAGAAATGCAAATGAGACGAACAAGACAATATCCCCCATATTACTATGTTGTACTCGTAACCGTATCTCATCCAGAATTATTAAAAGCGGTGCAAGTGACGGAAAAAATTGCCTCGTATTTACGAACGCATTGCTCACAGCAAACAATGGTGTTAGGACCAGTTGCTTCAGCAATTCCAAGGATAAAAGATAGATATCGTTATCAATGCATGATAAAATACAAACGGGAACCAAACTTAAAGAACGTGCTCAAAATGGTAAATGAACATTATCAAGCAGAAATGCAAAAAGAGCTACAAATCTCAATTGATTTTAATCCAACAATGTTAATGTAGCGGAGGGAAATATGGCAGTTTTAGAAATAATAAAGCATCCAAATGAAGTGTTAGAAACACCATGCGAAAGAGTAATTAACTTTGATAAAAAGTTAGTGAAATTGTTGAAAGATATGCATGAAACAATGTTAATTGCGGACGGAGTCGGTTTAGCTGCGCCTCAAGTAGGTGTAAGCTTGCAAGTAGCGGTTGTTGATGTCGATGATGATACTGGGAAAATCGAGTTAATCAATCCATCAATATTAGAAAAACGTGGTGAACAAGTAGGTCCCGAAGGCTGTTTAAGCTTCCCGGGACTTTATGGTGAAGTAGAACGTGCCGATTATATTAAAGTAAGAGCGCAAAATCGCCGTGGGAAAGTATTTTTATTAGAAGCGGAAGGATTTTTAGCGCGTGCAATTCAACATGAAATCGATCATTTACACGGTGTTTTATTTACATCGAAAGTGACAAGATATTATGAAGAAAACGAACTAGAATAGGTGTTAAAAGGAGCGGTTTTTAAATGATAAAAGTAGTGTTTATGGGAACACCGGACTTTTCAGTGCCGGTGCTTCGTCGTCTTATTGAAGATGGCTATGAGGTAGTAGGTGTTGTGACGCAACCTGATCGTCCAGTAGGTAGAAAAAAAGTATTAACACCTACACCTGTTAAAGTTGAAGCGGAAAAACATGGTATCCCTGTGTTACAACCGTTAAAAATTCGTGAAAAAGATGAATATGAAAAAGTATTGGCATTAGAGCCAGATTTAATTGTAACAGCTGCATTTGGTCAGATTGTACCAAATGAAATTTTAGAAGCACCGAAGTATGGATGTATTAATGTCCACGCTTCTTTACTTCCTGAACTTCGTGGTGGTGCACCAATTCATTATGCAATTATGGAAGGTAAAGAAAAAACTGGTATTACAATTATGTATATGGTAGAAAAATTGGATGCTGGTGATATCTTAACGCAAGTGGAAGTGGAAATTGAAGAGCGTGAAACGACAGGCTCATTATTTGATAAATTAAGTGAAGCAGGAGCACACCTTCTATCTAAAACAGTACCTTTATTAATTCAAGGTAAGCTAGAACCGATTAAGCAAAATGAAGAAGAAGTAACGTTTGCGTACAATATAAAACGTGAACAAGAGAAAATTGATTGGACAAAAACAGGTGAAGAAGTATACAATCACATTCGCGGATTGAATCCATGGCCAGTTGCTTATACAACTTTAGCGGGACAAGTTGTTAAAGTATGGTGGGGAGAAAAAGTGCCTGTAACTGAACCGGCTGAAGCAGGTACGATTGTTGCAATCGAAGAAGATGGTTTTGTTGTAGCAACTAGTAATGAAACAGGTGTTAAAATTACTGAATTGCAACCTTCTGGTAAAAAGCGTATGAGTTGTTCACAATTTTTACGTGGAACAAAACCTGAAATTGGAACGAAGTTAGGAGAAAATGCATGAGACAAAATGTTCGTGAATTAGCTCTTGATGGTTTAATTCAAGTGGAAAAAAGTGGTGCATATAGCAACTTACTTTTAAATAATCTAATTGAAAAAAGTGCAATTGATCGAAAAGATATTGGTTTATTAACTGAAATTGTATATGGAACGATTCAACGTCGTGACACATTAGATTATTATTTACAGCCTTTTTTAAAAAAGAAGGTTGAGGCGTGGGTAAGAGTATTGCTTCGTTTATCTTTATATCAAATGATTTATTTAGACCGAGTGCCAGAAAGAGCGGCTATTCATGAAGCGGTTGAGATTGCAAAGCGTCGCGGGCATAAAGGAATTGCTGGTATGGTGAACGGTGTATTACGTTCGATTCAGAGAGAAGGTGTACCTTCTGTAGATGAAATCAAGGATCCAGTAGAACGTCTTGCAATTGCGACGAGTCATCCAGTTTGGCTTGTACAAGAGTGGACTTCTGCATTTGGCTTAGAAACTGCAGAGAAAATGTGCGAAGTAAACATGTTACCACCTGTACCAACAGCACGTGTGAATGTTGATAAGATAACGGTAGAAGAAGCGATTGAGTTGTTGGCAAGTGAAGGTATAGAAGCAAAACGTGGTGACTTGTCAGATGATGCAATTCAGATTGAAAGAGGAAATGTAGCGCATACAGAAGCGTTTAAAAAAGGATTTCTTTCTATTCAAGATGAAAGTTCTATGCTTGTAGCACGCGCTTTAGAACCAAATGAGGGAGAGACAGTTCTTGATAGTTGTGCGGCTCCTGGTGGTAAAACTACGCATATAGCAGAGCGTTTAAAGGGAACTGGTAAAGTAATGTCCCTTGATTTACATGCACACAAAGTACGTTTAATTAAACAGCAAGCAGAGCGACTTGGTTTAGAAAATGTCGAAACAAAAGCGCTAGATGCTAGAAAAGTGCAAGAGCACTTTGCAAATGAAACGTTTGATAAAATATTGGTAGATGCACCGTGTTCTGGGTTTGGTGTAATTAGACGCAAGCCTGATATTAAGTTAGGAAAAGATAAAGGCGATAGTGAAAGATTATCGACGATTCAACTTGCGATACTAGAAAAAATAGCACCATTATTAAAACAAGGCGGTCGTCTTGTTTATAGTACGTGCACAATTGAGAAAATAGAAAATGAACAAGTAATAGATAAATTTTTAAAAGAACATCCTGAATTTGAATGGGATACTACGATAAAAGAACGTATGCCAGAAAAATTAAGTCCGTATATTAATGAAGGTCAAGTACAAATTTTACCGCATTATTTTGCAACGGATGGCTTTTATATTGCTTGTTTAAGGAAGAAGGTGTAGCATCATGGAAACAACTGTAAGAAAACAAAAGAAAAATGTAGAAACGAAGAAACCATCAATTTACTCTTTACAACTTCATGAAATGCAAGATTGGTTAAAGGAACAAGGAGAACCGAAGTTCCGCGCTGGACAAATTTTTGACTGGCTATATAAAAAACGTGTAAAAAATTATGAGGATATGTCAAACCTTTCTAAAGGATTGCGTGATAAATTGTCGAATTCCTTTGATATTACTACTTTAAACACGTTAGTAAAACAAACGTCTTCGGATGGAACGATTAAATTCTTATTCCAACTATATGACGGATATTCTATTGAAACGGTATTAATGCGACATGAATATGGAAATTCCATTTGTGTAACAACGCAAGTTGGTTGTCGTATTGGATGTACGTTCTGTGCTTCGACACTTGGTGGACTAAAACGAAACCTAGAAGCTGGAGAAATCGTAGCGCAAGTAGTAGAAGTTCAGCGTGCGCTTGATGAAACAGAAGAACGTGTAAGTTCTCTTGTTGTTATGGGAATTGGAGAACCATTTGATAACTACGATAATTTAATGGGATTCTTACGCATCACTAACCATGAAAAAGGACTTCATATTGGTGCTAGACATATGACTGTTTCGACGAGTGGAATTATCCCGAAAATTTATAAGTTTGCTGAAGAAGAACTACAAATTAATTTTGCGATTTCATTGCATGCTCCAAACTCAGAATTACGTTCAAAATTAATGCCGATTAACCGTGCTTATAAATTACCGGATTTAATGGAAGCTATTAAATACTATGTAAATAGAACAGGGCGCCGTATTACTTTTGAATATGGATTATTTGGAGGAGAAAATGACCAAGTTGAGCACGCTGAAGAGCTTGCTGCGCTCTTAAAAGGTGTAAAATGTCATGTAAACTTAATCCCGGTAAACTACGTACCTGAACGTGATTATGTACGTACACCACGTGAGCAAATTTTCTTGTTCGAGAAAACGTTAAAAGATCGTGGAGTGAATGTAACGATTCGCCGTGAACAAGGTCATGATATTGACGCAGCCTGCGGTCAGTTGCGTGCGAAGGAGCGCAAAGAAGAGACGAGGTGACGAGATGAAAGCCGTATTTCTATCGGATAAAGGAAAAGTTCGTCAACATAATGAAGATAGTGCAGGAGTTTTTCACAATTTAGATGGAAATGTTTTAGCGGTAGTAGCAGATGGAATGGGAGGTCATCGAGCTGGTGATGTAGCTAGCTCGATGGCTATTCAATTATTCCATGATTATTGGAAGCAAACGCATAATATGAATGAACCGAAAAAAGTAGAACAATGGTTACATACTAGTGTTGGGATTATTAATGAGCGTATATATGAATACGCTCAGCAAAATGTAGAATGTAATGGTATGGGAACAACGCTTATAATAGCTGTTTGTACACCAAGTTTTGTGACAATAGGGCATATAGGAGATAGTCGTTGCTATATGGTATCAGAAGGAGAAATGACGCTTGTAACGGAAGATCATTCGCTTGTAAATGAGCTTGTGAGACATGGTGAAATTTCAAAGGAAGATGCAGAGTATCATCCGAAAAAGAATGTTTTATTAAGAGCATTAGGAACAGAAGAAAAAGTTGGATTGGATGTTAAAACGTTGGTGCTTGAGGAAGATGATCAGTTGCTTCTTTGCTCTGATGGGTTATCAAACAAAGTTTCTATTGATGATATGCAACAAATTTTACAGTTAAATGAACAGCTTGAAGGTAAAGGGCAGCGTCTCATTCAATTGGCGAATGATCGCGGTGGAGAAGATAATATCACACTTGTTCTTATTGATTATGCGGGTTCGACAAACGAAAGTAGGTGAAGTGCAACGTGCTGATTGGAAAACGCTTAAATGACCGTTATAAGCTGCTGAAAATGATTGGTGGTGGCGGAATGGCCAATGTATATTTAGCTCATGATGATATACTTGGCCGAGATGTAGCGGTAAAAATATTAAGACTCGACTATTCAAATAACGAAGAGTTTATTAAACGTTTCCATCGAGAAGCGCAGTCTGTTACAACGTTGTCGCATCCAAATATTGTGAATATGTATGATGTCGGAGAAGAAGATGGTATATATTATCTTGTCATGGAATATGTACCTGGGCAAACATTGAAGCAATACATAATTGAGCGAGGTATGTTACCTATAGGAGAAGCTCTTGATATTATGGAGCAGTTAACCTCCGCCATGGCACACGCCCATCATTTTGAAATTGTGCATCGTGATATAAAGCCGCACAATATTTTAATTCGAGCTGATGGAATAATAAAAGTAACAGATTTTGGAATTGCGACAGCTACAAGTGCAACAACAATTACACATACAAATTCAGTACTCGGTTCAGTCCATTATTTATCACCAGAACAGGCACGCGGCGGGATAGCAAATAAACAATCGGATATTTATTCTCTTGGAATAGTTATGTTTGAATTGTTAACAGGAAGACAACCGTTTTCTGGCGAGTCTGCTGTTGCTATAGCTTTAAAACATTTACAAAGTGAAATCCCATCACCAAAAAGATGGAATGAAAATATTCCGCAAAGTGTTGAAAATATTATATTAAAGGCAACTGCAAAAGATCCGTTCCATCGATATCAATCTGCCAATGCGATGAAGCGAGATATTGAAACTGCGCTATATCCAGAGAGGATAAATGAGCAACCATTTTACATACCGGAAGATATGGAAGCGACGAAAGCGATTCCGATTATTCAACAAGAACAATTATTTGCAAATGTAAGTGATGAAACGATTGTTTTAAAAGGGAGTAAGGTGGAGGAACCAATAAGAGCAGAAGCAGCTGAGTTAGATAAGAAGAAAAAACGGAGTAACAAGTGGCTTAAAGTTTTAATTTCAACATTTTTATTTTTAGCAATAGGAATAACATTAGCGCTTACGGTTATTCCAGGATTATTTATTCCGAAAGATGTGAAAGTTCCTGATGTGGCTGGTATGAAATACACGACAGCTGTGAATACATTAGTAGAAAAGGGCTTTGAGGTGACGGAGCCTAATATTGTATATACAGATGATGTTGAGGTTGGGAATGTAATAAAAACAGATCCTGTAGCAGGAAGAGTCGTAAAAGAAAACGCTAAAATTACTATCTATCAATCAGGTGGAAAAAAGAAAAGTAAGATGAAGAATTTCACAGGACAAAACTTTGAGAGTGTAAAAACTGAGTTAGAAGAAAAATATAAACAAGTTACAGTAAATTATATTGAAAATGATAAGCCGAAAGGTGAAATTGTAGAGCAAATCCCGACACCTGATCAAATGGTTATAGAAGCGGAGCAAGAACTGAAAATCTGGGTAAGTAAAGGCCCTTATCAAATTAGACCAGGTGATTTTTCGGGGTGGACCGAAAATAGTGTAACTGGTTATTTGAATGAGAGAAAACTAACTTCGGATATAAAACGAGAGTATTCAGATACAGTTGAAAAAGGACTTGTAATTTCGCAATTTCCAAAGCCAGGTACGCCGTTAAAAGAGGGAGATAAAGTAACTATTATTATCTCTGATGGTCCAAAGCCTAAAGTGACTAAAACGGTAAAAGTGGACAATATTTCTGTCCCATATGAGCCTGCTGTAACAGGTGAGAAAAAGCCGCAAACAATAGAAATTTATAAAGAAGATATGCAGCAAAAAATGGATAGACCGGTTGAAACGAGAACGATTACTGAATCAGCGACTATTTCTTTAGAATTTGTAATTCAAGAAGGTTCAAAGGGACACTATAAAATTGTACGAGATGGAGTAACGATTATTGACAAAGAAGTACCATATCCAACTCAATAATAGTGAAAGTCTACTTATTATTATTGCCTGTTATGCTGTCTACAAAGTGGACGGTATAGCAGGCAAAAATATATGATTCAAAAAGCTAGTAAAGTGATGCAGCTGTAGATGTTTTTTACATTTAATGAAAAAAATTAATGTATATTAGCGAAAGTATATATGGTAGATTTTGAAATCGTTATTTGGAAAATTAAAATCCATTCATTTTTAAATTCAGCATCACCTTATACAAAAAAGGAGAATTCTATGCCAGAAGGAAAAATTATAAAAGCTTTAAGTGGGTTTTATTACGTGCAGCATGAAGAAGGGGTTACGCAATGTCGTGGGCGAGGTGTATTTAGAAAAAATAAAATTACACCACTTGTAGGAGACCAAGTTGTTTTTCAGGCGGATAATCCAACTGAAGGTTATGTGCTTGAGGTGTTTGATCGAAAAAATGAACTTGTTAGACCTCCTATTGCTAATGTTGATCAAGCGATCCTCGTGTTCTCTGCAGTAGAACCAGATTTTAATCCTGGACTGTTAGATAGATTTTTAGTGCTGATTGAATATCATAACATTAAGCCGATTATTTGTATTAGCAAGATGGATTTAGTGGATGAAAAGATGAAAGCAACTGTTGAAGCTTATGCGAACGATTATCGTGAGATGGGTTATGATGTGTTATTTACTTCTATCAATACGTCAGAAAGTATTGATATATTAAAACCATACTTAGAAAATTGTGTTTCTGTCGTTGCGGGTCAATCAGGTGTTGGGAAATCTTCAATGCTTAATGTGCTACGTCCAGAATTAGAACTGAAAACAAATGATATTTCCTCCCATTTAGGACGCGGGAAGCATACGACAAGGCACGTAGAATTAATTGCAATTGGGAGTGGACTAGTTGCAGATACACCTGGCTTTAGTTCGTTAGATTTCATAGATATAGAAGTAGAAGATCTTACATATTGTTTTCCAGAGTTGAAAGAAGCGAGTCAATACTGTAAATTTAGAGGGTGTACACATCTTTCTGAACCGAAATGTGCTGTGAAAGCTGCGGTTGAAGAAGGGAAGATTACAGAATATCGCTATAAGAACTATAAACAATTCGTGGAAGAAATTAGAGAGAGAAAGCCGAGGTATTAGTTATGATTAAAATTGCACCATCGATTTTATCAGCAGATTTTTCAAAATTAGGGGAAGAGATTAAAGATGTAGAAAAGGGCGGAGCGGATTACATTCACGTTGACGTAATGGATGGACATTTCGTACCAAATATTACGATTGGACCGTTAATTGTAGAAGCTATCCGTCCGATTACATCATTACCATTAGATGTACATTTAATGATTGAAAATCCTGATAACTATATCCCAACTTTCGCACAAGCGGGAGCGGATATTATTACTGTTCATGTAGAGGCGTGTCCGCATCTACATCGTACAATTCAGTTAATTAAATCTCATGGTATTAAAGCGGGCGTTGTATTAAATCCGCATACGCCAGTTTCAGTGATTGAGCATGTATTAGAAGATATAGATATGGTATTACTTATGACAGTAAACCCTGGATTTGGTGGACAGAAGTTTATCCATTCTGTATTACCGAAAATTAAACAAGTTGCAGACATGGTGAAAGAGTGTAATCTAGAAGTAGAAATTGAAGTTGATGGTGGTGTGAATGCTGAAACAGCAAGACTTTGTGTGGAAGCAGGAGCAAATGTACTTGTAGCTGGGTCAGCAGTATACAATCAAAAAGACCGCGGTGAAGCAATTCGCGTAATTCGTGGGTAGTGATGAACTAACGGGCAGTAAGCCCCCCACCTTAAAATTAAGCGGAAGCTAATAAGTTAGGTGGGGATCAGGCTGCCCATAAAAGCCCGATTGGTTCAACTAATAATCAGTGGGGATGAACAAACCCCCACTGATTAAAGTTTCACTTTATCCTAGTAAGGTATTTATAGGATAGGGTAAAAATATGTAAAAAGGCAATCTACCGAATGGCAGATTGCCTTTTTACAATGGAAGGGGAAGAAAAAATGATTATTCATATTTTGGCAGGAGGACCTTTGGAATATTGCGCAGATTTTGCTCGATATGAGAATGAGGAAGTAGTGTGGGCAGCGGTTGATAGGGGAGTATACCGTCTATTAAAGAAAGGGATTACCCCGGCTGTTGCGTTTGGAGATTACGATTCAGTTACTGAAGAAGAATTAGTATGGATGGGACAGCAAACGAACGAATTACATATTGTTCCGCGGGAAAAAGATCAAACGGATTTAGAAATTGCAATCAACTGGGCATTAGGACAGAAGCCGGCACTAATTCGTATTTTTGGTGCTACCGGTGGAAGGCTTGATCACGGTTTGGCAAATATACAAATGCTTTTAAAAGGGTTAGAAGTAGAGATAGAAATGTGTATTGTGGACAATAAAAATGAAATAACAGTTAAAAAAGTGGGTACACATATAATTGAAGAAAATAAAAATTTTCCTTATGTATCTTTTGTACCAGTTACTGAAATAGTGGAAGGGATTACATTGTTTGGTTTTAAGTACCCTCTTACTAATAAAACAATAGAGTGGGGATCAACGCTTTGTATTAGTAACGAACTCGTTGAGGAAAAAGGTACTTTTTCATTTACTTCTGGCATATTAATGTTGATAAGAAGCACTGATTGAAGAAACAATTTTGCTCCTTACATCATATAGTGACCAAGTGGAGTAATGGGGATTAGGAGGGAAACCATGAGATTTTATACAATTAAGTTACCTAAATTTCTTGGTGGAATTGTTCGTGCAATGTTAAATACCTTCAAAAAAGATTAAAAAAAGCACCTATCACCGGTGCTTTTTCCATTGTTATAGTAAAAAAAGAGCCTATCGGCTCTTTTTTTTATTATTAAACACGTTCGATTTTGCCAGATTTTAATGCTCTAGCAGAAACGTAAACACGTTGAACTTTTCCGTCGATGCGTACGCGAACTTTTTGAAGGTTAGCGCCCCACTTACGTTTTGTAGCGTTCATTGCGTGAGAACGAGAGTTACCAGAACGAGCTTTTCTTCCAGTAATAGCACAAACACGAGCCATTTATATTTCCCTCCCTTGATACCTTACCATACGTAATTTTTCAATGTTAGTCTTTTATGCGATGCTAAAAACACTACTATAATTTAACACAACTAAAAAGAGAATGCAACACCGTAGAAAAAAGAAATCAAGAAAATTTACTTGACACTATATGTCAATGAAGAAAAGTTAAAATCCATAAAAATTGCTTGACATATTATAGTGGTACATGTTGTATAATAACAATGGACTATTTTGCTCATCATAAAAAAGTGTAATTTAAAACATAAAATATGAGAGTGAAAAGAAAGAACGATGGAATTTTCTTTAAAAAGATTATATGATAGTAACTAAAGTAGTCTAGCTCACTTTCACCATTTATGAAGGGGGAAACGAGATGTCAATTGAAATTAAAACGAAGTACGGTCAAATTGATATTAGTACAGATGTAATTGCAACAATTGCTGGAGGTGCCGCGGTAGATTGCTACGGTATCGTAGGTATGGCATCAAAAAATCAGTTAAAAGATGGATTAACAGACATTTTACGAAAAGAAAACTTCACTAGAGGTGTTATTGTTCGTAAAGATGAAGATGAAGTACATATTGATATGTATATTATTGTGAGCTATGGTACGAAAATTTCAGAAGTGGCACATAATGTGCAGACGAAAGTGAAATATACATTAGATCAAACTGTAGGACTAGCAGTAGATTCTGTAAACATCTACGTACAAGGAGTTAAAGTAATAAACTTGTAATGTGCATTAAGGAGGAAAATCTGTGTCAATTCAAAAAATTGATGGAAAACGTTTATCACAAATGATCATGCAAGGAGCGAATAATTTAACAAATAATGTTCAGCTTGTTGATGCATTAAACGTATTTCCAGTTCCAGATGGCGATACCGGTACAAACATGAACTTATCTATGACTTCAGGTGCGCGTGAAGTGAAAGCAAATCCTTCACAGCATGCTGGTAAAGTCGGCGTAAGTTTAGCCAAAGGATTATTAATGGGAGCTCGTGGTAACTCTGGAGTTATTCTATCTCAGTTGTTCCGTGGTTTCTCTAAATCCATTGAACAAAAAGAAGAATTAACAACAGTTGATTTTGCTGCAGCACTAGAAGCTGGAGTAGAGGCGGCTTATAAAGCGGTTATGAAACCGATTGAAGGAACGATTTTAACGGTTGCAAGAGAAACGGGTAAATATGCAGTAACAGTTGCGAAAAAACAGCGCGACTTTGTTTTGTTTATGGAAGACGTTGTGAAAGAAGCAAACGCATCGTTAAATCGTACGCCAGATTTATTACCTGTATTAAAACAAGTTGGCGTTGTAGATAGCGGTGGTAAAGGTCTTGTAGTAGTATACGAAGGATTTTTAGCTGACTTAAAAGGAGAAACGATTTCTTCTGATGCACCGACGCAAACATCTATGAATGAGATGGTACGCGCAGAACATCACCGTAGTGTACAAAGCCAATTGAGTACAGAAGATATTAAGTATGGATATTGTACGGAGTTCATGGTGAAATTAGAGGCTGAAAAGGTGAAAGAGCATAATTTCTCTGAACAAAAATTCCGTGAAGATATTAGTGTATATGGTGATTCTCTACTAGTTGTGTCTGATGATGAAATTGTAAAAGTTCATATCCACGCAGAACATCCTGGAGACGCTATGAACTACGGGCAAAAATACGGTAGTTTAATTAAGATTAAAGTAGAAAATATGCGTGAACAGCATACTGCTTTATTAGATGAACCTGCTATGGTTCCTGAACAACCAGCTCAATCGAAAGAAAAACAACCATATGGTATCGTAACTGTGGCAATGGGGTCTGGTATTAAAACTTTATTTGAGAGCATCGGCGCAACGAAAGTTATCGAAGGTGGTCAAACGATGAATCCAAGTACGGAGGATATCGTGAAGGCAATTGAAGAAGCAAATGCTGAAAAAATCATTATTTTACCGAATAACGGAAATATTGTAATGGCAGCAGAACAAGCGGCATCAGTTGTAGATCAAGAAGTTATTGTTGTTCGTTCGAAAACAGTTCCTCAAGGTATGGCAGCAATGTTAGCATTTAACCCAGTAGGAACGTTAGAAGAGAATGAAGAAAACATGCAAGAAGCTTTATCTCATGTGAAAACAGGTCAAATTACGTATGCTGTACGTGATACGGAAATTGATGGTGTAGCAATTCAAAAAGATGACTTCATGTGTATTGCAGATGGAAAAATTGTATCTACAAATGCTGAAAAAGTAGGAGCTGCGAAGCAATTACTAGAAGCGCTTATTGATGAAGAATCTGAAATCGTAACGATTCTACAAGGTGAAGATGCAACTGACGAAGAAGTAGCGGAGTTAGTTGAATTTGTAGAAGAGAAATTTGAAGATGCAGAAGTAGAAGTGCATGCTGGAAACCAACCAGTGTATTCTTTCATCTTCTCTGTAGAATAAGATAAGATTCGTTTTGAAAATAAATGGATTACTTACTTGCTAATGGATAAGAAGTAGTAATATGAAGTTTATTACTAGTTTTTATTCAAAAGGCTAGCATATTGAAGAGAGAAAAGAGCCTTGCTGCTAATAGTGAGGCTCTTTTTTACTTGTTTTATATAAGGGATTTGAGTAGTTTCTCTTAGAATGCCTATGATAGAATATATAAGGTGAAAGAGAGCGATTACAGATGCTAATTGGTACTCAAATAGAATGCAATAAAGAAAATAATGTGACGGGGTGTGAGAATCTTGAATGATGTTTTACAAGTTCCTGTTACGGATGTAAAGGGGATCGGAGGAGAAACATCTGAGTTACTACATGAGATGGGGATTTATACAGTTTCTCATCTATTAGAACATTTTCCGTACCGTTATGAAGATTATGCGATGAAAGATCTTGCTGAAGTAAAGCATGATGAACGTGTAACGGTTGAAGGGAAGGTTCATAGTGCTCCTTTGCTGCAATATTATGGTAAGAAGAAATCGCGTCTAACAGTTCGTGTTCTCGTCGGTCGTTATTTAATTACGGCGGTATGTTTTAATAGGCCTTACTATAAGCAAAAATTAACGTTAGATGAAACGGTAACGATTACTGGTAAATGGGATCAACATCGTCAAACAATTGCTGTATCAGAACTTCATTTTGGGCCAGTTGTACGTCAACAAGAAGTGGAGCCTGTTTACTCAGTAAAGGGGAAACTTACAGTAAAACAGATGCGTCGTTTTATTGCTCAAGCGTTAAAGGAATATGGAGATTCTATAGTCGAAGTGTTACCGGATGGTTTGTTAGGCCGGTATAAATTATTACCAAGATATGAAGCACTTAAGGCTTTGCATTTTCCGGTAGGACAGGAGGATTTAAAGCAAGCGCGTCGCCGTTTTGTATATGAGGAATTTTTCTTATTTCAGCTGAAAATGCAAACACTGAGGAAAATGGAGAGGGAAAATTCAAAAGGGACTAAGAAAGAGATTCCGTCAGTAGAATTACAAGAATTTATCGATGCATTGCCGTTCCCGTTAACTGGTGCGCAGCGCCGAGTTGTAGATGAAATTTTAAAAGATATGACATCTCCTTATCGGATGAACCGACTATTACAAGGTGACGTTGGTTCTGGGAAAACAGTTGTTGCTGCGATTGGCCTTTATGCATCGAAATTAGCTCATTATCAAGGTGCTTTAATGGTTCCTACAGAAATTTTAGCTGAGCAACATTATCAATCGCTTGCTGAAACGTTTTCGCATTTTGGTATGAAAGTGGAACTGCTAACAAGTTCTGTTAAAGGTGCGAGACGCCGAGAAATTTTAGCGAAGTTAGAACAAGGAGAAATAGATATTCTTGTTGGAACGCACGCTTTAATTCAAGATGAAGTTATATTTCATAGGTTGGGTCTCGTTATTACAGATGAACAGCATCGATTTGGTGTAGCGCAGCGCCGAGTTTTACGGGAGAAAGGTGAAAGTCCAGATGTATTATTTATGACAGCGACACCAATTCCGCGTACGCTAGCAATTACTGCGTTTGGAGAGATGGATGTTTCGATAATCGATGAGATGCCAGCAGGTAGAAAGGTGATTGAAACATACTGGGCAAAGCATGATATGTTAGATCGCGTCCTCGGTTTTGTTGAGAAGGAAATAAAAAAAGGAAGACAGGCATACGTTATTTGTCCTCTAATTGAAGAATCTGAGAAACTTGATGTGCAAAATGCTATCGACTTACATAGTATGTTGACGCATCATTACCAAGGGAAATGCCAAGTTGGATTGATGCATGGGAGATTATCGTCTCAGGAAAAAGAAGAGATAATGGGACAGTTTAGTGAAAATAAAGTGCAAATTCTTGTATCGACAACAGTTGTTGAGGTGGGTGTGAACGTACCGAATGCGACTGTGATGGTTATTTATGATGCAGAACGTTTCGGTTTATCGCAGCTTCATCAGCTTAGAGGACGTGTCGGGCGTGGTAGTGAACAATCATATTGTTTATTAATAGCAGACCCTAAATCGGAAACAGGAAAAGAAAGAATGCGCATAATGACTGAAACAAATGATGGATTTGTATTGTCAGAAAAAGATTTAGAATTACGAGGTCCTGGAGATTTCTTTGGGAGTAAGCAAAGTGGCTTACCAGAATTTAAGGTTGCTGACATGGTACACGATTATCGAGCGTTAGAAACAGCAAGGCAAGATGCGGCGATACTAGTAGATTCAGAAGCGTTTTGGCACAATGATCAGTACGCTGCCTTGCGTATGTATCTTGATGGGACAGGTGTGTTCCAAGGAGAGAAGCTCGATTAAAGGGAGTCAACAAAAATTTTTGTTGCATTCTACTTTTAATGATTATATACTACTGTTAGTACCTAGTCATAAAAATGGATGGTGCGGTATGAAAAAAAGAAGAAGTAAAAAAGAAAGACAAGAGTTATTACAACAAACAATCGAATCAAATCCTTTTATTACGGATGAAGATTTAGCGGAAAAATTTCAAGTGAGTATACAAACAGTACGACTTGATCGTATGGAATTGTCTATTCCTGAATTAAGAGAGAGAATTAAACATGTAGCTACAAAGCAACATGAAGAAGATGTAAAATCTTTACCGCTAGAAGAGGTTGTTGGAGAAATTATTGACATTGAATTAGATAGACATGCAATCTCTATCTTTGAAGTGAAGGTAGAACATGTATTTAAAAGAAATCAAATTGCCCGTGGGCATCATCTGTTTGCGCAAGCAAACTCACTAGCTGTTGCGGTTATTGATGAAGAATTAGCTTTAACTGCAAAGTCTACCATTCGCTACATTCGCCCTGTAAAATTAGGAGAGCGTGTTGTTGCAAAAGCGCGCGTTGAAGATGTAGAGAATGATAAGGGACGGACGGTTGTCAAAGTGCGTAGCTTCGTTGGAGAAGAACTTGTTTTTACAGGCACTTTTGAAATGTATCGATCTAGTAATTATAGTGAGGAAGGTAACAACTTATGAAAATCGCAATAGATGCAATGGGTGGAGATCACGCTCCAAAGGCTGTAGTATTAGGGGCAATGAAAGCTATTAAGGAATATTCTGATTTACATATTACGTTAGTAGGGAAAGAAGAGGAAATTCGTCAATACTTAACGAGTGATGAACGAATTACTATTCTTCATACAGACGAAAAAATAGAATCGACGGAGGAACCAGTAAGAGCGGTTCGTCGAAAAAAACAAGCTTCAATGGTACTTGCGGCACAGCAAGTAAAGGATGGAGAAGCAGACGCTTGTATATCCGCAGGTAGTACAGGAGCTTTAATGGCAGCTGGATTATTTGTTGTCGGTCGTATGGAAGGAATTGAACGACCAGCTTTATCACCTACAATGCCAACTGTTGATGGAAAAGGTTTTGTTATGTTAGATGTTGGAGCAAATGTTGATGCAAAACCAATTCATTTATATCAATATGCAGTAATGGGATCTGTTTACGCTGAGAAGGTAAGAGGAATTGAAAATCCTCGCGTTGGACTATTAAACGTTGGAACAGAGGATGGAAAAGGAAACGAGCTTTCAAAGCAAGTATTTGCAATGCTTAAGGATGCGCCAATTAATTTCGTTGGGAACGTTGAATCAAGAGATTTATTGCAAGGTGTAGCAGATGTTGTTGTATGTGATGGTTTTACAGGGAATGTAGCGTTGAAATCATTAGAGGGAACAGCACTTGCGCTATTCTCTATGTTGAAAGAACAACTAATGAGTTCGTTTACGAGTAAATTAGCAGCGGCAGTATTAAAGCCAAAACTTATGGTATTAAAAGATAAAATGGATTATTCGGAGTATGGGGGAGCTGCATTATTTGGATTGAAAGCACCTGTCATTAAGGCTCACGGTTCTTCTAATGACCAGTCGATATTTAGTGCGATTCGTCAAACGAGAGAAATGGTAGCGAAAGAAGTAATTCCTACGATTTCAAACGTAATGGAGAAAGAGCCACTCCAATAAGAGGAGGATTTGAAATGGGAAAAATAGCATTTCTTTTTCCGGGCCAAGGTTCACAGGCAGTTGGAATGGGTAAACAATTAGCAGAGAATAATAAAGAGGTTGCAAAAGTGTTTGCAAAAGCAGATGAGGTGTTGCAAGATTCACTTTCGGAAGTGATTTTTGAAGGGCCGCAGGAAAAGCTTACATTAACAACAAATGCGCAGCCTGCATTATTAACAACGAGTTTTGCTGTTTTGACAGCTTTAAAAGAGTATGACATTACACCTGACTTTGTCGCTGGTCATAGTTTAGGTGAATATAGCGCTCTTGTAGCGGCGGGTGCATTAACTTTTGAAGATGCTGTATATGCTGTAAGGAAACGCGGGGAATATATGGAAGAAGCTGTTCCAGGCGGGGAAGGTGCAATGGCGGCTATATTAGGTGCTGATCCACATATGCTGAAACAAGTTACAGAAGAAGTAACAAGTGAAGGATATGCAGTGCAAATCGCTAATATGAATAGTACGAAGCAACTTGTGATTTCTGGAACGAAGCAAGGAGTAGAGATTGCTTCTCAAAGAGCGAAAGAAAATGGTGCAAAGAGAGCAATTCCACTAAAAGTAAGTGGGCCATTCCATTCGTCACTTATGAAGCCGGCAGCTGAGAAGTTCCAAAGTGTTTTAAATGAAATTACAATTCATGACACGAATATTCCTGTTATTGCAAATGTTACGGCGGATGTTATTACAAGTGGTGCAGACATTCAAGAAAAGTTAATCGAACAGCTTTATTCGCCTGTATTATGGTACCCGTCTATTGAATGTATGGTGAAGCAGGGAGTAGATACATTTATTGAAATTGGACCTGGAAAAGTACTTGCTGGACTTATGAAGTCAATTGATTCATCAGTGAAAGCATATGCGATATACGATGAAGAGACATTAAAAGATACCATTTCAAATTTGAGAGGAGAAAACTGATGTTAAAAGGGAAGGTAGCATTAGTAACTGGCGCTTCACGTGGAATTGGTCGCGCGATTGCGATCGATTTAGCGAAACAAGGGGCAAATGTAGTAGTAAATTATGCTGGTAATGAACAAAAGGCAAATGAAGTAGTTGATGAAATTAAGAAATTAGGTTCGGATGCAATTGCAGTAAGAGCAGACGTTGCAAATGCTGATGATGTTACAAATATGGTGAAACAAACAGTAGATACATTTGGACAAGTTGATATTCTTGTAAATAATGCTGGTGTAACAAAAGATAATTTATTAATGCGTATGAAAGAAGAAGAATGGGATACAGTTATTAATACAAACTTAAAAGGTGTATTCTTATGTACGAAGGCAGTATCTCGTTATATGATGCGTCAACGTCATGGACGTATTGTTAATATCGCTTCTGTTGTCGGAGTAACAGGAAACCCAGGACAAGCGAATTATGTAGCTGCTAAAGCTGGTGTAATTGGATTAACAAAAACATCAGCGAAAGAATTAGCGAGCCGAAATATTACAGTGAATGCAATTGCTCCAGGGTTTATTGCGACTGATATGACGGATGTATTAGATGAAAATATAAAAGCTGAAATGTTAAAGTTAATTCCTGCAGCTCAGTTTGGTGAAGCACAAGATATCGCAAATACTGTAACATTTTTCGCTTCTGATCAAAGCAAATATATTACAGGACAAACGCTAAATGTTGATGGCGGAATGGTAATGTAATAAAAGAATCGATTTCAACTAGTTTTTTTGGACAATATTTAATATAATATTTGAGGGGAGGTGAATGGAATGGCAGATGTTTTAGAGCGTGTAACAAAAATCATCGTTGATCGTTTAGGTGTAGAAGAAACTGAAGTAGTACCAGCTGCGAGCTTTAAAGAAGATTTAGGCGCAGACTCCCTAGATGTAGTAGAACTTGTAATGCAATTGGAAGATGAATTCGAAATGGAAATTTCTGATGAAGATGCTGAAAAGATTGCTACTGTTGGCGATGCTGTGACTTACATAGAGAGTCATCTATAATGCTTAAGTGAAGTCCCGTTTTTTAGCGGGGCTTCTCGGCTTATATCTGGAGGGACCTATGCCGTACCGAAAACATAGAGAAAAAAAATACGAAACAAAATATCGTGAAGCATTTAAAGTATTTCAAGAAAAGATAGGTATTACGTTTACTGATGAAAAATTATTGATTCAAGCATTTACGCATTCATCGTATGTGAATGAGCATCGAAAAAAACCGCATGAAGATAATGAGCGTCTTGAATTCCTTGGAGATGCAGTATTGGAACTAACTGTATCGCAGTATCTGTTTCAAAAATATCCGACAATGAGCGAAGGAGAGTTAACAAAACTACGTGCAGCTATTGTATGTGAGCCATCTCTTGTTCGTTTTGCGAACGAATTGTCATTTGGTAGCCTAGTTTTATTAGGAAAAGGTGAAGAAATGACAGGTGGACGTGAACGACCAGCTTTATTAGCGGATGTCTTTGAAGCGTTTATTGGTGCCCTTTATCTTGATCAAGGGCTAGAAACAGTTTGGGAATTCTTAAAAGAAATTGTATATCCGAAAATTAATGAAGGTGCTTTTTCTCATGTGATGGATTATAAGAGTCAGTTACAAGAATTGATTCAGCGTGATGGTAGTGGTAATGTTGAGTATCAAATTTTGCAAGAAAAAGGACCAGCTCACAATCGAGAATTTGTGTCACGTGTTACGTTAAATAACGTAGCTTTAGGTCTTGGTAGTGGTAAGTCGAAAAAAGAAGCAGAGCAACAAGCTGCTGCAGAAGCATTAAAAAAATTAAAAGAACAACTATAAGGAATCCCCCTTTGAATGAGGGGGATTCCTTATGCATAGAATGAAACTTTCTTTTTTTTGTAAATAAAAAGAAAGTAAATCCGTATAATAGCTTGTTTTTGTATAGAGAACATTTATAACGACGGAGAATAGGAGGAAGGCCTTTCGTGTTTTTAAAAAGATTAGAAATAGCAGGGTTTAAGTCTTTTGCTGAGCGTGTATCTGTTGATTTTGTCCCAGGTGTAACTTCTGTAGTAGGACCTAATGGAAGCGGGAAAAGTAATATTACTGATGCAATTCGCTGGGTACTTGGTGAACAATCTGCAAAATCATTACGTGGTGCAAAGATGGAGGATATTATTTTTGCAGGTAGTGATACGAGGAGAGCAGTTAATGTTGCTGAAGTAACATTAACTTTAAATAATGAAGATCAACGGTTACCAATTGAATACAATGAGGTGTGTGTAACACGTCGTGTATCTCGTTCAGGTGATAGTGATTTTTATATTAATAAACAATCATGTAGATTGAAAGATATTATCGATTTATTTATGGACTCTGGTATGGGAAGAGAAGCTTTTTCAATTATTAGCCAGGGGAAAGTGGAAGAGATTTTAAGTAGTAAGTCAGAAGAGCGTCGAGGTGTATTTGAAGAAGCGGCAGGTGTACTGAAATACAAACTTCGCAAAAAGAAAGCTGAAGGGAAATTAGCAGAAACACAAGAAAACTTAAATCGTGTACAAGATATAATTCATGAATTAAGTAGTCAAGTAGAACCTTTAGAAAGACAAGCTTCTATTGCGAAAGATTATCTCGAGAATAAAGAAGAATTAGAGAAAGTAGAAGCGGCGCTTATTGTCCATGAAATTGAAGAATTGCATGAGAAATGGGAAGCGCTTCGAAATCAGTTTGGGCATAATAAAAACGAAGAAGTTAAAATGTCAACGAATTTACAAAAAAGTGAAGAAGAGCTTGAGGAATTACGAGGACAATTACAAGCCGTAGATGAGTCTGTAGACTCGTTACAAGAAGTACTTCTTCTTTCTAGTAAAGAGCTAGAAAAACTAGAAGGGCAGCGTGAGTTGCTAAAAGAGAGAAAGCAAAATGCTACGACGCATTGTGCGCAACTTGAGCAGTTAATTGTTGAATTGACAGAGAAAGCTAAAAGTTATGATGGTGAAATTGAGTCAAGTACAGAAGCTTTAATGCAATTTGTGAATGAAGTAAAAGAGTTGGAGCAAAAATTGCATGATAATGAGCAATTGCTTGCTACTTTTGCTGACAATTTAGAGGAACAGATTGAGAATTTAAAAGGTGACTATATTGAACTTTTAAATCAACAAGCTAGTCATCGTAATGAATTATCTATGATCGAAGAACAATCTAAACAGCAAACGTCTAAAAACGAGCGTCTGGATGAAGAAAATGCGAAATATGTAGAAATGCGTATGGAAATTACAGCGAAAAAGACGAAACTTGTAGAAAGTTACGAACAAGTGAAAGAAAAAGTAGCTGGCATTATCTCGAACATACAGAAGACAGAGGCGGCGCTTGGGAAATGTAAGACGCAGTATAGTGAAAATGAAACAAAACTGTATCAAGCATATCAATTTGTGCAACAGGCACGTTCTCGAAAAGAAATGCTTGAAGAGATGCAAGAAGATTATTCTGGCTTCTATCAAGGTGTACGTGAAGTATTGAAAGCTAGAGAAAATAGGTTGCAAGGTATCGAGGGTGCTGTTGCGGAACTGTTAACGGTACCGAAAGAATATGAAGTTGCAATGGAAATCGCTCTAGGTGCAGCAATGCAGCATATTGTTGTACAAACAGAGGAACATGCTCGTAATGCGATTGCATTTTTAAAGCAAAATAAACATGGACGTGCAACGTTTTTACCGCAAGCTGTTATTAAAAGCAGATCGTTATCATTTGAGCAATTACGTATTGTAAATCAACACCCATCGTTTGTAGGTGTGGCGGCAGAACTTGTGCAGTACAACAATAAATATGAAAATGTAGTTTCAAATTTATTAGGAACTGTTATTGTTGCGAAAGATTTACGCGGAGCAAATGAGTTAGCGAAACAACTGCAATACCGTTATCGCATTGTAACAATCGATGGTGACGTAGTGAATCCTGGCGGTTCTATGACTGGTGGGGCGGTAAAACAAGCGAAATCTTCTTTATTAGGACGCCAACGTGAACTAGAAGAGTGGACTCGCAAGTTAACTGATATGGAAGAAAAAACAACGAAGTTAGAAAACTTTGTTAAAGCAGTAAAACAAGAGATTCAAGAAAAAGAAGTGAAAATACGCGAACTAAGGCAAACTGTAGAAGCAGAGCGTGTAGATGAGCAGAAATTAAGAGAAGAGATTAATCGTTTAGAATTAGAAGAACATCGTATTAATGACCGCTTATCTATTTATGATTTAGAGATTGAAGGGTTTTTACAAGATCGAGTAAAAATACAAGGGCGTAAAGAGGAGTTAGAAGGGATTTTAACGAATCTTCAAGCTGATATCACTGAGTTAGATAGTAAAATTGTAGCTTTAACAAAACAAAAAAGTGAGCAACATTCTTCGAAAGAAAAAGTTCAAAAAGAAATGACTGAGTTAAAAGTACTGGCAGCTGAAAAGCAACAACGCTTATCTAATCAAAAAGAAAAAGTTGAACGATTGACGAAGGAAAAAGAAGAAACGGATGCGACGCTTGTAAAAACGAAAGAGGATTTAGCGTTCTTAAAACAAGAAATGACATCTAATTCAAGTGGTGAAGAGCAAATTACGAATATGATTGAGAAGAAAGCGTATGATCGTAATCAAACTTCAGAGTTAATTCGCTCTCGTCGTGAACAACGTATATCGTTGCAAGAGAGAGTAGAACATTTAGAACGCGATTTGAAAGAAACGACAGGTAAACATAAATATATTCTTGAAATGTTGAAAGATCAAGAAGTGAAAATAAACCGACTTGATGTCGAGTTGGAAAATAGATTACAACATTTGCGTGAAACATATACGATTTCATTTGAAGCAGCAAAACTAAAATATACAATGACAATGCCTGCAGAAGATGCACGTAAGAAAGTAAAATTAATTAAATTATCCATAGAAGAGTTAGGTACAGTGAACCTAGGGGCAATTGATGAATATGAACGTGTAGCGGAGCGTCATACATTCTTACTAGAGCAGAGAGACGACCTAGAAGAAGCGAAAACGACATTGCACCAGCTTATTACCGAAATGGATGAAGAAATGAAAAAACGCTTTTCTACTACGTTTGAAGGCATTCGAATGGAGTTTCAATCGGTATTCTCTGAATTATTTGGAGGCGGTAGAGCGGATTTAGTAATGACCAATCCAGAGGATTTACTAAATACGGGTATTGATATTGTAGCGCAACCGCCAGGGAAGAAATTGCAGAACTTAGGTTTACTTTCAGGTGGAGAGCGTGCTTTAACGGCAATTGCGCTTTTATTTGGTATTTTAAAAGTGCGCCCAGTACCGTTCTGTGTACTAGATGAGGTAGAGGCGGCCCTTGATGAGGCGAATGTAGCTCGTTTTGCACAGTATTTAAAGAAATTCAGTGATGAGACGCAGTTTATTGTAATTACACATAGAAAAGGTACAATGGAAGAGTCTGATGTGTTGTACGGTGTAACAATGCAAGAATCAGGGGTATCTAAACTTGTTTCGGTTCGTTTAGATGACGGGGAAGAACTTATTACAAGTGAATAGAAAGGACGGGAAAGTATGAGTTTTTTTAAAAAACTAAAAGAAAAAATTTCAAAACAAACGGATACAGTTACTGAGAAATTTAAACAAGGATTAGAAAAAACGAGAAATTCATTTGCGGATAAAGTGAATGATTTAGTGTATCGTTACCGTAAAGTGGATGAAGATTTCTTCGAAGAGCTAGAAGAAATCTTAATCGGTGCAGATGTCGGAGTTGCGACGGTAATGGAATTAATTGATCAATTGAAAGAAGAAGTGCAACGCCGTAACATTCAAGATCCAAAAGAAGTACAAGCTGTTATTTCAGAAAAGTTAGTAGGGATTTACAAAGGCGACAGCGATTTTAGTAACGAAATTAATATGCAAGAGGACCAATTAACGGTTGTTTTATTTGTTGGTGTTAACGGTGTAGGAAAAACGACGACAATTGGTAAACTGGCACATAAGTTTAAATCAGAAGGTAAGTCTGTCCTATTAGCGGCAGGAGACACATTCCGTGCTGGAGCGATTGAACAATTAGAAGTATGGGGCGATCGCGTTGGTGTAGAAGTAATTAAACAAGGATCTGGCTCTGATCCAGCGGCGGTTATGTATGACGCTGTACAAGCTGCGAAAGCACGTAAGGTAGACGTATTACTATGTGACACAGCAGGACGCTTGCAAAATAAAGTCAACTTAATGAAAGAGTTAGAGAAGGTGAAGCGCGTAATTGAGCGTGAAGTACCAGGTGCTCCTCATGAAGTATTGCTTGTTATTGATGCAACAACAGGACAAAACGGTTTAAGCCAAGCGAAAACATTCCGCGAGGCGACGAATGTTACTGGTATTGTTTTAACGAAGTTAGATGGAACTGCTAAAGGTGGTATTGTATTAGCGATTCGTAACGAAATGGATGTACCGGTGAAGTTTGTTGGATTAGGAGAGCAAATGGATGACTTGCAGCAGTTTGATCCAGAACAATATGTGTATGGTTTATTTGCGAACTTAGTAGAAACAGAAGAAGTATAAGCGAAAGAAGCGGTATTTCCGCTTCTTTTTCTATAAAAATATATGATGTTAAGAAAAAAACTTGACACTCTTTTGTACTCCATGTAAACTAATTCATGTAAAGGGAAATCACTTAACAAAGGATGATCCAACATGCTCGAAAAAACAACGAGAATGAACTATTTATTTGATTTTTATCAATCGTTGTTAACGCAAAAACAAAGAAGTTATATGTCGCTTTATTATCTAGATGATTTATCTCTTGGTGAAATTGCGGAAGAATTTGATGTAAGTCGCCAAGCCGTGTATGATAACATTAAACGGACTGAAGCGATGCTTGAAGAATATGAAGATAAATTAGTATTACTTCAAAAGTTTCAAGAGCGACAGCGACTTGTTGCAAAGCTAAAACAGCTAATCAGCGAAGAAGAGCATGTGAATGAAGAAATGAAACAAGTTGTTGAAGCTATCGAAAAATTAGATTAGGAGGGCGGCAATATGGCATTTGAAGGATTAGCCGACCGACTTCAACAGACAATGCAAAAAATCCGCGGCAAAGGAAAAGTTTCTGAAGCCGATGTGAAAGAAATGATGAGAGAAGTTCGTCTGGCTCTTTTAGAAGCAGATGTTAACTTTAAAGTAGTAAAAGATTTTATAAAGCGTGTGTCTGAGCGTGCTGTCGGACAAGATGTAATGAAAAGTTTGACACCTGGACAACAAGTAATTAAAATCGTACAGGAAGAACTTACAGAACTTATGGGCGGAGAGCAAAGCAAAATTGCTGTTGCTAATAAGCCACCGACTGTTATTATGATGGTTGGTCTGCAAGGTGCGGGTAAAACGACGACAACAGGTAAGCTTGCGAATTTGCTTCGTAAAAAGCATAATCGTAAACCGATGCTTGTTGCAGCGGATATTTACCGTCCAGCAGCAATTAAACAGCTTGAAACATTAGGGAAGCAATTGGACATGCCTGTATTTTCTTTAGGAGATCAAGTAAGTCCTGTTGAAATTGCAAAACAAGCGATTGCAAAAGCAAAAGAAGATCATCACGATTATGTTTTAATCGATACAGCGGGTCGCCTGCATATTGATGAAGAACTAATGGATGAATTAGCGAAAGTTAAAGAAGTTGCGAAACCGGATGAAATTTTCCTTGTTGTCGATGCGATGACGGGACAAGACGCGGTAAATGTTGCGCAAAGTTTCCATGAACAGTTAGGTTTAACAGGTGTTGTATTAACGAAATTAGATGGTGATACGCGCGGTGGTGCTGCATTATCTATTAAGGCTGTAACAAACACACCGATTAAATTTGCTGGTATGGGTGAAAAACTAGATGCAATTGAAGCGTTCCATCCAGAGCGTATGGCATCCCGTATTTTAGGGATGGGCGATGTCTTAACATTAATTGAAAAAGCGCAAGCTACAGTTGATGAAGAGAAAGCAAAAGAACTTGAGCAAAAAATGCGTACGCTTTCGTTTACGCTTGACGATTTCCTAGAACAACTTGGACAAGTGCGTCAACTTGGGCCGCTTGATGAATTGTTAGGAATGCTTCCTGGTGCAAATAAAATTAAAGGGCTGAAAAATGCGCAAGTTGATGAAAAACAAATTGGGCATATTGAGGCAATTATTCGTTCTATGACTAAATTAGAACGAGAACAACCGGAAATAATCAATGCTAGTCGCAAAAAGCGCATTGCCAAAGGTAGCGGTACAACGGTACAAGAAATCAATCGTCTAATCAAACAATTCGATGACATGAAAAAAATGATGAAGACGATGACGGGAATGCAAAAAGGCAAGAAAAAAGGACTAGGTGGATTGAAGTTTCCATTCATGTAAGGAAAAAAGATGGCTCTGTTAAGAAAAAATACTTTACAAAGCAATAGTCTTTTTGCTAATATAATTATCTGTGTGAAATAAATTCGGAGGTGCTTTATAAATGGCAGTTAAAATTCGTTTAAAACGTATGGGAGCTAAAAAAACTCCTTTCTATCGTGTAGTTGTTGCAGATTCTCGTTCTCCTCGTGACGGACGTTTCATTGAGGAAATCGGAACTTACAATCCAGTTGCTCAACCAGCTGAAGTTAAGATCAACGAAGAAGCAGCATTAAAATGGTTAGGAAATGGTGCTAAACCATCTGATACAGTTCGTAACTTATTCTCTAACCAAGGTATCATGGAGAAATTCCACTTATCTAAACAAGGTAAGTAATTGAGGCAATGACTATGAAGAAGTTAGTCGAGACGATTGTCAAGCCTCTTGTCGATCATCCTGAAGATGTAAAAGTTACACAGGAACTTTACAACGGAGAGATAAAGTATCGATTAACTGTACATCCTGAGGATGTTGGAAAAGTCATTGGAAAGCAAGGGAGAGTTGCGAAAGCGATTCGAATGCTCTTGTATTCAGTGGGACATCATAATGATGAAAAAGTAACACTGGAAATTCAATAAACGTAAAAAGGGCGAGGAGTTATTCCTCTCCCTTTTTTAACATTTAAATAGAGATTGCATGTTCCATCTATGAAATGGAGATGCTTAATTTATATAGAAACCAGGGGTGACATACTATTTATGACAAAATGGTTTAACGTAGGGAAAATTGTAAATACTCATGGCGTAAGAGGAGAAATCCGTGTTATTTCTCGTACTGATTTTCCAGAAGAGCGATATAAAGTAGGAAACACGCTATACATATCGAATGAGAAAGACACAGACTACCTTCCGGTGAAGGTAACTTCTCATCGCCAACATAAGACATTCGATTTATTAACATTTGAAGGATATAACAATGTAGATGAAGTAGAGAAGTTTAAAGGTTCTTTAATAAAAGTACCAGAAGAGCAGTTAGGCGAACTTGCTGAAGGTGAATACTACTATCACGAAATTATTGGTTGCAGCGTTGTAACGGAAGAAGGAGAAGCGCTAGGGACAATTAAAGAAATTCTCTCTCCTGGTGCAAATGATGTTTGGGTGATTAAACGTCCGAAGGGTCAAGATCTCTTAATTCCTTATATTGATGACGTTGTACTTCAAGTTAATATTGAAAATAAATTAGTAACCATTCATGTAATGGAAGGGTTGCTATAATGAAAATTGATATTTTAACGTTGTTCCCAGACATGTTTACCGGTGTATTTGGATCTTCTATATTAAAGAAGGCACAAGAAAAAGAAGCGGTAAACCTTCGTGTTGTTAACTTTCGTGATTATACAACAAGTAAGCATAATAGCGTAGACGATTATCCTTACGGCGGAGGAGCTGGTATGGTGCTTACTCCTCAGCCTATTTTTGATGCTGTAGAAGATTTGACGAAAGAGACAGAGCGTAAGCCAAGAGTTGTCTTAATGTGTCCGCAGGGCGAAAGATTTACGCAGAAGAAAGCGGAAGAGCTTGCAGAGGAAGAACATTTGATCTTTGTATGTGGGCATTATGAAGGGTATGACGAACGAATTCGTGAGCATCTCGTAACGGATGAGATTTCTATTGGTGACTATGTATTAACGGGCGGAGAATTAGCTTCTATGGTTATTACTGATAGTGTTGTACGTCTCTTGCCAGGCGTGCTAGGAAATCATGCTTCACAAGTAGAGGATTCGTTTAGTACAGGTTTATTAGAGCATCCTCATTATACACGTCCGGCTGATTTTCGTGGTATGAAGGTACCGGATGTATTAATGTCAGGGAATCATAAAAATATTGACGAATGGCGACATAAGGAATCTTTGCGCCGTACGTATACGCGTAGACCTGATTTGTTAGATGAAAGAGATCTATCTAAACAAGAGAAAAAATGGCTTGAGGAAATAAAGCGAGAGCAGTAATAACTTCATATATTTGCTATTGCAACAGGCCTAGTAATATGCTATTATAACATTTGTGCTACTGAAATCAGTAGCCGTATTAACGATGTTCCGCTGTAATTTATTAAGACTTTATAAGAGCATCTGTTTAAAGGAGAGAATTTAATATGCAACAATTAATCGCAGAAATTACAAAAGGCCAATTAAAAACTGACCTTCCTTCATTCCGTCCTGGTGACACTTTACGTGTACACGTAAAAGTTGTTGAGGGAACTCGTGAAAGAATTCAGCTTTTCGAAGGTGTTGTAATTAAACGTCGTGGTGGCGGAATCAGTGAAACATTCACAGTTCGTAAGATTTCTTACGGTGTAGGTGTTGAGCGTACATTCCCAGTTCACACGCCAAGAATCGCGAAAATCGAAGTACTTCGCCGTGGTAAAGTACGTCGTGCTAAGTTATACTACTTACGTAACCTTCGCGGTAAAAAAGCACGTATTAAAGAAATTCGATAAGACATGTATGGGAGCTTGTAAATGCACAAGCTCCCTTTTTCCAATCTATATGAAATTTTGGTATAATACGAACAGCTTACATAACCGTGGAGGGGAAATGCATGAAAAAAGAGAAGAGTTCACTTTGGGAATGGATTAAAGCAATTTTGATTGCTGTTGTATTAGCTGGTGTTATTAGACAGTTTTTCTTTGCGCCAATTCTCGTAGACGGGGTATCGATGGCACCTACTTTACATGATCGTGATCGAATGATTGTGAATAAAATTGGTTATCACATTGGAGATCCAAAACGCTTTGATATTATCGTATTTCGAGCAACAGAAGATAAAGATTACATTAAGCGCATTATAGGCCTGCCAGGCGATGAAATAGAGTATCGTAATGATAAACTGTATGTTAACGGAAAGGCTTATGAGGAGCCGTATTTAGACAAGCAGAAAAAGCAAATTGCTGACGGACCGCTTACATATGATTTTAATCTTGAAGAAATGACAGGCAAGAAAACCGTTCCAAAAGATCAATTATTTGTTTTAGGTGATAATCGTCGTTTTAGTAAAGATAGCCGTTCAATCGGTACGATTTCAATGGATCAAGTAATTGGTAAAGCTAATATGTTATATTGGCCGTTAGAAGACGCACGTATTGTGAAATAAATGAAAAAGAAGGTGGCAACATGGTAATTCAATGGTTTCCAGGGCATATGGCGAAGGCTAGACGCCAAGTAACGGAGAAATTAAAATTAATTGATGTTGTAATTGAACTTGTAGATGCTCGATTACCATTATCATCTCGAAACCCAATGATTGATGAAATCATTACACATAAGCCGAGGCTTGTTGTTTTAAATAAAGCGGATATGGCAGATGACCGTTTAACAAAACAATGGATCGCATATTTTAAAGAAAAAGGCCATATGGCAATTTCGATTAACGCGCAAGCTGGACAAGGTATGAAGGAAATTGCAGCAGCTTGTAAGGTGCTTGTTAAAGAAAAATTTGATAAAATGGTTGCAAAAGGTATTAGACCGAGAGCGATTCGTGCATTAATTGTAGGGATACCAAATGTTGGTAAATCTACATTAATTAATAAATTGGCAAAGAAAAATATTGCTAAAACAGGAGATCGTCCAGGTGTGACAACAGCTCAACAATGGATTAAAGTTGGGAAGGAAATGGAATTGTTAGATACGCCAGGTATTCTGTGGCCTAAATTTGAAGATCAATTAGTGGGTCTTCGCTTAGCGACAACGGGTGCAATTAAAGATTCAATTTTAAATTTACAAGATGTAGCTGTTTACGCATTACGTTTTATGGAGAAACATTATCCAGAACGCTTGAAAGAACGCTATAATTTAAATGAGATTCCAGAAGATATTGTGGAATTATTCGATGCAATTGGAAAAAATAGAGGCTGCTTAATGGGCGGCGGAATGATTGATTATGATAAGACATCTGAGCTTGTACTTCGTGAGCTTCGTGGTGGCAAACTTGGAAAAATGACGTTTGAAACACCGGAAGAGTTTGCAGAGCAAGTAGAAGATGTGGAAAAAATAGAAGAAGTATAAGACGTGCGTTTGTGCGTCTTTTCTTTTTGGATACGTTTAAAAAGGAGCTTGTATATATGCAAAAAATGACGATAAAAGAAGCGGAAAATGTATTGCAAGAAATTATGAATGAAGAAGAAGATCGTTTTCAACTGCTAATGAAAGATGAGCGAAAAGGAGTTCAAAAACTTATTTTGAAGTGGTATAAACAAAAAGAGTTAGAACAGAAAGAAAAAGAGAAGTTTTTTGAAATGTCCAAGTATGAAAATGCTTTGCGTGAAAAAGGGATCACATATATCGCAGGTATTGATGAAGTAGGGCGCGGGCCATTGGCTGGGCCTGTTGTGACGGCGGCTGTCGTTCTTCCTGAGGATTTTTATATTCCAGGGTTAAATGACTCGAAAAAGCTGAGTGAAGCGAAACGTGAGCGTTTTTATGATGAAATAAAAGTACAAGCAATTGCAATTGGAGTAGGGATTGTATCACCGCAAGTTATTGATGAAATTAATATTTACCAAGCAACGAAACAAGCGATGTTAGATGCTGTTGCGAATTTATCTTGTACACCCCAACATTTATTAATTGATGCGATGAAGCTTCCTACACCAATTCCGCAAACTTCAATTATTAAAGGTGATGCGAAAAGTGTTTCGATTTCAGCTGCATCCATTATTGCAAAAGTGACGAGAGATCGTATGATGAAAGAACTGGGAGAGAAGCATCCTGAATACGGATTTGAGCAACATATGGGATATGGCACAAAGCAACATTTAGAGGCAATTGAAGTGCATGGAGTATTAGATGAACACCGAAAGTCATTCGCGCCAATTAAAGATATGATTCAAAAATAAGCTGTAAATATACAGCTTATTTTTTATTTTGGCATATAAACATTACTATTTCCGAAAAAGAATAAAGCGATTTCAGTTTTCTGACACTTTATTGTAGACAGCGTGCCAATCATCTTATACAATGGCAATGTAATGTTTTTTAAACATTAAAAAACTTTTCGAGTAAAACAGGAAAACAGGGGAGGATGGGACCATGAATATCCATGAGTACCAAGGTAAGGCAGTCCTTAGAAGCTATGGGGTTAGCGTTCCGAACGGGAAGGTTGCATTTACAGTAGAAGAAGCTGTAGAAGCAGCGAAAGAATTAGGAACAGATGTATGTGTAGTGAAAGCACAAATTCACGCTGGTGGACGCGGCAAAGCTGGCGGAGTAAAAGTTGCAAAAAATTTAGATGAAGTTCGTACATATGCAGAAAGCATTTTAGGAACTACACTTGTGACACATCAAACAGGTCCTGAAGGTAAGGAAGTAAAACGCTTACTTATCGAAGAAGGTTGCGATATTAAAAAAGAATATTATGTAGGTCTAGTTTTAGATCGTGCAACTTCTCAAGTTGTTTTAATGGCTTCTGAAGAAGGCGGAACAGAAATTGAAGAAGTAGCAGAAAAAACACCTGAAAAAATCTTTAAAGAATATATTGATCCGGCAGTAGGTTTACAAGGTTTCCAAGCGCGCCGAATTGCATTTAACATCAATATTCCAAAAGAGCTTGTAGGACAAGCTGTGAAGTTTATGATGGGCTTATACCGTGCGTTTATCGAAAAAGATTGCTCTATCGCTGAGATTAACCCACTTGTTACAACAGGTGAAGGTAAAGTTATGGCATTAGATGCAAAATTAAACTTTGATTCTAATGCGTTATATCGCCATAAAGACATTTTAGAACTTCGTGATCTTGATGAAGAAGATGCAAAAGAAATTGAAGCTTCAAAATACGACTTAAACTACATTCCTTTAGATGGAAATATCGGTTGTATGGTTAATGGTGCAGGTTTAGCGATGGCTACAATGGATATCATTAAACATTACCACGGTGACCCAGCTAACTTCTTAGATGTTGGTGGCGGTGCAACTGCTGAAAAAGTTACAGAAGCATTCAAAATTATCCTTTCTGACAAAAATGTAAAAGGTATCTTTGTTAACATTTTTGGTGGCATTATGAAGTGTGATGTTATTGCAGAAGGTGTTATTGAAGCAACGAAACAGGTAGGTCTTGAGTTACCTTTAGTTGTACGTCTTGAAGGTACAAACGTAGAACTAGGTAAGAAAATTTTAAATGAGTCTGGCTTAAATATTGTTGCAGCAGAATCTATGGCAGACGGTGCACAAAAAATTGTTTCACTAGTGGGCTAATAGAAAGCGGGGGAGAAAAATGAGCGTATTAGTTAATAAAGATACAAAAGTTATTGTTCAAGGTATTACAGGTTCTCAAGGTTTATTCCATACAAAACAAATGATTGAATACGGTACGAAAATTGTCGGTGGTGTAACGCCAGGTAAAGGTGGCACTGATATTGAAGGTGTACCAGTATTTGATACTGTAGAAGATGCAGTGAAAGCAACAGGCGCAAACGCTTCAGTTGTATACGTTCCACCCGCTTTTGCGGCTGATGCAATTATGGAAGCAGTTGATGCAGAAATTGATTTAGTAGTATGTATTACTGAAGGAATTCCTGTATTAGATATGGTAAACGTAAAGAGGTATATGGCTGGTAAACATACACGTTTACTTGGACCAAACTGCCCAGGTGTTATCACGCCTGATGAATGTAAAATCGGTATTATGCCAGGATACATTCATAAAAAAGGTCATGTAGGTATCGTATCGCGCTCTGGTACATTAACGTATGAAGCTGTACATCAGTTAACACAAGAAGGTATTGGCCAATCTACTGCTGTAGGTATCGGCGGGGACCCTGTTAACGGTACAGACTTTATTGATGCGTTAAAAGCATTTAATGAAGATGAAGAAACACATGCTGTAATTATGATTGGTGAAATCGGTGGTACAGCAGAAGAAGAGGCAGCTGAGTGGGTAAAAGCTAATATGACAAAACCTGTTGTAGGCTTCATTGGTGGTCAAACAGCGCCTGCTGGCAAACGTATGGGCCATGCTGGTGCAATCATTTCTGGCGGTAAAGGAACTGCTGCTGAAAAGATTAAAACAATGGAAGCTTGTGGCATTAAAGTAGCTGAAACTCCAGCAGTTATGGGAGAAACGCTAATCTCTGTTTTAAAAGAAAAAGGTCTATTTGAGACTTGCAAAAACTATTAATCTGTAGAAAGACACCTTCTTGCTTGAGGGTGTCTTTTTACACTTTTTCTGTTTACATAATAAAAATTATGGGTAAGGAGAATTGAGATGAAAAGAGAGCGATTATTACATCTTCATTACTTGCTAGCAGATTATTGGAAAGCGATGGAGAGGCTACTATATGTCGATCCAGAATTAAAGAACATATATACTTTTAACGAAAAACAAATGGAACAATACACTGGAATATCCTCGAAAAAATCTTCAGAATTAGTGAAATTCCTTCAAAGTTCAAATCTTCCGCAATATATATCTTATTTAGAGAAAAATCGTATCTTTTATATAACGATATGGGATGAAATTTATCCGCAATTATTACGTGAAATACAAGACCCTCCCTTCGTTTTATATGGAAAAGGAGAGAAAGATTTTCTGAATAAAGTAAATGAATTGGCAGTTGTTGGAACGAGGCAGCCATCATTATATGGTCATGAGAGTTTGAAATTTATTTTGCACCCTTTATTAGAAAGAAAGTGGGTTATTGTCAGCGGGTTTGCAAAAGGGATAGATACAATGTCCCATGAGGTTACAGTAAGGCAGTATTGCCCGACTATTGCGATATTAGGACATGGATTATCTTTTATGTATCCGAAAGAAAATAGGCATTTATATGAAACGTGGAAGGAATATATATTGTTATTGACAGAGTATCCACCGCACTATGCACCGAAAAAGTGGTATTTTCCAAAAAGGAACCGGATTATTAGTGGCATAAGTAAAGGTGTTTTAGTTGTAGAAGCGAAATCGAGAAGTGGAACCCTTATTACTGCAGACCTTGCGTTAGAGCAAAATAGAGAGGTGTTTGCGCTCCCTGGACCTATATTTATAGAGGGGGCATCGGGAACGAATCATCTTATTCAACAAGGGGCAAAACTAGTAAGAAATGCAGAAGATATCTTTGAAGAGATTTTAAATTAACCTTATATTTTTATGTTTTTATTAAACAATTATTGACAAATGGTAGATTGGCGCTGTATGGTATATTCATTCTTGATTGACAAAAACAAGAGAAATCAATAAGATTAATGAAGACTTGAATCCACCTCTTAAGGAGGCACTAGCATGTCAGATTACCTCGTAATCGTGGAGTCGCCTTCTAAGGCGAAGACCATTGAGAAATATTTAGGGAAAAAATACAAAGTTGTCGCGTCTATGGGACATGTTCGCGATTTGCCAAAAAGTCAAATGGGGATAGAAGTAAAGAACAACTTCACCCCGAAGTATATTACCATTCGTGGTAAAGGTCCCGTCTTAAAAGATTTAAAATCAGCGGCGAAAAAAGCAAAGAAAGTTTATCTCGCGGCCGATCCAGACCGCGAAGGGGAAGCGATTGCTTGGCATTTAGCGAATACGTTAAATGTGGACGTTGAATCAGATTGTCGGGTTGTGTTTAATGAGATTACGAAAGATGCAATCAAAGAATCATTTAAACATCCTCGCGCAATTAATATGGATTTAGTAGATGCACAACAAGCAAGACGCATACTTGATCGTCTTGTTGGTTACAATATTAGTCCTTTATTATGGAAGAAAGTAAAAAAAGGATTAAGTGCAGGGCGTGTACAATCTGTAGCAGTTCGTTTAATCATCGAACGTGAAAAGGAAATTCAAAGCTTTGAACCTGAAGAATTCTGGACAATTAAAACAGAATTTGTAAAAGGAAAAGACACATTTGAAGCAAGTTTTTACGGTGTAGATGGTGAAAAAGTTCAATTAACGAATGAAACGCAAGTGAATGAAATAATTGAACAGATGAAAGACAATGCGTTTTCAGTTGAAAATGTAACGCGCAAAGAGCGAAAACGTAATCCTGCATTACCGTTTACAACATCTTCCTTGCAACAAGAAGCAGCACGTAAGTTAAATATGCGAGCAAAGAAAACGATGATGCTTGCACAGCAATTGTATGAAGGGATAGATCTTGGAAAACAAGGAACTGTAGGTCTTATTACGTATATGAGAACTGATTCAACACGTATCTCAGAAACAGCTCAAACAGAGGCTCGTACTTACATCACTGAAGCGTATGGTACGGAATACATAGGAACAGAAAAGAAGAAAGAAACGAAAAAGTCAAATGCACAAGATGCGCATGAGGCAATTCGTCCTACTTCGGTAATGAGAAAGCCAGAGGAACTAAAAAGTTTCTTAAGTCGTGATCAACTTCGATTATATAAATTGATTTGGGAGCGATTTGTTGCAAGTCAAATGGCGTCTGCTATAATGGATACTGTGACAGCGAGACTCATTAATAATAATGTTCAGTTCCGTGCAAGTGGATCGGTTGTAAAGTTCCCAGGATTTATGAAAGTGTATGTAGAGTCAAAAGATGATGGTGCGGAAGAAAAGGATAAGATGTTGCCACCGTTAGAAGTGGGAGAAACGGTATTTTCAAAAGATATAGAGCCGAAACAACACTATACTCAACCACCGCCGCGTTATACAGAGGCTCGTTTAGTAAGAACGCTTGAAGAACTTGGAATTGGAAGACCGTCGACTTATGTACCTACACTTGAAACGATTCAAAAGCGTGGGTATGTAAGCTTAGATAATAAACGCTTCGTTCCGACTGAACTTGGTGAAATAGTAATTGAACTTATTTTAGAATTTTTCCCGGAAATTATTAACATTGAATTTACTGCCAATATGGAGCAAAGCCTTGATGAAGTGGAAGAAGGAAATGCCAATTGGGTGAAAATTGTTGATGATTTCTACGTAGGATTTGAACCGCGCTTAGAAAAAGCGGAAAAAGAAATGCGTGAAGTGGAAATTAAAGATGAGCCAGCTGGGGAAGACTGTGAATTATGCGGACATCCAATGGTCTTTAAAATGGGTAAATATGGGAAGTTTATGGCTTGTTCGAATTTCCCTGATTGTCGTAATACAAAACCGATTGTGAAAGAAATCGGTGTAACTTGTCCGAAATGTGAAGAAGGGCAAATTATTGAGCGTCGTAGTAACAAAAAGAAACGTCTTTTCTATGGATGTGGTACGTATCCAGAATGTGACTTTGTATCTTGGGATAAGCCGATTGGTCGTAAATGTCCGAAGTGTGAAGGCATGCTTGTAGAGAAGAAGTTGAAAAAAGGCGTGCAAGTACAATGTATTTCGTGCGATTATGAAGAAGAACAACAAATGTGAGCGTAACTGCTCACATTTTTTTCGGGAAGAAAAGGAAAGGTGATATATATGACAACACAAGTAGTAAACGTCATTGGCGCAGGTCTTGCAGGAAGTGAAGCAGCTTACCAAATTGCAAAACGTGGTGTCCAAGTAAAATTATATGAAATGAGACCAGTAAGGCAAACGCCAGCTCATCATACAGATAAATTTGCTGAATTAGTGTGCAGTAACTCATTACGTGCAAACACATTAACAAATGCTGTTGGAGTTATTAAAGAAGAAATGCGTTTGATGGATTCTGTCATTATTCGTGCAGCTGATGAGTGCTCTGTACCAGCTGGAGGAGCTTTAGCGGTTGACCGTCATGAATTCGCAGCTAAAGTGACTGAATACGTAAAGAATCATCCGAATGTAACTGTAGTGAATGAAGAGCTTACTGAAATTCCAGAAGGACCAACAATTATTGCAACAGGTCCACTTACATCTCCTGATCTTGCTGCGCAATTAAAAGAACTAACAGGTGAAGATTATTTCTATTTCTACGATGCAGCAGCGCCAATCGTTGAAAAAGACAGCATTGATATGAACAAAGTATATTTAAAGTCTCGCTATGATAAAGGGGAAGCGGCATATTTAAACTGTCCGATGACAGAAGAAGAATTTGATCGTTTTTATGAGGCTTTAATTGCCGCTGAGACAGTGCCTTTAAAAGAGTTTGAAAAAGAAATTTTCTTTGAGGGTTGTATGCCGGTAGAAGTTATGGCAAGTAGAGGGAGACAGACGCTAGTATTTGGACCTATGAAACCTGTTGGATTAGAAGATCCAAAAACAGGGAAAACGCCATATGCTGTTGTTCAGTTACGTCAAGATGATGCAGCGGGAACTTTATACAATATCGTAGGTTTCCAAACGCATTTAAAGTGGGGACCACAAAAAGAAGTGCTACAGTTAATTCCGGGATTGGAAAATGCAGAGATTGTACGTTATGGTGTAATGCATCGTAATACGTTTATTAATTCACCTAATTTGCTTCGTCCAACATATCAATATAAACAACGTGATGATTTATTCTTCGCTGGTCAAATGACTGGAGTAGAGGGATATGTTGAATCAGCAGCATCAGGATTATTAGCAGGAATTAATGCTGCACGTCTTGTGCAAGGTGAAGAGCCGATTGTATTACCGCCAGTAACTGCAATGGGTAGCATGGCAAATTACATTACGGCAACGAATGCTAAAAACTTCCAACCGATGAATGCGAACTTCGGTCTATTTGCACCGTTAGAGAAGAAACTCAAAAAGAAAGCAGAACGAAATGAAGCATACGCAGCACGTGCTTTAGAAACGATTCAAAATTTTGTAAATATTTAGTTAAATTTCTTGCAAAGGCTACTAAGTTGTGATACGATTTAGTAGCCTTTATTGAGGTGAATTGTGTGAATGTGAAGAAATTGTTACAATTATTCGTTGGATATTTACAAATTGAAAGAAATTATTCAAAATATACAATTGCAAGTTATCAAAATGATTTAGAACATTTTGTGCAATTTATGGAGCGAGAAAGCATATCCTCTTTTTTAGACGTTACATACGCGGATGTTCGTTTGTACTTAACGACGTTGCACGATGAAAAGTTAGCCCGTAAATCTGTCGCAAGAAAAGTATCAAGCTTACGAAGTTTATATCGTTTTTTGATGCGTGAAGGTTATCGGAAGGATAATCCGTTTGCACTTGCGTCACTCCCCAAAAAAGAATTGTCAATCCCAAAGTTTTTATATGCTGAAGAGTTAGAAGAATTATTCGAAGTTTCTGACACGGGAACGCCACTCGGTCAAAGGAATCAAGCTTTATTAGAGTTGATGTATGCGACTGGGATCCGTGTGAGTGAATGTGTCAATTTACAACTTACCGATATTGACTTTGCGGTGGGAACAATTTTAGTAATGGGAAAAGGAAAAAAACAAAGATATATTCCGTTCGGAAGCTATGCACAAGATTCTTTAATTACCTATATAGAAAATGGGAGAAAACAGTTAGTTAATAAGACTGAAGAAGACTCTCATATGGTATTTTTAAATGCGAAAGGTACGCCGCTAACAAGTCGTGGAGTTCGTTATGTTTTAAACGAACTCATTAAAAAGGCTTCACTGACAATGCGGATAAGTCCCCATATGTTAAGGCATACATTTGCTACACATATGTTAGATGAAGGGGCGGATTTACGTACTGTACAGGAGCTATTAGGCCATGAGAATTTGTCGACGACACAAATTTATACGCATGTCTCTAAAGAAAGATTGCGTTCTGTTTACATGAAGCATCACCCGCGGGCATAAATTGCTTTAAAAGCTATAAAAACAAATAAAGGAGTTTTTTCTATGGGGAATTTCCACGCTACAACGATATTTGCAGTTCATCATAATGGAGAATGTGCAATGGCTGGAGATGGCCAGGTGACAATGGGAAATGCTGTTGTAATGAAACATACAGCTCGTAAAGTTCGCAGGCTTTTCCAAGGTAAAGTTTTAGCTGGTTTTGCAGGTTCAGTTGCTGATGCATTTACTCTTTTTGAAATGTTTGAAGGAAAATTAGAAGAGTATAATGGCAACTTGCAGCGTGCTGCTGTTGAAATGGCAAAACAATGGCGTGGCGATAAAATGTTACGTCAGCTAGAAGCGATGCTCATTGTCATGGATAAAACAACTATGCTCCTTGTTTCAGGTACAGGAGAAGTGATTGAACCGGATGATGGTATTTTAGCAATTGGATCTGGTGGGAATTATGCACTTTCTGCAGGTCGTGCTTTAAAGCAATATGCAAGTGAACACTTAACAGCGAAACAAATTGCGAAAGCGAGTTTAGAGATTGCTGGCGATATTTGTGTTTACACGAATCACAACATAATTGTTGAAGAATTGTAGAATCGTAAGGGAGGCATTTTATATGCATTTACATTTTACTCCGCGCCAAATTGTGGAAAAATTAGATCAATACATCATCGGCCAAAAAGACGCAAAGAAAGCGGTTGCTGTAGCGTTGAGAAATCGATACCGTCGCAGTAAATTGGCTGAAAATTTACGTGATGAAATAGCACCTAAGAACATTTTGATGATTGGACCGACAGGTGTTGGGAAAACAGAGGTAGCACGACGAATGGCGAAACTCGTTGGAGCACCTTTTATTAAGGTTGAGGCTACAAAATTCACAGAAGTTGGATATGTGGGTAGAGATGTAGAGTCGATGGTACGTGACCTCGTAGAAACATCTGTTCGCATCGTAAAAGAAGAAATGGTAGTGAAAGTTCAAGATAAAGCAGAAGAGCAAGCGAATCAACGTCTTGTTGAAATTTTAGTACCGAGTCCGGAGAAGCAATCTGGATTTAAAAATCCATTAGAGATGCTTTTTGGTGGTGCTCAAAATTCGAGTCAAACGTCTGATACACAAGAAGATGGTGAAATCGAAAAGAAACGTCAAGATGTGGAGAGAAAGCTTGCTGCAGGGCTTCTTGAAGACGAAATTGTATCGATTGAAGTGACCGAGCAACAGTCTTCTATGTTTGATATGTTACAAGGAACTGGCATGGAGCAAATGGGAATGAATTTCCAAGATGCATTAGGAAGTTTTATGCCGAAAAAAACGAAAAAACGTAAACTTTCTGTAAAAGAAGCAAGAAAACTCTTGACAAATGAAGAGGCACAGCGCTTAATTGATATGGATGAAGTTACACAAGAGGCTGTTTATCGTGCTGAACAGCTCGGGATTATTTTTATCGATGAAATTGACAAAATTGCTGGTAAGCAGTCGAATAGCGTAGATGTATCACGTGAAGGTGTGCAACGTGACATTTTGCCAATTGTAGAAGGGTCGAATGTTGCGACAAAATACGGATCAGTAAAAACGGATTATATTTTATTCGTTGCAGCTGGAGCGTTCCATATGTCTAAACCGTCGGATTTAATTCCGGAATTGCAAGGGAGATTTCCGATTCGAGTAGAGTTAACAAAATTATCAACAGATGATTTTGTTAAAATATTAATCGAGCCTGACAATGCGTTAATCAAACAATATATGGCATTATTAGCGACTGAAGGTATAGAAATTGAATTTTCAGACGAAGCTATTCGTAAGATTGCTGAGATTGCTTATCAAGTTAATCAGGATACAGATAATATTGGAGCAAGAAGACTTCATACGATTATGGAGAAGCTCCTTGAAGATTTATCGTTTGAAGCATCTGAAATTACGTTAGAAAAAATAACGATAACACCTCAATACGTTGAGGAGAAATTAGCAACAATTGCTAAAAATAAAGATGTGAGCCAGTTTATTTTGTAATAGTGTCATCAGGTGACTCGCCCTAGTTTCCAAGTGATGAAAAAATATGTAAGTAACATGTAGGAGGAACTTTTGAAATGGAATTATTAGCAAAAACGAGAAAATTAAATGCGTTATTACAGAGCGCTGCAGGGAAGCCTGTAAACTTTAGAGAAATGTCTGACACAATGTGTGAAGTAATTGAAGCAAACGTGTTCGTTGTAAGTCGTCGTGGTAAATTACTAGGTTATGCAATTCACCAACAAATCGAAAATGAGCGTATGAAACAAATGCTTGCAGAGCGTCAGTTCCCGGAAGAATATACACAAAGCTTATTCAACATTACAGAAACATCTTCAAATTTAGATGTGAACAGTGCTTATACAGCATTCCCGGTAGAAAACAGAGAATTATTTGGTCAAGGTTTAACTACAATCGTACCAATCGTTGGTGGCGGTGAGCGTCTAGGTACATTAGTATTAGCTCGTCTTGGTCAAGAGTTCTTAGATGATGATTTAATCCTTGCTGAGTACAGCTCAACTGTTGTAGGTATGGAAATCTTACGTGAAAAAGCAGAAGAAATCGAAGAGGAAGCACGTAGTAAAGCTGTTGTTCAAATGGCGATCAGCTCATTATCTTACAGTGAGTTAGAAGCAATTGAGCACATCTTCGAAGAATTAAATGGAACAGAAGGTTTACTTGTTGCAAGTAAAATCGCTGATCGTGTAGGAATTACTCGTTCTGTAATCGTAAATGCACTACGTAAATTAGAAAGTGCTGGTGTTATTGAGTCTCGCTCTTTAGGTATGAAAGGAACATACATTAAAGTGTTAAACGACAAGTTTCTACAGGAACTTGCTAAATTAAAAACAAACTAATTTATAAAAAACTCTCCTCGATCGAGGAGAGTTTTTTTTGTGCAATGGATTGATGGCGCTTGTGAAAAGTGCCATAAGCGTGGTTTCTGGGAAAACTATTAATTGTGTTTTACTTTTTTGCTTAAAAGAAATGAAGGTTGGTAATACTAGAATTCGAGTATGAACAAAGAAAGTTTTACATTGTTCGCATTTTCGACTTGATTGTAATATTTCAGTATGATATAGTAAGCAGTGGTGTCAGTACAAAGTACACACGTTTACTGATTTAAGTGTTGGTGCTACGTTTGTAGTTTCGCTTAGAGATGAAGTAAACGGAGGATATCAAAAACCATTTAGGAGGAACTATATTATGTCAGTAATTTCTATGAAGCAATTGCTTGAAGCTGGTGTTCATTTCGGACATCAAACTCGTCGTTGGAACCCAAAAATGAAGCGTTACATTTTCACAGAGCGTAACGGTATCTACATCATCGACTTACAAAAAACTGTGAAAAAAGTTGAGGAAGCTTACAGAACGATGCGTGACATCGCTGCTGAAGGTGGAGACATCTTATTCGTAGGTACTAAAAAACAAGCACAAGAAGCTATTAAAGAAGAAGCAACTCGTGCTGGTATGTACTTCGTTAACCAACGTTGGTTAGGTGGAACTTTAACAAACTTCCAAACAATCCAAAAGCGTATCAAGCGTCTTAAAGACATCGAAAGAATGCAAGAAGATGGTACTTTCGAAGTACTTCCTAAGAAAGAAGTTGTTCAACTTAAAAAAGAGTTAGAGCGTCTTGAGAAATTCTTAGGCGGTATTAAAGATATGAAAGGTCTTCCAAGTGCATTATTCGTAGTAGACCCTCGTAAAGAGCGTATTGCAGTTGCTGAAGCGCGCAAATTACACATTCCAATCATCGGTATCGTTGATACAAACTGTGATCCAGACGAAATCGATCACGTTATCCCAGCAAACGATGATGCAATTCGTGCTGTAAAACTTCTTACATCTAAAATGGCAGACGCGATCCTTGAAGCAAAACAAGGTGAAGAAACTGTTACTGCGTAACAAAGTTGGAAAGGTGATAAGGGGTTCGGCCTTTTATCACCTTTTTTAAGGTATAAACACCTTTATAAAAGGTATAAATACATATTTTAGGAGGATGAAAAATATGGCAATCACTGCTCAAATGGTAAAAGAATTACGTGAAAAAACTGGCGCAGGTATGATGGACTGCAAAAAAGCTTTAACAGAAACTAACGGCGACATGGAGAAGGCAATTGACTTCTTACGCGAAAAAGGTATTGCGAAAGCTGCTAAAAAAGCAGACCGCATTGCTGCTGAAGGTTTAACTTTCATCGAAACAAACGGTAACGACGCTTTAATCTTAGAATTAAACTCTGAAACTGATTTCGTTGCGAAAAACGAAGGTTTCCAAACACTAATTAAAGAATTAGCTGCTCACTTATTAACTAACAAACCAGCTAACGTTGAAGAAGCTATGGCTCAAACAATGGAAAACGGTAAAAACGTTGAAGAGCACATCAACGAAGCAATCGCTAAAATTGGTGAAAAACTTACACTTCGTCGTTTCGAAATCGTATCAAAAACTGATGCAGATGCATTCGGCGCTTACCTACACATGGGTGGACGCATTGGTGTATTAACAGTTCTTGAAGGTTCTACTGATGAAGCTGCTGCTAAAGATGTTGCAATGCACATCGCTGCAGTTAACCCTAAATACATCGACCGCGATGCTGTAACAGCTGAAGAAGTTGAGCATGAGCGTCAAGTATTAACACAACAAGCATTAAACGAAGGCAAGCCTGAAAAAATCGTTGCAAAAATGGTTGAAGGCCGTCTAGGCAAATTCTTCGAAGAGATTTGCTTACTTGACCAAGCATTCGTTAAAAACCCTGATATGAAAGTTCGTCAGTTCGTTGAGTCTAAAGGCGGAACATTAAAAGGATTCGTTCGCTACGCTGTTGGTGAAGGTATCGAAAAACGCGAAGACAACTTTGCTGAAGAAGTAATGAACCAAGTAAAAGGTAGTAACTAATACAGATTAGGGAACACATTGTGTTCCCTTTTTTAAAATAAAGATGTAAGCAATTGGAGGTTCATTATGAGTAAACCGAAATATAATCGTGTCGTTTTAAAGCTAAGTGGAGAAGCTTTAGCTGGAGAGCAAGGATTTGGAATTAATCCAACTGTTATTAAGTCAGTTGCAGAACAAGTGAAAGAAATTGCAGAACTTGATGTAGAGGTTGCTGTTGTTGTTGGTGGCGGTAACATTTGGCGTGGGAAAATTGGAAGTGAAATGGGCATGGATCGTGCAGGAGCAGATTACATGGGCATGTTAGCTACAGTTATGAATTCATTAGCTCTTCAAGATAGCTTGGAGAATATTGGAATCCAAACTCGTGTACAAACTTCAATTGAGATGCGTCAAGTGGCAGAGCCTTACATTCGCCGTAAAGCAGTTCGTCACTTAGAGAAAAAACGTGTTGTTATCTTTGCAGCAGGTACAGGTAATCCATACTTCTCAACAGATACAACAGCAGCATTACGTGCAGCGGAAATCGAAGCAGACGTTATTTTAATGGCGAAAAATAATGTGGATGGCGTATATAGCGCAGATCCATCTATTGACCCAACAGCTACGAAATACGAAACGCTTACTTACTTAGATGTATTAAAAGAAGGTTTAGGTGTAATGGATTCTACAGCTTCTTCTCTATGTATGGATAATGATATTCCATTAATTGTATTCTCAGTTATGGAAAAAGGTAATATTAAACGTGCCGTTTTAGGCGAAAATATTGGAACAGTTGTAAGGGGGAAATAAATATGGGACAACAAGTATTGAAATCTTCAAATGAAAAAATGGAAAAAGCAGTTGCTGCTTATTCTCGTGAACTAGCAACAGTTCGCGCTGGTCGTGCAAGCTCGTCTGTATTAGATAAGGTACAAGTTGATTACTATGGTGCACCAACACCAGTTGTGCAATTAGCGAACATTACAGTTCCAGAAGCACGTTTACTTGTAATTCAACCTTATGATAAAACTTCTATCGGTGATATCGAAAAAGCAATTTTAAAAGCAGATTTAGGCTTAAACCCTTCTAATGATGGAACTGTAATTCGTATTGCATTCCCTGCATTAACAGAAGAGCGTCGTCGTGATCTTGTTAAAGTTGTGAAAAAATATGCTGAAGAAGCAAAAGTAGCTGTTCGTAACGTACGTCGTGACGGAAATGATGATCTTAAGAAGCTTGAAAAAGCTGGCGAGATTACAGAAGATGATTTAAGAGGATATACTGAAGATATCCAAAAAGAAACAGATAAATATATTGCAAAAGTTGACGAAATCGCAAAAAACAAAGAAAAAGAAATCATGGAAGTGTAATAGCGATAACTTCGCAAATATGACCCTCTTCTTAAGGGGGTCTTTTTACACTTTTAGGCATACGTCTGCTTGTTGGAGGGTATGAATGATGTTTAAAAACTTTCCTTTTTTTAAAGGTAAAAAGGACACATCGTTTGATCATCTCGTTGAAGAAGTGAAAAAAGGATATATCCCAGAACATATTGCCATCATTATGGATGGGAATGGAAGATGGGCAAAGAGGAGAGCAATGCCTCGTATTGCGGGACATCATGAAGGTATGCAAGTTGTAAAGAAAATTACAAAATTTGCAAGTAAACTTAATGTGAAAGTGTTAACTCTTTATGCTTTTTCAACTGAGAACTGGAAAAGACCGAAAAAGGAAGTTGATTATTTAATGAAGCTTCCAGAAGAATTTCTAGGTACATTTTTACCAGAATTGATTGAAGAAAATGTACAAGTCCGAGTAATAGGGCAAAAAGATCGTCTTCCTACGCATACACGCAGAGCGATGGAGAAAGCCATGGAAGATACGAAAGAGAATACGGGATTAATTCTTAATTTCGCGTTAAACTATGGAAGTCGAGATGAAATCGTTTCTGCTGTGCAACATATGATGAAAGATAATGAGGAAGGAAAAATTCGTTCTGAAGAGGTAAGTGAAGAAATGCTTTCCTCCTACTTAATGACGAGTTCTTTACCTGATCCAGAGTTGTTAATCCGAACAAGCGGAGAGCTACGTATTAGTAATTTCATGTTATGGCAAATTGCATATTCGGAGTTTTGGTTTACAGATGTGTATTGGCCAGACTTCAAAGAAGAACATTTGCTAAATGCGATTACTGACTTTCAACATAGAGGGCGCAGATTCGGAGGCGTGTAGAAAGAGAGGGTTTGGTAGTGAAACAGAGAATTATTACTGGAGTGGTTGCTGCCGCGCTATTCATTCCCATCGTAATATACGGTGGCGTGCCTTTTACGGTTTTAGTGTATGCACTTGCTTCTATAGGTTTATATGAATTAATTCGTATGAATAAGCTTACGCTTATTTCAGTACCGACAGTTTTAGCTGCAGTATTATTGTGGATTCTTTTAATTCCAAGTAGTGCATCAGAACTGTTTACATGGATTGGATTAGGTAAATTGGAAATCACATTTGTGATTGTTTTATTACTTTTATCATATACAGTCCTTTCTAAGAATACATTTACTTTTGATAATGCTTCATTTTTACTAATGGCAACGACATATGTGGCAATGGGATTCTTATATTTAAATGAAACGAGAATATTAGGAATTAAATATGTGTTTTGTGCATTATTTGTTATATGGGCTACTGATTCAGGCGCATATTTCGTAGGGAAAGCATTGGGCAAGAGAAAATTGTGGCCAGAAATTAGTCCAAATAAAACGATTGAAGGTTCATTAGGCGGCATCGTTTGTGGAATTATTGTGGCACTTGTTTACAACGTGTTCTTCCCAGTCGAATCGAATGTAGTAATTTTAATTGTGCTGACAATTATCATTTCTATTTTTGGACAAATTGGTGATTTAGTACAATCTGCTTTTAAACGTCATTATGGCGTAAAGGATTCAGGTACAATTTTACCTGGGCATGGTGGTATATTAGATCGAACAGATAGTTGGTTATTCGTTTTACCAATTCTCTACTTCTTATTACAATACAATTAATAAATGAACGAGGGGTTGGAGTCATGAAAAACATTAGTTTATTAGGTGCAAGCGGATCAATTGGTACACAAACTTTAGATGTATTACGCTCGCACCCAGACCAATTCCGTCTCGTTGCTTTTTCTGTAGGGAAAAATATTGACTACGCAGTAAAGGTAATTCAAGAATTTTCTCCGCAAATCGTCTCTGTGCAAAGAGAGGAAGATGTTTTAAAATTACAAGCTGTTTCTGGTAATACAAAAATTGTATATGGTAGTGAAGGACTTTTAGAAGTAGCATTACATCCAGATGCGGAGATTGTAGTAAATGCTGTTGTAGGTAGCGTAGGGTTGTTACCGACACTTCGTGCGATTGAGGCGAAAAAAACAATTGGAATTGCAAATAAAGAAACGTTAGTAACTGCAGGACATCTTGTAATGGAAGCAGCACGAAAACATAATGTTTCGTTACTTCCAGTAGATAGTGAACATTCGGCTATTTTTCAATGCTTGAATGGTGAAAATGAAAAAAGAATTTCTCGTCTTATTATAACGGCTTCTGGTGGAAGTTTCCGTGATAAAACGAGAGATGAATTGCATCATGTGACCGTAGAAGATGCGCTTCGACATCCAAACTGGTCAATGGGTTCGAAAATTACAATTGATTCTGCTACAATGATGAATAAGGGACTAGAAGTAATTGAAGCACATTGGCTTTTTGGTATCCCTTATGAGCAAATCGATGTTGTTTTACATAAAGAAAGTATTATCCATTCTATGGTTGAATTTGAAGATCGTAGTGTAATGGCGCAGCTTGGTTCACCTGATATGCGAGTACCAATTCAATACGCACTTACATATCCTGATAGATTGCCTCTTTCAGACACAAAACAGTTAAACTTATGGGAAATAGGGACGTTGCATTTTGAGAAAATGGACCAAGAACGATTCCGTTGTTTACGTTTTGCGTATGAAGCTGGAAAAGCAGGTGGAAGTATGCCAGCTGTAATGAACGCAGCAAATGAAGTAGCTGTTGAAGCTTTTTTACAAAAGAGAATTGGTTTCTTAACAGTGGAAGACCTCATTGAAAAAGCAATGAACCATCACAATGTCATTGCACGTCCGAGCTTAGAGGAAATTCTGGAAATTGATGCAGCCACAAGACGGTTTGTGATGGAACAAATTTAGCAAAGGTGGTTATGGAATTGAATACAGCGATTGCCTTTATATTAATTTTCGGTGCACTCGTATTTTTCCATGAGCTAGGGCATCTATATTTCGCGAAAAGAGCAGGCATTTTATGCCGCGAGTTTGCGATTGGTTTTGGTCCGAAAATATTCTCATTTGAAAAGAATGAAACGGTGTATACGATTCGATTACTGCCTCTTGGTGGCTATGTAAGAATGGCTGGCGAGGATGCAGATACAGTGGAGTTAAAGCCAGGGAAAAAGGTTGGCCTTGTGCTAAATGAAAAAGACGAAGCTGTGAAATTAGTTTTTGATGGATATGAAAAATATCCAAATGTTCGTGTTATTGAAGTCGAACAAGCTGATTTAGAGCATAATCTAACGATTTCAGGCTATGAAGAGTATGAGGAAGAGCTTCAAACATTCCGAGTGAATGAAAAGGCTCATATCATTACTGCTGGAGAAGAAATCCAAATTGCTCCGTATAACAGGCAATTTGGTTCTAAAAAATTGGGTCAACGCGCTTTAACAATCTTTGCGGGTCCTGCAATGAACTTCATTTTAGCATTTGTTATTTTTGTGATTCTTGGATTTGTACAAGGGGTTCCTATTGACAAACCAATGGTCGGAAAAGTGATGGATAATAGTGCAGCACAGCAAGCTGGCCTGAAAGAGAATGATACAATTCAAGCGATTGATGGGAAAAACACAAGTACATGGAAAGATGTTGTTAATATTGTACGTGAAAACCCGAATAAAGAGATTACGTTACAAGTAAAGCGTGATAATGAACAGTTTAATGTGAAAGTAACGCCAACACTTGATAAAGAAGGAAAAGACGAAGTTGGTAGAATTGGTGTTTATTCTCCTGTAGAGAAAACAGTAATGGGTTCTATTAAATCAGGATTTGAACAAACGTACCAATGGACGAAACTAATTTTTGAATCTCTTGTGAAATTAGTAACTGGTCAATTTTCTATTAATGAGTTGTCAGGTCCAGTAGGAATTTATAATCTAACAGATCAAGTTGTAGATTATGGATTTACGCGTGTACTAAGTTTAGCGGCAGTTCTAAGCATTAATCTTGGTTTATTTAATTTATTACCAGTTCCTGCTTTAGATGGTGGCCGTTTATTCTTCTTCTTAATTGAAGCGTTACGAGGGAAACCAATTGACCGTCAAAAAGAAGGAATGGTTCATTTTATTGGTTTTGCATTATTAATGTTATTAATGTTAGTTGTAACATGGAATGACATTCGTAAGTTTTTCTTGTAAAATAGAATGAAACTAATAATGAAATAGAGCTCGTAGAATAAAATCCCTCACCTAATTCGAGGTGAGGGGTTTTACTGCGTGTAAGAGTAAAATGAAGAGGTGCAAATAAATGAAACAAAGTATGGTATTCAGTCCTACATTACGTGAAGTTCCAGCTGATGCTGAAATTAAGAGTCATCAATTATTACTTCGCGCAGGTTTTATGCGTCAAAATGCTTCTGGTATTTATAGTTTTCTACCATTTGGATTAAAAGTATTACACAAAGTAGAACGTATCGTTCGAGAAGAAATGGAGCGTGCAGGAGCTGTAGAATTATTAATGCCAGCTATGCAAGCTGCAGAATTATGGCAAGAATCAGGTCGTTGGTATTCATACGGATCTGAATTAATGCGTATGAAAGATCGTAACGCTCGTGAATTCGCATTAGGAGCGACACATGAGGAAGTAATTACGGATCTTGTGCGTGATGAAGTGAAATCATATAAAAAATTACCGTTAACATTATATCAAATTCAAACAAAATTCCGTGATGAGCAAAGACCTCGTTTCGGTTTATTACGTGGAAGAGAGTTTCTAATGAAAGATGCATACTCTTTCCATGCTACACAAGAGAGCTTAGATGAAGTATACGATCGCTTATATAAAGCATACTCTAACATTTTTGCTCGTTGTGGCTTGAATTTCCGTGCAGTTATTGCTGATTCTGGGGCAATGGGCGGAAAAGATACACATGAATTTATGGTATTATCTGATGTTGGTGAAGATACAATTGCATACTCTGACACATCTGATTATGCAGCAAACATCGAAATGGCTCCTGTTGTAGATACGTATACGAAGAGTGACGAAGCAGAAAAAGCTCTTGAAAAAGTAGCAACACCAGACCAAAAAGCAATCGAAGAAGTATCTGCATTCTTAAACATTGCAGCTGACAAGTGCATTAAGTCTATGGTATTTAAAGTAGATGAGAAATTAGTAGTTGTACTTGTTCGTGGTGATCACGAAGTAAACGATGTGAAAGTGAAAAATGTATACGGCGCTTCAGTTGTTGAGCTTGCTTCTCATGAAGAAGTAAAAGAATTATTAAATTGTGAAATTGGTTCATTAGGACCGATTGGTGTAACAGGTGATATTGAAATTATTGCTGATCACGCTGTAGCATCAATTGTTAACGGATGTTCAGGAGCGAACGAAGAAGGATTCCATTATGTAAATGTAAATCCAGAACGTGACTTTAAAGTAAGTCAATATACAGATTTACGCTTCATTCAAGAAGGAGACCAATCTCCAGATGGGAACGGAACAATTCTTTTCGCACGCGGAATTGAAGTTGGTCATGTATTCAAATTAGGAACTCGTTATAGTGAAGCAATGAACGCAACATTCCTAGATGAAAACGGAAAAACACAACCACTTATTATGGGTTGTTACGGTATCGGTGTATCTCGTACAGTGGCAGCAATTGCAGAGCAGTTTAACGATGAGAACGGCTTAGTTTGGCCAAAAGCTGTAGCACCGTTCCATGTGCATGTAATTCCAGTAAATATGAAATCTGATGCACAACGTGAAATGGGTGAAAATATCTACAACTCATTACAAGAACAAGGCTATGAAGTGTTATTAGACGATCGTGCAGAACGTGCAGGTGTTAAGTTTGCAGATGCAGATTTATTCGGTCTTCCAGTTCGCGTTACAGTTGGTAAAAAAGCAGACGAAGGTATTGTAGAAGTGAAAATACGTGCTACAGGTGAGTCTGAAGAAGTAAAAGTAGAAGAACTTCAAACATATATTGCAAATATTTTAAAATAAGAAGAGGTACCTCGTAATGGGGTACCTTCTCTTTCTTTGTAAACGTATTTTGTAAAAGAAGAAGGAAGAAATCTTTCTTTGTAGTACGTTTCAATTTATAATAGCAAATGGAAGGAGAGTGCTTATGTCTTTAACAAATGAACAACAAGAGCGATTTCAAATTTTGCTCCAGCAGTTGCAAATACCAGACGACCTTATAAATCAATATTTACAAGGCGGTGGTATTGAAAGACTCGTTATTGATAAAGCGAATAAAAGTTGGCATTTTGATTTACAAGTGCCACGTATTTTGCCTACAGAATTATATGAATTGCTAGAAACAAAGCTTAAGCAATCATTTTCTCATATTGCAAGAACAACATTTGCATTAGAAACAGAGAATAAACAATTTACAGAAGAAGAAGTAAGGGCGTATTGGCCACTTTGTACGGAACGAATTACATTTTCACCCATGTTCGCGTACTTAAAGAAGCAACTTCCGCAGGTGAATGGAGTGAAGTTGCTAATAAATGTGAATAATGAGCTGGAGTCTACTGCTTTAAAGAAAAACGTTGCGAAACCAGTGGGGGATCAATACGAAGTTTTTGGATTCCCGCGTTTCCAGTTAGACACACATATACAGCAAAATGCAGAAGAAATGCAAAAGTTTCGTGAGCAAACTCAGCAAGAAGACCGCGAGCGTGTTATACAAGCTATGGAAGAAATGGCGAAGAAGCAAGCTGAAGAAAGTAGCGTTGTGTATGAAGGACCGATTACACTCGGGTATCTTATTAAGCCGGATGAAGAGATTACACCGATGCGAGAAATTCAAGATGAAGAACGAAGAAAAACGGTTCAAGGATATGTCTTCCATGTAGAGACAAAAGAGCTTCGTAGTGGCCGTACGTTATTAACTTTAAAAATAACAGATTATACGGATTCTATTATGATTAAAATGTTCTCACGTGACAAAGAAGATATTCCAATGCTGCAATCCTTGAAAAAAGGAATGTGGGTGAAAGCACGTGGTTCTGTTCAAAACGATACATTCGTTCGAGATTTAGTAATGATTGCAAATGATATTAATGAAATAACAGGGCCGTCTCGTAAAGATAAAGCGCCAGAAGGTGAAAAGCGTGTAGAACTTCATCTGCACACTCCGATGAGCCAAATGGATGCTGTTACTCCTGTTTCTAGGCTTGTTGCCCAAGCAGGTAAATGGGGACATGAAGCTATTGCGGTTACAGACCATGCTGTGGCTCAGTCGTTTCCAGAGGCATATTCTGCGGGAAAAAAAGCTGGAGTTAAAGTTATATACGGTGTAGAAGCGAATTTAGTTAATGATGGTGTACCGATAGCATATAACGAAGCGCATCGTTTACTTGCGGAGGAAACGTATGTTGTTTTCGACGTTGAGACGACAGGTTTATCAGCTGTATACGATACAGTCATTGAGTTGGCTGCCGTAAAAGTAAAGGGTGGCGAAATCATTGATCGCTTTGAATCTTTCGCAAATCCACATCAACCATTATCAGCGACGATTATTGAATTAACAGGTATTACAGATGATATGTTAACTGATGCGCCAGAAGTGGACGAAGTGTTTAAAAAGTTTGAAGAATGGATGGGTGACCATACACTTGTTGCCCATAACGCAAGCTTTGATATGGGCTTTATTAATGTAGGTTTTAAAAAGGCTGGGATAGAAAAAACGAATAACCCAGTTATTGATACGTTAGAACTTGCACGATTCTTATTCCCGGAAATGAAAAATCATCGATTAAATACGATGTGTAAAAAACTTGATATTGAATTAACGCAACATCACCGTGCGATTTATGATACAGAAGCGACGGGATATTTGCTTGTGAAAATGTTGAAAGATGTAATTGAAAAGGGATTTGAATATCACGATCAATTAAATGATAGCATGGGACAAGGGGATGCGTATAAGCGTGGCCGTCCAAGTCATATAACGTTACTTGCCACATCAGATGTTGGGTTGAAAAATTTATATAAACTTGTTTCATATTCTCACCTTAATTACTTTTACCGTGTACCACGAGTACCGAGGTCACTATTAAAAAAATACCGTGAAGGAATTTTAGTAGGAACGGCTTGTGATAAAGGTGAAGTATTTGAGGCGATGATGCAAAAAGCTCCTGAAGAGGTAGAAGAAATTGCACAGTTCTATGATTACATTGAAGTAATGCCTCCAGAGGTGTTGCGTCATTTAGTAGAGCGTGAACTCGTTCGAGATGAAGGACAATTAAAAACAATTATCTCTAACTTAGTAAAACTAGGTGAGACGTTAGATAAACCAGTTGTCGCTACAGGGAACGTGCATTACTTAGATCCAGAAGATGCAATGTATCGTAAAATTTTAGTTAGTTCACAGGGCGGGGCAAATCCGTTAAATCGACATTCATTACCGCCAGTACATTTCCGTACAACTGATGAAATGCTAGAGTGTTTTTCATTTTTAGGTGAGGACAAAGCGAAAGAAGTTGTTGTAACGAATACACAAAAGATTGCGTCATTAATTGGTGATGTTCGTCCGGTAAAAGATGATCTATATACACCTAAAATTGAGGGTGCCGATGATGAAACACGTGATATGAGTTATAAAATGGCACGCAGTATATATGGTGAAGAACTACCAGAAATTGTAGAGGCTCGCTTAGAAAAAGAATTGAAAAGTATTATTGGACATGGATTTGCCGTTATTTATTTAATCTCACATAAGCTTGTGAAAAAATCGTTAGTCGACGGATATCTAGTAGGTTCGCGTGGTTCAGTAGGTTCATCGTTCGTTGCAACGATGATGGAAATTACAGAAGTAAACCCATTACCACCACACTATGTCTGTCCAAAATGCAAGCAATCTGAATTCTTTAATGATGGTTCGGTAGGCTCTGGTTTCGACTTACCAGATAAAGATTGTCCGACATGTAATGTGGCATATGTAAAAGATGGACATGATATCCCATTCGAAACGTTCCTTGGATTCAAAGGAGATAAGGTACCCGATATCGATTTGAACTTCTCCGGGGAATACCAACCACGTGCCCATAACTATACGAAAGTACTGTTCGGTGAAGATTATGTATACCGTGCTGGAACGATTGGTACAGTTGCGGAAAAAACAGCTTATGGATATGTAAAAGGTTATGCAAATGATCACAATTTAACAATTCGAAATGCAGAGATTGATCGCTTAGTAGCGGGATGTACAGGGGTAAAACGTACAACTGGACAGCATCCAGGTGGTATTATCGTTGTGCCAGATTACATGGATATCTTTGATTTCTCACCAATACAGTTTCCTGCTGATTCAATTGGTGCTGAGTGGAGAACAACGCATTTTGACTTCCACTCGATTCATGATAATTTATTGAAACTTGATATACTAGGACACGATGATCCGACCGTTATTCGTATGTTACAAGATTTAAGTGGTATTGATCCGAAAACAATCCCAACGGATGATCCAGAGGTAATGAAAATTTTCTCTGGTCCAGAAACGTTAGGGGTGACGGAAGAACAAATTAACTGTAAAACAGGTACACTTGGTATCCCAGAATTCGGTACGAAATTCGTAAGACAGATGTTAGAAGAGACAAAACCAACGACATTCTCAGAATTGGTCCAAATTTCTGGGCTGTCACATGGTACTGACGTATGGCTGGGTAATGCAAATGAGTTAATTTATAACGGTACATGTACGCTGAGTGAAGTTATCGGTTGTCGTGATGACATCATGGTATATTTAATCTATCAAGGTTTAGATCCATCATTAGCCTTCAAAATCATGGAGTCGGTTCGTAAAGGTAAAGGTGTACCGGAAGAATGGGAAGATGACATGAAAGGTAATAATGTACCAGGTTGGTATATTGATTCATGTAAGAAGATTAAATACATGTTCCCTAAAGCCCATGCGGCTGCTTACGTACTTATGGCTGTGCGTATCGCATACTTTAAAGTACATTTTGCACTTTTATTCTATGCGGCATATTTTACAGTTCGTGCAGATGATTTTGACGTAGAGGCGATGGCGAAAGGTTCAGCATCCATACGTGTGAAAATTGATGAAATTGCTCAAAAAGGATTGGATGCAGCGCCGAAAGAGAAGAGTTTATTAACAGTACTAGAAATGACACTGGAAATGTGTGAGCGTGGATATTCATTCCAAAAGGTCGATTTATACCGCTCGCATGCAACTGAGTTTATTATTGATGGGGATACTTTAATTCCTCCATTTAATGCAGTGCCTGGTCTTGGTACGAACGCAGCCTTAAGTATTGTGGAAGCGCGTAAAAATGGAGACTTCTTATCAAAAGAAGACTTACAGCAGCGGAGTAAGGTTTCGAAAACAATTATTGAGTATTTAGATAGCCAAGGTTGTTTAGGAGATTTGCCGGATCAAAACCAATTATCACTGTTCTAATAGGTAGGAAAAGTCTTTGCAAATCAATATTTGCTATGGTATACTATAAACCGAGATAACCATGTCATGTATATTTTGTGAAAAAGAGAGTGGGGAAACCCACTCTTTCGTGTTACTATCTACATTTTATTCATGTAGATAGTAAAGACATTTCTGTCGTATATACATATTTTGTTACAAGTTTTACTTCTTAAATTTGGTAATACTAAGACAGATATTCCCTGCTTAACGGCAGGGGCTTTTGTTAGCTAACGAGAAAGAATAAGATAGACCGTCTTATGAACGGGATCTTTTCTTGTAAATGGTACATGGCGGCAGGAAGGAGGCTGTTTATGGATAAGAAAGTCACAGAAGTTGTAGAAGCATTTGCGCAGCCAATCGTTGAAGAGTTAAATCTTGAACTTGTAGATGTAGAGTATGTGAAAGAAGGACAAGACTGGTTCTTACGCGTATTCATCGATTCTGAAAAGGGAGTCGACATTGAAGAATGCGGTGCGGTAAGTGAACGTTTAAGCGAAGCTTTAGATAAAGAGGATCCAATTCCTCACCTTTACTTTTTGGATGTATCATCTCCTGGAGCAGAACGCCCATTAAAGAAAGAGAAAGACTTCCAGCAAGCGGTAGGAAAACAAGTGGCAATTAAAACATATGAGCCGATTGATGGCGAAAAGATGTTTGAAGGAAAGTTACTTTCCTACGACGGTACTACAATTACACTACTATTAACAATTAAAACACGTAAAAAAGAAATCCAAATTCCAATGGATAAAGTTGCAAATGCGCGACTTGCTGTTACGTTTTAGTAAGAAGGGGGATCTTCATGAGCACTGAGTTGTTAGATGCTTTGCTCGTATTAGAGTCAGAAAAAGGTATTAGTAAAGATATTATTATTGATGCGATTGAAGCAGCGTTAATCTCTGCTTATAAACGCAATTTTAACCAAGCACAAAACGTTCGTGTGAGCTTTAACCCAGAAGTGGGAACAATTCAAGTTTTAGCACGTAAGGACGTTGTTGATAATGTGTTTGATCCACGTCTTGAAATCTCTGTAGAAGAGGCAAGACAAATTAATCCAAACTACCAAGATGGCGACGTACTAGAAATTGAAGTAACGCCAAAAGATTTTGGTCGTATTGCAGCGCAAACTGCAAAACAAGTTGTAACACAACGAGTTCGTGAAGCAGAACGTGGTGTTATTTACTCAGAATTTAGTGATCGTGAAGAAGACATTATGGTTGGTATTGTACAACGCCAAGATGCTCGTTTCATCTACGTAAGCTTAGGTAAAGTAGAAGCTTTATTACCTGTAAGTGAGCAAATGCCAAATGAGCAATATAAGCCACATGATCGTATTCGCGTATTTATTACAAAAGTAGAAAAGACAACAAAAGGACCACAAATTTACGTATCACGTACACATCCTGGTCTTTTAAAACGTTTATTCGAAATGGAAGTTCCAGAAATTTATGATGGAACTGTAGAAATTCGCTCTGTAGCGCGCGAAGCAGGAGATCGTTCTAAAATCTCTGTGCATGCAGAAAACATTGATGTTGATCCAGTTGGTTCTTGCGTAGGACCGAAAGGACAACGTGTACAACGTGTTGTAGATGAACTAAAAGGTGAAAAGATTGACATCGTTCGCTGGTCAAATGATCCAGTTGAATATGTTGCAAATGCTTTAAGCCCATCACAAGTTGTTAAAGTACTTGTAGATGAAGATGAAAAAGCAACAACTGTTGTGGTTCCAGACCACCAGCTATCATTAGCTATCGGTAAGCGTGGACAAAATGCGCGTCTTGCAGCTAAATTAACAGGCTGGAAAATCGATATTAAAAGCGAGTCTGATGCGAAACAACTTGGAATTGTAACAGAAGAAGATAGCGTAATCGCATTCGGATTCGATTCAGTTGAAGACGAAATCGAATAGAGGTGATGAGTATGAGCAATCGAAAAGTTCCGTTACGAAAATGTATCGCGACGCAAGAGATGAAATCAAAACGAGAGCTCGTTCGCATTGTTCGTTCCAAAGAGGGCGAAGTGTCTATTGATTTATCTGGAAAAAAATCAGGACGAGGTGCATATTTGTCAAAAGATAAAGAATGCATTATGCAAGCCCAAAAGAAAAACATTTTGGAACATCATCTAAAAGCGAAAATCGACAGTTCTCTGTACGAAGAGCTTCTTGAGCTTGTTGAGAAGGAGTCGAAATAAGTGTCCGATTGGAAATCGTTTTTAGGACTAGCAAATCGCGCTCGAAAAATCATTTCGGGTGAAGAACTCGTTTTAAAGGAAGTACGAAGTGGTAAAGCAAAGCTCGTATTGCTTTCTGAAGATGCGTCAGCGAACACTACTAAACGTATCACTGATAAAACGACGTACTACAACGTACCAATGAAAAAAGTCGAAAATCGACAACAATTAGGGCATGCGATTGGGAGAGACGAGCGAGTCGTTGTAGCTGTGTTAGATGAAGGCTTTGCGAAAAAGCTACGTAGCATGCTCGATACAAATTACCGGGGGTGAAGGTATGAGTAAAATTCGAGTACATGAATATGCAAAAAAAAATAATATCTCAAGTAAAGATCTTATGACAAAACTTAAAGAGATGAATATCGAGGTTTCGAATCATATGACAATGTTAGAAGATGAAGTAGTAAACAAATTAGATAATGAATATAACACTGGAGCGGAAAAACCTTCTGTTGCAGATGAGTTTGAAGTAGAAGAGAAAGTTGTTCGCAGTAAAAAGAACAGCAACAAGAAAAAGAAAAAAGGCAAAGGAAATGAAGACAAACGTCAAGATAACTTTGCTGGAAGACAACAAACGCAAATAGTAGAAACACCAGATAAAATTACTTTCTCTGGAAGCCTTACAGTAGGTGAACTTGCTAAAAAGTTAAGCAAAGAGCCATCTGAAATTATTAAAAAGCTCTTCATGCTAGGAATTATGGCGACAATTAACCAAGATTTAGATAAAGATACAATTGAGTTAATTGCTACTGATTACGGTATTGAAGTAGAAGAAGAAATAGTTGTAAGTGAAACTGAGTTTGAAACATTCATTGATGAGCAAGATGATGAAGAAAACTTAAAAGAGCGTCCAGCTGTTGTTACGATTATGGGACACGTTGACCATGGTAAAACAACATTACTTGACTCTATTCGTAATTCAAAAGTAACTGCTGGCGAAGCGGGTGGAATTACTCAACATATCGGTGCATACCAAGTTGAAGTAAATGATAAGAAAATTACATTCTTAGATACGCCTGGTCACGCGGCATTTACAACGATGCGTGCTCGTGGTGCGCAAGTAACTGATATTACAATCCTTGTTGTTGCAGCTGATGATGGTGTTATGCCACAAACAGTTGAAGCGATTAGCCATGCAAAAGCAGCTGGAGTACCAATTATTGTTGCTGTGAATAAAATGGATAAACCAGCGGCGAATCCTGATCGTGTAATGCAAGAATTAACAGAATATGAATTAGTTCCAGAAGCTTGGGGCGGAGATACAATTTTCGTACCAATTTCTGCAATCCAAGGCGAGGGAATTGACAACTTGCTAGAGATGATTCTTCTTGTAAGTGAAGTAGAAGAATATAAAGCAAACCCAAATCGTTATGCAACGGGTACTGTAATTGAAGCACAGCTTGATAAAGGTAAAGGAACTATCGCGACATTATTAGTTCAAAACGGTACACTTCGAGTTGGAGATCCAATCGTTGTTGGAACTTCATTCGGGCGTGTTCGTGCAATGGTAAGTGATATTGGTCGTCGTGTAAAAGTTGCTGGTCCATCAACTCCTGTTGAAATTACAGGTTTAAATGAAGTACCACAGGCTGGAGATCGTTTCATGGCATTCGCTGATGAGAAGAAAGCTCGTCAAATCGGTGAATCACGTGCACAAGAAGCGTTAGTTGCACAACGTGGTGAGAAATCTAAATTAAGCCTTGAAGATTTATTCCAACAAATCCAAGAGAGCGATGTAAAAGAAATCAACTTAATCGTAAAAGCAGACGTACAAGGTTCTGTTGAAGCGATGGCAGCGTCACTTCGTAAAATTGATGTTGAAGGCGTAAAAGTTAAAATCATTCACACTGGTGTAGGTGCGATTACAGAATCTGATATTATTTTAGCTTCTGCATCTAATGCAATTGTAATTGGATTTAACGTACGTCCGGATGTGAACGCGAAGCGTACAGCTGAATTAGAGAACGTTGATGTTCGCTTACACCGCATTATCTACAAAGTAATCGAAGAAATTGAATTAGCAATGCAAGGTATGCTGGATCCAGAATTCGAAGAAAAAGTAATCGGTCAAGCGGAAGTTCGTCAAACATTCAAGGTAACAAAAGTTGGAACAATCGCAGGTTGTTACGTAATTGACGGTAAAATTACACGCGATAGTGGCGTTCGTATTATCCGCGATGGTATCGTAATTTTCGAAGGACAACTTGATACGTTAAAACGTTTCAAAGACGACGTAAAAGAAGTTGCACAAAACTATGAGTGTGGTATTACAATTGAGAGATATAATGACCTTAAAGAAGGGGACATCATTGAAGCATACGTTATGGAAGAAGTGAAGCGATGATTGTCGCTTCACTCTCATTCGAGTGTATGATTTACGATGTGCATTCTTTAAAAGAGAAACGGGCAATTTTGCAACGAGTGCTAACTCGTGTGAAACAGCGCTATAATGTAGCTGTTTCTGAAGTTGGGCATCAAGATGTATGGCAACGTACAGAAATTGCGATTGTCTCCGTATCCTCAAATCGTGTTATCTGTGAAAAAGAAATGAATCGTGTACTGGAGTACATCGATTCATTTCCTGAAATTGAACGTACGATAACACAATTGGAATGGTATTGAATGAGGTGAAGAGTTATGAAATTACGTGCAAACCGTGTAGGCGAGCAAATGAAAAAAGAATTAGGCGACATCATTAGTCGTAAAATTAAAGACCCACGTATCGGATTTGTTACAGTAACAGATGTACAAGTGAGTGGTGATTTGCAAATTGCCAAAGTATATATTTCTGTTTTAGGTGACGAAGAACAGAAAGAAAATACGTTAAAAGGTTTAGCGAAGGCAAAAGGCTTTATTCGTTCAGAAATTGGCCAACGTATTCGTCTTCGTAAAACACCGGAAATTACCTTTGAGTTTGATGAGTCTATCGGATATGGTCATCGAATTGATACACTTTTACATGAAATTAATAAAGACGGTAAACGTGAAGAATAATGGATAGACATTTGTCTATCCATTTTTTCAATGCAAAATAAGTTTTGGATATTTACTACGAAAGAATTATGATGAGGTGAACATATATGGAAGGTGTAGTATTATTACATAAGCCAAAAGGCATGACATCACATGATTGTGTATTTAAATTAAGAAAGGTATTGCGAGAAAAGAGAATTGGTCATACGGGAACATTAGACCCAGATGTAACGGGAGTATTACCACTTTGTGTGGGGAGAGCAACGAAGATTGCACAATTTTTAACAAGTGAAACGAAAACATATGAAGGTGAAGTAACATTAGGGTTTTCAACAACAACAGAAGATGCTTCTGGTGAAGTTGTGGAGAAACAAGATGTAAACCGTGTTATTACACGTAAAGAAGTAGAAGAGGTACTAGCTGAATTAACAGGCACGATTGAACAAATGCCACCAATGTTCTCAGCTGTAAAAGTAAACGGGAAAAAATTATATGAATATGCAAGAGCAGGACAAGAGGTGGAACGTCCAGTTCGTACAATTACGATTCATGAATTCGTATTACTTGATGACCGTGAAGTTTTTGAAGGAGAAAATATTTCATTCCGTTTCCGTGTAACGTGTAGTAAAGGAACATATGTAAGAACGTTAGCGGTAATGATCGGGGAGAAACTTGGTTTCCCATCACATATGTCTCACCTTGTAAGAACGGCATCTGGTGAATTTTTATTAGAAGATTGCATATCATTTGAAGAAATTGAAGAAAACGTGCAAAATGGAACAGTAGAGTCTATCTTCATTTCAATTGATGAAGCATTAAGTAAGTTTCCAAAAATGGTTGTAGATGAAAAGCAAGCAGAGAAAATCAAGAATGGTATGTTCTTAAAGAATGAATTAGAAATAACAGCACCATTTATTACAGTGTTTGATGAAAATGATCGTTGCTTAGCAATTTATGAACATCATCCGAAACATCCTGGCATGTTAAAGCCGATGAAAGTACTTGTGAATAATCAAGAACTAAAGCTATAATGAATTATTGGAAGGATTATTACAGAAAAAGGTGAATTCAAGCGTGAAACTTATTCATTTAACTCATCCACATGAACAAAAAAAATTAGAATTACCACCTACTGTAATGGCATTAGGATTTTTTGATGGCATTCATTTAGGACATCAATGTGTAATTCGAACTGCGAAAAAAATAGCGGACGACCGAGGATATAAAAGTGCAGTTATGACATTTCATCCTCACCCATCTGTTGTTTTAGGGAAAAAGGATGCGCATGTGGAGTATATTACACCAATGCGTGATAAAGAAAAAATAGTCGAAAGCTTAGGAATCGATATATTATATGTGATTAAATTTGATGAATCATTTGCAGGGTTATTACCGCAACAATTTGTAGATGATTATATTATTGGTTTAAATGTAAAGCATGTAGTAGCAGGGTTTGATTATTCATATGGACGTTTAGGAAAAGGAAAGATGGAGACTTTACCATTTCATGCAAGAGGGGAGTTTACACAGACTGTGATTGAAAAAGTTGAATTTCAAGAAGAGAAAGTAAGTTCTACAGCATTACGAAAGTTAATTCGAAATGGCGAAATGGAACAAATTCCATCTATTTTAGGTAGAGCCTATACTGTAGCGGGAACAGTTATACACGGCGACAAACGTGGGCGTCAAATTGGTTTTCCAACAGCTAATGTAGGTTTAAGTGATGAGTATTTATTGCCACCTGTAGGTGTTTATGCAGTGAGATTAAAAGTTCACGATGAATGGTACGATGGTGTATGTAATATTGGATATAAACCGACTTTTAAAGAAGATGAGCGTCAATTATCAATTGAAGTGCACTTATTTGAATTTAACAAAGATATATACGATCAAAATGTTACAGTAGAGTGGCATATGCGTATAAGAGAAGAGAAGAAATTCAATGGCATTGATGAGTTAGTTGAACAAATCGCAAAAGATAAGAAAACAGCACAAGAATATTTTGCGAGCGAAAAGAATATACTTGCTTTTTCAAATGAAAAGTAGTATTCTATGTTATGTACTTTATGACAACCATTGCTTGGCATTGCGACTCACCGACGCTTGCTAGGTAATTGGGGGTTTAATTAATAGGAGGTGAAATAGGATGGCTTTAACACAAGAGCGTAAAAATGAAATCATTGCACAATTTAGAACTCATGAGACTGATACTGGTTCTCCAGAGGTTCAAATTGCTGTCCTAACGGAGCAAATTAACACTCTAAACGAGCACTTACGTACTCACAAGAAAGATCATCATTCACGTCGTGGTCTATTAAAGATGGTTGGTAAACGTCGTAACTTACTAACTTACCTTCGTAATAGCGATATCACACGTTACCGTGAATTAATCACAAAGCTTGGCTTACGTCGATAGTCAAAGAAGCGGGAATATTCCCGCTTTTTTGTTAGGTAAAAATATATCTTCTACGCTTTATAGCTTACTTAATTTTAGGCAATACTAGAGGTAGAATATTGTGATATACTATCCATTTACATAGAAGAATTGAATACTTTAAATTGAGAGGGGTACTTAAATGAGTCAAGAAAAGCAAGTCTTCTCGATAGATTTAGCTGGTCGCCAGCTAACAGTTGAAACTGGTCAGCTTGCAAAACAAGCGAACGGAGCAGTATTAGTAAGATATGGCGATACAGCGGTTCTATCTACAGCAACTGCATCAAAAGAAGCTAAAAATGTAGATTTTTTCCCACTTACAGTAAACTATGAAGAGCGTTTATATGCAGTCGGAAAAATTCCTGGCGGTTTTATTAAGCGTGAAGGTCGTCCAAGTGAAAAAGCAATTTTGGCAAGTCGTTTAATCGACCGTCCAATTCGTCCGCTATTCGCAGATGGTTTCCGTAACGAAGTACAAGTTGTCAGCATTGTAATGAGTGTTGATCAAGATTGTTCTTCTGAAATGGCAGCTATGCTTGGTTCTTCATTAGCGTTATCGATTTCAGATATTCCATTTGAAGGTCCAATCGCTGGTGCGACAGTTGGTCGTATTAATGGCGAATTCGTTATTAATCCAACAGTAGAACAGCAAGAACAAAGTGATATCCACTTAGTTGTAGCTGGTACGAAAGATGCGATTAACATGGTTGAAGCAGGAGCAGATCAAGTGCCTGAAGAAACAATGTTAGAAGCAATTATGTTTGGTCATGACGAAATTAAACGTTTAATTGCATTCCAAGAAGAGATTGTACAAGCTGTAGGTAAAGAGAAATCAGAAGTGAAACTTTATGAAGTTGACGCTGATCTTAATCAAGCTGTACGTGAAATGGCTGAGAAGGATATGCATTCTGCAATTCAAGTACATGAGAAACATGCACGTGAAGATGCAATTAACGAAGTGAAAAAGCGTGTAATTGAGCATTACGAAGCTGAGGAAGCTGACGCTGATACATTAGGACAAGTAAATGAGATTTTATATAAAATTGTAAAAGAAGAAGTACGTCGTCTTATTACAGTTGAAAAAATTCGCCCAGATGGCCGTAAAGGTGATGAAATCCGTCCTTTAGCATCAGAGGTTGGTATTTTATCTCGTACACACGGTTCTGGTTTATTCACACGTGGACAAACACAAGCATTAAGTATTTGTACATTAGGTGCATTAGGCGATGTGCAAATTTTAGATGGTCTTGGTGTAGAAGAATCAAAACGCTTTATGCACCATTACAATTTCCCATCATTTAGTGTTGGTGAAACAAGACCGATGCGTGGACCAGGTCGTCGTGAAATTGGTCACGGTGCACTAGGAGAGCGCGCACTTGAGCCTGTAATTCCATCTGAAAAAGATTTCCCATACACAGTACGCCTTGTATCTGAAGTATTAGAATCAAATGGTTCTACTTCACAAGCAAGTATTTGTGGTAGTACTTTAGCAATGATGGATGCGGGTGTTCCACTTAAAGCTCCAGTTGCAGGTATTGCAATGGGTCTAGTTAAATCTGGTGAGCATTACACAATTTTATCTGATATTCAAGGTATGGAAGATCATTTAGGTGATATGGACTTTAAAGTAGCAGGTACAGCACAAGGTGTAACTGCACTGCAAATGGACATTAAAATCGATGGTTTATCACGTGAGATTTTAGAAGAGGCATTACAACAAGCGAAAATTGGTCGTGTGCACATTCTAAATCATATGTTATCTGTTATTGCAGAGCCACGTACTGAATTATCAGCTTACGCTCCAAAGATTATTACAATGACAATTAACCCAGATAAAATCCGTGACGTTATTGGACCAAGCGGTAAACAAATCAATAAAATTATTGAAGAAACTGGCGTTAAAATTGACATCGAGCAAGATGGTACAGTATTCATTTCATCAATAAATCAAGAAATGAACGACAAAGCTAAGAAGATTATCGAAGATATCGTTCGCGAAGTACAAGTAGGTGAGATCTACGAAGGAAAAGTGAAGCGTGTTGAGAAATTTGGTGCTTTCGTTGAATTATTCAGCGGTAAAGATGGATTAGTTCATATTTCTGAACTTGCACTTGAGCGTGTAGGTAAAGTAGAAGACGTTGTGAAAATCGGTGATGTAATTACAGTTAAAGTTATCGAGATTGACAAGCAAGGTCGCGTAAATCTATCTAGAAAAGTATTGCTAAAAGAAGAGCAAGAAAAAGAAGCTGCTAAAGAAGAAAACAAACAAGAGCAGCAATAAGTAAAAGCCAGTTAAACTGGCTTTTTTTGTTATGTAAAAAACATGATGTTCATATATTTTTATGTCGGTATAGGTATAGTTTTCATTATAACGCTCAAATTAACAAAGATAAGAAGAAAATGTTTTTATATAGCTAATTTGGGAGGGTTTATATGAAAGTTCGTATATTGGCATACATATGTATATTTTCTTTATATGTCAGTTTAGGCTCTTATTCTGTTTTTGCACAAGATAACTTGCATAAAGAAATTCAAAAGCATGCAAAACAGTATGAGATTGCACCTCAAAATGCGATGATTGATAAAATATGGAAGGCAACACCTGGATATAATGGAAGACAAGTGGATATTGAAGCATCGTATAATAATATGAAGAAGCTAAAGGAATTTGATCAAAAATATCTTGAATTCAAAGAAGTCTCACCGAGTGTTCATTTGGAAGATTTATCACCAGCTCCAATTTATAGAGGGCATCCCAATAAAAAGATGGTAGGATTAACAATAAATGTGGCATGGGGAAATGAGTATTTGCCTCGCATATTAGAAATCTTGAAAAAGCATGATGTGAAGGCCACTTTCTTTTTAGAAGGACGTTGGGTGAAAGAAAATTTGCGGTTTGCAAAAATGATTGTCGATGCAAAACAAGAAGTTGGAAATCACTCATACACACACCCTAATATGAAAACGTTATCGTCAGATGAAATACGAGATCAGTTACAAAAAACAAATCGAATGATAGAAGTAGCAACGAATCAAAAAGTAAGATGGTTTGCCCCGCCGAGTGGAAGCTTTCGAGATGAAGTCGTAAAGATTGCAGATGATTTTCAAATGGGAACGATTATGTGGACTGTAGATACGATTGATTGGAAGCGACCTGAGCCGGATGTACTATTGCAGAGAGTAATGAGAAAAATACATCCAGGTGCTATCATATTAATGCATCCTACTTCGTCTACAGCAGAGGCTTTAGAAACAATGATTACAAAATTGAAGGAACAAGGATATAAAGTGGGGAATATAACTGAATTACTGGATGAAAAACGTGTGGATTAAATACATTTGCATGACATTCATCCTTAAACTTGTTATCATTAAATAATAGCGTTTTATTTAGAGAAACTGGCAGTAGGAGGAAAGTTTTTGATTAAAAAATATACTTGTAAAAATGGTGTAAGAATAGTTATGGAGAATATACCAACTGTAAGATCGGTTGCAATTGGTATTTGGATCCATGCGGGATCAAGAAATGAAAATGAAAAAAATAATGGGATTTCTCACTTTTTAGAGCATATGTTCTTTAAAGGGACAGAAACACGTAGTGCACGAGAGATTGCAGAATCATTTGATAGCATTGGTGGTCAAGTGAATGCATTTACTTCAAAAGAATATACTTGTTACTATGCAAAAGTATTAGATGAGCATGCTAAATATGCTTTAGATGTTTTAGCAGATATGTTCTTTAATTCAACATTTGATGAGGAAGAACTGAAAAAAGAGAAGAATGTCGTATGTGAAGAAATTAAAATGTACGAAGATGCGCCAGATGATATTGTGCATGATATGTTAACGAAAGCAACATATGAAACGCATCCACTTGGATATCCTATTTTAGGAACAGAAGAAACGCTTAATACGTTTACAGGTGATACGTTACGTCAATATATAAAAGATCATTACACACCTGAAAATGTAGTTGTATCAGTTGCAGGAAATATTGATGAAGCATTTTTACAAACAGTGGAGCAATATTTCGGTAGTTATGAAGGAACAACAAACCGTGAACAAGTACATAGCCCAATTTTCCATTTCAATAAGGTAGCCCGTAAAAAGGAAACGGAACAAGCTCATTTATGTCTAGGATATAAAGGCTTACAAATGGGACACGAAGATATTTATAACTTAATTGTATTAAATAATGTTTTAGGCGGTAGCATGAGTAGCCGTTTATTCCAAGAAGTACGTGAGCAACGTGGATTAGCTTACTCGGTATTTTCTTACCACTCTTCTTATGAAGATACAGGCATGTTAACACTTTACGGTGGAACAGGTAGCCAACAATTAGATACACTGTATGAAACAATGCAAGAAACATTAGAGACATTGAAAAATACAGGTATTACAGAAAAAGAGCTTATGAATAGTAAAGAGCAATTAAAAGGAAACTTAATGTTAAGTTTAGAAAGTACAAATAGCCGTATGAGCCGTAACGGTAAAAATGAATTGCTTCTTCGTAAACATCGTTCACTTGATGAGATTATTGAAAGTGTAAACACTGTAACAAAAGAAAATGTGGACGGATTAATTCGCAACATGTTTACTGATGAATTCTCTGCGGCACTTATTAGTCCAGATGGAAAACTTCCAAAAGGAATAAAACTATAATCGATTTTTATGATGTATCTGATAATAACCTTCTCTCTTTTTAAATGAGAGAAGGTTATTTTTTTTATACATATAGAATAGGTACTAATTATAGACAATACAAATGAAAAATTAAGTAGGGGGAGTGGAGTATGTATGCGATTAAGTGAATTAAGTGGTAAAGAGGTTGTAGATATAGAAAAAGCGGAAAAAATGGGAGTCTTAGGTTATATGGATTTAGAGATTAATGAGAAAGACGGACAAATACAAACACTTATAATACCTGTAGGGAAGTGGGGAGGTTTTAAAAAGGAACCACAAGAAATAAGGGTGGCATGGAGTCAAATAAAGAAAGTCGGACATGATATGCTTCTTTGTGATAGTATAGATCGTTCAAATTCGGAGTGAAGGATGGCCATTTTGGTCATCTTTTTTTGTATCTACATAGAAACCTGATAAATCATATGTGCATTTGGATTTTCAATCACCATAAACTCGTACATTACATATGATGTGGAGGAAAAAGAAAAAGTAGGCACTTTTCTTATAAATGACAGAAAAAGAAGGTGAATTAGGGAATGTTGACTGAGATGCATATTGCTGTCATAGGAGGAGATGCAAGGCAGCTAGAAGTAATTCGTAAGCTAGTTGAATTGGATGCGAAACTTTCTTTGATAGGGTTTGATCAGTTAGATCATGGTTTCACAGGGGCAGCAAAAGAAAGTATACAAAATTTAGATTTCACTTCTGTAGACGCAATTATTTTGCCGGTTGCAGGTACAAATGCTAAAGGAGAAGTAGATACTATTTTTTCAAATGAAAAAGTTTCAATAACGAAAGAACAAATTGAAAATACACCAGAACACTTTACTATATATTCGGGTATTGGTACACCTTACTTGGAAAATCTCGTATCTACTACGAACCGAAAACTTGTTAAATTATTTGATCGTGATGATGTGGCAATATACAATTCTATTCCAACTGTAGAAGGTACATTAATGATGGTAATTCAACATACCGACTATACAATTCATGGGTCCAATGTAATGGTTCTAGGATTTGGTAGAACAGGAATGAGTGTTGCGAGAGCATTTCAATCATTAGGAGCCCATGTCAAAGTTGGAGCAAGACGATCTGAACATATTGCACGTATTACAGAAATGATGTTTTCTCCTTTTCATATGCAAGACATAGAGAAAGAAGTAGGAAATATCGATATTGTAATCAATACAATTCCGCACCTCGTTGTAACAGCGAATGTTATTGCAAAAATGCCAGCTCATACGTTAGTGATTGATTTAGCTTCTAAACCAGGCGGTACTGACTTTAGATATGCGGAAAAAAGAGGAGTCAAAGCGTTGCTAGCACCTGGATTACCAGGTATTGTTGCTCCCAAAACGGCTGGGCAAATTTTAGCAAATGTTCTTTCTCAGTTATTAGCAGCAGATGCAATTGCAAAGGAGGAGGAAAAGAAATGAGTTTGAAGGGGAAACGAATTGGTTTCGGATTTACGGGTTCACATTGTACGTATGAGGAAGTTATGCCGCACTTAGAAAAATTAATTGCTGAAGGGGCAGAAGTACGTCCCGTTGTTTCATACACTGTTCAATCAACAAATACTAGATTTGGAGAAGGAGCAGAGTGGATTAAGAAAATTGAAGAAATAACAGGTTTTAAAGCAATTAATTCAATTGTTGGAGCAGAGCCACTTGGACCTAAAATTCCATTAGACTGCATGGTAATCGCTCCTTTAACAGGAAATTCTATGAGTAAATTTGCAAATGCAATGACAGATTCTCCAGTACTAATGGCAGCAAAAGCGACGCTAAGAAATGGCAAGCCTGTCGTATTGGCAGTTTCGACGAATGATGCTTTAGGATTAAATGGGGTAAATCTCATGCGCCTAATGGCCACAAAAAACATCTACTTCGTCCCATTTGGTCAAGATGCGCCAGAGAAAAAACCGAACTCAATGGTAGCTCGTATGGAGTTACTGGAAGATACAGTATTAGAAGCGCTGCAAGGAAAGCAATTGCAACCGGTGGTCGTAGAAAAATTCAGATATATGAATTAAAAAACGAAAAAAAACGGACAATTTTTGATGAAACCATCATTCTTACTGTAGAATATGATAAAATTAACGTTATTAAGATTAGAAGGGGTATTGTATACTCCTTCTGATTCTAAGTTATAGAAGGATTGGTATCTAGAAAGGGGCATAGTGATGGAAAAGCAAAAAACTTTTCATGTCGCTGTAGTTGGAGCAACCGGCGCAGTTGGTGAACAAATGTTAAATACTTTAGAGAAACGAGAATTTCCAATCGGGAAATTAACGTTACTTTCATCTAAACGATCTGCAGGTAAGAAACTTGTATTTAAAGGCGAAGAATTTACAGTTCAAGAGGCAACTCCTGAAAGCTTTGAAGGAGTAGATATCGCACTATTTAGTGCTGGTGGATCTGTATCGAAACAATTAGCGCCAGAAGCAGCAAAACGCGGTGCGATTGTTGTTGATAATACAAGTGCATTCCGTATGACAGAAAACGTGCCACTTGTTGTACCTGAAGTAAATGAAAACGACTTAAAAGAACATAATGGTATTATTGCAAATCCAAACTGTTCTACAATTCAAATGGTAGTAGCTCTTGAGCCAGTTCGTCAGCAATATGGTTTAAAACGAGTAATCGTTTCCACATATCAAGCTGTATCAGGTGCTGGTGCGGCAGCTATTGAAGAACTTCATGAACAATCACAAGCAATCTTAAATGGCGAAGAAGTTAAGGCAAATGTTCTTCCTGTATCAGGCGATAAGAAGCATTTCCAAATTGCTTTTAATGCGATTCCACAGATTGATAAGTTCCAAGATAATGGATTTACGTTTGAAGAAATGAAAATGATTAATGAAACGAAAAAAATTATGCATATGCCTGAATTAGAAGTAGCGGCAACATGTGTACGTTTACCAGTTGTATCAGGACACTCTGAGTCTGTTTACATCGAAGTAGAAAAAGAAGGCGTAACAGTAGCAGAATTAAAGAGCTTACTTGCAAATGCGGAAGGTATTGTTCTGCAAGATAATCCAGAAGAGCAGTTATATCCAATGCCAGCTACTGCAGTAGGTAAAAACGAAGTATTCGTTGGAAGAATCCGTAAAGATTTAAATAACGATAAAGGATTCCATCTTTGGGTCGTATCTGATAACTTATTAAAAGGCGCTGCGTGGAATTCTGTTCAAATTGCAGAGCGCTTAGTAAAATTACAATTAGTGTAAACGGCTAAGAGAAGGTGCAAAATATGAAAATAATTGTTCAAAAATTTGGTGGCACATCAGTACGTGATGACAATGGACGTAAGCATGCGCTTCATCATATAAAAAAATCATTAGCTGCTGGTTATAAAGTAGTTACTGTCGTATCTGCTATGGGTCGTAAAGGTGAACCATATGCAACGGATACGTTATTAAGTCTTGTAAATCAAGAGGAATCTACTATTTCTAAACGTGAGCAAGATTTATTATTATCGTGCGGAGAGTTAATCTCTGCAATTGTTTTCTCTAATATGTTGAATGAGAACGGTATAAAAGCAGCAGCATTAAATGGTGCACAAGCTGGTTTTGTAACGAATGATGACTTTACGAATGCAAAGATTATTGAAATGAATTGCGATCGTATACATGAAGAGTTAGAAAATGTAGATGTAATCGTCGTTACAGGATTCCAAGGGCAAACGAAAAAAGGTGATACGACAACACTTGGACGCGGAGGTAGCGATACTTCAGCTTCAGCATTAGGTGTTGCGCTTCATGCTGAATACATCGATATATTCACTGATGTAGAAGGTGTTATGACTGCGGATCCTCGTATTGTAAAAGATGCACGTCATCTTCAAACTGTAACGTATAACGAAATTTGTAACATGGCTTATCAAGGTGCGAAAGTCGTTCATCCACGTGCAGTTGAAATTGCGATGCATGCAAAAGTACCGCTTCGTGTACGTTCTACGTATTCTGAGAGTGAAGGTACGCTTATTTCAGCATATGACGGTGCTACAAGAGGTCGTGATGTAGAAGAACGTCCTGTTACAGGTATTGCCCACGTATCAAACGTAACGCAAATTAAAGTGCTTGCAAAAGAAACGGCATATGATTTGCAGCAACATGTGTTTAAAGAAATGGCGAACGAAGGAATCAGTGTCGATTTAATTAACATTTCACCTACTGGCGTAGCATATACGGTGAGTGATAATGTATCAAGTCATGCAGTTAAATTATTAAAGAACCTTGGATATGAGCCAATTGTGACAGAGCATTGTGCGAAAGTATCTATCGTTGGAGCTGGAATGGCAGGATATCCAGGGGTTACTGCGAAAATCGTTACAGCTTTAGCAGAAAAAGGTATTCAAATCCTGCAATCGGCAGATAGTCATACAACAATTTGGGTTCTTGTAAAAGAAACTGATTTAGTGGAGGCTGTAAATGCATTACATAGTGCGTTTGAGCTTTCAAAAGAAAAGCAACTGGAACAATAAGGAGTGAGACCATGATAGATTTTGGGACAATTGCAACTGCGATGGTAACACCGTTTGATATAAACGGTAATATCGATTTTGCGAAGACAACGAAATTGGTAAATTATTTAATTGATAACGGTACAACAGCAATCGTGGTAGGAGGAACGACAGGCGAATCTCCTACATTAACTTCAGAAGAGAAAGTAGCGTTATATCGCCATGTCGTATCTGTTGTCGATAAAAGAGTGCCCGTAATCGCTGGAACAGGTAGCAATAATACGCATGCTTCTATTGACTTGACTAAAAAGGCAACAGAAGTTGGTGTGGATGCAGTAATGCTAGTAGCACCGTATTATAACAAGCCGAGTCAAGAAGGAATGTATCAGCATTTTAAGGCAATTGCTGAAAGCACGCCGCTTCCGGTTATGCTATATAACGTTCCAGGACGATCTATTGTACAAATCTCCGTTGATACAGTTGTTCGTTTATCAGAAATAGAAAACATAGTTGCTATTAAAGATGCCGGCGGCGATGTGTTAACAATGACAGAAATCATTGAAAAAACAGCGGACGACTTTGCGGTATACAGCGGTGATGACGGTTTAACGTTACCGGCTATGGCAGTTGGAGCGAAAGGTATCGTTTCGGTAGCATCTCATGTCATCGGAAACGAAATGCAAGAAATGATTACAGCATTTCAAGCAGGAGAGTTTAAGAAGGCGCAAAAATTACATCAATTACTTGTAAGAGTAACTGATTCGTTATTTATGGCGCCAAGTCCAACTCCAGTAAAAACAGCGTTACAAATGGTTGGATTAGATGTAGGTTCTGTACGTTTACCACTTCTTCCATTAACAGAAGAAGAAAGAGTAACGTTACAATCTGTAATGCAATCTATTCCTCGTTAATAAAAATGACCTAGTGTGGAACTAGGTCATTTTTTTATTGATATGAAAATGTTTGAATCTGTTTTAATGTAAATCTTTTGTAAAATGATTTTAGGCTCGCCTTTCTCGTCTGTATATGACCCTATATAGAAAACATTTTATGTTGAAAACGAGTATATTACGCTACGCGTTCTCTACTGGCTAAAGTATGATATGGTCCTTTCGTTAATTTTGTTTCAACCTCTTGTTCTCGATAGTGACTGTCAAATCCCGCTAAAAATTTAACCTTATTAAATTTTTAGCGGGATTTTGTAATTCATAGCTTTTTGTCATGTAATGCAATGTTTATAAGAAAAGGATCTTACATCTTTAATTTTGTTGAAAAGTAGTTGCTGGTACAGAAAATACTTTCGGTTATGTTTTTATAGGAATTGCCTCAAATATGACGTAATCTATAAAAAAGCTTCATTTTATAAGTGTTTTTGTGCGATTCAAGAAAAAAATCTAGGAAATCCATCAAATGAAAGTAATTTAAAGTATTTAGGGTAGTTTTTTCCAAATAACATGGAGTATAAAAGCAGCGGAAATAAGCCATATACTTTTAGTGCTGTTCCTTTCTTTTACTTTTTCTTTCGCACGATTTAACTTGTGTTCTATTTCTTGTATCAGGTATAATATGGCTAAGTAGCTTAGTACGGGTATGCTTAGCAAAATTGGGAAAAATTATAATTTAATTAAATTTTCATATCATATCGAATAAGATATTTGATTTATATAATGAAAGAGAGGTGAAACCTGGTTTAAAAATAAACAAGGACATGATATCGCATAACGGTAAGGACATTCGTCTTGGACGGTGAAAATATGGTGGTTGTAGAGTTTCCCCTGGTGTCTCTGCAATTTTAGTGAAATCAGTGTTTGCAAGATTTTTAAACCAGGCAACAACATGAAGAGAAAAGAGAATGAGTCTGTTAAAGTATTTGCTCTTGGTGGAGTAGGTGAAATCGGGAAAAACATGTACTGTGTTGAAATTGATTCTGAAATCTTTATCGTAGATGCGGGGTTAATGTTCCCGGGAGATGAAATGTTTGGAATTGATATCGTTATTCCTGATATTACATATTTAGTGGAAAATCAAGAGCGAGTAAAGGGTTTATTTATTACTCACGGTCATGAAGATCATATTGGTGGAATTGTGTATGTACTTCGTAAATTATCTATTCCAGTCTATGCAACGAAATTAACAGTAGGGCTTATACAAGAAAAACTTGGTGAGGCGGGCATGTTAGGCCGTGTAGACCTAAAAACAATCGATTCAAACTCAACGGTAGAGTTTAACACTACAACAGTGTCATTCTTCGGAACGACACATAGTATTCCGGATTCTGTTGGCGTTTGTTTCCATACATCAAAAGGTGCAGTCGTATATACGGGAGACTTTAAATTCGATCAAACTCCAATTGGAAATAGTGGAGCAGATCTTGGGAAAATGGCGCAAATCGGAAATGAAGGTGTACTTTGCCTATTATCTGATAGTACAAATGCAGAGCGTCCAGGGTATACAGGTTCAGAAAAAGAAGTTGGTGTAGAAATTTCTAAAGTGTTCTACGGCGCAGAAGGTCGTATTATCGTTGCTTCATTTGCATCGAATGTACATCGTATTCAACAAGTATTTGATGCAGCAGCCGAAACAGGGCGAAAAGTAGCAGTAGTAGGACGTAGTATGGTGAAAGTAGTAGACATTGCAAGACGTCTTGGTTATTTAGATGTTCCAGAAGGTATGGTTATTTCATTACAAGAAGTAGACAACTTCCCAGAGAAAAAGGTAGCTATTTTAACAACAGGTAGTCAAGGTGAACCGATGGCTGCTCTATCTAGAATGGCAAAACAAGCACATAAACAAATTTCAATTCGTAAAGGTGATACTGTTATCATTGCTGCTTCGCCAATTCCGGGTAATGAAATATCTGTATCAAAAATTATTGATTTGTTATTTAGAGCTGGAGCTGAAGTTGTTTATTACGGCGAAAGAAAAGTTCACGTTTCAGGTCACGGTAGCCAAGAAGAATTAAAATTAATGTTGAATTTAATGAAACCGAAGTACTTTGTACCCGTACATGGTGAGTTCCGTATGCAAAAAGCACATGCATATTTAGCTGAAGATGTAGGTATTACAAGAGAAAATATCTTTATCGTAGAAAAAGGCGATGTAATTGCTTTTGGTGACGATGAAGCGAATTTAGTTGGTAAAGTACAAGCTGGTAATGTTTTAATTGATGGACTAGGTGTAGGTGACGTTGGTAATATCGTTCTTCGAGATAGAAAGATGCTATCTCAAGATGGGATATTAGTAGTTGTTGTAACGCTTGGTAAAGATGAAAAGAAAATTATCTCTGGTCCAGAAATCATTTCACGTGGTTTCGTATATGTTCGTGAATCAGAAGCGTTAATTGAACGATCTACAGAGATTGTACGTATGATTGTTGAGCAGTCAATTAAAGAATATTCAATTGAATGGTCAATGTTAAAACAAAATATTCGTGAATTATTAGGACAGTTCTTGTACGAAGAGACAAAGAGAAAACCTATGATTTTACCGATTATTATGGAAGTATAAAAAAGATCACCCTTATGGGTGATCTTTTTTTCTTTTTAACCCTATCGAATGAAATTTATAACTTAAGAAATAATAGTTATATACGAGTGAAAGGGGATGCGAAATGACAGAACGTGAACGATATACAAATGAAGAAAAAGAAGCTGAGCCAAAAGAAGCTGGAAAAGAGGCTTCAATAGTAGAAAAAATTCAACAGCTTGGACAGACAAATGTACCACAGATGAATGAATCACGTATTCATTGTTTAACGATTATTGGACAAGTGGAAGGTCATGTTCAATTACCACCGCAAAATAAAACAACAAAATATGAGCATATCATTCCGCAAATTGTTGCGATTGAACAAAATCCGAAAATTGAAGGTTTGCTTTTAATATTAAATACAGTTGGAGGTGACGTTGAAGCTGGGCTAGCAATTTCTGAAATGGTAGCTTCACTTTCAAAACCAACAGTATCTTTAGTTTTAGGTGGGGGACATTCCATAGGTGTACCGATTGCCGTTTCTACTGACTATTCGTTTATTGCGGAAACTGCAACGATGACAATTCATCCCATTCGTTTAACAGGTCTTGTCATAGGTGTGCCACAAACATTTGAGTATTTGGATAAAATGCAGGAAAGAGTCATTCGTTTTGTGACGAAGCACTCGAAAGTAACAGAAGATCGTTTTAAAGAGCTTATGTTTGCGAAAGGGAATTTAACGCGAGATATTGGGACGAATGTAATTGGTGGGGATGCAGTAAAGTACGGTCTTATAGATGATGTTGGTGGTATTGGAAATGCGATTCGAAAATTAAACGAATTAATAGATGTTCGCGCGGAAGATAGTGCAGAAGGGACAATGCTACAATGATTTTATATACAATTATGCCAGAGCAACTTGTGTATCCGGCCGATTATTCACTATGTGAAAGTCAAAAAGTTGTAAATATAAATGGTGTAGAATTAATGGTTTCTGAAGAGGAACATGGGTATTATTCTATTGTACGTGTGCTCAGTACGAACCCACTTCACTACTTAGAATTTGAGCCTGGTCAGAAAATAACCTTTTAGCAAAAAGAAGGATTTTGTTTAGGAGCTATGGTATAATATAAAAAACAAGACGGTTGAGCAGCCATGAGTAGGCTGCTTTCTTCTGTTTATTTAGCATTTTACAAGAAGTGTAAAAATAGAAGATATAAAGACCTGAAAAATAGAGAAAACAGACATATAAGTAGAGCGTTTTTAAGGGAGCTTTACTTATATGTAGAACACGAGGTGAAGAAATGGCAAAACAAAAGCAAAGAGGGACGAAGGCAAAGGCAAGACGTACGATAAAGCCAACTTTGTATTATGAAATCGTCGGTTTAACTCTTTTTGCACTTTCAATCATTACGATTTTGCAGCTAGGCGTTGTAGGGAAATCGTTTGTGTTATTTTTTCGCTTCTTCTTTGGTGAGTGGTACATAATTGGTGTGTTAGGTGTAATAGCTCTATCGATTTCCTTTGTTATAAAACGCGGATGGCCGAACCTTTTAAATAAACGGTTAATTGGATTTTATTTAATTGTATTGGCGATATTAATGTTTAGTCATATTACATTATTTAACCTTCTTACAAAAGATGGAGCAGTGCAAAATACTTCTGTGATTGTGAGTACGAAAGATAACTTCTTTCTTGAAATGAAAAAGGGGCCAGATAGCGTTCATTTAGGCGGTGGTATGTTTGGTGCGCTTATGTTCGCGACATGTTACTTCTTATTCGACGAAGTAGGAGCCTATATCATTGGAATTATTTTAGTTATTCTTGGGGTACTCTGTATAACAAATAAACATATTGGAGAAGTGTTAGCTCCAGTTGGTAGAATTCTTAGAAGTCAATTTCAAGTGATGCAAGGGGATTATAAAGATTGGAGATCCAAAAGAACGGCTGAACAAACAGAAAAGAAAAAAACAACAAGAAGTACAAGAAGCAAACGTGTTGCAGAACAAGAAGAAGTTATTGAGCCGATGGAAGAAATTCAAATTGATCCGCCAATTATTTCAAATTTCACTGAGAATTATCCTGTAAATGAAGAAGAGGATAAACGAATCGAAGTAGAGCAAGAAGATTTGATAACTTCGCCGTCTATTGAAGAGACTCCACCAATTGAAGAACCAAAGAAAAAGCGTGGGGAAAAAATCGTTGAATCGTTAGAGAGTGAAGCACAAGCACCTCCTATGCAATTTTCAAATGTAGAAAATAAAGATTACAAGCTTCCTTCACTTGATATATTGAAATTTCCAAAGAATAAGCAAGTTACAAATGAAAATGCTGAAATTTATGAGAATGCTCGAAAATTAGAACGTACATTCCAAAGTTTCGGTGTGAAAGCGAAAGTAACAAAAGTACATAGAGGTCCTGCAGTTACAAAATATGAAGTGTATCCTGATATGGGGGTAAAGGTAAGCAAAATTGTCAGTTTAAGTGATGATTTAGCGCTTGCTTTAGCTGCAAAGGACATTCGTATTGAAGCGCCAATTCCCGGGAAATCAGCTGTAGGGATCGAAGTTCCGAACTCAGAAGTTTCGATGGTAACGCTGAGGGAAGTTCTTGATTCTAAGGCTAATAATCATCCGGAAGAGAAGTTGTTAATTGGTCTTGGACGGGATATTACAGGTGAAGCTGTATTAGCTCGTTTAAATAAAATGCCCCATTTACTCGTAGCTGGTGCGACAGGTAGCGGGAAAAGTGTATGTATTAACGGTATTATTGTTAGTATTTTAATGCGTGCAAAACCACATGAAGTGAAATTAATGATGATTGACCCGAAAATGGTAGAGTTAAATGTATATAACGGTGTACCTCATTTGTTAACGCCAGTTGTAACTGATCCGAAAAAAGCATCGCAAGCATTGAAAAAAGTTGTGAGTGAGATGGAACGTCGTTATGAATTATTTGCTCATAGTGGTACGCGTAACATTGAAGGTTATAATGACCATATTAAAGAACATAATAGTCAATCAGAAGCGAAACAACCCGAATTACCGTATATTGTAGTCATTGTGGACGAGTTAGCGGATTTAATGATGGTTGCTTCGTCTGATGTAGAGGATGCGATTATGCGTCTCGCGCAAATGGCTCGTGCTGCTGGTATTCATTTAATTATTGCGACGCAGCGTCCATCGGTTGATGTTATTACAGGTGTTATTAAAGCGAATATTCCATCACGTATTGCATTCGCTGTATCTTCTCAAACGGATTCTCGCACAATTCTTGACGGTGGTGGTGCAGAGAAGCTGTTAGGTCGTGGAGATATGCTGTTTATACCAATTGGTGCATCGAAACCTGTACGTGTACAAGGTGCATTTTTATCAGATGATGAAGTTGAGAGAGTTGTAGAATATGTTATTGGACAGCAAAAAGCGCAATATCAAGAAGATATGATTCCGCAAGATGTTCCTGATACAAAGCAGGAAGTAGAAGATGAATTATACGATGAAGCAGTTCAACTTGTAGTGGAAATGCAAACAGCATCTGTTTCTATGCTGCAACGTAGGTTTAGAGTAGGTTATACGCGAGCTGCTCGTCTAATTGATGCAATGGAAATGAATGGTGTAGTAGGTCCATATGAAGGTAGTAAACCAAGAGAAGTGCTCATTAATGATGTACAAGAAAAAAGTTCTTAAAAAAAGCCTAATTGTTTTTACAATTAGGCTTTTTTATATAGTGTTTTTGTTATATACTATACTCAGCAGTAAAGAAAGGGCTTACATTTAGAGGTACTCTTTAGAATACGAATACTTTGATTGTGTTTTTTGTAAATGTTCGATATTTAATGTAGAAAAATGTTAGATTTTGTTGACACGTATGAGAGCAAATGGTAAGATTACTTCGAAAAGAATCACTGCCTCATATAATCTTGGAGATAAGGTCCATAAGTTTCTACCTGGCAACCATGAATTGCTAGACTATGAGGGGAAAAGTGTGTAACAAAGGATGTAAAGGATCTTTGTGCCGAACTTTTTCTCGAAATGAGGAATGTTTATGGTGCAAAGTTTTTTTTATACAGTAAAGAGTGAAAATTTCATCTTAAAAAATTATTATTATTTATTCGACAATTGCGCTTATTTTTAGTAGTTAGTCATTTGTACTATGTTGTAAGTTGAAAAAAGAGAAAAGAAGTCTTACATCAGAGGTCGAATAATTGAAATGCGGGGGAGTCTTATGTCAGTAAAATCCGATAGTCGTCACCTATATTTACGGGTGATTGATCACATCAAAGAAAAAATTAAAGATGGAGCTTATAAAGAACGACAAAAGTTACCATCAGAGTTTGATTTAGCGAAAGAACTTGGCGTAAGTAGAGCGACTTTAAGGGAAGCGTTGCGTATTTTAGAAGAAGAAAATGTTGTCATTCGTAGACATGGTGTAGGGACATTTGTAAATGCAAAGCCATTATTTTCTTCTGGAATAGAACAACTTTCTAGTATTACAGATATGATTTCTAGTGTGGGGAAAACACCAGGAACAATCTTTTTATCATCATCTACTACAACTTTAACAGAAGAGGAAAAAGAGAAGTTTAATAGTGAAGATGGTTTTAATGCAGTGATGATTGAACGCGTGCGTACAGCAGATGGGGAACCTGTTGTGTATTGTATCGATAAACTTGCAAAAGAAATATTGCCAGATTTATCGGGTTACAATGAGGAATCATTATTAACGGTGATACATAATAACACGCATAAACGCATAACATATGCGGTTGCTCACATTGAGCCAATTGGCTATCATCCGAAAATCTCACCGATTTTAGAATGTGAGCCTGAAACAGCACTGCTTGTATTAAAACAAATGCACTATGATCAAAATGATGAGCCAATCTTATATTCTATCAATTACTTTAGAGCTGATAAGTTTAGCTTCCACGTATTAAGAAAGCGTATGTAGGTAAATTTCTTTTTAGGGAGGTGACAGCAAGAAGTAAGGGACAGCAGCGTAAGAATAAATAAATATATATCATTTTTGGAGGGGTTTCTAGTATGAAGAAAAAAGCAGGCCTTTTATTATCATTAACATTAGCAGCAAGTACAGTTTTAGGTGCATGTGGTAACTCGGATAAGGCGAGCAGTGACAAGAAAGACACGAAAGACAATAAAGACTTCAAGGTTGGTCTCGTAACAGATGTTGGGGGCGTTGATGATAAATCATTTAACCAATCTTCTTGGGAAGGGTTACAAAAGTTTGGTAAAGATAATGGTTTAAAAGAAAAGACAAATTATCGTTACCTTCAGTCTGAAAAAGAAGCTGATTATATTCCGAATTTAAAAAAATTCTCAAAAGATAAATATGATTTAACTTTCGGAATTGGTTATAAATTAGAAGGTGCAATTAAAGAAGTTGCAAAAGAATCTTCAAAACAACAATTTGCAATCGTAGATACTGTTGTAGATGCACCGAACGTAACGAGCATTACATTTAAAGATCATGAAGGATCATTCCTTGTAGGTGCGGTAGCGGCTATGTCAACAAAATCGAATAAAGTAGGATTTGTTGGTGGAATGAAGAGTGATTTAATTAGTAAATTTGAAAATGGATTTAAAGCTGGTGCAAAGGCAGTAAATCCAAACATTGAAATCGTATCTGAATATGCAGAAGCATTCGATAAGCCTGAAAAAGGCACAGTTCTTGCTTCAGCAATGTACGGTCAAGGCGTAGATGTAATTTATCATGCTGCTGGTGGTACAGGTAACGGTGTGTTCACTGAAGCGAAAAATCGTAAGAAAAAAGGTGAAAATGTTTGGGTAATCGGTGTTGACCGTGACCAACATCAAGAAGGTATGCCTGAAAATGTAACATTAACTTCAATGATAAAACGCGTTGATGTAGCTGTAGAAAAAGTAGCTAAAGAAGCAAAAGATGGAAAGTTAAAAGGTGGAAAAATTGAAGCGTTTGGCTTAAAAGATGACGGTATTGGTATTTCAAAAACAACTGATAACGTGAAAAAAGTTAACCCTGAAATTTTAACAAAAGTAGAAGAATTTGAAAAGAAAATTACAGACGGTGAAATTAAAGTACCGGCTACAGATAAAGAGTATAAAGAATATGAAGCTTCTCTAAAAAAATAAATAGAGAAATAGCAAAGGTTAGTTCATAGAACTAACCTTTGTATGTATAAAACTTCCGAATTGCTTAATAAGTTAATAGTGTAATAGGGAATGTTCCCTGTTAAAAGGAGGAACACAATGGAATACGTAATTGAAATGAATAATATTACGAAAGTATTCCCAGGCATTGTAGCGAATGATGATATTACGCTGCAAGTAAAGCAGGGTGAGATACATGCTTTACTTGGAGAAAATGGTGCAGGGAAATCCACATTGATGAATGTACTATTTGGTTTGTACCAACCAGAACAAGGTGAAATTAAAATTAAAGGAAAGTCTGTAAACATTACCAATCCGAATGTGGCAAATGACCTTGGTATTGGAATGGTTCATCAGCACTTTATGCTTGTTCATAATTTTACAGTTACAGAGAATATTATTCTCGGAAATGAACCGAAGAAAAAAGGGAAAATTGCTGTTGAGGAAGCTGCTAAAGAAATTCAAAAACTGTCTGAACAATACGGCTTAGCTGTAGATCCATATGCGAAAATACAGGATATTTCAGTTGGTATGCAACAGCGTGTTGAGATTTTGAAAACTCTTTACCGCGGTGCAGAAATTTTAATATTTGATGAACCGACAGCTGTGTTAACACCACAAGAAATTCATGAGCTAATTCAAATTATGAAAAAGCTTGTGCAAGAAGGAAAATCTATTGTTCTTATTACACATAAGTTGAAAGAAATTATGGAAGTTTGCGATCGTTGTACGATTATTCGTAAAGGAAAAGGGATTGGAACGGTTGACGTTGCAAATACGGATGAAAATAAACTTGCAGAATTAATGGTCGGACGTCAAGTGAATTTTAAAACAGAAAAAATAGACGCGAAGCCAAAAGAAGAGGTACTTTCAATTGCAAACCTTGTTGTTCACGATGCACGTCAACTACCTGCTGTAAAAGGCCTTGACTTAACTGTTCGTGCGGGGGAAATTGTTGGGATTGCAGGGATTGATGGAAACGGACAAAGTGAATTAATAGAAGCAATTACTGGTTTACGAAAAGTTGAGTCAGGTTCTATTGCAATTAGAGGAAAAGAAATAACAAATTGGCCTGTTAGAAGAATAACAGAAGAGGGAATTGGTCATATTCCAGAAGATCGTCATAAACACGGACTCGTCCTTGATTTTTCTGTTAGAGATAATATAGTTCTGCAAACGTACTATAAAAATCCGTTTTCAAAGAAAGGGATTTTAAATTTCAGCAAAATTACAGAAAAAGCAAAGGCTCTGATTGAACAGTTTGATGTACGTACACCTAGTGAGCAAACGTTAGCACGCGCTCTATCTGGGGGAAATCAACAAAAAGCAATTATTGCACGTGAAGTAGATCGTGATCCAGATTTATTAATCGCGGCACAGCCAACACGTGGTTTAGATGTAGGAGCAATTGAATTTATTCATAAGAGATTAATAGAGCAAAGGGATAAAGGAAAAGGTGTATTACTTTTATCACTAGAGTTAGATGAAATCTTAAATGTTAGCGATCGAATTGCTGTTATTTATGAAGGGAAAATTGTAGCAATAGTTGATGCGAAAGAAACGAATGAACAACAGCTTGGATTGTTAATGGCTGGAGGAACAAAGAAGGAGCAGGTGGGTACCAATGGCTAAAAAACTTTTAACAGAGCGAACGATAAATATTTTAGTCCCAGTACTATCCGTTATTTTCGGCTTACTTGTCGGAGCGATTGTAATGCTAGTTAGTGGCTATGATCCAATTGTTGGTTATAGTGCACTTTGGACGGGCATGTTCGGTAGCGCAAGTGCGATTGGTGAAACGCTTCGTACAATGATACCGCTTATTCTTGCTGGTTTATCAGTGGCGTTTGCATTTCGTACAGGTTTATTTAATATCGGGGTAGAGGGTCAATTGTTAGTTGGTTGGCTTGCAGCGGTTTGGTTCGGTTATGCAGTTTCACTACCAGCGTTCCTTCATATTCCATTATCTATTTTATTCGCAGCATTGGTGGGCGGAATTTGGGGCTTCATTCCGGGATATTTAAAAGGGAAGTTTCAAGTGAATGAAGTTATTGTAACCATTATGATGAACTATATCGCGTTGTATGTAACGTATGACATCATTAAGCGTTTCTTACATGCGGGTAATGACAAAACGTATGATATTAAAGAGAGTGCGTCACTATCTTCAGACTGGCTTGCTTCTATTACTGATGGTTCGCGTCTTCACTGGGGAATTATTGTAGCAATATTAATCGCTATTTTAATGTGGTTCTTATTAGATCGAACAACTTTAGGTTACGAATTAAAATCGGTAGGATTTAATCAGCATGCTTCTCAATATGCAGGTATGAAAGTTTCTCGTAATGTAGTATTCTCCATGACAATTGCTGGTGCATTTGCAGGGATTGGTGGAGCAATGGAAGGATTAGGGACATTCCAAAGTATGACAGCGATGTCTTCGTTTACAGGAGTAGGATTTGACGGGATTGCTGTAGCATTACTTGGAGGGAATAATCCGTTTGGGATAATCCTTTCAGCTTTATTATTTGGTGGTTTGAAAAGTGCTTCCCCTCAAATGAACTTTGAGGCAGATGTACCATCAGAGCTTATTAATGTAATTATTGCATGTATCATCTTCTTTGTTGCATGTAGTTATGTGTTAAGATGGGCGCTTACACGCATGAGCAAGGAGGGGAAATAAATGAGCTTTTTAGATATATTAGCCATTCTTGTGACGGGTACGTTATATACATCGGCACCTATCATTTTCACAGCATTAGGTGGTGTGTTTAGTGAAAGATCGGGTGTTGTAAATATCGGATTAGAAGGACTAATGCTATTTGGTGCATTTATTGGAGTAGTTACAAACTTATTAATGGGTGATACTTGGGGAACGATGACTCCATGGATTGCGTTATTATTTGCGGCAATTGGTAGTGGATTATTTGCATTACTTCATGCGGTAGCCTCTATTACATTCCGAGCGGATCAAGTTGTAAGTGGTGTAGCAATTAACTTCTTATCTCTTGGTTTAACAGTATTTGCAATTAAGAAGATTTTTGATAAAGGGCAGACTGACTTTATTCAGTATCGTATTGAAAAGATTGATATTCCAGGCCTTTCGGATATTCCAGTTTTAGGGAAAATATTTTTCTCGAACGTACCAATAACGTCGTATATTGCCATTATTTTAGCATTCGTTGTTTGGTATGTTATTTATAAAACACCGTTCGGTCTTCGTCTACGTGCTGTTGGTGAACACCCAATGGCAGCGGATACGATGGGGATTAACGTATATAAAATGCGCTATATTGGAGTCTGTATTTCAGGAGTGTTTGCTGGAATTGGTGGAGCGATTTTTGCAATGTCAATTTCTAATAACTTCTCAGGGGCAACTATTACAGGACAAGGTTTCTTAGCTTTAGCTGCTATGATTTTTGGAAAGTGGAATCCACTAGGCGCACTAGGTGCAGCTCTATTCTTTGGTTTTGCGCAATCTCTTAGTGTAACGGGCGGAACAATTCCTGTATTAGATCAAATTCCAAGTGTTTTATTAACGATATTACCATATGTATTCACAATATTAGCGCTTGTTGGTTTTGTAGGTCGTTCTGAAGCTCCGAAAGCATTAGGAACTCCTTATGAAAAAGGAAAACGATAAGTATTTTATAAGTATAAAAAAGCTCGCACATTAGTGTGGGCTTTTTTACATAGAATATATTTAATACGGAATTTTACTATGTTCCTTACATATTAAAGTTTTTAGAAAGAATCATATGTAAGCATAATAAGGGAGAAAAGTTGATTTTTTATTTCTAAAAACTGTATATTGAAGAGGAATATTCCTATATAAGTAAAGGAGGGCTATAAATGAAACTAATGGAACAACAACTACATGAGTTAGGTGGTTTGCGCGTACATATTATTCCGACTGATAAATATAAAACGAATACCTTTGTATTTCGTTTTAAAGCGCCTTTAAATGAGGAGACGGTGACAGAGCGTGCTCTATTGCCATACGTATTGCAAAGTGCGACAGAAAAATTACCTTCTGTAATTCGTCTTCGTCAATATTTAGAAGAATTATACGGGTCTTCTTTAGCGGTAGATGTAAGTAAAAAAGGGGAAGACCATATTATCTCCATTTATGTAGACATTGCAAATGAAGTTTATTTACATGATGCACCACCGTTATTTGAAAAAGCACTTTCTATGTTGTCTGATATTGTGTTACATCCAGCAACGGAGGGGAACGGTTTCCTATCTTCTATCGTAGAAAGTGAAAAAAGAGCACTGTTACAGAGAATTGAAGCTACTTATGATGATAAAATGCGTTATGCAAACGAGCGTTTAATTGAAGAAATGTGCAAAGTAGAACCGTATCGTTTAAGTGCAAATGGAAAAAAAGAGAGTGTTACGTCTATTACAAATGAAAGTCTGTATCAATATTATCAAAAGGTGTTAGCGGAAGATGAAATGGATCTATATATTATTGGTGATATTTCAGAAAACGCCGTTGATCTTGTAAGTAAATATTTTTCTATTTCAGTTCGTCCAGTGAGAGAAAGAAATGTACTCCTTCATAGACGAAATAATGAAGAAAAAGAAGTTGTTGAAAAACAAGAATTAAAACAAAGTAAATTACACATCGGTTATCGTACATTTGTCACATATAAAGATGAAGATTATTTTGCATTGCAATTGTTCAATGGATTGTTTGGTGGTTTTTCTCATTCGAAGTTATTCGTAAATGTGCGTGAAAAAAATAGTTTAGCGTACTATGCAGCATCGCGCTTTGAAAGTCATAAAGGTTTATTATTTGTTATGTCAGGAATCGAAGCGAAAAATTATGAAAAAGCAGTTGAGATTATTAAAGAACAAATGCTTGCGATGCAAAACGGAGAGTTTTCTGAAGAAGAAATACATCAAACAAAAAGTGTCATCCAAAATCAAATATTAGAGGCGATTGATACACCGCGTGGATTTGTAGAAATGCTATATCATGGTATTATTTCAGATCGTACACGTCCAGTTGAAGAATGGCTTACAGGTATAGAAAGTGTGACAAAAGAAGAAATTGTAAAAGTTGCTAAAAATATTGAACTAGATACAATTTACTTTTTACAAGGAACGGAGGGAGAATAAATGGAGAAAATTGTTTATGAGCAATTAAAAGAAACACTCTATTATGAAAAACTTCCTAATGGATTAGATGTATATGTTTTACCGAAACAAGGATTTAATAAAACATTTGCGACGTTTACGACGAAATATGGTTCAGTAGATAATACATTTGTACCATTAGGGAAAGAAGAAATGATTCGTGTGCCTGATGGGATTGCGCATTTTCTTGAGCATAAATTATTTGAAAAAGAAGATCACGATGCTTTCCAATTGTTTAGTAAACAAGGAGCATCGGCAAATGCTTTTACATCCTTCACACGAACAGCTTACCTTTTTTCATGTACTTCAAACGTAGAACAAAATTTAAATACATTGCTAAACTTCGTGCAAGAGCCTTATTTCTCTGAAAAAACAGTTGAAAAAGAGAAGGGAATTATTGGGCAAGAAATTCAAATGTATCAAGATAACCCAGATTGGCGTTTGTACTTTGGGTTAATTGATAGCTTGTTTGTAAAACACCCAATTAAAATTGATATTGCAGGGACAATCGAATCTATTAGTAAAATTACGAAAGATTTATTATATGAATGTTATGAAACATTTTATCATCCGAGCAATATGTTATTATTTGTTGTGGGTGCAATTGATCCAGAGAAAACAATGGATTTAGTACGTGAAAATCAAGCGAAAAAAGATTATAAAAACCAGCCAGAAATTGTGCGTTCATTTGAAGAGGAACCAAATGAGGTAAATGAAAAGAAAAAAATTATTTCAATGCCTGTGCAAACACCGAAATGTTTAGTTGGTATTAAAGCGACTAATTTAAAAGAAAAAGGGCAAGCGCTTTTAAAACAAGAAATTGCGCTTACGTTACTTTTAGATTATTTATTTGGAAAAAGTTCTGTTCATTACGAAGCTTTATATAATGAAGGGCTTATTGATGATTCATTCTCGTATGACTATACAGAAGAAAATAACTTCGGTTTTGCAATGGTTGGCGGTGATACGAAACAACCTGATGAATTGGCAGATCGTTTAAAAGATATTTTATTAAAAACAGATTATGATCAATTAGATGCGGCGGCATTAGAGCGAGTGAAGAAAAAGAAAATTGGTGGTTTTTTACGCTCGTTGAATTCACCAGAATATATTGCAAATCAATTTACACGATATGCGTTTAATGAATCTAGTCTATTTGAGGCATTGACTGTATTAGAAGGCCTAACCGTTCAAGACTTACAGGAAGTGGCAAAATTATTGTTGTCAGAAGAAAAAATGAGTGTTTGTCAGGTGTTACCGAAAAAATAACATTTTAAAGATACCCTCATCTTATCATTGAAAAATTGTAAGGTGAGGGTATTATTTAGTTGTGTGAAAATTGAACTTGTAGAGATAAGAGAGGGAATTTATGAAAAAGTATGCGTTAGTAACTGGAGGGAGCGGAGGGATTGGCTCTGCTATTTCGAAACAATTAATTCAAGATGGATATACAGTTTATGTTCATTACAATAACAGTGAAGGAAAGGTATTGGAATTGCAGAAAGCATGGGGGGAAGTTATCCCTGTTCAAGCGAATTTGGCTTCTAGTGATGGAGCAGAGCGATTGTGGGGGCAAATTGAACATCCTATTGATGTTATCGTATACGCAGCTGGGAAGAGTATTTTTGGACTAGTAACAGATGTAACAAACGATGAATTGAATTATATGGTAGAACTTCAAGTGAAGAACGTATATAAATTACTTTCAATGGCACTTCCGCCTATGATCGGGAGGAGAAGCGGTAATATTGTAATTGTTTCATCTATATGGGGACAAATAGGGGCTTCTTGTGAAGTGCTTTATTCAATGGTAAAAGGGGCGCAAAATTCATATGTGAAAGCTCTAGCGAAAGAAGTTTCTTTAAGTGGATTACGTGTGAATGCAGTAGCACCAGGAGCAATTGAAACGGAAATGTTAAGTGTTTTTTCTGAAGAAGATAAAATGGGAATCGCTGAAGATATACCATTAGGTAGAATAGGGTTACCAGAAGAGGTAGCGAAAACAGTTTCATTCCTCGTATCACCAGGAGCATCTTACATAACTGGACAAATCATCGGAGTGAATGGCGGTTGGCACTGCTAAAAATTTCTTACATAAAAAATGAACAGTTGCACAAATTAAGCATGATTTTATTACTCAATAGTGAGGTGCTTAATTATGTCAGTATTAGAAAATTTTGATCAATGGAAGAGCTTTTTAGGAGATCGTTTAGAGCAAGCGCAAGGAAAAGGTTTAGATGGCGGTGCAGTATCAGATATGGCATTTCGTGTTGGCGACTACCTTGCTAATGAAGTAGAAGGACGCAATGACCAAGAGAAATTATTAGCTGAGCTTTGGAAAGTTGCTGATGAACAGGAGCAACATACAATTGCAAACTTAATGGTTAAGTTTGTACAACATAAGTAAAAGTAGAGAGGAGATTCTCCTCTCTACTTTTTTTGTATAATAATTACACAGGATAGATTATACATTTAGCTTCCCTATTAAGGTGAAATCATATAATATAGTACGTAGGTGTAAAGTAAGCAAGGGGAGTGATCTTGGATGATTGAATGGTATTTTGAATATGAAATACATAAAAACCGACCTGGCTTGCTTGGTGACGTTTCTTCGTTAATCGGTATGCTCGGCATTAATATTGTCACAATTAATGGTGTAGATAATGCACGACGTGGGTTACTTCTTATGTGTGATAATCAAGAGCAAATCTCTAGACTTGAATCAATTTTAAATACGATGGATAACATAACGGTAACGAAATATCGTCCGCCCAAGCTAAGAGATAAGCTAGCGGTTAGGCATGGTAGGTACATACAACGAGATGCAGATGATAAGAAAACATTTCGATTTGTGCGTGATGAATTAGGCTTACTGGTAGACTTTATGGCAGAAATTATGAAAAAAGAAGGCCATAAACTAATTGGGATACGCGGAATGCCTCGTGTCGGAAAAACAGAATCCATTGTTGCTGCAAGTGTTTGTGCAAATAAAAGGTGGTTATTTGTATCATCTACTCTTATTAAGCAAACTGTTCGTAGTCAATTAATTGAAGATGAGTATAGCGATGACAATATTTTCATCCTAGATGGAATTGTGTCAACGAAGCGTGCCAACGAAAGACATTGGCAGCTCGTTCGTGAAATTATGAGATTGCCTGCAACGAAAGTTGTGGAACATCCTGATGTATTTGTGAGTCAGTCAGAATACACATTGGATGATTTTGATTATATTATCGAGTTGCGTAACGATTATGATGAAGAAATTCAATATAATTTAGTAGATGAAATTGAGCAAGGTACGCAAAATAATTTCTCTATGTTTGACTTTTAAAGAAATATTGAGGTGTTAGTAGTGACGGAATTGGGACAAAAGCTGAAAGAAGCAAGAGAAGCGAAAGGCTTGTCTATTGATCAGCTGCATGAGATTACAAAAATTCAAAAACGCCATCTAGTGGCAATTGAAGAAGGCAATTATGATGTATTGCCAGGAGCTTTTTATGCGCGTGCATTCATTAAACAATACGCAGATGCGGTTGGATTAAATGGTGAGGAACTACTTGTAGAACATCAGAGTACGATACCACAATCTGAAAAGCGTGAAGTTCCACAAGTATCAACGGGACAAAAGACACAAGAAACAATGCAAAAATCTTCATCATGGCCAGTTGCAGATCACATGCCGAAAATCTTAGTTGCGCTGTTAGTAATTGCAGTTGGAGTGGTAATCTGGTTTGTGTTTCAAGCGTTAACTGGAAAAGATGATGAAAAAGTTCCGAGTGCTCAAAGTGAGAAAATTGAAGTTCAAAAAGCGAAAGATTCTCCGTTAGATACGAAGAAAGATGAAGCGAAAGCGGAAGAGCCAAAAAAAGAGGAACCAAAGAAAGAAGAACCAAAGAAAGAAGAGCAACCAGCACCACCAACGGGACAGCAAGAAGTGAAAGTAGTTGGAACAACTGGTAAGGTATCTACTTTGGAAATTCATAATAATAAAACGTTAGAATTGGAAATCATAGCGAAGGGTACAAGCTATGTAGATGTTAAAGATGATGCGGGTAACGAAATTTTAAACACTACAGTACAAGGTGGTCAAACAGAAAAACGTGATGTATCAACATTAAAAGAAGTACGACTTAATATTGGAAATGCAACGAATGTTGAAGTTAAACTGAATGGCCAAGTGGTTGCTTTCCCATTAGACCCAGAAAAAGAACTTCACCAAAGATTGGTGATAAAAAACCAAGGGATAGAGCAACCTGCACAATAACAGTCATCGCTTCGATGACTTTTTTCAATGAACAAATGTTTTTGATATGATGGAGGAATAGCTGTGAATTTACCAAATAAAATTACAATATCTAGAATCTTCTTAATTCCAATTTTTATGGTAATTATGTTAGCGCCCTTTGATTGGGGTTCATACAAAATTGGTGATGTTGATTTGCCAATTCAACATTTAGTAGGGGCACTTATCTTTATCATTGCTTCAGCTACAGATTGGATTGATGGACATTACGCAAGAAAGTATAATCTTGTAACGAATTTAGGGAAGTTTCTTGACCCATTAGCTGATAAATTACTTGTTTCGGCAGCACTTATTACATTGGTAGAGATGCAATATGTACCGGCTTGGATTGTTATTGTAATTATCAGTCGTGAGTTTGCTGTAACAGGTTTACGTCTTGTACTTGCTGGAACAGGGGAAGTAGTTGCGGCAAATCAGCTAGGGAAAATTAAGACATGGACACAAATTATTGCGATTGCAGCATATTTATTACACGATGTACCTTTAAATTTAATCCATATTCCAGTTGCTGATATCTTCATATGGATTGCATTAATCTTTACTGTTATTTCAGGATGGGATTATTTCTGGAAGAATAGAGCTGCTTTTGTAAACTCAAAATAGAAGTTTATGGGGGAATTGGGATGAATGCTGAGATTATTGCGGTTGGAACTGAATTATTACTTGGACAAATTGCAAATACAAATGCCCAGTTTTTATCTGAAAAGTTGGCTTCAATTGGAATTAACGTTTACTATCATACTGTTGTTGGTGATAATAATAAGCGACTGCAAAAGGCGATTGAAGCTGCGGAAGAACGTGCTGATATACTTATTTTTACAGGTGGATTAGGACCGACAAAAGATGATTTAACGAAAGAAACGATAGCGGCTAGTTTAGATGAAAAGCTTGTGTATGATGAAAAGGCATTAGCCTTAATAAGTAATTACTTTAAGCGTACAGGCCGTGAATTTACGGAGAATAATAAAAAGCAAGCGCTCGTTTTAAATGGAGCAACAGTATTTGCAAATGACCACGGTATGGCGCCGGGTATGGGGGTAAATAAGAACGGAAAAGTTTATATTTTATTACCAGGGCCGCCAAAAGAAATGAAACCAATGTATGTAAGTTACGTAGAGCCTTTTTTACGTAATTTTACAACAGGAGAAAACATTTATTCTCGTGTGCTTCGTTTCTTCGGTATTGGGGAGTCCCAATTAGAGGTGAAAGTTCAAGATTTAATTGATGGACAAACAAACCCAACAATTGCCCCGCTAGCAAATGATGGAGAAGTGACATTACGTTTAACCGCTAAGCATCAAAATGTTAGCGAAGCGGAGAAACTAATTCAACATGTGGAAGATTTGATTTTAGAAAGAGTAGGAGAATTTTTCTACGGATATGACCAAGAATTTTTGCATTATAAGGCAATCGAGTTATTGAAGAGAAAAGGGTTAACTTTAGCATGTGCAGAAAGTTTAACAGGTGGTCTTTTTGGAAATCAAGTAACTGAAAATGCTGGTGTTTCTTCTGTATTTAAGGGCGGTGTCATTTGTTATCATAATGATGTGAAGCAACATGTTTTACGTGTGCCTGAAGAAGTGTTGCATACTGATGGTGCAGTTAGTAAAGAATGTGCTCGTTATCTTGCTGAAAATGTTAAGGATTTATTAAAAGCGGATATCGGAATTAGTTTCACTGGGGTAGCAGGGCCAGATGCTTCAGAACAGAAAGAGCCAGGAACAGTATTTGTTGGATTAGCGATTAATGGTGAACAAACTGCAGTCTTTCCTCTTAATTTAAGTGGAAGTCGTCAACAAATTAGAGAACGATCAGCAAAATATGGATTTTATCATTTATATAAAAAGCTAGAAGAGATATAAGTTTCTTCTAGCTTTTTTTATAGTTAAATTCCGTATTTGTGTGATGGAAAATAAAAAAATCGAATAAATGTTCGATTTTTGTTGGCAAATTGAATTGAAAATAGGTATAATAAGATTAGCAATTCAGTTAAGGAGGAATTTTGAATGAGTGATCGTCAAGCGGCATTAGATATGGCGTTAAAACAAATAGAGAAGCAATTCGGTAAAGGTTCAATTATGAAATTAGGAGAACAAGCGGAACGTAGAATTTCTACAATTTCAAGTGGTTCTTTAGCACTTGATGTGGCGCTAGGGGTAGGCGGATACCCACGTGGCCGTATTATCGAAATTTACGGACCTGAAAGTTCAGGTAAAACGACAGTTTCATTACATGCAATTGCAGAAGTACAACGTCAAGGTGGACAAGCAGCATTCATCGATGCGGAGCACGCAATGGATCCTGTATATGCACAAAAATTAGGCGTTAACATAGATGAATTACTATTATCACAGCCTGATACAGGGGAGCAAGGATTAGAAATCGCAGAAGCACTTGTACGAAGTGGTGCGGTTGACATTATCGTAATTGACTCTGTAGCAGCTCTTGTACCGAAAGCAGAGATTGAAGGCGACATGGGTGACTCACACGTAGGTTTACAAGCACGTTTAATGTCACAAGCACTTCGTAAGCTTTCAGGAGCAATCAACAAATCAAAAACAATTGCAATCTTTATTAACCAAATTCGTGAAAAAGTTGGGGTTATGTTTGGGAACCCAGAAACAACTCCAGGTGGTCGTGCGTTGAAATTCTATTCAACTGTCCGTCTTGAAGTGCGTCGTGCGGAGCAATTAAAGCAAGGTAACGACATCGTTGGTAATAAAACAAAAGTAAAAGTAGTGAAAAATAAAGTAGCGCCACCATTCCGTGTTGCTGAAGTTGATATTATGTACGGAGAAGGTATTTCAAGAGAAGGTGAAATCTTGGATATGGCTTCTGAGCTTGATATCGTTCAAAAGAGCGGTGCTTGGTATTCTTATAATGAAGAACGTTTAGGACAAGGTCGTGAAAATTCGAAGCAATTCTTAAAAGAGAATACGGACTTAAGAGAGGAAATTGCCTTCTTTGTTCGTGATCATCACGGAATTGGTGAAGATTCTGGTGTGGAAGACACGGAAGATTCAACTCTTCAAGATTAAAAAATAAAAGACACGGGTCCCGTGTCTTTTATTTTTTACCTTCTATTAAAGGGGTATTTATCGTAGTGGCTAAAATATTTTTTTGACTCAAATGGGATGTGTAAAGAGGAATATTCATGCGTTTTAAGGGAATAAAATGGTATTTACTAAGGTTTTCCAGGATAATATGCTATCAATTTTTCAAATTCAGATAACATTCAGGACTGAAGGTAAAGAAAGTAAAAGTAGACAACGCTTGACAATGAAAATTACGATAGATACAATGAGAATGTATATTTTTTCTTATATACGATATACTCTTCTCAAGAAGAGAAGTAATATTCGGAGTAAGGTTTAAAACTTACCGAAATAATAATATGACATTTTAATTGTGAAATGAAGAAAGTCCCTTAAAAAAGCGGGACGACGGTCTTTGCTGTATATTGTAATTTAATGTACATGCCGACAGTCTTTTTTCATTCATAGCAAGGGGAGGTGAAATCATGAGTAGTACAGTTTGGATACTCATCTCCATTTTGCTTGCAACAACAGTCGGTGCAGTTGTTGGCTTTTTTGTTCGAAAGTCTATTGCTGAAGCGAAGATTAATGGTGCGGCTAATGAAGCGAAACGTATTCTAGACGAAGCGAATCGTGAGGCTGAAGCACTTAAGAAAGAAGCGCTTTTAGAAGCAAAGGATGAAATTCATACACTTCGTACAGAAGCTGAATTAGAAATTCGTGACCGTAGAAGCGAATTACAAAAACAAGAAAATCGTTTAATGCAAAAAGAAGAGAACCTTGATCGTAAAGACGAAACGCTCGATAAACGCGAGCAGCAGTTAGAGAAGAAAGAGGATTCTCTTGTAGCGAGACAACAACAGATTGAAGAGTTGGAAAGCAAAGTGGGAGAGTTAGTTCAAAAGCAACAAACAGAATTAGAGCGCATTTCCAATCTGACACGCGAACAAGCGAAAGCAATTATTCTTGGTAAAGTAGAAAATGAAGTTTCTCATGAAATCGCTGTTATGGTAAAAGAAAGTGAAGTTCGCGCGAAAGAAGAAGCGGATAAGAAAGCAAAAGAGATTTTATCTCTTGCAATGCAAAGATGTGCAGCTGATCATGTTGCTGAAACAACCGTTTCGGTTGTAAATCTTCCAAATGACGAAATGAAGGGACGTATTATCGGGCGTGAAGGTCGTAATATTCGTACGTTAGAAACGTTAACGGGTATTGACTTAATTATCGATGATACACCAGAGGCGGTAATCCTTTCTGGATTCGATCCAATTCGTCGTGAAACAGCTCGTATCGCTCTTGATAAACTAGTACAGGACGGACGTATTCACCCAGCGCGTATTGAAGAGATGGTCGAAAAATCAAGACGTGAAGTGGACGAGTATATTCGCGAAGTCGGAGAGCAAACAACGTTTGAAGTGGGTGTTCACGGATTACACCCAGATTTAATTAAAATTTTAGGTCGTTTAAAATACCGTACAAGTTATGGACAAAACGTCTTAAAACACTCTATGGAAGTTGCATATTTAACTGGACTTATGGCAGCAGAACTTGGCGAGGATGAAAAACTAGCAAGACGTGCTGGTCTATTACATGATATCGGAAAAGCGATTGACCATGAAGTAGAAGGTAGCCACGTTGAAATTGGTGTTGAACTCGCAACGAAATATAAAGAGCATCCTGTAGTTATAAACAGTATCGCATCTCACCATGGTGACACAGAACCAACTTCTATCATTGCAGTTTTAGTTGCAGCAGCAGATGCTTTATCAGCTGCAAGACCGGGAGCTCGTAGTGAAACGCTTGAAAACTACATTCGTCGTCTTGAAAAGTTAGAAGAGATTTCAGAGTCTTATGAAGGCGTTGAAAAATCATTTGCAATTCAAGCAGGACGTGAAGTTCGTATTTTGGTAAAACCAGATACAATCGATGATTTAGAAGCTCATCGTTTAGCTCGTGATATCCGAAAACGTATTGAAAATGAACTGGATTATCCAGGACATATTAAAGTAACTGTTATTCGTGAAACACGTGCAGTGGAATACGCAAAATAAAGTGGTGAAACACCACTTTATTTTTTTGTGTTGGAATTGGATAAAATAAAGACAGTTAGTTATATAGCGTAAAAGTGAAACAAACTTATAATAAACATATTATAAGGAATTTCCTTAATGCTATAGCAATAAAAAATGCAGTACATAGAAAGGGTAAGACATATGAGAATATTATTTGTTGGGGATGTAGTAGGATCTCCTGGTAGAGGTATGATTCAACAATACGTACCGGCATTAAAGAAAAAATATACACCTACAGTAACAATCATTAATGGAGAAAACGCAGCAGGTGGCCGTGGGATTACAGAAAAAATATATCGAAACTTTTTAGAGTGTGGGGCGCAAGCAGTTACACTTGGAAACCATGCTTGGGATAATCGTGAAGTATTTGAATTCATCGATGATGCAAAATATCTTGCAAGACCAGCTAACTTCCCAGAAGGAACTCCAGGAAAAGGACTTATCTTTGTGAACTGTAATGGAAAAGAAGTTGCAGTCATTAACTTACAAGGACGTACTTTCCTTCCTCCGATTGATTGTCCATTCCGTAAAGTGGATGAATTAATTAATATTGCGAAAAAACGTACGAATATTATCTTTGTTGATTTCCATGCGGAGACTACAAGTGAAAAACAAGCGCTAGGTTGGTATGTAGATGGACGTGCTACAGCAGTAGTAGGTACGCATACGCATGTCCCTACAGCGGATAACCGTATTTTACCAAGCGGAACGGCATATATTACAGATGTTGGGATGACAGGGCCATATGATGGAATATTAGGTATGGACCGAGAAGCGGTATTGAAGAAGTTTTTAACGAACTTACCGGTACGATTTGAAGTAACAAGTGGTAGAACGCAATTAAGTGCAGTGTTAATTGATGTGGATCCAAATACAGGAAAAGCAAAGAAAATTGAGCGCATTTTAATTAATGACGATCAACCATTTTTTGAGTAAATCAACGTTAAATTTTAGATAAGTTATTATATTTTAATTTTTTAGAAAAATTACGAAAATTTAGCAGGAATACGCGCCATTCCTCGTGAATATAAGTTAAAGTGAAATAATTGCTAATACTTTTTAAAGAAACGAGGAGGAAACGCGGAATGGAAATATTAAAAGTTAAAGCAACGTCGGTCCCTAATTCTGTAGCTGGTGCACTTGCAGGTGTTATTCGCGAACGCGGAACAGCAGAAATTCAAGCTATTGGTGCAGGTGCATTGAACCAAGCGGTAAAGGCAGTAGCAATCGCAAGAGGATTTGTAGCGCCTAGTGGTTTGGACCTGATTTGTATCCCAGCGTTTACAGATATTATGATTGATGGCGAAGAGCGTACAGCAATAAAATTAATTGTAGAACCTCGTTAAGTTTAAACAACCTGTTTGCAGTATGCAAACAGGTTGTTTTTATAATGGAGGAATGGAAATGAAAATTTTTGATGCTCATTGTGATGTACTCTTTCAGTTATGGAGTGCACAGGGGAAAAAGGATTTTAAAAACGATCCGCAATTACATATTACATTTGAACAATTAAAGAAAAGAAAAGGGAGTATACAATGTTTTGCTATATATGTGCCAGAAACGGTGCTATATGAAAAACGATTTGAAGTGGCATTACAAATGGTAGATATTTTTTATAATGAAATTTTATCATTACCGGGTGTGAAGTTTATTCAGACAAAAGATGATATTAACATGTTAAAACAGGACGAGATTGGAGCGCTGTTAACATTAGAAGGTTGCGAAGCAATTGGAAAGGATGCAATGAAATTACGGCTGTTTTATCGATTGGGAGTGCGTTCCTTTGGGCTGACATGGAACTATGCCAATTTATTAGCTGACGGTGCGCTAGAGACGCGTGGAGCGGGTTTAACAACCTTTGGGAAACATATTGTACAAGAACTGAATATGTTACATTTATGGACTGACGTGTCTCACTTGAATGAAAGAAGCTTTTGGGATGTTATAGAAATTGCTAAAAACCCAATTGCATCTCATTCAAATTGCTATAAATTTTGTCAACATCCACGTAATTTAAATGATGAACAAATTAGAGCACTCATAAAGAAAAATAGCGTGATTGGAGTTACTTTTGTACCGCAATTTTTAACGAGCGAAAGACAGGCGAATATAACAGATATAGTAAGACATATTGAATATATTTGTTCCTTAGGTGGAGAAAAGAATATAGGCTTTGGTTCAGACTTTGATGGGATTTTGGAGACGGTTGTAGATTTAACGGCATATAGAGAGTATGAAAATGTAGTTAATGAGCTTTACAAACACTATGATGCATCTATGGTCGAACGATTTTTATACGATAATTTTGTTGAACATATAAGTTTTTGAGTTTTTGTTTTAAAGATTCAGAAAAATTAAAATAAATTCATTTGATATTATTGATTTTTTTAAGACCTAATACTAGAATGAAAAACAAAATAGCTTTATACTAAAGATTCAGGGAAATCAGAAGAGGCATAATTTGCGTCCGTTGTAGTTTATTTGCATAAAAAATGCTAAACTATTACTGTAAAAAAATACACTACAATGAATGCAGCCAAAAGGGGTGTAGGAGATGATTAGTCAACTTTCATGGAAAGTTGGAGGCCAACAAGGTGAAGGAATTGAAAGTACAGGAGAAATCTTCTGTATTGCATTAAACCGATTAGGATATTACCTATACGGTTACCGCCACTTCTCATCACGTATAAAAGGCGGCCATACAAATAATAAAATTCGTGTAAGTACAACAGAAGTACGAGCGATCTCAGATGATTTAGATATTTTAATTGCTTTTGACCAAGAAACAATTGATTTTAACTTCCACGAACTACGTCCAGGTGGAATTGTGGTTGCGGATGCGAAATTTAATCCAACAATACCTGATAATACAGATGTAAATCTATATGTGATACCGTTTACAGATATTGCTTCAGAATTAGGCACATCATTAATGAAAAACATGGTTGCTGTTGGAGCATCAAGTGCGGTATTAGGATTAGACGAAACAGCTTATTTAGATGTTGTTGAAGAAATCTTTGGTCGTAAAGGAGAGCAAGTCGTTCAAAAGAATATGGACGCAATTAAACGCGGCTCTCAATATATGAAAGAATTACTAGGTGAGAAAGTAAACATGATGCAGCTTGAAAAAGCTGATGGTAAAAAACGCATGTTTATGATTGGAAACGATGCAATCGCATTTGGTGCGGTAGCTGGTGGTGCTCGTTTTATGTCAGCATACCCAATCACACCTGCATCAGAAATTATGGAATACTTAATTAAAAAATTACCGAAAGTCGGCGGAACAGTAATCCAAACTGAGGATGAAATCGCAGCTTGTACAATGGCAATCGGTGCAAACTATGCTGGTGTTCGTACATTAACAGCGTCTGCTGGTCCTGGTCTGTCTTTAATGATGGAAGCGATTGGTTTAGCGGGTATTACAGAAACACCATTAGTAATTGTTGATACACAACGCGGTGGTCCAAGTACGGGATTACCAACGAAACAAGAGCAGTCTGATTTAATGGCGATGATTTACGGTACGCATGGTGAGATTCCAAAAATCGTAATGGCACCAAGTACAGTTGAAGAAGCTTTCTATGATATTGTAGAAGCGTTTAACTTAGCTGAAGAATATCAAGTTCCTGTTATCTTCTTAACAGATTTACAGCTTTCTTTAGGGAAACAAACTGTAGAACCACTTAAGTTAGATAAAGTGGAAATTCGCCGTGGTAAGCTTGATTTAGACATAGAAATACCAGAACGTGAGAATAAAGCATACTTCAAGCGTTATGAAGTAACAGAAGATGGCGTTTCACCACGTGTTTTACCTGGTATGAAAAATGGTATTCACCATGTTACAGGTGTAGAACATGATGAAATGGGTAAACCTTCTGAATCAGCAATAAACCGTAAAGATCAAATGGACAAACGTTTCCGTAAAATGGATAACTTGAAGTTTAATACCCCTGTTTATAAAAATGTTAAGCATGACGAAGCAGACGTATTGCTTGTTGGATTTAATTCAACTCGTGGTGCGATCGAAGAGGCAATGGAGCGTTTAGAACAAGAGGGTATGAAAGTAAACCATGCTCATGTGCGCTTAATTCACCCGTTCCCTACAGCTGAAATCGATCCACTTGTGAAAAATGCGAAGCGCGTTGTAGTTGTAGAAAACAATGCAACAGGTCAGCTTGCTAACATTATGAAAATGAATCTTGGTAATGGTGAGAAAATTTCTAGTCTTTTAAAATATGATGGAAACCCATTCTTGCCAAAAGAGATTTACAACGAATGCAAAAAAGGGGTTGTACTAAATGGCAACATTTAAGGACTTTCGTAACAGTGTAAAACCAAACTGGTGCCCAGGTTGCGGAGACTTCTCGGTGCAAGCTGCAATTCAACGTGCGGCAGCTAACGTTGGCTTAAACCCAGATGAACTTGCTGTTATTTCTGGTATCGGCTGTTCAGGTCGTATTTCAGGTTATATTAATTCGTATGGTTTGCATAGTATTCATGGTCGTGCCCTTCCAATTGCACAAGGTGTGAAAATGGCAAATCGTGATTTAACAGTTATCGCATCAGGTGGTGACGGTGATGGATTTGCAATCGGTATGGGACATACAATCCATTCTATTCGTCGTAATATCGACATTACGTACATCGTAATGGATAACCAAATTTACGGATTAACAAAAGGGCAAACTTCACCACGTAGTGAAGCTGGATTTAAAACGAAAAGTACACCACAAGGTTCAATTGAACCGTCACTAAATGTTATGGAAATGGCTTTAACAGCTGGTGCAACATTTGTGGCGCAAAGCTTTTCAAGTGATTTAAAAGAATTAACACAAATTATTGAAGCTGGTATTAACCATAAAGGATTTTCATTAATTAACGTATTCAGCCCATGTGTTACTTACAATAAAGTAAATACTTACGATTGGTTTAAAGAGAATTTAACGAAACTAAGTACAGTAGAGGGATATGATCCGTCTAATCGCATGATGGCTATGCAAACGTTAATGGAAAATAACGGATTAGTAACAGGTTTAATTTATCAAAATACTAAGCAACCATCATATCAAGAACTTGTTAAAGGCTATAGTGAAGAGCCTTTAGTGAAATCTGATTTAAATATGGATCAGAAAATGTTTGATGAGCTTGTTGCTGAATTTATGTAATGTAAGAAGAGGAGGTTGCCGATTTGGTAACCTTTTTTTATGTGCAAAAAATATAGGGTAGTTTTATTTACTTAGAAAATTCAGAATGGTAAAATAATATGTAAATCGTTGTATGAAAATGGCAAGTTCATTGCTTATGAAATGTAAGATAATAAAGGGCCTCTGGATTGTTAAAATTGGCGAAACACGTCATACTATGGTAATGTTTATAGGGATAAAGCAATATGCTTTTGGGTAGGACAACAAGAAATGATAAAAAGGGAATGTCTATTTGCGTGGGGAAGACTTCATTCTTATGAATGATTAGATTGATTACTCAAGTTTCAAAGGACAAGTTATCTCCAAGCTATCTAACCATTTTTGAGGTGAGTCTAAGCGCATTAAAATGGACTATAGAGTGTGTATAGTTAAGGGTGAAAGGAGATTACCGATGAACGAGCAACAACGATTAGCAAGTCAACAAGCAAATTCCTCTACGAAAAAAGAAGAGAAAGATTATAGTAAATACTTTGAAAGTGTATATCAACCACCTTCCTTAAAGGATGCGAAAAAGCGAGGGAAAGAAGAAGTTAAAATTGAACGGGATTTTGGCTTACCTGAAGAGTTTCGCAATTTTGGTACAGGAAGAAAGTTCTATATTCGTACATATGGTTGTCAAATGAATGAGCATGATACGGAAGTAATGGCAGGTATTTTCACAACGCTTGGATATGAACCAACTTTTTCAACTGAGGATGCAGATGTAGTTTTATTAAATACTTGTGCGATTCGTGAAAATGCTGAAAATAAAGTGTTTGGTGAACTAGGCCATTTAAAGTCACTAAAACGAAGAAATCCGGACCTTTTAATTGGTGTATGTGGTTGTATGTCTCAAGAAGAATCTGTTGTAAATAAAATTATGCAAAAAAATCAGCATGTAGATATGGTATTTGGAACGCATAATATTCATAGATTACCGTATATTCTAAAAGATGCGATGTTCTCGAAAGAGACGGTAGTTGAAGTATGGTCAAAGGAAGGCGACGTAATTGAAAACCTTCCGAAAGTACGTCGTGGTGATATTAAAGCTTGGGTAAATATTATGTATGGCTGTGATAAGTTCTGTACGTATTGTATTGTACCGTATACACGCGGAAAAGAGCGAAGTAGACGTCCAGAAGATATTATCCAAGAGATTCGTCATTTAGCTGCAAATGGTTATAAAGAAATTACGTTACTTGGACAAAACGTAAATGCATATGGTAAAGACTTTGAAGATGTAGAATACGGTCTTGGCGATTTAATGGACGAACTTCGTAAAGTTGATATTGCCCGTATTCGTTTTACAACGAGCCATCCACGTGATTTCGATGATCACTTAATTGAAGTGCTTGGCAAAGGTGGCAACCTAGTAGAACATATCCATTTACCAGTTCAATCTGGAAGTACAGATATGTTGAAAATTATGGCGCGTAAATATTCACGTGAGCATTATTTAGAACTTGTAAGAAAAATTAAAGAAGCAATTCCAGATGCAGTATTAACAACAGATATTATCGTTGGTTTCCCAAATGAAACAGATGAGCAATTTGAAGAAACGATGTCGTTATATCGTGAAGTAGGATTTGATACTGCCTTTACATTTATTTATTCTCCTCGCGAAGGTACACCAGCTGCAAAAATGAAAGATAATGTACCGATGGAAGTAAAGAAAGAACGTCTTCAACGCTTAAATACACTAGTAAATACGTTGGCAATTGAAAAGAATAGTCGTTATAAAGGTCAAATTGTAGAAGTGTTAGTTGATGGGGAAAGTAAAAATAATCCGGAAGTACTTGCAGGTTATACTCGTACGAATAAACTTGTAAACTTCGTCGCTTCAAAATCTTTAATTGGTCAGCTTGTGAAAGTAAAAGTAACGGAAGCAAAAACTTGGTCTCTTAACGGGGAATTAGTTGAAGAGCCGATTGAGGTGAAATAATAGATGAAAGTATATTCGAAAGATGACATTGTTGAACAAGCGAAAGAATTAGCAAAAATGATTTCTGAAACAGAAGAAGTTGATTTTTTTAAGAAAGCAGAGGCGCAAATTCATAAAAATGAAAATGTAAAGCGCGCAATCGATGAAATTAAAGCACTGCAAAAACAAGCAGTAAACTTGCAGCATTACGGGAAGTGGGAAGCTTTAAAAAAGGTAGAAGCTGAAATTGATGCATTGCAAGATAAGTTAGACAGTATTCCAGTCGTACAAGAATTTAAATCTTCACAAACATACGTAAATGACTTATTACAGTTAGTTGCTAGTACAATTTCTAACAACGTTACAGATGAAATATTAATTTCAACTGGTGGCGATGTACTTAAGGGTGAAACTGGCGCAGCGGTAGAAAGTAAAAAAGGAAATTGTGGTTGTTAAATAGATGTCATATTGACATCTATTTTTTTTAGTTGATTAAACGTAAGTTCTTCTCAAAAAAAGAATGACACATTCCGCTATTGTCACGCATATGATTAAGTGAATAGTGATTGAGGAGGGTTACGAATGTCCGAATTTAGAGAGATTATTACAAAAGCAGTGGTTGGAAAAGGACGTAAGTATACAAAGTCAACGCATACATGTGAATCGAATAATGAACCAACAAGTATTTTAGGGTGCTGGGTAATTAACCACTCGTACGAAGCAAGAAAGAATGGGAAGCATGTGGAAATTGAAGGTTTCTATGATGTGAACACTTGGTATTCATTTGATGGAAATACAAAGACTGAAGTTGTAACAGAACGTGTGAACTACACGGACGAAGTAAGCATTGGTTATCGTGATAAAAACTTTTCTGGTGACGATTTAGAAATTATTGCTCGTGTTATTCAGCCACCAAATTGTTTAGAAGCGCTTGTATCACCAAACGGTAATAAAATTGTTGTAACTGTAGAACGTGAATTTGTAACAGAAGTAGTTGGAGAAACGAAAATTTGTGTAAGTGTAAATCCTGAAGGCTGCGTAGAATCAGATGATGATTTCCAAATTGCTGATGATGAATTTGAAGAATTAGATCCGAACTTTATCGTTGATGCAGAAGAAGAGTAATAGAAAGCTAGGGAGAAGTTCTTCCTAGCTTTTTACTTTATATAAGTGGCGCTGAATGAACATGATTCTTTATGAAATATGTTATAATGAAGAAAGACTCCTGAAATAGGAGATATGGATGTCCGTGAAATGTGACATATATGAAAATTGATTACTATGTAAGAATTATGGAGGAAAAGTATGACGCAATATACCCCTATGATACAGCAATATTTAAAGGTTAAGGCAGACTATCAAGATGCCTTTTTATTTTTCCGATTAGGCGATTTTTATGAAATGTTCTTTGAAGATGCCGTTAAAGCAGCTCATGAGCTTGAAATTACATTAACGAGCCGAGATGGTGGCAGTAGTGATCGTATACCGATGTGCGGTGTACCGCATCATGCAGCTAAAAACTATATTGAACAACTTGTTGAAAAAGGATATAAAGTAGCTGTTTGTGAGCAAGTGGAAGATCCAAAAACAGCTAAAGGTGTAGTGCGCCGTGAAGTAGTACAACTAATTACGCCAGGAACGATGATGGAAGGGCGTACGATTGATGAGAAAGAAAATAACTTTTTAGCCGCATTAACACATTTTGAAGATGGATCATATGCATTAGCTTGTAATGATTTAACGACTGGACAAAATACAGTAACGTTGTTAACAGGTTCAGTAGAAGATATTTTATTAGAAGTGTATGCAACTGGTTCGAAAGAAATTGTTGTAGATTCTTCATTTTCTAAAGATGAATTAAATAAATTAACTGAAACGTTAAAAATGACAATCTCATATGAAGATGCAACGGCAATTCCTGAAGGATTAGAACATCTTGTGAAAAATGTTTCGCAAGCAAAGTTAATTAAAGCAATTGGACGCTTATTTAACTATGTGATAAGAACGCAAAAACGTTCATTAGATCATTTACAACCTGTAGAAATTTATTATACGAATCAATTTATGAAAATTGATGTGCATTCAAAGCGAAATTTAGAGCTGACAGAAACACTTCGAACGAAAGAAAAAACAGGATCATTATTATGGCTATTGGATAAAACAAAAACAGCTATGGGTGGTCGTATGTTAAAACAGTGGATGGAACGTCCACTTATTCAGAAAGAAAAAGTTGAAGAGCGTTTAGAAATGGTTGAAACATTTGTAAATGATTACTTCTTACGTGAAGATTTAAAAGAAAAATTAAAAGAAGTATATGATTTAGAACGTTTAGCAGGAAAAGTTGCATTTGGTAATGTCAATGCAAGGGACTTATTACAGTTAAGACGATCTTTACTTCAAGTACCAGCTATTTTAGAAGCGATTAGTTTGTTAGATAATGCTTATGCAGCAAGGTTAATTCAAGGGGCGGATCCATGTGAGAGCTTAACTGAATTACTAGGAAGAAGTATTCAAGAAAACCCACCGCTTTCTATTAAAGATGGAGATATTATTAAAGACGGTTATAATGACAAGCTTGATCAATATCGTTACGTTAGTAAAAACGGAAAAACGTGGATCGCTGAGCTTGAAAAACGAGAGCGTGATATTACAGGAGTTAAATCGTTAAAAATCGGGTACAACCGTATTTTCGGCTACTACATTGAAGTGACGAAGGCGAATCTTGCAGCACTTCCAGAAGGCCGCTACGAACGAAAACAAACGCTTGCTAATGCTGAACGTTTCATTACAGATGAACTGAAAGAAAAAGAAACGTTAATTTTAGAAGCAGAAGAAAAAATTGTACAACTAGAATACGATTTATTTACAGCGCTTCGTGAAGAAGTAAAAGTATTTATTCCGAAATTACAACATTTAGCGAAAGTAATTAGTGAATTAGACGTACTGCAAAGTTTTGCGACAGTTAGTGAAGAAGAACAGTTTGTAAAACCTGTACTAACAACGAAGCGTGAAATCTTTATTAAAGATGGTCGTCATCCTGTCGTTGAAAAAGTATTGAACGGGAAATTGTATGTACCGAATGATTGTATTATGCCAGAGAAGATGGATGTCTTTTTAATTACAGGACCGAACATGTCTGGTAAAAGTACGTATATGAGACAGTTAGCACTTGTAACGGTTATGTCACAAATTGGTTGTTTCGTACCAGCAACAGAAGCAGTATTACCTGTATTTGACCAAATCTTTACGAGAATTGGTGCAGCAGATGATTTAATTTCAGGTCAAAGTACATTTATGGTCGAAATGTTAGAAGCGAAAAATGCAATTGCAAACGCATCAGAAAGAAGTTTAATTTTATTCGATGAAATTGGACGCGGTACATCTACGTATGATGGCATGGCACTTGCACAAGCGATCATTGAACATATTCATGACCAAATTGGTGCAAAAACGTTATTCTCTACGCATTATCACGAATTGACTGTGTTAGAAGAGAGTTTAAATCAACTGAAAAATGTACACGTTTCAGCAATTGAAGAGAATGGAAAAGTAGTATTCCTTCATAAAATTCAAGATGGAGCAGCTGATAAAAGTTACGGAATTCACGTTGCGCAACTTGCAGAGCTTCCAGATAGCTTAATTGCCCGCGCGAAAGAAGTGTTAGCACAACTAGAAGGACAGGAAGAAATTATTATTCCAAAGCGTGTAGAAGTAAAGGTACAAGAAGTTGTTCCAGAACCTGTAGTTGTAAAAGAAGAACCGGCAGAAATACAAGAAAAGAAAGAAGAGACTGAAGAAGAGTCACAACTATCTTTCTTTGGAGGAGACCAATCTTCAAAAAAACAAGACAAGCCTGTGCTTGATCAAAAAGAAAGCGCAGTACTTGCGCAAATTAAAAAAATCGATTTACTTGATATGACACCTTTAGAAGCGATGAACGAATTGTATCGCTTACAGAAGAAGTTAAAGAAAGGATGAGTAAGTAGATGGGGAAAATTCGCAAACTCGATGACCAACTCTCTAATTTAATTGCGGCAGGGGAAGTAGTAGAGCGCCCTGCCTCAGTCGTAAAAGAACTTGTGGAAAATTCTATCGATGCGAATAGTACATCTATTGAAATCCACTTAGAAGAAGCTGGGTTATCGAAAATTCGTATCATTGATAACGGTGATGGTATTGCAGAAGAAGACTGTATCGTCGCTTTTGAACGCCATGCGACGAGTAAAATTAAAGATGAAAACGATCTGTTTCGTATAAGAACACTCGGTTTCCGCGGTGAGGCATTGCCGAGTATTGCCTCTGTTAGTGAATTAGAATTAATTACTAGCACAGGTGATGCGCCTGGTACACACCTCATCATTAAAGGTGGAGACATTATAAAGCAAGAGAAAACTGCGAGCCGAAAAGGAACAGATATTACAGTACAAAACTTATTCTTTAATACACCAGCGCGTCTTAAATATATGAAAACCATTCATACGGAGCTCGGGAATATTACAGATATCGTGTATCGTATTGCAATGTCACATCCAGAAGTATCGTTAAAACTGTTTCATAATGAAAAGAAATTGCTTCATACATCAGGTAACGGTGATGTAAGACAAGTACTTGCATCGATTTACAGTATTCAAGTTGCGAAGAAGCTTGTTCCAATTGAAGCGGAATCTTTAGACTTTACAATTAAAGGCTATGTAACATTACCAGAAGTAACGAGAGCATCTCGTAATTATATGTCAACGATCGTAAATGGTCGTTACGTTCGAAACTTTGTACTAATGAAAGCAATTCAGCAAGGATACCATACATTACTGCCAGTCGGCCGGTATCCAATTGGCTTCTTATCGATTGAAATGGATCCAATGCTAGTTGACGTTAACGTACATCCAGCGAAGTTAGAGGTTCGTTTTAGTAAAGAACAAGAATTGCTAAAGCTGATCGAAGAAACATTGCAAGCTGCATTTAAAAAAATACAGCTCATTCCAGATGCAGGCGTAACAACGAAGAAAAAAGAAAAAGACGAAAGTGTGCAAGAACAGTTCCAGTTTGAGCATGCGAAGCCGAAAGAACCATCCATGCCGGACATCGTTTTACCAACTGGCATGGATGAAAAACAAGAAGAATCGCTGCCTGTGAAACAGCCAGCACAACTGTGGCAACCGCCGAAACAAGAATGGCAACCACCACAGTCGCTCATAAGAGAAGAACAAAGTTGGCAGCCATCTACTAGACCGATAATTGAAGAACCAATTCGAGAAGAGAAATCGTGGGACAGTAATGAAGAGGACTTTGAACTAGAGGAATTAGAAGAAGTTCGGGAAATAAAAGAGATTGAAATGAATGGGAATGACTTACCACCGCTTTATCCAATTGGACAAATGCACGGAACATATATTTTCGCTCAAAATGATAAAGGCTTATATATGATTGACCAGCATGCCGCGCAGGAACGTATTAATTATGAATACTTCCGTGATAAAGTAGGAAGAGTAGCGCAAGAAGTACAAGAGTTACTTGTACCGTACCGTATTGATCTATCTCTTACTGAATTTTTACGTGTCGAAGAGCAGTTAGAAGAACTAAAAAAAGTCGGGCTATTTTTAGAACAATTCGGCCATCAATCCTTTATCGTCCGCTCGCATCCAACGTGGTTCCCGAAAGGACAAGAAACAGAAATTATCGATGAAATGATGGAGCAAGTCGTTAAACTAAAAAAAGTTGATATTAAAAAGTTACGTGAAGAAGCAGCCATCATGATGAGCTGTAAAGCATCCATTAAAGCAAATCAATATTTAACGAACGATCAAATATTTGCCTTACTGGAAGAACTACGTACAACAACAAACCCGTACACATGCCCGCACGGAAGACCAATTCTTGTGCATCATTCTACTTATGAGTTGGAGAAGATGTTTAAGAGGGTTATGTAGGGTGAATAAAATTACATTTCAAAAGGGAGCAACATTTACTGTTGCTCCCTTTTAATATGTAGATTTAATTGTTAAACGAAAATATGGTGGAGTAACTTTGTAGTTTATTTCTTGGCTGCGTTAGCTTAAATTTATCTATGTATAAAAAAGCGCTGTATACAGCACTTTTTAAAAGGTGCATGAATTGTATAATAAAGATTTCTACATTACTAACCAAATAACTATACATGGCTAATCGTTATAAGGATCTATACAATTATTTATTTTTATTATTATTAATTTTTTCAGTGTATAGAACTTGTTCTTTATAGTGCTTCTTAATTGGAAAGTTATGTGTACCTGTCCCGTTCTTGAATTTTTTATCAATGGGGTTCTTTAGAGGAACTGTTGTAGTTTCAGTAAATTCATATGGGTAATTTATTTTAGATTTATCTTCAAACATGAAAATGCCTCCTTTTAGGATCTCCTAAATTCTTTACTATAACATGATATGCATATAGATATTTTTTGGACTAGTTATTTATATAGGTTAATGGAATTTAATTACATAACCACTGAAACATTTTAAAGGAAAACAATTTGAGAAGAAATGGTAAGAATAGCTGTTAGCTCCTATTGTTGTTTTTTTTGTTTGACAGCACAGTGAATTATGCATATAAATTCAATATAGATTGTTTTTATAATATGGTTTATATGGGGTTTTCCTGATAATATAATGTGGGATATTATAGTCTTATTAGGTTATTAGGAACATTTAATGCTGTTTCATAACTGAAAGGAAATTGAAAAAAAACTGAAACTTTTCTCATAAAAATTCAATCTAACTTGAAAAATGAAAGGAAAATGAAATTTTCCAAAAGATATTCTTTGTTAAGATAAAAAGCATACATACAAAAAGTATTGACATATCTTAAAAATGTATTTTCAAGATATAGTGGGGGAAAAGATGAGATTAGAAAAACAATTAATAAAAAAGGTGTATTATGAAACATTCCTAATGGAAAATGAAACAAAACCAACTCTTGACGTACTTGGACAAGCTTATGTAAACGAAGAAAAAAATGAGATTTCTGATGGGTCTTATATCCGTTTTGCACAAGGTGAATTTTATTATCGTCATCAAGATTTTGAAGCAGCTATTTTTAAATGGGAGAAGGTTAGTAATGAATTAGCACCATGGGCACAAAAAAATATTGCGGATGCTTATTTCGAACTTAATCAATTATCATTTGCTGAAAATATTTATACTTCCATTACTACTGATAATAAAATATTGATGACCGAAATTAGATTACAATTACTTTCTCTTTACATTGAGCAAAATAATTTTGACTCAGCTTTCGGTGTTATTAAAGAAGCAGTTTCTTTAAATCCTGATTATCCGAATGTCACAAAAATTGCCCGTTCCTTTTATGAGGAACAGCAAGATTTTGATAGTGCAGTAGAGCTTGCTGTGAATGAGTTAATTCGAATAGAATCGTATCCATGGTTTGAGGTGTTAAAAGGATATATCGATAAAGGGTTTACTAAACATATTTCACCAGACTATTTTTATGATGCATTAGCTACATTAAATAATGTAGATCAAGTACAATTTACACAAATGGTTTCATCACTTTGGAACAGTTATAAAGATGAACAAAATTATTTATTATGGCTTAATACAATAAATGAATTTTTCTTACATATTGAAATACATTCGTCCGATATATGGAACAAAGTTTCTGCTCTTTACGAAGAAACGTACTTTGCATTAATTCAAGGTCAATATACGCTTAGACAATTAAACGATATCATACCAAATCTGTTAGCAAATTGGTTAAAGGTAGTCAATCCATCTTATGCTGTATTTCCATCTGCAGCTGTATTGGCATGGGATGAGATTTTCCCTTCCAAAATAGATTCAGCAAATATAGAACATGCAGAAAACTTATTGTCACATTCTATTAATCATGTAAATGGCTTAGAGTACAGCTTACATCTTTTTGAATCTATTACACAATGGGCACAAAAGCACAATATAGAAATAGGTCACCGATTTAAATGGCTAGTTGACGAGCTCGCAGATTTAAGAACAAATCGTATTTTAGTAACGGGAACTTCAGGAAACGGAAAAACTACATTTATTAACTCTATATTAGGAGAAAATATATTAGAAAAATCAATTTCAAATGTAGTAGTTTTAAAAAATGATGCTCATATAGAAATAAACGCCATAACAGACTCAGCAATTACAACAACGGAAGATGTCTCTGATTACCATAATATGATGTCCCAGCACCATCAAACATATAGAGATAGAGCATGTGTTGAATTTAAATTACCATGCAGATTTTTAAATGAAAATAAACTTACATTTGTAGTGACACCTGGCTTTAATAGGAATAACGACACTAGAGATGAGATATTCGAATATTTAAATTCTGTAGACGAATTACTGTTCGTATTGAATGCGGATTCACCTTTTACTGATAAAGAACGTGACATTCTATTAAGTATTCAAGAACATACGCCAAATTTACAAATTCATTTCTTATTAAATAAAATCGATAACATTTACAGTGAAGCAGAAGTAAAAAGGGTATTACATGATACGGCAGCGAGAATAAACACATATTTCCCACATGCGAGAATTTTCCCTTATTCTTCGTTATATACAAGTAGTCAACAATTAAATGATTTAACTGAGTTTATTCATTTTAACTTTAATCATAAACATATCGATGCAGAACGTACTGAAAAGTTATTATATTTCATTCGAAAAACAATTACATATCTTTTGGATAAACGTGTTGAGAAAGAAAACAATCTAGTGGATGCTATTAATTGGAATGAAGATATGCTAGTGAAACTAAACGGTAGCATTAATAACCTTACTGCATTTGAGAGGGAAAAAATTCATTTCATTACACAATCATATCGTTCAATGAAGACTGAAATTACGAATGATCTTACTGAAAATATCCCGAAGATATTAAAGAGTTGTTCTAATATAATTAGTGAAGAAAGTGATTTCGGGCACATGGATACGGAACTAAATAAAGCAATGAATGAAAGAGTGCATAAATATTTAGAACAAACTGTACTATCTAATCTTGCTCTTTCTATGCAAAATTGGATTGCAACTTCTAATAATGAGCTTCTTCAAAGCCAAACGTATTTAGAAGAACTTAGTGAAGGGCTTAATTCACTATTTGGAGAAAATAGAATACAGTTAGAATGTGACTTTAAAGTGCTTGATGACTGGCGCAGAGATACTGACAGGATGACGACTAGAATACAAATGGATGAAGTAAATATTTTACGTCGATTTACGCCAGCACAATTTTTACTGAAAAGTGCCGGTAAATTATTTGGAGTTCTTCCTAAAAATAAATCTATGCTATATAACAAATACAAACAGTATGTAGAAAATGAAGATTATACTGAGGTAACGGCTTCTATTATGAAGAAATTTTTCTTGCAATTTGAGCTGTTTGAAAACACACAAGAGCGAGATATTAATATATTCTTTAGGAATCCATTTAACTCCTTAAAGCAAGCTGTAGAAAACACGCATTTAGAAATACAAGAAAAACAAGAGATATTACATAAGATGAAATCAAATCCTGAAATCTATCATGATTCTATCATGCTCTTTGAATTGAGATTGCGTCAATGTGAAGTAATTTTAAATATAGGTAATGATAATACCTATACGGATGTAGCTTTAGAAACAAGCGTAGAATAAAAGTAAAAGGGAGCAACTGTAATAAGTTGCTCCTTTTTCATATATAGATTATTTTTCTGTTTCTTTAATTTTAGTTTGTACTTCGCCAGTTTTAATTTTATTGCTTTCTGAGAAGCGTAATAAATCGCCTTCAATAATTTTGTCAGACATTCGTAATTCATTTTGTGCACGTTTAATGAGGGCTTGAGCTTCTTTTTTTGGTAAATCTACAATTTCACCTGTTATACGGTCGTAGAAAGTGTTGTTTTTGTATGCATACTTATCTGTAATGAAGCTACCATCACGTAAAACAACAAAGCCAGTATATTCATCTGAAAACATATCATGGCCAAAACGAATATCATTCGTAGAATCAACACCTAATAAATTTAGAATAGTAGGTTTCATATCGATTTGTCCAGTAGGCTTTGAAATAGTTTGACCTTCTGTTTGTCCAGGAATATGAATATATAAAGGTGTACGTTGTAAATTTAAAGTATCAAATTCTGTTATTTGATCTTTTTCTAAAAACTGTGCCATTGCACGATTATGTTTTTCGGAAATACCATAATGATCACCGTATAACACAATAATAGAATCATCGTAAAGCCCCTCGGCCTTTAGACGTTCAATAAATTTTTTAATTGATTCGTCTAAGTAACGTGCTGTTACGATGTAACGATCAAATACGCCATTACCAGAGTTGTATGGTTCAATGAATTTTGTATCTTCATCATACGTAAATGGATAATGGTTTGTTAAAGTAAGGAAACGAGCATAGAATGGTTGATTAACAGTTTTTAATATATCTACTGATTGATCAAAGTATTCGATATCTTTTAATCCCCAATTTAAATTTGTTTCTGGTGTAATTTTGTAATCAAGCTCATTATAGTAACGATCATAACCAAGAGCAGAGTACATGATATTACGATTCCAAAATGTTGCGTTATTCGCATGGAATACAGAAGTGAAATAACCTTGCTGACGTAAAATTTCTGGAGTCGCAGTATAATCATTGTTACCGTGTGTGAAGAATACAGCCCCTCGATTTAATGGATACAACGACGTATCGATTAGAAATTCAGAATCGGATGTTTTCCCTTGACCAGTTTGATGGAAAAAGTTATCAAAGTAATAACTTTCATTTATGAATTCATTTAGGAATGGTGTAACTTCTTGCCCATTGACTGATGCGCCTATTAAGAAGGTTTGCAAGGATTCAAGAGTGACGACAATTACATTTTTTCCTTTCGCTGCACCAAACATATTAGGGTTTGGCTCGCTTTGGTTTGCTTTTACGTAGTTTTCAGTTTCTTGTAATTTACTACTATCAGCAAGCGCTTTTTGTGAACCGGCTTTTACTTGCAGTGTTAAGTCATATACTTGGTGAGTATATAGGCCTAAATTTTTGACAAGCATTACTCGGTCGAATGATCTCGTTAATAATTCAGGGCGCTCTTTTTCTGCAAGATGTAGATTCGCAAAGAATACACCAATTGTTAAAAGAAAGTATAACAAGCGTGTAGAATGAGTTACACGTTCTGTTTTAAAGACCAATGATTTCTTTTTTAATAAAATAAAGAAGAAAACAATGTCTACGAATGCGAGTATAATTTTGTAGTTTAATATTTCTATAATACTGCCGCCTAATTGTCCAAAGTTTGAGGTTTGTCCAAGTACTGGTAATGTAACGAAATCACTATAAAAATCATAGAACATTACATTTCCAACGAGTACGATTGTTAATAAGAAATTAATACATAGCGCTATATAATTTCGCTTTTCACCAGTTGCAAATAATGCTAATCCAACAAATGCTAATGATGCGGCTAGAGGACTAATAAACAAAATAAGCTCTTGCGTTGAAGACTCGATTTTTAAATCAAAACTGAATCGCGTAATAAGATATGTTTTTAACCATACTGCTAAAGCCATTATTATAACAAAGCTTATATTTTGCATTTGTAAATTTATTTTATTCTTCATTTTTACACCTTCTTTATACAATTTATTTAACTGAAGTTATATATTATGTTTTTATAACTATTAGAGTGTAATGAACCATTTAGACTCTATTTTCTAAAGGGAATAATTTGAAGTATTCATATACATACAATGGGGATTTTTAAAGCGTAGTAGCATAAATATAACTCTTTTTGAGAAACGGGCAGAACAAGTCATAGTTGTAGTGAAATTGACTTATAGACATCCTACCATATTAAACACTATGATGATGTTACAAAATATCGAACAAATGAAAGTGAAAATGGATAGAGACTTTTAAAACTGTTGACATTCAATTTATTAGAATTGAATGTCAATCGTTTTAAATATACAGTTATATTACATATGTATCTTGTAAAATCTCGACTTTTTGTCGGTTAATTATTAGCCGGGAAGAATAGGGGACTTATTAATATACTTTTACTATATATAAGTAAAGTATTTTGAAATTGAATATATTTGACTGAAATCTTAATAATAGAAATTAAATGTCAGATAAGTACTTTCCAACATAAAGACCACTTGCAGCTGCTTGAGATAATGAATGCGTAACGCCTGAACAATCTCCAATTAAAAATAGCCCATGTATACTAGTTTCAAAATGATTATTAATTTTTATCGTAGGAGCATAGAACTTTCCATCAATTCCATATAGTAAAGTATGCTGATCGATAGGCTCTTGTATAAATTGTTCTAAGCGTAATAAAAATTCTTTTAGCCCTTCAATATATAATTGAGGAATTTCTTGATTCAAATCTCCATAGTCCCCCTGTAGTGTAGGCTGTATACGATTATGTTCCATGCTGTTTTCCGCCGTAGGTTGTTTCTTTAGTAAGTCCTCTAAGCGCTGTATAACAATCCGATCTCGTCCTTGGTTAATGCCTTTAATAATTGAACTTGCGTATACATTTGCTTCTTTGAGAGTTGGAAAATAGCGAGGAATAAATAAAGTGAAATTTAAATTAGAAGTGCCAGTTCCTTGCTCTCGAAAATTTTGACCGTCAGGCATAACTAAACCTTCTTCGTACTTTCGAATGATGCGTCCTTTTGGATTCATACAGTAAGTAGTTGCTGTGAAATGCTCACCTTGATAAGAAAGTTTTGTTTCAAAAGTATCTTTTAATATAGAACGTAATTGATGTTCTTTCATTTCTACTCTAATTCCTAAATCTACACGTGTTTGCTCCTGAGAAATATTTAGAGAACTGCACATATCTTTTAACCAGTCAGCCCCTGAACGCCCAGTTGCAAATACTAGTTGCTTAGTTTGAACTGTTCCTTGATTTGTATCTATTGTAAAATGATCTTCCTGTTTCAGAATATGTTGTACATCTATATGAAATTGGATCTTTATTTTCGTCAGTAAAAATTCATAGAGCTGCTGAAAAATGTTACTGGAAAGTGTAGTACCAAGATGTCTTACTTCTGTTGTTAGCATTTGTAAACCACACGCTTCAGCTCTCTTAGTGAGACTTGAATTTTCAGTAGAATATTTTGAGACAGAACTTCCACCAAACTGGCATAGAATTTCATCTACTTCAGCCATGAGTTGTATAAAACCCTCTTTACCGACTTTTTGCTCAAGTTCTCCGCCAAATCCGTTTGTATAATTAAATTTCCCTTCAGATTTTCCTAAACCACCAAACCCAAAATATTTATCACATGTAGTACAATTACACACTTTTCCTTCGTCTAAAGGACAATGGCGATCTTCTAGCGCTTTACCTTTATCAAGAATTAAAACTTTTTTGTTACTTTTAGCTAGTGAATAAGCCATAAAAATGCTACTTACTCCAGCGCCGATAATTGTAACATCATACATATTCTTTCACCTGCTAACGAATAGTTTGTTTTTTATTTTTCTAGTGTATAACAATTTTATGAAGGTAAGAAATAGCTTTTATTAATAAAGTGGGAGTTTTTGAACTTGATGCTTTATTAATTTCTCCGAGTGGTGGAGTAAATACAAAAATTTTTATTTGAAAGAAGAAATAGTTTAAAAATCACTATGTCATATGATTAATAACATCTTACATATAAAAAAACAGACCTTTTAAGTGAAGAGGCCTGTTAATGATTTTAAATCTTATTTAGCAAACACATGGTTACCAATTACTGCTACTGTTTGACGTGTCGTAATCCACTTGTCCGTTGATGTTTTTGGATTGTAGAAATAAATCCAGTCTGAATCTACTCCATTTGTGGAGATAGCCTCTTCTACAGCCATTTTTGCTTCTGCACTTGCAGGTTGATTAATTCTTCCATCTGTAACAGGAGTAAATGCATATCCGTATTTAATAGGTTCATAAATAACGCCTGTTATTGTATTTGGAAAACCTTTTGCATTTACACGATTTAGTATAACTTTTGCTACTGCTACTTTTCCTTTATAGGATTCGCCACCTGCTTCAGCGGTAACTAAGCGTGCCATTAAGTCTTTTTCTTTTTGTGAAATGCTTGAGTTGATTTTTAAATGTTGTCCTGTATAAAGCTTGTTTCCGACTGTATTGTTAATTTGTTTTATAGATTGGACAGTGACATTGTAACGCTTTGCTATCGTTTCTAATGAATCTCCCGGTTGTACTTGATAAATAATTTGTTCAGAAATGTTCGCAGGCTTGGCGTTTTGAGGAACAGTGATTTCATTTGATTTCACGGACCCTGGAATATGTAACTGTTCGCCAATAAAGGTTTTATCGTTTCCTTTATTATTAGCCTGTTTAATGGATTGTATTGAAACTCCGTATTGTTTACTAATGCCCCAAAGTGTATCGTTCTTTTTTACTGTATGAATGGTAGAAGCTTCAGCTGTACTTTGACTACATACGAATGTAATTGCGGCCGCAGATAAAGGAATTATATGTTTTATTTTTAGTAATTTCATTGTAAATCCTCCTAAGAAAAAATTAAGGTGAAACTATTAAGTAATGTAGTTTGAAATGTGTATATGCGTAATATATTAATGTAAGTATATTAGCACATATAAAATAAATAATCACTATAAGTTTCATATTCGTTTAGTGTAGAGTCAGAATATGAAATATTGCATATGAAAATACATTGAAGTTCATATTTCTGATTACTATAATCTATTTAGTAGAAAGGGAATACGTTATAGAAGAAATCATTATAGATTAATATAATGATTAATAATTATTAATAGGAGGATTGATGTAATGAAAATATTTCAAAAAATGTGTGCGTCAACTGTAATCATTACAACACTTTTAGGAACAGGAGGCACTATCAATAGTGTATATGCTGATTCTATAGAACAGCAGAGTAAATTAGGGATAGAACAAGAAACAGATAAGCAAATCATTGTAAAATTTAAAGCGGATTTGGATTTGCCATATGAAGATGGTATTGAAAAACAAATACAATCTCAAACGAATGATAAAGTAATAAAAGATCTTTTGACAGAATATCCAGATGTAACATTTACTCGTTTATTCACATCTGTAAGCCCGGAACAAATACAAAACCTTGAAGTGAAAGCACCTAATTATGTATCTACAAGTTTATTAAACTACTATATTCTTCAAAATCAAAATAGTGGGTATGAAGAAGAAATAGTAGATAAGTTAAAGGCATCTTCTTTAATAGAAGATGCGTATATGAAGAAACAAGAGAAAATAATGCCACCTGAAGTGCGATCATCAAGTGTAGCTCTTAATCCTAATAACAATCCTAGATTTAAAAAACAAGGTTATCTTGAAGCAGCCCCATACGGTATTAATGCGCCTTTCGCCTGGGGAATTCAAGGCGGTAATGGAAATGGTATCACTTTTGTTGATATGGAATACGGATGGCTATTAAATCATGAGGATTTATTACATCAAAATATTGAATTAATGTCTGGAAGAAATATAAATCAGCATGTCGGTCATGGGACGTCTGTACTAGGAATTGTATCTTCTGAGGACAATGAAGTCGGGAATATTGGGATTGCGCCAAAAGCGAAAGCAAAGGTTATCTCTCAAATAAGAGATAATGGACAGTATAATACGGCTGATGCAATATTAAGCGCTGTAAATCAGTTAGAAGCTGGGGATGTTTTATTATTAGAGGCGCAAGCATCCTTTGATGGATATGGTGATAAATATTTACCTGTTGAAGTACAACCAGATATTTTTGATGCAATTCGTGCTGGTACAGATAAGGGAATTGTAATTATAGAGGCTGGAGCAAATGGGTGGAATGATTTAGATCAGTTCAAAGATAGAAAGGGTAAGCAAGTCTTAAATCGTAATAGTAAAGATTTTAAAGATTCGGGTGCAATTATGGTAGGAGCTGGCTCTTCATCTTTCCCTCATGAACGTATGTGGTTTTCGAATTATGGAAGCCGTATTGATGTGTACGGATGGGGAGAAAATGTAGATACAACTACAGCCGAGCAAAGTAGAAGTGCTGTAAATCTTTATACTTCAAGCTTTAGCGGAACATCTAGTGCTTCGCCAATTATTGCTGGGGCAGCGACTTTAGTACAAAGCATTGCTAAAGAAAATTTAGGACAACCATATAGACCAAGTGAACTAAGAGCAATATTAAGCAACCAGAGCACAGGAACAAAATCTAAAAATCCATATGCAGATAAAATTGGTGTTTTACCAGATTTGAAGTCTATACTAGTAAACTTAGGTTATGAACAAAGAAAACCAAACGGTGGGAATGAGTTACAAGTAACAGAAAATGAACCAAACAATGAGCCTAGACAGGCAAATAAAGTTAACTTTCATACACCGGTGAAAGGAACGCTACATAATAGTGATAGAGTAGATGTATTTACTTTCCAAATTGACTCACCGGAAAATATTAATATTTCTCTACTAAATGAACAAAATATCGGAATGACATGGGTACTTCATCATGAATCAGATTTAAATAACTATGTAGCATATGGTGAAAATGAAGGAAATGTAGTTAAAGGAACTTATAATGCAAAGCCAGGGAAATATTATTTATACGTCTATAAATATGAGAATAAAGATGGTTCATATGTATTGAACATAAAATAAGCAAAAGGAACTTCAGATGAAGTTCCTTTAAATTTTTTCTAATTTAGTATATGTGAATGATTTTTTAACTTTACTTCTATGCAATATTTCATATTGATGAAATGTTATTTATTTTTTATGAACTAGCTTATATTATATTCAATAAGTTTGATGTAAAAACAGAAAAAGTGAGGGATAATAATGAGCAATAAGAAGTTAATTTTGAAATTATTCATATGTAGTACAATATTTATCACATTTGTATTTGCTTTACATGATAAGAGAGTAGTTGCAGCTAGCTCTGTTAATGAGCTTGAAAATTGGTCAAAATGGATGCAACCTATACCTGATAATATCCCGTTAGCACGAATTTCAATTCCAGGAACACACGATAGTGGGACGTTCAAGTTGCAAAATCCGATTAAGCAAGTGTGGGGAATGACGCAAGAATATGATTTTCGCTATCAAATGGACCATGGAGCTCGCATTTTTGATATAAGAGGACGTTTAACAGATGATAATACGATAGTTCTTCATCATGGGCCATTATATCTTTACGTAACACTGCATGAATTCATAAATGAAGCGAAACAATTTTTAAAAGATAACCCGAGTGAAACAATTATTATGTCTTTAAAAAAAGAGTATGAGGATATGAAAGGGGCAGAAGGTTCATTTATTAGTACGTTTGAAAAAAATTATTTTGTTGATCCTATCTTTTTAAAAACAGAAGGAAATATAAAACTTGGAGATGCTCGTGGGAAAATTGTACTACTAAAAAGATATAGTGGTAGTAATGAATCTGGAGGATATAATAATTTTTATTGGCCAGATAATGAGACGTTTACCACAACTGTAAACCAAAATGTAAATGTAACAGTACAAGATAAATATAAAGTGAATTATGATGAGAAAGTAAAATCTATTAAAGATACGATGGATGAAACGATGAACAATAGCGAGGATTTAAATCATCTATATATTAATTTTACAAGCTTGTCTTCTGGTGGTACAGCATGGAATAGTCCATATTACTACGCTTCTTATATAAATCCTGAAATTGCAAACGATATAAAACAAAAGAATCCTACAAGAGTAGGCTGGGTAATTCAAGACTACATAAATGAAAAGTGGTCACCATTATTGTATCAAGAAGTTATAAGAGCGAATAAGTCATTAATAAAAGAATAAAGATGATGAGAGTAAGAAGCGATAAAATATATCGCTTCTTTTTCTTTTCCAATAACCAACAATAGAAATTGTACTTTTATAATAGAAAAAAATAAAAACATAAGATATAATCATACATATAAAATTTGTACCTATAAATTTTATATATGTGAATGAATTTGATTTGTTGTAATGAAATGGAGGTATATACTATGAAGTTTCCACATGATTTTTTATTCGGAGCTGCTTCAGCTTCTTATCAAGTAGAAGGTGCATGGAATGAAGATGGAAAAGGTGTTACGAATTGGGACGAGTTTTCAAAAATTCCTGGCAAAACATACAATGGAACAAATGGTGATGTAGCTGTTGATCATTATCATCGATATAAGGAAGATGTTCGCTTAATGGCTGAGATGGGATTAGAATCGTATCGTTTTTCTATTTCTTGGGCGAGAATATTGCCGACTGGAGATGGAAAGGTAAATGAAAAAGGGATTGAATTTTATAACAACTTAATTGATGAATGTTTAAAATACGGGATTGTGCCGTTTGTCACTTTATATCATTGGGATTTACCATTACCGTTAGAAAAAGATGGTGGATGGACGAATAAAAGAACAGCAGAGGCTTTCGTAAAATATGCAGAAACTTGTTTTAAGGCATTTGGTGACAGAGTTAAGCATTGGATTACTTTTAATGAGACAGTAATGTTTTGTGGATTAGGTTATTTAAAAGGTGCACATCCACCAGGAATCCAAAATGATGTTCCAAAGTATTTTCAAGCGACTCATTATGTATTTTATGCACATGCGAAAACAGTTGCGGTGTACAAGCAGCTGAAACAATATGGTGAGATTGGGATTACACATGTTTTCTTACCTGCTTATAGTGTGGATGATCAAAAAGAAAATATACGAGCAGCAAATCATGCGAATGAATATGAAACGTATTGGTATTATGATCCAATTTTAAAAGGCGAGTATCCGTCTTATGTTGTACAACAATTAAAGGAAAAAGGATGGACTCCTAATTGGACGGTTGAAGAATTAGAAATCATTAAACAAAATGCAGAAGAAAATGATTTTATTGGCTTGAATTATTATCAACCAATACGAGTAGAAAGATACGATATGGATATAAAGAGTGAGGGACATTCTCGAGAAAACTCAACGCTTGCTCCAGGTAACCCTTCTTTTGATGGTTTTTATCGAACAGTTAAAATGGATGATAAAACATATACAAAATGGGGATGGGAAATATCTCCCGAAGGTTTCTTAGAGGGATTGCATATGTTGAAAGCGCGTTACGGTGACATAAAGATGTATGTAACGGAAAATGGACTTGGTGATGAAGATCCAATCATTGACGGAGAAATTGTAGATGTTCCGAGAATTAAATTTATTGAAGCGCATTTAAAAGTAATGAAGCGTGCAATTGAAGAGGGAATTAACTTAAAAGGTTATTATGCATGGTCAGTGATTGATCTTTTAAGTTGGTTAAATGGATATAAAAAGCAATATGGCTTTATTTTTGTCGATCATAATGATAACTTAAAACGTAAGAAGAAACTTTCGTTTCATTGGTATAAACGTGTGATCGAAACGAGAGGGGAAGAGTTATAACAGATAAAAGAGTATTTTAGGAGAAAGTGTATGAGTGCAAAGTATAAACAAATTGCAGATGTGTTAGAGCAAAACATTCGAGATGGGCTTTTTAATGAAACGAAAAAACTACCTACAGAAGAAGCGTTGATGAATCGATTTGAAGTAAGCCGTAATACGATACGTAAAGTAATTAGTCAGCTTGTGAATAGAGGTTATATTTTTCAAGTGCAAGGTAGTGGCATGTTTTTACGCGAAACTTCTGTAACAGATTACATTAATTTAGGAAGTTTACGTGGATTAACGAAAAATCTTGTTTCACAAAATATTGAAACGAAAGTGTTAGAGCTTGAAGTAATAGATGCGGACGAAGAGATAGCAAAGCGGATGCAATGCGAAACTGGAACTAGGTTGTATTTTTTGAAGCGCTTAAGAATTGTAGATGCTAAACCATTCTCTATTGAAATAAGTTATTTCAAAAAGGATATTATTCCATATTTGAACGAAGAAATAGCATTAAGCTCTGTATACAGTTATTTCATTGAAGATTTACGATTAAATATTGGTTTTGCTGATAAAGTTATTAGTTGTGAAAAAGTAAATAAAGAAAATGCACAGCTTTTAGAATTAAATGAAGGTGATCCGGCGCTTCTTATTGAAAATACAGTGTATCTTGTAAATGGAACAATTTTCGAGTTATCTCAGTCGATGTTTCATTATGAAAAGGCGAAACTTTTAAATCGAATTAATTTTAAATGAAAAATTATCGTGTAAAAAAGCAACTGGTCCTAAGTGATTAGTTGCTTTTTATTTTTGAAGTGGATGAGCAAAAAAACACGAAAGTGGTTGGTCCGCTTTTTGCAAACATCTATTATGATAAGAGAAGAAAGGTAGTATGTTATCAACGTTTTAAAGAGGAAGGTTTTTATGTAAGTTCTTTAATTAAAATAGATGGGTCTTAGAGAGGTGAAAAGACAATGAGTTTTGCAATTTCACTAGTCGTTATTATTGTAATTGTATCGCTATTTGGGACTGTACTAGTTGCAAGAAACGTGGAGGAGAATTACGGTAAGTCTACAAAAAGAAATGTGAAAAACTTATCTGCAATCTATATTCTTCTTCTTTTTGTTCTACTAGTTGGGGTAACATGGTATGCGGTAATGATTTGATAGTTTGTAAAAGAACTGGAAATGAGAGTATGAAGTTGGAATTTCAGAAGCTATTGAGTAATCAGAAAGAGAACCATTTTGGATATATCCATTTACGGATAAGAAAATGTGACTAATTAATACTATTTTTACGGTGAATACTGTTAGTAAAAAATGAGGATAGTTCGTTTTGAAAGGAGGGAACTAGATGGAATGGAAACCAAATCGTGCAGATAAGACACCTGTATATAAACAAATTGCTGATTATATTGAAAGAGGCATTTCTTCAGGTGAATTTCCTTCTGATAGTAAGTTACCTTCTGAGCGTATATTGGCAAAGGAATTAGAGGTGAACCGGAGTACAATAGTAGCTGCGTATGAAGAATTAAAATCACTTGGAGTAGTAGAACGGCAAAAGGGAAGCGGAACACGGGTTAATACAGACATATGGGGTGTCTCACATAAACGAATACCGAACTGGGGTAGGTACGTGGAGGATGGATCGTTCTTACCTAACGTACCACTTGTTCAACAAATTCGAACGGAAACACAAAAAGATGATTTAATTAATTTAGCGAGTGGTGAACTGTCACCAGAATTAATTCCGAGTGATAGATTTCGAACAATTTTGGCGGAGAAAACATTTATGGAAAATCTCGGCTATGACCATCCACTTGGAAATGAGATGTTGAGAAAAACAATTGCAGCACATGTTCAGCAATATAAACAAATTGAAGCAGATTCAAGCTCTATTCTTATTACGTCTGGAGCACAACAGGCGCTTAATCTTATCGTTCAATGTTTATTAAAACCTGGCGATGCGATTGCGATTGAAGATCCTTCATATTGTTTTTCACTTCCAATGTTTAAATCGGCCGGTTTAAACATATTTCATTTACCTGTTGATGAGCATGGAATGAATCCAGATGACTTAATCGATTTGCACAAAAAGCATCGTATTCGTATGGTCTTTTTGAATCCAGATTATCAAAATCCAACAGGTACTGTGCTTTCATTAGCGAGACGTAAAAAGATTTTAGAACTGTCTTCTGAGTTTGGTATACCAATTGTAGAAGATGATCCGTATAGTTTAATTTCTTTTAATGGAGAAGTGAACCCGACATTAAAATCAATGGACCAAAATGGAAATGTTCTTTATATAAGTTCATTATCAAAAATTGTTGCATCAGGATTACGTATTGGATGGATAATTGGTCCTACACGCGTAATTGAGCGTTTAGCAGATGCAAAGCAACAAGTTGATTTTGGCCATAGTGTATTTACGCAGTGGGTAGCAAATCAATTTTTAGAATCAAAGGATTTTCATACACATATTACGATACTTCGTGGACAATTGAAGCAAAGAAGAGATGAATTAATTGCAGAGCTTGAAGGAACATTGGGAGACCGAGTTGAATGTTTCGTGCCAGAGGGTGGAATACATGTATGGTGTAAAGTGAAAGGAAAGTTTGATGAATATCACTTATTAGGTGAATCTATACGGAATGGTGTCGCATTTGTTCCGGGCAGTGTTTTAGGTTCGAAAAATGAATATATACGATTTACGTTTGGTAGAGCGAATATAGAACAAATTCAACTTGGAATTAAACGGTTTGCCGACACGCTAAATGAGATTTCATAATATGGATGTGTGATAGTGAAATGAGGGAAAGAAATGAAGTACGTGACGCTTTTACTTCAAGTAGGCGTGCTATATATATTTAGCTTAGTGGGTACGTGGATTCAGGAAATATTCCATCTATCAATACCGGGAAGTTTAATAGGGATGTTAATGCTGTTCCTGCTCCTTTCCACTCGTGTTTTACCGTTAAAATGGTTTGAGTTAGGTGCGGAAAAGTTAATCGTATTTTTACCGTTATTTTTAATCCCTTCGACAACAGGGCTGATGGAATACGGGTCTTTTCTTTTAAGTAAGGGGAGTATTATATTCCTTTTAGTAGTTGCAAGTACTGTAGTAACTTTGATTGTTTCAGGGTATATAAGTCAATTATTAGTAACATCAAAAAAATAAAATCGACAAGGTGCACGATTCAAATGGTCTTAATTATTATTACTGTAGCAATTTATTTCTTGGCGACAAAGTTATATAAAAAATTTACGTTTGCATTTACGTTACCGGTGTTAACAGTTACGGCAATTATGATTTGTTTATTTTTGATTTTTGGTATTTCTCATCATGAGTATAGGGAAAATGGGGGAGACATTCTTTCAAGCTTATTGAGCCCTGCAATTGTAGCATTGGCCATACCTCTATTTAAAGAGCGAAAGATACTTATTAAAAATTTTTTATCGATACTTATCGGTGTAGTGATAGGTATAGTGGCTGTAACGAGTATGAATGTAGTGATTGGTGGGATTTTAAATATAGATAAGGAACTTATATTAACTACTCTACCACAATTAGCAACGATGCCTATTGCTCTTTCATTAGCGGATCAAATTGGAGGTATTCCATCTATGACTTCTAGTTTTGTAGTTGTTGCAGGAATAACAGGTGCTATTATCGGACCAACAGTACTTAAGCTTTGTAGTATAACAAGTACGATTGGAAAAGGAGTTGGAATGGGCTGTGCATCACATATTATTGGTGTGAGCCGTTTAGTGAAGGAAGGCGAGAAAGAAGCGACTATCGGTTCGGTAACGATGATTGTAACTGGAATACTCATTAGTATACTAATACCGTATGGAACGAAATTTATTTTTTAAATGTAATGGAGATGATAACAATGACAACATGGTTTATAGTTACATTATTTGTTTTTGGAGCTATTAAAGTATTAGTTTCTAGCATGCCCACTTCTGTTGTAGAATCAATTATTAGTAAATTTGAATTGCATCAAAAGCTTGAGGCGGAAAATACTTCTATATCGATAGATGGAAAAAATTTAGAGGGAGAAATGAAACTACATGTTATTCATGAATTTAATGAGGCTTTGTTTTTAGATAAACATTATTTCCCGCCGCACGGAGAAGGGACACCAATAGTCATTGATACGAAGAAAGGGAATAAAGAGATTAGATTTTCTCTATATAGCTATGAGGAACATGTTGATGTCATTAAGCAATATAAGAAAAAAATCGTTGCCTATCGTTTACGCTCTAAAAGCCTTCAAACATTGGCACCATTAGCAATAACGGAAGAGTATGCTTAAGAAGAGACCTATAATGGCCTCTTTATTTTTTTATCCAGTTATATACGTTCCAAATAAAAGAATGAAAAATCATATAACCAAATAAAGAATATGTATGGTTCCAATTTGTACTATGTACAAATAAACCTAAACTTTCAGCAATTTGTTCAAAAAGGCTAGCGCAAATACCAATTGAAATAATAAATAGAATTCTAGAAACTTTAGATAATTTTTTTGAAATGTGTATAAAGATAATGGTTGAAATCGGCAGTACGAACAATGTGAAAGCTATATTAACCGAAAATGTGGATGAGAAGGGCCTAGCCGGAAAGGAATATATTTGTTTATGAACAAAAAAAGCATCTAAGCAAGTTCCAATAATAGAAGAGAGAAAGATTGTAACTATTAATGCTAGAAAATCATTCTTCTTCTCTAAGGAGGACGTTTTTCTTCGCGAGAATTGCGAGTTCAATTTTTTCGAGTGTTTTGCAGTAGTCTTCTGTAATTTGTCCATGTATATTTTCCTCCTTATCAACTAAGTAATTTACAACTTGCCAATCGGTAAACCAATCTTCGCTGTCACCTTCTTCATGTTTCATATCTCGCCATGCATAGATGAGCTCAGGGCTGTATATACGATAAGCGCCGCTACGTAACTGGCATTTCTTTATTCGGCGCTTATAAAACTCACGGGAAAAAGATTCATTTACACTTGAAAATAAATGAGGCCAGTAATCTTTCCTTGATCCTGTATGCGGATGGTGTTGAGCCCAGCTAATTATTTGAGATAAAACATGTGTATCCCGAAATAATAATGAATACAACCTTTTTCCGATTAAGATTCGTTCATGTAAGGAAGTGAAATGTTTCATTGTATCACCAAATAGTAATACTTTTTGTCTCTTATCATTTTCGTAGAATGGGAAAAGGATATGATTAAACTGAAAAAAATCAAAGAGTTTAAATCCAATACTATTTAGTACAGTCTTTTGAAAGTGTACATTTTGAATCACTCTTTTTTCTAAGTAGTTTTGTTCATTAATAATAGTTGCAATCGCTAATGTTTTTTTATTACCTGTTTTCCAAAAATCGTTCCACATCGTTTCCATAAATGTAGAAACGTTTAGGCGAGGGAGAAGGTGAAATAGCTTTTGTGATCTTTTTACACTTTGTTCGTAAAGCAAAAATTGAGGATATACATCTTGGAAAATGAGCCAATTCCCTCTTTCTAAAAAAGAAAAAAATATGAGTTGATCTTTCTCTGATAAAATTCTCGTATATAAATCACCCTTTAAATCAGTCATATTCCAACCGCCGTTACGTGATACCATATGCCCAAGTAGTGCCCAATGTATTTCTGGATATTGAATGTAAAATTGGTAGTATGCGCGTGTTCTTGTAACATTATTTTTATTTAGCTGTTCTGTTTGTATTTTTATTTTGTTGATGATGAGTTGCTCTTCTTTTGTTAATTTATAAATCGTGCCAGAAGGCATGATCTTGCTTTTTTGTTTTAATTCATTCTTTACATCGAATAGAGAGAGAGGCAGTGCTTTGGAAAGTCCGTTATATGTATGATTTGAATTGCTTCGGTACATTCCGTTACCTCCCTTTTTTTATAAATTTAAACATGATTATTGGCTATGAATCATTCTATGTATTTTATTACGAGTATAAGAAATAAATGAGCGGTGTTTTTTTACAAGGAATGTAGTTATCATGCAAACAGTATAAAAAAATTTGCTGTTGTAAGGTGAAATGAAAAACAGAAACTATGTTTAATAGTTTCTGTTTTTTTATTTTGTCAATTAAATGTAACAAACGACGATTATGATTTGAATCAATTGAAAATAATTCAATAAATTTTATAAATACAATTTTAATTGAAGTGTTTGGTAGGAGGAAAAGGAATGCTAAATAAAATAATTTTAATTACTGGTGGTACAGGTTCGTGGGGACATGAACTTATAAAACAACTATTAGAAAAATCACCGAAAGAAATTAGGATTTTTTCAAGAAATGAAACGGTTCAGTTTGAAATGCAGCAACAGTTTATAAATGATGATAGATTAAAATTTATTATTGGAGATATTCGTGACAAGGATCAACTAGTCTATGCATGCCAAGGCGTACATTATGTTTTCCATCTTGCAGCTTTAAAACACGTTCCAGTATGTGAGTATTATCCTTATGAAGCTATAAAAACCAATATACATGGTACGCAAAATGTAATTGAAGCATCTATACAGATGCAAGTGGAGAAAGTTATATATGTTTCAACGGATAAAGCAGCCGATCCATCAAATACGTATGGGATGACAAAAGCAATTGGTGAAAAGTTAATGGTTCATGCGAATGTGCAAACGAAGAAAACAAAATTCATTTGTGTTCGTGGTGGAAATGTTTTAGGGACGAGTGGAAGTGTAGTACCGCTTTTTAAACAACAAATTAAAAAATCTTCACAAGTAGGGATTACCGATGCGAATATGACTAGATTTTTCTTAACAGTTGAAGATGCTGTTGGATTGTTATTTAAAGCCGTATATCAAGGTAGAGGCGGGGAAATCTTTGTTATGAAAATGCCGGCATGTAAAATAACAGATTTAGCAGAAGTATTGATTGAATATTCAGGAAAAGAAAACGTTAAGGTAAAAGAGGTAGGGATAAGACCGGGTGAAAAATTAAGTGAAATGCTTTTATCTGAGGTAGAGAGTAAAACAAGTATAAGTTTTGATCAAAATTATTTTGTAGTACTACCGACTATTCCTATAGAAGGGCTTCAAGAATATTATGCTAGCTATCCGCTTGTGGATGTAAAGAGTTTTAGTTCTCAACAAGACTTACTTGCAAAACATGAGGTGAAACAAATGTTATTAAAAGGAGGGTTTTTACGATGAAAAAAAATGCGAGCCTTTTAATAACTGGTGCAAATGGTTTCACAGGACGTCATGCTTGCCAATATTTTTTAGAGCAGGGCTTTCATGTAATTCCTATGTTTCAAAATCGTGCACATAGAGAAAAAATTAGAAATGGTATTACTTGTAATTTAACTAATAAGAGCGAAGTAATGAAGGTAATGAAACAAATAAAGCCAGACTACGTATTGCATTTAGCAGGAAGGAATTCAGTTATAGAATCTTGGACAGCTGCTCTTGAGTATATAGAGATTAATGTAATAGGAACGTTATATTTATTAGAAGCAATTAAGCAAGAAGCCTCGCATTGTAGAACATTAGTTATAGGATCGGCTTTGCAAGCAGATAGTATGAACGAAATAAAAATTTCAAATCCATATAGTTTAAGTAAAACGATGCAAGTCATTATTGCAGAGGCTTGGGGAGGATTAATGGATTCAAATATTATCATTGCAAAGCCCTCAAATTTAATTGGTCCAGGGGAATCGAATGGCATTTGCTCGATTCTCGCAAAGAAAATGATAGATATAGAATCAGGTAGAAGTAAAGCCATTATTGAAGTAAACAGTTTGAAAGATAGTAGAGATTTTCTAGATGTACGTGATGCGATTAAAGCGTATCATTTGTTATTACGAGATGGAATAAATGGAAAACAATATAATATCGGATCAGGAGTAAAACGGTCTTTATTAGATGTACTAGAACAATATAAAGAATTAACACAGCTAAATTTTTTTATAGAGGAAACAGAGAAAAGAGGGAGCGACTCAAATGAGAGTTTAGCAATAGAGGAAATAAAAAAGTTAGGTTGGATTCCAGAAATTGAATTTCATCAATCATTAAAAGATGTACTTGAGTATGCGAAGTGTAGTGACATCTGCATTCAATGAAAAACAAAAAAGGGTGTAAGAAATATATGAATGGTTATGAAGTAATAGATAATCAAAATACGCTATTTCTTTCAATTGTTGATACGTTGGATTGGAGAGATGAAGAAGCGCATGTATTGCGTCTTTATGAGGCAATACATAAATATCAAGCGTATGTAGAAGAAAAAAGAGTTAATCAAATAAAGTCAGCATTAGAGACGGAAACTAGATATGTGATTCAAATCTTTGCTCAATACGAGTGTAGTGAGTATGGAAATGATTTTTATGAACTCATTAAAGATCTTTTACAAGATATAGAGGTGGAGTTAAAGATTTATATAAAAAATAATAAGTTTATTTACATTTAAAAGGTAAATATAAAGCTAGATTTTTAATAATAAAGGTGGGTATAAGTTATGAGCAAAACGATTCTTTTTACTGGGGGCGGTACAGCCGGACACGTTATGATTAATATTGTATTAATTCCTAAATTTATAGAGCAAGGATGGAGAGTCGAGTATATTGGATCCAAAAATGGAATTGAAAAATCATTAGTGCAAAATGTTAAATACAATAGTGTTTCAACGGGCAAGCTTAGGAGATATTGGGATTGGGAAAATTTTAAAGATCCTTTTAAAATTATACGAGGTTGTTTACAAAGTTATAAATTAATTAAGAAAACAAAGCCTGACGTTATCTTTTCAGCAGGAGGATTTGTTTCAGTTCCTGTAGCTATAGGAGCATGGTTAAATCGTGTGCCTATCATTATACGTGAACCAGATAGCACATTAGGACTTGCCAATAAAATAGCATTACCTTTTGCTACAAAGCTATGCACAACATTTCCTCAGACAGGAGAAAATGTAAGTAATGAGAAGAAGGTTTATGTAGGACCGATTGTAAGGGAAGAAATTGAGAAGGGTAACGTATTAAGAGGAAGAAGATATTGTGAATTTCAGCAAGATAAACCAGTATTATTAATTATGGGTGGGAGTCAAGGTGCTAAGTGGATAAATGATATGGTAAGGGAATGTTTAGATACAATACTATTAAACTTTAATATTATTCATATATGTGGTAAAGGGAAGGTAGACCAATCTATTGGCATGGAGGGGTATATGCAATTTGAATATATAGGCGATGAGTTGCCGCATATACTAAATATGGCAAGTGTTGTAGTTTCAAGAGCGGGTTCTACTGCTATTTCTGAATTGTTATTTTTAAAGAAACCGATGTTGCTTATCCCGTTAACTAACAGTTCCAGTAGGGGAGATCAAGTTTTAAATGCTGAATATTTTTCACGGCAAGGATATGCGGAAGTTATACTCCAAGACAGAGTAAGTACGAATACATTTATACATGCAGTAAATAAGTTGTATACAAATAAGGAGAAATATATTCAAAACATGAATGGATATAAGAAAACAAATGATGAGGGGATTCATCATTTAATAGATATAATAAATGAAGTGGTGAAGTAATAGAAATGTAAATAGAAAAACAAAAGGAAAGAAGGTATCTTCTTTCCTTTTTACTATATTTGTTCAAATTCATTATTATTTATTCCAATTAGCCATGTACTATGGGCGAATACCGTTTTCTAATAGCTCAGTAAATGCATTAATATGAATAGGTTTACTGTAATAATAACCTTGAATAAACTGACATTTATTTTTTTGAAGGAAATTTACGTGCTCTTTCGTTTCTACACCTTCAGCAATGACAGACATTCCTAATGTATTTGCTAATGTGATGATCGTTTTAATAATTTCCATTCCATCATCACATGTTTCAGACATTGTAATAAATTCTCTCGGGATTTTTAACGTATCAATTGGATACAAAGGTAAGTAGGCTAGTGAAGAATAACCTGTACCAAAGTCGTCGATTGAAATGTGAATCCCTAAACTTTTTAGTGTACGTAGTTTTATCAATGTTTCTCGCTCATCCATCATTGCAATTCGCTCTGTTAATTCAAGATCAAGAGAGCTTGCTGGTAAACCTGTATTTGTTAAAGTAGAAGAAATAGATTTTACAAAATCCTCTTGTTCAAATTCTTTAGCAGATAAATTTACACCTATTTTTAAATGTGAGTATCCGAGTGCGTGCCAACGTTTCATTTGCTTGCAAGCCTGCTCTAATGTCCATTTTCCTATTGAAATAATTTGTAGTGTTTCTTCTGCAATCGGAATAAACTCGTATGGAGAAATAATACCTAATTCAGGATGATTCCACCTAATTAAAGCTTCTGCACCGATAATTTTATTAGATTCACTATCAACTTGAGGTTGATACAAAAGGAACAATTCTTCATTTTGTAGTGCGTTTGGTAAATCTTTTTCTAATCGTAATCGTCTTTCAATTTTTTTAGCGATTACATCGTCATAAATAGAGACAGAGTTAAGCTCTTTTGCTTTTGCATCATACATTGCAACATTAGCGTTTTTCAGAAGTGTAGCGGTATCGATTCCGGAATGTGGATAAATAGCGATGCCGATACTCAGTGATAAAGTTAATTTATGCTCATGTATGATAAATGACTTTTTCATGCATTCAAATAATTGGTTACATAATTGGAATAAGTAATCTTCGTCAGTATAGTTCTCAATTATGATTGTAAATTCATCGCCACCGATTCTTGAAAGATGAGTATGTGATGGAAGACATGATTGGAATCGCTTTGCTACTTCTTCTAATATGTAATCTCCTGATGAATGTCCAAGTGTATCGTTAATTGCTTTAAAGCGATCTAAATCTAAATATAATAATGCAAACTCGCTTTCTGTTATTTTAGCATTTTTTATAACTCTCTTTAATTTCTTATGGAAAAAGGCACGGTTCCCAATTTTCGTTACAGTGTCATGGAATGCTAAATATTTTATTTCTTCTTGCTGTTTTTTTAGTGCAGTAATATCTTTCACCATAATATAGCTTCCTGAAATTTGTCCGTCTATTATAATAGGAATGATTGTAACGTATAAAAAATAAGTAAAGCCATCTTTATATTGAGAACTAAGTTGTAAGAATGCCGATTCTTGTTGTTTCACTTTTTCTAATGCCAATGCTAGCTTATGCTTATCTTCATCTAAAATGATCGAAAAACAAGTTTCACCTAGTAACTCATCCGTTGGTGCCCCAAGTAGTACACTCCCAGCCTTATTTACATTTAAGAATGTTCCGTTTAAATCAATGGTGAAAATAGGGTCAGGATGATATTCATATAATGATTTAAACTTTTGTTGTTTTTGAGAAAGAGCCTCTGATTTATGAACTAAATCAGACGTCCGTACAGTAACTTTTTCTTCTAGTTGGGCATTAAATGCCTGCAAACGTTTTGTTAAGGAGTTGTTTTGCATACGTACGATAGAATGACGAATGAGTACGAAAATAAAAGTAATACAATTTCCTGTAATGAGAGTTGAAGATGATGTTTGTTCTTTTAATGTAAACCCGATTAGTATTGCAACAGCAAGATAGGGAAATACAACTAAAGCTTTTTTCCCTATTATAGGGTTTACAATGAAATAATTTTTATGGCTATTATGATCTTCTGAAATAGAGCCAGCTATTGCAATAAGTAATATAGGTATTCTATATAAAAGACGTAATAATGTTATCGTTTCAGTTGATAAGTGGTTATTTAAGTAAAAATAAATATAGTTAAAAGTTGCAGAACTTATTAATACAAAAATAAAGATATAAATTTTCCGTTTGGAATTAAAAATTGTTGGACGGAAAAAGAGACTAACGCCTAGCAGTAGAAATAATAAATCTGCAATTGGGTATAAAAATGAAAGGAAAACATCTCCTAGTGAAAGAGCGAATATATTTAAATTTGGCTGATTAAATAAATACCATTCTAATGTGAATATGGAAGTAAGCACTATGCATATATCACAAATAAAGAATGCTTTTTCCCATTTATTGCATTCCTTTAAAATTTTATAGGAGAAAGCGATAAGACAGAAAAGTAGAAAAAACATGTAAAATACATCAGAAATAGTAAAACGATCTATTGGAATTTCGAAGAAGCTATCTTGATATGTATATACTATTTTCCCTAATAAAAAACTACCAATTGCTATTGTAATACATATCCAAAACGGATTTGAACTGACTTTTTTAGAATATATAGAGTAGATCAGTGATACAAATGTAATGGCTTCGACGATAAGTGAAGCGAAGCGTACATCTGAATTTGAAAAATGAGTAGGGAACAGATAGAAAAACATAAAATAGATTGAATAGCATATTAATGTTCCGATTAATATACATAATTGCAAATTTTTATTTAATTTCAATGAAATCACCTTCTTTAATTATGCACTATGTTCGTTATATCTATACATAATAATATTATTTAAGAATTGTATCAGATTTCCTTATAAAAATCATGTTTATAAGGAAAGTGTTAAAGAGTATAAGTATTCTTAAAGTTGAAAAAATATTTCGGTTGATAGTATAGACGGTATCAAGACTTTAAATAGAAATTGTATATTTAGTCATCCTTTGAATTGTAAAGTTTTTTTAGTGATTTGTAAGTGGAGATGCAAAATTGCATATAAAATGATGAGGATCTTTTTTTATATGAGATTTTTATTTTTTAAAATCTGAAAATTAACATTTGTGAAAATGTTGAGAAAGGATGTAAAATAAGAACGTGTATTCTTACAGAGTAGATAGTATTGCCACTAAATAGGGAGGGTTTCTTATGATATATCGAATTAAAGATGCAGAAATATACTATGAAATTGTGGGAGAGGGTAAACCGGTCATTATCATACATGGCTGCTCCCCTGACCATAGGTTAATGATGAAATGTATGGAATCAGTATTTCAGAAATATGAAGGTTATAAGCGAATATATATTGATTTACCTGGTATGGGAAAATCGAATGCTCCAAATTGGGTAAATAGTTCAGATCGTATAGTAGAAGTGCTTATCACATTTATTGAGGAAATCATTTCTACTGAAAAATTTTTATTAATAGGAGAATCATATGGAGGCTATTTAGCCAAAGGTATACTTACAAAGATGTTTGAGAGAGTTAGCGGATTACTATTAGTATGTCCTGTTGTTGTAGCGGAGCCAGAAAAAAGGATTCTTCCAGATAAACAGGTAATTGTACAAGATGAGGAATTTTTAAATACGCTTACTTCCACGGAAAGAGAGGAATTTTGTGAGTTAGCTGTAATAGCAAATCAATATACATATACGCGATTTAAAGAAGAAATTAAGCCTGGGTTAGATGTTGCTAATTATGAATTTATTGAAAGGTTGCAAAAGAATTACTCTCTTACTATGGATTTTCAGCGTGAAAAATATGAAAAGCCCGTTCTTTTACTGACTGGAAGACAAGATATATCAGTAGGTTATCAAAATATTATAGAAATTATTGAAGAATATCCAAGGGCAACATTAGCAGTGTTAGATATGGCAGGGCATAATTTGCAAATTGAACAACCTGAATTATTTGAAAGTTTAGTAGGAGAATGGATTAGACGAACAAATCAGCACGTTTTATAAAGTATTTTAGTATTACGCTTAAGTGTTGAAATGGGATAAATGAACGTGATTTATTAACTAATAAACAATTTTAAGGAGAAATTATGAGCACATATATTTATATGGTTAGACATGGTGAATCACTAAAACTAGAAGGAAATGAAAGAATGCGCGGGTTAACTGAGAAGGGACATATGGATGCCCGTAGAGTAAATGATATATTAAAAGCGGAGAGAATTGATACTTTTATTTCCAGTCCCTATAATCGGGCTATGTTAACGATAGAGGAGTCAGCTAATTTCCATGAAAAAGAAATAGTAGTATATGAAAATCTTAAAGAGTGTATGTTTTTAAGTGAGGATCAGGTTATATCAGACAAAGAGGTGTATCCACTTGTACAGAAGATGTTCTCTAATCCGGATTTTGCAAGAACGGAAGGAGAGTCGTATGCAGATTGCCAGAGAAGAGTAGTGAAAGTATTAAAAGAAATCTTAATGGATTTTCAAGGACACAAAATTGTAATTGGTACACATGGGCTTGTCATGACAGTAATGATGAACTATTTTGATAAACAATATGGTTTTGAATTTTTAATGAATACGTCAAAACCGGATATATATAAGATGGAGTTTAAAGAAGAACAATTAATGAATGTAGAGAGATTATGGAAAGCGGAATAAAATTAGGTGCATGGATTTTGTTGTAAAAGTTACTTTTATAGCAAAGTCTTTTTTTGAATAGAAAGCATCTTTATCAACTATTTTTAGAATGTTAAATCAATAAGTAATTATTCAGTATTTGAATAAATTATGGGGAAATTGGTTTAGGGAAACAATTTTAAATATGTCAAAACTCCAAACGTTGGATTTATATTCAATAGGAGAAAAAGATGTAGAATTTTGTCTTACAGTCCCCGTTTACTTTTCATTTCATTACATATAGGCTTTGTGGTGTAAGGGGGGACATCACCTTTACGCAAAATCTATAAGGAGGTCATTGTAATGAAACAGATTAAAAAGTTTGCGGGAGTTGCTTTGGCGGGGACAATTGGATTAAGTGGACTACTGTTTTTAGAACCAAGTGTAAGCGTTGCGGAAGCACAGCAAGTGAAAGTGGAAAATTTTAATACAATTGATGTAACGATGAACCTAAGTGAATTGTATGTATTAAGTGGCAGAAGCATTGATATTCTTTCTGGAGATAAAGAAGCAATTCAGTTAAATAAATACACAATTAGTTTTAATAAACCTGGGAAGTATGTGATTAAAGTAAATGGCTGTATTCATGATGATGTATATACTTTTATTGTAAATGAGTAGTATATATTCTTAAATTGCGAGATAAAAACAGAAACACCCTATTTGCGGTGAGAGTCGTAAATAGGGTGAATTTATTTGTATTAAGCTGTACTTTAAATATGTTCACTAATTTTCTTTTTGTTATGTAAAGTATGTAAAAGTGTTTGAAACATCTTAAATGCTTGCTGAAAGATTGGACTTTGAATAAAGGTGTACAGAAAAGTTACGATGAAAACAGGACCTCCTAGCATAAATCCAATAACTAGTACAATACATTCTACTATGATTCTAGCACGGCTAATAGAAAGTCCTGTTTTGTCGGAAATAGTAAGCATGAATCCATCACGGGGGCCAGCGCCAATCCCAGCCGCAACGTACATACCTCCCCCGATACCTGTAATGGCAATACCAGAAAATAAAATGAGTAAGTTTATCCATAAATAATTACTAGCGTCTGGAAGCATGTTTGATTGTAAGAAAAAGTCCATAATGGGACCGATAAGTAGTGCATTCAAAAATGTACCCACATTTATATATTTTCGATCTACTAGTAAAGATATTAGAACGAGACATAACCCACATATGACACTCCACGTACCGATGGTCCATCCAAACTTTTGGTAGAGAGCCATATTTAAAACTTCCCAAGGGTGCAAGCCTAGAAATTTAACTTTGACTGCAAGAGCGTTTCCAAGGCCAAAGAAAATTAATCCTAAGAAAAAAAGAAAATAGCGAAAGAGAGTTAGCCTCATCTTTAAAACCTCCCATATTTTATAATTATGTATGTTACCTGTTCCGGTTTTAATGTACAAATATTATGTCTTTTTATCATTTGTTTAAATGTGTTAACAATGCAAATGAAATATACATCTTCACAGTCAAAAAAGTTAAAATATTTCGTTTTAAGGATTATAATGGAGAGAGAAACATAAAAGGGAGTGAATGAACTTGAAACAAGAACTTATTGAAAGATTTACGAGATATGTAAAAATTGATACGCAATCAAATGAAGAAAGCAATACAGTACCAACAACACCAGGACAAATTGAGTTTGGTAAGTTATTAGTGGAAGAGCTAAAAGAAATTGGGTTAACAGAAGTAACGATGGATGATAATGGCTATGTAATGGCAACACTTCCAGCTAATACGGACAAGGATGTTCCTGTAATCGGATTTTTAGCTCATTTAGATACGGCAACAGACTTTACGGGGAAAAACGTCAAACCACAAATTCATGAAAATTTTGATGGTAATGCAATTACGTTAAATGAAGAACTAAATGTTGTGCTAACACCAGAGCAGTTCCCAGAATTACCATCATATAAAGGACATACCATTATTACAACTGATGGTACAACACTTCTAGGAGCAGATGATAAAGCTGGTCTTACAGAAATTATGGTTGCAATGAACTATTTAATACATAATCCGCAAATTAAGCACGGGAAAATAAGAGTAGCATTTACACCGGATGAAGAAATTGGTCGTGGGCCAGCGCATTTTGATGTAGCGGCGTTTGGTGCATCATTCGCTTATACGATGGATGGAGGTCCATTAGGTGGTTTAGAGTATGAAAGTTTTAATGCTGCAGGTGCTAAGTTAACGTTTAACGGAACGAATACACATCCTGGAACAGCGAAAAATAAAATGCGCAATGCAACTAAACTGGCTATGGAGTTTAACGGGTATTTATCAGTAGAAGAGGCACCAGAATATACAGAAGGCTATGAAGGATTCTATCACTTACTTTCTTTAAATGGTGATGTTGAGCAAAGTAAAGCGTATTATATTATTCGAGACTTTGATCGTGAAAATTTTGAAGCGCGTAAAAATAACGTTAAAAATATTGTGAAGAATATGCAAGAAAAGTATGGCGAAGATGCAGTCGTTTTAGAAATGAATGATCAATACTATAACATGCTGGAAAAAATTGAACCGGTAAGAGAAATTGTTGATATTGCATATGAAGCAATGAAAAGTTTAGATATTGAACCAAATATTCACCCGATTCGCGGAGGTACAGATGGATCACAATTATCATATATGGGATTACCGACGCCGAATATTTTCACTGGTGGTGAAAACTATCACGGTAAATTTGAGTATGTTTCGGTAGATACTATGGAAAAAGCTGTTCAAGTTATTGTAGAAATTGCAAGACGTTTTGAGGAGCAAGCTTAAAAAAGAACCAAGTAGTACGAATGTGCTACTTGGTTCTTTTAATATAGTACTCGCCACAAATAAAAAGTCGCATAAGACTCCCAATTAGCCCAGTTTGCTGCAAAATCTTTTATTTCATTTTTAGTCGGTTTATTTTCGGAGCCTATTATAAATTTAATTGCATTATGCAGACCAACATCATCAATTGGAAAAGCTGAAGGAAATCTTAAACAACGCATTAAAACATAGTTGGCAGTCCATGGGCCGATACCATGGATAGCAGTTAACTGTTTTTCAGCAATTTTTATATTTTGTGTTTGTAGTAACTCCTCTTTTGACAGTTTTCTCTCTGTAATAAGCTTCGCAATACCGATTAAATATTCACATTTTCTAGTCGTCATTTTTAATTGTTGGAGATCTTCTAGATGTAGATTTGCAATTGTTTCAGGTGATGGGAAAATCCAATGTTTTCTACCGTCCCATTCTACATAACTTCCAAATTGCTCAACTAATCTTCTTTTTAGTGTATAAGCATATGCTAGGTTAATTTGTTGACCGATAATTCCCCAGGAAAGTGCCTCAAATAAGTCTGGAATACCTAAATTACGAAGGCCATAATATTGTTCAATTGGTCCTTGAAGGAGTAAATCATGTTTAGCTAATGTATAAAAAGGGGCTAAATCAGTAGTTAAATCAAACCATTCTTTTACATAGTTGGCTACAGCCTCACGTATCGATTTTTCAGATGTATATGATTCTTCTAAACAACGTATTTGAATATTGCCATCAGTATTCAAACTAATTTCAACTAAAGGATTTACATCTTGAACAGGGATAACTTTATAAATTTTGTTGTCTTCAATATGGAACATACATTCATTGTTCGAACGTGATAGATAGCGTAAATTTTCTTGGAAACAAAATTCTTTCGGAACTGCTACAGATAATGCGCTATTATATTCTGCTGTCATATGAATTCCACCTGCAATTTTTCTAATGCAAGCAATTTTTTCTTCATGTCTAATCCACCCCTAAATCCGGTTAGTTTCCCACTCTTCCCAATAACGCGGTGACAAGGAATTGTAATAAGAAGAGGGTTAGCAGCAATAGCGGAAGCAACGGCGCGCACAGCTGTAGGTTTTTGAATTCTTTCAGCAATTTCTGTATAAGAATATGTCTTTCCATAAGGAATTTCACGTACCGTATTCCAAACAGATAATTGAAAATTAGTTCCATAAGCATCGATAGGGAATGTAAAAGTTTCTCGCTTGTTTTCTAAATACTCGATAACTTCTTTCGTATATATTTGCAAGTAATCTGGACTATGGATCAATATATGTTGGGGCAGTTTTTTTCTAGCCCATATATTTAATTCTTCAAAGTTTTCATCTTGTGATCCAATGAAACATAGTCCATTTTCAGTTGCAGCAATATGAAATCGCCAATTCTTATGTGTAAGTAGCGTCCAATATATATAATTATTTTTGTAGGAATTCATTATCGTATCCCTCTTTCATTTCGTTCTTTTTTCGATATTCAGTAGGAGTAAATCCGGCTTTCTTTTTAAATAAAGTTGCGAAATACTCTGGGTTTTCTATCCCGACAGCAGTACTAATTTCTTTAATAGATTGATTTGTGTGTAAAAGGTATTCGGTTGCTTTAAGAACCCTGAATTGTTGTATATATTCTATAGGAGTTAGCCCTATTATTTTTTTGAAAGTACGCTGCAAATGAAAAGGGCTACCGTGACACATTTCCGCAAGCATGTCGAGAGTTAAGGATTCGTCATAATGCTTTTCGATATAGTCTTTAATTTGTTCTACCCACTCTTCATTAGGCAAAGTGATCCCGTTTGGCTTACAACGTTTGCACGGGCGAAAGTTTTCACTTAATGCTTGTTCCGCATGATGAAAAATTCGTACATTGTTTCTATTCGGTATTCTTGATTTGCATGATGGTCTGCAAAAGATTCCAGTTGATTTCACAGCATAAAAGAATTTGCTATCATAGGAAGAATCATTATGAATAATTGCTTGCCAATACTCATTTGTTAATGTAACTCCTTCATTGTGCAAAGAACATCACCTCTGAAGTTAGTATAACCTGAATAAAGTGCGTATGTATGTATTCATAAATGTAAGAGCAAGATTACAAAGGTGGAAATATGATTGTTTTTCTATTTTGTGATAGCATGAAATTTGGAAATAAACATCAAGAGGAGGGCTAAAAGTGAAGTTAATTTCATGGAATGTAAATGGTTTGCGAGCAGTTATCGCAAAAGGTGGATTTTTGGAATATCTTGAGGAATCAAGTGCTGATATATTTTGTCTACAAGAGATTAAATTACAAGAAGGGCAAATTGATTTAAATCTAGAGGGATATTATACATACTGGAATTATGCTGTGAAAAAAGGATATTCAGGAACAGCTATTTTTTCGAAAAAAGAACCGCTTTCAGTTACATATGGTTTAGGCATTGAAGAGCATGACCAAGAAGGGCGACTTATTACTTTAGAATTCGAAGATTTTTACATGATAACGTTGTATACACCAAATTCAAAACGTGGATTAGAAAGATTAGATTACAGAATGAAATGGGAAGATGATTTCAGGTCATATATCAAACGATTAGATGAGAAAAAACCAGTTATTTTTTGTGGAGACTTAAATGTTGCTCATAAAGAAATCGATTTAAAAAATCCAAAAAGTAATCGTAAAAACCCTGGATTCTCTGATGAGGAACGAGAGAAATTTACATGTATTTTAGAAGAAGGGTTTGTTGATACGTATCGTTATCTTTATCCTAATCAGGAAGGTGCATATTCGTGGTGGTCGTATCGGATGGGAGCGAGAGCAAAAAATATTGGATGGCGTTTAGATTATTTTTGTGTTTCGGAAAGAATGAAAGACCAAATAACAGAAGTGAAAATTAATAGTGAAGTAATGGGGTCAGACCATTGTCCAGTTGAATTACATATAAATTTCTAAAAAAGAAGTATCTCCCTAATATTAGGTGGATACTTCTTTTTTTATTCAGTTTGTTAAAATTTTTCAAATCATTCTTGAAATAATTCTATATTAAATATATACTTAGTAACGATAATCATTATCAGTGAAAATGATTATCAAATGATGAAGGTGTAAAAGAATTATAGTCTAGGGGAAGTGAACGAGAATGAGTTCTGGATAAAATTATTAATCTAATGAAATATATATATGGGACAAGATTCATATAGTTAAATTTTATTGAGAATATAGTTTGAAAATTCGAGAGGAGACATATAAAGATGAACAAGAAATTATTTACTTTAGGGATGGTTACAGTTTTAAGTGTAGGTTTAGCGGCATGTAATAGTACGGATAAAACTTCAGGCGAGCAAAAACAACAGACGAAAGCTACGGAAACGAAAAAAGATGAAAAGCGAAAAATTACATATTTAGGTAAAGAATATACAGTGCCAGCAAAAGTAGATAAAATTGCGACAGCTAGTTTAGAGTCAATGGAAGATGCGGCAGTACTTGGAATTAAACCAGTTGGTGCCATTACTGTGGGTGGTAAATTACCGAAGTATCTTGAGAAAGATTTAGAAGGTGCGAAATCTGTTGGTGAGAAAATGGAACCAAATTTCGAAACATTACTTCAATTAAAACCAGACGTTATTACATCAAGTACGAAATTCCCAGCAGAAACAGCTGAAAAGTTTACGAAAGTAGCTCCTACATTCCCGGTATCACACGTTTCAACAAATTGGGAAGATAACTTAAAGTTAATGGGAGAATTAACTGGTAAAAAAGATAAAGCAGAAAAAATTATTAAAGACTACAATTCGGATGCTGAAAAAGCAAAAGCAAAACTAGGAGATAAGTTAAAAGATAAAAAAGTACTTGTCATTAGACTAAGAGCAAATGACTTATTCCTATACCCAGAAGGAGTATACTTTAACCCCGTAATTTATAAAGATCTTGGACTAACTGCTCCAGAACAACTTAAAACGGTAAAAGCACAAGAAAAAATTTCTTTAGAAAAATTAGCTGAAGTTAATCCTGATTATATCTTCTTACAATACGAGGCAAGTGAAAATAATAAACCGAAAGTGCTAGAAGACATTGAAAATAATCCAATTTGGCAAAGTATGAACGCTGCGAAAGAAAAGAAAGTATTTGTAAATGTTGTAGACCCAATGGCACAAGGTGGTACAGCTTGGAGTAAAACAGCATTCTTAAAAGAAGCAGTGAAAAATTTATCTAAATAATACAATAAGTAAGGTGCGTTGAATGATATGCAGAAAACAAATGCAGTACCAGTAACTATATTATGTATAGCACCCATACTCATCTTATTTACAGTTATACTTTCGATTTTGTATGGGGCAAAAAGTATTGACGCTGAAACAGTGTGGAACGCATTATTTCATTTTGATTCAAGCGATGTAAATCATAATATTATTATTACTTCACGTTTACCAAGGGTAGTTGCAGCTCTTTTAGTCGGAGCATTTCTAGCCATATCAGGAGCACTTATGCAGGGGATGACAAGAAACTATCTTGCATCCCCTTCTATTATGGGTGTGACGGATGGTGCTGCCTTTGTTATTACACTTAGCATGATTTTTCTTCCGGGAATGTCATCAATTGGTATGGTTTTATGTTCAATGATTGGTTCTGCACTAGGAGCCGGTATCGTGTTTGGTTTTGGTTCGCTCCTTCAAAATGGCTTATCACCAGTTAGGTTAGCGATTATAGGAACAGTTATTGGAACATTTTTAAGTAGTGTATCGGCTGCAATGGCTTCGTATTTCCAAATTTCTCAAAATGTTAGTTTTTGGTTTAATGCAAAGTTAGATCAAGTAGATCCTAATATCATTAAAATCACGATACCGTTTGGGATAATTGGAATAATTTTAGCACTGTTAATATCAAAATCTATTACCATTCTTTCATTAGGCGAAGAGGTTTCTATTAATTTAGGGCAACGTACAAAACTAGTTAAAGCGATGGCAATTTTATCAGTTATCTTTTTAACAGGAACAGCAGTTGCTTTAGTGGGGAAAGTTGGTTTTGTAGGTTTAATTATTCCGCACATTACCCGCTTTATAATTGGGGTAGATTATAAGTGGATTTTGCCATGTGCAGGAGTTATTGGTGGCGTTTTCTTAGCGTTATGTGACGTTTTAAGTAGATTTGTAAACTATCCATTTGAAACACCTATTGGAGTCGTTACCTCTTTAATTGGAATTCCTTTCTTCCTTTATTTAATCCGTACTAGAGGAGGAGAGAGACATGCTTAAAAGTTCAAGTCAACGTTTCGGAATGACGATGGGGATTATTATATTTTTAATACTATGTGCTATTTATATTAGTTTAACAAATGGTACGTTCGACATTACGATTACAGATGTATTTAAAACACTGTTTAGAATTGATCCAGTACCAGAACATGATTTAGTTATTTTTGAGTTTCGCCTTCCGCGTATCATAATTGCTGGATTAGTAGGATTAGGCCTTGGTGTTGCGGGTGCCGTTATTCAAGGGATTACGAGAAATGGGTTGGCGGACCCAGGTATTTTAGGCGTAAATGCCGGAGCAGGAACAGCGATCGTCATTTTTATGTTTTTCTTTCAAGGACAATTAAAAAGCACAGACTGGGTTTCTATTATGATGATGCCAATGTTTGGTTTAGTAGGCGGATTAGGTGCAGCTATCATCATTTATCTGTTTTCTTGGAAAAACGGTAAATTAGATTCACAGCGACTTTTATTAACAGGGATTGCAATTGGATCAGGATTTGGAGCCTTTTCTATGTATTTATCACTCAAAATGAAGTCAACTGATTTTGAAATGGCTGCAGTGTGGGTGTCTGGAAGCATATATAGTGCGAACTGGAAGTATATTGTGGCTATGTTACCATGGCTTATTATCTTAATTCCGCTTATACAAAAGAAAGCTTATTTATTAGATTTATTTCAATTGGAAGAAACGAGTATTACAAGTTTAGGTGTTTCAGTAGAAAGAGAGAAATCGATTTTACTATTAAGTAGTATCGGGCTTGTGAGCGCATGTGTTGCTGTTTCAGGGAGTATCGGTTTTATTGGCTTAATGGCACCGCATATAGCGAAAAGGCTTGTCGGTATTCAACATAAGTATATAATTCCTACGTGCGGCGTAATCGGAATGTTTCTTGTAATTGCTTCAGACTTTATTGCGAAAACAGTTTTCACACCTGTAGAGCTACCAGTTGGAATCGTTATTTCTATTGTCGGTGTACCGTATTTCTTATATTTACTTTATAAGGCGAAAGCGTAAGAGGAGGAATAAAAGTGAGTATTTTAAGTGCAAAAAATTTAGAAACAAGTTATGAAAAGCTTACAGTGTTTCGCGATTTAAATGTGGAAATACAAGAAGGAAAAGTAACGACAATTATAGGCCCAAACGGTTGCGGTAAATCGACATTGTTAAAAACGATGGGAAGAATTTTAAAACAAAAAAGCGGAAAAGTATATTTGCAAGGGCAAGATTTACATACAATTCCAACGAAAGAAATTGCGAAGCAGTTAGCTTTACTCCCGCAAACTCCAATTGCACCAGGTGAACTTAAAGTGGAAGAATTAATTTCTTATGGACGCTATCCACATCGCAATAACGTAAATAAGTTAACGACAAAAGATAAAGAAATGATTGATTGGGCATTAGATATAACGAAAACTTCTGAATTTCGAACGAGACAAATTGCAAATTTATCAGGCGGTCAAAGACAAAAGGTATGGCTAGCGATGGCATTAGCACAAGAGACAGAAGTGTTGCTATTAGATGAGCCAACTACATACCTTGATATGTCTCATCAATTAGATGTATTACAAATTGTGGAGAAGTTAAATAAAGAACATAATTGTACGGTTGTTATGGTATTACATGATATTAACCATGCATCAAGGTTTTCAGATGAAATTATTGCAATGAAGGAAGGCGAAATTGTTACAACTGGTAGCCCAGAAGAAATCATTACAAATGAAGTGTTAAAAGAAGTATTTCATATTGATGCGCGTGTCATGATTGATCCGTATAATGGGGCTCCTGTTTGTTTCGGTTATGATAGCGTTGTATCTCAAGAAGAAAAAATCGAAATATATGTAACAAGTTAAAAGGGGGGGATAGGGTGAATACTACAATTGAAAAACAGCAGATTATAACATCTAATACAGAGCAGTGGAAAATGTATTCAAAATTAGAAGGTAAGGAATATCAAATTCATATTTCAAAGCCGAGGCAACCAGCACCGGATTCAGGATATCCTGTTATTTACGTATTAGATGGCAATGCCTTTTTTCAAACATTTCATGAAGCAGTTAAAATACAATCAGTAAGAGCGGAAAAAACCGGTGTTTCACCAGCTATTATAGTAGGAGTGGGGTATCCAATTGAAGGCGCATTTTCAGGGGAAGAAAGATGCTATGATTTTACGCCTAGCGTAATTTCAAAAGATGCCCCTTTAAAACCAGACGGTAAACCGTGGCCTAAAACAGGAGGAGCACATAATTTCTTTACTTTTATTGAAGAAGAACTGAAACCACAAATTGAAAAGAATTTTGAGATTGATAAAAGTAAGCAAACGTTATTTGGACATTCTTTAGGTGGACTATTTGCTTTGCATATACTATTTACAAACTTAAATGCTTTTCAAAATTATTTTATTAGTAGTCCATCTATATGGTGGAATAATAAATCCGTTCTTGAAAAAGAAGAGAGCCTTATACATGAATTAAACAATGCTAAGTTTGAAACAGGAGTGTTCCTTACAGTTGGGTCACTAGAACGAGAGCATATGGTTGTAGGTGCAAATGAATTATCAGAGCGCCTTCTCCAAGTAAACCACGATAAACTTAAATTTAAGTTTTATGAAGCTGAAGGGGAGAATCATGCATCTGTTGTGCCGACGTCTTTAAGTAAAGGGTTGAGGTTTATTAGTTACGTATAGGAAAAAAGGTAAGCAATTGCTTACCTTTTTTCCTTATTGTTTAAAGGCAACGTATCCATCAATTAAAAAACTAGTGAAAAAGCGAGTCATTTGAGTAAAGCCACATTCCTTCATGATAGTTAATAAATTAGCTTCGGAAATAGGGAATATTTCTGTTTCAAAAGAATTTTCAAATCGGTCCCAATCTTCTAATGGAATTTGATTTTGCATCATATGGTTGCGCCAAGCATGTAATTGTGTAGAAAATATACTCGTATGGGGCACACCATTTATTGAAGAGAGAAAGAATGGCGCACCAGGCTTTAGGCGACTACTGATGTCATTAATAAGTTCTTTTTTCTCCTTATTAGTTGGAATGAAGTGCAGGACAAGCATACAGGTGGCAGCGTCAAATAACTGATTTGGTAATAATGTGTGGATAGTTCCATGTACAAGATGAACATGATTTTGTATGCCTTCGTTTTTAATTCTTTTTTTAGCTAACTGTAGCATGCTTTCAGATGGATCGACACCTGTAAAAGATAAATTACTATTTTGTTTGCCTATTGAGAGAATTTCTTGTCCGCCACCAGCACCTATAACTAGCAAATTGGGATTGGTATTCTTTTTAGGGAGTGTAGTAAACAAGAAATGATTCATCATTTCATATAAGTGGTAGTAGCCTGGGATTTTACATGGAATTCTTTGTTCATATGAATTTACGGTAGTATCATTCCAATTCATTTTAAACCTCCTAAGTATGTGTTTTATAGGTTTATTATGAAATGAAATTATGAAGGGGAACAATCCCGTAAATCTGGGGGGGGAAGAGGATGCATGAAAAAACAATGAAAGAAATTACAATGGTGGCGAATCATATAAGTTCTATAAGGTCATTTCAAGAGTCATTTCTCCACTTGATACGTAAAGTCATTGATTTTGACGCCGCTTGTTTTACAACTATAGACCCGATTTCTTTTTTATCTACTGGGGCATTTACCGATGAGAGTGTTGAAAAGATTCATCCACAATTGTTTATGAATGAATTTTTAGAAGATGATTTTAATAAATTTAAATGTTTAACAGAACACTCCCCTCATGTTGCTTCTCTAAGTATGGCGACAAATGGTGAACAAAAGAAAAGTTCGAGATACCGAAATATTTTAAAACCAGCAAATTTTGGAGATGAATTAAGGGGCGTTTGTATGAGTAAGGGAAAATGTTATGGCCATCTTAGTTTATTTCGAGGAAGTACAAGTCCCGCGTTTCATATCGATGATTGTAAGTACTTAGCAACGATAGTCCCAATTGCTGGAGAGGCTTTAAAGAAGGCAGTTCCTATACCTTTTTCAGAAGAGAAGGTGATAGGCACAGGCACGATTATAGTAAGTGAGGAATTTAATGTATTATATTGGAATCAAGATGGCAGCGAGTGGCTTTCAAATCTTAGAAAGTATGAACAGTTAAATATAAAAGAAATACCAAGACCAATACGTGCAGTTTGTTCGAAAGTAAAGGCTAACGAGTATAATGTAGGGTGTATGAATAGAGAAGAAAAAGTTTGTCTACCTTTAGCCTATGGCCATTTTTTAATCATTCGGGTTAGTAAGTTAGAACATACAAGTAGTTTTCAAGATGGTTATATTGTTCTATTCGAAAGAGCAAGACCGGAAGAGATTTTTCCACTTATTATGGAAACTTATAGTTTTACAATGCGTGAGAAGCAAGTAATACGTAAAATTCTTACAGGTATGTCGACAAAGGAATTAGCCCAAGAACTTTGTATATCTATATACACGGTACAAGATCATTTAAAATCCATTTTTGAAAAGACTGGGGTAAGTAGCAGAAATGAACTTGTGTGGGAAGTATTTTCGAAGTTTTGCTTTGATGCCACTGAACGAAAATAAAACAAGTCTACAAAGATCACATGAAGTACGGTGTATGAGTTGTAGAATTGAGCTTAAAAAGGTTATGGATGAAACATTCCATAACCTTTTTAATATGTAGAATTGTTCTTTTTGAAAGTTTTGTTTCAACTTTTCGTCTAAAGAGACAAAAAGTTGTCACAAATCGGTCACAATTAGCATAAACATAAAATAGACGAAATGAACTTATTTCCAAAAAGGCTTGGTTTATTCCAATCATGATTCTTAGAGCTGAAAAAGCATGGATTAAAAGTTCACTATATTCCCAAGGAGGTAGATCGTATGAAAACTATTCTTGCTATCGCTGGACTTATTTGGGTTCTATCGCATGGCATCCCAATTTATGAAGGAGAACAAATTCGCAGTGCTCTAAATAAAAATTTTAATGAATATCATATCATTGATCGGCAAGATAATGTTGTGACAGTTCGAGTAAATGACTGTTTTCATACGGTAACCGTTGAAGGAACTTCAGTAGTGAATGATACAAAAGTATGTGATCAGCAATAATTATATATGGAAAGAAAAAATTCTTGGATTAAATATCTGAAAATTAAAATTTAAACATTATAGACGAAGAATAAGCGGGGGCGGGTAATCCCCGCTTATTCTTGTTTCACTTTATTGAATTTTGATGAGAGATATAATGATTTTTTCGGCAAAAAGGAAAGGGTATACTGAAAATTGAGATTAAGAAGCTAATGAGTTGTTAAGAATAATCATAAAGTGTAAATATACTCTTATGGGGTATCATGCGTAGATATTTAATGCTATAATTGGTATACTCATAAAAAACAATTGTTTTATTGGATGAAGAGAAACTTTAAGAAGGTGATAATATGGATCATAAAGAGCATGAAGCAGTAACACATAGATCAGAAAAAGAAAAAGAACAGATTATAAATAGATTAAAGAGAATTGAAGGACAGGTCCGCGGTATTCAAAACATGATTGAAAATGATCGTTATTGCGTAGATATTTTAGTGCAAATTTCAGCGATTAATGCAGCGATGAAAAAAGTAGGAATGGGCGTTCTCAAAAATCATACGAGTCATTGTGTTTCAGGAGCTATTAAAAATGGAAATGGTGACGAAGCAATTGAAGAATTAATGACAGTATTTGAACGTTTTTCAAAAGCGTAAAAACAAGCTAGTATTTAACTGGCTTGTTTTTTTGTTTATCCTTATATTGGATTTTGGTGTATTGTAGTGAAAAAGTGTGTGTAAAATAAACTTTTAGAAAATAATTGAAAAATCATGATATAAAACCATTGATTACCTTAGGGGGGTATGGTAAGATGTAATTGTGATTAACAAACAATGAATAAACAAGAGGAGGATTTTAAATGGAACAGTTAACATTACAAGTTGAAGGTATGTCTTGTGGACATTGTGTAAATGCTATCGAAAGCAGTGTGAAAGAGCTAAACGGTGTTGAACAAGTGAAGGTTCAATTAGCAGAAGGAACTGTTGAAGTTACTATCGACTCGTCTGCTGTAACATTAAAAGATATCGTTGCTGTAATCGAAGATCAAGGATACGATGTTCAATAATTATTTTTAGATATGGAAATAAATCGTACTTTAAATGAAGTACGATTTATTTTGCTAATAATTATACCTCATAAGGGTATATAGAGGTGAGAGACATGAATGAAAAAAAAGAGGCCAATCTTCAAATATCAGGAATGACATGTGCGGCATGTGCAAATAGAATTGAAAAAGGTCTAAAAAAAGTAGAAGGTGTTCATGAGGCAAATGTAAATTTTGCGCTTGAAAAAACAAAAATAATGTACGATCCAACTAAAACAAATCCGCAACAATTTAAAGAAAAAGTTGAATCATTAGGATATGGAATTGTAAGTGATAAAGCTGAATTTACTGTTTTAGGAATGACATGTGCAGCATGTGCAAATAGAGTTGAAAAGCGTTTAAATAAGTTAGATGGTGTGAACAAGGCGACAGTAAATTTTGCTTTAGAATCAGCCACAGTAGACTTTAATCCTGATGAAGTTAATGTAAATGAAATGAAGAGCGCGATTACGAAGCTAGGATATAAATTAGAAGTGAAACTAGATGATCAAGATGCATCAACTGATCATCGACTACAAGAAATTGAAAGACAAAAGAAGAAGTTTATTATTTCGTTTATTTTATCTTTCCCATTATTGTGGGCAATGGTTAGTCATTTCGCATTTACGTCGTTTATTTATTTACCAGATATGTTAATGAACCCTTGGGTGCAACTAGCACTTGCAACTCCTGTTCAATTTATCATTGGTGGACAGTTTTATGTTGGGGCTTATAAAGCGTTACGTAATAAAAGTGCTAATATGGATGTTCTCGTGGCGCTTGGAACGTCGGCCGCGTATTTCTATAGTGTATATTTAAGTATTCAATCTATTGGTTCTTCGGAACATATGACAGATTTATATTTTGAAACGAGTGCGGTACTTATTACATTAATTATTTTAGGTAAATTATTTGAAGCGAAAGCAAAAGGGCGCTCATCAGAAGCGATTAAAAAATTGATGGGTTTACAAGCGAAGACAGCTACAGTTGTGCGAGATGGAACAGAAATAAAAATTTTGATTGAAGAAGTAGTAGCTGGTGATATCGTCTATGTAAAGCCTGGTGAAAAAATACCAGTAGATGGTGAGATTGTAGAAGGAAAATCAGCGATTGATGAATCGATGTTAACGGGTGAAAGTATTCCTGTTGATAAGTCAATTGGGGATGTAGTAATAGGTTCGACAATAAATAAAAATGGTTTTTTAAAAGTGAAAGCAACTAAAGTAGGCAGAGATACTGCATTAGCTCAAATTATTAAAGTAGTAGAAGAGGCACAAGGTTCAAAAGCTCCTATTCAAAGGGTAGCGGATCAAATTTCAGGTATTTTCGTACCGGTTGTAGTTGTGATTGCGATTATCACATTTGCAGTATGGATGATATTTGTTACACCTGGTGATTTTGGCGGAGCACTTGAGAAAATGATAGCAGTACTTGTTATCGCTTGTCCATGTGCATTAGGTCTTGCAACGCCTACATCTATTATGGCAGGATCAGGAAGATCAGCTGAGTATGGTATTTTATTTAAAGGCGGAGAGCATTTAGAAGCAACGCATCGATTAGATACAGTTATTCTAGATAAAACAGGTACTGTGACAAACGGAAAGCCTGTGTTAACAGATATAATTGTAGCAGATGGATTCCATGAAGAAGAAATACTACGTTTAGTAGGTGCGGCAGAAAAAAATTCTGAACACCCACTTGCAGAAGCGATTGTAGAAGGAATTAAAGAAAAGAAAATTGATATTCCAAGTTCAGAAACGTTTGAAGCGATTCCTGGATTCGGTATCGAATCAGTCGTAGAAGGAAAACAATTATTAATTGGCACACGTCGATTAATGAAGAAATTCAATATTGATATTGAAGAAGTTTTAAAATCAATGGAAGAGCTAGAACGAGAAGGAAAAACAGCAATGCTTATTGCAATCGATAAAGAATATGCTGGTATAGTTGCCGTTGCAGATACTGTGAAAGATACTTCAAAAGCAGCTATCACAAGACTGAAAAAAATGGGTCTAGACGTTGTGATGATTACAGGAGATAATACACAAACTGCTCAGGCGATTGCAAAGCAAGTTGGTATTGATCACGTAATTGCAGAAGTATTGCCAGAAGGAAAAGCAGAAGAAGTGAAAAAATTGCAAGCAAATGGTAAGAAAGTAGCGATGGTTGGAGATGGGATAAATGATGCTCCTGCTCTTGCTACAGCGAACATTGGTATGGCAATTGGAACGGGAACGGATGTAGCGATGGAAGCAGCGGATATAACGTTAATCCGCGGTGACTTAAATAGTATTGCTGATGCGATCTTTATGAGTAAAATGACGATAAGAAATATTAAACAAAATTTATTCTGGGCATTAGCTTATAACGCGTTAGGAATTCCAATTGCGGCATTAGGCTTCTTAGCACCTTGGGTTGCTGGAGCAGCGATGGCATTTAGTTCTGTATCTGTTGTATTAAATGCATTACGATTACAAAGAGTTAAATTAAAAGCTTAAAAAGCTACATTAAGTAATTGAATAGAATTAAAAAACAATACTTTGAATAAGTATTGTTTTTTTGTTCGTATAGAAATTAAAACGATATAATAAAGAAGAAATATGGAGTCGTATATAGTAGAAAAGTAAAGAGGTAGTTTGGTAAGGAGACTTATATATGTTAAAAGATATTATAATTAGAACATTCCAGAAAGAAAATTTAGATCAAGTATTACAATTGTTCTATGAAACAGTTCATACGGTTAATGCAAAAGATTATAATGAGTTACAGCTACAGGCGTGGGCACCGGATCGACTAGATAGAGAAAGCTGGTTAAAGTCTTTAGAAAAGAATATTAGTTATGTAGCGGATCATAACGGTGTGATTGTGGGGTTTGGAGATTATAACGATGATCATTACGTAGATCGCTTATTTACGCATAAAGATTATCAAGGGAAAAGAGTCGCTTCATACATACTACAGAAGTTAGAAAAAGAAGCAGTGAAATTGGGGCATAGGGAGATATATACAGAGGCGAGCATTACCGCAAAACCTTTTTTTGAAAGTAAAGGTTTTATTTGCATAAAAGAACAAAAGAAACAGCATAATGGTCAGATTTTTATTAATTATGTTATGAAAAAAATATCCTTCTCATAAATGAGAAGGATATTTTTCATTATTTTACAGCTTCTTTTAGTTCTTTACCAGCTTTGAAAGCAGGTACTTTAGAAGCTGCGATTTGCATTTCTTCACCAGTTTGTGGGTTACGGCCTGTACGAGCAGCTCTTTCACGAACTTCGAATGTACCGAATCCGATAAGTTGTACTTTTTCACCAGCAGCTAAAGTGTTAGTGATTGATTCTACTACAGTTTGTACAACTACAGTAGCTTCTTTTTGAGAAATCTCAGCATTTTGTGCTACGTTTTTAATTAATTCTGTTTTGTTCATGTTTTTCACCTCATATGTAAATAATGCTATTTAAGTTGTTATTATAACGTATAAAACATTCGAGAACAAGTGTACGTACATATATTCGCAAAAAAAATGAAATTTGTAATATTTTTTAGGACACTTTATAGACATTCCATTTAAGCGGACAGAGATTTGTTCTTCATTTCAGTCTTCTCTTGATGAGAAGGTAGTTTCTTATTATAAGATATGAAGTAAGGTAGTGCTACAAATAACATACCTCCTACTAAATTTCCAAAGAAAACAAAAATAAAGTTTGGAAAATATTCAGCCCAAGTGAAATGACCGGCAAAAATTGCGGCTGGGATGACAAACATATTTGCTACAACGTGTTGAAATCCAATCGCAACAAAAGTCATAACTGGGAACCAAATACCGATAATCTTTCCGATAAATTCTTTACTTCCCATACTGAGCCAAACAGCTAAACAAACGAGCCAATTACATCCGATTGCAGAAATAAATGCTTGCAATGGTGTATCTTGTAGTTTCGCTTGAGCGATAGAAATAGTTTTCGCTAAAAAAGCTCCTTCAGTTAAGCCAACGATATGACCGAAAAAATAGGCTACGAATACAGCTCCTATGAAATTGCTAAATGTAACAATAACTAAATTTCGTATGAAATGAAATAAAGTAATTTTCTTTTGGAGCCAGGCCATAGAAACTGTCATCATGTTACCAGTTATTAGTTCACCGCCTGCAAGAATAACGAGAATAAGACCAATAGGGAATACAGCAGCGCCTAGAAAACTAGAAAATGATCCCCAATATTTTGGCATTGTCCCAATAACATGAATATCGAGTAAATACCCTAATGCGATAAAAGCACCACCAAAAAAACCAAGAATTAGCATAGGGAGCAATGATAAATGAGCTTTTTTCCTTCCTGAATTCGCAGCAAGTTCCGTAATTTCTTCTGGTGTAAATACAGACATGAATAACCCCTCCGTAATAAAATGATGGAATGAATAGAAAAAATTCAAAAATCTACGTATTATAAAAATATGTTATGACTTCTGTATAAAATTGTCAAAGTGAATATGGAGGGAATTACATATTAATAACATTGTTCATGTTGTCACATTAATGTAACAATAAGGATTTAAAGTGTTTCTAGAGGTGAAAACATGAATACGAATCATGTAAAAAAAGAACGAAAAAAATCAATCATAAAGATATTTATTATTAGTTTTATAAGTATATTAATGATACCAGTAAGTTTGTATTATTATGCGACAGAAATAGAACGAAAACTAGTAACGGTTACATGGAATGAAATAGAAGCTTCTGCAATTCCTAAAGAATTTAATAATAAAAAAATATTACAGTTTTCAGATGTACATTTAGGACCAGAGTTTACACTGAAACAACTTGAACATTTAGTGGAGAAGATGAATGAATTACATCCAGATATAGTAGTTTTTACCGGAGATTTAATAGATAAATTTGGGTCTTATAATGCGGAAAGAGAAGAAGCGAAGGCTATTTTGCAGAAAATTTACGCTCCCTTAGGGAAATATGCTGTGTTTGGGAATCATGATAGGGGCGGGGGCGGTAGTTTATTTTACAAAAAATATATGGAGGAAGCTGGTTTTTCTGTATTAGTAAATGGAGTGCAGAAAATTAAAGTGGAAAACGGCAAATATATTACAATATCAGGTTTGGATGATTTTCTATTAGGGAAGCCGCAAATAGATTCAACTTTAAAAAACTTGAAACAAAATGATTTCAACATGTTATTAGTACATGAGCCGGATGTTGTAACCAAAATAAATCGTTACCCAGTTGATCTTCAACTGTCAGGACATAGTCACGGAGGACAAGTCCAAATTCCTTTCGTAGGTCCGTTAATTACTACCAAACTAGCTGAGAACTATGTTGAAGGTATGTATGAAGTAGAGGGGAAGAGTAAGCCGTTATATTTATATGTAAATCGTGGCATTGGGACTACTAGGATGCCTGTTAGATTTTTGAGTGTACCTGAACTTTCAGTTTTTGTGTTGAAGCAAAATAGTGACTAGAATAGTAGGAGGACTTTTAGAGAAAGTTCTCTTTTTTATTGATTAAATACTGAATGTTATGTAAGTTTTATTTAATGTGTTAAATAAAGAAAGGGGAATTTCTATGATAGAAACATGGCATAAAGAATTGGAAAGTTTATATAACCAAATAGTTTCATGGCGAAGAGATTTTCATCAATATCCAGAGCTATCGTTTCAAGAAATAGAAACGCCGAGAAAAGTAGCTGAAATCTTAAAAAGTTTTCATATTGAGGTGAAAACAAATATCGGGGGCAGAGGAGTAATCGGAGTAATTGAAGGTGGAAGACCTGGGAAGACGATAGCGCTACGTGCTGATTTCGATGCGCTACCTATCCAAGATGAAAAGCAAGTTTCATATAAATCAAAGATTCCTGGTGTAATGCACGCTTGTGGGCATGATGGACATACAGCAACACTTTTAGGAGTTGCAAAAATATTAAGTGACCATAGAGATCAGCTTTCTGGAAAAATAGTTCTTATACATCAACATGCAGAAGAAAAAGAACCTGGTGGGGCAATTGCCATGATTGAGGATGGTTGTTTAGAGGGAGTAGATGTTGTATTTGGTACACATTTATCTTCTCAAATGCCATTAGGAATTGTTGGGGCAAGAGCTGGAGCAATGATGGCAGCAGCTGATTCTTTTGAAGTGAAGGTTCAAGGGCGAGGTGGTCATGGAGGTATGCCGCATCATACTGTAGATGCTATTATCGTTGCAACGCAAGTTATTAACCAATTACAACTTTTAGTTAGTAGAAAAGTAGATCCGCTTCAATCTGCAGTATTAACAGTAGGCACATTTCATGCTGGTCAAGCAGATAATATTATTGCAGATACTGCTACATTTACAGGGACCATTCGAACGCTAGATCCTGAAGTGAGAGAATATATGGAGAAGGAATTTAAACGAGTTGTTGAAGGGATTTGTCAGTCTCTTCATGCTGAAGTTAATATTCAATATAAACGAGGCTATCCAATATTAATAAATCATGTAGATGAAACACGTCATTTTATGACGGTTGCGGAACGTGATCTTGGCAGAGAACGGGTCATGGAAGTACCACCTATTATGGGGGGAGATGATTTTGCATACTACTTAGACCATGTTCCTGGAGCATTTTTCTTCACAGGTGCGGGTAATGAAGAAATAGGAGCAAAATATCCACATCATCATCCTCAATTTGATTTTGATGAACAAGCGATGTTAATTGGTGGTAAATTACTTTTAAGTCTTGTAAATAGTTATGTAAGAGATGAAAAAGAATCTCTTCATCATGTAGAAGTGAAAAAGTAATTTACATAAATAAAAAACAACAATAGGTCCTATAACCTATTGTTGTTTTTTATTATTTTTGCAAGGAAAGACCATCAAAATATGTTCTGTAATTATTAGAGAATTCAAAGTTGTTTTTTGCATCCCAATTAATAGACCAAGACATTAGGCCGCGGAATGCAGGATAGCCACTCTGGTTAGAAAGTTTATACTTTCCTCCGAACGGAACTCCTTTAATGATATAATTTAAAGCTTTTTTCATTTCAGTTGGCGAAATGTATCCACCACTTGGAGCTGCCGCTGGTGCTGCAGGAAGTCCAATCATTACTTGATCTGAACGAAGAGCTGGGAAAATGTTATTTGCATTACCACCTACAGGAAAACCATGTAAGAGCATATCTGCCATAGCGACTTCGTAGTCTGCAGTACCTTGATTGTAGTTATTACCGTCCATTCCAATCCCGCTACCAGCATTGTAGTGTTGAACGTGAATGTATGTTAGTTTATCTTTCACTCCGTAAATAATTGGTAAATATGCACCCCAGATGCTTCCGTATGCGCTATAACCGCCTTGAACATAAGCTGTTTCAGGAGCCATGCTTAATAGAAAATCTGGACCATAATGATCTGAGATTGTTCGAATAGCTGATATAAGATTTACGATTTGAGGAGTAGTTGGGTTTTTGAAATTAGTGTCATTTCCGTTTAAGTAAATACCTGATTCAAGGTCAATATCTATTCCATCAAAACCGTATTTATCAATCAGAGATTGTATGGAATTAATAAAACGTTGCTTAGCGGCATTGTCAGGAAGTAAAACGACCCCATTTTGTCCACCTATTGAAAGAACTACTTTCTTTCCTTTACTTTTTAAATAAGAAATATCTGATTTGAATTCTGTATCTGTACCATATACAGGGGAAAATTCAACAGTGGAACGATCACCACCAGTTTCACCGAAAGATACATTGATTACATCCCATTTTGGTGAAATGTCTCTTAATTTAATAATGCCAGTACCGTTATCGAAGTTATGCCAGTATCCAACGAGTAATTTTGAACCTAAATTGTTTGCTGCTTGTGTTTGGAAAGGGGATAGCGGTAGCAGTAAGAACAGTACTAAAATACAACAAAAAAATTTGAATTTGTTTAACATATCAACACTCCTATACAAAAAGTTGTCTAGATGTATAATCTTGTTTATTTAATAATATCTGAAAATTCTTTCTTTTGTAAGAGGACTATAATTTTCTCAACAATTGTGTATGGAAAAGTATTAAACCTAATGAAATAATTTTTGAGGAAGGTTGAATTGTAATTGTTAAATTCAGAATATTTTGATATATTTTAAAGTATAGGACAAAATCTTTCGCACAGTACTCTTACATAAATTTCAAAATTTAGTTTGGAAGGGGATGTACAAGAGTTGGATAAAAATCTAAAGAAAGATCTCAAAATACGCCACATTACAATGATCTCAATTGGCGGCGTAATAGGGGCTGGTTTGTTTGTTGGAAGTGGTGCAGTTGTACATTCGGCAGGACCTGGTTCTATCGTTTCATATGCATTAGCGGGACTTCTAGTCATTTTCGTCATGAGAATGCTAGGAGAAATGGCAGCTGTAAATCCGACAAGTGGTTCATTTGCAACGTATGCAAGAGAAGCAATTGGTCCATGGGCGGGTTATACAATAGGCTGGTTATACTGGTTTTTCTGGGTAATTGTTATTGCAATAGAAGCCACAGCAGGTGCTGGTATTATCCAATATTGGATTCCACAAATACCGCTCTGGTTATTAAGTTTAATATTAACAATTTTATTAACGTTGACGAACGTTTTTTCGGTGAAATCATTTGGAGAGTTTGAATATTGGTTTTCTTTTATTAAAGTAATAAGTATTGTTTTGTTCCTTTGCCTAGGTCTTGCTGTTATTTTAGGACTTGTTCCAGGAACAGAAGCACCCGGCACTTCGAATTTAATTGGACAAGGTGGATTTATGCCTAACGGTATAAGTTCGGTATTGCTTGGAATTACTGTTGTTATATTTTCATTTATGGGATCAGAGATTGTAGCAGTAGCGGCTGGTGAATCTGCAGAACCTGTAAAAGCAGTAAAAACAGCAACAAACAGTGTGATTTGGCGTATTCTTGTATTTTTTATTGGGTCTATAGCGGTAGTTGTTACGCTACTGCCATGGAATTCAGCTAACATATTAAAAAGTCCATTTGTAGCTGTACTTGAACATATAGGAATACCAGCGGCAGCACAAATTATGAATTTTATCGTTTTAACAGCTGTACTTTCTTGCTTAAATTCAGGTTTATATACAAACTCAAGAATGCTTTTTTCAATGGCAGAAAGAGGAGATGCGCCAAAGTCATTTTTAAAATTGAACAGTAGTGGTGTTCCTGTTCGAGCGGTTTTATTTGGAACTTTCTTCGCTTATATTGGAGTTGTTTTTAGTTACATTTCTCCAGATAAAGTCTTTTTGTTTTTAGTGAATGCATCTGGCGGGATTGCGTTACTAGTTTATCTCGTTATTGCAGTTTCGCATTTAAAGATGCGTAAAAAAATGGGGAAAGTAGAACAACAAAATTTGAAAGTGAAAATGTGGCTTTTTCCGTATGTAACGTATGTTACAATTGCCGCTATTATAGCAGTTTTAGTTGCGATGCTCGCAATTGATTCTTTACGTTCACAAGCACTTTTAACAATGTTTGTTACTGTTCTTATCATACTTTCGTATTTTATTTTTAATAGAAATAAAAATAGCACAGTTTTGAATCCTAAAAGTAAGAATGAGGAATCTGTTCGATTCTAATTTTCTTGTTTTCGAAGAGAGTTACACCCAATCATTGCTATAAAAGAATCATATATAATCATAGAAACAAGTAATTACTATTGTCATAGTGGATATAAACTTTTTTCTTGACTTTTTATACGAAGGCGAGCAGAATGGTAAAAAAGGAAGGGGGGATGATGATGGAAGAGTACGTATTAGAGCTGTATAACCTGTTATATACGACAGAATGGCAAGATATTGTTTCGTTTTTAGGAATAGTATTTTGCATGAAAATTGTAATTGTATATATGGAAGAGCAAGGTATGTTCTATTCCTTCTCATCTCCGTTCGATGTGCAGCGCGAGCCGTTGCTAAACTATGCCAATGTGAATTACGAACAATTTCCTTTTGTTCTATTCTTTATGATTCGATTTATAACAGCAATTGTAAAGAAGAAGGAAAGTGATGATGAAGAGTGCCACGTAACTTGTAAGGTAGCTAACGTTTTTTAAGCTAAATACAAGGAGGAGATTTATATGTGGTTTCGATTTCTTATGATTGGTTTCTTTTCATTAACAGCAATTTCATTAATGGGATATCAAGTGTCTGAAATTTTTCAAGCATATAGCGATACATTTTTTAACAAAAATTAATCGCGTTGCTATTTGAATAATAAAGCGATAAAATCCTTCTTAAGAAGTTTTATTAAGAAGGATTTTTTTCTTTGTCTTGTCTTGCTGTGTCAAACTATTGTCACATTTACACTGTGAATAATATGTTAAAATAGTGAGGTTATGTATACATACTTGAAGGAAGAGGGAGTGACCATTTTGGTGGATCAATCAACAAATCAGAAAAGCTATGCTCCTATTGTGATAACGCTTTCTGTAATTGTAAATGCGATTATTTTATTTTTGTTCTTTGGACCTGTTGGCTATGAAGGAGAAGTACATTTTGATGTAACAATTTTACCAATGTTAAATGCGATTTTTAATAGCTTTACGTTCGTATTCTTATTAGCAGCTTTATACTCTATTATTAAAAAGAATGTGAAAATGCACCGTGGTTTTATCCTCGCAGCATTTACAACGACGTTGCTATTTTGTGTTTCTTATTTATCGTATCATTACTTGGCGCCAGCAACACATTTTGGCGGAGAAGGGTTCATTAAATATGTGTACTTCATTATTTTAATTACGCATATTATCCTTGCAGCAATTATTGTACCACTTGCATTGTTTGCACTTGTATTTGGTTTTACAAATCAATTGACACGTCACCGTAAAATTGTACGTTGGACGATGCCGATTTGGTTATATGTAAGTTTATCTGGTGTTATTGTTTACTTAATGATCTCACCTTATTACCAATAAAAAAATCTCAGCCTGTAGGCTGGGATTTTTTTATTAAGCAAATATTTTTGTGAAATGAAAAAAATATGGTATACAAAAGTATAGTTGCTTTTCAAATAGAAGGGATGGTAAAGAAATATGCAAAATTTTGTATTTCGTAATCCAACGAAACTTATTTTCGGTAAAGGTCAATTAGAACAGTTAAAAACTGAAATTCCACAGTTCGGTAAAAAAGTTCTTCTCGTATACGGGGGAGGCAGCATTAAAAGAAACGGTATTTATGATAATGTAATTTCTATTTTAAAGGATATTAATGCAGAAGTATTTGAATTGACAGGTGTTGAACCGAATCCACGTGTATCAACTGTAAAGAAAGGGATTCAAATTTGTAAAGAGAATGGTGTTGAATTCATTTTAGCAGTTGGTGGAGGAAGTGTGATCGACTGTACGAAGGCAATTGCAGCTGGGAGTAAGTACGATGGAGATGTATGGGATATTGTAACGAAAAAAACATTTGCTAATGAGGCATTACCATTTGGTACTGTACTTACTCTTGCAGCAACAGGATCTGAAATGAATGCAGGCTCGGTAATTACAAACTGGGAAACGAATGAAAAGTATGGATGGGGTAGCCCGGTTACTTTCCCGCAGTTTTCGATTTTAGATCCAGTTCATACTACTTCTGTACCGAAAGATCAAACAATTTACGGTATGGTAGATATTATGTCGCACGTATTAGAACAATATTTCCATCATGGAACGAATACAGAACTACAAGATCGTTATTGTGAAGCTGTTTTAAAAACAGTAATTGAGACAGCTCCTAAGCTTTTAAGTGATTTAGAAAATTATGAGCATAGAGAAACTATTTTATATTGTGGTACTATGGCGTTAAACGGCATTTTAGCGATGGGAGTGAAAGGAGATTGGGCGACTCATAATATTGAGCATGCAGTTTCTGCTGTTCATGATATACCACATGGGGGTGGCCTTGCGATTTTATTCCCGAACTGGATGAAGCATGTTGTAGAGGAAAATGTAAGTCGTTTTAAACAGTTCGCTATTCGTGTATTTGATATAGAAACAGGTGGTAAAACAGATAAAGAAGTGGCGTTAGAAGGAATTGAGGCACTGCGTCAATTTTGGACTTCAATTGAGGCACCAGTAACATTATCTGATTACGCTATTGGAGAAAATGAAATTGATATAATGGCTAATAAAGCGATGGCGTATGGTGAATTTGGTAACTTTAAAAAATTAAATAAAGATGATGTTCTAAGTATATATAAAGCTTCTTTATAAGTGAATTTAGAAAAGAAACCTATTTGATTGTTTGATCGAATAGGTTTCTTTTTTGCTGTTTATAAACGTTTGTGGGTGTTTTTGATTATTTTTGGTTGTTTATGGTTGATTTTTGTGACCGTTTTCATTATACTGTAATCAAAGAAGAGGTGAATAAAATGTTAACTCCTGAACGTCATCAAATGATATTGCAACTTGTAAAAGAACAGAAAGTTGTAAAATTACAGCAATTAGTTGAAAAAACAGAAAGCTCTGAGTCGACAATTCGCCGTGATTTAGCACAATTGGAAAAGCAAAGGTTATTAAAAAGAGTTCATGGTGGTGCCGCTGTTTTAACAGGAAAAGGGCAAGAACCAACGATGGTTGAAAAATCATCCAAAAACATTCAAATAAAACAACAAATTGCTAATTATGCGGCTAGCGTTATTGAACAAGGTGATTGTATTTATTTAGATGCAGGAAGTACAACATTTGAAATGATTCCATTTTTAATAAATAAAGATGTTACTGTCGTTACGAATGGACTTATGCATATTGAAGCTTTAGTTGAAAATAATATTCGTGCGTATTTACTAGGCGGAATGATGAAGAGTAGGACGAAAGCTTTAATCGGTGCTATGGCACAGGAAAGTATGCAGAAGTATCGTTTTGATAAATGTTTTTTAGGTGCAAATGGTGTACATGAACAGCTTGGCTTTACAACGCCAGATCCAGAAGAAGCGCTCTTAAAACAAATGGCATTAACATTAGCAAACGAAGGATATTTCTTAATTGATGAAAGTAAGTTTTCAGAAGTTGCGTTTGCGAAAATTGCAAATGTTGAAGATGCAAATATTATTACAAACCATTTAGAAATTGATTTAGAAAAATATAAAAAACAAACCAATGTAATTGAGGCTGATAAACAATGATCTATACAGTTACTTTAAACCCATCTATTGATTATGTAGTGCAAGTTCCTTCTTTTGATTTAGGAACAATAAATCGAGCGGAGAAAGATATGAAGTTTCCTGGAGGAAAAGGAATTAATGTTTCTCGTGTTCTTCAGCGTTTAGGTGTTAAAAATATAGCACTTGGATTTACTGGTGGATTTACTGGTCAATTTATTAAAGAGGTATTACATGATGAAGGTGTAACAACTAACTTCGTCCAAGTAGATGAAGATACTCGCATTAATGTGAAAATAAAAGGGAAAGAAGAAACAGAATTAAATGGCCAAGGTCCTCTTGTAACAAAAGAGCAGTTCGAACAGTTAATGAAAAAAATTGAGAGTATGCAACCTGGAGATTGTGTTGTACTCGCTGGGAGTGTACCAGTCTCTATTCCAAGTACCTTTTACGAATCAATCGCTGCGTTTGGAGCTGAAAAAGGTATTCGTGTAGTAGTAGATGCAAGTGGAAGTGCACTGCAACATGTAATTAAAAATAAGCCATTTTTAATTAAGCCAAACCACCATGAACTTGGTGAGTTGTTTGGAGTGGAGCTTTCAACAGTAGAAGACATTTTACCTTATGGAAGAAAATTAATTGAACAAGGTGTAAAACACGTTATCGTATCGATGGCTGGAGAGGGAGCTTTATTATTTACGGCAGAAGGTATATATGAAGCGACTGTTCCAAAAGGTGTTGTAATTAATTCAGTTGGGGCCGGAGATTCTCTTGTTGCAGGGTTTGTAGGCAAATATGAACAGACAAAAGATATTGAAAAGGCATTTCAATACGGCGTTGCAACAGGGAGTGCAACAGCATTTTCAGCTGATTTATGTAAGAAGGAAAAAGTAGAAGAATTATTGTCGCAAGTAATTGTAGCTAAGCGATAGGGGGAAGCAACATATGAAAATTACAGAACTATTAAAAAGGGATACAGTCATTATGGATTTGGCAGCTTCAAATAAAGAAGCTGTCATAGATGAATTAGTTGAGAAATTAAACGGGGCAAATCGTTTAAATAGTAAAACGGAATTTAAAGAAGCTATTTTAAAGCGGGAGTCCCAAAGTACGACTGGAATTGGGGAAGGTATTGCAATACCTCATGCGAAGACAAAGGCTGTTAAACAACCATCGATTTGTTTTGGTAGAAGTGTAAGCGGTATCAATTATGAGTCGCTTGATGGACAGCCTGCGCATTTATTCTTTATGATTGCTGCAAGTGAAGGAGCGAATAATACTCATTTAGAAACGTTGTCTCGTTTATCGACAGTATTAATGGATGAAGGATTTCGCAAGCAACTATTAGAAGCGAAGGATGAAATTGAGCTTCTTCGTCTATTTGATGAAAAAGAGAATGAAAAAGAAGAAGAGATTGAGGTCGCCAAACCAGAAGGAAATGAACCGTACGTACTTGCTGTTACAGCTTGCCCAACGGGAATCGCTCACACATATATGGCGGCGGATAGCTTAAAAGCAAAAGCGGCAGAGTTAGGAATAGCGATTAAAGTTGAAACAAACGGATCAACAGGTATTAAAAACGGTTTAACGAAAGAGGATATTGAACGTGCAACAGCTATTATTGTTGCGGCAGATAAACAAGTAGAAATGAATCGTTTTGCTGGTAAACATGTCATTCAAGTGCCAGTTGCTGACGGGATTCGAAAAACGGAAAAATTGCTCAATCGAGCTGTCAAACAAGATGCACCAATCTTTAAAGGTGTAAAAGAGGACGGGAAATCAGAAAGTATTGAGAGAGAAAAAGGATTAGGAATTTATAAGCATTTAATGAGCGGTGTAAGTAATATGCTTCCATTCGTTGTTGGTGGCGGGATTTTAATAGCGCTAGCGTTTTCGTTTGGTGGTATAAAGGCGGAAGGTCCTTTAGCTGAATTGTTCATGTCAATTGGTGGAGGAAAAACAGGTGCGTTTTTATTCCTTGTACCAATTTTAGCTGGATTTATTGCAAGCTCTATTGCTGATCGTCCTGGTTTTATGCCTGGTGTTGTAGGTGGATTTTTAGCAGCGAATGCGAATGCTGGATTTTTAGGTGGATTAATTGCTGGTTTCTTAGCTGGATATGTTGTTTTAGGGTTGAAAAGATTATTTTCAGGACTACCAGTACAATTAGAAGGAATTAAACCTGTTTTGTTATATCCAGTCTTTGGATTATTGATTACAGGAGTTGTAATGCAAAAAGTAGTAATTCCGCCTGTAGTAGCATTAAATGAAATGTTGACAGGGTGGTTAAATGGTTTAAACGGTACGAATGCTATATTACTAGGTCTTATTTTAGGTGGTATGATGGCAATTGATATGGGTGGTCCAATTAATAAAGCGGCATTTACGTTTGGTATTGCTGCAATAGAAGCACAAAATTTTGGAGTGCACTCAGCAGTTATGGCTGGTGGTATGGTACCGCCACTTGCGATTGCATTCGCAACTACATTCTTTAAATCAAAGTTTACAGAAGCGGAACGTAAATCTGGTTTAACAAATTATATTATGGGAGCATCGTTCATTACAGAAGGTGCGATTCCGTTTGCAGCTGCAGATCCGGTTCGAGTAATTGTAAGTTGTGTTGTTGGTTCAAGTATTGCAGGTGCGTTATCTATGTTATTCCAAATTACATTACCGGCACCGCATGGTGGATTATTTGTAATAGCGTTAGTAAATAAACCATTACTATATATTTTCTCTATATTAATTGGAACGATTGTCTCGGCTATTATGCTAGGTGTTTGGAAAAAGAAAGTTCAATAACAAATGAAAAGAAAGTAGCTTTTATTAGCTGCTTTTTTTTATTACAAAAAAGTAGGTTAACAATTGAATATTGATGTTTTTTGGTAAAAGATGTAATGAATTATGAATTTTTTGTAACAAAAAAGTAACACTGTAATTTTTTCTGGAAAAAAGTTCTTGTGCTCGTATGTGAAAAATATATGAAAACCATTGAAGATTGTATTAGAAATACATTTTATTAATATGGAAATTTATGTTACAACTCATTAATCGTATATTACGAATGCTTTGTAATTGTGTGATTTCTAAAAATTCTAAAAATCTGTTGCTATAATGAGAATACGAAAACAAAGCAAATGGAGGCTATTCATGAAAAAATTATTAGGTATAGCAACAGCAGCAGTTTTTGGTCTTGGGATTTTTGCGGGTTCTGCTAAAGCGGAAACAATTGTAACAACAGACGTATTAAATGTTAGAGAAAACCCAAATGTAGAGTCAAAGCTTGTAGGTAAAGTGTTAAGTGGGAATACACTAGATGTTATAAATACAGAAAATGGATGGACAAAAATTAAGTTGAACGGTAAGGAAGCGTTTGTAAGTGCTGAATTTACAAAGAGCACATATTATGTAACGGCGGGCGTATTAAATGTTCGTGCTGGAGCGAATACTGATTCTGAAGTTCTTGGTAAACTTAATAAAGACGATGTGATTGAAACGACGAATCAAGTTCAAAATGAATGGTTACAATTTGACTACAATGGAAAAGTCGGATATGTTCACGTGCCATTTCTAACAGGAACGGCACCTGTAATCGAAAAGAAAGAAGTTGCAACTCAAGAAGAAGGACCGGTTAGTACAAATACGCCGGTTAAAAATAATACAGCAGTTAAGAATAAAGAGTCTGTTAAGAGTAACGATTCTATTAAGAAGGTAGAATCAAGTAAACCTGTGGTAAAAGAAAAGCCGGCTGCAAAACCAGTTGCGAAATCTACTGAAACAAGTGCGCCTACTGGTGGTCGTGAAATTACAGTAGAAGCGACGGCATATACAGCAGATCCGGGTGAGAATGGTTCGTATGGTGGTCGTGTATTAACTGCAATGGGGCATGATTTAACAGCAAATCCAAATATGAAAGTAATTGCTGTTGATCCGAAAGTAATTCCGCTTGGATCAAAAGTATGGGTAGAAGGATATGGAGAAGCGATCGCTGGAGATACTGGCGGTGCTATTAAAGGAAATCGTATTGATGTATTAGTCGGTTCAGATGGTAGTGCTAATAGTTGGGGGCGCAAATCTGTAAAAGTGAAAGTTATACAATAGGTTATCGATATTAATATAAAAAGCGGTTGCTTGAAATTATGTAAGCAGCCGCTTTTTATGGATTATTGAAAGGGATAAATAGTTTTACCTGTAATAATTTTATATGCACTGCAAAATTGCGTTTGTATATATTCTGTATTTTTATTTTCTGGATGTAATGTTGTTTCATGGAGAGTAGAATGAAAGACCCGTAGTAAACAATTTAGGGCGAAGTATAATTCCTCTTGTGAACAATTTTGTTCTTTTGTAGAAGTAGCTAAAATGAGGTCTTTTGTCAAAGATGAAAAATTGATGGTGGATTGTTTCATAGGTAACTCATCCTCTCAAAACTATTTTTATCATGTATATGCAGAATTGGACAAACTATGTTCTTTTTTATGTATAATTTCATGTACCGAAATGAAAGAACTTGCAATCATGCCGTTAAAATTGGTAAGATTGGGTATAATCAATAGATGGAGTATATTACATAAAGAGAGTTGAATGATATGGGAGAAGTGCAACGTGAAAAAGTTGCTGTCATCATTGGACCAACTGCTGTTGGAAAGACGAAGTTAAGTATCGATCTTGCCAAAGCGTTGAACGGTGAAATTATTAGTGGTGATTCCATGCAAATCTATCGAACGATGGATATTGGAACTGCAAAGGTAACACAAGCAGAGATGGACGGAATTCCACATTATATGGTCGATATAAAAAATCCGGAAGATTCATTTTCTGTCGCGGAATTTCAAGAACGTGTTCGCAAGCATATTCGAGAAATTACAGAACGTGGTAAATTACCAATTATAGTTGGTGGGACCGGTCTTTATATACAATCTGTTTTATTCGATTATCAGTTTACAGATGATGCTGGTGATGTGATATACCGAGAGCAAATGGAAAAGTTAGCTTTAGAACGCGGTGTGGAATATGTACATAAAAAATTGCAAGAAGTAGATCCGGAAAGTGCGGAGCGTATTCATGCAAATAATGTACGACGTGTCATTCGAGCGTTAGAAATTTTCCACACGACGGGTGAAAAAATGAGTGACCAAATTGAGAAACAAGAAAAAGAGTTACTCTATGATGTTTCATTAATTGGCTTGACAATGGATCGAGAAATGCTATACGATCGCATTAACTTACGAGTGGATTTGATGATGGAACAAGGCCTATTAGAGGAAGTGGAAGGTCTGTATAATAGAGGGATACGAGATTGTCAATCTATTCAAGCGATTGGATATAAAGAAATCTATGATTATTTTGAGAATCGAGCCCCTTTAGAAGATGCGGTATCACAATTAAAGACGAATTCGCGTCGTTATGCAAAGCGTCAATTAACGTGGTTCCGTAATAAAATGGATGTCACGTGGTTTGATGTTACAGACGGTGAAAAAACGTCAGAAATTTTACGATACATAGAAGGAAAGTTACAAGTAAAGTCGAATAATAGTAAGTAGAGAAAAAGAGGAGGATTCGACATGAAGCAATCAATCAATATTCAAGATCAGTTTTTAAATCAACTCCGTAAAGAAAATACGTTTGTTACGCTGTACTTATTAAATGGTTTCCAGCTTCGTGGACTAATTAAAGGATTTGATAATTTTACAGTCCTACTGGAAACAGAAGGTAAGCAACAGCTTATTTATAAACATGCAATTTCTACATTTGTACCACAAAAAAATGTTTCCATTGAATTAGAATAGTAATAAATTATTGTACATAACAAAAAAAGAGCGAGTTTGAACTGCACCCCAATTGTTAGACACAGTCTAACAATTGGAGGTGCAGTTTTTCTATGGCTAAATTTACAGCTGATGAAAAAATACAAATCGTTCTACGTTATTTGAACGGAAATGAAAGTTATCGAGAACTGGGTAGATCGCTCGGTATAAGTGACACAATCATTTTGAATTGGGTAAACCAATATAAACAGAATGGTCTGGAAGCTTTTCTAAAACGATGTACAAATTACACACAACAATTTAAACTAGACGTACTAAACTTTATGATTGAAAACGGTATGTCCTTATTTGAGACGGCAGCTATCTTTAATATTCCTGCCCCTTCAACGATTTCTGTTTGGAAAAAACAGCTCGAAACACAAGGAATTGATGCCCTTCAATCTAAGAAAAAGGGGCGTCCATCCATGAAAAAAGATTCAAATAAACAATTAAAACAACCTTTAGCTGAAGGGTCAGTCGAAGCACTTGAAGCACGCATTAAACAGCTTGAGATGGAAAATGAGTACTTAAAAAAGTTAAATGCCTTAGTTCAAAACAAGGAAAAATCACAAAACAAGACAAAGCGCAAGTAGTCTATGAATTAAGGCATAAATATTCGGTCAAAGCACTCGTGGAGCTAGCTACTATTCCTCGAAGCACGTATTATGATTTAGTAAAGAAAATGAATCGTCCAGATGTAGATGCCGATTTGAAAGCTGAGATTAAAGCGATTTATGAGGAAAATGAAGGTCGTTATGGTTACCGTCGCATTCGTGATGAATTAACGAATCGTGGCCAGAAAGTGAACCACAAGAAGGTTCAGCGCATTATGAAAGAGCTTGGGTTAAAGTGTGTTGTGCGTATGAAGAAATATAAATCCTATAAAGGAAAAGTCGGTAGAATTGCACCTAATATTTTAGAGCGTAATTTTCATACAGATGCACCGAATCAAAAGTGGGTAACAGACATCACAGAGTTTAAATTGTTTGGAGAAAAACTGTATGTATCACCTGTATTAGATTTGTATAATGGTGAAATTATTACCTATACAATTGGTTCTAGACCGACGTATTCGCTTGTTTCAGACATGTTAGAGAAAGCATTGGAACGTTTACCCGAAACCCACCAGCTACTGATGCATTCGGATCAAGGATGGCATTATCAAATGAGACAGTACGTCCGGACACTTGAATCAAGAGCTATCGTCCAGAGTATGTCTCGAAAAGGAAACTGTTACGACAACGCAGTAATAGAAAATTTCTTTGGGATTATGAAGTCGGAGTTCCTCTACATAAAAGAATTTGAAAATGTAGAGCACTTTAAAATAGAATTAGAAAAATATATAGATTATTATAATACGAAACGGATTAAGGCAAAATTAAAAATGAGCCCGGTACAATACCGGACTCACTTTTATCAAGCTGCCTAATGAAATAACCGTGTCTAACTTTTAGGGGTCACTTCAGTTTCTCGCTCTTTTTTTATTTGTCATAAACAATATATAGTGAAATTTAAGCGATTCTAAATACAGTAAGGCGGATGTTAGTATTTCCTGTCGCAGGGATCGTAATCTCATTAAGAGTAGATTGGACAGAAATTCTTGCACCAGCTGCTAATGTTTCAATTGTAGTAAATGAAAGTGAGTCGCCTATTAAATTTGAAGAGAAGTTATCAGTTGCGACAGCTCCATTAATTGAAATTCCTACTCCAAGTGGAGCGCATCCTGGCGCAGTTGTAGAAATGGATACGCTAATTACATAAATGCCACCGTTGATAACAGTAACTGTATCTGTGCCGTTGAAGATAATATTGTTTACGTTAATTGCAGTACTAAAAATAAAGTTATTAAATTGCAGTACTGTTTGCTGAATATTGTTTGTTACAACAATTGTTGCTACAGGGAAGCTAGGTCCAGTTGGCCCAGTAGGTCCGGTAGGTCCACCAGAAGGTCCAGTAGGTCCAGTAACTCCTATACCAGTAGAGCCGGTAGCACCCGTTGGTCCTTGAATGCCTTGAGGTCCAGTGGCACCAGTAGCGCCGGTAGCACCTGTGTTACCTTGAACACCCTGAGGTCCAGTAGCGCCGGTAGCACCCGTGTTACCTTGAGCACCTTGAGGTCCAGTAGCACCAGTATTGCCTTGAGGTCCCTGAGGTCCAGTAGCACCCGTGTTGCCTTGAACACCCTGAGGTCCAGTAGCGCCGGTAGCACCTGTGTTACCTTGAACACCCTGAGGTCCAGTAGCGCCGGTAGCACCTGTGTTACCTTGAACACCTTGAGGTCCAGTGGCACCCGTGTTGCCTTGAACACCCTGAGGTCCAGTAGCACCCGTAGCACCTGTGTTGCCTTGAACACCTTGAGGTCCAGTAGCACCCGTAGCACCTGTGTTGCCTTGAACACCTTGAGGTCCAGTAGCACCTGTGTTACCTTGAACGCCCTGAGGTCCAGTAGCACCGGTAGCGCCAGTAGCACCCGTGTTACCTCGAGCACCTTGAGGTCCGGTAGCACCCGTGTTACCTTGGACACCCTGAGGTCCAGTAGCGCCGGTAGCACCTGTGTTACCTTGAACACCTTGAGGTCCAGTAGCGCCGGTAGCGCCAGTAGCACCCGTAGCACCCGTGTTACCTCGAACACCTTGAGGTCCGGTAGCACCCGTGTTACCTTGAACGCCTTGAGGTCCAGTGGCACCAGTAGTGCCGGTAGCACCCGTGTTACCTTGAACGCCTTGAGGTCCGGTAGCGCCAGTAGCACCCGTGTTACCTTGAACGCCTTGAGGTCCGGTAGCGCCAGTAGCACCCGTGTTACCTTGAACGCCTTGAGGTCCGGTAGCGCCAGTAGCACCCGTGTTACCTTGAACGCCTTGAGGTCCGGTAGCGCCAGTAGCACCCGTGTTACCTTGAACACCTTGAGGTCCAGTGGCACCAGTAGCACCCGTGTTACCTTGAACACCTTGAGGTCCAGTGGCACCAGTAGCACCCGTGTTACCTTGAACACCTTGAGGTCCAGTAGCACCTGTGTTACCTTGAGCACCTTGAGGTCCAGTGGCACCAGTAGCACCCGTGTTACCTCGAGCACCTTGAGGTCCAGTAGCACCTGTGTTACCTTGAACACCTTGAGGTCCAGTGGCACCAGTAGCACCCGTGTTACCTTGAGGTCCAGTGGCACCAGTAGCACCCGTGTTACCTTGAGGCCCTTGAGGTCCGGTAGCACCTGTGTTACCTTGAGGTCCCTGAGGTCCAGTAGCGCCGGTAGCACCAGTAGCACCCGTGTTACCTCGAGCACCTTGAGGTCCAGTGGCACCAGTAGCACCCGTGTTACCTTGAGCGCCCTGAGGTCCGGTAGCGCCGGTAGCACCCGTGTTACCTTGAACGCCTTGAGGTCCGGTAGCGCCGGTAGCGCCAGTAGCACCCGTGTTACCTTGAACACCTTGAGGTCCAGTGGCACCAGTAGCACCCGTGTTACCTTGAGGTCCCTGAGATCCAGTAGCGCCGGTAGCACCTGTGTTACCTTGAACGCCTTGAGGTCCAGTAGCACCCGTGTTACCTTGAGTACCCTGAGGTCCGGTAGCGCCGGTAGCACCCGTGTTACCTTGAACGCCTTGAGGTCCGGTAGCGCCGGTAGCGCCAGTAGCACCCGTGTTACCTTGAACACCTTGAGGTCCAGTGGCACCAGTAGCACCCGTGTTACCTTGAGGTCCCTGAGGTCCGGTAGCGCCGGTAGCACCTGTGTTACCTCGAGCACCTTGAGGTCCAGTGGCACCAGTAGCACCCGTGTTACCTTGAGGTCCCTGAGGTCCGGTAGCGCCAGTAGCACCCGTGTTACCTTGAACGCCTTGAGGTCCGGTAGCGCCGGTAGCGCCAGTAGCACCCGTGTTACCTTGAACACCTTGAGGTCCAGTAGGTCCAGTAGGCCCACCAGAAGGTCCGGTAGGTCCAGTAACTCCTATGCCAGTGGCACCAGTATTACCTTGAACGCCTTGAGGTCCAGTAGCGCCCGTGTTACCTTGAGGTCCCTGAGATCCAGTAGCGCCGGTAGCACCTGTGTTACCTTGAACGCCTTGAGGTCCAGTAGCACCCGTGTTACCTTGAGCACCCTGAGGTCCGGTAGCGCCGGTAGCACCCGTGTTACCTTGAACGCCTTGAGGTCCAGTAGCGCCTGTGTTGCCTTGAGGCCCTTGAGGTCCAGTAGCACCTGTGTTACCTTGAACGCCTTGAGGTCCAGTAGCACCTGTGTTGCCTTGAGGCCCTTGAGGTCCGGTAGCGCCGGTAGCACCTGTGTTACCTTGAACGCCTTGAGGTCCAGTAGCGCCCGTGTTACCTTGAGGTCCCTGAGGTCCGGTAGCGCCGGTAGCACCTGTGTTACCTTGAACGCCTTGAGGTCCAGTAGCGCCCGTGTTACCTTGAACGCCTTGAGGTCCAGTAGCACCCGTGTTACCTTGAGCACCTTGAGGTCCAGTAGCACCCGTGTTACCTTGAGGTCCCTGAGAGCCAGTAGCGCCGGTAGCGCCAGTGCTACCTCGAGGACCAGTGGCACCAGTAGCGCCTGCTGGTCCAGTAGGTCCGGTAGGTCCTTGAATGAACGAAGCAGAATTAACTAGAGCAGTTTGTAATGCTGCTATTAATTTAAGAAGCTCTTGAAGTGTGCAAGGGTCAATTCGGAATAATTTTGTAATGTATAGTAAATAGTTAATGAGATTTTGAAGCTCAATAAATACAGCGCTTGCTACAAAGGTTGGATTTCTTAATATAGTTATTAAGTTTTTAATAATAGCTAACCCTTGTGCTTTCAGGGAGGAAGTCGCGTCTAGTGAACAAATAAATTTACTTAGTAGGTTCAATGTATCGATTAGATCTTCAATATTTTGGGGAGATGGATTTGCGAAAAGTTTTGGGATTATTTTTGTTAAATCAATAATAATCGCACGAAATGTTCTAAGTTGAGCTTTAGTAATTGGGATTGATGGAGTATTTGGGATTCGTCCGGCGCTACTTGGAAAGCATGGTTTGGAGAATTTGTTTTGACTGTCGTTATAACGAGACATTAAATCTCTCCTTTCTCATGAAAATGTGAACGAAACTCATCATAGTAGATGCAGAAATTGGTTAAATGGTCATAGTAAAATCGTTTGTTTAAAGAAAAAATAGAAAAAACGCCTTACAATAAGGCGTTTTTTCTATTTTCTGCGTATTGATAATATCGCTTTAATGAAATTTTTGATTTGAATCCAGCGAGTTTTATAATTTCTGATTCAGGAGTTTCTTTTTTTATTAAGTTTAAAATATAGGTGTTACGAAAATGTTGTCCTGAAATTCCTTTACGTAAATTGGCTCTAGCCACTTCGAGGCGAATCATTTTTTGTATAGCAATTTCCGTCAATGCCTTTGGTGCATCATTTTCATATACCCACCTGTATGTTCCGCGGTTAAAATCAAATGCGACAAACAATGAATCGTCACTATGATACTTAGGTCGAACTGGTTCTGGGATACTTTTGTAATAATTATATAGTTGTTTTTTGTCTTCTTTTGCTAATGTAATTGTTCTTTCTACACCTGCGGTTGCTGGGATTGACAATGTGTTAGTTTCAAAGTGAACGTGATGCATTGTTAATGCTGTAAGTTCCTGTAAGGATAAACCGTAGTCGATCAATAGATTTAAAATGGCGATATTGCGATCCATTAATAAAGGGCGCACAGGAAGTTGTTTTTCTGAAAGTCCTTCTAATGAAGTGACTATATACTTTAATCTTTTTTCTTCATCAGGTGAAATGAAATCTTCGTTACGAAGTGTACGGTCTGGTTGAATAGATATTTCCATATTCTTCAATGGATTGGGAATGTTTAGAAAATGATGCATTCTATTTAATACAGTAAATACACGATGCATCGTTTTTTCTGAGTAATGTCGATTCGTTTTCAAATCGGAAAAGTAATCTTCGTAGTCTTTTGTACAAAGTGTAGCCCATATATTACTGGAAGGGAGCTTTTTGTTTTTTTCTAACCAATGTCCGAAGTCTTCAACGTCATAAACATAACGTTTAATAGTTGAGGGTTTTCGGCCTTTATTCAATAAAAAAATAGAAAAGGCTTGTATTGTATCATGGAATTCCGTTGTCTCCATAGTCCCACCACCTTAATTATTTCTTATATTATAGCAAACTTTTCTGAAAATAGGCATTTACAAGGGGACAGGAATAATAATATTTGGTGAGTGGATAAAGTGAAACTATAATCAGTGGGGATTTTGTTCATCCCCTGCTGATTATTAGTTAAACCAATCGGGCATTTACGGGTGGTTATCTCCCGCTTAAATACCGAGCGTTTGCTGAATGTTGAGGTGGGAGTCTTACTGCTCGCAAATAGCGGGATAAAATGAGGTGATTGTATGGAACAATCGATGCGAAAGAAAAACAACAATCAAATTAATATTGTGTTAAACCATCGAAAGAAAATTTCTTTGCCAGCCGCAGAAAATAAAACGGTAATTTCAAATGAAACTACAATTAAACATGAAATGCTGCAGAGAATTGAAGAAGAGATGGGGAAGCTTGTTGGGATGGATGATATAAAAAAGATAATAAAAGAAATATATGCTTGGATTTATGTGAATAAAAAAAGACAAGAGAAGGGATTGAAGTCTGAGAAGCAAGTACTTCATATGCTGTTTAAAGGGAATCCGGGTACAGGGAAGACAACTGTTGCTAGAATGATAGGGAAATTGCTGTTTGAGATGAATATTCTATCGAAAGGCCACTTGGTTGAAGCTGAACGTGCTGATCTTGTAGGAGAGTACATCGGCCATACAGCTCAAAAAACAAGAGATTTAATAAAAAAAGCAATGGGAGGTATTTTGTTTATTGATGAGGCGTATTCTTTAGCTCGAGGAGGAGAGAAGGACTTTGGGAAAGAAGCAATTGATACGCTTGTAAAACATATGGAAGATAAACAACATGGTTTTGTATTGATTTTAGCTGGATATTCAAGAGAGATGAATCACTTTCTTTCATTAAATCCAGGGCTGCAATCTCGTTTTCCATTTATTATTGAATTTGCGGATTACTCGGTAAATCAGCTATTGGAAATTGGGAAGAGAATGTATGAAGATCGTGAATATCAGTTATCAAAAGAAGCTGAATGGAAATTTAGGGATCATTTACATGCGGTGAAGTATTCGTCGCAAATTACATCGTTTAGTAATGGGCGGTATGTACGGAATATTGTTGAAAAATCAATTCGTACACAGGCGATGCGGTTGTTACAAGAAGATGCGTATGATAAAAATGATTTAATTGGAATATCGAGTATGGATTTAATGCTCGAAGAGGAGACGCACAGTACATAAACTGTGCGTCGATTTTTGTGTATAAGTTCGTTTACTCTTTTTTTGCTTTTTCTTGGCGTGCTTTATGGAAGCGTTCCATTTTAGCGCTCTTTTCGTGTGCTGAATTAGGATCGTGTCCAAATTGATTTACTGAGCTTTTTTGAGCTCCTTTATTAACGTGGTTTGTCATTTGTATTCACCTCACTTTAAAAATTAGTATAAACATTATATAAAGAAAAAATCGTTAGAAAAGAAAAACCTCTTTACGATATGTAAAGAGGTTAGATTGCTATTTATGCATTGAACGTTCTTTCGTTTCGATACGTCTGTGCGGTAAATGCCATTTGTAATGAATAGAAACCATGCGGAAGCAAACAATTAAAATGAATAAAATGTAAAGAGCCCAATCGCTAACAATAATTTGAGCGCCAATTAAGAAACCTGCTAAAATCGTCCAAAAGGCATATACTTCAGCTCGAAGAACGAGAGGTTTTCTGCGGGCTAAAAGGTCGCGAATGATACCACCGCCAATACCGGTTAAAACAGCTGCTACGATTGTGGCGCTAATTGGTAAATTTAATTTTTGAGCATATAATGCTCCTTGTACAGCAAATGCTGATAAGCCGATAGCGTCAGTGATATTTTCCCACTTTTTCCAATGTCTAATTAATTTATTTGGAAAAAGAAAAATAATAGTCATTGATAAAAGTGCGATTTGGAATAACATGTCTTGTTGCCAAAACGCGACAATCGGATAACCGATTAATAAATTACGAAGGGCACCTCCCCCAAATGCGGTTGCCATTCCTAAAATATACACCCCGAAAATATCATAATCCTCTTCCATTGCAACAATGGCTCCGCTTAGTGCGAAAGCGATTGTGCCTATGATGCTAAAAATCTCCCATGCCATGAATTTTCTCCCCCGCTAACTAGATGAAATGTGCTTCCTCTGCTATTATATTAGAAGGTTTAAATTTCGAAAAGGATGAGTGAACATATTTGATGGAAGAAAAAGAAAAAGTCATACTAGTAGGCTGTCAATTGCCACAAGATGATGATGAAAAATTTATGCATTCCATGAAAGAGCTTGCATCACTAGCGAAGACTGCACGAGCAGAATTGTTAGTTTCAACAACGCAAAAACGACCAAAGTTTCATCCGGCAACTTACATAGGTAAAGGGAAATTAGAAGAGCTTACAATGTTAACTGAAGAATTAGAGCCGGATGTTATTGTATTTAATAATGAATTAACGCCGAGTCAAATTCGGAATTTATCCTCAGTATTAGATGCGAGAGTAATTGATCGAACGCAACTAATACTAGATATTTTTGCGCAACGTGCGAAGTCGAGGGAAGGTAAGCTTCAAGTAGAATTAGCTCAGTTGCAATATACAATGCCACGTCTTATGGGGCAAGGGTTGTCCTTATCGCGTCTTGGTGGTGGTATTGGAACGAGAGGACCGGGTGAGACGAAACTTGAGACGGATCGTCGTCATATTCGATCGCGTATTGATGAAATAAAGAAACAACTTGCAGTTGTTGTGGAACATCGAAAAAGATATCGTGAGAGAAGAAAAGATAATAAAGTATTTCAAGTTTCATTAATAGGGTATACAAATGCAGGGAAATCGACACTGTTTAATAGATTAACGGAAGCTAATACGTTTGAAGAAAACCTTCTGTTTGCAACACTAGACCCAACGACGAGGACGATGCCGTTACCTTCTGGTTATACAGTATTACTAACTGATACTGTTGGTTTTATACAAGATTTACCCACTTCATTAATCGCTGCTTTTCGTTCAACACTGGAAGAAGCGGGGGAAGCAGATGTTATTTTACATGTAGTTGATTCTGCGGATCCTAACTACATAGGGCATGAAAAAACAGTAAAACGATTATTATCAGAACTTGAAATTAATCATATTCCTATTATTACGTTATATAATAAAAAAGATGAATTACATCAAAACTTTATTCCGTTTCCGAAAAGTGATTTCTTAATGACTAGTGCTTTTGAAGAAAGTGATTTATTGCGTATAAAAGAAGCGATAGAAATGAAAATGAAGAAAGAAATGGATCGTTATCGAGTGGAAATCCCTCCGAGTGAAGGTAAGTTATTAACGCTTTTAAAGACGGAAACGCTATTAGCAAAGATGGAGTTTCTGGAAGATAAATTTGTATATGATTGTGCAGGGTATATTTTTACTCATTCATCGCTTAATGTGCAATTAAAGAGATTTTTAGTGGAAGAAGGAGAAAATAAAAATGTTTGATCGTTTGAAAAATGGAGAAAAAATTGCTCCAATCGTAAAAGAAGTAGAGAGTCAGATTACAGAAGTACATAAACGTGCGGATGAAGTAATTGAAAGTAATCAGTTTCGTGTATTAGAAAGTTTTCGTAAACATAAAATTAGTGACTCGCATTTTATCCCGACGACAGGTTATGGTTATGATGATATTGGCCGTGATACGTTAGAAAAAGTGTATGCTGATGTATTTGGGGCGGAAGCTGGACTTGTTCGTCCGCAAATTATTTCAGGTACTCACGCTATCTCTACAGCGTTATTTGGTATTTTACGCCCAGGAGATGAGTTATTGTATATCACTGGGAAACCGTATGATACGTTAGAGGAAATCGTTGGTGTGCGTGGGAAAGGTGTAGGTTCATTTAAAGAATATAATATTGGTTACAATGCAGTTCCACTAACTGAAGCTGGGCTTGTTGATTTTGAAGCTGTTGCAGCAGCGATTCATAGTAATACGAAAATGATCGGTATTCAGCGCTCGAAGGGTTATGCTACTCGTCCATCGTTTACTATTTCTCAAATTAAAGAGATGATCGCGTTTGTTAAAGAAATTAAACCTGATGTTGTTGTGTTTGTAGATAACTGTTATGGCGAGTTTATTGAAGAGCAAGAGCCGTGTCATGTTGGTGCGGATTTAATGGCGGGTTCGCTTATTAAAAACCCAGGCGGGGGAATTGTAAAAACTGGTGGCTACATTGTCGGCAAAGAACAGTATGTTGAAGCGTGTGCATATCGTTTAACATCTCCGGGAATTGGTGCCGAAGCTGGAGCGTCTTTATACAGTCTGCAAGAAATGTATCAAGGTTTCTTCTTAGCGCCACATGTTGCGGGGCAAGCGCTAAAAGGTGCGATTTTTACAGCAGCCTTTTTAGAAAAGTTAGGAATGAATACGTCACCAGCGTGGAATGCACCAAGAACAGACTTAATTCAATCTGTTCAATTTGATGATAAAGACCGTATGGTTGCCTTCTGTCAAGCAATTCAATATGCATCTCCAATTAATTCGCATTTTACTCCGTATGCAAACTATATGCCGGGTTATGAAGATGATGTGATTATGGCTGCGGGAACGTTTATTCAAGGTGCAAGTATTGAATTGTCTGCTGATGGTCCAATTAGACCGCCATATGTTGCGTATGTTCAAGGTGGCTTAACGTATTCGCATGTTAAAATTGCGATTTGTTCTGCGATTGATGAATTGATTGAAAAGAATTTATTAACAATTTCTTAAAGGAAAGCTGTCGATTTCGGCAGCTTTTTTCGTATAAAAGTAATGATTTGTGAGATTAGAAAAAAGAATGAAAAAATTTATAAAAAAATCATGTAAGAAAAGCTAACATCTATTGACACTAAACATAACATGGTATAAAATGAGAAACAGTTAAGGCGAAGGAGGAACTGAAAAATGAAAGAAGATAGACGTTCTGCCCCGCTGTTTCCTATTGGTATTGTTATGGATTTAACACAATTGTCTGCACGTCAAATTCGCTACTATGAAGAGCATAATCTTGTTTCTCCAACCCGTACGAAGGGGAATCGTAGATTATTTTCATTTAACGATGTAGATAAGTTGTTAGAAATTAAAGATTTGTTAGATCAAGGCTTGAATATGGCTGGTATTAAACAAGTGTTACTAATGAAAGAAAATCAAACAGAAGCAGTGAAAGTAAAAGAAGAAACGAAAGAAATTTCAAAAACTGAGCTTCGCAAAATACTTCGAGATGAACTACAACATACAGGTAGATTCAATCGAACTTCATTGCGACAAGGTGACATTTCAAGATTTTTTCACTAAAGATAACTGATTCTGAAGGCGATTAGAGGGACTAAGGAGGAATTTATAATGTCTAGATACACAAAAGAAGATATTTTCCGTTTGGCGAAAGAAGAGAATGTAAAGTATATCCGTTTACAATTTACGGACCTTTTAGGGGTAATTAAAAACGTAGAGATTCCAGTGAGACAATTAACGAAAGCTCTTGATAACAAAATGATGTTTGATGGATCTTCGATTGAAGGTTTCGTACGTATTGAAGAATCTGATATGTATTTATATCCTGATTTAGACACTTGGGTAATTTTCCCTTGGACAGCTGAAAAAGGTAAAGTAGCTCGACTAATCTGTGATATTTACAATGCAGATGGCACTCCATTTGATGGAGACCCACGTAACAACTTAAAACGTGTGTTAAAAGAAATGGAAGATTTAGGATTTTCAGACTTCAATCTTGGACCAGAGCCAGAATTCTTCCTATTTAAGGTTGATGAAAAAGGAAATCCAACATTAGAATTAAACGATAACGGTGGATACTTCGACCTTGCGCCGATGGATCTAGGGGAAAACTGTCGTCGTGATATCGTTCTTGAACTTGAAGAAATGGGATTTGAAATTGAAGCATCTCACCATGAGGTTGCTCCAGGGCAGCACGAAATTGACTTTAAATATGCAAATGCAATTCGTTCATGTGATGACATTCAAACATTCAAACTTGTTGTAAAAACAATTGCTCGTAAACATGGTTTACACGCAACGTTTATGCCAAAACCACTATACGGTGTGAACGGTTCAGGTATGCACTGTAACTTATCATTATTTAAAAATGGTGAGAACGTATTCTTTGATGCAAACGGTGACTTACAACTAAGTGATGATGCTCGTCACTTCATCGCAGGTATTTTAAAACATGCACCAGCATTTACAGCGATAGCAAACCCAACTGTAAACTCATACAAACGTCTAGTACCTGGATATGAAGCACCTTGTTACGTAGCATGGTCTGCACAAAACCGTAGCCCGTTAGTACGTATCCCTGCATCTCGTGGTATTAGTACACGCGTAGAAGTACGTAGTGTTGACCCGGCTGCAAACCCATATTTAGTAATGGCTACATTATTAGCTGCAGGTCTTGATGGAATTAAAAACAAATTAACTCCACCAGCTGCAGTAGATCGTAACATCTATGTAATGACAAAAGAAGAGCGCGAAGAAGCGGGTATCGTTGACTTACCAGCAACATTAGCGCAAGCATTAGTTACATTACAGTCTAATGAAGTAGTATGTGGTGCACTAGGAGAACACTTACTTGAGCACTTCATCGAAGCGAAAGAGATTGAGTGGGATATCTTTAGAACACAAGTTCACCAATGGGAACGCGATCAATATATGTCTCTATACTAGGAGGCTTGAACCCTTGATACAACTCGTATCAAGGGTTTTTCAATTCCCTATTATTACACTTCAATGTGGCTGTAAAATGAAAAACAGCCACATAAAAGCCAATAATTAATAACAAGTAGTGATATCACAGAAGAACATTATCAGATAAACGTAAGTTTTATATAATTTGTGAAATGAAAAGCCTTGATACTACGGTATCAGGGCTTTTTTTAGTGAAGTTATTGGATAAATTAACTACTAGATAATGAATTGTTTTTGGTTTCTTAAATCATGTTACTAAGAAAATCTTTTCAAAAGAAGTGATTTTATCTTTTTTTAAAAATCACTTGTGCTATAACTTAATAATTCTTTACTGCCTGTACAACGCGACCAATGATTTTTACATCTTCAGCTGAAAGATCGTAAGTTTTTGGTTCGTGGATAGGATCATTACTCAATGGTATTAAAGTAATGATGCTTCCAGACTTTGAAATCTTTTTCACGGTAGCATCATAACCGTTGACTTTTACAACGGCAATTTGTCCGTTTTCAACATAAGGAGTTTCCTCTACTAAAACATAAGAACCATCAGGGAATTCGAGATTCATGCTAGTGCCTTTTACAGTAAGGTAAAAATACTTTTTACGCTTGTTTAAAAATGTACTTAGCATTGGTAAATAGCCTTCGATATTTTCTTCAGCGAATATAGGTGTACCAGCTGCTACAGAACCAATGATAGGAATATGAATAATATTTGATTGATCGTTTTGGATGGTTTCATAAATAGAAACTTCTTCTTTAACAGTATTGTCCTCTTGAGTTGCGAGTTTTTCTAAATCATCAGTAGTGATTCCTAATCCCTTACAAACTTTTATTACATTATCAACAGATGCTTTACCAATCCCTCTTGATAACATGGATTGCAGTGTTGTGGGGGGGAGACCTATTTTTTCGGCGAAGGCTCTTTTGCTATAGCCAGCTTCTTTTATTAAGCGTGTTACAACCTCTGCTTTTTTCATTACTTTCACCATCTTTCGTATTAAAGTGTATACGATATTGCGTATTTCTGTATATATCATAACCTAACTGAATTTGTTAGTAAATAGAAAAGTATACGAAATTGAGTATTTAAATATGTTTTTTTTGTTGACTAAATACGAAATTGAGTTTATATTTAAATGGAAATGAACGCAATATCGTACAGAAAATAGGTGGTGAGTCGATGTATCCGAATTTGCGTGCAGAGATGGCGAGAAAAAGAATTATGATTACACAAATTTCTTCGCATCTGAAACTTCGCCACGCAACAGTGAGCGACAAAATAAATGGTAAATTTCGTTTTTATTATGATGAAGCTTTTGAAATTAAGAAAACTTTTTTTCCAGAACATAATTTGGAATATCTCTTTGAATTTGAAGAAAACGAAGCGAATTGAAATCGGAGGAGAATTGCTTAAAATGGATAACCGAATTATTGAATAATGACTTAATAAAAGGGTTCATATCATAGTATTTATTTTAAATTTCGATAATTAGTTAATCTGTAAAAAGAAAGCAACGAATTATGCGTAGTGCGAAATTATCTCAATACAATAAAGATAGTTCAAAATTAGTAGTGAGGAGGAGATGAGAACGATGGAAGAACAAATCTTCAATTCAATGATTCAACAAGGAGCATTCGCAGCTTTATTTGTATGGATGCTGTTTACTACGCAAAAAAAGAATGAACAGCGCGAAGAACAATATCAAAAAGTTATTGAAAAAAATCAACAGGTCATTGAAGAACAAGCGAAAGCATTTAGTTCGTTGTCGAAGGATTTATCAGATGTTAAGCAAAAAATCTTGGGAAACGGGGATGAGAAATAAAATATGATATTAAAGTATTTGTCGCGTATGCAGGTTCTCAAATAGGAATGCGATTAATATATAATAATGAGAAAAAGCCCTAATACCGATAAGTATTGGGTTTTTTTCTCATTAGCTATAGTGAATAAGGTTGTGGTGGATTCTTCAAGAGGAAAGAGTGAATGAAGTCTAATGTAAATGAAATGAAACCTTGAATGATGCTTAGTTATAACGCAGTCTTATTCAGGGGTTCGTTAGTTCATTTTCTAAATTTAGGGAATAAATATAGCTTAGTACCTTGCAATAAATAATACTAAGTGGTATATTATGGATAAAACAGGTACCGTGTATTGAACAGTACTAAGATAGGAAAGGAGGATGGCACTTGAACGTTCAGTTTAAAAAAGGTGTGCTTGAACTTTGTGTATTAGCACTTGTAAAACGTAAAGATAGTTACGGTTATGAACTTGTTCAGCAAATTTCTAATAAATTTTTAATATCGGAAGGGTCAGTATACCCTTTATTACGCCGTTTGACGAAAGAAGGGTATTTTCAAACGTATTTAAAGGAATCTACGGAAGGGCCACCTCGTAAATATTATCAATTAACAGAGCAAGGGGAAACGCAATTTCATTTGTTAGTAACAGAATGGCGTGATTTTGCGAAAGGGGTACAAGAAATTATTGAAGGGGTGGAATGGGATGAGTAAAGAAGGGTTTCTTAAAGAATTATCAAGTTATCTTAGAAAGTTACCAGAGGAGGAGAGGCAAGATATTTTATCGGATTATGAAGAGCACTTTCAATTTGGGATAGAAGAGGGGAAAACTGAATCAGAAATAATACAGGGCCTTGGTTCTCCGAAAGTAATCGCAAAAGAATTACTTGCGATGTATCGCTTCGATGAAATGAAAAAAAATCCATCGACTTCAAATGTGACAAGAGCTGTTATGGCAGCGATTGGACTTAGTTTGTTTAATTTTATTATTGTGTTAGGCCCGTTAGTCGCAATTATTGCTTTTATATTTTCTTTTTGGATTGGTGGTATTGCTAGTGTAGTAACACCATTTTTCGTGATTGGAAAAGTATTTATGGGTACTTTTATATGGTTGGATCTTTTCGTTAGTATAACGTTTGTTGGAGTAGGTTTATTATTATGTATTATCGCTTTTTATAGTACAAAGTGGTTTAAGAGATTGTGTGTACGATATGTAATATGGAACTTCAAAATGATAAAAGGAGAGTAAATGATGAAAAAACTATTTTTAATCGCTATCGCTTGTATCATTATTGGAGTAATAGGAATTTCCCAAACATATGAAAAAGCAGTACAAACTGCTGAAAAAGGCGATAAAGAAAATATAATTAAAAACGAAACATTAAAAAATATAGAAGTTAAGTTAGATGCCGGGGATATTATTGTCCGAAAATCTCCTGACTCTTCTTTTTATATCAAGCAATCAGGAGATGTACGTAAACAAGAGATTCGTATCGCAGAAGATGGTGACACATTAAAAATTATTGGGGAAAGAGAAAAAGGTGCTTCATTTGATTTTTCTTTTTACGATTTTAGGTTTCAAACGTCTAAATTGACTCTCCTTGTGCCCGAACGCTCCTACCAAGATGTAAAAGTAAATTCATCTGCCGGACAAATCGAAATGAGTGATGTGAAAAGTGATAGCGTAAGTGTTAGAACACTTGCTGGAGAAGTAGAGTTGAAACAAGTAACGGCTAAGAATGTGGAGGGATCGACAAAAGCTGGTGAGGTGAACTTTAAGAAGGTATTAGGGAAAGTGACCGCAAAAACAACAAGTGGGGAAATAAATATTCAAGATCATGATTCTAAGTATAATCTAGAAGCAAGTTCAACTGCGGGAGATATAGATATTACTTTATCGGAAAAACCACAAGATGCGGTAATTACTGGGCAAAGTGCTGCCGGAGATGTAACAATTTTTAATGAAGAAAATAATAACGTAACAATTGGAAATGGTAGTAAAAAGATTAGCGGTAAAACGGCTGCTGGAGATGTGACGATTGAAACTCGCTAATAAGAAATAGAATGTATGGAAATCTATCAAAATACAAAAAAGAAGATAATTACCGTATATAAATAAGGTAATTATCTTCTTTTGTTATTTTTAATGTAAATCACGATATACGCCAATTACTTTCCCGATAACTGACACTTGTTTTAAAATGATAGGTTCTAATGAAGAGTTTTCTGGTTGTAGACGGAAATGGTCTTTTTCTTTATAGAAACGTTTAACAGTTGCTTCGTTATCTTCTGTTAAAGCGACTACAATTTCACCATTATATGCAGACTGTTGTTGGCGAACAACAACTAAATCTCCATCGAAAATACCAGCTTCAATCATACTATCTCCAGAAATACGTAACATGAACACTTGGTCTGCTCCAGCAACAATACTAGCTGGAAGTGGGAAATGTTCCTCTACGCTTTCGACAGCTGTAATTGGTAAACCAGCAGTAACTTTTCCGACAATTGGAACTTGAATAACAGATTGTGTTTCTGTATCGATTCGGTCTACGCCTAAAATTTCAATCGCTCGTGGTTTCGTTGGATCGCGTCGAATGTATCCTTTTTCTTCTAATCGTGATAAATGTCCGTGCACTGTAGAACTAGAAGCGAGGCCGACTGCTTGACCGATTTCACGTACGGAAGGTGGATATCCTTTTTCTTGTACTTTTAGCTTAATAAAGTCGAGAATGTCTTGCTGGCGTTTCGTTAACTTTTCCATGTTTTCTAACACCTCGTTTTCTTTCATTTTTCTTATTAATAAGTATAACATGTGAAAAAACATTCTACAAACATAAGTTCGAACAAATGGCTGATTTATGTTACACTATAGGGAAATAATAGGGAGAAAGAGGGGTTCAAAATGAATGCAATTATTTATGCACGTGTGAGTACAACGAAAGAAGCACAAGAAACATCATTATTACGTCAAAAAGATGAATTATTGCATTTAGCTGAGCGCTATCAAATGAATGTTTCTAAGGTGATTGAAGAGCAGGCTAGTGGATATACAATTGAGCGTGACGGTATATTAGAGGTGTTGGATACAATTCGAGACGAACAAATTGATGTGTTACTTATACAAGATGAAACGCGACTTGGTAGAGGAAATGCGAAAATCGCATTAATGCATTGTTTACATAAAGAAGGTATAAAAGTATATACGCATACACATAATGGTGAATTACAATTGTCGGATTCTGATTCGATGGTATTAGATATTATTGGTATTGTTGAAGAATATCAAAGAAAGATTCATAATTTGAAAATTAAACGAGGTATGCAACGTGCAGTAGAAAAAGGCTATCGTCCAGAAAAAAATTTAAAAAATCGGCATTTAAGTGTAGGAAGAGAGAAAAAAGAAGTGCCAATTGAGGAAATTGTACGTTTGCGAAAAAGTGAACTCACGTTTGAAGAAATTGCAGCAACACTACGTGGATTTGGTCATAATGTTTCAAAGGCGACTGTACATCGTAGATATGTAGAGTATACGAAGCAATTGCTTGATAAAGAAGAGTAACTATTGTATGATAATAATCAGTTTTGATTAGAAGGGGGATTCGAGATGATTAATCACGAACTCGTTGAACGCATTAACTTCTTAGCGAAAAAAGCAAAAGCTGAAGGTTTAACTGAAGAAGAGCAACGTGAGCGTCAATCGCTACGTGAACAATATTTAAAAGGATTTCGTCAAAATATGTTAAACGAACTTAAAGGAATTAAAGTTGTTAACGAAGAAGGTACAGATGTTACACCGACGAAATTAAAAGCTTTAAAAAAGCAAGATAATGCAAAATTAAATTAAAAGATGGGCGAAGCCCATCTTTTTTTATTTGTAAAAATCGTTATTTAATAACTTTCCAGTTGTTATTAACTGTTGCTTCTATCGTTTTATGTTCCAATATATAATTAGCGATAAGTTCAGACATATCTGTTGGTATATCTTTTACTACCGGTTTGTTTTGAAACATAAAGAAATTTCCACCGCCACTTGCACGATAATTATTCATTACAACGTCATATTCTTCATTCATATTAAGAGGAACACTGTTATGCTGTAAAGATTCTACTCTTTCACCAATTGGTTTTGAAATGTTTAATACGTATGAAATCCCTTCCCACATATCGTAATTATAATGTTGTGGCTTTGGTTCTATGTAGGTAGGACTTACGATGATGGACCCATCTGTTTTTAATGTGAAATAAGAAGCAGAGAGTTCAAGAGCATCTTTTATATCTGCTCCAGTTATTCTAATTACTTTTAATGTGTTTGGATAAATATAATTAGAAACGATGTCACGCATTGTTACATGTTCCGGAAAACCTGGAGATGTATTATGGAACAAACTTGTACAAGAAATTGATACATTAGCTATATCCATCTGTATTTTATTTATAAATTCGATAAAAGGATGATCATGCAAACGAGTTTGCATAGCATCTGAAATTTGCATGTCTCCCTGAATGATTCCAATAGGTTGATCAAGCCACTTTTGTGTTTTCTCTTCGTAATCGGCTACCAATGAAATTACATTTTGGTCCGCTTCAACTCCTTGTACAGATAATAATTCAGAAGAGCTCTCTTTTTTCACCCATTTATGTTTTGTTTTTTCGAATGTTACTTTTACTTTTCCAACTGAGTGTCCATTGCATCCGGTCTGTAAAATTGTTATACCGTTAGCCATTGTGTGAGAAATTTCTCGGTGTTGATGACCTGTTAGTAAAAGGTCTATACCTTCAATTTCATGGCACATTGCATATCCTTGGTTTTCACCTGTTAACACTTCAGTCGGTTCCCCAGTTTGTAAATCTCTTTCGAATCCACCGTGATAGGCTACGACTAATAAATCTGGTTTCTCATGTTCGTGAATATAAGAAACCCATTTTTTTGTAGTCTTTAATGCATCTTCAAATAGTAAATCTTTAATGTGATGGGCCTGTTCCCAATTTGGGATGTAATGTGTTGTTACCCCTAAAATAGCAATTTTTATATTGGATTCAATCTGTTTGATTATATAAGGTTTTCCGAAATAGGGTTTTTTTATGTTTTTATCTAAAATATTTGCTGATAGGTACGGGAAGTTCGCAGTAGTCACAGCATTATTTAATATATCCATTCCGTAATTAAATTCATGATTGCCGATAATTGCAGCGTCATACTGTAAGTGATTCGCTAATAAGGACATTGGGTTTTTTTTGTTTTTTTCGTATGTAACATAATGATAAGTAAATGGTGTTCCTTGAATAAAGTCGCCATTATCAATTAAAAGAACGTTTATATTTTGGGAACGTTCTTTTTTTATAAGAGTAGAAATTTTAGCTAAACCAAGTTCTGCTGGGGAGTTATCTTGGTAGTGAATGGGATAAACAGTGCCATGTATATCGCTTGTTAATAAGATGTTTAAAGTTACAGTTTGATTATGTTCCAATATGACTCACCTTTTCTATTGTTATCTTCCAATTAATCATATCAAATATGTGAAGTGAAATTTGATGTGAATGTATAGAATGTGTAAAGATTCTGTAAATAACCAATTGTGTATCAAAATATGTGATATATTTCTTCATGTTTACGGAAGGTATTTATATAACAAGAAAAATGGAGGCATTAATATGTTGAAAAAAGTTTTTGCAATGAGTACAACAGTTGTACTAGCAGCGGGATTATTAAGTGGCTGCGGGACGAAAGAGTCAAGTGCAAGTAAAAATGAAGATACGAAAAAAGGTTATGTACCAAAGACCTTAAATGTTCAATTTGTTCCTTCTCAAAATGCGGATACGTTAGAGGCAAAGGCAAAACCATTGGAAAAGCTATTAAGCGATAAATTAAATATTCCGGTAAAAGTTAGTATTTCAACTAACTACAATACAATTGTAGAAGCGATGGCATCTAAACAAGTTGATGTAGGGTTTTTACCACCAACAGCGTACGTATTAGCACATGAAAAGAAGGCTGCAAATGTAATTTTACAAGCGCAACGTTTTGGAGTAGAGGATGAAACAGGAGCTCCTACAAAAGATTTAGTAGACTATTATAAATCTGAATTTGTTGTTAAAAAAGACTCTAATATAAATAGTGTAAAAGATTTAAAAGGTAAAAAAATTGGTTATCAAGATGTAACATCATCAGCAGGGTATGTATGGCCTGCAGCTGTTCTATTAAAAGAGGGAATTGATCCGCTAAAGGATGTGAAACCTGTTACATTAAAAGGTCATGATCAGTCGCTTATTGCTCTTTTAAATGGTGATGTAGATGCAGCTGTTGTATTCCAAGATGCTCGTAATATTGTAAAAAAAGATTATCCAAATATATTTGATCAAACGAAAATAGTGAAATTTACTGAGAAAATTCCGAACGATACAATTTCTGTACGCTCTGATTTAGATGCAGAGTGGAGTAAGAAATTACAAGATGCTTTCATTGAAATTGGAAAAAATGAGGAAGGCCGTAAAATCATTAAAGAAGTATATTCCCATGAAGGATATATTAAATCTGATGATAGTAAATTTGATATTGTTCGTGAATATGGAAAGACAGTGAAGACGCAATAATACATAGTGAACTGGCGGCTAGCTGGAAGGTGTGAGATTTCAGTTAGTTTGCCGTTTTTTAGTTATTGATAATACATTGAAAGTAGGTAAGATGTGTGATAGAGTTTCGAAATGTTTCCAAAATGTATCCGAATGGCACAAAGGGATTGAATAATATAAATTTAAAGATTCAAAAAGGTGAGTTTATTGTAATGGTCGGGTTATCCGGAGCTGGAAAATCTACACTTCTCAGATCCGTAAATCGTCTTCATGAGATTACAGAAGGAGAAATCTTTATTGAAGGTGAGTCTATTACTGCTGCAAAAGGAAAAGGATTAAGGCGTATGCGCCGAGATATCGGTATGATCTTCCAAAGTTTTAACCTTGTAAAGCGATCAACAGTATTAAAAAATGTATTAGCTGGTCGTGTTGGCTATCATTCCACATTACGTACAACGTTAGGTTTGTTTCCGAAAGAAGATGTGGAGCTCGCATTTCAAGCATTAAAAAGAGTGAATATTTTAGAAAAAGCATATGCACGTGCTGATGAATTATCAGGAGGACAACAGCAACGTGTATCGATAGCTAGAGCATTGGCGCAAGAAGCAAAAATCATATTGGCAGATGAGCCTGTTGCATCGTTAGATCCACTTACGACAAAGCAAGTGCTAGATGATTTGAAAAAAATTAATGAAGATTTTGGAATCACGACAATTGTAAATTTACATTCTATTGATTTGGCTAGACAATATGCGACACGTATTATCGGATTACATGCAGGAGAAATTGTTTTTGACGGTTTAGTAGAAGAAGCAACGGATGAAAAATTTGCTGAAATTTATGGGGACGTTTCTCAGAAAAGCGAATTATTAGAGGTGGCAGTAAAATGAATGACGTGACGATATATTCAAATGAAATACCGAAGCCGCCGAGTAAATTGAAACATATATTAACGTTTATTTTAGTTATTTTAATGCTGTGGAGTAGTAGTGTACAAGTAGATGCATCATTTTCAAAACTGGTAGACGGTTTTCCAAATATGGTAGATCTATTGAAAGAAATGGTGCCACCTGATTGGAGTTATTTTCAAGTTATTACAACAGCGATGTTAGATACAATACGTATGGCGATTATTGGGACGACTTTAGGAGCGATTTTAGCCATTCCACTTGCATTGTTTGCAGCAAGTAATGTGTTTACTAACACATTTTTATACAGTCCAGCTCGAATGATTTTAAATTTTATACGAACGATACCAGATTTATTATTGGCGGCTATTTTCGTAGCAATTTTTGGAATTGGGCCACTTCCAGGTATTTTGGCTCTTACTTTTTTCTCAATTGGACTCGTAGCGAAATTGTTGTATGAATCAATTGAATCAATTGACCCTGGCCCACTAGAAGCGATGACAGCTGTAGGGGCTAATAAGGTGCAATGGATTGTTTATGGAGTCATTCCACAAGTAAAAGCGCACTTTGTTTCCTATGTACTATATACATTTGAGGTGAATGTACGTGCAGCGGCTGTCCTAGGTTTAGTAGGAGCAGGTGGTATTGGACTATATTATGATCGTACACTTGGATTTTTACAATATCAACAAACTGCTTCTATAATTATTTATACCCTTATTGTTGTTTTGTTAATTGACTACATTAGTACGTTGTTGCGGGAGAAACTATAATGAATAGAACGACGATGATTGTTCCAAAACCGAAGAAACCGAGTATATATCGCTGGATTATTTTAATAGCACTTACAGTTGTATATGTATGGGCCTTTTCAGGAGTGCCATTAGAAGGGATAAAGGACACAGCAGGTGAAATCACGAAAGCAATTATGACAGGGATATTGAATCCAGACTGGTCGTATGTATCTTTGCCAGATGGTGAAGATTTATTACATGGATTAATTGATACGTTGGCAATTGCGATATTAGGTACATTTATTTCTGCATTTTTATCTGTTCCGTTTGCCTTTTGGGCGGCAACGAATATGAGTAGTGGAAAATTAACTTCAGGATCTGGGAAATTTGTACTTAGTTTTGTTCGTACGTTTCCTGAATTAGTTATGGCTCTTTTATTTATAAAAGCTGTTGGTCCAGGCTCTTTTGCAGGAGTATTAGCCTTAGGATTACATTCTATTGGAATGTTAGGGAAACTATATTCAGAAGGAATTGAAAACATAGATAAAGGACCGACGGAAGCGTTACTAGCAACAGGAGCAAATCGTTTTCAAATACTTTGGTATGCAGTGTTACCACAAGTGTTACCGGATTTTCTATCGTATACGTTATACAGATTTGAAATTAATGTACGATCCGCTGCGATTTTAGGGGTTATTGGAGCAGGAGGGATTGGTACACCGTTAATTTTTGCGCTGAGTTCACGGAATTGGTCTCGTGTTGGGATTATTTTATTAGGTATCATTTTAATGGTAATTATAATTGATTTGATTTCAAGTTCGATTCGGAAACGGATTGTTTAACTTATTTGAAAAGCATCGAAGTTAGATGCTTTTTTGTGTTTTTAAAAACATATTGAAAAAAGTAAGTATAGAAAAGAAGTTTGTATAAATATACAGATAATTCTCTTTCTTTTTAAAATAAAAATAATGAAAAAGTATGTCATATTGAATGCCCATACATTCCCGGAAACATTGATTTTTTTATAAAAAACCAAAAAAATATCAACATATTTGTCGATACATGTTGTATAATCTTGCGTGGGAAGCTATCATATAAATGTATAAAACGTTTACTAATATAAGCGAAGGGAAGAATAGCATGTCACATTCAATCGAACAACTTTCTATCAACACGATTCGCACATTATCCATCGATGCGATTGAAAAAGCAAACTCTGGTCACCCAGGAATGCCAATGGGTGCAGCACCAATGGCTTATACATTATGGACTCAATTTATGAAACACAATCCAAATAACCCAACGTGGTTTAACCGTGATCGTTTCGTATTATCTGCAGGTCATGGTTCAATGTTATTATACAGCCTACTTCACCTATCTGGTTATGATGTAACAATGGATGACTTAAAGAACTTCCGTCAATGGGGAAGCAAAACTCCAGGACATCCTGAGTACGGTCATACAGCTGGTGTAGATGCAACGACTGGTCCACTTGGACAAGGTATTGCAACTGCTGTAGGTATGGCAATGGCTGAAAGACATTTAGCTGCTAAATATAACCGTGATGCGTATAATGTAGTAGATCATTATACATACGCTATTTGTGGTGATGGAGATTTAATGGAAGGCGTTTCTGCTGAAGCATCTTCATTAGCTGCTCATTTACAATTAGGTCGCCTTGTTGTGCTTTATGATTCAAACGATATTTCATTAGATGGCGATTTAAATCGTTCATTCTCTGAAAGTGTAGAAGATCGTTACAAAGCATACGGATGGCAAGTAATCCGTGTTGAGGATGGAAACGATATTGAAGCAATCGCGAAAGCAATTGAAGAAGCGAAAGCTGACGAAAAACGCCCAACGCTAATTGAAGTAAGAACGACAATTGGTTTCGGTTCTCCAAACAAATCAGGAAAATCAGCTTCACATGGTTCTCCACTTGGCGTAGAAGAAACAAAATTAACGAAAGAAGCATATGCTTGGACTGCTGAGCAAGACTTCCACGTAGCAGAAGAGGTATACGACAACTTCCGTAAAACAGTACAAGATGTTGGTGAAACTACGCAAGCAGAGTGGAACACTATGCTAGGTGAATATGCACAAGCATACCCAGAATTAGCAAACGAATTCCAAGCAGCAATGAACGGTCAACTTCCAGAAGGTTGGGAGCAAAACTTACCAACTTATGAATTAGGATCAAAAGCAGCAACTCGTAATTCTTCTGGTACTGTAATTAATGCAATTGCAGAGTCTGTACCATCATTCTTCGGTGGATCTGCTGACCTTGCTGGTTCTAACAAAACATACATGAATAACGAAAAAGACTTTACAAGAGACGATTACAGCGGTAAAAACATTTGGTACGGTGTACGTGAGTTCGCAATGGGTGCAGCAATGAACGGTATTGCACTACATGGCGGTTTAAAAACTTACGGTGGTACGTTCTTCGTATTCTCTGATTACTTACGTCCAGCAATTCGCCTTGCAGCATTAATGCAATTGCCAGTAACGTATGTATTCACACATGACAGTATCGCTGTTGGTGAAGATGGTCCAACACATGAACCAATCGAGCAATTAGCAGCGCTTCGTGCAATGCCAAACGTTTCTGTTATCCGTCCAGCTGATGGTAACGAATCTGTTGCAGCTTGGAGACTAGCTTTAGAATCTACAAACAAACCAACTGCTTTAGTATTAACTCGTCAAGACCTTCCAACATTAGAAGGTGCAAAAGATGATACGTATGAAAAAGTAGCAAAAGGTGCATATGTAGTTTCTGCAAGCAAGAAAGAAACGGCTGATGTAATCTTACTTGCAACTGGATCTGAAGTAAGCCTAGCTGTTGAAGCTCAAAAAGCATTAGCAGTAGACGGCGTTGACGCATCTGTTGTCAGCATGCCATCTATGGATCGCTTTGAAGCTCAAACTGCAGAGTACAAAGAATCTGTATTACCAAAAGCAGTAACAAAACGTTTCGCAATCGAAATGGGTGCTACATTCGGATGGCACCGTTACGTAGGTCTTGAAGGAGATGTGTTAGGTATCGATACATTCGGTGCTTCTGCTCCTGGTGAGAAGATTATGGAAGAGTATGGATTTACTGTAGAGAACGTTGTTCGTAAAGTAAAAGAAATGCTTTAATGATTTCAGAAAAATCTCTCCGGCATGGAGAGGTTTTTCTATGTAAATGAGTTTTTTCGACAGAAAAAGTTTTTTATCTCTCCGCATTCAGACAATCATTGCAAATTTTCTTATATATAATGAAGAGAAAAGGTTGTCCAGATTGGGAGTGGAAAAATGAAAACGTATGAATTGTATTTAATTCAAGAGGATATTGCGAAAGCTTATTTTGGTCGTGAATATTTGTTTTTTGATTTATTTGCTCGATTTTCAGAATCTGGGTCCCTTTCGGAGAAAAAAGTGTTATATAAGCAAATGATGTATATAACGATGCCATTGCAAGTAATGAAAATTCATCATAAATTAGAACAAGCTTTGCGCGTTCTTGGTAAATATGATAGAACACATCATACACATACACTTTATATGGGAGCGGAGTACGGCGAAATAATGGTGAAACCGCACTATATTCGTATGAATACCTCTGGAAATGTCTCTATGGAAACGACTTTCTTTGAGGTGTTAAGAAAGTGTGAATTAACATTTTTAGCTATGGATTATGAAAATACAAAGTACGGATGGCTGAATCCTCTAAAACAAGTACGAACATATGTGTAAAAAATGTCGAATTGTATCTTGTCTTATTGAAAAGGTTTTAGTACACTGTAAGGTAGACAACATGAAGGAGGAAAATATATGCCAATTTGGTTAGGTATTCTAGTGGGCGTAGTAGCACTAGTAGCAGGCGTGGCGTTAGGATTTTTCATTGCCCGCAAATACATGATGAATTACTTACAAAAAAATCCACCAATTAACGAACAAATGTTAAAAATGATGATGATGCAAATGGGACAAAAACCTTCCCAAAAGAAAATCAATCAAATGATGAGCGCTATGAACAAGCAACAAATGAAATAAGCGCTAAAAGACACTCGCCAAGAGTGTCTTTCTTTTTGTTAGTTATAGTTTTTAAAACTTTTAAAAATTCTGTATTTTTGATAAACTGAAAACATCGCTCATTTTAAGGGAGGAGGAAAAAAATGAAAGTGTTTATGAATTTAGCGTGGTTTTTTAAACAAGAAAAACGAGCGTACATAACCGGAATTATTTTATTATTTGGCGTTGCACTTTTAGAACTTGTAGCACCAAAAGTAATTGGAATCGTTGTAGATGAAATTAATGATGGAACATTGACGACCGATAAGTTACTAAATTGGGTTGTACTATTAGTAATTGTAGGTATTACGATGTACATATTACGCTACATATGGCGTATTATGATTTTCGGGTCTTCGTTAAAATTAGCTCGCCAATTACGAAAAAATTTATATGAACATTTTACAAAGATGAGTCCATCTTTCTATCAGTCAAATCGAACAGGTGATTTAATGGCACATGCGACCAATGATATTCAAGCGATTCAGCAAACTGCTGGAGCGGGTGTTTTAACGCTTGTTGACTCATTAGCCGTTGGGGGATGTGTACTCGTAGCGATGGGTTTTACAATTAGTTGGAAGTTAACATTGTTAAGTTTAATTCCGATGCCGATTGTAGCCATTTCGACAAATTATTATGGAACGTTATTACATAAAAGGTTTCATAAAGCACAGCAATCGTTTTCGGAAATTAACGATAAAGTGCAAGAGAGTATGAGTGGAATGAAAGTGATTCGATCGCTTGGACAAGAGAAAGAAGATTTGCAGGCGTTTCGAAAAAAATCAGAAGATGTTGTGCATAAAAATGTGTTAGTCGCACGTATTGATTCGTTATTTGATCCGACAATCGCTCTTATCGTTGGATTTTCTTTTTTAATTGCAGTATGTTACGGATCGGTATTAGTTGTAAGAGGTGAACTAACAGTAGGTGATCTCGTTACATTTACGACATATTTAGGTACCCTCGTTTGGCCAATGTTAGCGTTTGGATGGTTGTTCAATATTATGGAGCGTGGGCGTGCTTCATATGACCGTGTAGAAAAAATTCTTTCACAAAAATCAGATGTAGTAAATAGAGAAAATGCTGTACATACAATAGCGAGCGGTAATGTTTCGTTTGCTGTTGATTCATTTTCGTATAAGAAAAATGAACTGTTACATTTAACCGATATTCACTTTGATTTGAAGAAGGGCGAAACGCTAGGAGTTGTAGGACGTACAGGTGCAGGGAAAACGACTTTATTAAAATGTTTAATCCGTGAGTATGATCATTTTAATGGTGAATTAAAAGTTGGGGAGCGAGATATTCGAGATTTAACACTTCATGGTGTCCGTTCTGCTATTTCATACGTGCCGCAAGATCATTTTTTATTTTCAGCAAGTATTGGTGAGAATATTGCCTTTGGAAAGGCGGATGCTACATATAATGAAATTACCCAAGCTGCAGAGATTGCTTGTATTCATAATGACATCCTCCAATTTTCAGAAGGATATGAAACAGTAGTAGGGGAAAGAGGCGTTTCGTTATCTGGTGGTCAAAAACAGCGAATCTCTATTGCTCGTGCTTTATTAACAAATGCTGAAATTTTAATTTTGGATGATTGTTTATCAGCGGTAGATGCAAAAACAGAAGAGACGATTTTAAGTGCCTTAAAGAGGGAAAGAGCAGGGAAAACGACGATTATTACTGCGCACCGATTAAGTGCAATTCAGCATGCCAATCTTATTCTTGTTGTTGATGAAGGTAGAATTGTACAAAGAGGTACACATGAGGAATTAATGAAGGAAAACGGCTGGTATAAGGAAATGTATGAAAGCCAGCAATTAGAAGCTTTAGTCGAGAAAGGAGGCGTATGATGGTAGAGAAGAAGCGAAGTGATTTAAGTAGATTGCTTTCTTATATGAAGCCATATAAAGGGTTGCTATCTTTAGCATTTATCTTTTTAGTTGGTGCGACAGTAACGGAAATGATGGGGCCTTTTTTAATTAAACAATTCCTTGATGAACACCTAGTACCGCGGGATTTTGAACAATCAGCACTCGTTACTTTATTTGTAATTTACATAGTTGCTCATTTATTAAAAGTATTATTTACGTATTTAAATCTATTGTACTTTCAGAACATTGCTTTTAAGATTGTTCAAGATATGCGAGTTGAAGTATATGAACATGTTCAAAAGCTGTCATTAAGTTTCTTTGATCGTACGCCAATTGGTACGCTCGTATCTCGTATAACGAATGATACGGAAGCGATTAAAGATTTTTATGTCAGTGTATTATCAACATTTGTGAAAAATGTAGTCTTTTTAGTAGGTATTTTAATAGCGATGTTTTTATTAGATGTAAAATTAGCGCTATTTTCTCTCGTATTAATTCCGATAATGTTTGCGATTATGGTATTATATCGCCGGAAAAGTGCAGCTTTTTATTTAGAAGTACGTAATCAACTAAGCGTGTTAAATGCAAAATTGAACGAGTCCATACAAGGAATGAATATTGTTCAAGTGTTCAGACAAGAAAAACGTATGAGAAAAGAGTTTGAAGAAGTGAATAATAAACATTATAGTGCAGGACGACGTACTTTGAAGTTAGACGCATTACTTTTACGACCAGCTACGGATTTAGTACATATTGTAGCTATTGCGTTAGTACTAGGTTTATTTGGGATTGATGCCTTAAAGAGCCCTGTTGAAGTAGGAGTTTTATATGCTTTTGTTAACTATATACATCGTTTCTTCCAACCTGTAAATGAGATGATGATGAAATTGTCCTTTTTCCAACAGGCACTTGTTTCGTCATCACGTGTATTTCATTTAATGGACGAGAAAGATTTAGCACCGGTTCAAAAAGGCAATGAGAATCCTCAAGTTGTGGATGGAGATATTGAATTTAAAAATGTTACTTTTTCGTATGATGGAAAGCGTGACGTTTTAAAAAATGTATCATTTCACGTGAAACAAGGGCAAACGGTTGCTTTTGTTGGGCATACTGGTAGCGGAAAAAGTACGATTATGAATTTGTTAATGCGATTTTATAATATTAAGTCAGGAAATATTGTAATAGACGGTGTAGATTTAGAAAAATTTGAAGAACGAGAAATTAGAAAGAAAATAGGACTCGTATTGCAAGATGCATTTTTATTTGCTGGAAATGTAAAGCAAAATATTCGTATGTATAATGAAGAAATTACGGATGAAGAAGTAAAAGAAGCTGCTCGATTTGTGCAAGCGAATACGTTTATTGAAAAGTTACCAGAGCAGTATGAAACAGAAGTAGTAGAAAGAGGTGCAGCATTTTCAAGCGGTCAACGACAATTAATTGCTTTTGCTAGAACGATAGCAACCAATCCGAAAGTATTAGTATTAGATGAAGCAACAGCTAATATCGATACAGAAACAGAAGAGGCTATTCAAACAGCGTTGCAACAAATGCGAAAAGGTAGAACGACGATAGCCATTGCGCATAGGTTATCTACAATTCAAGATGCAGATCAAATTTTTGTGATGCATGATGGAGAGATAGTAGAAAGAGGAACACATCAAGAATTACTAAGTGAGCAAGGTTTGTATTATAATATGTACTTGTTACAAAATAAAGGGAGTTTGCAAAAGGCCTTGTAAATACAAGGTCTTTTTTATTTTGTATACAAAATATATTTACTCTTTGTTTCTATAGCATAAATGTCGTGTCCTCTTATGAAACTTGTACATATTGTATGTATACGAAGTAAAAAAATTGATAGGAGATTTTATATGCAAAACAGATCGAGTTCAAATGTTACGTTTATTGATGTGTCTCATTGGGAAGGGAATATTGATTGGAATGCAGTGAAGGCATCTGGAATTCCAGCAGCGTATGCAAAAGCGACAGAAGGTGTAAATTACATTGATCCTACTTTTACTAAAAATGTACAAGCAGCCCGAAGTGCGAATATATTAATTGGTGCATACCATTTTGCACGCCCAGAACAAAATGATGCAATTTCAGAGGCAAAATATTTTGTGAGTATATTACAAAGTAACCAGACAGACTTAATGCCAGTTCTGGATTTAGAATCACCAACAGATCCGAGTAATAGTAATTTAACTGGTAGCGCTATATCGAATTGGGCAAGAAGCTTCATAAATTATGTGAAACAGGCTACTGGAAAAGATGTAATGTTATATACAGGAGTTTGGTATATTAATGAGTTCGGAATCAGCGGATTAAGTGATATTCCACTTTGGATTGCTAAATACTCGAGTACACCGCCTGCTGATGCTGGTGGATGGACAGCGTGGACAGCATGGCAGTACACAGATTCTGGACAAATTTCAGGTGTAGGAAATTGTGATGTATCAGCTGCAGTTTCACTAGAAGCTTTACAAGGGAATGGAGCAAGTGGTGGAGGGAATGTTTCTCCGCCTAATAATGCAACTCCAGTGTATGGGGTTGCTATAATTAATGGAGATAATGTGAATTTGAGAAGTGGACCATCTTTGCAGTCTAGTGTAATTCGCCAATTGAATCGTGGCGAAACATATGAAGTTTGGGGAGAACAAGATGGATGGCTTTGTTTAGGGACAAATCAGTGGGTATATAATGATCCGAGTTATATTCAGTATAAACATTATGTAGCGACTATTACTGGTGATAATGTAAATTTGCGTGACGCTCCATCATTAAAAGGAAATGTTATAAGACAGTTACATCATGGTGAATCGTATCGAGTATGGAGTAAGGAAGATGGATGGCTTTGCTTAGGGACAAATCAATGGATATACTACGATCCAAGTTATATTCAGTATGGTGTACAATAGAGTAAAAATAAAAGGTGCCCCGTCAGAGGTGCCTTTTATCCCGCATTAACTGGCGGTAAGACCCCCACCTCAAAATTCAGCGGAAGCAAAGAAGTTAGGTGGGGGATCAATTGCCAGTAAACGCCCGATTGGTTCAACTAATAATCAGTGGGGAATGAACAAAACCCCCACTGATTAAAGTTTCACTTTATTAAAAATGTACAACTTTTACAAAGTCTATATCGAAACCATAGTATACTATAGTAGATATATTTATAAAAAATAATAGAAAATGAAATAAAGGGGTAAAAATATGAATTATGTGCTAATAGGTGCGGTTTTAATATTATTAGCTGTAGTATTTGTGCTGTTTTATAAAAATAAACAGTTAGAATCAGAGAGTCAGCAAGTAGAATTTGAAAAGAAACAAGCAATTGAAACGTATGAAAATGAAATTGCAGCTACGGTGATAGAGCATAAAGAACAACAAAATAATTTAAAAAATATGGAACAGAAAAAATACAATGATTTACAAGTAAGTGCAAATAGAGAAATTGAAAATATGCGTATGATGAAAAATCAATTAGCTATACAACATAGTAAAGAACGTAGTGAAATACAAAATAAACATAATAACGAAATACATATGTTTCAAAAATTAATTGCAAAATTACGAGAATATACTAAAAACGGCGCTGAAATGAATACGTACGAAACATTACATTATATGAAGCGAGGATTCATAGAGCAAGGTATCATATTAGATGCTGAAATTGAAATCATGCCGAATGTTTTTATTAAAAATAATAGTGAAATAAACGATAATCGAATCCATCATCTCATCTTGTGCAAAACTGGTATTTATCTACTTGAGACGAAAGAATGGGAAGAGAAATTAATTCATGGTTTAACGAAAGAAAATGCTGGTATATATTCATTTATGATTGATGAAATGGGTAAGTATCAACAAGAAGTTGAAAAAGAAGAGACATTTGAATATATAGTAGGTAAAGATTCGTCAACTATACAAGTGAAAAATGAAGGGAACCCAGTATATAAGGCGAAGAAACTATCTCAAATTTTATACAATTGTTTGAAAGAAATGCAGGCTAATAGTATAAAAGAAAAGGTAAAACCAGTTGTATATTTTTATAATGAAAATGGAAAAGAAATAATAGATCTTTCAAGTGAGGAAACACCTAGATTAAAAGATCGGGAGCAAATTGTAACGTTCTTCAGAAATGAAATCTTAGCAGGGAAAATAGTATATACAGTGCAAGAATTAGAACAGATTCGAGAAATGATTAGCAGGATGAATTATATAGTGAGTTAAAAGGGGAGATCTTTCTGAGCGCTATGTTACGTGGCATTTTGTATGTCTATTTTTGTTTGTATATAGTAATGTACATTCTATTTATATTCGTCATCGATATGATCCATATGCCCTTAAGTGTAAGGAGCATTTTTGTAGTATTCATACCATTTGTTTTATTAGTCATGGTTCAAAGGGCTATTTTATATGTTTCTAAAAATCGTAATGAAGAAAAGAAGCAAATGTTGGGGGTTTTAATAGTAGCACTCATACCATTAATAGTGTGCACTGTACAACTAAGTGTAAATGAATATACATCAAAGTTTAATCAAAATAGATGGTTAAATCATGCAGATAAGCGGGTACATATGGTAGATGATCTATTACAAAAATATAAATTAATAGGGAAATCAAATGAAGAAATTATCCAATTGTTAGGAGCTCCAACGGAAACGAGAAGTGGAGAAGAAGGAGTTACCACTTTGTATTATCTTGGGACTGAACGTGGCTTTATTCCAATAGATAGCGAACAGCTTGTTTTACAATTTGATAGAGATGGTAAAGTCATGGAATATACGGTGCATAAAGATTAAAGAAACGTAGAGGGAAGCTATATGTTATAGCTTCTTTTTTATTTTTCAATATGTCACGGAAGGGAGAGAAGGTTTTTGAGTGGAATAAGGAATGAAAGCGGAGGTGATGCATATATATAGATGCATTGGGTGATTATTAACCCGATTGATGAGGGTTAATAATCAATAAGGGTGGGCAAAAACCCCACTGATTAAAATTTCACTTTATCATATTGTATAAATGAAAAGGAGGTAAGACGGTGAAAGCAATCCCGACTGATGTCCTGAGTAAAGAATTGATGGAAAGAGAAGGAGTTATATCTATTACAGTAAAGGAATTTGAAAAGATAGAAGTAGCTGGAGTAGTGGTCGCTGGTCCAGCGGTTATTTTGATTAATCAAGATTAAGTACATATCATTGAAATAAAAAGCATCCGTCTAGGATGCTTTTTATTTGTATGTAAGGATAAATATGATGGATAATTGTGTTACTGGAGGGAAAGTCTGTGGCAATTATTATAACAATGTTAGTAATGGGTATTTTATTAGGATTTGTTGGAGCTGGAGGAGCTGGGTTTATTATCGCGATACTCACTTTAGTATTCCAAATTCCTATTCATGTTGCTCTTGCAACATCTTTAACTGCAATGGCATTTACGACATTATCAGGTGTTGTAAGTCATTACCGTGAAGGCAATGTTGCACTTATTATAGGCGGGATTGTTGGGGGATTTGGCGCAATTGGCTCTTATATTGGTTCTAAATTTGGTTCACTTATACCAGCACATCTTCTTCATTGGTTTACAGCTGGGATGTTATTTTTATCGGCAATTTTTATGTTTATTAAATTAATTATGTTCAAAAACAAAGAACAGTCGTCTTCATATAAACATAAAGAGTTTTCCGCGAACTACTTGTTGAAATGTGTATGCCTTGGATTAGTTACTGGAATGATGGCTGGTTCATTTGGGATTGGTTCTGCACCGTTTATTCAACTTGGATTAATGGTTCTATTGGGACTTACGATTCAGCAATCTGTAGGGACAACAATGCTTGTTATATTACCGATTGCAATTGGAGGCGGGCTAGGATATAGTTCGGAAGGATATTTAGATTATATATTGTTATTGCAAGTATTGATTGGGACCATGTTAGGGGCATACATTGGCGCGAAGTTTACAAATTATGCACCGCGAACGCTTTTGAGGTTTTCGATGATTATGACACCGGTTTTAGCTGGATGTATGCTATTGATGGAATAAAGTGAAATTATAATCAGTAGGGGGTTACTGCCTACAAATAGCGGGATAAAATTAATATAGCAAACTATTAATATATTTTACGAATGAATTATATAGGTAATTCATATTTCCCATATAAAAGGATTTGTTTTAATATTATGAGTGTAAAGTTCGAGTATTCGAAGTACTACTTGAATTATATCCCTATCCCTTTTCTAAAAATGCGAACAAGTTTTGCCCTATTCTATTCAATAGTTAATTGCATAGAAATATATTGTTCGATGACCATTATGGAACGTACATAATGGGAAAATCCCGATCCTTAAAGAGGATGCCCCTAATCTTCATGTGAAAATATGATCGGATATGAAAGCTGACCAATTTATGGTCAGCTTTCTTTTTGTTTGAAAATTATTTCTTCTTTAACTTCTGTTTGCAATAATACAGTTTTTCCGAAGCGACGTTTGCATTCCGCGCGCACTTTTTCAAGGGCTAGTAGCTGAGTAGTGGCGGGAACTGTGACAATAGCTTGGCGAGGTTTTCGATTTTCTTCACAAAAGACACATTCCACAACATAATTAGAAATCATATTTTCATCCTTCCAGTTTTAATTTCTAAGAAGGGATTGTCTATGAAGTTGATGTAACTTTTCGTCATTGTTTTATTATTTTCCTCTTTTTTTCAAGGGGAAAATAATAAAGAAGGCGAATTTTAGTAGGGGAGGGATGTTTATGGAGAGATGGATAGGTAGTGCAGCGGTATGTGTAAATGAAAAAAATGAAGTTTTAATGGTATTGCAGGGCAAAGAGGGAGAAGAAAAAAGGTGGTCTGTCCCAAGTGGAGGACTTGAAAAGGGAGAGACACTAGAAGAATGTTGTATCAGGGAAGTTTGGGAAGAAACAGGTTACAATGTGGAAGTTGTAAATAAAATATATGAAAAAGAGGGTATTACATACGGAATTCCAGTGTATGTCCATTATTATTTTGTTAAACAAATAGGCGGTAATATGAAAATCCAAGATCCTGATGAGTTAATACATGAAATTGCTTGGAAAGGGATATATGAAGTTGAACAATTGTGTTTAGCTTTTCCAGAGGATTATGAATTGCTGTGCCAATATATAAATAAAGAAGCAAGTATGTAAATACTTGCTTCTTTAATGTATCCAAGACAAGAAAAGCGGAACGATAACTAAACTAGCGCCTGCTGTTAAAAGCATGGATAAACTTGCAATTGTTCCTTCCACAGGACCGATTTCGAATGCTTTTGATGTACCGGTTCCGTTTGCGCTCGTTCCTAACATAATACCTTTTGCAATTGCTGTTTTAATACGGCAAATACGTATGAGAGAAGGACCGAGCAATGCTCCTGTTAAGGCAGTTAAAACGACAAAGACAGCAGTTAATTGTGACATACCACCAATCATTTCTGAAATAGCCATTGCGATTGGTGTTGTTACGATATGTGGCGCTAAACTATGTTCTAGTGATGAATCAATTTGAAAATAATTTGCTAGTAGTGCTGAAGTAATGACTGATAAAAACGAACCGACAATGACATTAAGTAAGATAGCCATTCCATGTTTCTTTAATAAATCAAAGTATTTATAGATTGGCCATGCAAAAGCAACTGTTGCGGGTTTTAATAATTCAGTTAACCAGTGACCACCAGTTTCGTATGTTTCATAAGGTGTATCTAATCCGAGCAATAAAGCAATTAAAATAATGGGACAGACGAGAAGAGGAGAAAGTAGACTCCAATTCCAGCGTTGATACATTTTTTTTGATAGCCAATATGTGAATAGTGTTAATAGTAAACAAAGAAATCCGATCATTGCGTTGATCCTTTCCGCTTTAGTAGCAATTCTGTTAAAAGTCCTGTAACTAAGGTAACGCAAAGAGTGCTAATCATAATAATTAAAATGAGATCGATTCCATATTGTGTTAGTGTATCTCTGTAACGTATGACAGCGACTGCAGAAGGGATGAAAAATAAAATAAGTTCTTTTAATAAAAAATCTGCTCCGTCCTGTATCCATTCTTTTTTAACTAGGTTAAATTTTAATGAAATTAATAATAAAAAAATACCGATTATACTTCCTGGAACTGGGAGGTGTGCCTGTTTTGCAATCCATTCACCTGTCCAAGCGAAACAAAATAGTAATAAAATTTGTCCGCTTAACTTCCACCATTTCATACAGTAACCCCTCTTTCTTTTTTTACATAAAAATTGTAAAAAAGAATTAACAATTTCTACTATACGTTCATTCAAAATATTTGTCTAATATATAAATTATATGTTATTAATATATTAGACATATTAATCGAAAGTGAAAAGGGTGTCCAAAAATGGAATTACGGCATTTGCAATATTTTGTTGTTGTGGCAGAAGAGTTACACTTTGGACGGGCGGCTGCTCGTTTACAAATGACACAACCACCACTTAGTCAACAAATACAGCAATTAGAAAAAGAAATGGGAGTTACATTATTTTCAAGAACGAAAAGAAAGGTTGAACTAACAGAAGCAGGAGAAATGTTTTTGAAAGAAGTAAAAAAAGCGTTTGAACAAATTGAAAAAGCAGTAGAAGTTGCACAAAGTGCGCAAAGGGGAGAAGTAGGATCACTTTCAATTGGTTTTGTAGGTGCGGCGATATATGATATTTTACCATCAATTGTTAGGGAATATAGAAAGAAATTTCCGAGAGTGTCTGTTGCATTACATGAATTGTCAACACCAGATCAAGTTCATGCACTTCATGATAACCGTATTGATATTGGCTTTTTACGTCCACCAATTCCAACGCAATTATTAGAATTAGAGCCAATTCAAAGGTTATCTTGCACCTTATGTTTACCAAAGGCACATCCGCTTGCAGAGAAAAGTGAAATACATATAGAAGATTTACGAGATGAGCCGTTTGTATTTATTACGAGACCAGTATGGCCAGCTTTGTATGATACAATTTTATCTCTTTGCAGAGAAGTTGGATTTAGTCCGCGTATTGTACAAGAAGCAACAGAGTATCAAACAGTTATGGGGCTTGTAGCAGCAGGGATTGGAATTACAGTAATACCCGTGTCGGCAAATAAGTTATATAAAACAGAAGTTGTATATAAAGAGTTATATGATTCTAATTTTGTTGCAGAAATGTCAGTGGCTTACAAAAAAATGAATAGTAATCCAGAGCTGCTAGAGTTTTTAAAAATTGCAAGAGAGAAGAAAAGAATAGAAGTAGAAGACGAGTAATAGTAGTAACAGAAAATGGATTTAATTCAAATCCATAAAAGTACACCTTATTAAACAATAAAGCGGAAATGCAACTTAAGTTGCATTTCCGCTTTATTGTTCTTTTTTTAGCTCGATACTAAATAGATAAACGTGTTCATTTTCTTTTAAGAGTAGATCAATACCTGTTTCTTCATCAATGATAGGAACGCTTACAGTTTCTTTACTGGTTTGGATTACAGCAGCTAAAGTTGTTTTTTGATTGTATTTTAAATTTTTTATAGATTGGATTGTAGTAGTTGCAGAGCTATTTACGCTTGGTGGCGCTTCTTCAGGAACAAGTGTTGAACCACCTTCAATATTCAGATACCACTGCCTTTTTTCTTGTATATCTTTATCGAATTGGAAATGTGGTGGTAAAAAAGAAAGCTTTACTTTCTTTTTTGAAAAATGTGAGGTAGCTATATTAGCAATTTCTTTTGTTTTTTTACCATTGTTATAATAATCAATTGTAGCATTTATTTCATCTTTATCATTTTTAAGAGTAACGTTATAAAACATGCTATTTCCTTCTGGAAAAGGAGTCATTTGTAAAATAGAAGCTTGCTCTTTTGTTAATTTGTATGGCTCAACAATGGCAACTTCATTGTTTTTTATTTGACTACAACTTGTGAGTAATAATAAACACAAGATTGATAGTAATTTTATACGCATGCAATCTCCTCCTTTTTACAATTATATTCTAAATATGCTTTTTTTATCATTTCGTTTTCTAGGACTAAAGACTTAGAAGAAATTCCGATTGTAGTGCGATGTTTAAAATGTCATATTTTTATACACTAGTAGTATAGAATGCGTATGTAATAAGGTAGGGGAAGAATTTTATGTCTTTATGTCGGTTAGCGAGAAAAAATATTAGAACATTTGCTACCAAAAGGATGAAGCAATTTATTTGGATTGCTATGAGTACTATGATTTTGTTTTTTATGATATCGTTACAATTTAATGAAGGAGCTATTTTGAAAGTAGGGGATACATTTGTATTTCAAATGTATTTTTACACACTGTTTATTGTACTAATTTTCATATGTATTTTTACTACATATAAAATGATGTACTCCCTTTTGCTAGTGAGGAGAGAGGAGTTTACATCTTATGTAGCAGAAAATATGAAAAGAAAAGAAGTACTATGTTTATTATGTCAGGAGCAATTATTCATTTATGGAGCAGCATTTGTTTTCGGATTAATTAATGGGATGCTATTTTTGAAATTATTCACGGTTATCTTTATGAAAATCGCAGGGATACAAGGAGTAAATAGTGCGCCAATTACAATATATGCAGTTGTAATTATTAGTGTAATTATGATGACTGTCGTTTTAATATCGATGATGCAATGTTATCGATTTGTTCGAAGTTTAAAAGATGAAAATTCGTTGCGGTTTAAAGAAAGGGCATGAGAAATCATGCTTTTTTCTATTTTACACATAAAAATAATCATGTTACAGTGAAAAGACCTGACAAAGAATGGGAAGGAAAGGTTGTATAGAATGACAAATGAACAATCAATTGTAAAAGTCGATCGGTTAACGAAGCGAATCGGATCAAAGACACTTGTACAAAATATTAGTTTTGAAGTGAAAAAAGGCGAGGTTGTCGGTTTACTCGGACCAAACGGTGCTGGAAAAACGACTTTAATGAGAATGATGGTTGGTATGATCCGTATGACAGAAGGTGAAGTATGGATTGATGGTCAATCTGTGAAACAGCAATTTGAAAAAACCGCTGCGAAAATTGGGGCGGTAATTGAGACACCCGAATTTTATCCTTTTTTGAGCGGGTATGAAAATTTAACATATTTCGGACGAATGAATGGTAATGTGACCGAAGAACGTATCGATGAAGTAGTGAAATTGTTAGGAATGGGACAAGTAATTAATCGTAAAGTAAAAGCATATTCACTTGGCATGAGACAACGTTTAGGAATCGCTCAGGCGCTTATTCACGATCCGGATGTGTTGGTACTAGATGAACCGACGAATGGATTAGACCCTAGTGGAATACATGAAATGAGAATGTACATAAAAAAAATTGCACATGAACAAGGAAAAGCTGTACTTGTATCGAGTCACTTACTTTCAGAAGTTGAATTAATGTGTGACAGAGTTATCATTATTCAGCACGGGGAATATGTGGCTACGCAAAACATTCAGCATAGTCAAAGTGAAGAGATGGAGACGATCCGTATACGTGTAGATGATGCGAATAAAGCAGCGGAAATGTTAGGGCATGATGTTTTAGTAAAAAATAATGAATTAATTATTAACGTAAAAGATGAAGAAATCCCAAATGTTATTCGTACATTGCTTGAGAAAAACATTCAAGTGTATCGTGTATATGAAGAAAGAAAAACGTTAGAAGAGCAATTTTTAGAATTAACAGGGGGAAAAGATATTGTTTAATTTAGTATATAACGAACTGTATAAAATATTTAAGCGGAAGCGAACGATTATTCCATTTGCGGTTATTACAGTATTAATAATCGGATTAGGGTGGGTTACGGTAAAGTATTTTGAACCGGAAACAAAAGGATGGAAAGTAGATTATACAGAACGTACTGTAGAAATTGAGAAAAAGCTTGGCATGAAAAAAGAAGCTATTTTAGCAGAAAAATCAGGGGATGAGCTTGTAAAAGAATACCAGCTTAAGATGAAGCATTTAGATACGGATACAGCACCGGCAAGCAGTTCTCCACTTTCTTTCATGAGAGATACAGGTTTTATCGTATTTCCAATTTTGCTCCCATTTATCCTCGTGTATGCAAGTACAATTTTTGCGAATGAATATAGCTGGGGAACATATAAATTTTTAACAATCCGTCCGGCGAGTCGATTTAAAATTTTAACAGCAAAGTTTTTAGCAATCGTTATATTTGCAGCTTTATTGTTTATATTTAATATGATTTTCTCCGCTTTATGTGGACTTGTTATTTATAAATTCCAACAGCCCGCATGGAGTGAGTTTATTTTCCAAGATGGAAATATAATAAAACAAAATATTTTTGTGGAAGCAAGTAAATATTATGTTTTATCGTGGTTACCAACGGTTGTGTATGCATCGTTTGCATTTATGATTTCTGTGTTAACGAGATCTAGTGGAGGTGCAATTGGTATTTCACTATTCCTTGCTTTATCAGGCAATATTGCGTTATTAGCAGCCACTAGATATAACTGGGCGAAATATTTATTGCCAGCAAACACAGATTTATATAGTATTTCAAAGAATGGAAGTTTTATTGATGGAGTAACATTCCCGTTTGCATCATGTATGTTACTACTTTATTTGTTCGTATTTTTATGTATTTCATATACTGTGTTTTTAAAACGCGATTTAACTTAATAAAAAAACCGTTCAGAGCGCTGAGATGCACTTTGAACGGTTTTTTTTATGAGAATTGTTTAAGTGCTCTTTCGGCTAGTAAAGCAAAGTATTCTGCACTTATAGGCAGTGCCTCTTCATTAATTGTAAAAGCAGGATGATGCCATTCATGTGTACCGCTCGTTCCCATAAAGACGAATAAACCTGGTATTTCCTGTTGGTAAAATGAAAAATCTTCTCCAGCCATTGACGGACTAGGTGAGATGATATTAAGATTCATCTTTGCGGCAACGTGAGTAGATAAGTCTGTAAGAGCTTTATCGTTGTGAACAGCAGGAGGACCTGAATAAAAACGAAATTCCGTTTTTACACCTAATGCATCAGATACGCCGTTAATAATACGCTCCATGAGTGCTGGGATTTTTTCACGTGTTTCAGCTTGGAACGTGCGGATAGTTCCTTCTAACGTAGCTTTTTCAGGAATCACGTTCCACGTATTTCCTGAATGAATACTTGTAACACTAACAACCGCATTATGAGATGAACTTATATTTCGGCTTACAATTGTTTGCAGTGCCATCACAATTTGAGAGGATGCGACAATAGGATCTACGCCAGCATCTGGTACAGCCGCGTGTGTACCAACTCCGTGAATTTCAATTTCAAATCGATCAACTCCGGCCATCAGTGGACCATCTTTAATGCCAATTGTACCTACTGGTAAATCAGGTTTATTATGCATGCCGAAAATCGCTTGCACATTACGTAAATGTCCAGCATCAATAACTTTGCAAGCACCATTGCTGCTTTCTTCAGCTGGCTGGAATATGAAGCGAACCGTGCCATTTAGGGAAGATTCTCTTTCTTTTAATAAGAAAGCAGTACCTAAAATAGCAGCTGTATGAAAATCATGTCCACAAGCATGCATTTTCCCTGATACTTTAGATGCATAGGACACATGTGTTTCTTCTTGAATAGGAAGGGCATCAATATCAGCACGAACTGCTACAATTGGCCCGTTTTTATTACCAGATACTTCAGCGATAATTCCTGTTTCTAAATTGGAATCAATGATAGTAATGTTTTTTTCTTCTAACCAATTTTTTATTGCTTTTGTTGTTTCGAACTCTTCATATGATAGTTCTGGATACTCATGTAAATGTCGGCGGATGGAAATAAGTTTTTCTTTTAGGTGATTTGAAATAGATACCATGTAGTATGCCTTCTTTCTTAAGCAAAATATTTACCATAAGTATACAACAATAAAAGAGAGGATTCTCAAATGAAAATCCTCTCTCGTTTATCCCATAAAAGCCCGATTGGTTCAACTAATTAAAGTTTCACTTTATGCTGCGACTTTTTTATGCGTATGATGTTTACGATAACGTCCACGCATTGCGTATGCAATTTGCGGGATTGCAATCCCAATTAATATAAGTGATACACCGAACCATTGTGAAGATAGTACAGCCTCTTTTAAAACGAATACTGACATAATTGTTGTAACTGGTAGTTCCGCTGCACCAAGAATAGTCGCTAAGCCAGAACCGATTTTTGGAATCCCGATTGTAAAGGCAATAGATGGAATGACGATACTAAATGTTCCTAATCCTAAACCGTATTTCCAAAGACCTTGAGAAATGGCACCATTAAAAATAAATGTTGGTGGGAATACAATCATGACTAAAGTTAAAGCACCAGTCATTAAGAGAACACCGCGCGGTAATGAAGGTACTTCAACAGCAACTTTTCCGCTCACGAAAATGTATGTTGCGAATGTAACAGCAGATAATAAACCTAAAATGATTCCAGTCGTATCGAAAGCACCTGCTGATTGTTCTAGTAAACCACTTGATAAAAATGTCCCTACAAGTAAGAAAATAACAGAAATAACTTTTTCTCTTGAAGGTAATGTTTTTGTTGCGACTGCTTCAATGATAATTCCGACCCAAACGAATTGGAATAAAAGAATAATTGCAATAGAAGCTGGTACAGTTTTTAATGAGGCATAATAAAAAATTCCGGTAAAACTTGCAGATGTTCCTGCAACGAATAAAAGTAATGCTTGCTTTAAAGGAACGCGATGTCTAGAAAATAGAAGTGTAATAGCAAGCAAAATAATCCAACCGAACAAATATTGGCTGCCAATTACCTCTCCAAGTGAAAATCCTTCTGCATATGCAAGCTTAACAAAAATAGCTAAAATTCCATAACTACACGCTCCTAATAAAACTAAAAGAGAATAACGAAGCATGAAAAATTCCTCCCATCTATATGAAGTTGTTCCGTATCGAAAATATATAACTAGAGGGAAGTATACAAAATTAGAAATAAAGGGTCAAATGAAAGAAAAGTATGACATTTTATAGAATAATAATAAAAGTATGATATTTATGCATAATCTTGAAATTATTAATAGTAGAAGTATTATAAAATCAACTTTGCATTGTATAGAGACAGCATTTGAAAAAAATATTTTTTAAACAAATATGTAAATAGGCGTACTAGTAGCGTGCTAATTATTTGAGAAACTATGTTACCTTTGTTATGTTAATAACAATTAAAGGAGTTTCATAATGCATTTGAGTTTTTTCTATATAATAGAAGGAAATGAAAACGTTTTATTAGAAACTGTGAGGAAATATGTTTTTTCTTATTGCCACGTTGTAAAAGTGATTTCACGAATTGTTCATAGTATTTTTATGTGTTTTTGTTACAATATTTAGGGAGAGGAGTGGAATGATGCAAGATATTAGTATTTTTTTAGCGTTTGGCGCCGGGTTCTTATCATTTATTTCCCCATGTTGCTTACCGCTTTATCCGGCATTTTTATCGTACATAACAGGTATGTCGGTTTCTGAATTGAAAGAAGAAAATGCAATGCTTCGCAAAAGAAGTATGATACATACAGCGTTTTTCTTACTTGGATTTTCAATTATATTTATTGCAATTGGATTTGGTACAAGTTTTATTGGAGGAATCTTTACTGACTATAAAGATTTAATCAGACAGTTAGGTGGTATCTTTATCATCGTGTTCGGTTTAATTATTGTCGGGGTGTTTAAGCCGAAATTTTTAATGCAAGACCGTAAATTTACATTTAAAAATCGTCCAAGTGGCTATTTTGGATCAGTACTAATTGGATTAGCCTTTGCAGCAGGGTGGACGCCATGTACCGGACCAATTCTAGTGTCCGTAATTGGATTAGCAGCAACAAACCCAGAATCAGCAATGATTTACATGATTGCTTACATACTTGGATTTGCTATCCCGTTTTTCGTACTGTCATTTTTTATTACGAAAATGTCTTGGATTAAAAGAAATAGTATGGCCTTCATGAAAGTCGGAGGATACATTATGATTGTTATGGGTGTCTTCCTATACTTTAACTGGATGACGAAAATTATCGTATATTTCTCAAGTTTATTTGGTGGTTTTACCGGTTTTTAGTATTATTCTGCGAAAATGTTGGAAATACTAACGGAAAAGCATATAATGAAAGTATATTTTGCATATAGCCACAAAAAAGGATGAGAAAATATGAACATAGTTGTTTTATCCAGTATCGTTGCTGTTTGTATGGCTGTCGGTGCGATGTTTATTCGTTTAAAAGCAGCTAAGAAACCTGCAACATTGAAAAAAATTATACTTCCGCCATTTTTTATGAGTACGGGCGCATTGATGTATGTTTTTCCTGAATTTCGATTAACTCCAGCAGAAATGTTAGAAGCAATTGGTGTCGGTTTGATTTTCTCTATTTTTCTTATTAAAACATCTAAATTTGAAATTAGAGGACAAGAGATTTATTTGAAGCGTTCAAAAGCCTTTGTTTTTATATTAATTGGATTACTTGTCGTGCGGATTGTATTTAAAACATACTTAAGCCAATCTCTTGATTTAGGACAACTTAGTGGCATGTTCTTCTTACTTGCGTTTGCGATGATTGTGTCATGGAGAATTGCAATGTATCGTTCCTTTACGAAATTACAGAAGGAAATGGAAAAAGAAGATGGTTTTTATAATGAAAAAGATATGAAGCTAACTTAAAAACTGTATATGTACTAAATAAAAAGACAGCGTTAAAGGCGCTGTCTTTTTTATCGAAAATAATATGGAGTTACTTTGCGAGTAAAGATTGATAGTTAGAATAATCAATCTTTTTTTCTTGTAGTTTTTTAATTAAAAATTTATGATCACGCTTTGGTGTGGCAATGATATATCCTTTAATAATTAAGTCTTGTGTAATTTGAGAGGCATTTTCTTGTAATGCAAGTTCCCCGATTTTTCCAGCGATCTTTGATTTTGCAACATCGCGAAATAGTTCTGGAACAGGACTTACAAGCTCTTCTAACAATTGTTTTTGTTCGTCAGCCCATAAATGTCTCGTTTTATTTATGTAGTGTTCTTCCCAATCCAAAATGGACATGCCGTCTTCTTTTGGTAATCGTTTTAAAAATTTTCTGAACATAAAGTATCCACCGATAGACATAAGCCCTAATAAAATAACCGTCCATAATAAAATGAACCAACTGAACCATCCTTCGAGCAAGCATATCCCCCCTTAATGATAGCGGTTTTCTTTTATTCATATTATATACAGTGAGATTCATAGAAAGCAAGAACGCTTGGTCATTTTGACCAAGCGTTATAGTTTAAACGAAGTATAGTTGTTCAACGCATAAATTATTATTATCGTCTTCAACATACTCAATAATAAGTGTGCCAACTTTACGATCTTTATCTTCAGTTGTGAAAATAGAGTAAGAAGTAAAACGTGTTTTTGATAGGCCGCTTATATGTGTAGGTAAAGAAATGTAGTCGTTATCGCGGAAGAATTCCATTAGTTCAATATCCTCAAATTCTTTTCGGTCAACTTGTTTGTTTGTATAGCGGCGTTGAAGTTGTTTTAAAGATTCATTCCAAGAAATTGCTTTTGTGTCGTATACCATTGTTCTATCTCCTTACTGTATGTAATTATTAAGAACATACGTTCTAATATAGTATACTCTTTTTATTAGAAAAGGGAAAGCAAAAAATAATGTAAGCTTGGATTTCCAAGCTTACATTATTGATGCGTCCGTCATAATCTCTATTTTTCATTATAAGTTAGATAAGAATAAGAAACAAGATGATATATATAATGTTGAGAGTTTTCAAAATTCTGTATATTATAGGTGTACTAAAGTGTAAGGGAATGATAGGCGTGGCATACGTAATTTCACTGCAAGGGCCGATGGCTAGCGGAAAAACAACATTAGCAAAAAGATTAGAAAAGAGAGGGTTTCGAGTTATATATGAAAATCCATATCCAATTGTAGAGAAGCGAAAAAAATTGAATTTAGATATGAATTCAAAAGTAGGGTTTATTATGAATCAAAAAATGTTTATGGAAGCAAAAATTAAGGAGTTTCAAAATGTGAAAGATTCAGTCGTAATTTTTGATCGCGGACCAGAAGATATTGAGTTTTTTACACTCTTTTATCCAACGATTATAGGGGAAGAGTGGGATATAGAAGCTGAATTGAAAGATGAATTATATGAATTAAGAGAATGCCGTTCGGATGCGATTTTTTACTTAGATGTTACGAAGAAGAATGTATATGATAGAAAAAATAATGATAGAACAAGAAACAGAAGTACGTTTGAGGAGCAATTTAAATTAGTAGAAACTGAAAAAGACTGGTATAAACAATTTCCTGTAACTTATGTGGACACGAATAGATTAACAGTGGACGATTTAGAGGTATATTTTATGGACTGGTTAAAGGAGAGAGAGCTATGAAAAAAATACTTTTACTTGTATACCCAACATTTGCAGAGTTTGAAATAACAGTAGCAACGGCATTGCTGAAGAATAAATTTGAAATCATTACAGCGGGCTTAACAAAAGAATTGATTATAAGTGAAACAGGTTTGCAAGTGCAACCACATATAGAATTAAGGGAAGTGCATGTAGAAGAATATGAGGGAATTATTATTCCAGGCGGGGATGAGATACATATGAAGGATGCAGAAGGACTCTTTTCAGTCATTCGCCAATTTCACGAACAAGAAAAATTAGTAGCTGCTATTTGCGCTGGACCGTATGCGCTAGCAAAAGCAGGCTTATTCAAAGAAATCTCGTATACAGTGACCATAGATTATCAAAAACTTGATTGTTTTCCAGTAGAAAATTTTGTGTATAAAGAAGTTGTGCAACACTCAAATATTATTACAGCACAAGGACATGCATTTGTACCATTCGGAATAGCGATTGCCTCTTACTTTGGGATAGCGAACGAACATAATACAAATTTTTATGGCGGTAAGGGTAATGTGATGATGGAGAAACTTTTATCTGAAAATGTATAAAAGCTAGCGAATGCTAGCTTTTTTCTTTTTTACACCAATAAATAACTAAAGTTTTCGGATCGCGCCATATACCGTTATGAAGTGATAATTCATTTTCTACTTCTTCTTTTAGCCATACCTTCATTTCCGCGTGAAGAAGTGTATTATCAGGTATATTTAGCGACGGAAACATGCTAGAAATATAGTTTACTATTGGGGTAGAATGATGAAAAACGAGCGCATTATGAATAACTGTTTCTTCAACCGTTGGAAAAACGGATTGTAATATCTCTTTACCATTTTCTAAACAAAATGGAGTGACTGATGATGTTGTTTTCGGTAAATCAAATGCGTCTAACATGCGGTTACACATTTCAACTATACGAGGTAATGTAACACTAGAATTTGTTGTAGCTAAAAGTGAGCCACCGGGACGAATTACTTTATGGAATCCTTGAATTGTTTTTTCAACATCTTTCATGTGATATAACATATGTCTTGCGATTATTAGGTCATAATAATTTGTTTCGAAAGGGAGTTTACTAGCATCCCCTCGTTTCCATTCTATTAAGTTATTCGTCTTAGCAGCTTCAGCAAGCATAGCTTCGGATTGATCCAACCCGGTTAATGGGCCTTTATGACCATTTGTTTGTAAAAGGGAAAGGGATTTTCCGCTAGCGCACCCAACCTCTAATATGTTTTCTTCCCCTTGAAGTTGTAAATGTTCAATAACGATTTCATCTAAATTCACTTGTTTTTCTTCGTAATGTTCATGCGTATCGATACGTGTTTGTAAATTGTTACTGACGCTATATTGCCTTTTTACATCATTCATTTTTTCATATTCCACTTTCGTACAAAATTGTTGGATCGCATGTGTTAATACATCCGTTTTCTTTAAACCTTCGTAATGGAGTGCAGCTTCAAACCTTGCAAGTAATTTTTCTTCAATTCGAAAATGAATATCTTTTCGCTTCGTCATTGAAATCTCGCCCCTTTGCATCTGTTAGTGAGACAATAGCATGCTTGGAAAAATTGTGTAAATAATTTGTGTACACAAATGGAGGGGATGAAAAAATTGTTTGAATGTGAGTTTAAACTATTGACGATTTAACCGTTTTCATATATTCTTAAATTAAGTAATATTCAAATAATTCAAAAGAAATGAGAGAGTCACATGCTTCTTCAAGGAACACATCGAATTGGTCGTATGGCCATGCTGTTGGCACTTGCGGATGAAAATGAAAGTCCTGTATTATCCATTCCGAAAGGTTGGAAGTATTGTACGGGGAAAGTGGGTTCGATGAATTCGCAAAAGGTTGTCGCAGCAATGGAAACAGCGGCTAAGAGCAACCAAGTTATTGAAACAGATGTTTACAGAGAAACACATGCACTTTATCATGCAATTATGGAAGCTTTGTACGGAGTGACGAGAGGTCAAATTCAGTTAGCAGACGTTCTTCGTACAGTAGGACTTCGGTTTGCGATTGTGCGCGGTACACCATACGACGGAAAAAAAGAAGGCGAATGGGTTGCTGTTGCATTATATGGAACGATTGGTGCACCTGTAAAAGGATCTGAGCATGAGGCGATTGGTTTAGGAATTAATCACATATGATTTGCCCATAGTCTATTAGTTAGAAGGGGGCCTTACTTTTTTTAGGACAGAAGTCTGTCTTAAAAAGATAAGGTCCCCTTTTGCCTTTTTAAGGAGGAAAAATGATGATTACGTTAACAGGACATACATTGACAGTTGAAGAAATGAAGAGGTTATTACTTGAAGGAGAAGGTGTAACAGCTTGTCCAACTAGTATGCAAAAGGTAGCGGAGTGCCGCGAAGTAGTTGAGAAAATTGTAGAGGACGGAAAAGTCGTTTACGGTATTACAACTGGATTTGGAAAGTTTAGTGATGTGCTAATTCAAAAAGATGATGTAAAGGCACTTCAACATAATTTAATTCAGTCACATGCATGTGGGATAGGTGATCCATTCCCGGAAGAAGTATCGCGCGGAATGTTAATTTTACGAGCAAACACGATGCTTAAAGGAGTATCAGGCGTAAGACCGCTTGTTGTAAATATGCTTCTTGAGTTTGTAAATCGTAAAATTCACCCAGTTGTCCCGCAACAAGGTTCGCTTGGTGCGAGTGGAGATTTAGCACCTTTATCTCATCTTGCGCTCGTATTATTAGGCGAAGGTGAAGTGTTCTATAAGGGGAAACGCGTTCATGCAATGGTTGCTCTTACAGAAGAAGGTCTTGAGCCGATTGAACTTGAAGCGAAAGAAGGTCTTGCATTAATTAATGGTACGCAGGCGATGACAGCGCAAGGAGTTCTTTCTTATATAGAAGCAGAAGCAACGGCGTATCAAGCTGAATTAATTGCTTCGATGACAATTGAAGGGTTACAAGGCATTATTGATGCATTTGATGAAAATGTTCATAAAGCACGTGGTTATAAAGAGCAAGTGGATGTAGCAAGCAGAATTCGTGACATTCTTCATGATAGTAAGTTAACAACAAAACAAGGAGAACTACGTGTACAGGATGCCTATTCACTTCGCTGTATCCCGCAAGTACACGGTGCTTCTTGGCAAGTTTTAAATTATGTGAAAGAAAAGCTAGAAATTGAAATGAATGCAGCGACAGATAACCCACTTATTTTTGATGGCGGAGAAAAAGTAATTTCAGGTGGTAACTTCCACGGTCAACCAATTGCATTTGCGATGGACTTCTTAAAAGTAGGGATGGCAGAACTTGCAAATATTTCAGAGCGTCGTATTGAGCGTTTAGTAAATCCGCAATTAAATGATTTACCTCCATTTTTAAGTCCAGAACCAGGACTTCAGTCTGGTGCAATGATTATGCAGTATGCAGCAGCGTCACTTGTTTCTGAAAATAAAACGTTAGCACATCCAGCGAGTGTAGATTCAATCCCGTCGTCAGCTAACCAGGAAGATCATGTAAGTATGGGAACAATTGCTTCACGCCATGCACATCAAATTATTCAAAATGCAAGACGTGTTCTTTCAATTGAGATGATTTGTGCGATGCAAGCGGCAGAATATCGCGGAATTGAAAATATGAGTACAGTGACGAAGAGTTTCTACCATCAAGGGCGTCAGCAAGTACCTTCTATTACAAATGACCGCATATTCTCAACGGATATTGAAAATATTGCACATTGGTTAAAAACGAATTATTCGATAAAAGAAAGATTAGATGTAAACGCAGCACTATAAAATGAGAAAAGGGAGAGATTGAAATGGAAAAAGTACAACAAACAATTCGCGCGCCAAGAGGTACAGAGTTACAAACAAAAGGTTGGGTGCAAGAAGCAGCACTTCGAATGTTAATGAACAATTTAGATCCTGAGGTAGCTGAAAAACCAGAAGAATTAGTTGTATATGGCGGAATTGGCCGTGCAGCTCGTAATTGGGAAAGCTACAATGCAATCGTAGATTCATTAAAAACGTTAGAAAGCGATGAAACGTTACTTGTTCAATCAGGAAAACCAGTAGCAATTTTTAAATCGCATGAAGACGCGCCGCGCGTTCTATTAGCGAACTCAAACTTAGTACCAAAATGGGCGAATTGGGATCACTTCCGAGAACTAGAGAAAAAAGGACTTATGATGTACGGACAAATGACAGCTGGTAGCTGGATTTACATTGGAACACAAGGGATTCTACAAGGAACATATGAAACATTTGGTGAGGCAGCTCGTCAACATTTCGATGGTTCATTAAAAGGTACATTAACACTTACTGCTGGTTTAGGTGGTATGGGTGGTGCACAACCTCTTGCTGTAACGATGAATGGCGGTGTTGTCATTGCGATTGATGTAGATAAGCGCAGCATCGATCGTCGTATTGAAAAGAGATATTGTGATAAGTATACAGAATCATTAGAAGAAGCATTGGCTATTGCAAACGAGTATAAAGAGAAGAAAGAGCCTATTTCAATTGGATTATTAGGTAATGCAGCAGAAATTTTACCTGAGTTAGTAAATCGTAATATTATCCCTGACTTAGTTACGGACCAAACATCTGCTCATGATCCATTAAACGGTTATATTCCAGTAGGTTATACGTTAGAAGAGGCAGCGAAACTTCGTGAAGAAGACCCAGAACGTTACGTACAATTATCAAAAGAAAGCATGACAAAGCACGTAGAAGCAATGCTTGCGATGCAAGAAAAAGGCGCAATTACATTTGATTATGGAAATAACATTCGACAAGTTGCTTTTGATGAAGGTTTGAAAAATGCTTTCGATTTCCCGGGATTTGTTCCAGCATTTATTCGTCCATTATTCTGTGAAGGAAAAGGACCATTCCGCTGGGTAGCTCTTTCTGGTGATCCAGAAGATATTTATAAAACAGATGAAGTAATTTTACGAGAATTCGCTGACAATGAGCATTTATGTAACTGGATTCGTATGGCGCGTCAACAAGTGGAGTTCCAAGGACTTCCATCACGTATTTGTTGGTTAGGTTACGGTGAGCGTGCGAAGTTTGGCCGCATCATTAATGAAATGGTGGCAAATGGTGAATTATCAGCACCAATCGTTATTGGTCGTGACCATTTAGATTGCGGTTCAGTAGCATCTCCAAACCGTGAAACAGAAGCGATGAAAGACGGTAGTGATGCAGTAGCAGACTGGCCAATTTTAAATGCATTAATTAATAGTGTAAACGGTGCGAGTTGGGTATCTGTTCACCACGGTGGCGGCGTTGGTATGGGTTATTCACTTCACGCTGGAATGGTTATTGTTGCAGATGGAACAGAAGCAGCAGCAAAACGTATTGAGCGCGTATTAACTTCTGACCCTGGTATGGGTGTTGTTCGTCACGTTGATGCAGGGTATGACTTAGCAGTGGAAACTGCGAAAGAAAAAGGCGTTAACATTCCAATGATGAAATAAGGGGGAGAAAACATGCTGGACACTTTACTAATAAATATCGGTCAATTACTAACAATGGATCAAGAAGATGGCTTGTTAAGACGGGAAGCGATGAACACGCTTCCTGTTATCGAAAACGGTGTGGTTGGAATTGAAAATGATGTAATCACTTTCGTTGGAACAGCGGAAGAAGCGAAAGGACTTCAGGCGAAAGAAGTTATTGATTGCGGCGGAAAAATGGTTTCTCCTGGTCTTGTCGACCCGCATACTCATCTTGTATTTGGTGGATCTCGCGAAAATGAAATCGCACTAAAATTACAAGGAGTTCCGTACTTAGAAATTTTAGAACAAGGTGGAGGTATTCTTTCAACTGTAAATGCAACGAAACAGGCGTCGAAGGAAGAGCTTGTTCAAAAAGCGAAATTCCATTTAGACCGTATGCTATCTTTCGGAGTTACTACTGTAGAAGCGAAGAGCGGTTACGGATTAGATGATGAGACGGAATGGAAACAATTAGAGGCAACTGCACAATTACAAAAAGAGCATCCGATTGATTTAGTTTCCACATTTTTAGGTGCTCATGCAGTTCCGAAAGAATATAAAGGTAGATCGAAAGAATTTTTACAATGGATGTTAGACCTACTACCAGAAATGAAAGAGAAGCAATTAGCGGAGTTCGTTGATATTTTCTGTGAAACAGGTGTGTTCTCTGTCGAAGAGTCAAAAGAGTTTTTATTAAAAGCGAAAGAGCTTGGCTTTGATGTGAAAATTCATGCAGATGAAATCGACCCTCTTGGTGGTGCGGAAGCAGCGGCAGAAATTGGTGCAGCATCAGCGGACCATTTAGTTGGCGCTTCTGATAAAGGGATTGAAATGCTTGCAAATTCGAATACAGTAGCAACGTTATTACCAGGAACAACTTTCTATTTAAATAAAGAAAGCTTTGCTCGTGGTCGTAAAATGATTGATGAAGGTGTTGCAGTTGCGTTAGCTACAGACTTTAACCCAGGTAGCTGTCCAACTGAAAATATTCAGCTTATTATGAGCATTGCGATGCTAAAACTGAAAATGACACCAGAAGAAGTGTGGAATGCCGTAACGGTTAACTCATCATATGCCATTAACCGTGGTGATGTAGCTGGGAAAATTAGAGTTGGTCGTAAGGCAGATTTAGTTTTATGGGATGCTTACAATTATGCTTACGTACCGTACCATTACGGTGTAAGCCATGTAAATACAGTATGGAAGAATGGTAATATTGCATATACAAGAGGTGAACAATCGTGGAGCACGGCCACTATTTAAAGAAAAATGCAAAGTTTATTGATCGTGAAGTGACAAAATGGAGTGAGATGATTAAAGATTGGGAGGAAGGCGTAGAAATATTCGGTGCTGCCTTAATTGGAGCACCCCTTTCTAAACCATCTATTAGTCATTCAGGAGCAAGTTTTGCTCCAAAAACAATTCGTGCGATGTTAGATGCATACAGCACATATGCAATTACAGAAGAACACGATATGAAAGAAAGTGTCTTATATGATTGCGGCGATATTACGATGCATGTGACGGATATAAAAGAAAGTCATAACCGAATTGCGAAAACAGTTGGTCATGTAACGAAAGTAAATCCGAACATCATACCAATCGTTCTTGGTGGTGACCACTCGATTAGTTTTCCGAGTATAACAGGCTTTGCAAACAGTAAAGGAAAGGTCGGGATTATTCAATTTGATGCTCATCATGATTTACGTAATTTAGATGATGGAGGCCCGTCAAATGGTACACCATTCCGTAGTTTACTAGAAAATGATGTCATTACAGGAAAACAACTTGTTCAAATTGGAATTCGTAATTTTTCTAATGCACGTGCGTACCATGAATATGCAATAGAGCATGGCGTAACAGTGTATACAATGAAAGACGTACGAGAGCGAGAAATAAAAGATATTATCACGGAAAGTATTGAAGTATTAAGAAAACAAGGTGTGACTTCTATTTATATTTCTCTTGATATGGATGTACTAGACCAAGCGTTTGCACCAGGTTGTCCAGCAATTGGGCCTGGTGGAATGGATAGTACGACTTTACTAGATGCGATTGAATTCCTTGGTAAAGAACCGCTCGTTCAAGGGATGGATATAGTAGAGATTGATCCAACTCTTGATTTCAGGGATATGACGAGTAGAGTAGCAGCGCAAGTGATTATGAGTTTTCTTTTAGCGAGGGAAATAGTTAGTAAGCAGGTTAGTATATAGACGGAAAAGTAGATCTTTATCTATGCCTTATCAAAAACACATTACTACTCAAATGTAGTGATGTGTTTTTATGTTAAAAGAGAATGGATGTTTGTGGAACCGTTAATAAAATTGCGGGTTTTTATAGTGTATTATGTAAATTTAATTTCTTGCTTCTGAAGTATTGACGTGTAAAATAATTTTATGATAAAATAAAAATTTTGATAAAAAACTAAAAGTATGTTAAGCTTGAGAAGGTTACCATATATGGAGGTGGATTATTTGTTTCAAATTGGCGATAACATTGTTTATCCAATGCAGGGAGCAGGTATAATTAAAGCCATAGAAGAGAAGGAAGTCTCAGGAGAAAAACAACAGTATTATGTTATAAAAATGTCGGCTAGTAATATGGAACTAATGATTCCAGCAGGGAGAATATTGAATTCGAATATACGACCAGTTACGGATATAACCGCATTAGCACACATAATGCATATTTTTCAACATGGGGCATCAGATAGATTACTTACGTGGAAACAAAGGTATAAATTGAACACTGATAAAATAAAGACGGGTAAAATGCAAGAAGGTGCTGAAGTTGTGCGTGATTTAATGCGTATACAGAAAGAAAAAGCACTTAATGCAAGCGAAAAGAAGATGTTAGATAACGCATATGAATTTTTGATTAGTGAACTGGGATTAATTGAAGGTATCACAGAAAATCAGATAAAAAGCTTTTGTTAAGGTTCATTACAAATAATGTATTATATCCCAAAAAAGATTTTGAATTTTTTGGGAACATAATTATAGAAAATTTATCATTTCAAAGACATTCAACTCTTTCACACCACTTTTAGAGCATTACCTCTATTGTTATTACTACAATCAAATCCATTTTTATTTTTAAATTTCATTTATGAATGTTCGAAGTTTAATTGAATACTTCGATAAAATAGTTACTTGATTTTTGCAATCCTGATTCACACTGGCACGGACGAGGAGCCGTAAGGATGAAAGAGAGGTAGGGCTTTCATTGTTTTAGGTATATAAGTTATTATTTTTAGAAGAATACTGAACCATATTCACTTCTATTGATAAGGTATTTTTTATATTAAAGAGATAAATGAATTGACAGCCATATATGTTCAACAAAAAAGGTTTCCTTCTAAGGAAACCTTTTTAATATTATTTATAGCATTTTATTTTTTTGATATTCGAATGTTTTATTGTAAAGTCGTAAAAATTGACGTTACTATCTAAAAGTAAGTATGATGCGATTATAGTAAGATTTTTTAGGGGGAAAAAAGATGACAAGTTCAAGTAATAAAGCAGCGAGTATTTATGAAGGAACAAATGTAAACGCTGGTGGATCTTTTGAAAACGTTGAAGAAACAAAGTTGTTTGATCCAATTCAAATTGGAGCTTGGTCTCTTCGTAATCGTATAGCAATGGCACCGATGACAAGATGCTTTGCAGATAATGAGACTGGAGTAGTTGGCGCTGATGTAGTGGAATACTACAGAAAACGTGCTGCGGATGGAATTGGACTAATTATTACAGAAGGAATTGTCATTAGTCCGAGAGCAAAAGGGAACCCAGGAGTACCAGGTATTTATACACAAGAACAAATCAATTCTTGGAAACCTGTTACAGAGGCAGTACATAAAGAAGGCGGGACGATTATTGCTCAAATATGGCATGTTGGGCGTATGAGTCATCATGAAATAATTGGTGGTCAAATGCCGCAAGCACCATCTGCTATCGCTGCAGAGGGAAATGTTCCACGTTTTCGTAAACCGTTTGATACGCCAGAAGCAATGACGTTAGAAGAAATACAAGAAGTGATCGGTCAATACGCACAAGCTGCGAAAAATGCGATCGAAGCTGGATTTGATGGAGTAGAAATTCACGGTGCACACGGATATTTAATCGATCAATTTACGTATGAGTTTGCGAATAAGCGAACAGATAAATATGGCGGTAATTTAAAACAAAGGTTAACGTTTATGAAAGAAGTAACGGCGGCTGTAATAGAAGCTGTTGGAGCTAATAAAACACTTCTTCGTTTCTCTGCTTTCAAAGGTGATAATCCTGCTTATATGTGGGAAAACCCTGAGCTTGCAATTGAAACGTTCGTAAATATGTTCAAAGAAGTTGGATTAACGATGATACATCCTTCAACGATGAACTATACGCAAGAGATTGCTGACGGAAAGAATTTTCATCAACTAGTAAGAAAATATTGGGATGGTACGATTGTAGGGGTTGGTAATTTAAATCCGAAAGAGGCCGAAGAAGCGTTGCAAGAAGGAACGATTGATGTAGTGGCATTTGGCAGACCGTTAATTGCTAATCCAGACTTTGTTCATCGAATTAAACATGCTGAAAGTTTAGTTGAATATGACGCGAAAGAGCATCTTGCTACGTTAGTATGAATAAAGATAAAAGGAGAGCACATCGAGTGTTCTCCTTTTATTATGGGATTTCATAGGGGGAAGCGGGATGAGTGAAACGCTACTCGTTATTATTAGTATATTACTATTTTTAATGTTGCTTTTAATCGTCTTTTTTATCATTACATTTTTTATAAAAAAACGAACACATCATTCTATTTTAAAGTTACATCCGTACTTAGGAAGAATGCGCTACTTACTGGAAAAGATAGGGCCTGAATTTCGACAATATTGGTTTGATCATGATACGGATGGAAAGCCTTTCTCACGTTATGATTTTCAAAGTGTTATGTTTTTAGCGAAATATCGCTCTGAAATACTTGGTTTTGGATCAAAACGAGATTTTGAATCTTCTGGCTATTATATTGCTAATACATTATTTCCAATATTAACTGAGGAATTAAGTGTGAATCTCACGCAAGAGCGGGAAGGTAAAAAGTACGTGATTCATAAAGAAGGGTTATTTTCAAGAAGAGAAAAATTGACAGCGGATACAACGAATCTTTGGCTGTATGAAGAAGAAGATGCAATTATAGTCGGTGAGAACCGTAAATATCCGTGGAAGCTACATGGCATGTTTGGTGCATCTGCGACTTCTTACGGCGCGATTGGAGAAAATTATATTTTAGCGAGTGGTTTTGGAGCAAAAATGGCAGGCGGATCGTGGATTAATACTGGTGAAGGTGGCGTTATTCCAGAACATTTACATACAGGAGCGAATATCGTTGCGCAAATTGGTCCAGGGTTATTTGGATACCGTGATGAGGACGGTAATTTTTCAATGGGAAAATTCATGGAGAAAGCAAAAGAAAGTAATATTAGAGCATTCGAATTGAAATTTGGGCAAGGTGCTAAAATACGTGGTGGTCATCTAGAGGGACAAAAAGTAAATGAGAAAATTGCTTCTGTTCGCAACGTCAGAAAGGGAGAGACGATTAATTCACCGAATCGATTTTCATTTTTAAAGAATGCAGCGGATACACTTTATTTTATTCAACAGTTGCAAGAAAGCGGCGGTAAACCAGTTGGAATGAAAATTGTAATTGGTCAGCAGGAGCCTTTGGAAGATTTAATAAAAACAATGAAAGAACTAAACATTTACCCAGATTTTATTACAATAGACGGTTCAGAAGGCGGATCAGGGGCAACGTATAAATCGATGGCAGATTGTATGGGACTGCCACTTATTCCAGCATTACTTACATTTATCGATACAGCAAATTATTATGGTGTGCGTAACAAGTTTAAAGTATTTGCATCGGGTAAATTAATCACACCAGATAAAGTGGCGATCGCTTTAGCGATTGGAGCGGATGCTGTAAGTTCAGCCCGCGGATTTATGATGGCAAGCGGCTGTATTATGGCTCTTCAATGTAATTCTGGCCAATGTCCATCTGGTGTAGCTACGACGAATCCGCATTATCAAAAAGCGTTAGATCCGTATGAGAAGAAGTGGCGAGTCATGAATTATATTATTAGTATGAGATATAGTTTATTTTCATTAGCAGCGGCAGCCGGAGTGAAGAGCCCGCGCCATTTAACGAGAGAGCATATTGTGTTTAAAGATGAGGTGGGGAGAGTAGTTCCTCTTTCGGAATTGTTTCCTATAGTAAATCAAACCTAAAAGTATATTTGATATGTAAGATTTTTTAAAGGAATAATCATATTTTTGGAAAAATTAGGAGTATAATAGGGAAGTATTTTAAAAATGACTATTTTTAGGGAGAGATTCACTTGCAGCAAGGTTCTTACAGTATTACAATTTTTTTACTCGTCATAGGGCTCGTTATATTTAGACGCATGCGCTCTATGAATCGACCAATTAATAATAAAGGAAGACGACTACTATTGCCATTATTTTTCTTATTACCAGGTTTTTCTTTATATGCTGCACCGATACAACTTGCTGATTGGCAAATTGGTATAGCTGCTGGGATCGGACTGTTATTGTCAATTCCACTTATTATTTTAAGTGGGTATGAAGTCAGAGAAGATGGTCAAATTTATGCAAAAAAAAGTATCGCTTTTATTGCTACATTTTTAGTTATCGTTCTTTTACGTGCTTATTTTAGAAGACATTTACAAGGTTTAGATCCAAAGTCAATCGGCATTCTTTTCTATACTCTTGCGGTTTGTTATATAGTACCTTGGCGTATTGGATGCTATATGAAATTTCGTAAAGTATATGTAGAGAAAGCGAAAATTGAGACGTCAATAAGCTAAAAGTCATACATTTGTATGGCTTTTTCTTTTAAAATTTATCGGGTAAACGAATGAAAATAAGGTGTGAAAAAACACTGTTTAATCTTCTGAATATTATTACTTTAATTTCTTGAAAAATCATTGTAATCCACTGGGATAAAGGCGTTTATAAAGGTTTTCACATGTAGTAAAAAGTGCTCGTTCACTTGAAAGAACAAAAAATGTTTGTTAAGGTAGGGAACCATAAGCGAAAACAAGAAAATAGAAAAAGTCATTTTTCGAAATTTTGAATGGCTTATGGAATAAGGGAGAGATTTGGTGAAGATTGAAATTATGGTTTCGCTTGCTATTTATATGGCAGGTATGTTGTATATCGGATATTGGTCTTATAAGAAGACATCCGATTTATCAGATTATATGTTAGGTGGAAGGGGACTCGGTCCAGCAGTTACAGCTTTATCAGCTGGTGCTTCTGACATGAGTGGTTGGATGCTAATGGGATTACCTGGTGCGATGTATGCAACAGGATTATCAAGTGTATGGATTGCGATAGGTTTATTAATAGGTGCTTATGCAAACTATTTAATCATTGCCCCACGTTTACGAACGTATACAGAAGTGGCAAATGATTCAATTACGATTCCAGACTTTTTCGAGAATCGGTTTAAAGATCGTACGAAAATACTTCGTTTTGTCTCCGCTATCGTCATTTTAGTATTTTTCACATTTTATGCGTCGGCTGGTTTAGTTTCAGGTGGACGTTTGTTTGAAAATTCTTTCAACCTGGATTATAAAATTGGTTTATTTGTAACAGTGGGTGTCGTTGTTGCGTATACACTATTCGGTGGCTTTCTAGCCGTAAGCTGGACGGACTTTGTACAAGGTTGTATTATGTTTATTGCGCTTGTACTAGTGCCAATTGTTGCTTTTACGGATGTAGGTGGTGTAACAGAAACATTTAATACGATTAAACAAGTCGATGCATCGCATTTAGATATGTTTAAAGGGACCACAATACTTGGCATTATTTCATTTTTAGCATGGGGACTTGGGTATTTTGGTCAACCGCATATTATTGTCCGTTTTATGGCAATCACCTCTATTAAAGATTTAAAGACTTCTCGTAGAATCGGTATCGGTTGGATGACGATTTCAATTATAGGTGCAATGCTTACTGGTCTAATTGGTATCGCTTATTATGCTAAAAATAATGCGACATTACAAGACCCAGAAATGGTCTTTGTAACATTCTCAAATATTTTATTCCATCCGTACATTACAGGATTTTTATTATCAGCTATTTTGGCTTCGATTATGAGTAGTATTTCCTCACAATTACTTGTTATTTCAAGTGCAGTAACGGAAGACTTCTATAAAACATTTTTCCGTCGTAACGCAAGTGACAAAGAACTTGTATTTATCGGTAGATTGTCAGTATTAGTAGTAGCTATGATCGCAGTTGTTTTAGCGTATCATCCAAGTGATACAATTTTAACACTTGTAGGTTATGCTTGGGCTGGATTTGGTTCAGCATTCGGACCAGCCATTTTATTAAGTTTATATTGGAAAAGGACGAATAAATGGGGCGTTCTTGCAGGTATGATTGTTGGTGCAGTAGTTGTTATAGCATGGGTACAAATTCCAAGTTTAAAAGCAATTATGTATGAAATGGTACCTGGATTCTTCTGTAGTTTATTAACTGTTATCGTTGTAAGTTTATTAACGAAAGAACCCGTTAAGGCAGTTTATCGTGAATTTAATGAGATGGAAGCAGTACTGGAAGAAGAAATGAAATGATTTGCAAAAAGAGTAAACGATGAATAGCGTTTACTCTTTTTACATGTAAAATGAAAGTAAGGACTTATTGACAATAAAAAATAAGTAACTTATAATAAATCTTGAGTTCGAGATAAATAACATTCTAAATCAAGGTTTATTATAATTATAGATTGAACAAATGTTTTTTTGTAGATTATCTCGAATTCGAGATGATTTCTATAGGTTAGACACTAATGCGTAATTTTATAATCGATATCTCGAATTCGAGATAAAATTATAATGACGGATTTTACTTTGTAGCATGGACAAAATGAATAATGAATTTAAATGTAAAAGAATTTTTATAATGAAATAAAAAAGGAGTGGAAGAAATGGAAAAGAAAACAATGGGAATCCATCACATTACAGCGATTGTAGGGAATCCACAAGAAAATGTAGATTTTTATGCTGGTGTATTAGGGTTACGTTTAGTGAAACAAACAGTGAATTTTGATGATCCAGGTACGTACCATCTTTATTTTGGAAATGAAGGAGGAAAGCCCGGAACAATTATTACGTTCTTCCCATGGGCAGGTGCTCGTCAAGGTATTATTGGCGACGGTCAAGTAGGAATTACGTCTTACGTTGTACCAAAAGGTGCAATGGAGTTTTGGGAAAATAGATTAGAAAAATTCGATGTTTCGTATACAAAAATGACTCGTTTTGGAGAGCAGTATTTAGAATTTGATGATCCGCATGGTTTGCATATAGAATTAGTTGAAAGAGAAGAAGGCGAATTAAATAATTGGAGTTTTGGAGAAGTTACACCAGAAGTAGCAATTAAAGGGTTTGGAGGTGCTGTTCTTTTATCTGCACAGCCTCAAAAAACAGCTGAATTGTTAGAACATATTATGGGTCTTGAGAAAATTGGAGAAGAGGGTGAATTTGTTCGATTCCGTTCTTCTGCTGACATTGGAAATATTATTGATTTGAAATTATCAACAATTGGTCGTGGCCAAATGGGCGTTGGTACAGTTCATCATATTGCTTGGAGAGCGAGTGACGATGCTGATCAGCTAGACTGGAAAGAGCATGTGTCTCGTTTTGGATATCACGTAACTCCTGTACAAGACCGAAATTATTTTAACGCGATTTATTTTAGAGAACATGGTGAAATCTTATTTGAAATTGCAACAGATCCTCCTGGTTTCGCTCATGATGAATCGTTAGAGACGATGGGTGAGGAATTAAAGTTACCGGAACAATATGAACAACATAGAAAACAGATTGAACAAACGCTTTTACCATTTGAAGTGAGAAATTTAGATTAAAGTGATTGAAAGGGGAAAAGGATTATGATGAAACATGTTTTTCAAAAAGGAAAAGATACGTCAAAACCAGTGTTGTTATTACTTCATGGCACAGGTGGTAATGAATTAGATTTACTACCACTTGCAGAAATAATTGATCCGGAATCGGCGGTATTAAGCGTTAGGGGAAATGTGTTAGAGAATGGGATGCCGCGTTTCTTCCGCCGATTAGCAGAGGGCATTTTTGATGAAGAGGATTTAATTTTCCGTACGAAGGAATTAAATGAATTTTTAGATGAAGCGGCTAAAGAATATGAATTTGATAGAAACAACATTGTAGCTATCGGTTATTCGAATGGAGCAAATATCGCAGCAAGCTTATTATTCCATTACGAGAATGCATTAAAAGGTGCTGTGCTTCATCACCCAATGGTACCTAGAAGAGGAATGCAATTAGCAAATTTAGCAGGGAAATCTGTGTTTATTGCTGCTGGGACAAATGACCCAATTTGTTCATCAGCAGAGTCAGAGGAATTGAAGGTATTATTAGAAAATGCAAATGCAAATGTAACAATGCATTGGGAAAATCGAGGGCATCAATTAACAATGGGTGAAGTAGAAAAAGCAAAAGAGTGGTATGACAAAGCATTTTAAAAAAGAAGCATCTGCTAACGATTAGCAGATGCTTCTTTTTTATTTAAGACTGGATTGCAAGATGAGATGAAGAAAGTGGCAACTGAATATCAACGATAGTACCTTTATTTAATTCGCTTGAAATGTGTAATTTACCATGATGTTCTTCAATTATTTTGTAACATATCATTAAACCTAGTCCTGTGCCTTTTTCTTTTAAACTATAAAATGGTTCACCTAAACGAGAGATACGATTTTCTGGGATACCGCAACCTTCATCCATAATGCGTATTAAGATAAAGGAATCTTCTACTGGTTTTGTTTGTATTAAAATATTTCCGCCATTTGGCATTGCTTCTATAGAATTTTTTAATATATTTATGAAAACTTGTTTTAATTGGTTACCATCACATTGAATATCATGTTTGTAATCAAAGTGATCCATAATGATATGAACACTATGCATAATAGCAGTCGGTAAAATAAATGTGACTACCTCTTCAATTAAAGTTTGTATGTTACAAGTTTGCATAGACAATACTTGTGGTTTAGACATTGCCATAAATTGACTCGTGATAGATTCCATTTGTGAAATTTCGCTTAACATCACATCGACATACCATTTATTTTCCTCATTTATTTCAGGGAGTAGTAATGTTAAAAAGCCTTTTAGAGAAGTGAGCGGATTTCGAATTTCATGGGCAATTCCAGCTGTCAGTTGTCCGACTACCGCGAGCTTTTCTGATTTTCTTAATAACTTTTCAGTTTCTTTTAGCTCGGTAACATCTCTTCCCATCACGATAAGACCTTTACGGGAACCGTCGGGATGATAAAGAGGGACTTTTGATATGCTTAAGATTAGGTCGGAATCATCCCTATGTATAATAAATTCTTCTCCATGAAGAATTTGCCCTTGTTGCCATGCGAGTTCATCAACTTTTTCACAGTGTAAAAAACCTTCTCGGTACGCTTCATTATATTGAATGAGTTCATTGTCCTTTTTTCCGTGATAAGGTACATGGTGGAAATTGAAACATGTAAGGGCGTAGTCATTTGCTTCAAGCCAACGGCCTTCATGATCCTTAAATATAACAAATGCAGGCATTGCATTCATTAATGTACGTAATCTCTTCTCACTTTCTTTTAATCTTTGTTCAATTCTTTCTGATTTTTCAAGAGGTTTCATTATTGCATATACACCGGTTAACCGATTTTTTGAAAAGATAGGAACTAGTTTTGTTATGACATCTAGTAAATAGCCGCCTTTATGATAAATAGATAGGATATACTCTTGTTGATTGTCCGCTTTAGTAGTTTTTATATATTGTAATACTTGCTCAGAAATATGAGCTTCTAAAATAGAGGTAATGTTTTTACGTTCTAATTCTAAAGAAGTGTAACCAAGTATTCTTTCAGCAGAAGGATTAATATGTAAAATAGTTCCCTCTAAATTGAGTGAAATAATACTATCAGGATTGTGTTCGAACAGAGATGCGTACATTTCTGTTAATGAACGATCGTGCATATGGTTTCGCAAACGTCCAGAAATGCTCGGATGACGTTTTCTTTGAGTTGATGAAATTTTTTTACGACTCATAATATTTCCTCCGTACAACTAGCATCTAAAAAGATTTGTCTATTCATAACTATAATATAGGTATAACCCATATTTCTATAAAAAATGAAGTTACAGAATTGAATTTATTTTCTTTTTTTACTAAAAACATAAAATGCAGTAATAAGAGAATCTTATATCGTTTTATTATTTCTTTGTAAGTTACATTGAAATGATTTTGTTATAACATAAGGGTAGAGGGGGGATGGAAAATGAAAAGTTATATTAGAGGGATTGATCACGTGCAAGTAGCTGCACCTGTAGGGTGTGAAGAAGAGGCACGTGATTTTTATGGGAATACAATTGGTATGGAAGAAATTCCAAAGCCAGAAGAGTTGAAAAAACGAGGTGGATGTTGGTTTAAGTGTGGAAATCAAGAAGTCCATATTGGTGTCGAGCAGAACTTTACACCAGCTAAAAAGGCTCATCCAGCTTTTTATGTGAATGAAATTAATGAATTTAAGCAAACGCTTATAGAGCAAGGTGTCAAAGTGATTGATGATTATGCACGACCAGATGTAATTCGATTTTACGTGTCAGATCCATTTGGAAACCGAATTGAATTTATGCAAAATAAAGACTAGGTGGATTCCCACCTAGTCTTTAACTTCTTCTGAAAAGTCCTAACACTTCTACAGTTTCTGTAATATTAACGAATGCATTCGGGTCGATTTCAGAAATTGTTAGTTTCATACTTGCTAATTCTTCACGAGAAACGACTGTCATAAGTACACGCTTTTTCTCGCTTGAATAAGCGCCTTCGCCATCAAGTAACGTTATTCCACGTACAACAGTTGAAAGAAGCTGTTTTTTCATTTTTTCTGCTTCATTTGTTACAATCATAAGTGTAACTTTACGATGTTTTGTATGAACAGCATCAATTACTTTACCAGTTACATAAATTGAAAGTAAGCTTGTAAGTGCAACATCCCAAGTGAAGAAGAATCCTGCGATTATTACAACGACTGTATTTAAAACAATAAGGAATCCGCCAAGTTTAATGTCTCGCTTGCGGGATAAAAGCATACCGATAATATCAAATCCACCAGTGGATCCATTACAGTTAAAAACAAGACCAATACCAGCTCCGGCGATGACACCTCCGAAGATAGAAGATAACAATGGATCTGTTGCTACGACTTTTACTGGAACGTAGTATAATGCAACAGATAATACAACTACAGAGACAACTGTGTTAAAAATTACTTTTTTTCCAAGACCTATGTACCCTAAAATAAGGATAGGTAAGTTTAATACAAAGTTAATAATGCCTGTGTTTACAGGGGTTACAATCCCTAAAATAATAGCAATTCCGCCAATTCCACTACTTAAAATTTTGTGGGGGATAAGGAAAAGATTAAAGGCAACCGCAATAATAATAGAACCGATAATAACACCAAGGAATCTGACCATTTCTTTCCCGTCCTTCACTGAAAAATTCATATTATTTCAAGATTATATATGATATTGAAAGTTTTGGGTGAAAACAGTTTATTTAGGTAAATTAGATTAATCAAAAGAATTTGAGTATTTTATCATTTGAAAGGGGATACAGTTGTGAAGATAAAAACATATCAACAGAAAAGCCCGTTGAAGCAAGAATGTGAGGATTCTTATTTTTGTAATAAAGAAAATAAGATTTATGGTGTATGTGACGGTGCAACACCACTTGTCCCGTTTCGTGATGAAAAGGGACATAATGGAGCATACATCGCTTCGCATTTATTTGCAAGTTATTTTACTGCATTACGAGAGAATCATAGTTTACAATTTGCAGTTGCCAAAGCAAATGAAGCATTGCAAAGCAAAATGTTAGAATATGAAGTAGACACGAGAAAAAAAGAGTATTTGTGGTGCACATGTATCGCGGCAGTCCAAATAGTTGGTGAGAAAATTGAATATGCGCAGCTTGGGGACTGTATGATTGTCGTAACTTTTCAAAATGGAACGATGCAAGTATTAACGAAAGACACAGTTGAAGGAATTAGTAAACGAGCAAAAAAGAAGAGGGAAGAAGATCGTAAAAAAGGATTATCTGTACCAGAAGAATATGTTTTTCAAGATGTTCGAGAACAGTTAAAATACAATCGTTATCTTGCAAATATGCCAAATGGTTATTCAGTTGCAAATGGAATGAAAGAAGCGATACATTATTTACAACATGGTGAATTACATACAGATGAAGTGAGTGGAATTTTTATTTGTTCAGACGGGTTATTTCACCCAGATTGGTCATTAGAACAAACCGTTGCATATATAAGAAAGAATAGTATAAACGAATATGTAGCAATCATTGAAGAGCTAGAAGGCGAAAAAAGAATAAGGCCAGATGATAAAACGATTATTATGATTGATTTTTAAGAGGAGGCAGTTCAAATGGAAATTAAATGTGTCAATCTAACATTTCAAGATGAATTAGTTCCTTTAGAAAAAGTAAATAAACTGATTATTCACCATACAGCTGAAGATGGATGGGACGTGTATAAAACGCATGAATTTCATCAAACTGTAAAAGGGTGGAGCGGGATTGGTTACAACTATTTTATCGAAAAGGACGGAACTGTAGTGGAAGGGCGAGGTTTACATATTGGAGCGCACGCGAAAGACCATAACCGTCATACAATTGGAATATGTATGACGGGAAATTTCGATAAATACGATCCCACTCCTGCACAAGTGAATGCATTATATTCTTTATGCAAAATGTTTATGAAGCAATTTGCTATAAAGAAAGAAAATATACTAGGTCATAGAGAGTTAGAAGGAGTTACAAAAAGCTGTCCTGGTAATCGTTTTTCTATGGTAGAGTTAAGGAAGATATTATCTTAAATATAGAGGAGTAACAGCGATGATGAATATAAAAATACCAAATGATAAAAAAGAAGAGCTTGTAGCGCAAATTCAGCAATTTTTCATGGAAGAAGATTTAGATGAAATTGGACGTTTCCAAGCAGAGCGTTTAATAGAAGAAATGATTAAATTAGTTGGACCATTTGCATACAATCAAGCAATTGGAGATGCAAGAAAGCTTGTAAGTGAGAAATTAACGAATATCGAAGAAGATTTATACGTGCTAGAGAAGAATGAAGGAAAATAAAAAAAGAGCCGATGGGCTCTTTTTTTATTTGATTGATAGCAAAAAAACATGGAGAAAACACGGAAAGGACATTGAAAATACACCTTTTATTTTTAGAATATTCTTAGTTTTAAAATACTTCAGAAAGGAAGATTGTAATGAGATTAACGCCAAGAGAAATTGATAAACTGCTAGTAGTTGTTGCGGCTGATTTAGCTTATCGACGAAAGGAGAGGGGGCTTAAGTTAAACTATCCAGAAAGTATTGCTATTATTACGTATGAAATTTTGGAAGGAGCAAGAGATGGTAAAAATGTAGCGGAATTAATGGAGCTTGGAAAAACCATTTTAAGTGCTGAAGATGTTATGGATGGTATTGCAGACATGATATCAGATATTCAAGTTGAGGCAACTTTTCCTGATGGAACAAAATTAGTAACTATTCATCAACCAATTCATTAAAGGAAGTGAATGTTATGATTCCAGGGCAATATATCCTTGCGAAAGAAGACATAGTATGTAATGGAAATAAAAAAGCAACGAAAGTCAAAGTACTAAATCAGGGAGATAGACCTATTCAAATTGGATCTCATTACCACTTTTATGAAGTGAATGAGGCGTTAAAATTCAATCGAAGTGTAGCAATTGGACGACATTTAAATATTCCAGCAGGTACAGCGGTAAGATTTGAGCCTGGAGATGAAAAAACGATTGAATTAGTTCCATATTCAGGGGAACAAGAAGTATATGGATTTAAAAATAAAGTGGATGGCGATATTCAATCTTATACAAAAAGAGGGAGATAGCATGAGTTTTAAGATGTCACGTAAACAATATGCTGATTTATATGGTCCAACTACAGGAGATTCTATTCGTTTAGCGGATACACAATTATTCGCACATGTTGATCGAAATGCCACTGTATATGGTGATGAAGCTGTCTTTGGTGGAGGAAAATCAATTAGGGATGGTATGGGACAAAATTCACAACTTACAAGAGAACAGGGGGTTGTGGATGTTGTTATTACCAATGCAATTATTATTGATTATACAGGAATATATAAAGCGGATGTTGGTATAAAAGATGGAAAGATTTCAGCAATAGGTAAGAGTGGTAATCCTTCAGTTATGGATAACATTGATATCATCATTGGAACATCAACGGAAGTAATTTCTGGTGAGCGGAAAATCGTTACAGCTGGAGGTATTGATACACATGTGCATTTCATATCCCCACAACAAATTGATACAGCATTAGCTTCAGGTATAACAACTTTAATTGGTGGGGGAACAGGACCGGCAGAAGGGACTAAGGCAACTACAATAACACCTGGATCTTGGAACTTAAGAAAAATGCTAGAAGCAGCAGAAGCTTTTCCTGTAAACCTTGGGTTTTTAGGGAAAGGAAATAGTTCAAGTCTACCTGCCCTGGAAGAACAAATATTTGCAGGGGCTATCGGATTGAAAATCCATGAAGATTGGGGAGCGACTTCTTCAGCAATTAATCACTCGTTACAGATTGCTGATAAATATGATATTCAAGTCGCTATTCATACGGATACTTTAAATGAATGTGGTTTTGTGGAAGAAACGATAAAAGCTATTGATAATCGTGTTATTCATACGTACCACACTGAAGGAGCTGGAGGTGGGCATGCACCAGATATTATAAAGATTGCTGCGCTGAATAATATTTTACCATCTTCAACGAACCCGACCTTGCCATATACAGTGAATACGCTGGATGAACATTTAGATATGCTCATGGTATGTCATCATTTAAAAGCGAATATTCCAGAAGATGTAATGTTTGCAGATTCAAGGATTCGAAAAGAAACAATCGCGGCAGAGGATATTTTGCAAGATCTAGGGGTTTTCAGCATGATTAGCTCTGACTCACAGGCGATGGGAAGGGTTGGCGAGGTTATTATTCGCAATTGGCAAACTGCCGATAAAATGAAAAAGCAGATTGGTAGTTTAGAGGGAGATAAAGAATATAACGATAATAATAGAATTCAACGTTATATAGCTAAGTATACAATTAATCCAGCTATTACACATGGGATTTCAGAATATGTTGGCTCTATTGAAGTAGGAAAGTATGCAGACCTTGTAATATGGGATCCACAATTTTTCGGTGTTAAGCCAGATATGGTTTTGAAAAATGGGATGGTAGTGATGGCATTAATGGGAGACGAGAATGCTTCGATTCCTACCCCACAACCATATTATGAAAAAAAGATGTTTGGTGCATATGGAAAAGCAGTACAGTCAAGTTCGATTACATTTGTATCGAAAGTAGCTTATGAGAATAATATTAAAGAAAAATTAGGTTTAAATAAAGTTGTATTACCTGTTAAAAATACGAGAGAGATTTCGAAGCGAGATATGAAACTAAATAATGCAACACCAAAAATTGAAGTAGATCCGCAGACATATGAAGTTAAAGTTGATGGACAAGTAATCACGTGTGAAGCAGTAGATATACTACCTATGGCTCAAAGATATTTTTTATTTTGATATAACGGGGGAGATAAAATGATTATTGAAAAAATTAATAACAACGTATGTAATATGAATAATTTTTCAAATACAACAAAGCATCTTGATAAAATATCGATTTCTAGTGAGCTTTTACTGAAGAGGGTTCAGAAATTATATTCAGAATCTGGTTTTGAAATTGGGGTGTCTTTAGATAGTGGAGAAACATTAAAGAACGGTGATATTTTATATGAAGATGAAAATCGAATTGTATATATTGAAGTATTACCAGAAGAGGTGATTGTAATTACTCCAACATCAATAAAAGAAATGGGAATTATTGCTCATAACTTAGGAAATAGACATTTACCAGCACAATTCGATGAAGGGTGCATGATTTTGGCAAATGACTACTTAGTAGAAGATTTACTTAAAAAGGAAGGTGTTCCTTATCAAAAAGAAAATAGAGTATTACCAAAACCATTCAAGCATGCTTCACACAAACATATTTAACCTACTTAACCTACTCCAAATTAGTGATTCGAACTTCCCAACAGGAAGTTTTAGTCACTCTTTTGGATTAGAAACGTTTATTCAAGAGGGACAAGTTACAAATAAAGCCGAATTTTTCAAATGGGTTAATCGATATATAAAGGTCCAATTAACATACACGGATGGCTTAATTTGCAAATGTACTTACGAAGCAATTAAGACTAATGAGGGAGAACAAATTACATTTTTAGATGATTTAATAACAGCACAAACACTGCCTTTTGAATGTAGAAAAGCAAATAGAATGATTAGTAAAAGTACTTCTAAATTATTGTGTGAATTGTTCTCATTTGTAAATTTAAATATATATAAAGAAAATATTATGGGTAATAAATTACAAGGTCATCCGAGTATCGTATACGGAATATTAGGGGCGGAATTGAAAATGACAATAGAAGAAACGCTCTTAGTTTTCTTATACTCAAGTGTTGGAAGTATAATTCAAAACGGTGTGAGAGCCATTCCTCTTGGACAAACAGATGGTCAAAAATTATTACAAGAATGCCATGAATTAATCTGTGAATCTATTGATAGAATTCAAATACTTTCATTAGAGGATTTTGGATTGAATGATCCTGAATTCGAAATAAATCAAATGCAACATGAAGATGTAAATGTAAGGGTCTTCATGTCATAGGGAGGAAAAAATAAAATGATAAAGCCTATTAGAATTGGTATCGGTGGCCCAGTAGGTGCTGGGAAAACAATGTTAGTTGAAAAGTTAACAAAACATCTAAATACAGATTATGAAATTGCAGCAATTACAAACGATATTTATACGAAAGAAGATGCAAAAATTTTATTGAAAACAGGTGTTTTACCAGAAGATAGAATTATTGGTGTAGAGACAGGAGGGTGCCCGCATACAGCAATTCGAGAGGACGCTTCTATGAATTTTGAAGCAATTGAAGAACTTATGATGAGACATAATAATTTAGATATTATTTTTATTGAAAGTGGGGGTGATAATTTAGCTGCCACATTTAGTCCGGAGCTAGTGGATTTTTCAATTTATATTATTGATGTGGCACAGGGAGAAAAGATTCCGCGTAAAGGTGGACAAGGAATGATCAAATCTGATGTATTTGTAATTAATAAAACGGATTTGGCACCTTATGTAGGGGCTGATCTTGGAGTTATGGAGCAGGATACGAAAAATTACCGACATAATAAACCATACTTTTTTACAAATTTGAAGGATGAAGAAGGTTTACAAGAATTAATAAATTGGATGCGACAAAACATTATGTTAGAAGGATTGAAAAAATGAAATCCCCTACAGGTGTCTTAAATATTGATGTGATGGAAAAGAGACATAAAACCGTACCTATTAAGGTTTATCATAAAGATGCCTTAAAAGTAACGCAGCCAATATATTTGGACGAGTATGGTAGAGCATATTACTATATTATGAATTCTGGTGGAGGCTATTTAAAAGGAGATTTCTATTCTATAAATATAAATGTTGGTAAAGATGCGAAAACATATATAACAAGCCAATCGGCAACGAAAGTTTACAAGACTCCAAATAGTTATGCTTTGCAAGAATTGAATTTTTATATTGGTGAGAATGCTGTTATGGAATATCTACCAGACCCGTTAATTATGTACAAGGATGCAGCATATAAGCAAAAAACCAATATATATATGCAAAATAATTCTACATTGATTTTATGCGATTCAGTTACGCCCGGTTGGTCGCCAAATATGGAGAAGTTCACATACCAATATTTTGATTCGTTAACAAAAATATATATGGAAAATAAACTTGTAGTATACGATCATCTATTGTTAAACCCTTTCAAAGAGTCGTTAGATCAAATGGGAATATTAAATCAATATTCCCATTATGGTACTTTCATAGTTATTAATGAGAACATTACAAATGATTTAATTGCAGCATTGAAAACATCACTATCTAACACTAACAATATGAAAATTGGAATATCTTCTACACCATGTAAAGGCTTTGTCATACGCATACTTAGTCATAATACAGAGGATATCGAGTCTATATTTTTTCAGTGTCATCGTTTTGTTAGAGAGCATTGTCTACATGAAGAATTAACATCCTATCGAAAATATTAAGTAAGAGAAGGGGATACTATGACTAATGTGGGATTATTGTTTGTCGGTGCAGTTCTATTTATGAATTCACTAGCAGCTTTTAAACTCATTGATAGCAAAAGTGTAGGATACTTTAATTTATTTGTAGGGGCATTACAAACTTTGACACCATTATATTTATTATTTACAGGAAGTCAATCCGATGAGTGGACTATCCTATCTAGTGGAACTATTTTTTTATTTGGTTTTACTTATTTATATGTTGGTCTTACGAATATATTAAAACTTGATTCTTCAGGTGTAGGTTACTATTCTCTTTGGGTTGCTATCATTGCAACGGTTATGGGAATAGTGAATCAATTACATGAGAGTGGAAGTTTACAAAGTACAATAATTTGGTTCTTTTGGGCATTCCTTTGGTTTTTATTTTTCCTACAAGATGGATTGAAAAAGAAGATTCATATTTATGTAGGTATTGTTTGCTTCGTTGAATCCTGGATTACTGCAACAGTACCAGCTCTGTTAACACTTACAAATCATACAGACGTGTTAAATAATTTTGTAATTATTTTAGTGACTATTATAACGATTGTAGTTTTTATTATGGCACTTTTCTTTTTCAAAAGTATTCAATTTAAAGTAGAAAGGGTTAGTAACTATGTGGAAAAGTGAACTGAAAAAGGCAACTAACTTTTTTGTTATTATTATATTTCTTCATGTGCTTGGAATTCTCTTATTATTACCGGCACTGTATAAAGGTAATAGCATAATCGGAATGGCTATTATTGCATATTCTTTAGGATTGCGTCATGCGTTTGATAGTGATCATATTGTCGCAATTGATAATACTGTTCGGAAATTAATTGAAAAAGGTAAAAACTCACAGGGGGTGGGATTTTACTTCTCACTAGGACACTCTACAGTAGTATTTGTGATGATTGTATTAATTGCTTTAATTGGAAAAACTGCAAAACATGGGATGGAGAGTTTTTCAACTATAGGCGGTATTATTGGTACAATCGTTTCTAGTACATTCCTTATCATTATCGGTCTTACCAATCTGTTGTACCTTATTAAAGTGTTACGAAGTCAAGAGGACAAACAGCTAGAAAACCTGGGATTTATATACCGTTTCACGCAGCGCTTATTTACATTTATTGATAGTCAGAAGCAATTGTATATGATCGGTTTTTTATTTGGGCTTGGTTTTGATACAGCGAGTGAAATTGGATTAATTGCTCTTTCTACAGTAACTGCAACAAGTCAATCTATTCCACTTGTAAGTATATTTGCTTTCCCCATTTTATTTGCTGCAGGAATGTCATTGATGGATACATTAGATAGTACATTCATGAATACGAATTATAAGTGGGCAATGGAAAATAGTCGAATAAGAAATTCATATAATGTATTAATTACCTCAATATCTGTTATAACGGCTTTTTTAATAGGGGGGTATCAACTATTATCTTTGCTTATTGAAAGCTATAATTTACAGGGACCGTTTTGGAATCTCATACAGGTAGTTAATTTTGATTATCTGGGTATATGTCTTGTAGTATTCTTTATTATTTCTCTTACTGTTTTTGCTGTATGGAATAGAAATGCCTTTAAAAAACCACTTACAAAGAGTATAGAGAAATAAAAATATATCATATGTTATTTGGTTCATTATATATAAAGTAAAATAAAAACACGTTAGATGAAAATACATCTAACGTGTTTTTATTATTTATGTTCCTTATATTCATGTACTTGTTCTTTCACATTACCAACTGTATCTTTAGCGGTGCCTTTCACCTTATCCCATTTTCCTTCAGCTTGTAACTTCTTATTGTCAGTTACTTTCCCGACAACTTCTTTTACTTCGCCCTTTACCTTATCAATGGCACCTTCTACTTTTTCTTTTAAACCGTGTTCGTGCTTAGTCATACATTTCTCCTCCTTGTAGTTTGATTAGAATTTTCTTTTCATATTGCAAGTTGAATGATGTATCTAGTAATAGCGTAACAAATTTAGTTTGAATATTCAAATGATTAACGGGATAGAAAAGGAATTGTCATAAAATGTTTAAAAATGTAACGGAAGGAGAAAGAAAGTAAATTATATGTCTTTTGCAGTCCATATCGATTTCGTATAAGCGATTTTCATATGGGCACGTTCCATATTATTTTGACTGCCGCTACCGAACCTTGCTTGTCCAACTATTAAAGTACAATTGGATTCAATAGCTGTCTTAATTTGTCTTTGAATTAATGCAGTGTGACAGCCTTTACGCTGAAATTCTGGCAAAGTAGCAGACGCAGTTAATGATGCGACACCTTTATTTATATACAGGACACCAATACCAGCAGGGATATTTTGAACTGCAGCTATGAAAAAATGCCATCCTGGTTCATTGTAAAGAATTTCGTTATTTTGGCGAACAGCATCTTTTGTAAAGGATGGCATATTAAATCCACGTACATATATGTCTGCAAAAATATCAAATTCATTTTCTTTTAGTTTTCGTATTGTAATATTAGAAGGAAGAAGTGATGAATCCTCTCTCGGTATACTATACAAAGCAGTATGGAAGCTAGATTGGTAAAAACCTTTTTGAGATAAGTATTGAAATAATTCAGTTGTACCTTGTGCTGGGGTAATTTCAAAACGACAAGGGATTTGTAGTGATTCATAATAAGAAATGATTGCATCAATCGCATCTGCATTTGTAATACCTTTTACCGTATTAAAAGCAGGACCGGCAATTATTTTTGATGAAAAGGCAGTGGCACTACCGAACTTTTTCATTTGCACTTGCATTGGATTTCCGATTATTGCTTGTAGTCCCTCTAATCTAGAAGAGAGCATATCAATTTCTGCATTTTCAATTTCTGTTGCTATATCGAGTGTCATAACAGTAGTCATAAAATTCCTCCATTAATAAATATCTTTCATAGTACATATACGATTTTTGTTTTGAGATTCCTGTTGTAATGTAAGAGAATAAGAAGTTTTTTGGAAGGGAAATGGAATTGAACTGTCGAAGGGAGTAGAAACAGATTAAAGGTGGTGCTCTCATGAAACAAAAAGCCGTGCAGACATGCTCTAATTGTGGTTCTCAAAACATAGGAGAAGGTGAGTTTGTCGGATATGCACAAATACGGAAAAAGGAAACGATGTTCACATCTTCACCGGTGGATGCTTATATTTGTACAGATTGCGGGAATATTCTTCTATTAAAAGTACGACATTATGAAAAGTTTAAGCAGAAGCCGTTATGATTATTGAGTAGTGGTTTTATTAGAAAAGTTAATAAGAGTAATATTTTACATATATATGAGTATGCCTCAGATAAAGAGATGAAAACATATACTGTACATAGTTCGTTATATGACACATAAAAATATATAGAAGAAATTGTGAGGCAGTAGGAGGAAGAAAAAACAGCTCCTCTTGGAATATTTCATATTTAAAACTCTTTTAAATGAATAAAGGAGTTTTTTTTGTTTTTTATAACAATATTTACCTTTAATTGTTATAATTGGTTATTGAGAGAGGGTGGTTTATTAACGCCATAATCATAGAAGAATAATAGCTAAATCGTATACAAAACCACTATATAACACATTCGCAACCGTAAGTTGACAAAGTGCAACCGCGGGAAGATAGAGATAAGGGGAATGTTTACATACAATTTAGGTAAGAAAACAAAGGGGGACACACATATGGGATTTGGTGAAAAGCTTTTTAAATTAAGAAAGGAAAAGGGCCTTTCTCAAGAAGCATTAGCTGAAAAATTAAATACAACAAGGCAAGCGGTTAGTAAATGGGAAAACGGTCAAGGTTTTCCTGAAACTGAAAAGTTAATAATGATTGGAAATGTATTTGAAGTATCACTTGACTATTTATTAAAAGAAACTGCTGAGCAAAGTAACGAAAAGGAAAATGGTTATTATGTAAGTAAGGAAATGGCAGAAGGGTATGTAGTGTATGGACAAAAAATTTCTAAATATATTGCATTAGGATTTAGCTTGCTTATTTTATCTACAATACCGTACTTATTATTTAAAGAAAATGCAACAATGTCTACGTTTCTTGTCATTATCATTGCAGTGCTTGGGATCGGAGCAATGATGGCATCTGTAACGATAGAAGAGAGTCGATACAATGTATTGAAAAAGGAAGAACTACTATTTGATCAAAACTTTCTAAAAGAATTGACCAAAAGATATGCGACTATTAAGAAGAAGTATACGGCAGTAGTGATCGTTGGATTTTGTTTTATTGCAGCAGGAGCGATACCGTTTTTATTTGAGAAAAAACGAATTACTTCAGGAGAACTCGTACAGTATTATCCTTATTGTGTTGTACTTATTGCTATCGGAGTTTATCTTTTTGTACGTGTGTTAGGAGTGTTAGAGACGTATCGGATTTTAGTAGAAAATAAGGAATACAGTAATCGTTTTATTTTTAAATTGAAAAAGAAAGTAAGGAAAAAGGTAGATAGTTTATAAAAAATAAAAAACATGTTTCGAATCAATGTATTCAAAACATGTTTTTTATCGTTCTGAATTATTTCCAAAGAAATAATTCAGAAAATACAGAAAAATGTCGTAATCATTTGTAGAAGTCTGTTATAATAAACGAAAAAATGAAAACGTTTTAAAGGGGGACATAACCAATATGATGATGAATGTACCGCTAACAATTAGTTCTATGATGGAAAGAGCAGAGAAACTGTTTTCGAAGAAAGAAATTGTTTCACGGACACATGATACAGTTACAACGTTAACGTATAAGCAGTTAGGGGAAAGAACGAGAAGACTTTCCAGTGCGTTGAAAAAGCTTGGAATTAAAGAAAGTGAACGTGTAGGAACGTTAGCGTGGAACCATCATCGGCATGTGGAAGCGTATTTTGCTATTCCAGGTATTGCTTCTGTTTTGCACACAATTAATATTCGTTTATCTCCTCAACATATTTCATACATTATTCAGCATGCAGAAGATCGAATTCTACTTATAGATGAAGATATTGTACCACTCGTTGAAAGTATTCAATCCGAATTATCAACTGTACAAGCCTACATTGTTATGACTGATAAAGATGAGCTCCCAAAAACTACACTTCAGCCTGTATATCATTATGAAAAGCTATTAGAAGAAGGCGATCCCAATTTCCAATTTGTAAAAGATATTGATGAAAATACACCTGCTGGTATGTGTTATACGTCAGCGACTACAGGAAATCCAAAAGGTGTTGTATATACGCATCGTAGTACTGTATTACACTGTATGGCACTCGGTTTAGCTGATACAGCTGCTTTATCGGAAAGTGATGCAGCAATGGCAATCGTCCCGATGTTTCATGTGAACGCTTGGGGACTTCCTTTTGCGGCTACTTGGTTTGGATCAAAACAAGTTCTTCCTGGACCGATGTTTACTCCGAAAATTTTATTAGAGATGATTCAATCAGAAAAAGTGACGTTAGCTGCGGGTGTGCCGACAATTTGGCTCGGCGTATTACAAGAGTTAGAAAATAATAGTTACGATTTATCTAGTATGACGAGAATACTATGCGGAGGTGCAGCGGCGCCGAAAAGTGTTATTAAAGCATTTGAACAGAAACATAATGTTCCGTTCATACATGCATATGGTATGACTGAAACGAGTCCACTCGTAACACTTGCACGTTTAAAAAGTTATGAAACGGAATTATCGTATGAAGAGCAACTAGAAATTCGCTCCAAACAAGGATATCTTGTACCTGGTGTCGAGATGAAAGTAGTCGGTACAAATGGTGAAGTGAAGTGGGATGGTACTGAGATGGGAGAATTATGTTTACGAGCACCTTGGATCGCTGAAAGCTATTATAACGATGATCGTACTGTCGAAGGTTTTCGCGATGGATGGTTATATACTGGTGATGTTGTCACAGTCGATGAGGAAGGTTGCGTGAAAATTGTTGACCGTACGAAGGATGTTATTAAAAGCGGGGGAGAATGGATTTCTTCGGTCGATCTTGAAAATGCTTTAATGGCACATGATGCTATATTTGAAGCGGCTGTCGTTGCAGTTCCTCATCCTCAGTGGCAAGAGCGACCAATTGCCTGCGTTGTTCAAAAGAAAAATAGTACGGTTACAAAAGAAGAAATATATGAGTTTTTAAAACCACAGTTTGCGAAGTGGTGGTTGCCAGACGATATTGTTTTTATGGAAGAAATACCGAAAACATCTGTTGGGAAGTTTTTAAAACAGGCGCTTCGGAAAGAACTGGAGCATTTGCATAGAGAGAAATAAGTGAACTTCTATTTGTAAACTCTAATACATTAATGGTTGACAAAAGAGGGGTGGAAAGATAATATAATTTTTGTGATATGTTATCTAAAATAAATTTTAAGTTTACAAATAGGAGAAGCAAATATGAATACAAAAAACTTAGTTTTTGTCGCTTTATTTAGTTCTATTATGGGAGTGTTAGGGTTAATACCTCCGATTGCTCTTTCTATTACACCAGTTCCAATTACATTGCAATCACTCGGTGTTATGCTTGCGGGTGGGTTGTTAGGCTCACGACTAGGTGCATTAAGTCAGCTTATTTTCTTACTTATTGTAGGAGTAGGAGCACCATTACTTGCTGGTGGACGCGGTGGCCTTGGTGTATTTGTTGGACCAAGTGCAGGATATTTACTTGGTTACATTATTGGGGCGTTTGTTATTGGTTATTTAATTGAGCGTTTACGTGAAGTTTCTATTATAAAAGTATTATGTATTAATATAATTGGTGGTATTTTCGTAGTTTATGTATTTGGTATTACTGTACAAGCGTTCTTAATGGATGTTTCTGTATGGGAGACAATGAAAGTGAGTGCTGTGTTTTTACCAGGGGATTGTATAAAAGCAATTATTGCGGCAGTTCTCGTAACAAAATTACATCGTTCATTGAAACATATTATTACGCCCGCTTTAAAGAATGGAAAATATACAAATGCGGGATGATAAAGGGAAGAAACACGTTAATTGCGTGTTTCTTTTTATTATTTTTGTAAAGAAAGGACGTCTCATATGGGGATTACAAAAGAATATAAAAAGCATGCCTCTTTACAACCAAATAAAATAGCGATAAAGGAAAATGATAGAGTATTAACATATAAAGAGTGGTTCGAGTCAGTTTGTAAAGTAGCAAACTGGTTAAATGAAAAAGAATCGAAGAATAAAACAATAGCAATCCTATTAGAAAATCGTATAGAGTTTTTACAACTATTTTCTGGTGCCGCTATGGCCGGGTGGGTTTGTGTTCCGTTAGATATAAAGTGGAAACAAGATGAGCTCAGAGAAAGAATTGAAATCAGTAATCCGGATATGATTGTGACAGAACGATATAAGGTAAATGATCTATTAGATGAAGAAGGAAGAGTAATTGAAATTGATGGGTGGAAAAGAATGATAGAGAAATATCTTCCTACATATTCCACTGTAGAAAGTGTACAACATGCTCCTTTTTATATGGGATTTACATCAGGATCAACAGGAACAGCAAAAGCATTTTTACGTGCACAACAATCGTGGGTTCATAGTTTTGATTGTAATGTACATGACTTTCATATGAAAAGGGAGGATTCGATTTTAATAGCTGGGACGCTCGTTCATTCTCTTTTCTTATACGGGGCAATAAGTGCATTATATGTAGGACAAACGGTGTACATTATGAGAAAGTTCATTCCAAATCAAGTACTAGATAAGTTAGAAACTGAAAATATATCAGTTATGTATACAGTTCCGACAATGCTTGAATCTTTATATAAAGAAAATAGAGTAATAGAAAATAAAGTGAAAATTATTTCGTCAGGAGCGAAATGGGAAGCTGAAGCGAAAGGAAAAATAAAGAATATATTTCCTTATGCGAAAAGATATGAATTTTATGGTGCATCAGAGTTAAGTTTTGTAACAGCACTAGTCGATGAAGAAAGCGAAAGAAGGCCAAATTCAGTAGGAAAACCTTGTCATAATGTGCAAATTCGAATATGTAATGAAGCAGGCGAAGAAGTACAAAAAGGTGAAATAGGAACTGTTTATGTGAAAAGTGATCAGTTTTTTATGGGATACATAATAGATGGGGTTTTAACACGGGAGTTGAATGCAGAAGGCTGGATGACAGTGCGAGATGTAGGCTATGAAGATGAAGAAGGCTTTATATATATTGTTGGTAGAGAGAAGAATATGATTTTATTTGGAGGAATTAATATTTTCCCAGAAGAAATAGAAAGTGTATTACATGAACACCCAGCTGTAGATGAAATAGTTGTAATTGGTGTGAAAGATAGTTACTGGGGTGAAAAGCCCGTCGCGATCGTAAAAGGAAGTGCTACAAAGCAACAATTAAAGAGTTTTTGCTTACAACGATTATCTTCGTTTAAAATACCGAAAGAATGGCATTTTGTAGATGGAATACCTTATACAAATAGTGGGAAAATCGCTCGTATGGAAGCAAAAAGTATGATTGAAAACCGGGAGAAGATATATGAATAGAGCGGTTATTGTAGAAGCGAAAAGGACGCCCATTGGTAAGAAGAATGGGATGTTTAAAGATTATGAAGTTCAGCAATTAGCAGCGCCGCTTCTTACGTTTTTAAGTAAAGGAATTGAGAGAGAGATAGACGATGTTATATTAGGGAATGTTGTTGGACCGGGAGGGAATGTTGCAAGATTATCTGCTTTAGAGGCAGGACTTGGCTATTATATTCCTGGTGTAACGATTGATCGGCAATGTGGTGCTGGATTGGAAGCGATTCGCACCGCATGTCATTTCATTCAAGGCGGGGCAGGTACTTGTTATATCGCAGGAGGAGTAGAGAGTACAAGTACGTCACCTTTTCAAAAAAGAGCACGATTTTCACCTGAAACAATTGGTGATCCTGACATGGGAGTAGCGGCTGAATATGTTGTGGAGCGTTATAACATAACGAGAGAAATGCAAGACGAGTACGCTTGTCTTAGTTATAAGCGGACACTGCAAGCGTTAGAAAAAAGATATATACATGATGAAATATTTTCTTTTAATGGATTATTAGATGAATCTATAAAGCTAGAAATGAATTATGAACGAATCATTAAAAGAACAAAGCCCGCATTTTTAAAAAATGGTACAGTAACGGCAGGTAATTCATGTGGTGTAAATGATGGGGCATGTGCTGTTCTTGTTATGGAAGAGGGGAAAGCTCGGAAATTAGGTTATAAACCTGTTCTTCGTTTCGTTCACAGTGCTGTGGTTGGAGTGGATCCTAATCTCCCGGGAACGGGTCCAATATTTGCGGTGAATAAATTATTAAATGAAATGAATGTAAAGGTAGAGGACATCGATTATTTTGAAATAAATGAAGCGTTTGCTTCAAAAGTTGTAGCTTGTGCAAATGAATTACAAATTCCTTACGAAAAATTAAATATAAATGGTGGTGCAATTGCGCTCGGTCATCCGTACGGTGCATCTGGATCTATGCTTGTAACACGCTTGTTTTATCAGGCGCAAAGAGAGTCTATGAAATATGGAGTTGCTACATTAGGAATTGGAGGTGGGATAGGGATTGCGCTATTATTTGAGAAAGTAGAAGACTAGCGAGGTATTAACTATACTAAAATGGTAATAGGATAGTATGTTCAATATAGAACAAATATCCTATTTTTTTCACACATAATAGACTGAATAATCAGATGTAAAAAAGATTGTCTATTATGTATATAATGTCACTAACGAAATTTTACTCTTATTAGTTAGGAGGAAACCACAACAGGAGGCGTAGTGAAGTCTATAGCCTAATTGTCAAAATGGTTTGAGGAGTGGATGTTTATTCGTGTACAAGAGGTAATTATAGAAGAGAGAAAGAGATACATGTTAATAGATAATGAAGGCATTCCTGTAATTGCTGTATTGAAGTATCTTAAGTATTTGGATGTTACAGGGAAAAGTAATAATACACAAAAGACGTACTGCTATGCATTAAAACAGTATTTTCTGTACTTACAAGAAACAGAAAAAGATTATAAGGATATAAGATTAGAGGATTTGGTGGAATTTGTGGGATGGCTTCGGAGCCCGTATGAGAGCAGCAAGACAATTTCCCTTCGACCTGTGAGGGCAAAGAGAACAGAAAAGACAGTAAACCTTACGGTCACTGCCATCATAAATTTCTATGATTATTTGTACAGAAACGAAGAATTACCCCATGATATGTATGGGAAATTGATGCGTCAAGGTTTTATAGGTGGGGGAAAGCGGTACAAGAGTTTCCTTCATCACATTAATAAGGGTAAACCATCTATACAGAATGTATTAAAGTTAAAGGAACCTCGTAAGAGAGTGAAAACACTCACGAAAGAACAGGTGCAACAAGTTTTAACGGCAACAACGAATATACGGGACACTTTCCTAATTCAACTTTTGTTTGAGACAGGATTAAGGATTGGAGAAGTTCTTTCTTTATTTTTGGAGGATTTCAAGTTTAATCATAAAAAAGGACATCGTATTCGTTTGAGGGATCGTGGAGAATTGGAGAATGGTGCAAAACTGAAAACAGGTGAACGGGAAATCTTTGTGTCACAAAACCTTATGGATCTATACGACGACTACTTGTACGAAATTATTGACGAATTGGATTTTGAAGCCCAATTTGTGTTCGTCAAACTACGTGGTAAGAACATGGGAAAACCGATGACATATGGTGATGTAGAATCTTTATTTAAACGATTACGAAAAAAAACAGGGCTTAACATACATCCTCACCTATTTCGTCATACACATGCGACAATGTACTATCAAGAGACAAAGGATATCAAACAGGTGCAAGAGCGTTTAGGGCATTCCCATATCCAAACAACCATGAGTCTGTATCTTCATCCATCTGAGGAAGATATCCGTAAGGATTGGGAAAAAGCGCAGGATGTATTTCGAATTCAACAATAGAACGGTGGGAGAAAATGAAACAAATTTATCAAATGGAGGACGAGCAATTTGAATTTCACGAGCGGTTGCAACAAGAGCTGTCGAGTTATCCAGTAAATATTATAGAAATAAATGGCTCTGTTGATATCCAATATGTAAAGAATCCTTATTTTTTGACTCATGACATTTGGCATACTAGTTTTTTGGAAACAATCCCTCAATTTCAGAAGTTGGTGGAGGAACATAGTGGAAGGCAGCATGTGCGTTTTCAAATTGATAGTGCCACTGTTAATTTGGAAATAAAATATGTGTGGTTTCACAAATTATTTAAGGAGGAATGGAGAATAAGTAGCTTATTTAGTGGATACGCAACGTATTTACAAAAATTAACATCGTTTCTCAACGAGAAATATCCTAATCTTCATTCACTTCTTAACTTAGACATTGATCAAGCTGAACGGGAGTGGTGTTTCTGGTTAGAACAGCACGGTCTTCCAACACAAAGAAAGAAATTTCTTGTAACATATGGTACTTACACTCATAAATCATCCTTAGCAGTTTTTTTACGAACGATTTATTCCAATTTATTTAAGATGACAGACATCCGTGAAGAATGGGAGAAAGATAGATGGGATGTGCGGGAGTTACATAACAAGTATGGAATTCCCTATAACAAAAGTAGGGCTGGGTACTTTATTGATTTCAACAAATTTGAACAAGTGAATATACGCCAATCTATTAAACGGTATATCAAACACCGCTTAATTAATAAGAGTCTTGCGTGGGGGACAGCGCAAATATATCTATCACATTTACCAAGATTCATATCTCTTATACTTTCTTTAGAACCTTCATGGACAAATTTAAAAGGATTAAAACGTTCACATATGGAACAGTACATTCAATGTTTAAATGGATACGCTAGAAATAATTTAAGTCGGAAAAATTCTAACGCTGAAAACTATATATCAGGGACACTGAACTATTTAGGGAAGTTTTTGGAAGACATCCAACGATATGAATACGATATTGCTCCTGAAACCCATGTGCGATTGTTACTTTTTCCGGAGGATAAACCGAAACGTAAAAAGAAATCTTTTGATCAAATTAATTATATTCCTGACTTTGTATTAGAACAACTCTTTACACATATAAACGATTTACATAGGGAGGTTATCCCTGTTGTATGGGTGGCTTATAAAACTGGATTACGGATTTCAGATGTATTGGGACTCACATCTAATTGTTTGGAACGATTGAATGGAAAATACTCCATTGTAACAGATATCGAAAAAACCTATGTACAAGGACATCGAATTCCAATTGATGAAGAATTAGCGGGCATCTTGGCTGTTCTCATTCAACGTTCTAAAGAGAACAGTAACCAAGAGAATAACCCTGAGGGTTATATTTTTGTTCATTATCTGGGCGCTCGAAAAGGAAAACCTTATGAACAACAATCTTTCAATAAATTTTTGAATATTCTGGCTCATAAGAAGAAAATTGTAGATGAAACTGGAAAGATATTCCACTTCAAAGCTCGCCAATTCCGTCATACCTACGCTATCAAAATGTTAAATGGTGGCGCAGATATTCTAACTGTACAGGAGCTTTTAGCACATGCGTCGCCTGAAATGACCTTGCAGTATGCCAAACTGTTGGACGATACAAAGCGAAAAGCATTTGAATCAGTTATCAGCCAAGGTGTGTTTAGTTTTGATTTAAATGGAGAGGTGCAAGAAGTGAAAGCGGGTGAAGATATTCCAAAGGACATTTTGCATACTCTTTGGCAGAATCATAAGCTGAATGCTATGGACAATCCGTATGGGACGTGTCACGCTCGATTGAAAGGGAGTTGCCCTCATATGGAAGCACCTCCTTGTCTTACATGTAATGGTGGGAGTCCGTGTAAGGACTTGGCAATCGGTTTCTCAGAATATGATATACAAAAATATATGCTTCATGTAAAAACAACATCTAAATCCATTGAGGTTGCAAAACAGCACGGTAGGGACGATGTGGTGGAAAAACAAGAGAGAAATCTACAACGTTATCATGACATTTTAATAAATATCAGTGAGGGTAATGTTATTTTCGGAAGGCAAGAAAGGATGAAAAGAAAGTCAGGTGTGGAAAAATGACTAATTATAATCGTAGAGAACAACTGAAAGCAATCCATGCATCAAGAAAGGCAGGCACCACTCAAAAAGTTGATGACGCTATTCGAAGGCTCTTGCGAGCTAATCAAAACATCAATTTTAACAGTGTAGCAAGCGAGGCTGGTGTGGCCAAGGCTACACTATATAACAACCAGGAACTCCGTAATCGAATTGAATCATTACGTCAACAACAAGCTCAAGATCTCACTCCAAAACAGATGAAGCGGGAGAGAAATGAAAACAATAAAGATGCGATCATTGCTTCCTTGAAACGAAAGATTAAGAGATTAGAAGAAGAGAAAAAACAATTGCGTGAGCAATTGAAGATGGCTTATGCGGATGTATATAGACATATGTGAGGATAGAATAATTTTTGTAGAAATTAGTAAAGAATTTGAATAAAGTTGGGAGTAATAAAGTTTTTAGGGATTTGATACATTTGTTTGTTATACTTTTCCAAATGTAAAAATTCACATGTTAAGATTTGATATATAATACAATCAATCCGTGGTTAGAGTGTTTGCTCCGATTCAAATTATGAGATAGTTTATTTTAATTTTTTTACATTATCTAAAAAAGAACTTGTAGAGATTTCTACAAGTTCTTTTTGCTTTTCTTATTGTATTTAAAAGAGAAAATTGAAACCATCATTTTACTTATCATTGTGTTATGATACCATCTTTGACTAATTCCTGTGCGAATTCCATTAAAATTTCTTTCATATTTTCGCTAGTTTGAGAAATTTCTTCGATCACTCCCTTATCATTCTTTTCATCGTAATTTATAAATGAAAAATCAAACCATTTACTCTCATTCTGTCTATTATTTATTAACAATTGAAGCACGTCTTCTTGTTGAAATATCATTTTTTCAAATTCATACAATCTCATCAATTTGACGTTAGAGCATAGATATTTATATTCTTCGCTGCCATGAACAATTTTTAGCTTTTCCGCAGCCCTAGTCATTATGTTTTCTCTTAGAATATAACTATCCTCGTTTAAAATAACAGCTCCAAAGATGTTTTTTTTTCAAGAAGTCAACTTTTACATTGAACGGGTAATACTCGTTATGAAAACGCTCAGTTATTTGCTCGTAAACTTGAATGACAGCATCAATCATCCGATTAACCGTATATTCTACGTCCTCATCATTTAGATTCCTTAAAGAAACCCGTGGACTCATGCTTTTACTATCTAACATTAGACATTTATCACCTTCTCTAATCATTATATCTAATGTACGTTTAGTATTTCGTTTATGCTTATATGAGTATTCAGCTATAACCTCATCAAAACATTCGGATAAACCGCATATGTGTAAAAGATAGCTCTCAAGAACCTCTTTTCCAAGCAGTTCGCGAAGTTTATTATTCCCTTCTGTTAATCTAAACAAAAGGGAAGATGTAACAGATTGCATAATAAGGTGAGGCAATGGCAAAAAAGTCTCCTGATTGTAAGAAATGAAAGGAAATTGATAAAAATATTTAAAGCCATAAATATATTGAGTAATGTCATGTATTATCTTTTCTTGAAGGGCTACATAATCAGCTCGTTCAATAAGAAGATGCTGAATTACATCCCTGTACTTTCTGATTACGTAATCATAGATATCTGTTTTTAAAGATTTATTGATTTCTCTTGAGAAAAGACTATGAATAATAAAACCAAATTTTTTAAATTCCTCGTAACTACATCCAAATTTTTCAATAAATTTTTGCTTCATATTCACATTTTCATTCTCAAAATTGAAGAGATATGAATGTCTGTAAATCTTAATACCTATATCTTCTTGAATTTGAATTTGATTTAACCCTGTGACAATCATAAAATAATCTAAAAATCTGTTGTTATCTTGGGAAATTTCTAATTTTGGAGGAAGATAATCCTTGATTGCATTAATTATTTTAGCAAACTGTTTCCTTTCTTTTACGTCATCAAATCTACGGTCAGAATATTCCCCAATTGTTATAACAGAAAACAAAGCAAATGTCTCTAAATCCCACGGCGATGCTTTACCAGGCCATTCACTAATAGGGATTAAACCATTAATAGACATGAGCTCCTTCGAATGTTCTTGACAAACTTTCATTTTCTCCTTAAAACCATATCGTTTTAACACTACTGGTATTCTCTCAAAATCCAAATGGTTACCTCCTAAGTGGTTTTGAATATATCCGTATAATAGCATAAAATCCACATTATAAAATCACCATTATGACAGATAACAGTTACAAGTAAAAACACAAAAAACAACTCATAGTCAATTTTATTTACAATATAAAGAAATAATGATATGCTCATAACAACTTAATTGTGTCGGAGTTGTCTAAGGTCTAAGGAGTAAGAATATGCCGAAAGATAATTCTGCAAGACTCATTGCTTGCCTTAAAAGGCGGGTGATAACATGCTTAAATTAACAATAAAAAAGAGTTTCGATGAATTTGAATTTAATTTTCAATGTAATTTTGATAAGGTTATTTCTGCATTTGTTGGAATCTCTACAGTATTAGAATTTATTCAACATTTGAGCATGTAGAAAACTGTGGCAATAGCCACAGTTTTTTTATTTATAATTTCACAGCTGTACCATTAATATAAAAAAAAAAATTAAAAGTGGATTTTCTACAACCCAAGTTACATCAAAATTTACTACAATATGCCACAAGCACCTAAGCTACAACTGGATACACCGAAAGATGACGTTATAGATGTTGGGTTTAAGCCTCACATTTGTGAGTTGAACAAACAAGGCGAAAAATTGTCCCCAATTTTAGAAGGAGTGTAATAAATGTTTAACAACAGGGAAATGATTGAAAAGTCCAAGATAATAATGGTATATAGTGATTTGTTTCAAACTAATAAATGGAAAAAAGAAGACATTATTAGTATCATAAAATCTTTGGGATTAAAAAAATCTCTTATCTTAGTTTCTCAATTTAGTACAATGGATTATAAGCAAAGTATGATACTTAAAAATGAATATCTAATATCCTTTAATAAATATATTTCAGCCGAAAAGTTAAAAGAGGCAAAAAGCCAATATATATTTAGTCCACAAAGCTTATTAAATTTATATAAATGGTTGTTATCATATGGAGAACTAAATGATGAGGCTCTTACTCCAATTGAGGGGAAAGATATCTTACAATTACTTCATTTGGAATTAATTACGGCGGATTATCTAGATGAAAAAGACTTAAATCTTTCAACATATCTTCTTCAAAATTTATTTTTTAGTAAGAAAAGAGATATGGGAAATGATATTTTAAGAGCTTTTTATATTTATACAGAGTTATCTAAAAAAGAGGAACTATATGATAAAAATGAATTCGTTGATTTTAATACTGATTTTGAGAAAAGGTATGGATATACAATAAAAGAATATTTGGCTGTCTGTTTTGGGCTATATACAACTATGAAGAAAGATAAGATTGAATTGTCAATCTCATGGGCAAATGAAATTGACAATTATTTTAGCAATTCATTATTAAAGGATGTAGCTCCTAAGGTTATAGACGATTTAATGACTGATATAAGTAGTTTATGTACATGGTCAAAAAAAACTATCGATAATCAGTGGGATTATAGTGCTTTTTTGAATCGCCCTTTACTAGAAGTTGAGAAAGGAAAGTTTATTGCGTTTAATAAAGACGGATTAGAAAATGCAATATACATGGGTTTGTTCCATAAGATAAGAGAATGTTATCCTAAAGAAGATACAAAATTTATTAGTTTTTTAGGAAGACCTTTTGAAAAATATGTAGAGATTTTAGTTGAAAAATCTATCTCACAAGCAAAAATTCCTTATCAATTGATTCCAGAATTTGTTTACGAAAAAAATGGAAATAAACGTTCATCAGATCTATATATTAAAGAGGGAAACAATTTAATAATTATTGAGGTGAAGAATGCAAAACCAACTGTAAAGACAACATACCAGGGAGATGAGGAAAGTATAAATAGAGACTTGCAAAAATTATTTATATCGCCGCTTTTACAAGCAGACAAGGCTTATAAGGCAATATTAAATTCAAATTTTAGAGAAGTATTTGATGGGGTTACTAATATATATATAATTACTTTGAATAATGAAAATATCCCTCCTGTTTGGAGCTTGTACGATAAGGTGTATAAAGAAGTCGATGGGAAGTTACATCCAAATGTCCGAGGCTTTTTTAATTTTAGTATAGATGAATTTGAGGTGTTTTGTAACTTAATTACAAGAAGAAGACCAATTTTTAGAGTTTTAAATCATCTAGTAAGCTTAAAAAACATATCGCCGTTAATTGATATGCTTAGAAGCTCTAGTATGCCTGTTAAAAGAACTGAGTGGCTGCATTTACAATTAAAGGAAAGTTTATCTCAAATAATAAACATGAATTTTAAAATGAAAGATGGCAAAGGTTTATAGATATGGATATGATACCTAAATAAAAATTAATACAAAAACTCCCTTATTATAGGGAGTCTTTTTGTATTAATTTTCAATTATATTATTATTATCAATATACATCAAAAGGTACACCTTTTGATATGATTCTAATTAAAATCATACTTCAATCAAATAAATTACATTTATATATATTAAATTGGGCACAAATCATTCTTTTCCGGTTTAATGATAGAAATCCCCAAACATATTAGACATATATAATATGTTTGGGGAGGTATTTTAAAACGTTTTTTACAAATTTGGTCTTGATAAGTAGGAACTAGTTTTCTACTTTTTGAGGAATATAAACATTACTACCAGGCTTCGCTTTCATTTCGTTCCAAGCAGCAATCGCATCAGCTTTTGCTTTCCCTTTATTATTTGGATCTTCGAAAAAGTCACGAGTAAAGCGATTGTATTCAAATTGTGCACCGATAGTTGTTTTGTATGTAGGTTCTTTTTTTCGTTCGTTTTCTTCATGCCAAAAAGCTACCGCGTCTTCATATGTTTTTCCAACATTCTCTTTGAAAAATTTTTGAAGAGCTACTGTAAAGCGGAAGTTTGTTCCGATTTTTTCTTTGAAAAAAGCACGAACATCTTCGCTACAGCGGTGATTTTTAGTAATAATCGTTTGAAGAGAAAGGTCTTTATAGGATAGGGAAGCTTTAGTAACCTTTTGAACAGAGCTGTTTTTTAATATTTTACCAGTAGTTAAATAATGTGAGATACGCTCGGTTATCTCGATCTTAGAGCCACTAGCTGGAAAATCATGTTCACGACAAAATGTTTGCAGTTCTGCTTTTAACCAATAATAGTTTTGGAAATCTTCAAGTGATATAGACTTAGTTAAAGGTGGACGCATGAATATAACAACTTCTTTCTTCCATAATTTCCTTTAATTATAAAACGTATGTTCTTTTTGTGGAAGGATTAATTTGTAAATTTAATAGGGAAGGAGATTATATATGGAAAATGTAATGCAAGTTCGAGTTACGGGAATTTTAATTGAAGATGAAAAAGTATTGCTAGTAAAGCAAAGAGTTGCTAATAGAAATTGGTCTTTACCTGGAGGAAGGGTAGAGAACGGTGAAACGTTAGAAGAAGCAATGATTCGAGAAATGATAGAAGAAACAGGGTTAGAAGTTAAAATTAAGAAGCTACTCTATGTTTGTGATAAACCGGATGCCAGTCCATCTTTACTACATATTACATTTCTACTTGAAAAGATTACAGGGGAAATTACGTTACCCTCAAATGAATTTGATCATAATCCGATTCATGATGTACAAATGGTGCCGATTAAAGATTTAAGTCATTATGGTTTTTCGGAAACTTTTATAACTCTTATAAGTGAAGGTTTTTCAAATGCAGGGAGTTACCAAGGATTGAAACAAAATATTGGCCTGTAACTATAGGGGAAGGATAGCTATTAGCTATCCTTCCTAAAAATGTTTTACACCGCCGACTGTAAAGAAGAAACAAGCTGATTTAAAAATTCATCTCCGCTCATAATTGCTTTCCCGCCGCCACGGGCACTCTTTTTATTTCCGCCACCTTTTCCTTCAATTGGAGGAAGAGCATCTTTTAAAAGAGCATTCATATCAAGCGTTACAGTTTTTCCGCAAGCGAGAATACATTGTAATTTGTCCTCGTTTTCAATAACGAAATATGTAATTGCATGCTCTTGTTGTTCTGTAATAATAGCGGAAAGCTTTGCGATTTCTTGCATAGAACGATTTGTAAATACTTTAGAAATAAGTATGCCGGCATGTATTTCCGTAGGGTGTTGAAGTAGTTCATTTGCCTCTGCAAATAATAATTTTTCATTCATTGTTTGTATTGCTTTTTCGTTTTCTTTTTGAGAAGTAAGCAGTTGCGCCACTTTTGCTGGAATATCAGTTTCGCTACTGTTTAATTGTTTAGAAATATCTTTCATAATTTGTTGCTGTTGTCCCATTAATTTAAGTGTACGCCAACCAGCGATAAACGTTAAGCGTATACCACCTTTATTGCGCTCCCATCCTAGTACTTGAATAGGACCAACTTCACCAGTTCGTTTCGGATGCGTTCCACCACAGCCGTTGTAGTCAAAGTTTTCGATAATAACAACCCGTATATTTTCTGTCATAGTCGGTTCTTTACGAAGAGGCAACGTTTTCGCTTCTTCTAAGTCCATCCACAGAGTACGGATTGGATGGTTTTCAAAAACAATTTTGTTTGCAATTTGTATTGCTTTTTCAACCGTTTCTGCATGAAGATTTTCTGTTTCTAAATCAATTGTTACCGTTTCTTTACCAAGATGGAATCCAATCGTAGGTATGTTAAAATGATCCCAAAAAGCAGCAGATAAAATGTGCTGAGCTGCATGTTGCTGCATATAATCAAACCGGCGCTCCCAATTGATTTTACCTTCTACGTCTTCTGTGTGTAATTGTTCTGCAATGAAGTGGCGGATTTCTTCGTCGATTTCTTCAACATCAAATACAGCAATACCATTTAAAGTTCCAGTGTCGTGTGGTTGTCCGCCACCAGTCGGATAAAATGCGGTTTCGTTTAAAACAACGTATAAGTTACCGTCTTTATCATAATCTTGCTTTATAATTTTAGTAGTAAATTCTTGCTTATAAGCGTCAGTGTAATATAATTTGTGCTCCAATTTTCTTTCTCCTCTCGCATTAACTAGTTTCATTGTAAAGCAATTGAAATTAGTTTCCTAATATTTCAGAAGAAAGAAACTATTTTTAGAATTTTCTTGCTATAATAAGAAAAAGAAAATGCGGGGGTGGAATGAATATGTTATATGAAAACGGCGTAGATAAACTGCTTAGTTTAAGCAAAAATATTTCTGAACTGTATCGAGAATTAAATGAAATGACCCGGATTTTAACGGATTGTAATCGAGAAAGTGTTAAGTTTGATCGGTTATATGTAAAAGAGGTACTGTGGAAGAAAGAAGATGTAATAGAGAAATATGACCAGCTGCTTGTGCAACTTTGTATAAATGAATGCTTTGATCTAAAAAGTGTCATTACAGGCGAATATAAGTATACATATGAAGAAGTAGAGAACATCGTTTTACAATTTAATGAGAAGTATAATGTTGCAATATTAATTAAAGATGTTTGTAAAGAATTACAGTTTACATATGGCATAGATATGGATATAACGAGAACAACGAGGGTATCAACAGCTCAAGTATAAAAAGGGAAAAGAAAGCAGATCCTTTGCTTTCTTTTTTTTATGTAAGAATTGGGAGAGAAGGTTTGAAGATGAAGGGGAAGTTGCAAAATATTCATCCGTTAGGAATGACAATTATAATAGGGACTTTATTTGCGAGGTTTGCCACGTCAATGAGTATTCCTTTTTTAGCAATTTATTTAACGACTGTTAAAGGCGTATCAGCAGGAATGACGGGTGCTATTATCGGAACGAGTGCACTTGTTGGGGTGTTCGCTAGTTTTATTGGAGGGAATTTATCGGATCGATTTGGCCGAAATATGATTATAATATGCTCCATGATCGCTTGGGTGTTTGTATTTATAGGTTTTTCACTTGCAAATCATGTTTTAAGTTTCTTTTTATTAAATGCTTTGAATGGATTATGTAGGTCTTTTTTTGAACCGACGTCAAGAGCGTTATTATCAGATTTAACGAAACCAGAGTATCGTTTACTCGTGTATAATTTGCGTTACGGTGCAATCAATGTTGGCGTAGCGATTGGCCCACTTGTCGGATTACAGATTGGAAGCGCAAAATCTACAATTCCTTTTTTAGTAGCAGCTGGAGTGTACATTCTATATACAGCTATATTAGCATTCCAATTTAAGAAGTATCCAATTGAAAAAAAGAAAGTAAATACAGAAAAACCTGTCACAATGTTAAATGCAATTCGCATTTTGCGAAAGGATGTCGTATTTTTAGTTGCTTTAGTCGGTATTATTTTGAGTAATTGTGGTTTTTCTCACTTAACGACAACAGTATCTCAATATTTTGCAAATGCACATATATTTCAGGATGGAGTGAAATTATTTTCATATATGTTAGCTTTAAATGCGATTGTTGTAGTCGTAATTCAATACCCTGTTATTCAAATGTGTAAAAAGTATACACCGTTAGTATCCATTATGGTTGGAACTTTATTTGTGAGCGGAGGACTGTTTGGATTTGGAATAGCAGAATCTACGCTAGGTGCTGCCATTTGCACAATTATTTTTACAATTGGAGAAGTTCTCATGTTTTCAATGACGGATGTATTTATAGATGGTATAGCTGTTTCACATTTAAAAGGAACGTATTTTGGAGCAATGGGTTTTTCAGGAATTGGAGCAGTAATTGGTCCGTGGCTTGGGGGAGTACTTCTTGATTACTACGGGTACCAAAATGGATTTATTGTCTTTTCAGCGCTAGCTATATTTTCAACTGTAGCATTTCCTGTGCTTGTAGTTACAAAGGGTTTATTGAAAAAAAGAGATGATAGAAATTGTAATTTAGAATTACATGCGAAATAAAATAAGCCCCAGCAGACGACTGGGGCTTATTTTTGTATTCATCCCGCTATTTGTATTTGCGGGCAGTAAAACTCCTATTGATTAAAGTTTCACTTTATTTTAATTCTCAATTTGAAAAAGAACTTTTTTTTCATGTTTATTAGCAACTTCATTTTTCGAAATATGAATGGCTAAATATCCATTCTCTAAGCAGGCCAGCATCTTCTTGTAAATAATAGTAGCGGGTAAAGGAATGATCCGCTGCAAAGAACTATTATTATGAAGTATGCAAATATTTAGGCCTGTCTCCATCTTTTTAATAACTACATTTTGTTCGGATACATTTGGTACATCTGTTTCCAAAATATACTCTTGTTCAGTTTCACAAAGGTCAATATGAATTTGATTTGGGAAACTAAAGTTACTACAAGAATCGGAACAAAATTGATCCATCCATTCTTCGAAACCATCAACATGAAAAAGACAATCCTTCTTTTTCTTGCCCATGTAAGACACCCTCCGTAAAATCTCAATTCATACTATGTTATGCATGAATGAAGTAGGGGTGAAGAATAAATGGAAAAATATAAACATTGTATGTGGCAAAGGTAGCTAGTGTGAACCTTTTGTTTTACATATCATGATGTGCATGATTCTTTTGACGTGAATGGTTACGGTTTTTTACTTTATGAGATCCGCTTAATGGTTCAGGTTGTCCTTTTTTTTCTTTCGCTTCACGATTGTTTTTGCCCATTATATGTGACACCTCCTCTTTCTCTTTAGAATGAGAGAAGTTTGTAAATTTATACGGGAATGTTTTTAGAAAAAAAGGCAAAGATAAATAGGACTAACTATTATGGAAAGGGGATTATATAATGCCATATCATAAAGATAAGCAACAAGCCTTTCAAGCGGCACAGCAAGGAGTTACACAAGCAGAAAATGCATTTAATAATATTGTGAAAAATGACCCTAACTACGGTCATGATTTAAAAGAGTTACGCCAAGAGGTCCAGGAAGCATATGAACAAATTCAAAATGCACTAGAGGTAGCTTCAGAAACACAACGTCCACAACTTGAGCAATATGAAAATAATCTCCAAAATATAATGCGAAATGTAGATCAATTAGAAAAGTAAATAAGGTTGTTGTCTATTCGACAACCTTGCTGCTTTAGTGAACGTTATGTTAAAACAGAAAATTCTTTTAATAGTTTTTTCTTTATTATGCGCAGTACATATATTTCAAGTGGAAAAAGTGGAAGCGAAAATGTTGCTCAGAAAAGAGTTAGAACCAACTGGTTATGTAACATGGGAAGTACCTAATAATGAAAAAATCATTGCAATTACATTTGATGATGGGCCAGATCCAACGTATACACCACAAGTTTTAGATTTATTACGTCAATATAAGGCGGAAGCGACATTTTTTATGATTGGATTTCGAGTTCAGCGTAATCCATATTTAGTGAAGCAAGTGTTAAAAGAGGGACATGAAATTGGAAATCATACGATGAATCATTTGTACGCAAGTAATTCGTCAGATGAAAAATTAGAAAATGATATTTTAGATGGAAAGAAATTTTTTGAAAAATGGGTGAAAGAACCTTTGCTATTCCGTCCTCCTGGCGGATATATTAACGATGCTGTATTTAAAACAGCGAAAGAGGCTGGCTATCAAATTGTTCTATGGTCGTGGCATCAAGACCCACGTGATTGGGCAAATCCAGGGGTTGAATCCATTGTAAATCATGTAGTGAAAAATGCTAAAAGTGGCGATATTGTATTGTTACATGATGGAGGAAATGATCGTAGTCAAACGGTAGCAGCGCTAGCAAAAATTTTACCTGAGCTGAAAAAGCAGGGCTATCGATTTGTAACGGTTTCGGAATTACTACGTTATAAACATTAGAAAAAATCCCAAAAGGAAAATAGACCTTTTGGGATTTTTCTTTACTGGTTCTTTTTACGTTTCTTATTATTTTGTCGCTCTGCTGGAGTTAAAGGCTCGTTTGCAAATTCTTCATTGTAACCAGTTCCTTGTCCTTGTGCAGATGCAGTATTCATTCCTGAAATAGTATGATTTGCTTTTCTTTTACCCATTTTATTTCACCTCTATAATATTTTTTGTATGTTGAATGATGAGCAGTTCATAGTATGTATGAACTGTAAGTAAACCGCTAATAGAGCACTTTACTTTATGATAATAGTATTCATAAGGAGCATGAAAGCTATTCAAATTTAGAAACATAAAGAAAACTTATGATAATCTATAAGTTTCTTATTATTTACTTATTTAGAAAGTTGTAATAAGATATTATCGTAAGGTATTGAAAAGTTTGTCTACATTTTATATTCAGACAACTTAGTCACGTTTAACAGGGGGGAAACATAATGGTCAAACATAATCCATTTCAATCACGTGCAACTTTTGAAGTAGATGGAAAAACGTATCATTATTATGATTTGAAAGCGCTTGAAAATGCAGGGGTTGGCAACGTATCTCAATTACCATATTCCGTGAAAGTTTTACTTGAATCAGTACTTCGTCAAGTAGATGGACGTGTAATCACAGAAGAGCATGTTACAAATTTAGCGAAATGGGGAACGAAAGATGTGCAAGATATCGATGTTCCATTTAAACCATCTCGTGTAATTTTACAAGATTTCACTGGTGTTCCAGCTGTTGTTGATTTGGCTTCGCTTCGTAAAGCAATGGCAGACATGGGTGGGGATCCTGACAAAATTAATCCTGAAATTACTGTAGACCTTGTAATTGACCACTCTGTACAGGTTGATAGAGCGGGTACGGCAGACGCGCTTGCATTCAACATGGACTTAGAGTTTAAACGTAATGAAGAACGTTATAAATTTTTAAGCTGGGCACAAAAATCATTTGATAACTACCGTGCAGTTCCACCAGCTACAGGCATTGTACACCAAGTAAACCTTGAATATTTAGCACCAGTTGTTCATGCTGTGAAAAATGCTGAAGGTGACTTAGTTGCATACCCAGATTCATTAGTTGGAACAGACTCACATACAACAATGATTAACGGTATCGGCGTTCTTGGATGGGGCGTTGGTGGTATTGAAGCAGAAGCAGGAATGCTTGGACAGCCTTCATACTTCCCAGTACCTGAAGTAATCGGTGTGAAATTAACTGGCACACTTCCAAGTGGTACTACGGCAACAGACGTTGCATTAAAAGTAACACAAGTATTACGTCAAAAAGGTGTAGTTGGTAAATTTGTTGAGTTCTTCGGTAATGGACTAAAGAGTATGCCTTTAGCTGACCGTGCAACAATTTCAAATATGGCACCAGAATACGGCGCAACTTGTGGATTCTTCCCAATCGATGATATTTCATTAGAATACTTACGTTTAACAGGTAGAGATGAAGAGCAAATTCGTATTGTTGAAGAATACTGTAAAGCGAACGGTTTATTCTATACAGCAGACAGTAAAGATCCAATCTACACTGATCTTGTTGAAATTGATTTAAATACAATCGAATCTAACCTTTCTGGACCGAAACGCCCACAAGATTTAATTCCACTTTCAGATATGAAAGATGCGTTCCACAAAGCTGTATTAGCACCAGTTGGAACACAAGGGCTTGGATTTAATGAGCAAGAGTTCGATAAAGAAGTGAAGGTTACATTAGAAGATAAAGAAGTAACGATGAAAACAGGTGCAATTGCAATCGCTGCAATTACAAGCTGTACAAATACATCAAACCCATACGTATTAATTGGGGCAGGTCTAGTTGCGAAGAAAGCAATTGAAAAAGGACTTGTAGTACCTGAGTACGTAAAAACATCATTAGCACCAGGATCTAAAGTTGTTACTGAGTACTTAGATAAATCAGGTTTAACAACATATTTAGACCAATTAGGTTTCCAAACAGTTGGTTACGGCTGTACGACTTGTATCGGTAACTCTGGTCCATTAGCGTCAGAATTAGAAGAATCAATCGCAGCAAACGACTTACTAGTAACATCTGTTTTATCTGGTAACCGTAACTTTGAAGGTCGTATTCATCCTCTTGTAAAAGCAAACTACTTAGCATCACCACCACTTGTTGTGGCATATGCACTTGCAGGTACTGTTGATATTGACCTGAAAAATGATGAAATCGGTAAAGATGCAAATGGCAATGCTGTTTACTTCAACGATATTTGGCCATCAGCTAAAGAAATTGAAGATGTAGTTCAAAGTGTTGTTACATCTGAACTGTTCAAGAAAGAATATGCACAAGTATTTAACAGCAATGAGCGTTGGAATGAAATCCAAACTTCAAACGAAGCTTTATATACTTGGGATAATGATTCAACATACATTCAAAACCCACCATTCTTTGAAGGTTTATCTAAAGAGCCAGGTGAAGTTGAAACGTTATCAGGTTTACGCATAGTTGGTAAATTTGGTGATTCTGTAACGACAGACCACATTTCACCAGCAGGTTCAATTGGTAAGCACACACCAGCTGGACGCTACTTATTAGAAAACGGCGTACAACCAGTTGACTTTAATTCTTACGGTTCTCGTCGTGGTAACCATGAAGTTATGATGCGTGGTACATTTGCAAACATCCGTATTAAAAACCAAATCGCACCAGGCACAGAAGGCGGATATACAACATATTGGCCAACTGGTGAAGTAACATCTATCTATGATGCTGCTATGAAATATAAAGAAGATGGAACAGGTCTTCTAGTTGTTGCTGGTAAAGATTACGGTATGGGAAGTTCTCGTGACTGGGCTGCGAAAGGTACTAACTTATTAGGTATTAAAGCAGTAATCGCAGAAAGCTTCGAACGTATTCACCGCAGTAACTTAGTGTTAATGGGTGTATTACCACTTCAATTTAAAGATGGCGAAAGTGCTGAAACGTTAGGTCTTGTTGGTAACGAGTCATTTGAAATCCAAATTGACAAAACAGTTAGACCACGCGATCTTGTAAAAGTAGTTGCAACTGATTTAGATGGCAACGAAAAACAATTTGAAGTAGTAGCTCGTTTCGATAGTGAAGTTGAAATTGATTACTACCGTCACGGTGGTATTCTGCAAATGGTTCTTCGTGAGAAAATTGAAGAGTCAAAAGTGTCGAACTAAATAATTGAAATGAAAAATAAGGAAGCTAACAATAGTTAGCTTCCTTATTTTATGGAAAGGGATGAAACCATATGGTTTCATCCCTTTCTTTTTACTACGAAAAGTGGAGGGAACGTCATGAAAGAATATAAAAGAATATTGTTGCCGTTACGAAAAGAGAAAATATTAGTAATGGCAGCTGTATGTAGTGGGATAATTGCTGCCATTTTAAACTTATCACGCCCAATTTTCATGGGATTAATTGTAGACAATCTTATTCAAAGGGAGCTAAAAGGTGCGTATTTATATATAGCTTTGTTTGCGGGTATTCGCTTTTTAATGTGGACGAACAATCTTTTATTTGATTATATAAGCTCAAAAGCGAGTCAACGTATATCACAAACGAAACGTATAGAATTATTGCGTCACTATTTCTCATTACCGTTTGAAGAGAGCGAGAAGATTAAGCAAGGGGAGTTAGAAACTTTGGTCGTATCTGATATTCCGAACTGGGTCAGATTATATGGTTCTATATTAATAGAGTATATACATGCTATTGCCCAATTTATTGGAGCTTTCATAGCACTACAACATATAGATATACAGTTTATATTGTGGGTAACTCCGTTTTTATTTTTAAGTGCAATTGTTCCAATACTGATGGGAGAAAAGGTAAGGGATATTGCAAGCATTGCTCAAAAAAATCAATCGAGTGTTGTAGAGATGGTGTCACAGTTTGTAAAGGCTATACAAGATTTACGTAGTTTACAAAAAGAAAAATGGGCCATTCGCTTATTTAAAGGAGTAACGGCACAATCTTATAAATCGGAAGTAAAGAAGACGATGATGCAACATTGCATTGGAGTAGTTGGAACAGTGATTGAAACAGGAGCATATATCGTTGTTCTCATTGTAGGCGCACAAAAAATAATGAAAGGGGAAATGGAAGTTGGTTCACTCGTTGCAGTGTTAGCTACAATTGAAATGCTCTTTTTCCCAGTCCGTTACGTGGGCGATTTATTAATGATGACACAAGTTGCAGTCGCTTCGGCAAATAGAGTTTTTTCCTTTTTAGATAAAAGAATGGCAGATAGTAATGTAGAAAGAGCGATGGGGATGAGGATAACAAATGTTTCATTTCAGGAGAATGATAAAGAGAAATGCAGAATTCATAATATTGATTTGCAAATTCGTCCTGGTGAACTCGTTATTATTGTGGGAGAAAGCGGTGCAGGAAAAACAACGCTTTTAAAATTAATGACAGGTTTGTATAAACCATCTAACGGTAGTGTTGTTTATTATGGTCAAAAGGCTCGAATGACTACAGTGTGGCAAGAACCTCGTTTCTTTCGGACGACAGTAAAAGAGAATATGTATTTCCGGGAGGAGTATTTAGAAAACGAATTAGAAAAAAATATTGACCTTATAAATATGAAGCCGATAATTAGAGATTTACCTAAGGGGATTCAAACTGTACTACATAAAAGTGGAGAAGAGCTTTCGGGAGGAGAAAGAAAACGTCTTGCATTATTACGAGCAATTGGTTCAAATCCGAATCTTATTATTTTAGATGAACCGACTGCGGGGTTAGATCCGAGTAATCAAGAAACTGTTTGGAATATGATTGAAGGACTAGGAAGAGATGTAACGAGAATTGTGGCAACACATGATGTAGAGAAAGTGATACTAGCGGATCGTGTTGTCATAATGAGAGAAGGAAGTATTATTGCATGTGGAAGTCCTGAAAAATTAATAAATAGTCATTCATTTTGAAAGAGATGTGAATAAAGATAAGAGCAGTGCCCTTATCTTTATTCAACATCATTTATTTGATATTGGATAGATTCTGAATGATTTAGATCTACATTAAAAGTAGCAGTCATAAGGAAAGTTGCAATTCCAAGGATTAAGAAAAGGACGAATGAGACTAGAGAGATATAAAGACAAATACGCCCTACTTTCTTCTTTTCAAGATCGTTACTAAAGAGTGAAATGATCCATGTAATAATACCGATTGGGTATAAAAGAAAACTAAGAATATATAATGTTATTTTTTCGAATGAATTCATAAAAAATCCCCCTTTTGTTGAAGTTTATATAACTACGAAAGTAAAAAGGTGAATGGGCCCATTAGAAGATAAACAACACCTCATCTGTTTTTCTAATTATATGATAAAAAGGAAAAGATTACACTTTAAATGAGAATATTCTAATTATTTCGACTCTGAATATTTCCAAGCTTGTCCGTATAAGCTAAAATAAGGTATATAGTATTTGAGTAATTAAGTTATAAGAAGATAAATACGTTAGGGTGATATAACATGTGGCGGAAGCTTACGATTATTGTAGTGTTACTTTGTTTAGCGGGATATGCAGCTTATGAACAGTTTGGTAAAAAAGAGCAGGTGGTACAAGGGGAGCAAGAACAAAGTGAAGCTGCGATGAAAGAGATGATTGCAAGTAATGGTATTGAAATAGGGAAGAGTGCGCCAGACTTCGAATTAACGAAGTTAGATGGAACGAATGTAAAGCTATCAGATTTAAAAGGAAAGAAAGTGATTTTAAACTTTTGGGCAACGTGGTGTGGACCTTGCCAACAAGAAATGCCGGATATGGAGGCTTTCTATAAAGAACATAAAGAAAACGTAGAAATTTTAGCAATCAACTATACGCCTTCAGAAAAAGGTGGGGGGGAAGAAAAGGTAAGCAATTTTGCTAAAGAAAAAGGAATTACTTTTCCTATTTTATTGGACAAGAACATTGATGTGACAACAGCGTATAAAGTAATTACGATTCCAACTTCGTATTTTATAGATACAAAAGGTGTCATTCAAGATAAGTTTATTGGGCCGATGACGCAAAAAGAGATGGAGAAAAGGGTTGCTAAATTAAAATAATGGTGAAAAGGTAGAGGTGGAGAGCTCCCATTTCTGCCTTTTCTTTTTCAAGTAGTAATAACTTCATGATATGATGTAAGAAATATAATCGTTTAGAGATAAAGGAGTGTATGGAGTGGGGAATGTATCCTTACCGTTAGATTATGTTGTAATTGATTTTGAAACAACAGGATTTAACCCTTATAATGATAAAATTATTCAAGTTGCAGCGGTGAAATATCGTAATCATGAACTGGTAGATCAATTTGTTTCATACGTGAATCCAGAGCGGCTAATTCCGGACCGAATAACGAGTTTAACCGGTATTACCAATTATCGTGTTTCAGATGCACCGACGATTGAAGAAGTATTACCTTTATTTTTAGCATTTTTACATACAAATGTTATTGTGGCCCATAATGCTTCTTTTGATATGCGCTTTTTGAAAAGTAATGTAAATATGCTAGGGCTACCTGAACCTAAAAATAAAGTAATAGATACTGTATTTTTAGCGAAGAAATACATGAAGCATGCGCCTAATCATAAACTTGAAACGTTAAAGCGAATGCTTGGCATTCGTTTAAGTTCTCATAATGCATTTGATGATTGCATTACGTGTGCTGCTGTTTATCAAAAGTGTGCAGCGATTGAAGAAGAAGGACAGAGAAAAGTAAATAAGGTCTCACTTGATGAAATCGTAGTATACGAAGCGGTGAAAGAAATGCTTGCACGTAATAAACGTAATGTAGAATGGCTACGTTGTATGAACGTAGGAAGTTATTTAGATATAAAAGCTTTTTATCCGGTTATGAGAGTAAAGGTAACAGGACGAAAGAAATATGTATTAACAGATATATTAGAAGATGATGTGAAAGAAATATGTACAAGCTTAAAATGTGAACCAGCGTTAAAAAGTGAAGTTGGTAATACGAGAATTATGCTTAATAGCTTAGAGGATGTTACGAAATTAGAAAGTTATATTTTAGAGCAGTATGATTTTGTATTACAGGCGCTTCATGATTATAAAGAAAATGAAATGAATGCAGATGAAAAGTTGAAAGAGTATTTAAATATTATGGTATAAAAAACTCCGTGTGCAATATATTGTACACGGAGTTTTTTTAGGAGTACTAAAACATAAAATTTTCTTACAAATCTGATTAAAGAGTTTTTCGTTTGCTCATACTATGTAATAAGAAAGCGAAGGAGAGAGGGTGAACAACATGAGAAGAAGTCGCCGTAAATCGTTTGAAGAACTTGTAAATGAAAATAAACAACAATTATTAAGCGATCGTGATGCAATTGATCGCATTGAAGAGCGCATTGAAAAACGTTATGAAATGAAACTTTTTAAGCAAGCTGAATAATTCTTAACACTAGTACGATACTAGTGTTAAGGAGGCGATAGTAATGGGTAATCCGAAAAAAAATTCAAAAGACTTTGCACCAAATCATATTGGAACACAGTCGAAAAAAGCTGGTGGAAATAAAGGAAAGCAAATGCAAGATCAAACAGGTAAACAACCGATTGTTGATAACGGTTAAAAAGGAGAATGTTATCATTCTTCTTTTTTGTGAGGAAATGAAAGATGAGTTTTTAGCAGTAATATGAAAAAAAGGGCTGACTTTTGTCAGCCTTTTTTCGTAATCGTAAAATTTTCAACGAGTAAACGCCAATTTTGTGGGAATGGTAAACCGATTTTCCAGTAACTAATACCGCCTATACCTTGTTCTTTCATTAAATTGAATTTACTTTGAACAGACCGTGAATCTTCAAACCAAACTTCGTGTTGCACGCCGTTTTCATCAAAATAATTAAAATGAGGAGCTTGGGCTGTGAAATCATAACGAATAGGAACATTATATTTACGAGCTAGTGCAACAGCTGCGACGGAGCTAATTGCTTTTGCAGGTGGATTTCCTTGTTTAAATGGAAGCTTCCAATCAAACCCGTATAAATTTTGCCCCATCATAATTTTTTGTGGAGGCATTTGAGATTTTGCATATTGAAGTACTTCTTTCACTGGACCGATAGGAGAAATCGCCATCGGTGGCCCGCCCTGCCATCCCCAGTCATATGTCATAATGACGACGAAATCAACAATTTGCCCTTGCGCTTTATAATCATGAGCTTCGAAAAATTTGCCCTTTTGATTGGAACTTGTTTTCGGTACGAGAGTTGTGCTCAATGTGTACCCACTAGGTAAGCGTGTTTTTACATTTCGTAAAAAGCGATTATACGCCTCGCGGTCTTCAGGTGCTACACTTTCGAAATCGAAATGAATGTCTCGCATGCCATATTTTTCAGCTGTTTGCAAAATGTTAGTAATAAATTTGTTTTGAATCGTTGCGTCGCGTAAAATAACTGATGTTAGATCGGCACTGAAATTACCATTTTCAATATTTGTAATAACGAGCATAGGGATTGTTTTACCTTGCGTTGCAATATTAGCGATTTTAGCTGTTTCAGTAGGTTCTTTTAATGTGCCATCTCTTTTTGCCTCAAAACTAAAATAAGCTAAGTATGTTAAGAATGGATTGATGGCACGTGTAGCATTAACTAAACTCTCTTTAATCGGTATAGTTGAAGGTTGTAAATAAGCGATGGATTCTACAGCTCGTTTTGTACCTTTTGGTACGTATAATTGTTGTCCGACATGGAGAATAGATTTTAAAGATAAATTATTCACTTTAGCTAAACTAGCGAGGGGGACATTATATGTTTGAGAAATTCGATATAGGCTGTCACCAGGCTGTACATAATAATTATTTCCTTTCGTATTAACGATAAGTGCCTGACCAACAACGAGTGTTTCAGCTGGATTTAATCCATTGTCTTTTACTATTTCGTCAGGTGTTGATCCATATTTTGATGCCAAGCTATATACGCTATCACCACTACGAACAGTTACAATTTGAATCATATGCTGGCTCCTTTCGGGAAAAGATTCACTATTTTTATTTTATTTTTGATGTCACTGTATTATGATTAAATGTATGCAAGGTAGCAGAAGTGAAAGAAGGCGAATACATATGTTTGTAGCAGAACATGAAGTTGAAATCCGTTATGCGGAAACAGATCAAATGGGTGTTGTTTACCATTCAAACTACTTAGTGTGGCTTGAGTTAGGTCGCACGAAACTTATACAAGATTTAGGTTTTTCATATGTTGAAATGGAGAAAGAAGGAATTATTTCTCCTGTGTTAGATTTACAAATTTCATACCGTAAAGCGATGCGTTACGGAGAAAAAGCAATCGTAAAAACATGGGTAGATACTGTGAGCCCACTTCGCGTTGTATATGGATATGAAATATATAATGGTGATGGTGAACTTTGTATTACTGCAAGTACGACGAATATTTGTGCGAAAAAAGAAGGGTTCCGCCCTGTATCATTTAAAAAGTTATATCCTGAGTGGTATGCGAAATATGAGGAAATTAAGAAAAAATAAAAAAGCGTGGCAGAAGCCACGTTTTTTTATTTTTCATAATTAAATTGTGGGAAGTCGTCACCTTCGTTAAGTGTAACAGATAAATTATGTCCATCGAAGAACCATTCATCATCGCCTTCAATAAAGAAATTAATACCTTCTTCTTGAATTTGAACAGCAGGATGTGCAGGATCATCTTTACGAATACCTAAAGAAAGTCCTTTTTGCACAGTACTGCAACCACCGTATTGTACGAAAAAGCGTAGTGTTTCATTTGATTGTAAGTTTAATTCAGTTTTATACCATTGTGCTGCTTCTTTTGTTACGGAAAGATTCATGTATAGTTCCTCCAAATTATGTTGCTTTTTCTTTAGTATAAAAAATAACGCAAAAAGACGCTATTAATATGCTTCACGTTTTCTTTTTGCGTTATGTGGGTTACGATCTTATTTTTGCTTTTTTGAAAAGTTTGCTTTAGGCTCAGTTTTATTTATAATTCGTCTGATATTTGCACGGTGTTTATAAATAACCATACCTGCTAATAAACACATCGCAATAATGAAGATTTTATCCCCGCTAACAATGGATGCAATAACAGCAACAACTGCTGTTACCATAGAAGAAAGTGATACGTATCTTGTTGTAAATAAAAGGGTGAAAAATACAACAGCTAATATTGCAAAAACAACTGGTGAATAGCATAATAGCACCCCAGCAGAAGTTGCAACTGCTTTACCACCGCGGAATTTCGCGAAGATCGGGTAGACATGTCCAAGAACAGCCGCTAACCCGAACCATAGTGGGTGAATATCTAATCCGAAAATCATTGGTAGACTTGTTGCTAATGTCCCTTTTAAAATGTCAGCAATTGTAACGGTAAAACCTGCTTTTTTCCCTAATGTGCGGAATGTGTTTGTTCCGCCTAGATTACCGCTCCCGTGCTCACGAATATCGATTCCGTAGCCAATTTTTCCAACAACTAGTGCAAATGGAATCGAGCCAAGTAAGTAGGCAACGATAAATAAAAGATATGTAGTAACCATAAGTTCAGTCTCCTTTATTCAAATGTGTTGATAAAGGGTAAAAAGAGTTTTTCCCGTATATTGTACCATACATTTGTAAAGAGCACATTTCTTTTTTGTAAATGAAAAATTCATTATTTCGTGAAAAAAATTTCACAGTAATGTTACATTTCTCACAGAAACAGTAAGACTATATGTAGTAACATTTTAATCACAAGACAACAACATATTGGTGGAGGGTTATAAATGTTACGAAATATTACACGTGGAGAAGAATTAATGAAAGTGTTTGAGACGATAGTCCACGGCAATGAACAAGATTTAATGCAAGAAAATGCAAATGTAGACGGCCGCTCTCCAATGGGCGTAATGGGAACGTTCGCATCTGAGAGTGCAAAATATTATGCTGTTGAGAATTTATTGTCAGATCAAGTGAAAAAAGCGATAAATGAAAATATATTATATCCACATGATTTAGATTTTTATACGACAGGAACGACGACTTGTTCGCAAATTCCGTTAGCGCAAATGCTTGCTAACGGTTTTCATACTGGACATGGACATATGAGACAACCGCAAGACATTAAAAGTGCATTGGCTCTTTCGTCTATTATTTTTCAAGCGAATCAAAATATGCAGCATGGTGGTCAATCGTTTGCACTCTTTGATATTGATTTAGCACCTTATGTACGAAAAACAATTGAGAGACATAAAAAACGATTACAATCATATCCGCTTACGAAAGAACAAATAGAAGAATTCGCGTGGAAAGAAACGGAAAATGATACGTATCAAGCGTGTGAGGCTTTCGTTCATAATTCGAATAGTATGCATAGTAGGGGCGGAGGACAAGTACCGTTTATTTCTATTAATTACGGAACAGACACATCAAAAGAAGGAAGACTGTTGATTAAACAACTTTTAAAAGCGACACAAGCTGGGCTTGGTAAAGGAGAGACACCGATTTTTCCGATTCAAATTTTCAAGATGAAAAAAGGTGTGAATTTTGAAGAAAGTGATCCGAACTACGATTTATTTGAATTAGCATTAGAGACAACTGCAGAGCGATTATTCCCTAACTTTTCATTTTTAGATGCTCCGTTTAATGCAGTGCATTATGATGGAAGACCAGAAAGTGAAGTATGTTACATGGGATGTCGTACCCGTGTTATGTCTAATATACATGGAGAAGAAACAGCGATTGGTAGAGGGAATTTATCATTTACGTCTATTAATTTAGTGAAATTAGCGTTAATTAGTGGTTCAAAAGAAGCATTTTTTGAAGCGCTAAACTACTATTTAGATTTAGGAATTAAGCAGCTATTAGAAAGATTTGCGTATCAATGTACGAAGCGAGCAAGAGATTTTCAGTTTTTATATTCACAAGGTGTATGGCGTGGTGGAGAAACATTGCAGCCTGAAGACTCCGTAGCTTCGATTTTAAAACAAGGGACGTTAAGTATTGGTTTTATCGGTCTTGCGGAATGTTTAGTAGCTTTAACAGGAAAGCATCATGGGGAAGATGAAGAATCATGGAAACTTGGGTATGAAATTATTTCCTTTATGAGAGATAGAATGGATAAAGCGACAGAAGAACATCAACTGAATTTCTCGATAATTGCAACTCCAGCGGAAGGATTGTCAGGGAAGTTTGTGAAAAAAGATAGAGAAGAATTTGGCGTGATTAGCGGTATAACGAACCATAATTACTATACGAATTCATTCCATATTCCAGTTTATTATAACATTCAAGCGATAAAAAAAATCCGTTTAGAAGGCCCGTTCCATGCTCTATGTAATGGAGGACACATTACGTATATTGAACTAGACGGAGCAGCAATGCATAACAAAAAGGCATTAAAACAAATTGTACAAGCCATGGCAGAACATGGTGTTGGATACGGTTCAATTAATCATCCTGTTGACCGTTGTAAGTGCTGTAGTTATCACGGGGTTATTGGAAATGAATGTCCAAGTTGCGGGAATGAAGATGAGGCTAATATAGAAAGAATTCGCCGCATAACAGGCTATCTTGTAGGAGATATGTCGAAGTGGAATAGTGCGAAACGTAGTGAAGAGATAGATCGGGTGAAACATAAATGAAAGTGATGAATATTATTCATGATAGTGTAGTAGATGGAGAAGGATTGCGGACGGTCGTGTTTTTTGCGGGCTGTCCGCATCGTTGTGTCGGTTGCCATAATCCAAAATCGTGGAATATTTGCAACGGAACGGAAATGACAGTAGAAGAAATTGTGAAAGAGATTGCAAGTAATCCATTAACTGATGTAACATTTTCAGGTGGAGATCCATTTTTTCAAGCTGCTGAAGTAAAAAAGGTAGCAAAGATCGTGAAAGATTTGAAAAAAAACCTATGGATGTATACAGGTTATACGTTAGAAGAGATACAGAGTTCTCAAAATAATGATATGATAGAGTTGTTACATTATGGGGATGTTTTGGTCGATGGAAGGTTTGAAATTGAGAAAAAAGATTTAACACTTCCATTTCGCGGAAGCTCCAATCAACGTATTATTCGATTGAAAGAGTAAAAAGGCGGGATAGATTATATGAATAAAACAGTATTGCTTGTTGAAGATGAAAGAAGACTACGTGAAATTGTTAGTGATTATTTTCGTAATGAAGGCTTTGAAGTAATCGAAGCAGAAGATGGAAAAAAAGCGTTAGAGTTATTTGCAGAGCATGAAATTGATTTAATTATGTTAGATATTATGTTACCGGAAATAGATGGATGGTCTGTTTGTAGACGAATTAGAAAAGAATCAGCAGTACCAATTATTATGTTGACAGCACGTTCGGATGAGGATGATACATTGTTAGGTTTCGAATTAGGTGCAGACGAGTATGTAACGAAACCATTTAGCCCGAAAGTGTTAGTAGCTCGCGCGAAGACGTTATTGAAACGTGCGGATGGTGCGGTAGGAGTAGCGGAAGAAAATGCTATGTCTTTAGCTGGAATAGAAGTGAATCGTCTATCTAGAACTGTTTTAGTAGATGGAGAAGAAATTATATTGACACATAAAGAATTTGAACTTCTCGTTTATTTAATGGAGAACAAAGGAATCGTGTTATCACGTCAACATTTATTAGACCAGTTATGGGGATATGACTATTACGGTGATGACCGAACGGTTGATACCCATATTAAAAAACTTCGAAATAAGCTGGGAGATAAAGCGACGCATATCGGTACTGTTATTCGAGTTGGTTATAAATTTGAAGAATAATCTAGAACGATTTGTGTAATTTAGCCTAGGAAAATGGCGATTTGATACTCTCTTTTGAAGGTAGAATGTACAAAAAATACTTTTCTTGTCTACAATGTTAGATAGGAGTATTTTTTTAATTGGATTTCACGATGAGTTCACAAGAAGGACACAAAACGTGACTATACTGAAAATACGAATTCACCAGAGAGGGGAAATAAAGCATGGGATATTACGACGGACCAAATTTAAATGAAGAGCATAGTGAAACGAGAGAAGTGAGAAAATCAGGTAGTAAAAAAGGCTATTTCTTCACAGGTTTAGTGGGGGCTGTAGTCGGAGCGGTTTCGATTAGTTTTGCAGCACCATATATGCCATGGGCTCAAAATAATGGAGCGCCAGTATCATCATTTAGTTCGGATTCAAAAGTAGAAGGTACTGTAGTTCCAGTTGTAAATAAAGCGAAAAATGAAACTGATTTACCTGGTATGATTGAAGGGGCGAAAGATGTTGTTGTAGGTGTTATTAATATGCAACAAAGTGTTGATCCATTTGCGATGCAACCGACAGGTCAAGAACAACAAGCTGGTTCAGGATCAGGTGTTATTTATAAAAAAGCAGGAAATAAAGCATATATTGTAACAAACAACCACGTAGTAGATGGAGCAAATAAACTTGCTGTAAAACTAAGTGATGGTAAAAAGGTAGATGCAAAGTTAGTAGGGAAAGATCCTTGGTTAGATTTAGCTGTTGTTGAAATTGACGGATCTAATGTGAATAAAGTTGCAACTTTAGGTGACTCAAGTAAAATCCGTGCGGGTGAAAAAGCAATTGCAATCGGTAACCCACTTGGATTTGACGGAAGTGTAACGGAAGGTATAATCAGTAGTAAAGAACGCGAAATCCCAGTTGATATTGATGGCGATAAACGCCCAGATTGGCAAGCACAAGTTATTCAAACTGATGCAGCGATTAACCCTGGTAATAGTGGTGGTGCATTATTTAACCAAAACGGTGAAATAATTGGGATTAATTCAAGTAAAATTGCACAACAAGAAGTTGAAGGAATTGGATTTGCTATTCCAATTAATATCGCAAAGCCAGTTATTGAATCACTTGAAAAAGACGGAGTAGTAAAACGTCCAGCTCTTGGAGTAGGTGTCGTTTCGTTAGAAGATGTGCAAGCTTATGCAGTCAATCAATTGAAAGTACCGAAAGAAGTAACGAATGGTGTTGTATTAGGTAAAATTTATCCAATATCACCGGCAGAAAAAGCTGGTTTAGAGCAATATGATATTGTAGTAGCATTAGATGATCAAAAAGTAGAAAACTCACTTCAATTCCGTAAATATTTATATGAGAAGAAAAAAGTAGGCGAGAAAGTAGAAGTTACTTTCTATCGTAACGGTCAAAAAATGACGAAAACAGCTACTTTAGCAGATAATTCAGCTACAAAGAATCAATAATCGAAATAAAAGAAAGTCTCTTTCATATTGAAAGAGACTTTCTTTATCGGCTATACTAAAGGAATAGGAGGGATTAATTATGACAATTGAAAACCCAACTCGTACGGAAATTGGTGAAGTATTAAAGAAAAGCAAAACAATTGCGGTTGTTGGATTATCAGATAAGCCAGAACGTACATCGTATATGGTTTCAAAAGCAATGCAAGATGCTGGATACCGCATTATTCCAGTTAATCCAACAGTAGATGAGGTGCTTGGAGAAAAGGCAGTTTCTTCACTAAAGGATATTAAGGAACACGTTGACATTGTAAATGTATTTCGTCGCTCAGAGTTTTTAATGGATGTTGCAAAAGAATTTGTAGAGATTGATGCAGATGTTTTTTGGGCACAATTAGGAGTACAAGATGAAGATACATATAAACTTTTAAAAGAAAAAGACTATACTGTAATAATGGATCGTTGTATTAAAGTAGAACATGCGATGACAAAATAGTATAGATTTAAAGGTAGAAAGATTGATTCAGCCCTCATTATAGATAAGTAGGGCCGATGAACGAGGTGTTCATCATGAGATTTTTTAAAGGCTGTTTTTGGGGATTGTTATTTGTAATCCCATTTTGGATTTTGATCATTTGGATCATAATAAAGGTTTGGAATGTGTAATCTTGGAATACATATCCATTTCTCGTTGACAAACGATTATTTTTCTGAAATAGTAGCCTAGAGGAATCCTTGTGAGAAAACAAGGATTTTTCTATTGAAGATGGTATATAAAAGAGATAAGATAACTTGCCAAAACTATAGTCGAGGCGTTATTCTATAATAGAAACATATGTTCTGATTTTGGATTAGGAAAGGGGCAAGGAGTTTGGCGAAGCATCAGTTCCAATATAATGAAGATGCGATTCAAGTGTTAGAAGGACTTGAAGCCGTTCGAAAACGCCCGGGTATGTATATCGGGAGTACGGATAGCCGTGGATTGCATCATTTAGTATATGAAATAGTAGATAACTCCGTTGACGAAGCGTTAGCGGGATTTGGCGACGAAATTTCAGTCGTAATACATAAAGATAATAGTATTAGCGTTATAGATAAAGGGCGAGGAATGCCTACGGGAATGCATAAACTTGGGAAACCTACACCTGAAGTTATTTTAACTGTACTTCATGCAGGTGGTAAGTTTGGTCAAGGTGGCTATAAAACGAGTGGTGGTTTACACGGTGTTGGGGCATCAGTTGTAAACGCCTTGTCAGAATGGTTAGTAGTAACAATTAAACGTGATGGTAGCATTTATGAACAACGCTTTGAAAATGGTGGCGTTCCTGCAACGACGTTAGAGAAAATCGGGAAAACAAAAGAGTCTGGTACGACAATGCACTTCAAACCAGATACAACGATTTTCAGCACGACAAATTATAATTATGAAACATTATGTGAGAGATTACGTGAATCTGCATTCTTATTAAAAGGAATGAAAATCTCGATAAAAGACGAACGTAATGATTTAGAGGATGTATTTCATTATGAAACAGGAATTGAAGCTTTCGTTTCATATTTAAACGAAGAAAAAGATTCAATTCACCCGGTTGTATACTTCACTGGTGAACAAAACGGGATTGAAGCAGAACTAGCATTCCAGTTTAATGATGGTTACTCAGAAAATATTCTTTCGTTTGTAAATAACGTACGTACAAAAGATGGTGGAACACACGAAGCTGGATTTAAAACAGCAATGACGCGTGTGTTCAATGAGTATGCTCGTAAAGTTTCATTATTAAAAGAAAAAGATAAAAATTTAGAAGGTACAGATATTCGTGAAGGTGTAGCGGCTATCGTTTCTGTACGTGTACCAGAAGAAGTACTTCAGTTTGAAGGACAAACGAAGGGGAAACTTGGTACAAGTGAAGCTCGTTCTTCTATTGATGCCATTGTATCAGAGCATTTAGCTTACTTTTTAGAGGAAAACCCGGATGTAGCTACACTTCTTGTGAGAAAGGCAGTTAAAGCAGCGCAAGCACGTGAGGCTGCTCGTAAAGCGAGAGAAGAAGCACGTAGTGGTAAGAAGAAAAAAAAATCAGAAGGTACGTTAAGCGGGAAGTTAACACCTGCACAATCACGTAATCCTCAGAAAAACGAATTGTATTTAGTAGAGGGTGACTCTGCCGGTGGTTCAGCGAAACAAGGACGAGACCGTCGTTTCCAGGCCGTATTACCATTACGTGGTAAAGTAATTAATACAGAGAAAGCAAAGCTTGCTGATATCTTTAAAAATGAAGAGATTAATACAATCATTTATGCGATTGGCGGCGGTGTAGGAAATGAATTTGATGTTGAAGATATTAACTACGATAAAGTTGTAATTATGACCGATGCCGATACGGATGGAGCTCATATTCAAGTATTGTTATTAACGTTCTTCTACAGATATATGAAGCCACTTATCGAAGCTGGTAAAGTGTTTATCGCACTTCCTCCTTTATACAAAGTAAGTAAAGGAAAAGGTAAGAGTGAGGTAATTGAATACGCTTGGTCAGATGAGGAATTAGACGGTGTAACGAAAAAAGTTGGCAAAGGCTATATGTTACAACGTTATAAAGGACTTGGTGAAATGAATGCGGATCAATTATGGGAAACAACAATGAATCCTGAAACGCGTACATTAATTCGCGTGAAAATTGATGATGCAGCAAGAGCAGAGCGTCGCGTTACAACATTAATGGGCGATAAAGTAGAACCACGCCGTAAATGGATTGAACGTAATGTACAGTTTGGTATGCAAGAAGAAGGAAATATTTTAGAAAATGAAATGATTATGGAGACGGAGGTGGAATAACATGCAAGCAGAGAAGTTTCATGACCTCCCGCTTGAAGACGTGTTAGGTGATCGTTTTGCACGTTATAGTAAATATATTATTCAAGATCGTGCACTTCCAGATGCACGTGATGGCTTAAAGCCAGTACAAAGACGTATTTTATATTCTATGTATGTAGAAGGTAATGTACATGATAAAGCGTTTCGTAAATCAGCTAAAACAGTAGGTAACGTTATTGGTAATTATCATCCACATGGAGATTCCTCTGTATATGAGGCAATGGTACGCTTAAGCCAAACTTGGAAAGTACGTAATGTTTTAGTTGAAATGCATGGTAATAACGGTAGTGTTGATGGGGATCCAGCGGCAGCAATGCGTTATACGGAAGCTCGTTTATCACCAATCGCATCTGAATTATTACGTGATCTTGATAAAGAAACAGTTGAATTCGTGTCAAACTTTGATGATACAAGTGAAGAACCAGTTGTATTACCAGCAGCGTTCCCGAATTTATTAGTGAACGGATCTACAGGGATTTCCGCTGGTTATGCAACAGAAATTCCTCCGCATCATCTTGGAGAAGTTATTGACGCTACAATGATGCGTATTGATAAGCCAAATAGTACTGTTGATGATTTATTAACAGTTATGAAAGGACCAGATTTCCCAACAGGTGGTATTATTCAAGGGATTGATGGTATTAAAAAGGCGTATGAAACAGGTAAAGGTAAAATTATTATTCGCGGAAAAGCAGAAGTTGAAACAGTACGCGGTGGGAAACAACAAATTGTAATCACTGAAATTCCTTACGAAGTGAATAAGGCGAACCTTGTAAAGAAAATGGATGAATTACGTCTAGATAAAAAGTTAGATGGTATTGCTGAAGTACGTGATGAGACAGATCGTACTGGTTTACGAATTGTTGTTGAATTAAAGAAAGAAGCAAACGCCGAAGGTATTTTAAATTATTTATATAAAAATACAGATTTGCAAATTCCATATAACTTTAATATGGTAGCGATCAATAATCGTCGTCCAACACTTATGACATTACCGAAAATTTTGGATGCTTATATTGGACATCAAAAAGAGGTTATTACGAGACGTTCACAGTATGAATTAAGAAAAGCAGAAAATCGTCAACATATTGTAGAAGGTTTAAAGAAAGCATTATCGATTTTAGACCAAGTAATCGAGACAATTCGAGCTTCAAAAGATAAACGTAATGCGAAAGATAATTTAAGTGCAAAATTTGGCTTTACAGAAGCACAAGCGGAAGCAATTGTATCCTTGCAATTATATCGCTTAACGAATACAGACATTACGGCGTTACAAGAAGAAGCAGATGAGCTTAATAAGAAAATTCTAGAGCTACAGTCAATTTTACAAAGTGAAAAAAGATTACTTCAAGTCATTAAAACTGATTTGAAGAGAGTTAAGAAAACATATAGTGATGATCGCCGTGCTATTATTGAAGAGCAAATTGAAGAAATTAAAATAGACGTAGAAGTGATGATTCCACAAGAAGATGTCATCGTTACTGTAACGAAAGAAGGATATGTGAAACGTACTGGATGGCGCTCGCATAATGCCTCAAACGGCAAAGACTTCGGTATGAAAGAGGGTGACATCTTACTTGAACGATTCGATACGAATACGACTGAAACAGTTCTTTTATTCACAAGTAAAGGAAACTATATATATCTTCCAGTATACGAAATGCCAGATATTCGTTGGAAAGATTTAGGTCAGCACGTTGCAAATATCGTTTCACTCGACCGAGATGAAACAATCATTTGGGCAACGGTTGTACCGAACTTTGAGGAAGAAAAACGATTTATCGTATTTGTAACGCGAAATGGTATGATAAAGAAAACAGAATTAAATCAATATAAAGTTCAGCGTTATTCAAGGGCATTCGTTGCTGTAAACTTGAAAAAAGGTGATGAAGTTGTCGATATATTTGCGACAGATGGAACGAGTGATATCGTTCTTGCTACACATGGTGCATATGCACTTATTTTCCATGAAGATGAAGTAAGTCCAGTCGGTGTAAGAGCTGCTGGTGTGAAAGCAATTAATTTAAAAGAAGATGACTATGTCGCTTCTGGTAAACCATTAAATGGTGACAAAGATCAACTTATTCTCGTAACGCAGCGCGGTGCTGTAAAGCGTCTAAAAGCATCAGAAATTGAGAAATCGACGAGGGCAAAGCGAGGTCTTGTTATTTTCAAAGAGTTAAAACGTAATCCGTACCGCATTGTCGGTATTGAAATTGTTCGGGACGATGAATTAGTTTACATGAAGACAGAGAAAAACATTGTAGAAGAAATTGATCCGAAAGCGTATCGAAATAAAGACCGGTATAGTAATGGTAGCCTAGTGCTAGATGTTAATGATACTGGTGAAGTAGTAGAAACGTGGACGAAAAAACGACCGGAGTAAAAAAGCATCTTGCTATGAATAGTAGCAAGGTGCTTTTTTCTAGGCAATTTATTATGTAAATGATAATAATCTTGTTATAATAACTGAATGAAATCGTTCTCATAAAGTGGAACTTTAATCAATGGGGAGTTTCTTTATCCACATTGATTATTAGTTGAACCAATCGGGCTTTAACAAGCAGTTGATTCCTCACCTAATTTCTTAGCTTTCGCTGAATTTTGAGTTAGGAATTTTACTGCCCGTTAAAGCGGGACAAATGGAGGGACAACATGAAAAAAATAGGTGTAGGGATTGTAGGATTTGGTTTTTCTAGTACGACATTTCATATCCCACTATTACAAACGATAGAAGAATATGATATTCGTGCTGTATTATCCTCAAAAGAAGAGGTAGTAAAAGAAACATTACCAAACGCTAATGTTGTGAGTACAATTGATGAATTGGTGAAGCGAGCTGATGTTGACTTAGTTGTTATTACATCACCTAATACAACTCATTTTCCATATGTAAAAGAAGCAATTTTAAACGGTAAGCATGTTGTTGTAGAAAAACCATTTGTTGTTTCAATTGAAGAAGGAGAAGAGCTTATTTCATTAGCAGAGCAGCATAATGTAATGTTAAGCGTATATCATAATCGTCGTTTTGATAATGATTTCTTAACAATTAAGAAATTGTTAGAAGAAAACAGAGTAGGGAATGTATACGCATATGAATCGAATTTTGATCGTTTCCGTCCACATGTGCGTGATCGATGGAGAGAAAAAAATCTACCAGGTTCCGGTATATTATACGATTTAGGATCGCATTTAATTGACCAAGCGTTATCAATATTCGGGAAACCAGATGCGATAAGTGCAGATGTAATAAAACAACGACCAGGTGCAGAGGTGGATGATTATTTCCACATAGTACTTCATTACGGAGTTAAACGTGTCATTTTACGTAGTAGTAGTTATGTGAAAAAAGCTGGACCGCATTTTATAGTGCATGGAGAGAAAGGTTCTATCGTGAAGTGCGGTATGGATTCGCAGGAAGAGCAATTAAAAAATGGAATGAAGCCAGGTGATAACGGTTATGGAGTAGACGATGAAGAGAATTTTGCTACTTTAGAAACAGAAGAAAGCTTAGAGCGTATTCCAACAGAAGTCGGTTGTTATGACAATTATTATAAAGGTGTACGAGATAGTATATTAAATGGTGAGAAACTGCCTGTAACAGCACAAGAAGGTTTAGATGTTATTAAACTGATTCAATTAGCGATTGAAAGTAGTGAAAAGGGTAGAGTCATTTCTATAAAATAAAAAAGACACGAAATTCGTGTCTTTTTTATTTTTGTGGAACAGAAAGACCATAAAAGAACATCGTAACGATATCTTGTATATGTTTTTCACGATCTCCTTCAAGAAGTTGTGCTCCAAATTCATCACCTAATTTTGTAAACATTTGAATGTAAAGTAACATCATTTCTTTAGTAAGGTGTGGATTAATTTCATTTTTGCGCTGAGCTCGTTCTAATATTTCTAAATACCAGGGCAGGATTTTTTCATTTTGATAACTATAAATAAACTTACGGAGTTCTTCGTCCCTTTGCATCATTTGTAATAACATATCAGGTTGAAATAACCCGCCAGTATTCATTTTTCTTACAATCATTTTTTGCATCATATCATGAAAAGGTAATTTTTCTTCTGCAAGCTCTTTATAATATTGAAATTCAGATATGATAAATTCTTGTATAAGCTCCCTAAATAAAGCATCTTTACTTCCGAAATGATTATAAATTGTAACTTGAGAAACGTTTGCTTCTTTTGCGATATGTTCTATTTTCACTTCATTAAATCCACGTTCTGAAAATAATACGAATGCTGCTTCTTTAATGGCACGCTTTTTCTTTTCTTTTACTCTTTCAAAGCCGTTCAATGCAATCACCTCACTTAAAATATACAAGAAAAAATAATGGAAAACAATAATTTTGAAATATGGACTAATAAATATTTCAAAAAGTTGTTGCGAATATGAAAGATGAGGAGTACAATGATTTTGAAATATCACATATTAAATATTTCAAAAAACGAGGTGGAATTATGATTTCAGTTCAAGATGTCACAAAACAGTTTTCGAATGGAAAAGGTTTGTTTCATATTACATTTGATGTAAAAAAGGGAGAAGTATTTGGTTATTTAGGACCGAATGGTGCCGGGAAATCAACGACGATTCGTAATTTAATGGGATTTATAAAACCGACAGCTGGTAAAGCGACAATTTTTGGATTAGATTGTTGGAATGAAGCAGCGAAAATTCAAAGAGAAGTTGGTTATTTACCGGGGGAAATTTCTTTTATTGAAGGAATGAACGGATTAGAGTTTTTAAAATTAATGCAAGGAATGCGTGGATTAAAGGATACGAAAAGACGAGATGAACTGATAGAGCGTCTGCAATTTGATGTGAAAACACCGATTCGCAAAATGTCTAAAGGAATGAAGCAAAAAGTAGGGATAGTCGCTGCATTTATGCACGATCCAGAGGTGTTAATTTTAGATGAACCAACATCTGGACTTGATCCACTTATGCAGCAAGTGTTTATAGATTTAATATTAGAGGAAAAGCAAAGAGGAAAAACAATCCTGATGTCATCACATATTTTTACTGAAATTGAGAGAACTTGTGACAGAGTAGCTATTATTAAAGATGGTCGACTCGTAACGGTTGAAAATATTCACGATTTACAAAGTATGAGAAGACAGGTGATAGATGTAACAGTATCATCACAAGAAGAGATTGAGTCCCTTACAAAGTGTAATTTGCAATTTGAAGCGGTAAAAGGCAGAGAGGCATCTATCATTGTACAAGGAAACTATCAAACTGTTTTACAAACACTTTCAAACTATAATGTAACGGCACTTCAAACGAGAGCGATGGATTTAGAACATTTATTTATGCATTATTACGATAAGAAAGAAGGGATAACGCATGAATAAGCAATTGTTTTTAGCTAGTTTGAAAGAAACACAAAAAAGTATTTTGAGTTATGCGTCTGGTGCGGCTTTATATTTGTGGTTATTAATTTGGATATTCCCGTCAATGGTATCAGCGAAAGGGCTAAATGAATTAATAGCTGCCATGCCTGATAGTGTGAAAAAAATCGTTGGTATGGAAAGTCCGATTCAAAACGTAATGGATTTTTTAGCTGGTGAATACTATAGTCTATTGTTTATTATCATTTTAACAATTTTTTGCGTAACAGTTGCGACACATTTAATTGCTCGTCATGTAGATAAAGGAGCAATGGCATACTTGCTAGCAACACCTGTATCTAGAGTGCAAATTGCTATTACACAAGCTACTGTTCTCATATTAGGACTTCTGATTATTGTATCTGTTACGTATGTAGCTGGGTTAGTAGGTGCAGAATGGTTTTTACAAGATAATAACTTAAATAAAGAATTATTTTTGAAGATAAATGTAGTCGGAGGGCTCATATTTTTAGTCGTTAGTGCGTATTCATTTTTCTTTTCTTGTATATGTAATGACGAAAGAAAAGCACTAAGTTATTCAGCGAGTTTAACTATCTTATTTTTCGTATTGGATATGGTAGGTAAATTAAGTGATAAGTTAGAGTGGATGAGAAGTCTATCATTATTCACGCTGTTTCGCCCGAAAGAAATCGCTGAAGGAACGTATAATATATGGCCGGTAAGTATAGGGTTAACTGCTGGAGCGCTTTGTATTTTCTTAGTAGCGATTGTAGTATTTAGGAAGAGGGATTTACCGTTATAAAGTAGAAAGTCCACTAGAAAGTGGGCTTTTTTTATTTGTAAATTTAAACTAGTATGTTTATCACATAACACTTATAAAGGATATTTATCTTTTAAATTAAAAAAATATTCAAAAAAATGAACCTTTTTCTAGGTTCATACGTCTAATACATGTAAAGTTAAATTGGAAGTGATGAAGTGAGGATGAAACAGGAGGAGCAATTGTGAAAGTAATCCCTTTATATAAAATGATTATAAAAGAAGAAACCGATGTTTCTTTAGCGAAAAAAGGTGATCATGAAGCCTTTATAGCGCTTATACATACAGAAAAAGTGAAGATGTATCGAATAGCAAAGGCGATGTTACGTGATGAGACAAATATAGAGGATGCGATACAGACAACAATTTTAAAGGCCTATGAAAATATAAAAAAATTAAAAAAAGAAGAATTTTTTCAAACTTGGTTAATTCGAATACTAATAAATGAGTGTAACAATATTATTAGAGCGTATAAAAATGTAATTGTGACAGAAGAGAATGATTACAATATGAGTGCGTGTGATCAGTATGAAGATATAGATTTGTGTAATGCGATTCAATCGTTACATGAAGAATTAAGAGCTGTTACGGTGCTTTATTATTATGAAGATATGAATCAAGAGAGTATAGCAAAGCTTTTAGAAGTACCAAAAGGAACAGTGAAATCCAGATTGTCACGCGCAAGGGAACAACTACAAAAACGATTAAAGATGGAATAGGGGGTGTAAAGGGTGGATAATGAAAAATTATTTGATGAGAAATTAAAAAAGAGAATAAAAGATGAAAATGTTATAGTACCTCCAGAGTTAAATGAAAAGATTAATGGCACACTACATAATCTTCAGGTAAAAAAGAAGAGTTACAAAATTCATATGATGATAATTAGTGCAGCGGTTTGTATACTTTCAGTGGTATCTATGTCTGAGTTTTCTATCCAAAGTTTTGCGCAAAACGGTGGAGTATTTGAATATGTAAAGAAAAAAGCGTTTTCTGATTATGAAAATGAAGAAGAAATAAAATCGAATGTACATTATCCAGATAAAGAAAAGATTCATCAAAAGATGCTAGATTCTATTGATTATTTTAAAAATATTTCAGGACAATTTGAGGAATATTCTAGCTCATCAAGAGTTGCTACAACATATAAGTATGCGATTGATACGGAAAAACAAAGAGGTATCTCTTCGAAAGAAGATAAACTAGCGAAAAAACGAACAATTATATATAACGAGGGCAAGAAAAAAGAGTTTGATGATGAGAAGCATACCTATAAAGAGACAAAATGGAACCCGAAAGAAAGAAACAATGAACTATTAAAATTAAATCCTACGGAAAGGTTATTGAAAAAATCAGGTGAAAAAAGGCGATATGATGATGAATATGTAGGACTAGCTAAGTATAGTATTCAATCAGAATTCGCAGATTTGTTAATTCGATATAAAGATTGGAATTATAAAGAAACGAAATATCTTGGATTAGATTGTTACAAAATTGAAGGAGTCATCAACATAGAGATGCCTGTTAGCACCTCTGAAAATTTAAGAGGGAAATTCGAAATGGTTGTGGAGAAAAATACAGGGATTATATTGAAATTTCTTAGTTTTCAAGAAGGCTTGATTCAATATTCACTTACGACTGAATGGATACAAATAGATAAAGGATTGAAAGAAAGTGTGTTTCAAAAGGATAGCGCTAAATATGAAAAAATGAAAAACATATTGGATGAATAGAAACAGGAGGAGAGTAAATGAGGAATCATTCATCTTTAAGAGAAGAGAAAAATAAGCAAAAATATAAAAAGAAAACGATAATAAGTTTACTACTAGCGGTATTACTATTTGGTGGAATTGGCTATGGAACCTATGTATATATGAAAACTTCTAGTCTCGTACAAAAATCTAATTTGAATTTAGCACGAGGTGAAAAATCCAATTTACGTGAGAAATCTGTAAAGCCAATTGCAAATCATGTTTCACTTTTAATTATGGGAATTGATGAAAATCAAGAACGACAAAAGGAGTATAATGGTGCATTTCATACAGATGCGTTATTGTTAGCCACCTTTAATAAAGATGATAAAACAGTGAAATTAACGAGCATACCGCGTGATACATATACATATGTTCCAGTTCAAAAGAAAAAAGATAAAATAACCCATGCATATGGAAGTGGTTTCGTTCAAAATGGTAAAGATGGAGGACCGCAAGCTTCAGTGGAAGCGGTAGAAAAATTGTTACAGGTGCCTGTTGATTATTTTGTGAAATTTAATTTTGGTTCCTTTACTAAAATTGTTGATGGGTTAGATGGTATTGAGGTAGATGTCCCAGTTGAATTTACGGAGCAAAATAGTAAAGATGAACCTGATGCGATCCATTTGAGAAAAGGATTACAAAAATTAAATGGGGAAGAAGCACTTGCACTAGCAAGAACGCGTCATATTGATAGTGATGCAATGAGAGGTCAGCGCCAACAGCTTGTTATCGAAGCGATGTTAAGTAAATTAAAAAGTGTAGGTTCGATTACGAAACTAGAAAAAATGGTTGAGGCGGTTGACGGCGATTTTAAAACAAACTTAGTAATGGATGATATTTTATCTTTTTATAAATACGGTTTAAACGGTTCAGTTGAAAAAATACAATTAGCTGGTGATGATTTATATTTACCTAATGGCCCAAACGGACAACGTGTATATTATTATAATCCTAATAAAAAAGATCTACAGAGTTTGAGTAATACTCTTAGAACACATCTAGGATTAAGCGAAAAGCAAATTGAGGAGAATTGAAGCAGGCGAAATGTCTGCTTTTTTATTTTTGTAGAAAAGAGGTTTGGTATGATATACATTATTTATTAACAATAATTTACAAGTGTTTTGTAGCGGAGGGATATAAAGACTATTAAATCAATACATAGAATTCAATGAGATATAGTGTTTCGAAAGATTATGGAATTTTTATGAATATTACTGTAAAAAAATAATTTTTTAAAAATTTTCAATAATAACACTTTACAAAACTCAAAAAATTAGTAGAATAATAGTTAATAAGAATCTTCTGATAAATATATAAAGAAAAACAGAATTATCAGAAAATTCTTAAATGAGAGCGTTAAGAATTAGGGAGGGTACAGAAAGTGAAAAAGAAAAAAATGAAAAAACTAACAGCGGTTGTAGTACCAGTTTTAGCAATGAGTATGGCATTAACAGCATGTTCTACATCAGGTGGAGATAAGAAGACAAGCACGAATTCTAGCTCTGGTGGAGATAGCAAATCAGAAGGGAAATTAGCAGCAAAACAAGTACTAAATCGTACTGAAACAAATGAGATTCCAACAATGGATACTTCTAAAAATACAGATACATTAGGTTCTCAAATTTTAGGGAACACAATGGAAGGTTTATATCGATTAGATAAAGATAACAAACCAATCCCAGCTGCTGCAGAATCAAGCACGAAGAGTGAGGATGGTAAAAAATATACATTTAAACTACGTAAAGATGCAAAATGGTCAAATGGTGATCCTGTAACAGCGAAAGATTTCGCATATGCATGGCAACGTCTATTAGATCCAAAAACAGCTGCTGAGTATGCATTTATCGCATTCCCAATTAAAAATGCAGAAGCGGTGAATAAAGGTGAAAAACCTGTAGCAGAGCTAGGAGTAAAAGCGGTAGATGACTATACGCTTGAAGTTGAGTTAGAACAAGCAGTACCATATTTCTTAAACTTAGTAGCATTCCCATCGTACTATCCATTAAATGAGAAGTTCGTGAAGGAAAAAGGAGATAAATACGGTTTAGAGTCTGATACAACAGTATATAACGGACCGTTCGTTCTTACTGATTGGAAGCATGAGCAAGGTTGGAAATTAAAGAAAAACGACCAATATTGGGATAAAAAGACTGTAAAACTAGATGAAATTAACTATAGTGTAGTAAAAGAAGTAGCTACAAGAGTAAATTTATATGATACAAATGCAATTGATTTTGCGCTTCTATCAGGTGAATTCGTTGATAAGTATAGAAATAATAAAGAAGAGTTTGGCACATATTCACAAGTAAGCACATACTTCTTACGTCTGAACCAAAAACGTGGCGGACAAGATACACCGCTAAAGAGCCAAAAATTACGTGAAGCAATTGCACTTTCAATCGATAAGAAAAATCTATCAAATGTAATTTTAAATGATGGATCTAAACCTGCGGACTTCTTAGTACCAAAAGGATTAGCAAGTGGTCCAGACGGTAAAGATTTCCAAGAAACATTTAAAAATGGTATTAAGCCAGATGCGAAAAAAGCAGCAGCTGCATGGAATGAAGCGAAAAAAGAACTTGGAAAAGACCAAGTTACAATTGAGCTATTAAACTATGATACTGGTAATGCGAAAAAAGTTGGAGAATATGTAAAAGACCAAATCGAGAAAAACTTAAAAGGTGTAACAGTTAATATTAAACTTCAGCCATTCAAACAAAAGCTAAAATTAGAAACAGAGCAAGATTATGATTTATCATTTGCTGGTTGGGGACCTGACTACGCTGACCCAATGACATTCTTAGATATGTTCCAGTCTAATCATTCTCATAACCAAATGAGCTTCGCTGATTCTAAGTATGATGATATGATTAAAAAAGCTGGTGGAGAATTAATGGGTGACGCGAAGAAACGTTGGGAAGAGCTAGGAAAAGCTGAAAAATTACTTCTTGAGAAAGATGTAGCACTTGTACCTTTATACCAACGTGGTGATGCATATGTTCAAAAACCAAATGCAAAAGGCATCGTTCACCATAACATTAGCCCAGAGTATAGCTTCAAGTGGGCATATATGACTGAAAAAGATGGAAAATAATTTTTAAATAGTGGTTTTATCTTTAAGTGGATATATGAAGTTCCTTATCTTATTCTTGCATTGAGAATCTCACTGTCCACAATAGAAGGATAAAATAATAGAGCATTCCAAAGGTAGATTCTTTACTTTTGGAATGCTTTTTATTATGAGATTAAATGTAAAAAAACAATGGATATAAGGTTTCTATTATGAAAAAATAATTTTTAGAATATTTTAAAAATAACTTTACAAAACTAGAAAAAATAGTAGAATATTAATTAATAAGAATTTTCTGATAACTAGTTATTAGGAAATTACTCAAATTTAGTTTCGTACATATAATTGGGGAGGGTACAAAAATGAAGAAAAAGATGAAAAAGTTCACGGCGGTTGTAGCGCCGGTATTAGCAATGAGTATGGCGTTAACAGCATGTTCTGGATCAGGTGGGGAGAAGAAAACGACTACGACGTCTAGTGGTGGGGAAGATAAAAAGTCTGATATTAAATATGCAGCGAAGCAAGTGTTAAATCGTACAGAGAATCAAGAAATTCCGACAATGGATACTTCTAAGTCTACTGATACGTTAGGGGCACAAATTTTAGGAAACACGATGGAAGGATTATATCGTCTTGATAAAGATAATAAGCCAATCCCGGCTGCGGCAGAATCTAGTACGAAAAGCGAGGATGGCAAAAAATATACATTTAAACTGCGTAAAGACGCAAAATGGTCGAATGGTGATCCAGTAACAGCGAAAGATTTTGTATTTGCATGGCAGCGCTTACTTGATAAAAATACAGCGGCAGAATATGCGTTTATTGCCTACTATATTAAAAATGCAGAGGCGATTAATAAAGGTGAAAAACCTGTAACAGAATTAGGAGCAAAAGCGGTAGACGATTATACACTAGAAGTAGAACTAGAGAAACCAGTACCGTACTTCTTAAACTTATTAGCATTCCCGTCATACTATCCGCTAAATGAAAAATTCGTAAAAGAAAAAGGAGATAAATACGGTTTAGAAGCTGACACGACAGTGTATAACGGTCCATTTGTTATGGCTTCATGGAAACATGAACAAGGATGGCAGCTAAAGAAAAATGATAAATATTGGGATAACAAGACTGTGAAATTAGAAGAAATTAATTATAGTGTAGTAAAAGAAGTTGCGACGAAAGTAAACTTATATGATACAGGATCAATTGACTTTACATTACTATCAGGAGAATTTGTAGATAAATATAAATCGAACAAAGATGAGTACGGTGAGTATTCAGAAGCAAGTACATTCTTCTTACGTTTAAATCAAAAGCGTAACGGACAAGATACACCGTTAAAGAGCAAAAAGCTTCGTGAAGCAATTGCGTTATCAGTTGATAAAAAAGGATTGGCAAATGTAATTTTAAATAATGGATCAAAAGCAACGGATCAATTGGTGCCAAAAGGACTTGCGACAGGACCAGACGGTAAAGATTACCAAGATACATTTAAAAATGGTTTGAAATATGATCCGAAAAAAGGTGCAGCAGCTTGGGAAGCAGCGAAAAAAGAACTTGGAAAAGATCAAGTGACAATTGAATTACTAAGTTATGATGATGGAACTGCGAAAAAGATTGCTGATTATGTTAAAGATCAAATTGAGAAAAACTTAAAAGGTGTAACGATTAATACAAAGATTCAGCCGTTTAAACAAAAATTAAAATTAGAGACTGCACAAGATTATGAAATCTCTTATGCAGGTTGGAGTCCAGACTACGCGGATCCAATGACGTTTATCGATATGTTCGAGTCGAAGAGCCCGTATAACCAAATGAGTTACTCAAATGCAAAATATGATGATATGGTAGAAAAAGCAGGTAATGAATTAATGGGTGATGCGAAGAAGCGTTGGGAAACGTTAGGAAAAGCTGAAAAACTATTCCTTGAAGAAGATGCTGGGCTAGTCCCTTTATATCAAACAGGAAGAGCGTATGTAATGAAACCGAATGTTAAAGGAATTGTGAAACACAATATTAGTCCAGAATATAGCTTTAAGTGGGCTTATGTAACGGAAGGAAAATAATAAAAAAAGCGTTTTAAAAGTAGATTATTTATTTTTAAAACGCTCTTTTACTATTTAATTAAATTTAAATAAGTAGAGACGAATAAGAAAAGTGGTACTTACATATAGTAGATGTGGGAGAATTCGTATAGTAGTAATAGATAGGTATTATAAAAATAATAAATTAATTATTTAGAATATTCATAAAAAACTTTACAAATCAAGAAAAATTAGTAGAATAATAATTAGTAAGAATTTTCTAATAATATATTTTAAAAGAAAGTCTCTCAAAGTTAATTTCGTACATATAATTGGGGAGGGTACAAGAATGAAGAAAAAGATGAAAAAGTTCACGGCGGTTGTAGCACCAGTTTTAGCAATGAGTGTGGCGTTAACAGCATGTTCTGGATCTTCTGGTGGGGAGAAGAAAACGACTACGACGTCTAATAGTGGCGGGGAAGAGAAAAAATCCGATATTAAATATGCGGCACAGCAAGTAATGAATCGTACAGAAACGAATGAAATTCCGACGATGGATACTTCTAAAAATACAGATACGTTAGGTTCTCAAATTTTAGGAAACACGATGGAAGGGTTATATCGTCTAGATAAAGATAACAAGCCAATTCCAGCGGCGGCAGAATCTAGTACGAAAAGCGAGGATGGCAAAAAATATACATTCAAATTACGAAAAGATGCAAAATGGTCAAACGGTGATCCTGTAACAGCGAAAGATTTCGTATTTGCATGGCAACGTCTAGTAGATCCAAAAACAGCTGCAGAATATGCGTTTATTGCTTACTATCTTAAAAATGCAGAGGCAATAAATCAAGAGAAAGCAGAAGTTTCTACATTAGGTGTAAAAGCGGTAGATGATTATACACTGGAAGTTGAACTAGAGAGACCAGTACCATATTTCTTAAATTTAATGGCATTCGCGTCATACTATCCATTAAATGAAAAGTTCGTAAAAGAAAAAGGAGATAAATACGGTTTAGAGTCTGATACGACAGTTTATAATGGACCGTTTGTACTTACTGATTGGAAGCATGAACAAGGTTGGAAATTAAAGAAAAATGATCAGTATTGGGATAAAAAGACTGTAAAACTAGAAGAAATCAACTATAGTGTAGTAAAAGAACCAGCTACAAGAGTAAATTTATATGATACAGGTGCGATTGATTTTACACTTTTATCAGGTGAATTTGTTGATAAGTATAGAAATAATAAAGAAGAGTTTGGTGCATATTCAGAAACAAGTACTTTTTACTTGCGTCTAAATCAAAAACGTGGTGGGCAAGATACACCGTTAAAGAGTAAAAAATTACGTGAAGCAATTGCATTATCAATCGATAAGAAAGCTTTAACGAATGTCATTTTAAATGATGGTTCAAAACCAGTGGATTATTTAGTACCAAAAGGTTTAGCAGCTGGACCAGACGGTAAAGATTTCGCAGAAACGTTTAAAAATGGTTTAAAACAAGACTCTAAAAAGGCAGCAGCAGCCTGGGAAGCTGCGAAAAAAGAACTTGGAAAAGATCAAGTGACAATAGAGCTATTAAATTATGATACTGGTAATGCGAAAAAGGTTGGGGAGTATGTAAAAGATCAAATTGAAAAGAATTTAAAGGGTGTAACAGTAAATATTAAACTTCAGCCATTTAAGCAAAAACTAAAATTAGAATCAGACCAAGATTATGATTTCTCATATGGCGGCTGGAATCCAGATTATGCGGATCCAATGACATATCTTGATATGTTTGAAACGAAAAATTCACAGAATCAGATGAGCTATTCAAATTCAAAATATGATGACATTATTAATAAAAGTAAGACGGAATGGATGGCTGATGCAAAAAAACGTTGGACAGAGCTAGGGAAAGCAGAAAAACTGTTACTTGAAGAAGATGTAGCGCTCGTACCTTTATATCAAAGTGGTAGATCGTATGTTATGAAACCAAATGTAAAGGGAATTGTAAAACATAATATTAGTCCGGAATATAGTTTCAAATGGGCGTATGTAGAAGAGAAATAGTAAAAGAAAAAAGCGTTTTCAAGTTGAAACATTGCACTTGAAAATGCTTTTTTTTCTGTGCACTATTTTTTTGAGGATGAATATATGTATTATAGAAAACTTGAAGGAGAGTCCTATGAAGCGAAACACATACATCGATTTCCTAGCTTATTACGGAATAGGAAGTGCTCATCCTGGTGGTTTTACGTTAACAAAACAATTGTTAGCACAACTGCCTTTTAAATATGGAGCGAATGTCCTTGAAATAGGTTGCGGTACGGGAAAAACAGCTGCATATATGACAAGGGAATTTGGTTATAAAGTAACAACTGTTGAAAAGAATGAAATTATGATTCAAAAGGCAAAAGATAGATGGTTGTTTGAAGGGTTAGATATACAATTAATTGAAGGAAGTGTAGAGCAATTACCTTGTTTGAATAACTCATTTGAGTTCGTACTTGGAGAATCAATCATCGCTTTTACAGAGAAAGAAAGGGTTATCTCGGAGTGTTACCGTGTATTACAGCAGGACGGTAAGCTTGTTGTCATTGAAATGATTATTGATAGGCACATTGATAAGAGTGAGGAAGAAAAAATCGCCCAATTATATGGCATGAAAGAACTATTAACTGAGAATGAGTGGGTACAATTATTTCAGAAAGCAAATTTTAAAAGAATTACAATTGCTGGCGGTGGCACGATTGCAGAAACGATCTCTGGCTATGTAGAAGAGCCAGAATGGAATGTATCCTCACATATTCCGAATGAGTTATATGAGGCGTGGGTACAGCATGAAAATGTAAGGCTTATGTACCAACACATTTTAGGGCATCGTATTTTTATATGTGAAAAATAAAGAAAAAGAGTTGGCTAAAGGTAGCCAACTCTTTACTATGTTAAATGAAAAATAATGCAGCTAATGTAATTCCGAAGATGAAACCAAATCCGAGTTCAACACCCCAGCCACAACCGCCGCCACCCCAGCCGCCGCCACCACAACTACCGCAACCACGGCCACCACATCCGCAACTGCTGAATCCACCACCGCATCCAAATCCGCAACTATCACATCTGCTAAGGCCGCCACAAAGGTCACAACCACCGTTTGCATAAGCATCATAGTATCCGAATCCTGAATCAAAAGATGAGCGCTGTTGCATCGGTTCAATCCATACAGAGTTTTGTGTCAAATCGATTATTTTACCTAAATGTATACGGCCATCATGGTCTTCAATCCGAACAACTTTTCCGAAATAACGTCGGCATGTATCATAACATTTTTGTCTATGCATGTTCTTTCCTCCTTCCGCATTACAGTAATACGATATGTAAGGGGGACAAGTGCGGCTTGTACGAATGTCCTATCTATCATAATTGTTATAGGAAAGGGGAAATATAAGAAGAGGATATATAAGGAGGAAAAGGCATGAAATCTACAGATCAGTTTCAGACATACGAAGTACCGTGGGAAGAATTTATTGAAGCGTTGCGAGAGGAAATGAAGAAGCAAGTAGGGGCAGATATTATTGATACAGTAGTTTGCAATTTAGAAGATGGTTTTGAAGTGTATACATATGTGCAGGGGGATTTAGATTTTGAATATAAGGAAGGGCTTGAGAGAAAATACGGAAGTGATGCGAAGATACCTAATGTGTTAACGATAATGTTATTAGCTAGTATTTATAATACAAGTGAAGCGAATATACGCTTGCATGCGGATAATAAAGAGAATCCGATTGTTGAAGTGTATGTAAAGCAATGAAACACGCTGTGAAAAGCGTGTTTTTTATTTGTATGATAAAATGTTAGAAAATTAAGAAATGAGGTGGGGGATTGGGAATTAAACATCTTAATTTAACAGTTACAGATGTAACAGCATCTAGAGAGTTTTTAGAGAGGTATTTTGGTTTAATTTGTAGTGGAACAAGGGGGAATGCCTTTGCAGTTATGCGTGACAATGATGGATTTATACTAACTTTAATGAAAGGAAAAGAAGTTCAGTATCCAAAAACATTTCATGTAGGATTTCCACAAGAAAATGAAGAACAAGTAGATAAGATAAATCAAAGATTGCAGGAAGATGGATTTTTGATCGAGCCTCCTAAGCATGCCCATGCGTATACGTTTTACGTTGAAGTACCTGGTGGATTTACAATAGAAGTGATGTGTTAAGTCAAAAATCAAACTTTTTGTTATGTGTTTTTAAAATGAAAAGTAGGAAAAGTCTGTTTTAAGCGTGGATCTTAAACAGGCTTTTTTTACTTATATAATTGGATAGAGAATGCTAGAAGGAATATTACCAAGTGTATAATCTGTTTACATAATAAATTTATGGTGGGTTAGTTGTCCTAAAATACAAGTCATATATCTTGTTTCCTCTCATAAATTTAAACATAGGAATTTGTCTACAAAGGTGGCGAAGCCTCATCATGAAAATTCGAATTTGTGCCACGTTCATGTTGTTTCTATTTATATGTTTACCTTTATCAGCTTTTGCAAAAGGAGAGGAGGCAAAGGAAAGGGTCGTTTCACTTGTATATGACGATTCGGGCAGCATGAGAAATAACGATCGCTGGAAATATGCCAATTATGCTTTGCAAAGTTTAGTTGCATTATTAGATGAAAAAGATAAATTTTCTTACGTTCCAATGAGTAAGCCGAATGATCCATTAAACATTTTGTTAACGAAGGATAAAAGGCAAACAGAAATTGAGGGAATTGGAGCGTGGAAAACGTATTTAAATACTCCATTTAGCGCGGTAGAAACGGCGATGCAATCTATAAAAAAGGAAGCAGATATAGATGGAAAACGTGAATTTTGGCTTATTGTATTAACTGACGGGGCATTTAATGATTTAGAGAAAGATAAGGTTGGCGGAAAAGAACAAATTTTGCAGAAATTAGCCCAGTTTAAGAAAGAAATGGATGCAAAAAAGATATCGTTACACCCAGTCTTAATTACGATGGAAGAAGATTTAGGACAACAAGAAAAAGAACAATTAAACACGTTCAAAGAAATATGGAAGAAAGAGATAAATGGTGTTACGATGCCGTCAAGCGGAGAAGATGGCATTGTAAAAAGTGTAAATCAAGTGGCAGCATTAGTTGCAAATCGTGATCCATTCTCCTCTGTTGAATCGATTGTCAAAACGAAAGTAGTGGGGAAAAAAGTAGAGATTACAACACCGTTTCCGTTAAAACGTATGACGCTTGTACGACAATCGCCTTCTCTGCCCGATTATCAGGTCACACAAATTTCTAAACCATTACAATTACAATCTTCTTTTTCCATACATGCACCAGGAGAAGCAAAATTGTTCGGAAATATAGTTCATATAAGTACGGAAAATCAGGAAGTTATTAAACCAGGAACTTATACGATAGAAGTGGACCAGGACATTGAGAAAGAAGGACTACAAGTACTAGTTGAACCGGCGCTTAATTATACGGTTTCTACTTATGACAAAGATGATAGTAGTCAAAAAAATGTAGAGAAAATGTACGAAGGTGTTACTGCTGTTATTGAAGCAAAGCCTACGGAGTTGCCAGTTCAGTCTTCTTACTTTCAGGCAGAAGTAGAAATAGACGGAAAACAATATCCGATGAAGTGGGACGATAAAAGGCATGTGTTTTATTACGAAACTAAGCTTGATAAAGGGTTAGTACGCGGGAAAGTTCATATGAATATAAAAGGGTTTTATAGACAGACGAAAGAATTTAAAATTGAAACAGCTGAGAAACCAAAATTATCACTTCAAACTGTTACAAAAGATTATGAAGAAAAAGTGACAAATTTAGAGAATAGTAAACCATTTGTTTTGCAGCCACAGTTAGATGGTAAGCCGATGACAGAAGAAGCTGTAAAAAAACTATTAAAATCTACTGGTGTCACATCTGAACAATCAATCAATTATGAAATAAAGCAACATGGAAACCAAATCTATGTTTATCCTCGTCCCTATTACTCCGACATATTTAATTTTACAGATACCGGCACCGTAGAAGCTACCATCGTAATGCGGGATTCAAAGTTACAAGAAGTAAAGAAAAACATAACATTCCATATTCAAGATGCTCCGTTTTATGAAAAATATGCGCTCATTTTTAAGTTTGTCATTCCTATCACGTTATTACTGCTAGTAGTAGGAATCATTGTTTTAGGATGGATTGTTCGGCCGAGATTTCACCGGAAGGCACTACTGTATTATGAATGGGATCAAGAGGTAGCGAAAGATTGGCTATATCAATCTGAACCAGAATTACTTCGAAATAAATGGTGGAACCATTATTTTGGTATCCCATTTAGAGCAGAAAGAAAAACGGTGCAATCCGTTACGTTTATAGCGAAGAAAGGTTCGAAATCTGTCTTTGTAGCGAAAGAATCACAAGTAGTTGGAATGATTATTGATGGGATGTTTATAACAGAGGATGAAGTAGGAATGGAACATAAGACACTATATCCAAATGAACTTTTACTAATTGATAGAGGATATGGTAAGGAGATTTACAAGTACGAATGTGAATAGTAGATAGGGATAAGAAGGGGATGGAGTATTGATTCTCTTTCCCTTTTTTCAAACAAGCAAGAATAGGAAGGTGGTTCACATGACATTACAAGTTCCAACAATATTAATTGGTTTAGGTGGAATCGGTAGTACTGTGACGCATCAAATATATGAAAAACTGCCTGAAGAGCGCCGGAAAAAGGTAGCAATGCACGTATTTGATACAGATGTGAATACATTGAGTAAATTTGATCATATTCGAAAGTTTAAGACGCAAACGAGTTCGAGTAAAACGCCAAGAGAGTATATTGCGGGTGATCCAACGATTCCAGAGTGGTTTCCGATGGACCCGACTATACTTGATAAACCATTAACAGAAGGAGCAGGACAGTTACGCGTCATTTCACGTTTAGCGTTACGTGCTGCGATGAAAGAAGATAAATTGACATCCTTTTGGCAAGAAATTGAGAAGATTTTTCCAGTTACAAGCGATCAAACGGAATATGGAGTACGTGTCATTATAGTAACGTCACTAGCGGGCGGAACAGGTTCAGGGATGTTTCTGCAAATTGCATTATATTTACGTGAAATGCTTCGAAAAAAACTGCAGCATCACAACATTTTAATACGCGGTGCGTTTTTAATGCCGGATGTGTTAGTTAAGACGAGAACGGTTAGTGCGAAAGAGTTTGAAACGGTGCAAGCAAACGGCTATGCATCGTTAAAAGAATTACATGCTATTACGCTCGGTTCTACTGGAGAATTATCAAAACGTGGCGGTGTAACAATTGAATTAGAGTATCGCCCTGATCAAGTAGATGAAGACGGAAGAACGAATCATACAATTAAACAACATCATTTACCGTACAATTATTGTTTCTTATACGATTATGAAAACCTACATGGACACCATTTACACAATTTATCGGACTATATGGAACAGATGGCAAATACAATTTATTTACAGTTATTTAGCCCAATGTCCACAAGTCATTTTGCACAAGAAGACAATCAAATTCAGCAATTAGCAGAATCAAGCGGAAAAGGACGATATTGCGGGGCAGGAACGGCAAAACTCATTTATCCGTATGAGCATGTGTTAAAATATTGTGCTTTAAAATGGGCTGTGCAAGGTTTAGATGAATCGTGGCTTCATTTAGATCAACTGTTTCAAGAGAAGAAGCAAAGATATGACCAAGATGTAAAACGTGGTATGCAGCGTGAAAAGCCGGAGAGAGGTAAAAGTTATTTAGAGGACTTGGAACATCTTGCTACCCGTCCAGAGCAAGCTCATATTTTCTATAGACAAATGTACAATGAAACACGTGAAGGAGCAGAAGGTGGTAAGCTCGGAGTTGCAAAATCAAAACTGTTTTTAGAAGCTGTAGAAAGTTATGTACAACGCACGGTGCAAAAAGATGAGGAATTAAATCGTCTGCAACATGAGTGTAAAATTTCAGCTGCGAAACTGAAAATGATGGAACAAATGAAAGGTGAAGTGGCAAGAGTGGATCATGCGGTTCGTTTATATGCGTATGCGATTCCGAGCCGTGTACATGAACATGTAACGACACTTTTATATGACATGATTGAATCAGATCGCTTTTCACCAAGTGGTTCTGAAGGGCAGTCCTATCAATTAAATACATGGTTTTTAAAGAAAACAGATCCAGTTCACCCAGTAGCAGCACGTTTTATGTTATATGAAATTCGAAAGCAGTTAGTAGAAAAAATGAATCGACTACATGAAAATAATGAACAAAAGCGTAATGTAATTCAAAACTACGATAAAAAATTTAATGTAGGTAATATCGATGGCACGGTAACGGCTGTACGCCGAGTAGAAATTGCTCAACAACAAGGCTGGTTCGGAAAAATGATTAATAATCAGCAACGTTTATTCAAAAGAGAATTTGAAGACATCGTAACGCAATATGTACACAAATTAAATGAATATCGAAAAGAAATGCTATTAGAACTTGTATATCAATCGCTATATCAAGCAGTTAATAAAATGATTCAATATTGGGAAAGGTTTTTTGATAATTTACATGAAACACGTGAAAATTTATTATTTGAAATCCAAAAGCGCAGTAAGGAATTTGAAGGAAAAACAAACCCGACGAATGTATATGTATTAGCAGAGGAACAGTTGCAAGAAAAGATATGGCAAGATATGCAGCAACATTTAAATTTAGGTGTACTACCGAAAGATATATCAGCGGAAATTTATATGAGTTTGTACGGAGAATATTGTCGTGATGCGAAAACAGAAGAGATTCAGTCGAAAAAGGTAGAGGATTTCTACCGCGAACATATACTGAGCTATTGTTATGACGAACTGCAAGTACGCTATCGTGATAAATTAGAACTGAATATCATTGAAGCGTTGCGAAAAGAAGCAGATTACAAGAAACGTGATCGCGATGAATACGTTCGTGAAAAAATTGAAGACCTGTTCCATTTAGCAAGTCCGTTCATTCCAAAAGTTTCTCATCATAGGGAATTACAATATTGGGGTATACATCCTTCTTTAAAGAAAGAGCTACAAGAGGAATTGATTCAAGAAATGTTTAAAGAAAAAGATACAGTACATGAAGCCTTTTCGCCATTTGAAGTGATCTGTTATCGAGCACATTATGGCTTATCGCTGCAAGATTTTCCTAAATTATCATCAGGACATATTTCAAACGGATTTATGAATGATAAAGGTGACTATTTCCAATCGTATTATCGCCGTGTAAACAAATTAAATAGTAAAAAATCTAGTTTAACGCCGCATTTAGATAAGTATTGGCACTTACCAGCCTTTATGCCAGACTTGAATGCGACTCAAACAAAATTAGATTATGATAAATGTAATCGTGCATTACTATACGCATATATGTATCGCTGGATTAGTTTAGTTGCTGTTGATGGACAATTTGTGTATCAATATAACGGTGTGGGGCGTAGCTTTTTAATTCAGTCGATGGGGAAAAATATTTCAAGTGAAAGTTATAAATTACACAGAGCATTGCTTCATAATCCGTTTATTTATGAAAACATCTTGTCACGATTTGAAGAAGAGCAAGAAAAGGCGATGATACAAGGTGGACATTTATATACACATCCGTTCGTATTAGGAGCCCAAGATGTAAGATGGCTTAGAAAAGAACATGTCCACAATCTTTTAGATATGATTTTAATGTATGACCGTGAAGCGAAGTATGATCCGACGTTAGAAGAAACATCAGATGAATTATTAAGACTATTCCTTGATGAAATCGAGTTGTATTTCCAGAACTATTACGGTACAGGTGCTGATATGGTTGCAAAGAAAGAGAAAGAAATGTTTATTAAACAATTGTGGGATCGCTCGCATGCGAAAGGATATGTAGATCCAAATAGCGCTCCGTATAAAAAATGGCAAAATTTATTAAGTATTCAAGATGAAGAAGAAACGCCAAAAACGAATGTATAATGAATGAAAAGGGAATCCTTAAAAGTGGCAATACAACTTTAGAAAAGAGGGATTCTGATGCCGTTTTTAGGAAGTGTATATCAAATATTTGGGTTATATCCGGAACTTTATTATGGGATGATTTCAGCAGAGTTGCAAGAGGAAGCTCAGAAGGAGCATCTTGAAAATAGTAGTGCAGAAGCTGAAGTGGAAGAATAAAAAAAGTGCAGATGAAAATCTGCACTTTTTTGTTAGTATTAAAATGGTGAAATAACCTCAAATGAATTATTATTTTTGAATAATAGTTTATTTGAGGTTATTATGATTTTTATTACATTGTATGTAATGAAAAATGTATGAAAATCAATGTAATAAAATGAATATGAATATTAAGGTGGAAAACAACAATGTTTTTGAGAAAATAATTATGTATAAAAATAACATTTGATAAATAATCAACCAATTATTTTTTAATGATTTATTATTGACAATATAATTAATTGTATGATAAATTCAATCAGCATTCTTAATGGCTTTTTGGTACGGTTAATATTTTGAAAATTCAATACGATATAAAGAGATTGATTTTTCTGTTTTTTGATGGGGTGGGTTACTAAGTCTATAGGGGAAGTGAATTATGTATATTTTTATTTTTAAAATAGAACAGTAATAAAGAATGTAACAAGTAAGAGATAAACTTGAAAAAGAGGTTTCAAAGAATGAGTCTTTTCATAAAGAAAGCAATGGATGAAGAAAAGAAAAAAGTATTGAATCAAACTTTAGGAGCGATTGATCTAACTCTGTTAGGTATTGGAGCAATTATTGGTACAGGTATTTTCGTATTAACTGGTATTGTAGCAGCGAAACATGCTGGTCCGGCGATTGTATTATCTTTTGTATTAGCAGCAATTATATGTGCATGTGTAGCTTTCTGTTATGCTGAATTTGCATCTACAGTTCCAGTTTCGGGAAGTGTATATTCATATACATATATGACACTAGGTGAGATTTTTGCATTTATAGTTGGCTGGTGTGTTATGCTGGAGTATTTATTAGCGACTTCTGCGGTTGCAGCGGGCTGGTCAGCATATTTTCAGTCACTGCTACTAGGTTTTAATATTCACATTCCTACGGTTTTTGCTTCGGCACCAGGAATGGGGAAGGGTGGAATCATTGATTTACCAGCAGTTCTTATTATTTTAGTTGTTACATTTTTATTAAGCCGTGGCGCAAAAGAAAGTGCACGAATTAATAATATAATGGTTATTATTAAACTGGCTGTTATTGTAGGATTTATTGTTGTAGGGACACAATATGTAAGACCAGAGAATTGGCAACCATTTCTACCGTTTGGTTTTCACGGCGTGGTAGGGGGCGCTGCTACTGTATTTTTTGCTTTTTTAGGATTTGATGCAGTTGCAACAGCCGCAGAGGAAGTGAAGCGTCCACAACGTAACGTGCCAATTGGGCTACTTGTTTCCTTGCTCATTTGTACCGTTCTATATGTAGGTGTTTCATTCGTGCTAACTGGAATGGTTCCGTTTACGGAATTAAATGTTGCTGATCCGGTTGCATATGCGTTGCGCACTGTAGGAGAAGATAGAATTGCTGGGTTGTTATCGGTGGGAGCGATAGCAGGGCTAACAACAGTTCTGTTAGTAGCTATGTTTGCATTTGTTCGTGTATCTTACTCGATGAGTCGAGATGGATTGTTACCAAAAAGACTTTCAAGTGTCCATAAACGTTTACAAACTCCATTTTTTAATACGTGGGTTACAGGTATACTAGCAGCTTTATTAGCGGGATTAGTGGATTTGAATTTATTAGCTAATTTAGTGAATATGGGAACGATAACAGCATTTGTGTTTGTATCTATAGCTGTCATTGTATTAAGAAAGACACATCCTAATATGAAGAGGCCATTCCGTGCCCCTCTAGTACCTTTTTTACCTATCGTTTCAATAGTAAGTTGTATATATTTGGCTTTGAACCTTTCTAAGCTTACTTTAATTAGTTTTGTGGCATGGATTATAATAGGTGTTTTCATATATTTTGTATATGCTAAAAAACATAGTAATGTTAGAAATGGAAATAGAGTATAGTCCATTGAAATAATACTTGTAATGGAAATGAAAACACGCTACTTATTCATATAAGAACAAGTAGCGTGTTTTTACTATTTAATAATTCCACTTTCTAAAATTTTGATAGTAGGTGTTACTTTCACACTAGCTTTTGAAAAAGCGCTAGGCCAATCATCTTCAACCTTTTTCCATTCTTTATATTGAAAAGCTCTTGCATAATCGCCAAATCCGAATGGATCAACTTGCTGCTTTTGAATTTTGTGGATTAATTCGTTTAAATCTTTGTTTAGTTGTTTTGTTATAAGTGTTGTTAATTTCTTGTTATCTTTGTCTATATCTATATTGAATGTAACCTCAGATATGGCAACTTTTAAATTCATTTTAATATTAAATGTGAAGTGGTTATCGATATAACCTGTACCAATATCGCGATTCACACTAAGAACGTTTATTGTTACAAAATCATTGCCTTTTGTATCTTTTAGATGATTGTTACTTTCAACTGAATCAGAAGGGATTTTCATTGTAAGTGAAACTGGTGTATTAGATTTCTTTTGCAACATAAGAAGAAGGGCACTTTCATCTCGATTTAATGACATTTTATAAATTCCACGGGAAGTTAAAAGTACAGATCCAGTAACAGTAATTTCTTTCTTTTCTTTTTTTATTTCTGAAATTGTTGGTGTAATCCCTTTATTAAAAGTTTGTCTATGAAATTCATGGAATGTTGTATAAACTGTTCGATTGTATAATTTGTTTGTATTAATTAATTCAGTTAAATGTTCAGGGAGATCTGGTTTATCTTTAAAGTTATTATAAATTATAGAAGAAACAGGTCCTTGTACTGCTACAATACGCATATTACCAGTGTTTTTCGGATCTCGATACCAAACATCAAGATATGGCATAGCTCCTTCTTGTTTCAAGAACGTATTGCTAAATAAGACGATTTGTAATTTTTCCGTAGATACTAAACCGCTACTCGAACTATTAAACATCGCCTTTGCCTCTCTAGGTGTATGTACTTTTGTTTCATGGGTCTCGTACTTTTTCTCGACATCCTTGTTAAAAGTAGGTATTATTTGGTACACTTTCAGCTTGTTTTTATTATCTTTATCAAAACCGTAAACTAATGAAATGGATTGTTTTTCGAGATCGAGTCGATCCCCACAGCCAGTCAAAAAGATTGTGAGGAAACAAAATATAGTGAAATGAATAAATCGTTTCATTTAAGTGTTTCTCCTTTTCCAATACTGATAAAATGTAATGTATGAGAGGAATACGACTGGGAACAGAAAAACGATAAAATAACTGGCAGTTCCCCAAAATTCGCGTAAAGCATTTATTTGATAAGAAGAAGGGATATAAAAAAGTAGGGTGAAAATACACCCGAATAAAAAAAGCCAAATAGGTAAGGAACTACCTTTTTTATTGAGTAATTGATTGATTCCATCTGAAACGGTAAAAATATAAGGAATACAAGAATCAAAAATAATAAAGAGATAAAATGATAAAAATATAATTTCAAATCGCTCTAAGAATGAAAAATGAAATGGTGTAATGAGAGAAAGAGTAGGCCATAAAAACTTCGTTATACCATCTGGGCTAAAATAAACAAAAGAAACGAACGTAACTTGAAGATAAATAAATAGTGTAATTAAATTCGCAAAAACACTACCTTTTTTAGCGGATGACTTGTTACTAAGATAAGGATAAAGGACAAATGCAAACTCAAATCCAAGAAACGCAATGATAGTTGATTTGACTGTATTTAAAACGGGTAACCACCCTTCTTTGAGAAGGGGAAGAAGGTATATCCAATGACCATCTTTAAGTGGGATAAATAATAATAATGGCATCCAAATTGTAAAAAAAAGAGTGAATACGGCATATCGACTTATAATGATTATGCCTTTGCACGCCAACATAATCATTGGGATAGATAGCAAAATCATAATTAAAAACATAGGAGATCTAGGTAAAATCCAAATGTGAACGATGTATAAGAGGGAAAATATTAAAGAAATAGCGGCAAGTGCAGCATATAAAATCCAAAGGAGCATCATTCCGTTTCCTAGCCATTTTCCAAGGTAACGTGTCAGGACATCAAGTAAAGTATCTCCGGGATGTTTTTCCATGATTTTTATAATACATAGACTGACTAAAGTAGTTATGACGCATCCGATAATAATCGACATCCATCCATCAGTATTCGCTCCTTGTGCAACTTCACGCGGAAGTGTAAGTAAACCAAAACCGACTTGAACACCACTAATAGTGAGAATGTATTGAAATAAAGTAATCTCCCTCTTTGCACGATTTGTCACTTGTTTTCCTCCGTTTCTTCGTCATCTCTTTGTCGATTTTCTTGTTTTAGGTTAAGAGACATTGGTCGTTTTTTCATTATTTTCCAAGGTAATCGTATAAGAATATCTTTTATATCGGAAGAGAATAGTGGGGAAAAAGGACTACCATAAGGAACACCAAGTGATTCCATAGAAAGAATATGGATGATGATAACCGCCATCCCAACCATAATTCCAATGACCCCAAATAAAGAAGCGATTATCATCATTGGAAAGCGAAGAAGCCGAATTCCTGCTGACATTTCCATGTTAGGGATGATAAAAGAAGCGACTGCGGTAATAGATACGACGATAACCATAACATTACTTACGATTCCTGCTTGAACTGCAGCTTGTCCAATGACAATCCCTCCTACGACGCCAATCGTTTGTCCAACGGGACCAGGAAGCCGAACTGCAGCTTCGCGGAGCATTTCAAGTACTAATTCCATTAACAATGCTTCTAGTATAGGGGGGAAAGGAATTTTAGCTCGAGATTCTCCAATTGTTAACAATAATTTGAGCGGAATCACTTCATAATGGAAGGAAATCATAGCGATATAAAGAGCTGGAGCAAATATTGCAATAAATAGCCCAGTGAAACGAAGGAGTCGTATAAAAGATGGAATCATAGGTCTGAAGCTGTAATCATCTATCGTCTGAAAGAAGGATGAAAAGGTCATAGGTCCTATTAATACGCCTGGTGAGCGATCTACAACAACAGCAATTCGCCCATTCAAAATATGATGTGCCGTTGTGTCAGGACGTTCAGTGATAGACAATTGTGGGAAGAGAGTATAGGAATTATCTTCAACAAATCCTTCTAATTCACCGGTAGTAAGAATAGCATCTACTTTGATTGATTCAATGCGGCATGCCATATCTTGTACAACATCTTCGTCTGCAACATCTGCAAGATAAAGTAAAAAAACTTTAGAGGTTGCTCGTTCGCCAACAGTGAATTCCTTCACTTTTAATTCGCGATTTGGAATATATCGACGAATAAGTGCGATACTATCACTTGCCACTTCATTAAATCCTTCGTGTGAGCTTTTTATGGAAGTCTCTGTTGTAGGTTCTTCAATACTCCTTTTTGGCGCCGCTTGCGTATCTAGTTCTAAAGCTGATAATTGCCCGTTTATAAATAAAATACTTTTGCCATGTAAGAGAGATTGCTCAATGTCTATCCACTTCTGAACTTTTTTAATATTCCCTATAGAAACAGAAGATTCCCAAAAATCGTCTTCATTCCATTCTTTAAATAAGAGAGGACGAAGAATGTCTACATTAATAACAGTTTTATCTACAAGTCCTTCCATATATATAAGAGCAGCTTCTTTTCCGTTTTTTAACGGGAAAGTGCGTATAATTAATTCTGGAATACCACTAAATAATTTGGATAAGTGTTTAAGATTAAGCGGCATGGAGGAAGAAATTTCTTTATTTAATACAGTTTCAGATTGCTCATGTGTAGAGAAAGATTTTTCGCCCCTTATCCATTTTCGAAAAGATCCCATATATTCACCTTATTCCTCGTTGAACTTTATATGGGTTATTATGGATAGTTACATACAGACATATGCGCAGTTTAAAATTTATATTGTATATTTGTACATTTAACGCTATAATTATAGTGTTAAAGATGGAATCGTGATATGACCTGTTATGAATCTATCGTTTTATTTATGAATAAATGGATTGGTATTTTAGCAAGATGTGCTAATAAACTACTCCACCATGATGATAGCGTGCCCAAAATGTGGTGCGTATATTTTCGTGGTGGAGTTTTTTTATTCTCAAAAAGGGGGAAAGACCATGAATGACAACATGGTTCATATTACAATTGACGGAAAAAAGTATACAGCGGAGCCTGGTTCAACGATATTGGGTGTTATTAATGAGAACGGGATTGAACATCCGCAAATTTGTTACGTGCCGGAAGTAGATCCTATTCAAACATGTGACACTTGTATTGTAGAAGTTGACGGAAAGTTAATGCGTTCTTGTTCGACGATAGCAACGGAAGGTATGAACGTTGAGCGTGCTTCTGTTCGCGCAAAAGAAGCACAAACAGAGGCGATGGATCGGTTACTAGAAAATCATTTATTATACTGTACAGTATGTGACAACAACAATGGGAACTGTAAACTGCATAATACAGCAGAATTAATGGAAATTGAACATCAAAAATATCCTTATGAACCGAAAGTAGATGTAAGTGAAGTTGATATGACGCATCCGTTTTATCGCTATGACCCTAATCAATGTATTGCATGCGGTCAATGCGTTGAGGTGTGTCAAAACTTACAAGTAAATGAAACGTTATCGATAGACTGGGAAGCGGAACGCCCACGAGTTATTTGGGATGAAGGAGTAAATATTAATGATTCTTCATGCGTTAGCTGTGGTCAATGTGTAACGATTTGCCCTTGTAACGCTTTAATGGAGAAAACGATGCTCGGTGAAGCTGGATTTATGACGGGATTAAAACCAGATATTCTTGAACCGATGGTAGATTTAATTAAAGAAGTTGAGCCTGGATATAGCGGTATTTTTGCGGTATCAGAAGTGGAAGCGGCCATGCGTGATACTCGTACGAAGAAAACGAAAACAGTATGTACATTTTGTGGTGTAGGTTGTTCGTTTGAAGTGTGGACGAAGGGGCGTAAAATCCTTAAAGTACAGCCATCTTCAGATGCACCAGTTAACGCAATTTCCACTTGTGTAAAAGGGAAATTTGGTTGGGATTTCGTAAATTCTAAAGAACGAATTACAAAACCTTTAATTCGTAAAAATGGAACGTTTGTTGAATCTACATGGGAAGAAGCACTGAATGTAGTTGCAAATAAATTAGGTACTATTAAAGAAGAGTACGGTAAAGGTTCTATCGGATTTATTTCTTCATCTAAAATTACAAATGAAGATAATTATGTAATTCAAAAATTAGCTCGACAAGTATTTGGAACGAATAATATTGATAACTGCTCACGTTATTGCCAATCACCAGCAACGGATGGTTTGTTCCGTACAATTGGTATGGGCGGTGATGCAGGAACGATTAAAGATATTGCGCAATCTGGTCTTGTTATTATTGTAGGATGTAATCCGACAGAAGGTCATCCTGTTTTAGCTACACGTATTAAACGTGCACATAAATTACACGGACAAAAGTTAATTGTAGCTGATCTTCGTAAAACAGAAATGGCAGAGCGATCAGATGTCTTTATTAGTCCAAAACAAGGAACAGATCAAGTTTGGTTAATGGCTGTTACAAAATATATGATTGATCGAGGTTGGCATGATCAGGAATTTATTAATGAGAATGTAAACTTCTTTGAAGATTTCAAAGAAAGTCTAGAAGAATATACACTTGCATATGCAGAAGAAGTAACAGGTATTTCAAAAGAAACACTTATTCAAATGGCTGAAATGATTCGTGATGCAGATGGTACATGTATCCTTTGGGGTATGGGGGTAACGCAAAATACAGGTGGTTCTGATACTTCCGCTGCAATTTCAAACTTACTTCTTGCAACAGGGAACTATCGTCGTCCAGGAGCAGGTGCATACCCACTTCGAGGTCACAATAACGTACAAGGTGCTTGTGATATGGGTACTTTACCAGGATGGCTTCCAGGATATCAGCACGTTACTAACGAAATGGAACGTGCGAAATTTGAAACTGCTTACGGAGTGAAAATTGATAGTGAACCAGGTCTTAATAATATTGAAATGCTTCACGCAATTGACGAAGGAAAAATGAAAGCAATGTATCTTGTCGGAGAAGATATGGCTCTTGTAGATTCTAATGCAAATCATGTACATGAAGTGTTGTCGAGTCTTGATTTCTTCGTTGTGCAAGATGTTTTCCTTTCTAAAACTGCTCAATATGCAGATGTTGTATTACCAGCAGCGCCATCTCTTGAGAAAGAAGGTACTTTCACAAATACAGAGCGCCGTGTCCAAAGATTATATCAAGTTCTTCCTACGCTAGGAGATGCGAAACCAGACTGGTGGATCGTCCAGGAGGTTGCGAATAAACTAGGGGCAAACTGGAATTATAGCCACCCAAGTGAAATCTTTGCTGAAATGGCAAGTTTATCACCATTGTTCTCGCAAGCAAACTATGAAGTGCTTGAAGGATGGAACAGTTTCCATTGGGGAAGTTTTGATGGAACGAATACACCACTTCTGTTCCAAGATGGATTTAACTTCCCAGATAAAAAAGCTCGTTTTGCGATTGCTGACTGGGTACGTCCAGCTGAATTTCCAGCTGAGTTCGACCTTCACATTAACAACGGTCGTATGCTTGAGCATTTCCATGAAGGGAATATGACAAATAAATCAACAGGTATTCAAACGAAAGTACCTGGTGTTTTCGTTGAAATCTCTCCAGACCTTGCAAAAGAACGTGGCGTAAAAACAGGTTCGTTAGTTCGTCTTGTCTCTCCTTTTGGAGCATTAAAATTACGTGCACTCGTTACAGATCGTGTAAAAGCGAATGAGTTATATTTACCGATGAACTCTACAGATAACGAAACGGCAATTAATTTCTTAACAGGTCCTGCTGTGGATGTACGTACGAATACACCTGCGTATAAACAAACGAAAGTGCGTATGGAAGTGTTAGAAGTTGATGGCGAAAATCCGATGCCAAAAGCGAACCCACGCAATAAAAAACGTCACCCTCAAGCTGGAATTGAGGTACATCGTAAGTGGGCACGTACAGGGTATGTGCATTTAACGGATAAGTAGGAGGAGAAAACTATGGCTGCACCTATAAAAATGATTCAAAAACAAGAATTAACTGAGGAAGAAATAAAACAGCAAAAATTAGATGATTTAAAGGAGCTTTTAACAAATAATGAAGAAGCTCTAAATCAGATGTTTAATATAGTAGGGGAATTAAATGACATTGGAATGCTAGAAGCTGCAAATTCTATGCTGAAAGCGAAAGAACCAATTGCAAAGATTGTTCTAGGTCAAGTAACTCGTGAGCCTGTTACAAATTTAATTAATAATATGATGGGTGCTGCAGGTGCGTTAACTGAACTTGACCCAGAACTTACGAAAAAGCTTATAGGTAGTTTATTAGTCGGGCTAGAAGAAGGTAATGAACATCTAGAAAGTAATAAAAAAGTAGGGGTATTCGATCTTATGAAAGTATTGAAAGACCCAGATATTAACCGTGCTATCGGGTTTGGACTTCATTTCTTAAAAGGTATGGGGAAAGGGTTAAAAGACGAATAAACTTCATGAAGTGAACCTTTCCGCCTAAATATTTGTACGAAATAGTTTGGGCGGAAAGCTCATTTTGGTAAAATATATAATAAAGTAAAATGAGGCTTTTGGGAGGTATGATTGTATGTCAAAAAAAGTACATGAATTTAATGATATGATACGAAAACTTCGAAAAGAACTTTTCGGAAAAGGACCAGAACGAATTCATACTGTTTTTGCAGAAAATATGGCTATAGCGACTCTTTATGGAAACTTAACACCTACTGAAAAATTTATTTCAAGTACGATGGACGGTGCGGAAATGGTTCATATGGCTAGAACGAAAATGATTCAAGAAGTGTATGCTGCGAATTCCCGTGAACATTTGGAAGAACTTGTAGGTGCGAAATTAGTAAATTTATTTTCAGATATGAAAGTAGAGGAAGATATTGCAGTTTCGGTATTTGTTTTTGATAAAAATATAACGTGAGAGAAGGATACTGATCGTGAAACCGATACAGGTAGAAAGAGAAATCTTTCGTTATGAACAAGGGGCGTTTAAGCATATAGAGGACAGCATTGTAACAGAGTTTCCTGTCACCATTAAAATGAACGGACAGGAGTTTGTTACAATGGTTAGTACTCCAGAATATATAGAAGATATGGTAATAGGATTCTTAGCGTCTGAAGGAATCATTCGGAAGTATGAAGATATTGATAGCATATGGGTGCAGGAGAAAGAAGGATTTGTACATGTAACAACGACAAAAGTAAATCCGTATTATGAGCAAATGCAAAATAAACGATATATTACGTCTTGTTGTGGTATGAGTAGGCAAGGGTTTGTTTTTGCCAATGATGCACTAAGTGCAAAAAAAATGCAGGGTGTCCATGTACAGGTTGCGGCAGAGGATTGTTTTCGGTTAATGAAAGAAATGCAGCAATCTGCGGATACGTTTCATCATACTGGCGGGGTTCATAATGCAGCTTTATGTGATGTGAATGGTATTATTTTAAGCCGAATGGATATTGGTAGGCATAATGCACTAGACAAAATTTACGGTTATTGTTTAAGAAACGATATTTCTATAAAAGATAAAATCATTGTTTTTAGTGGTCGTATTTCTTCGGAAATATTATTGAAAGTTGCAAAAATCGGTTGTGAAATTATACTATCAAAATCAGCTCCAACTGAGTTAGCTTTGCAACTAGCGGAAGATTTAGGTATTACGACAATAGGATTTATTCGTAATCACTCCTTAAATGTATATACGCATCCAGAACGTGTTTTAAATATAAAATAAAAGTGAGGCAATGAAGATGAAATCAGTTACATTAGACAAGTTGCAACGCCCGTTAAAGGATTTACGTATTTCAGTTACTGATCGCTGTAATTTTCGTTGTCGGTATTGTATGCCAGAAGAAATATTTGGTCCTGATTACTCGTTTTTGTCTAATGATAAAATTTTATCTTTTGATGAGATTGAAAGGATAACACGTATTTTTGTTTCTTTAGGTGTAAGAAAGTTACGAATTACGGGCGGAGAACCGTTACTTCGAAGAGGTCTTCCGCAGCTTATTGAGCGCCTTAATAAAATAGATGGTGTGGAGGATATCGGTTTAACAACAAATGGATCGTTACTTAAAAAGTTTGCTCCTGATTTATATAAGGCGGGACTATCACGTGTAACAGTTAGCTTAGATTCCTTGGAAGAAGATCGGTTTTTCTATTTAAATGGTAATAGGAGCAAAGTGCAAAGGGTTCTGGAAGGAATACAGGCTGCTGCTGAAGTTGGTATGAAAATTAAAATAAATATGGTCGTTCAAAAAGGGGAAAATGAACAAGATATTTTGCAGATGGCGCAATACTTTAAAGAAAATAAGCATATTCTTCGGTTTATTGAGTATATGGATGTTGGGAATTATAATGGCTGGGAGTTAGGTGAAGTTATTTCCAAACAAGAAATAGTAGATACGATTCATCAAGTTATGCCGTTAGAACGGATAGAAGCAAATTATTCTGGTGAAGTGGCTACTAGGTATCGTTATATAGGAAGCGATGAGGAAATAGGTATTATTTCATCAGTAACAGATTCTTTTTGCTCATCATGTACGAGAGCTCGTATTTCTGCAGAAGGAAAATTATATACTTGCTTATTTGCTTCTAAAGGAAATGATTTAAGAGAATTGCTTCGTTCTGAACATACAGATGAGGACATTACAGATGTAGTACGCGATATATGGAATAATAGGGAAGATCGTTATTCAGATGAACGCTTAAATCATACAAATAAGAAAACAATACCTAAAATTGAAATGTCACATATCGGTGGTTAATATATAAAGCTAGCTTCATAGTGAAAAATGGAAAATTTACAAGAGTTGTGGATTTTCTATTTTATAGTAAAAGTGATGATTGATATCTCTGTAAAAGATGTGCAGAGAAATTAAGCAGCATTCAAAAACCTTTATTTTGAGGAGGTTTTTTGAAGCTGCTTTTTTATTTGGAGAAAATGGAGGAATGGGTAATGGCATTTCATAAGCCGGAACAAATTGCTGAGCTTGTCATTGAGGCCGGTGTTCAAAAAGTAAGACAGACATTGCCAGCGATGCTTATTCTCGGTTTTTTAGGAGGAGCGTTTATTGCGATAGGTTTTTTACTTAACATTCGAGTTTTAGGGAATTTACCTGAGCGCTGGGGAAGTCTAGTGAATGTTTTAGGAGGAGCAGTATTTCCTGTTGGACTCATGCTCGTAGTATTAGCAGGAGGAGAATTAATTACGGGAAATATGATGTCACTGTCTATGGCGCTTTATGCAAAGAAAATTACATTGATAAGTGTACTGAATAACTGGGTTTGGATTACTCTCATGAATTTTATTGGGGCAATTTTCGTTGCGTATTGCTTTGGGCATCTTGGCGGATTAACAGAGGGAGAGTATTTAAATAAAACGGTAGCGATAGCGGAAGGGAAGTTACATGAATCATTTGGGAGAACTTTAATTTTAGCAATTGGTTGTAATTGGCTCGTTTGTCTTGCTCTTTGGCTCGCTTACGGGACGAGTGATTTTGTCGGAAAAATCATCGGAATTTGGATTCCAATTATGGCATTTGTAGTGATTGGATTTCAGCAAGTAGTAGCAAATATGTTTGTCATTTCCGCTGTTATTTTTGCTGGTCATCTAACGTGGATGGATTTGGCTAAAAATTTTGTTCCTGTTTTTATCGGAAATGTAATTGGAGGAGCTGGGTTTGTTGGTTTTGCTTACTTTGCTTGTTATCAGAAACAACATTCTAATATGAAATAGAGTTCTTGAGAGGAAGGGTATGTAATGGCTGATCGGTATTCACGACAACAATTGTTCAAACCAATTGGGAGTAAAGGACAAGAAAAAATTCGAAATAAACATGTGTTAATTGTAGGGGCAGGCGCATTAGGAAGTGCAAGTGCCGAAAGTTTCGTACGTGCAGGTGTTGGCAAGTTGACGATTATTGATCGTGACTACGTTGAATGGAGTAATTTACAAAGGCAACAATTGTACTCTGAACAAGATGCAAGAGAGAAAATGCCGAAAGCAATTGCTGCAAAAAATCGGTTAGAACAAATTAATTCGGAAGTACAAATACATGCTTTCATAATGGATGCAACTTCAGAAAATATGGAAGGTCTATTAAAAAATGTAGATGTAATCATTGATGCAACAGATAATTTTGATATTCGATTTGTAATAAATGATTTATCACAAAAACATAATATTCCTTGGGTATATGGTTCTTGCGTTGGATCGTATGGTATGAGTTATACAATTATTCCGCAAGAGACACCGTGTTTACATTGTATGCTGAAAAATATTCCTGTTATAGGTGTGACATGTGATACCGCTGGAATTATTAGCCCGACTGTTCAAATCGTCGCAGCATATCAAGTGGCAGAAGCACTCAAAATTTTAGTGGAAGATTTCTCAGCAATTAGAAAAATATTTTTCATGTTTGATATATGGAGTAATCAAAATCATTTTATAAAATTAGGGGAAATAAAAACAGACACTTGTCTCTCATGCGGTTTGAATCGAACTTATCCTTATTTATCATACGAAAATCAAAAGAAAGCAGCTGTTTTATGCGGAAGAAATACAGTTCAAATTAGAACAGTAGACAATAGGAAATACAATTTTGATGATATAGAAAAAGTATTACAAAAACTGGGGAAAGTAGATCGGAATCCGTATTTACTATCTTGCCAATTCGATGATTACCGCGTGGTTGTTTTTCGAGATGGTCGTGTTTTTATTCATGGTACAAATGATATTTCGAAAGCGAAACAACTATATTATCGCGTATTCGGTTAATAGAGAGGGTGTCAACAATGGAAAGAAGAGTGCCAATTACGGTTGAAGAAGCTGTTCGTAAAGTGATGGGATTTGCTGATAAAGGCTTAAAGGAGCTATTACCAATTGAATTAGCTTATGGACGTATATTAGCGGAGGATTTAGTAGCTGACCATGATGTACCGTCATTTAATCGTTCGCCGTATGACGGATTTGCTATTCGAGCAGAAGATACTAATTTAGCAAGTTATGAAACGCCAATTGTATTTGAAGTAGTGGGTGAAATTGGTGCAGGATCGCTATTCCATGAGAAAGTAGGTCCGTTTCAAGCAGTTCGAATTATGACGGGAGCACAAATTCCGAATGGGTGTGATGCGGTTGTTATGTTAGAGCTGACTCGTCAATATGAGAAGAATGGCAACAATTATATGGAAGTGAAGCGATCATTCAAAAAGGACGACAATATTTCTTTTCAAGGTGAAGATGCTCGTAAAGGAACGGTTCTTGCAAAGAAAGGATCGTACATTAATCCAGGTATTTCAGCTCTTCTTGCTACATTCGGTTATAGTGAAGTGCCAGTTGCGAGAAAGCCTGTAATTGGACTGTTAGCGACTGGGAGTGAATTGCTTGATGTCGATGATTCATTACAGCCAGGGAAAATTCGAAACAGTAATACGTATATGATATTGTCTCAAATTCGAAGAGCGGGCGGAAGAGTAAAATATTTTGGAAAGTTTAGTGATGATTTTAATACGTGTTTTACAGTTGTCAAAGAAACGCTTGGGCAAGTAGATATGTTAATTACAACGGGCGGTGTATCAGTAGGAGATTATGATTATTTACCAGCTATTTACGAAAAGTTAGGTGCATCTGTTCTCTTTAATAAAGTTGCAATGCGACCAGGAAGTGTTACGACTGTAGCACAATTAAATGGCAAGTTATTATTTGGTTTATCAGGAAATCCATCAGCTTGTTACGTAGGATTTGAATTATTCGTAAGACCGTGTATTCGGACGTATATGTTTAGTGAAAAAGTACATTTAAAAAGAGAAAAAGCGTTATTAGGAGAAGATTTTCTAAAACCGAATCCATTTACAAGATTTGTACGAGCAAAATTGCAATATGATGAGGGGAAATTAATCGCTTATCCATCAGGGTTTGATAAATCTAGCTCAGTTTCTTCATTGGCAGAATCAAACGCGTTTATCGTATTGCCGGGCGGGACAAGAGGATATAAAAAAGATATGTTTATTGATGTTCTTTTATTAGAAGATAACGAAGGTAGTGAATGGCCTTGGACATTTCATAAAGTGAGAGGTGGTTTTAATGGGACAAGTGCTATTTGAGATTGTAGATAATCCGATTTTAGTTGAAGAAGTAACGAATAAAGTCGCAAGAAGGGAAGCAGGTGCGATTACAACATTTATTGGTACAGTGAGAGAATTAACAAAAGGAAAACGAACGCTACATTTAGAGTATGAAGCATATAAACCGATGGCAGTAAAACAACTTATGAGAATTGGTGAAGAGATTAGTGAAAGATGGCCGGATGCAAAAGTAGCAATTACGCACCGTGTAGGGCGGCTAGAAATAAAGGATATTGCGGTAGTCATTGCAGTTTCATCACCGCATCGTAAAGTAGCTTATGAAGCGAATGAGTACGCGATTGAACGTATAAAACGAATTGTTCCAATTTGGAAAAAAGAATTTTGGGAAGATGGAACGATGTGGATTGGAGATCAACTTGAAAATACACCATATCCAGAAGGAAAACCAAAGAAGGAAGAATGAGAAAATGATTACAATTTTATTGTTTGCAAATTTGCGTGAGGAAGTTGGATTGGATCAATTAATAATTTCAGAAAAACAAGAAATGACTGTTGGGCAATTAAAAGAATGGTTGAAAGATAGTTATCATTTGCAATCCTTGGATACAGTAATGGTTGCAATTAATGAAGAGTTTGTAACGAATGAAGAGATGATAAAAGCTGGAGATATAGCCGCATTAATCCCGCCCGTTAGCGGAGGGTAATAAGCTTTTTCACCAGATGAAGCGCCAAGAAGATGTTGTATATAAATTAGAATAAGAGAAGGGATGAGTTCTATGCTTACTCAAGAACAAATAATAAATGCATTAAAACATGTAGAGGATCCAGAGTTACACAAAAGTGTTGTAGAATTAAATATGGTTAGAAATGTACAAATGAACGGAACAGAGGTTAAACTTGAAGTAGTACTAACAATCCAAGGTTGTCCGTTAAAAGCAAAAATTCAACAAGATATTGAAGAATCACTTCACGCAATTGGTGCCTCTAAAGTGGATATAACATTTGGTTCTATGACGCAAGAAGAACGTGCAGCTTTAACAGAGAATTTAAAGAAAAATACTAGAACAGAAACTGGTATGCCGAGCATGCTTCGCCTTGATTCGGGAGTACGGTTTATTACTGTAACGAGCGGAAAAGGCGGAGTTGGAAAATCAACGGTGACAATTAATCTTGCAACTGCACTAGCTCGTATGGGCAAAAAAGTGGGGATATTAGATGCAGATATATATGGTTTTAGTATTCCAGCTATGATGGAAACGAATAAGAAACCAACGATGATTGATCAAACGGCAATTCCAGTCATTAGTCACGGTGTTAAAATCATGTCGATGGGATTTTTTACAGAAGGAAATAACCCAGTTATGTGGCGCGGACCGATGCTAAATAAATGGATTCAAAATTTCCTTGCGAATACGCACTGGGGAGAATTAGATTATTTATTACTTGATTTACCACCAGGTACAGGAGATGTTGCGATTGATGTTGCAGCGATGATTCCGCAAGCGAAAGAAATAATTGTTACAACTCCGCACAATGTAGCTTCATTCGTTGCTTCAAGAGTCGGTGTAATGGCAAAACATACGAAGCATGAGATTTTAGGTATTGTAGAAAATATGGCTTATTATGAAGAACAAGATGGATCGAAAAATTATCTGTTCGGAAAAGGCGGCGGCGAAATGCTTGCAGAACAATTGCAAACAGAAGTAATTGCCAAGATACCTTTTGCAAAACGTGAAGAAAATAGCGGTTCATCTGTATATGATGAAGATTCTCTTGTTGGAGAAGTGTTTACATCGTTAGCTGAGGATATTATTTATAGAGGATAGAGGGGGAAGTTTAGTATGGCGTGTAACATTGATCATTCTATTGAAGATGTGATGAATAAGCTCGAAAGTCAAAAGAATTCTTTACCTGAAGGGATCTTTAAAGAGTTAAAGAGTTTTTTACAAGGTAATCATTCGCAGAAATTATTAAATGATATTTTTCACCTTCTAAAAAAGTATGATTTAGTCAGTGAGGAAGAACGAGAGACGAGAAACGCACAATTATTGCACATTTTGAATTAAGTACTCTTTGGCTTTAGAATTTTTTCAGAAGGGGTGAATGTGATGGATATGAAAAAGATGATTGAAACGCTAGAAGTAACTAGAGTGACTGACGAGGAATTATCGATTTCGAATTTACATCCAAAGCTTGTGAAGTTGTATAGTCAAAAAGATAGTACAGAGTATACGAAGCTATTAAAATATATTTTATCATTATCCGTGCAGTTGAAGCTGAATCTCGTATTGAAATATTTTGGTGTGCGTCCGATTGTTGCTGCAGACGATCGTATGCAATTTCAAGAGATATTTAAATGCTTAGCTAAGAAAGATGATAATGGGGAATGGTTTCTAAATTTTGTTTCTTTATATGTAGGGCTAATTGTAGTTCTTCATTTTGATGAGAAAGTGATTGAGAGCAGTTTTTTTGATAATATGGTAGTGGGTGAATGTAATGAAATATAAGATTCTGCTCATAACATTTTTCTATTTAAATGCTTTAACTGCGATTTTAGTTGGTTATGTAAATATGAAAGTAACTAATTAAGAAAAAGGAATGAAACTAGTTTGATAAAAAGAGTTCTTCAGTTGTTTCCGTCGTTTTTTCGTGTTACCATTAAGCGAATTTTTCATGAGGAGAGAAAGCGATGAAATGGATTTATTTTCTTATTATTAACGTTATAGCTTTTAGCCTTATGGGGCTTGATAAACGAAAAGCAAAGAAGAAACAGTGGAGAACGCCAGAAAGTACGTTGTTTTTATCAGCGGCAGCTGGGGGAGCAGTTGGAGCTTGGATCGGTATGTATATGTTTCATCATAAAACTCATAAAAAGAAATTTGTTTTCGGCATACCGTTACTTATTGTAATAACGGTATGTTTATTATTCGTTGTATGAGAAATGTCGAAAGAAATGCAGATTGATTATTGGTAAAGTGAGCATGTGAGACCGTATAATGGAGAAAAAAATGAGAAGAGGAGAAAAAGGAAGATGGGGAGTCAATCAGCAGAGCAAAAAAAAGGGATACTATATGCGGCTGGTGCTTATACGATGTGGGGAATCCTACCGATCTATTGGAAATGGGTTGAGGAAGTTCCAGCAGATGAAATATTAGCACACCGCATCGTTTGGGCATTTGTTTTTATGTTACTTGTATTAGGTGTTACGAAGAGGTTTCGCCAGTTTATTGGGGAATTTGTGAATCTTTTTAAACGACCTAAATTATTAATGTCATTAACAATAGCTTCAGTCTTGATTAGCGGAAACTGGTTTGTTTACATATGGGCCGTTAATCATAATCATGTTATTGAAGCGAGTCTTGGCTATTATATTAATCCGCTTATTAGTATTTTACTTGGTACAGTCGTTTTAAAGGAAAAGTTAAACTTTTGGCAATATGTTGCAGTTGGTTTAGCAGGAGTAGGGGTTGTCATTTTAACAGTACGTTTCGGATCTATTCCGTGGGTTTCTCTTTCACTTGCCTTTTCATTTGGATTGTACGGATTAACGAAAAAACTGTTAAATTATGATGCTACAATTGGACTTACGATGGAAACGATGTTAGTGACGCCGTTTGCGATCATTTATCTTGTTATGACAGGAGCACATGGTTTCGGCTCATTTGGATCTATTTCAATGTTATCAACGTTACTTTTAATAGGAGCAGGTATTGTAACGGCATTACCACTATTTTATTTTGCAAAAGGAGCACAACTTATTCCGCTTTATATGGTGGGATTTTTACAATATATTGCGCCAACAATTAGCTTAATTTTAGGTGTATTTGTATTTGGTGAACATTTCACATCTACACATATGATTGCATTTTTCTGTATATGGGTTGCTTTATTTGTATTCTCGGTAGCGAAGACAAAGTTTTTAGTGCAGAAACAACCGAAATTTATAAAAAATAAATCAGCAAAAGTATCATAATGCGTAGTATTTTCTACGCATTTTTCTTTATACTTATATTATATAGAATTTCCATTATAGTCAGTAAGGAGCTGAGAACATGGAAACAATTTTACATAATGATCCGCTTATGGCAGCTGTAATTTCATGGTTTTTAGCACAATTAACGAAAGTAGTCTTTAAATTAGTTAAAATGGGTGAATTTGATTTTGCAAAGTTTTTTGCTTCAGGTGGGATGCCAAGTTCTCATGCTTCAACTGTTACAGCGCTTGCTACAGGAGTTGGAGTAGTGGAAGGTGTGGAAAGCTCGATGTTTGCGGTTGCTGCTATTTTTGCCATTATTGTTATGTATGATGCTTCAGGAGTAAGGCTTGCAGTAAGTAAACAAGCAAAAATATTGAATGACTTTTTTCACGGTAGAGAAACAGAATATAAGAAGTTAAATGAACTTGTTGGGCATACACCGTATGAAGTAGTAGTTGGTGCTTTATTAGGGATTATTGTCGGAGTAGGATATTGTTTATGAGCAGAACATGTTATATGTTCTGCTTTTCTTTGTTTTTATACATATTCAGCTACCTTTTTGAATATCGTTATACGGATTTCGAAAGGGTGGGTGAGTAACTTGTTATTATATGAAAAAGTGCATGAAGAAATAGCGAGAAGAACAACTGTACTTCAAACGATGCAACGGCAAGATGGTACGTGGCGGTTTTGTTTTGAAGGAGCGCCACTAACAGATTGTCATATGATTTTTTTATTAAAATTATTAGGTAGAGATAAAGAGATAGAACCGTTTGTAAAAAGATTAGCATCACTTCAAACAAATGAAGGAACATGGAAATTGTATGAAGATGAAGTGGGTGGTAATTTATCTGCTACAATCCAATCTTATGCTGCCTTACTTGCATCGGAAAAATATACAAAAGAAGATGCGAATATGAAGCGAGCGGAAATGTTTATAAATGAGCGTGGGGGGGTAGCGCGTGCTCATTTTATGACGAAGTTTTTATTAGCGATTCATGGAGAATATGAATATCCTTCTCTCTTTCATTTGCCAACACCAATTATGTTTCTGCAGAATGATTCCCCTCTCAGTATATTTGAATTGAGTAGCTCAGCACGTATTCATTTAATTCCGATGATGTTGTGTTTAAATAAAAGATTTCGAGTAGGGAAAAAGTTATTGCCAAATTTAAATCACATTGCAGGCGGGGGCGGAGAATGGTTTCGGGAGGACCGATCTCCGGTTTTTCAAACACTATTAAGTGACGTGAAGAAAATTATAACGTATCCACTTTCTTTGCATCATAAAGGATATGAGGAAGTAGAACGTTTTATGAAAGAGCGTATTGATGAAAATGGAACATTATATAGTTACGCAACTGCCTCGTTTTATATGATTTATGCTTTACTTGCATTAGGACATTCTATTCAATCACCAATTATTCAGAAGGCTATAACGGGAATCACATCTTATATATGGAAGATGGAGAGAGGGGGCCATTTGCAAAACTCTCCGTCAACGGTATGGGATACAGCTTTACTCAGTTATGCTTTGCAAGAAGCTCAAGTTCCGAAAGCAAGTAAAGTGATTCAAAATGCATCAGCGTATTTACTAAGAAAACAGCAAACGAAGAAAGTAGATTGGAGTGTACATGCACCGGATATATCCCCAGGTGGTTGGGGGTTTTCGGATGTGAATACGACGATTCCAGATATTGATGATACAACTGCTGTGTTAAGAGCATTGGCGCGAAGTAGAGGGAACGAAAATGTAGATAATGCTTGGAAGCGAGCGGTTAATTGGGTTAAAGGATTGCAAAATAATGATGGTGGTTGGGGGGCTTTTGAAAAAGGAGTAACGAGCCGTATATTAGCAAATTTACCAATCGAAAATGCAAGTGATATGATTACAGATCCTTCTACACCAGATATTACAGGAAGAGTGTTAGAGTTTTTCGGGACATATACGCAAAATGAATTGCCCGAGAAACAAAAACAAAGTGCGATAAATTGGTTAATGAATGTACAAGAGGAAAATGGATCATGGTATGGGAAATGGGGAATTTGTTATATATATGGTACGTGGGCAGTGTTGACTGGTTTACGGTCACTAGGAATACCATCTAGCGATTCATCATTGAAACGAGCAGTTTTATGGCTTGAACATATACAGCATGAAGATGGTGGCTGGGGAGAATCTTGCCAAAGTAGTGTGGAAAAAAGATTCGTTACTTTGCCATTTAGTACACCATCCCAAACAGCATGGGCTTTAGATGCCCTCATTTCTTACTATGATAAAGAAACACCAGTCATTCGAAAAGGTATTTCATATTTGCTCTCCAACCCTTATGCAAATGAAAAATATCCTACTGGAACAGGTTTACCAGGTGGATTTTATATTCGTTATCATAGTTATGCTCATATATATCCGTTGCTTACTTTGGCTCATTATGCAAAAAAATATAGAAAATAAACCGAGAGATGTCTCTCGGTTTATTTTGTTGGGTAGTAGGTCCCTTTTGAAAAGAATAAGGTTGTGATGTACCTTATTTTTCGGTTGATTGGCGTTTTTGACGTGCATCAGCGGCATTTGCACGTGCGTTTGCTTCTAAGTCATTGTGGTCAGCGAGTTCGCGAGAGAACTCAACGTCAATGCCATCAGTTGCTTTGCTTTGTTTGAAATTCTTTTTGTTCATTCGACACAATCTCCTTACACTTTATCCTGCATAACGGGTAGTAAAATTCCCACCTCAAAATTCAGATGGAACAAAGAAGCTAGGTGGGAGATTAACTGCCCGTAAATGCCCGATTGGTTCAACTAATAATCAGTGGGGATGAACAAACTTCCCACTGATTAAAGTTTCACTTTATGCGACGTTGCAAAGTTAGTTTGACACAAATAGACTTTTTTATACAAAGAGGAATTGGAAAGCAAGGAGCCGAAATATACAGTATAAGTAATAGAAATGAGGGATAGGGATGGAGTTTTTAAATGGGAAAACAGCTGTTGTAACAGGAGCTGCACAGGGAATTGGAAAAGAGATTGCAAGGGTTTATGCAAAACTAGGGGCGAAAGTATTAATTAGCGATGTAAATGAAGAGAATCTACAAAAAACGACACGTGAGTTATCAGATGAAGGATATGAAGTGTGCTCATATCGATGTGATGTGAGTAATCAAAATGAAGCAAAGTCGTTAATTGAATATGCGGTTCAAAAATTTGGTACATTACATATTTTGGTGAATAATGCTGGAATTACAAGAGACGCAATGTTACATAAAATGGAGAAGTCTGCTTGGGAACAAGTATTACAAGTGAACTTAACTGGAGTTTTTTATTGTATGCAACCAGCGCTTCTTTACATGAGACAACAAGGGTATGGACGCATTATTAATATATCTTCAATTAGTAGAGAAGGAAACATAGGTCAAGCAAATTATGCGGCTACAAAGGCAGGAGTTGTCGGTTTAACGAAAACAGCAGCGAAAGAAGTTGGAAGCTTCGGTATTACTTGTAATGCGATTTGTCCGGGGTTTATGGATACAGATATGACAAAAACGATACCAGATAAAGTGAAAGAAAAGATGGTTGGTGCTATTCCAGTTGGTAGAATTGGAACGCCAGAAGATATTGCGAACGCGGCAGCCTTTTTAGCATCAGAATACGCATCTTATATTACAGGTGAAGTATTAAATGTGAGCGGAGGACTGCAAGTTTAAAGGAATACATAATGAAAAGAACCTGACCAGGTAGGTCAGGTTCTTTTCATTAATTTAAGTTAAGCCAAACGCTCTTTACTTCTGTATAGTTATTTAATGCGTAAGATCCCATTTCACGGCCAAGACCAGATTGTTTAAATCCTCCAAATGGAGATGCTGCATCAAAGACGTTATAACAGTTTACCCATACTGTACCTGCACGTACTTTACTTGCAACATAGTGTGCTGTTTTAACATTTTCTGTCCACACACCAGCCGCTAAGCCGAATTGTGATTTATTTGCACGTTCAATTACTTCATCAATATCGTTAAACGGTATTGCAGAAATAACTGGACCGAAAATCTCTTCTTTTGCGATCGTCATTTCATCATTTACGTCAGCGAATACTGTAGGAGAAACGAAGTAGCCTTGATCGAATGGATTACTTCCTCCGCAAAGTACTTCAGCGCCTTCTTCAATCCCTTTTTCAATGTAGCCCATTACACGTTTTTGTTGTTCTTCAGAAACGAGAGGACCAATTGTTGTTTCAGGGTTAAGACCGACACCTTGATTTAGTTTTTTAGAATAGAGGACGAGATCAGCCATGACATTATCATACATTTTCTTCGGAACAAATAAGCGTGATCCAGCAGAGCATACTTGTCCTTGGTTAAACATAACACCAGAAAGTGCACCAGGAATCGCGCGAGATAAATCAGCATCTGGCAAGATGATATTTGGTGATTTACCGCCTAACTCAAGTGTAACGCGTTTTAATGATTCGGATGCTTGTCGCATAATTTGTTTACCGACAGGAGTAGAACCGGTAAATGCAATCTTATCAACGAGTGGATGATTAACGAGAGCTTGTCCAGCTGATTCACCGAATCCAGGTACGATATTAATAACACCTTTTGGGAATCCAGCTTCTTCAATTAATTCAGCTAAGTATAGAGCAGATAGTGGAGTTTGTTCTGCAGGTTTTAAAACGATTGTACATCCTGTAGCAAGCGCTGCTCCCATTTTCCACATTGCCATAAGAAGCGGGAAGTTCCAAGGGATAATTTGACCAACGACACCAACAGCTTCATGGCGTGTATAGTTAAAGTAATCACCGGAAACAGGAATTGTTTGACCAACGATTTTCGTAGCCCAGCCAGCGTAATAGCGCATATGCTCAATTGCAAGTGGTATGTCTGCTGCCATTGTTTCACGGATTGGCTTTCCGTTATCTAATGTTTCGAGCTGTGCAAGCTCTTCTTTATGTTCTTCCATTAAATCAGCTAACTTGTACATGAGACGGCTTCGCTCAGCAGTGCTCATACGAGACCAAGGACCTTCGTCAAAAGCCATGCGAGCTGCGACTACAGCTTTATGAATATCTTCGCGACCAGCTTCAGAAACGACGGCAAGTGTTTCACCAGTTGCTGGATTAGGTGTTTTAAATGTTTTACCGGAAGCGCTTTCAATGAAAGATCCATTCACATATAACTTTTTTGTACCTTGAAGAAACTTTTCTACCTTTTCATGAAGATTTACAGCTAGTTGACTCATTGTATAACCCCCTTGAAAATATAATGTAAACGCAGTACGAGACGGCGCTTATTCCGAAATCAAGGATGTGGAAACTAGATGGAAAGCCTCTAATTAAAATCATAATTAAGAAATACTGAAAATTCAAATTTCATTTGTGTTACAATTGTAAAAAATATGTAATGTAAGAGAAGCTTCTATATAATTATAAAAAATCCTGCTTGTTTTTGCTTTCTAGTAGGAAAAACTAGAAGAACAATGGTACAATAATACATCGTGAGAGGAGGGGGAAAAATGAAAGATTATCATGATGATCCACGGTTTCGAATAGCTCATAGAGAAGCGTTAATTGGTCTTGGACTTGCTATTATTAATTTTATAATATGGTACGGATTCGCTTATGGGCTTGGTAGTAAAAATCCGAGTGAATATACATATGTATTAGGTTTTCCCGCATGGTTTTTTTATAGCTGTATCGTTGGATTTATCGTTATGGTTATTTTACTTAGTTTAGTTGTTCGTTTTGTATTTCAAGATATTTCACTCGATGAGGAAGAAAAAAGTGAGGAATAATAGATGAATTGGTATGTAATCATTCCAATGATAATTTCGTTTATCGTTGTATTTTTAATTGGTGTATATGCTTCAAGACGCGTGCAAGCAACTGCTCATAATAAATTTTTACAAGAATATTTTCTTGGTGGGCGTGAGCTAGGCGGTTTATTATTAGCGATGACAATGATTGCTACGTACGGTAGTGCAAGTAGCTTTATTGGTGGTCCCGGTATTGCTTACAATATGGGGCTTGGATGGGTACTGTTATCTGCGATTCAAGTTGTAACAGGGTATATCGTTTTAACGGTTATCGGTAAAAAGTTTGCAATTATCGCTAGGAAGATGGAAGCAATTACTCTTATCGATTATTTAAAAGGGAGATACAATAATAAAGCAGTTGTTATACTCTCTGCGTTATGTATTATTATCTTTTTATTTTCGGCGACAGTAGCCCAGTGGGTCGGCGGCGGACGATTAATCGAGTCACTAACGGGTCTATCGTATACAACAGCACTATTTTTATTTACTTTTTCTGTACTTGTGTACGTATTAATTGGTGGTTTTCGTGCAGTCGCGCTATCAGATACATTATTAGGAATCATTATGTTAGTTGGAACGACAATCATTTTAATTGCTACTGTCATTGCTGGTGGTGGAATTGAAAAGATTATGCAGGAACTTGTTCAAATTAATCCGAATTTAATTACACCATTCGGCGCAGATGGCAGTTTAACGAAATCATATGTTACATCATTTTGGATTTTAATTGGAATTGGTGTTGTAGGTTTACCGCAAATTAGCGTGCGTGCCATGTCTTATAAAAATTCAAAAGCTATGCACCAAGCTTTAATAATTGGAACAGTTGTCGTTGGTACAATTATGATCGGTATGCATTTAACAGGTGTATTTGCAAGAGTAGTACTTCCAGGTATAACGGTACCAGATAAAGTAATGCCGCTACTCGCGATGGAAGTGTTGCCACCTTGGTTAGCTGGAGTTTTCTTAGCTGCACCAATGGCGGCGATTATGTCTACAGTAAACTCTTTATTATTACTTGTAAGCTCGTCAATTATTAAAGATATATACGTAAATTACATAAATAAAGATGCAGCAGACAGTACGATAAAAAAAGGAAGTTTGTGGATTACTGGTATTGTAGGGCTACTCGTTTATGCAGCGGCGATTAAACCACCAGATTTTTTAATATGGCTAAATTTATTTTCTTTCGGTGGATTAGAAGCAGCATTCATTTGGCCAATCGTATTAGGGTTATATTGGAGAAAAGGAAATGCTACAGGAGCGCTTGCTTCCATTTTCGTTGGAGTAGGTTCATATATGTGTATTCATCTTTTCTATCCAAATCCGTTCGGTATACATACAGTTGTCTTCCCAATTTGTTTTGCGTTTATCGCTTATGTTATTGGAAGTATGAGTGCTGTAAAAAAAACAGTATAGGTTAGCTGAAGAACGTAGTCCTTATAAGACTGCGTTTTTTCGTATGAATTTGTTCTTTTTTATTCTGTATATCCACGTTTATTCATAAGTTAATAACAACTGAGGAGATGGAGTTGAGGTCGATGAAAAAAGTGTTATTTTTAGGAGACCCAGGAATTGATGACTCTTTAGCGATTATGTATGGATTGTTGCATCCTGATATTGATATTGTTGGGGTAGTAACGGGATATGGAAATGTAACACAAGAAAAGGCGACAAGTAATGCCGCATATTTATTGCAAATGGCAGGACGGGAAGATATACCTGTTATTAATGGTGCGAAAATTCCTTTATCCGGAGATGTTACAACGTATTATCCAGAAATTCATGGGGCAGACGGTTTAGGACCAATTAAACCTCCAAAAACTTTTTCGCCAAATATAAAACCTTTTTGTGCATTTTTTGATCTTCTTGAAAAATATAAAGGAGAATTAATAATAGTCGATGCTGGTAGATCAACAACACTAGCGACAGCATTTATTTTAGAAAAGCCGATGATGAAGTATGTGAAAGAATATTATATAATGGGCGGTGCTTTCTTGATGCCTGGCAATGTAACACCAGTCGCAGAGGCGAATTTTCATGGTGATCCCATTGCGTCACAATTAGTCATGCAAAATGCCAAAAATGTGACATTAGTGCCACTTAACGTTACATCGGAAGCAATTATTACGCCGGAAATGGTAAAATATATTACGAAACACTCTAAAACGAGTTTTAATAAGTTAATCGAGCCGATATTTACGTATTATTATAAAGCTTATAGAAAGTTAAATCCGAAAATAAAAGGAAGTCCAGTACATGACGTCGTTACAATGATGGTTGCGGCAAATCCATCCCTTTTAGACTATGTATATCGTCGTGTCGATGTAGATACAGCTGGAATTGCAAAAGGAGAGAGTATTGCTGATTTTCGGCCTCAACCTGATGCAAAAGCATTAAAAAATTGGGTGCGAATTGGTTGGTCGTTGCATTATAAAAAGTTTCTTGAGGATTTTGTGAAATTTATGACGTAGACATAATAGGAGCATACAAGTTAAAATAATGGAGATGGTTATTTAAATGACCATCTCCATTATTTTGTTTTTAAATGATAAATAGAGAAGAGTTACACAATAGGAGAGGAATTTTACTTGAAAAAAACTATAGTATGCGCAGTAATTGTGGGTATTTTTGTTTTGCTAATATCGGGTAACTTTTTAGTGAAAAAAGTGTGGAGTTCAAATAATGATGATGCACAGTATATTGCATCTTTTATTGAAGAACATAAAGATGAAAAAAATAGTGCGCTTCTAGTAAAGAGAAATGATAAAGTTGTTTATTCTGTAAACCCAAATGTTGTATTGCCAGTTGCTAGTACGATGAAATTAATTGTGGCGCTTGAATATACGAAACAAGTTACTGAAGGGAAAATTGATTCGTCTAGTTTCGTGTCGATTAATGATGTGAATCGCTATTATGTGCCAAATACAGATGGTGGTGCACAAGATAGATGGCAAAAGTATTTGGAGAAGACGGGCAAGATAACTGAAGGAGCGGTTTCTTTAGAAGAAGTGGCAAAAGGAATGGTTAAGTTTAGTTCGAATGCAAATGCTGAATACTTAATGGAATTGTTAGGATTAGATAACATTAATCGAAACTTACAAAGTTTATCACTTCCTGCACATCAACCACTATTTCCAATCGTTTCATCTTTGTATATCCCGGGATATTTGCATAAAGAATTACATGTTCCAAAATATAAAATAGAGAAAAAGTTAAAAGAAATGTCTCAAGAGCAATATCGTGAATATGCGATGATTATTCATGAACGCTTAAAGAAGAAGGGACCATTATTACAGAAGGAAATTCCGCTTTATTTAGAGGAACGTTACGACAAAATTTGGTCAGATAGATTACCAGCAGCTTCGGCAAATGATTATATGGTATTACTTCAAAAGGCAAACCATAAAGGTGGTTTGACAGAAGCTGAAGAAAAAGTGTGGGCAAATATCGTTGAAACAGACATGAGTGCCAAGAAATACCGTAAAACATTTAGACATGCTGGACAAAAGAATGGTTACACACCATGGACGGTTACAAAAGCGGTTTACGCTATGGATAAACGTGGAAACTGTACAGAAATTGTGTTTTTGGCGAACAATTTAAATGAAGACGATAGTGCAGAAATACGGAAACATTTAGCAAACTTACATTTCCAAGTGTTGCAAAGTGATAAGTATGATGCGACTTTTATTAAATAAACTCGGTGCAGAGAGCACCGAGTTTATTTTTATCCTGCTTTAATGGGCAGTAAGACCCCCACCTCAAAATTCAGCGAAAGCAAAGAAGTTAGGTGGGGGATCAACTGCCCTTAAAAGCCCGATTGGTTCAACTAATAATCAGTGGGGGATGAAGAAAACCCCACTGATTAAAGTTTCACTTTATGTACAAGCACTTTTTTTCTATCAATGGGTATGATGGGTAGTAATACTTAGGTGAGAGGGGAAAAGGTGATGAAACAGAGTAAGGAAGAGTTTATAAAGAGTGAAGGCGCTGATTTCCCTGGAAAAACATATGTGGATTGTGTATTACAACATGTATTTGATTTTCAACGAAATTACTTATTGAAAGATATGTTTCAAGTGCATAAAGCACATATTACGATGCTGACTGAAGAAAGTTTAATGAAAATAGAAGAAGCTAAAGTTATATTAAACGCACTTAGAAAAGTAGAGCGAATACCAAAAGATAAATTGGTATATACAGAGCAGCATGAAGACCTCTTTTTTTTAATCGAACATTTAATTTCTCAAGAAGCGAAATGCGATTTTGTAAGTAATATGCATATTGGTAGAAGTAGAAATGATATGGGTGTAACGATGTATCGCATGAGCTTAAGGCGGTATATATTACGATTAATGGAACATTATTTGCTATTGCAAGAAAGTGTACTGCAACTTGCTGATGATCATAAGGAAACGATCATGCCAGCTTATACACATACACAACCGGCACAGCCAACAACATTTGGTCATTATACTTTAGCAATTTATGATACGATGCAAAGAGATTTAGAACGAATGAAAAAAACGTACCAGCTTTTAAATCAGTCTCCAATGGGGGCGGCTGCACTCTCTACAACAAGTTTCCCGATTAAACGAGAACGAGTTGCTCATCTACTTGGATTTACAAATGTAATTGAGAACTCATATGATGCTGTTGCCGGAGCGGATTATTTATTAGAAGTTAGCTCGCTACTTATGGTAATGATGACGAATACGAGTAGATGGATTCATGACTTTTTGTTGTTAGCAACGAAAGAATATGACGGTATTACTGTTGCAAAGCCATATGTACAAATTAGTAGTATTATGCCGCAAAAACGAAATCCGGTTTCAATTGAACACGCTCGTGCAATTACGAGTAGTGCTTTAGGAGAAGCATTTACAGTATTTCAAATGATTCATAATACACCATTTGGTGATATTGTCGATACGGAAGATGACTTGCAGCCATATTTATATAAAGGGATTGAAAAGGCGATTCGTTTTTTTTGTATGATGAATGCAGTGATCCTAACGATGAAAGTAGAAGAAGAAACGTTAAAAAGTCGTTCCTATAAACATGCAATAACGATAACGGATTTCGCTGATGTTTTAACGAAAAATTATGAAATTCCATTTCGGCATGCTCATCATGCAGCAAGTGCTATTGCAAATATGTCATTGGAGCAGAAAAAAGAACTACATGAATTACACTTCAAAGATGTAAATATGTATTTGCAAGAACATTTTAAAATAAATTTATTAGAAAAAGAGTGGAAAGAAATTATATCGCCAGAAGCTTTTATTCAAAAAAGAAATGTATACGGTGGACCGAGTAAAAAAGAAATGAAGCGTATGATTAAAAATCGAAAAGAGTCCTTTCGAAAAGAAGAAGATGTATTTGAAAAGGAAAAACAGAGAATTTTACAAGCTGAAAATGCCTTGAATACATTAGCTTTGAATATTATTGAATCGTAAAAGAGGGATTTAATGAATTAATCGCCAATACTTAATTAAAATATAAATAGAGAGAAGAGATTGTCGATGATTCAATTACATGTATATGAAGAGATTTTTCATTTTAAAGAAGATGTTACACCATTTCTAGAAAAGAATGAGCAGGAAAATAATCTCATATTAGGTGTATTACAAATGGTTCAAGAACCGATATTTATGGGGATAGCGAAACAAGGAGAAGACATTGCGGTTGTATTTCTGCAAACAGAAGAGAAGAAACAAATCATTGTTGCAACTTCTGAAATTTCGGGAGTAGCTATTGAGGAACTTGCAAAAGAGTTAACGAAAGTATATCCAGATATTCCTGGATTGATCGGTAATAAGAAAATTGTACAGAAATTAGCGGAAGAGATTGCGACGTTAGAGCAGAAAAAAACTACTGTTGCAATGGAGCAAGGTGTATATGAATTAAAACAAGTAAAGAAAAAGTGGAACGGAGATGGAATCTTTCGAGAAGTAAGTAGTGAGGAGCTACCATTAATAGAACAGTGGATATATCAATTTTGCGAAGATGTGAAGCTTCCTACTACGAAAGAAGAAGCGAAACAAACCGCTCATACATTAATTACTAATCGTCGTCTTTTTGGTCTAGAAGTAGACGGGAAACTTGTTTCTGTAGCTGCAAAAACGAGACCAACTACAAATAATATAACAGTTAATTTCGTATATACGCCGAAAGAAGAACGGACAAAAGGGTACGCATCTAGTTGTGTCGCTGCACTTAGTCAACGTATGTTAGGCGAAGGTTACAAAACAACGACATTATATACTGACTTGGCAAATCCAACATCAAATAAAATTTATCAAGAGATTGGTTATGAGAAGTTGATGGAGTCTGTACTTATGTTTTTAGAGAAATAAAATGAAAAGGCACGCTATTAAAGCGTGCCTTTTTGTTATTCATCAATTCGAATTACTTCACCTTGCGGAAAATTCTCAGTTTCTAGTAAGTTACGAATTGCTTTCGCAACATATTCAGGTGATAATAGTTTTCCTTCTTCTTTTAATGCAATGAAGCGATCCAAATTTATGAAGTCTTCTTTATTTGTTTCACGAATTTGTGATTGCATATTTGTATCAACAACACCAGGTGCAAAAGCGACGATTTTTACTGGATATTCTTTTTCTACTTCTTCAGTTGCTACGCACTGTGTAAACATATTTACACCAGCTTTCGTTGTACAATAAGCGCCCCAGCCAAAGTAAGGATTTTTTCCTGCACCAGATGAAATGTTAATAACGCGTTTATCTACTTTCCAGTCTTTCGTATGTTTCATAAATGTAGATATAAGAATCATAGGTGCAAGTAAATTAATGTGAACGTTCGTAATGAATTGTTCGCTTTCAGCTTTTTCAATCGGCTTCATAGGTGCAACTGTACCTGCATTATTAATTAAATGAATAGAGGATACATTGTCTTTTTTAATAGATGAAATAATTTCTTTAAAGTTAGTTTCTAAGTTATGTACATCTTGAAGATCGAGGGAATGAAAAATGCAATTGCTGTTATATTGTTCTGCAAGTTTAGTAAGCTCTTTATTTTCTCTTCTAGAAATAGAGATGACAGTTGTACTTTCTTCTAACAATTGCGCAGCGATTGCCTCACCTAAACCTTGTGAAGTTCCTGTTATAATAATGTAGCGCATAGTTTTATAAACTCCTCTCATATGTGCGGAATTTTGTTGGACAACGTACATCCCATAGGTTGTCTACATTTTATAGTATAGAGCACTTTTTACTATAAATGAAATGAGATGATTGTGTGCCTTTTATAAATCGTTTTACGACAACAGTACCTGGTGCCGTCACGTTCACTGGGAATACGCTGGGGCTTAGCCCTACATCACCTGCACCAGGTAATATTTTTGGTACACTTGCTGTGTTTACGACAGTAAATACAGCGTTGCAAGTACCAGGATTCCCAGCAGGGACAACAGATGAATGGCAATTGAATTCTTCAAGTGCAATTTTAAATCTTCCAGCGGGAAGCAGTGTGTTATATGCAGAATTAGTTTGGGCTGGTACTTTCCGGACTGATACGGAAGATGTTTTACCATTTTTAAATGATAACATTACATTTACAACGCCAGCAGGGACGTTTTCTGTTACGCCAGATCCTGCTACCGCGCAGCAAGGTTCAGTAGGAAACCAGTTTTATTATGCTCGCTCTGCCAATGTAACGAATCTTGTTAGTGCAGGTGGAGCAGGCACATATACAACAGGTGCCGTGCCAGCTGCAAGAACTTCAGCTGACCCGACAATCAGTCGTTCAGCTGGATGGACGCTTGAGGTTGTGTATCAAAATGCAAGTTTACCACTTCGAAATTTGTCAGTATATGCAGGCCAAGAAATTATTGATGCTTCATCACCACCAGTTGATGCTACTATTTCAGGATTTGCTACGCCGGCAACAGGAGCTGTTACAGGAAGAGTGCTCGTAACTGCTCAAGAAGGCGATTCTAACATTGTTGGAGATCAACTTCGCTTTGGACCGAATGCAAATGCTACAGTGGCATTATTCGGACCGAGAAACCCTGCGAATAATTTCTTCCAGTCTCAAATTTGTAATGACATTGGAGAGTTAGATACAACCGGGACATTTGGAGATTTGAATCAGCCGTTAGGGATAGCTTTAGCTGTCCGAAGACAAGGATGGGATATTACGAATGTAAATGCCTCTGCATCATTAGTAAATAATCAAACGTCAGCAACAGTTCGATTTGTTACAAATGGAGATGGATACGCTGCAGCTGGTTTTGGTGTTCAAATTGATGCAACAGGTCCAATTATTAATCCTGTTAAATCGGTTAATAGAACAGTCGCAGGGGTAGGGGATACTCTCACTTATACGATTACGGTCCCAAATACAGGGACAGGAAGTGCAGAAAACGTTGTATTACGTGATAGTATTCCGAACGGAACGACGTTTATAGCAGGTAGTGTAACAGTAGGTGGAGTAACACAACCGAATGCAAACCCTGCTAATGGAATTAATTTAGGTATAATCCCAAATAACACGCAAAGAATTGTTACATTTCAAGTTCGAATAACATCATTCCCGAATCCCAATCCTATTTTAAATCGTGCAATGGTGTCATATCAATTCCGTCCTTTCGTTGGTAGTCCTCCTATTACAAGTACTTCTTCTTCAAACACAGTGCAAACGACAGTGAATCAAGCAACTATAAGTATGCAAAAATCTGTAGATTTACAGACGGCAACGCTTAATGATGTATTAACGTACACAGTTAATGTCACAAATAATGGGAACGTTACTGCAAACAATGTTATTTTTGTTGATAGTATACCTGCTGGAACAACATTTGTTCCAAATAGCGTTACAGTGAATGGAGTAGCACGTCCAGGAGCGAATCCGGCAAGTAGTATTAATCTTGGGAGTATTAATGCATCGCAAACGACTGTAGTGCGCTTTCAAGTTCGAGTAACATCGAACCCTCTTGTCAATCCAATTCCAAACCGTGCGAGTGTAACATTTAACTTTACTCCAGTGCCTGGTCAACAACCAGTTTCAGGGCAAGCGACAAGTAATACTGTAGTTACGACAATTAATATAGCTGATATAACAACGAGAAAAACAGTGGATAAAGCTTTTGCAACGGTTAACGACGTTCTTACGTACACGGTAACAATTCAAAATACAGGAAATGTACTTGCAACGAACGTTATTTTTCAAGATCCAATCCCAATTGGAACGACATTTATCGCAAATAGTGTGACTGTGGACGGGGTTTCACAACCTGGGGTAAATCCAGCGACTGGGTTTACAGTAGCTAATATATCTCCTGGCGGAAGTAGGACTGTTACATTTCAAGTACGAGTAACATCTACACCATCGGGAGGTACGATTGCAAATCGCGGAAATGTATCTGCTAATTTCGTCGTTATTCCGAATCAGCCACCGATAACAATTAATAGACAAACGAATACAGTTGTGACACAAGTTAATACAGGCGGTTTAAATTTAATAAAAGAAGTAAATACAACGCAAGCGGCGGTAGGGGATACTTTAACGTACACAATTGCCGTCCAAAATACAGGGAACGTTCCGTTAACAAATGTATTTTTCCAAGACCCTATTTCTTCTGCGGTTTCATTTGTTGCAAATTCTGTAACAATTAATGGAGTACAGCAAAGTGGACTAAATCCGAATACAGGATTCTCTCTTCCGAATATTCCTGCGGCTCAAACGGTTGTAGTCACATTTGACGTAGTAATTGTACAGAATCCAGAAAATGAAGATATTTTAAATCAAGCAAATGTAACAGCAAGCTTTCAAGTGAATCCGAATGAACCACCAGTAACAATCAATGTACCGAGTAATGTTGTGAATACGACAATACAATCAGGAAACTTTGAAGTTGTGAAAGCAGTGAATACGGATGTTGCAACAGTAGGGGATGTTTTAGTATATACAATCGAAGTTATAAATGCAGGTAGTGTACCAGCTACAAATGTGTTTTTCCAAGATTCAATTCCGCAAGGGACATTATTTATTGAAAATAGTGTATTGGTTAATGGAGTTTTACAAGAGGGGGCAGATCCAGGACTAGGATTCCCATTAAATGATTTGCCTACTGGCGCAAGTGTTATTGTTACGTTTGAAGTATTAATTGATGAAATTCCCCAAGGAAATAATGTCGTAAATAATGCGAATGTAACTGGAGATTTCCTTGTAAATCCAACAGAGCCACCGATTACTGTAACAGTACCAAGTAATACTGTTATGACGGTCGTGAATTCTTCAGGGTTAAATGTAATGAAAAGTGTAAGTGCTACTGAAGCCGGTGTAGGAGATACGTTAACGTATACAGTTCGTATACAAAATAGTGGAACAGTAGCAGCAACAAATGTATCATTCCTTGATCCGATTCCAGTCGGAACCACTTTTGTAGCGAATAGTGTAACAATAAACGGGACACCTCAACCAGGTTTAAACCCAACAACTGGATTTCCACTTGCTAATATTCCAGTAGGAGGGATGGTAACAGTTACTTTCCAAGTGACAATCACGAGTGTACCACCAAATAGGGCGCTTCCGAATAATGCAAATGTAACTGCCGATTTTCAAGTAAGCCCGTTGCAGCCACCAATTACAATTGTAACAATTAGTAATACCGTTGTGACACGAGTGAATGTAGGATCAATTAATGTAATAAAAAGTGTAAATACACCACAAGCCGGTGTAGGAGATACGTTAACGTATACGATTCTTATTCAAAATACAGGAACTGTTCCTGCAACGAATATTGTTTTTCAAGATCCAATTCCATCTGGTACTGCGTTTGTAGCAAATAGTGTGACGATAAATGGAGTCGTACAGCAAGGCGCGGATCCTATGCTAGGTTTCCCGGTACCAAATATTCCGGTCGGGCAAACGGCTACGATTACGTTTCAAGTTACAGTGACGAGTGTTCCGAGCGGTGGAAATATAAGAAACCAATCGAACGTTACTGCAAGTTTTCTTATAAATCCAGCAAACCCTCCAATAACGACTGTTACAAATAGTAATTTTGTAGTGACGCAAGTAAACACAGCACAGTTAAATATACAAAAATCTTCATCTGTACAACAAGCAGCACTTGGAGAAACTTACACGTATTCTGTTGTCATTCGAAATAACGGTACAGTAACAGCAACGAATGTCTCTTTCCTTGATCCAATTGCTTTAGAAACAACTTTTGTAGCAAATAGTGTAACGATAAATGGAACGCCACAACCTGGATTTGACCCAAATGTTGGTTTCCCGCTTCCTAATATTGCAGCTGGAACATCATTGACAGTAACGTTCCAAGTTACGGTAGTTGCACCGTCTACACGTGGAGCAGTATTAAATACAGCATCTGCTACAGCCACTTTCTTATTAAATCCTTTACAGCCACCTGTAACAACAACGAATTCAAGTAATACAACGGTAGTTACAATACCGTTACCTCCTCCTGGTGAAGTAACTGCAACAAAAACAGTTGATGTTGCAACTGGGGCCGTTGGGGATGTATTAACGTATACTGTGCTCATTTCAAACGTAGGAATTATCTCTGTTACAGATGTGTTCTTCCAAGATGTCATACCAGAAGGAACGATGTTTGTTGACAATAGTGTAACGATAGGTGGAGTGCAGCAACTTGGTTTAAATCCAGAAATAGGATTTACAGTTACTCCATTATTAATCGCTGGTGGAAGTATTGAGGTCACATTCCAAGTGACGATTACAGAAATTCCAGATAATGAAGTCATATTAAATGATGCAGATGTTACATTTACTTCACAACCAAATCCGCAGGAACCACCGATTACGGAAACGATATTAACAAATTTAGTCGTTACGACAATTAATATAGCGTTTATTTTTCCATTGAAACTAGTAGATAAAGAAGTAGCGACGGTAGGGGAAATATTAACGTATGATGTATTGATTTTTAATTTCGGAACAGTGCCAGCGACGAATGTTCAATTTATCGATACTACTTCCGCGGGTGTAGCATTTGTACCAGGAAGTGTGAGCATAAACGGGGTACCAGCACCAGGATTAGATCCTTTCATTGGTTTTACAGTTCCAGATATACCTGTCGATGATTTTGTACTTGTCACATATCAGGAAGTGGTTACAAGCATACCAGAAGGTGGAACGATTGTTAATTTTGTAGACGTTACAGCTACATTTGCTGTAAGTGAAACAGAACCGCCTATTACGGAAACGACGACAAGTAATACGACATTAACGGAAATCAATGAGCCTGGTTTGAATGTTTTAAAATCAGTGAGTCAGCCGGTTGTTGCAGTAGGCGATACAATCACATATACAACAGTAGTTCAAAATACAGGAACAGTGCCAGCAACGAATGTTCAATATAGTGATGTATTACCTTCCTCTATAGCATTCGTGCCGAACAGTGTAACGATAGATGGTGTGTTACAAACTGGATTCAATCCGAATAACGGATTCCCGCTTCCAGATATAAATCCAGGTGAAAGTGTAGAAGTCATCTTCCAAGTAACCGTTGTTAGTGCGCCATCAAACGGAACAATTGCCAATACGGCAAATGTAACTGGAAGTTTTGTATTAGTACCAGGAGAACCACCAGTTATAGTAACAGAGCCGAGCAATACAACACTTACAACTGTAAATAGAGGGCAATTTAATGTTATTAAACAAGTAAATAGGGTTGCTACTCTCGTTGGAGATATATTAACGTATACGGTTCAAATAACGAATACAGGAACAGTAACAGCTAATGCTGTTCAGTTTGTTGATACCATTTCAGCAGGGGCGTCATTTGTACCAAATAGTGTAACGATAAATGGAGCCTCGCAACCAAACTTAAATCCAATTACTGGATTTGGAGTTGGAGATATACCGGTAGGTGAAACAGTTATAGTGACGTTTCAAGCGACAGTTACAAACATCCCGTCATCAGGAACAATTACGAACGTTGCAAATATAACAGGAAGCTTTACTTTAGTGCCAGGAGAGCCACCGGTTGTAGTAACAGAGCCGAGTAATACGACGATAACTAGAGTGAATAGAGGACGATTCAGCGTTATAAAATCTGTAAATAAAGAAGCTACACGATTAGGAGATACGTTAACTTATAGTGTGCAAGTTACAAATACAGGAACAGTAACAGCAACGAATGTTCAGTTTATCGATGTTCCATCACCTAGTTTAGAATTCGTTCCTGGAAGTGTACAAATAAATGGGATTCCGCAAGTAGGTTTAGATCCATTTGTAGGCTTTGCATTGCCTGACCTTGCAGTAGGGGATAGTGTATTAATTACATTTGAAGTAAATGTAATCGCAGTTCCGCCTTCTAGTAGCATTATGAATACAGCAAGAGTAACGGGTGATTTCGAATTGATTCCAGGAGAACCTCCGTCTACAATTACAAATTCAAGTAATACGACGGTTACGCCGGTAAATAGAGGCAGCTTAGATATGCTAAAAGAAGTAGACCATTCAGTTGTTGGTGTAGGAGAAACGGTAACGTATACTGTTCGTATATTAAATACTGGTACTGCTGATGCAATGAATGTTCAATTTATCGATGTGCTATCTCAGGAAGCTGATTTCGTTCCAAATAGTGTAACAATAAATGGGGTTCCGCAACCGGGGTTAAATCCGCAGATTGGATTTACGATACCTGATATACCAGTTGGTGAGACGGCACTTGTAACATATGAAGCTACGATTACAAGTTTTCCGGATGGTGGAACAGTAGTAAACGTTGCTGGAGCGTTAGCAGAATATATTTTAGTACCAGGAGAGCCGCCAGTTACAGTGATGGACACGAGCAATACAGTTATTGTAACGGTAAATACTGCAATCTTATTTGTTGCAAAAGGAGCAAACTTTGAAGTAGCGATGATAGGGGATGTTGTCACTTACGGAATCGCTGTTATAAATGATAGTACAGTTCCTGTGACCAATATTGTGTTAACAGATATCATTGATCCGAATACGCTATTTATAAATGGTACGGTAACGGTAAATGATGTACCTCTTCCATTCGCTAATCCGAATACTGGTATTCCGTTAGGTGATTTTCAGCCAAATGATGCAGCAATTATTAATTTCCAAGTTGTAATAACAGGAGGGCAAATAAATAATTTAGTTACAAATACTGCTACAGCGAATGGGCTCGCAACTGTAAATCCGAATGAGCCGCCAGTAGTAGTTGAAGGTGATAGTAATACAGTTGTTATCCCGTTTATTCCTCAAAATGTCTCAACGACAGTCGTAAAAACTGCAGATTTACAGGCAGCAACAATTGGAGATGTCATTACGTTTACGACAGTCATCACAAATACGGGTGATACTGTAATGCAAAATATTCGTTTTCAAGATATGTTAGATAGTAGTGTTCGATTTGTTCCTGGAAGTGTAACGGTCGATAATACGCCAGTGCCGAATGTAAGCCCGGCAGTAGGGTTTCTTATCGGAAGTTTAAATCCTGGTGAAGCAAGGACAGTTTCGTTCCAAGTAGCAGTACAGAGTGCGCCAAATGGTTCAGGAAATTATATAAATCAAGCGAGTATTCGTTTTGAACATCAAGTAGGCACAGTATTGCCACCTGTTACACAAATAGTAGAAAGTAACATAGTTGTCATTCCATTTGTTCCAACTATTGAACAAATTTGTGAAACAAACTTTAATTGCTTAGATAAAATTCCATTTCAATGTTCTCCGTGTAATCATTTGCATGGACATAAAAAATAAAAACAGAAAGAGCATCCTGAAAAATAATTGGATGCTCTTTCTGTTTTAATCATATAGATTCATTTTCGGGTGAGGTGAAAAATTCGTCGATTTTGTCGGAGAGTAGTAATGGAATGGCTCCTTTTATAACAGAAATGTCCCAGTCCCACCATGCGAGATTCTCTAGTTTGTCAATCGTTTCTTGTGGGAAACGATATCGAACAAATTTTGCAGGATTACCAGCTACAATTGCATACGGGGGTACGTCTTTTGTAACAACGCTCCTGGCGCCGATAATGGCCCCGTTACCAATTGTAACACCAGATAAAATGCAGGATTGATAACCAATCCATACATCATTGCCGACTACGATATCACCTTTTGAAGAAGGGTGACCAGTAATATGTGCTCCTTCATCAAAAAGTGCATTAAATGGATAAGTTGTTATCCAGTCTGCACGATGTTCACCGCCAAGTATGAAAACGACTTCTTCTGCTAATGAACAAAACTTACCTATTTTTAATTTTGTTTCATCGTTCCAAGAAAAAATGGTTGGCCCTACTTTACTATAAGTATAATCACCAATATCATATTTATTATATTCAGGTTTTTGATTTAAATATAACATGCTTCTTCAGCCTCCTTTCTTAATTAAGTGATACGTATGGAATATTATATGCAAGATGTAGTAATGTGAACTGTATTAATAGGTGAAATGACCAAAAGGGAGTGGGATGTATGCGATACGAAATGGGTTTATATAATAAACCGTTTCAGTCAATTCAATCAGGAAAAAAAGTATATGAAGTACGCCTATACGATAAAAAACGTCAACTAATAAACAAAGGCGATGAAATCGTATTTACGAATCTTACGACAACAGAAATGATGACGGTAAAAGTAACGGAAATAAAGCGATACGAGAGCTTTAAATCTATGTATGAACAAATTGATAAAAAATTATTGGATTGTGAAAATGATAGTTTAGAGGAAATGTTAGAAAGTACATACAAAATATATACGAAAGAACAAGAAAAAGAGTGGGGAACAGTCGCGATTCGTATTGAGGAAATAAAATGATAAGAAATCGCGGGGCGGCTATCATTGTACAGGAAGGGAAAATCGCTCTTATAAAACGTATTCGAGAAGAGGAAACATATTATGTTTTTCCTGGCGGAGGGATTGAGGAAGGTGAAACGCCTGAAGAGGCAACGAAAAGAGAGGTATACGAAGAATTAGGGGTACATATACAAGTGGAGCACCTTATTGCAAAGGTAAAATATAAAGGAAATGAATATTATTATGGTGCCTATATTACAGGCGGAGTGTTTGGAAGTGGAACAGCTGAGGAATTTCAGCGGGAAGATAGAGGAAGTTATATTCCGTTATGGCTACCGATAAACGAGTTGGAAAAAGTGAATATAAAACCTTATGAAGTGGTCGGAAATATATTTAATCATTATAAAATATAACGTCTGACAACATACAAAAAAAACCATTGACATAGGCCTCTGATTTAAGTATTGTATTCGAGTATGTTTATAATCAGGAGGTTTATATGAGCAATCAAACTACTACACATCATGTGAAAATGACAACAGCGGATCCATCTGGAATTGGTCTATTTGGATTAGCGATGGTAACACTTGTAGCATCATCTCAAAAGTTAGGCTTAACAGATGGCGTTTCACTTGTATTACCATGGGCAATCTTTTTAGGAGGATTTGCACAAATCTTTGCTTGCATTCACGATGCAAAGCATAACAATACATTCGGTACGACAGCATTTGGTGCGTACGGCCTATTTTGGTTAGGTGTTGGAATGACTTGGTTAATTCAACTTGGAGTATTTGGCGAAAAATTAGCACAAGCTGCAGATTCAAAACAGCTTGGTGTAGCCTTTATCGGATATTTGATTTTCACAATCTTTATGACGATTGGTGCAATGGAAACACATAAAGTATTATTTATGATCTTCGTCCTTATTGATTTCTTATTTATTGGTCTTTCATTAAGTACTTTAGGTGTTATGCCGCACGCAATGCATAATTTAGCAGCATATTCTGAACTTCTTATTTCATTATTATCTTTCTATGGTTCAGCAGCAGCAGTGTTAAATACACACTTCGGAAAAGTTGTTTTACCAGTAGGAAAGCCTTTTGGTATTTTTAAAAAGTAATAAAAAAGCACAGATGATTGTATAGTCATCTGTGCTTTTTTTATTTATTGATAGCTATAGCGGTCGTACTTGTTAATTCAGAAATTTTTTGAGAGCTCGCAGAATTACCGTCTATTGTTACATGAACTTGTTGCTTAGGGTTCGCTTTAACTACCCATGCGTTTGGTAAATAGCGTGATTTATGAGATAAGGTGGAAGGGATATTTAAAATATCTCCCATTGCATATAATGTTGCTGATGATCCACCGTCCATTGCCATCGCATTGACAGCACCTTTTTCATAAAGAATATCTTGACAATCTCTCAAGGAAGCACCAATGCTGTGAGGTTGTCTACCATCAATGACGAAAAACATAATCGAGCCATCTTTTTTCTGGGCCATAATACTTCGAGGGCCATATCCCCAACCACCATCATTTGTAATCATTTTTTCTCCATTTACAATTAGCTGAGGCATAAATCCAGCAGCGGAAACAACATTTTTATTTAACAATTGGCTAGCAGAAAACTCCCCAGAAACCATTTGTCCATATTTTGTAATACCACTAGTGAGGGTAGGGGTATTAATATCCTTCGGAGTGTTTATAACTTTACCGTTTTCAATAACAATACCGATTCCAGTTTTACCACCACCATGCCCGGTTTCATCCCAAAATCCACTGGCATTGACAGCGGCAACTGCATGGTTTCGCTTTGCCATTACGTATATTTTTTCTCCGACGTCTTTACCTTCTGAACCTTGCTGGGTAACAAGTTTTACGTTGAATGGATTACTAATTGTCATTAATTTCCCTTCAAAAAAATGGTCATTATATTTTTTCTTTATTGTTTCAATAGAAACATTTAGTGGTAAATCTTTTCGTCTTTCTAACTCTTTTTTTGAAAGTTTAGAAGTTAAAAATTCACTATTTTTCCATTTTGGATTTGTGATGGATTGAGAAATATCATTTAATTCTTTATCAGACAATAACGTGAATTTTGCATATTGAGGATGCTGAGAAGTCAAAATACTCTCGGCGGCGATAACACGTAAATTATGACCGTATGCAGTACCGAATAAAATAATAGCAGCTCCTATTAGTAAGAATATTGTTAAAAGGGAGGTTGCTTTTAAAAATCTAATAAAATACTTTCTCATCATAAGGACTCCTCTTTCTGTAAAGTGAACAGTTGATTAATGATTGAGCATGATACAAACACATTTTTTATTTGAAATAAGTAATGTGAAATGATGATAATACAATAATGTTTGAAGATAGATTTGGCAATAGTTGAATATGAATGTAGATGTTTAAAATGAAATATAAATAGTCAGATGTGAAATGTAAATAAAAGTAGAAAAAATCAATTGAAATTGATTCTCATTATTAATATAATGATAATGAGAATCATTTATTGTTAGAGGGGGATGCCAAAGTGGCAAAAATTTTAATAGCTTATGCAAGTATGTCAGGAAATACAGAGAGTATTGCTGATTTAATTAAAGTTAGTTTAGATGCTTTTGATCATGAAGTAGTATTGCAAGAGATGGAAGGCATGGATGCTGAAGAATTATTAGCTTATGATGGAATCATTTTAGGATCTTATACGTGGGGCGATGGTGAATTACCATTTGAAGCGGAAGATTTTCATGAGGACTTAGAAAATATAGATTTAGCTGGGAAAAAGGTAGCGGTATTCGGATCAGGTGATACGGCGTATGAACTGTTTTGTGAAGCGGTAACGATATTTGAAGAACGCCTTGTAGAACGAGGTGCAGAGCTTGTACAAGAAGGGCTGAAAATTGAATTAGCTCCAGAAGATGAAGAGGATGTTGAAAAATGCAGTAATTTTGCAATTGCATTTGCTGAGAAGTTCTAAGAATGGGAGTGTCAACGTGGAGACAATGTTAAGTGCAACTGCTATTACAAAGTTAAGAGATGGAAAACTGTTGTTAGCTACTACATATAATGGCTTATTTGTTGAACAAGACGGAGAATGGAAACGAATTTTAAATGGTTTTCAAAAACGAATTAGGGATTTACATAGCGAAGATAATGTAGTTTATGGTGTAGGTGACGAAGGGATTTTTATTCGTAGTATGAATGGTGGAGAGAACTGGACAATTCAGCGTTTTCCAACAAAAGCAACGAGTTGGAATGTATGTAGCAATGTACAAGGAACTGTCATTGCTCATGGAGAAAAAACGCTGTATCTTTCTAATAATTTCGGTTCGACATGGGAGACTATTCATCCGTTTCTTGAGTATGGCAGTGCGGCACCGTCTATTCGATCATTATTTTTATATAAACATTACTTATTTATTGGTACGAAAATACATGCTAAGTATGGTGGTGTTTGGCTCTTTGATTTGAAGACACGTAAATTAAAGAGGATTAAAATTGCGATGAATCAAATGATCTCTGCGTTGACTTTACACAATTCTTATTTAGTAGCGGCAAGTGGATCGTGCAAGGGAGTTAGCGGGAATATTTCTTATTGTAAAATAGATGAAAGTATTGCAAGTGAAAAAATATATTGGCATACATGTCAAAGTGAGCAGAAAGCAAGTAGCTATTTAGACTTAAGTGTAGACCAACATGTCTTATATACAACTTCAACGCAAAATAAGGCGGGTATTAGTAGTGTGTGCCGTGTACTTCTTGACGAAGGTATTGTTACAGTATGTGATTCAGTTAAAGGGCACGGATGGCGCATTGTTAATCAAAAAGATGGTTATGTAGTAGCTGGATCAGGTGAATTAAAAGCAATGCAGTGGGAACAAAAAATAATTTGAGAAAAAAACTTTACTTTTATTATATTGATATGATATAGTATGTTTAAACCATTTTACTTTTAATAATATAGAGATTTAAATGAGCTGTAACTTCCGAGGAGGATAGCAATGTTAAATCTCCTCAGGGGTTGCAGTTTTTTAATATCTGGCTTATTATTGTAAGGTGGTTGAAAATGAATATGTACATATAGGTACATTGTAGGAGGATTTTTTTCATGCAAAACGGTAAAGTAAAATGGTTTAACTCAGAAAAAGGTTTCGGTTTCATCGAAGTTGAAGGCGGAGAAGACGTATTCGTTCATTTCTCAGCTATCCAAGGCGAAGGCTTCAAAACTTTAGAAGAAGGTCAAGAAGTTACTTTCGAAGTAGAACAAGGTAACCGTGGACCTCAAGCTACTAACGTAAACAAGAAGTAATTTTTGAAAAAAGAAGGGCTCGCCCTTCTTTTTTTTTGCATTTTTATAGATGTCCTCCTACTTACATATCATAACAAGACTGAATTTTCATTTATTTATTCGTAGTATTTTTGTATAAAGTACATGAATAAATAAATACTGAAAATAAAGTGTTTGTGTGAAAAGGAATTTAGAAAGAGGTAAATAAATTGAAAAACGCTACACATTTCATTGTGTTTGATATTGAGAGGAATTTCAGACCGTATAAATCAGAAGATCCGTCAGAAATAGTTGATATCGGAGCTGTAAAAATAGAAATAGGTACAATGAAGATAATTGAAGAATTTTCAGAGTTAGTAAAACCAAGTGCAAGATTAACTCGTCATACAACAAAATTAACCGGTATTACGAAGAAAGATTTAATTGATGTAGAAAAATTCCCTCAAATTATAGAGAAATTTATTCAGTTCATCGGCGAAGATTCTATATTTGTTTCATGGGGAAAAGAAGATTATCGCTTTCTATCTCATGATTGTACATTACATGATGTTGAATGCCCCAGTATAGAAAAAGAAAGTAGAATTGATTTGCAAAAATTTGTTTTTCAAGCATATGAGGAATTGTTTGAACATACGCCAAGTTTACAATTTGCGGTAGAACAGCTCGCTTTAACGTGGGAAGGGAAACAGCACCGTGCTTTAGCAGATGCCGAAAATACAGCAAATATACTTCTTAAAGTGTATAGCGAGAGAGATATTAATAAGCGATACAAAAGACATGGTGAACTTGAACTTGTAAAAAACGGAAAACTAACAGAAAAAGCGAAAAAAAAGATGCGGAAATGGGTGTTCAAAGAACTAAAGAAAAATACAGAACGCCCTTTTGAATGGAGTACATTTGAAAGTAGCGACACGTGGGAAAGTATAACGGAAAGATATTATATAAGTGAAAATACAGTAGAACTCCTGAAAAAACATTTTCGTACGGCAGTGAGAAAAGCGGAACGGCAGATTAGGTATTTGGCTGAGATGGAGGAGAATGTAGAGGTTAAATGACATTCTCCTCTATTTCTAGCTACATAAATTTAACATCATTATACTGATGGATGAATAAAGTATTCATATTAAATAGGAATTGATTTGTTGTGATTGGGCCATTATAATTGCTTTGAAAATTAAGGGGTGGTAAGAATTTTTAAATACATTCATAAAATTAGAGCCCATAGAAATGAAAGAGGATAGAGTTAAATGGAAGCAATCTTTAACATTGTAACAGTTGTAGTTTTGGGGATAATATTTACCACGCTATCAGCAGTAATTATACTTCCTTTCATAGCAAAAAAGAAGAATTGGAAAAAGCTTAATATATCTTTAAAGCGTGGTGTATTAAAGATTAAAATCGAAGAGTAAAATATGAGTTTTATACAAGGGAGGTGTGATAGTGATAGACTTGGATATTAAAGACGTCACCGTACAGATGGAATTAAACGGTGTCTTTTGGAATGAGGATGGGGTTGCTGAAATGACGGTGACTACAAAAGCTGAGCATTCTCTTCTTCTTCGTTTAGTAGTTGACTTAAAAAGTAAAACTATTAGGGCCACAAGTGCCGACATAGTGAATGGATTCTGCCCTCTGTGCAAACAGAAAAGGGACGAATGTAGTGAACTTAATGACTTGCAAAACAAAATGGATATTTTAGAAGAAGTCTATGATTGGGTGAGAGAGCATCCAGAATATCGTTTTCAATTATCTTTTTACGAGTATAATAAATTTGAGGTAGTGAAGTGAAGTTTTCATTTTACCAACATATATAGTGACTACTCTAATGGAAATACGCTTGTACAACAAGGAAGGAATTTACTTGATTCTGCGACAATTGATATCTTGGATCAATAATAATTTTTAAAAATAAGCATATTTTTGTTATAAATCAGGAAAAACGATTCTATTAAGAATCGTTTTTTAATATAAACATCAATTAAGCTCAAAATAAAAGAGCGCTTATTAAAAGCGCCCAGTAAAAACAGATATATGGAAGGATTTATTCAATCCCGTTCGGATCATAAGAATACTGTTGCTTATTCTCAATTCGCTCAATCACATCTTGCAGCTCATCTGGCTTCAGAAACTCAATAGGAGAGAAGCCCTTTTCAAACGTAAGTGTGTCTGCTTCAATCATAAGTACATATCGGTCATTTACCTTCGCAATATGTATTTGATCCCCGAAATCAGCAAGTAAAGCCTTCACAGAGATATGATCTGCTTTTAGTTTTAATTCCACTTCAGGAGCGTGCTCGACGATTTGGGCAGTTGCTTCCATTACTTCTTCGGTTGAAAATTGTTCCATAATTTCGCGTTTCGGACTGGCAGCCCATACTTCCATCGCTTGGTCGAATTGTTCGCGTTCTTCCGTACCTTCTTCAAATACATCTTCAATTTGGTCGTATACCATGTCCATTACCTGTGTTTTCATAATTTCAGGCATAGAGCGTTCATATTCGACGAATTTTAAGAAGTCTTCAAAGTAGCGGGCATGTGATGCTTGGTGTATTTTTAGTTCGCCTACTTCAACCATACCTTCTTCAGGCATGTATGGATACTGGATAGATTTCATATTCTTTGTTGTGATGGCCATTTCAACGTTACGAATCAGTGTTGATTCATCAGAAATAGAAGCAACCTTTGGTTCGAAGTCGCATTTCATTACGAATACGAATGGGTCATCAAAGTATTTGCGTAGTTTTGCCTGAGCAATTAAAAATACACCACCGCGTACAGCGCTTGTGTCAAGATATGTATAAACGAGAGGTTCGCTCATATCTTTAAAGTTGTCCTTTGTTTCTGCAAAGCGAATACGATTAAAAAGGTTGTAATGAGGGTTTGAATCAAGTTCGTGCCCCTCCTCTACAATAAAGCGACCAATTTTTGTTGGGGCTTGTTCTGTTTTTGCATGACGTTCTACTTTTCGCTTCGATATTTTTAATAACTCGCCATTCAAAAATTCTTTTAAGGAGCTATCTTCATATTCTTCAGCGTCTAAAGTTTGAAAATGTTTGTAGCGTTTATCAACTGCTTCACCTTTTCCTTCTACTTGTACAACATAAAAGGAAAGATAATTTATTTCAAAATCCATATTTATCACCTTGTTTCATTTCATTAACTCTTATCAGTATAGAGATGGAAAAAACTTTCGTCAATTTATATAAGGAAGGGGGAGCCCCTTCCTTATATAAATTTTATTTTTCCGATTAAAATCCGTCTTCTAATGCTGCGAATGGAATGTTTAGTCTGTTTTCTACCGTGCGTAAACGTTGGTTTAAGCGGTTTAGTCTACGTGTATGGCGCTCAACTGTATTTTCTAGTTGACGTACTCTTTGTTCAAGCTCATTTACGCGTCTTTCTAATTGACGATTTCCAGTGCCAGGAAAAGAGATTGGAAGTTGGAATTGTCTATTTTGGTCATATGGATTCGTTTGCTCTGCTTGATCTATATAAGATTGATATTGTGCTTGTAAGTCATACTGTGGTTGTTGGTATGCATATTGATTATATGGATCATATGGATTGTAGGGATACATAATAACATCCTCCATTTCTTTAAAATAGGTTGAATTCACCATAATGTATGTGCAAAAGCGGAGCGGTGGCACGGCAAATACCTATTTATGTTGATGAGATTTCTCTTTATCCCGCATTAACGGGCAGTAAGACCCCCACTGATTAAAGTTTCACTTTATAAAAAATAGCTTGAAGGTTTTTGATTTGAATTTCTTTTGCTTAATGGTATATACTGGATAAAGGGGAGAGTTTACATAAAAGTTACAATTCTATCAAACTCAAACTTTTATGTAAATATGTATAGACATTTATAAAAGAAAAGAGTAATTTATATAGAGTGAAAAATAACTTGTAACATTTTATAAACATATTGTAAAATGATTGTAACAAAACATACATAAAAATGAAATAAATACATAATAGTGATGTTGGGGAAAGGGAGAGAGTATATTGTTCCGTAAAGTAAAGGGTATATTAGTTGGGGTGTTATGTGTAGCTGTAGTGAGTGGCTGTGGTGCAAAAGTAAGTGATGTTGCATTGGTAAGTGATATTGGTGGGCACACTGTAGAGGCTAAAGCAGAAGTGCAGGATACTATTAGTTTAGTTGATGGCCGAACTGGTACTGAAGTGAAAAAATTAGATTTATCTGGTTTAGGCTATTTCGAAGATGAAGCGAAATTTAAAAAGTCTGTAACAAAGGTTGTTGGTGAGGTTGGAAAAAGCGTCGACAAAAAAATGGTTCCTTCACGTATAGCACCTGATGGAAGTTGGCAAGAAGGAAAACCTTCTTATGAATTAATGGAAAAAGAATTAGTAGATAAATTGTTAAATGTTGGTATGTGGGATGCTACGTATCAGTTGCCGATCGTGGAGAAAAAACCAGTCGCAACATTAAGTGATGCGCAAGGAAATGGTACGGTAATTGGTAGATATGAAACGAACTTAGGTGGTTCAACAGGTGGCCGTATTGAGAATATTCGTTTGTCAGCAGCGAGCATAAATGGAGTTGTGTTAGCAAAAGGAGACCGTTTCTCTTTTAATTCATTAATCGGTGATACAACACCAGATAAAGGATATCAATTAGGGAAAGAAATAGTTGATGGTAAATTAGTAGATGGATATGGCGGTGGTGTTTGTCAAACATCTTCAACTTTATACAATGCAGCAGATCAAGCTGGCCTGAAAATGGTGGAGAGAACTACACATTCTAAAACGGTAGGTTATGTTCCACAAGGAAGAGATGCTACAATTGCATATCCATATTTAGATTTAGTATTTGAAAATACGAATGATGCACCTGTGAAGCTTTATATGGGCATTCAGGGTGGAAAGCTAGTTGCTGAAGTACATAAAATGAGATAAGTATAATACCTTTATAAAAAAGCCATTATTTCTAAGTTTGATAGAATTAATGGCTTTTTTGTGCAATCAATATTACACCTCAAGATATAATGAACAGGAGGAAATTTAATAGGAGTAAGACAGTCTAAAAAAAGCATTAAATTTAATTCATAGTTTTCTTATTGACATTATTAGTAATGGGGTGTATTCTTCATAATAACAACTAAATAAATGGAAAAATTTATTGGTTTTCTTATCAAGAGAGATGGAGGGACTGGCCCGATGAAATCTCAGCAACAGGCTGTATCAAAGTACTGTGCTAACTCCAGCGAACGCAATAGGCGTTTGAAAGATGAGAAGAAATGGATTCACATTTAACTCTTCTTATATGCGTAAGAAGAGTTTTTTGTTTAGAGAGGGGGGATAGAGTGAAGTTTGATGTAACGTATTTTTTAGAAAGTTTTCCGCAATTATTTAAATATGTATACATAACTTTAGGGATTACTGTAGTTTCAATGATTATTTCCTTCGTTATAGGGATCGGCTTGGCGATCATAACGAAAAATAAAACGAAATATTTATATTCAATTGCAAGAGTGTATATCTCTTTCTTTAGAGGAACCCCGTTATTAGTTCAATTGTTTGTTTTATATTTCGGATTACCACAAATCTTTCCGACATTTACAGTGCTTACAGCTATGCAAGCAACTTTAATTGGCCTAAGTTTAAATAATGCTGCTTATTTATCAGAGATTATTCGAGGTTCATTAAATGCTGTGGAATCAGGGCAAATGGATGCCTGTTTATCAGTTGGAATGACAAAGGCGCAAGCGATGCGACAAATTATTTTTCCGCAAGCTATTCGTGTCGCAGTACCGTCACTTGGAAATAATTTTGTTGGATTGTTAAAAGAATCTTCGTTATCTTTTGCACTTGGGGTGGCTGAAATTTTAGCACAAGCGAAAATGCTAGCGGCACAATCATATCGTTATATGGAAAGTTATTTAGCGGTAGCGATAGTATATTGGATTATTACAATCGTAATTAGCTGGGGACAGAAAAAGTTAGAAAAGAAACTGGATGCACCATATTTGTAACAGAAATGAGGTGATATATATGATTGAGATAAGAGATTTGTATAAGTCTTACAAACATAATGAAGTACTAAAAGGAATTTCACTTACTGTAAATAAGGGAGAAGTAGTAGTCATTATTGGACCTTCTGGTTCGGGTAAATCGACATTATTAAGGTGTTTAAACTTATTAGAACAACCGAATGATGGCAGTATTAGAATTGAAGATTTAGAGATTTATGCGAAGAGACTTTATAAAAAAGAAATAATACAATTGCGTCAAAAAACGGCAATGGTTTTTCAAAATTATAATTTATTTAAAAATAAAACAGCATTGCAAAATATTACAACGGCATTAACGGTTGTACAGAAAAAAAGTGAAGAAGAGGCAAAGGGAATATCGAGAAAAATATTAAAACAAGTAGGCTTAGCTGATAAAGAAGATTTTTATCCAACAATGTTATCAGGAGGGCAACAGCAAAGGATAGGTATTGCTAGGGCAATGGCTTTAAATCCCGCAGTATTATTGTTTGATGAACCGACTTCCGCACTTGATCCAGAATTGGTGAATGAGGTATTGCAAGTTATTAAAGACTTGGCAAGACAGCACATAACGATGGTTGTTGTTACACATGAAATGAATTTTGCAAAAGAGGTGGCGGATCGCGTTATATTTATGGCTGATGGCATTATTGTAGAGCAGGGAACACCAGAAGAAATTTTCCGAAACCCACAAAATGAACGTACGAAAAAGTTTTTACGACAATTGAATGCTTCAGAAGAAGGCAATCATTTCGTTATTTAGGAGGAAGAATTGTGAGGAAATCATCATTATTACTAACATTAGTATTAACAGTATCAGTTGGAGTTTTATCAGCTTGTGGTTCAAATACAGCAAGCGAAACAACAAATGAAAAAGTAGTAAAAGTTGGGACATCTGCAGGTCGTAGTCCATTTATTTTTAAAGAGGGTGAGAAAGTAAAAGGTTTTGATGCTGAAATTATTGAAGCGGCTGCTAAAAAGGCTGGGTATAAAGTAGAATGGAATGTTTCTGATTTTGAGGGATTATTTGGCTTATTAGATTCAGGACGAATTGATACAATTGCAAATGAACTATCAGTTTCTCCGGAAAGAAAAAAGAAATATGATTTTTCAATTCCGTACGTGTATTCTGGTTCTGTATTCGCGGTGAAGAAAGATAATCATACCATTAAATCGCTAGAAGATTTAAAAGGTAAGACTGTAGGTGTCGGGCTTGGTACAGCTGGAGAGCAAGAATTAAAAGCATTAAATAAAAATAATGCTTTTACAATTAAAACGTTCTCAGAGGATCCGACAGCGGAATTGAATGAAGTAGGACTTGGACGCGTCGATGCCTATTATAATGATAAAGTTCAAGTAGAAACAACTATAACAAAGGCGAAATTGGACAACGTCAAAATAGGATTTGGTCCACTTGAATGGGGAGAGATTGCATTTCCATTTGCAAAAAAGAGTGAAAAGTTAGAAGATATAAATAAAGCGTTGAAAGAATTAGAAAAAGATGGCACATTAAGTGATATATCGAAAAAATGGCTAAAAGTTGATGCTACGAAAAAACAAAATTAAGGTGTATTCGTTGAATGGAGTTATCGCCTATCAACTGATATAAAAAATTAAAGGAAACTAGAGAGGAAGTTATTCATGGTACAAATTCATACGAAAACACGTATTGGTCATGTTGAATTTAAAGTGAAAGATTTAGAACGTCAAATTGCTTTTTATGAAAATGTTGTAGGCTTAGAGGTAATTAAGCAAGAGGGAAATAAAGCATATTTATCTGGAAAAGGTGGAAAGAACGCGTTACTTGTTCTTGAAAAGTTAGAGGACGGGGTACTGCAAGAACCGCGTACGACTGGTATATATCATGTAGCCTTTTTAGTTCCGACTCGTGAAGCTTTTGCTTCTGCGCTATTTGGGGTTCTTCGTAATAAGAATGTAATTGACAGCCCGGCTGAGCAAGAAGGGCGTTATACATATTCAAATGAAATTTTACCAATTTCAAGGTTTAATAGTGCAAGTGATCATACATATAGCGAAGCTTTTTATTTGCAAGATTTAGAGGGGAATGGTATTGAAATTTATGCAGACCGTCCGCGCGATCGATGGGGAGAAGGGCCAGGAGGAAGTACACCACTTGATTTAAAAGAATTGGCAACATTCGTTGATTATGAGTTTGATGGTTTGCCTGCTAATACTGTCGTTGGGCACGTACATTTAAGAATAGCTGATGTAGAGAAATCACATGAATTTTATGTGAAAACAGTAGGTTTTGAAGTACAACAGCGTGAAGAGGATTGCTTATTTATTTCAGCAGGGGGATATCATCACCATATTGGTGCAAATACGTGGAACGGAGTAAACAATCCACACCCGCCAGTACATGCAACTGGACTAAAGGTATATGCGATTGTACTACCGCATAAAGAAGCGTTAGATGAAGTGAAAGAAAGATTAATAGAAAAACAACATGAAATAAATGAAACTACAAATGGGTTTGCGGTAGTAGATCCAAGTGGTATTACAGTGCAGTTTGAAATAGAAGCAGTGTAAAATAAGCGAGAAAGTGTATAATCACTTTCTCGCTTATTTTTGATACGTAATCCAAGTAGCACAAGGGTTAAAAGGGAAGGATTTTAATAGTTCCATTGCATATATACTAGTTGAATCGAATTCACCTTGAATGAAAGAATAGCCGTGTTTGTTTGCATACATAATTTGTTCGAAAACGAGAATTTTTAGTAATGGTAAATTGTCTGTAGTGTGAGTTCCGCACCATCCTAGTTCTAACGTATCATCCTTTTCCAATGTATGGAGGAAAGAGTACCCAATAATTTCGTTCTCTTCACTTATAATTAGAAAGCTCCCATCTAGTAACACGTCATCAGCTAAGATCTTTTCTTTCCAAGTTTCGAGAGGATATAGAGCAACGGGATTTGCTAAGTGGGTTTGCTCGTAAATGCCTTTTACTAAGTAGGCTAGTTTTTCTAGTAAGTTATTATTAGATAAGATGTTTGATAAAGTTTGTAAATGATAATTTGAATTAGGAACTATATCGATAGGAACTATTTTTTGTAAGTCTAATATTGGCATATATGTTCTTCGGATTTCAATAAACTTATTTTGTTCATAATAAGTTTTTAAATGAGCTGACGTTTCCCATATAGAAGTTTGGAATGGTAAATTAAATTGTTCTCGTTTTTGAATCTCAGTAAATAAGAATTGTTCAATACGTAGCTCTGAATAGAAAGGGTTCGTGTATATTCGAAAGTATGTGCAGTATGGATGGAAGCTACTGTTCCAGGTGAGAAAGATGCCTACTACATCTTTTTTATAGCAGGCAACATACGCACATTTTGTTTTACTATCTCGTAATAAGTTAAATAGATAAGAGTCTTCATTATATAAATCAATAAGTTGTTTTACTTTTAGCTCGTTACTTCTACTATATTTCTCTATAATAAGATTATTTTCATTAGATGGCTTCTTCATAGCTCAATCCAAAATCTTCTTACTACATTTCCATCTTCCTCAGTGAAATCATCATCACGAAGTCCACCGTTATGTAAAATTGTTTTTTCAGAAGCGGTATTCACTGCGTCGCAAACGACAAGTACTTTCGTGATGTTTAATTCCTTCGTTTTTTCTAATGATAATGCTAGTAATTTCGTAGCATAACCTTTTCTTCTTTCAGAAGGGCGAATGCCATAACCAATATGACCGCCAGCGTTAAATAGATGTTCAGTTAAACGATGACGTATATTAACAGCTCCGACAATTCTATTATTATCTGTAACGAGCCAATATGTAGAATCTGGTACCCAAGTTTCAGGGATATTTATTCCGTTATGCGCATCGAGAAGTTCTTGAACCATAGCTGGGAAGTTGGCAGGATTTTTTGTGATAACCCACGGGATCATTGTTTCACCGCTATCTTTCCATTCGTTATAGAAATCTAAGTATTCTTCTTGTAAATCAGTAGTAGGTGTAAGTAACGAGACGTTCATTGTTAGTAAGCTCCTTTAGTTATGTAGTTTTTATAAAAAATTATGACACAAAATGAAAGCGTTTTCTAAACTTTCTCAACCTAATTTCATGTAATTCACCTTTGTTTTTTTAGAAAATTAGTGGAGGTTTAAAATTAGAAGTTATTTATTTTATGTTAATATTTAAAATATTAACATAAAACGGTCGGAGTATTAAGTTTGTTTTAGTGGTATTCTTTCGTATCGATAAATGGATGTTTGTGATAATTTTTGTTTTATCTATCTATAATGAATGAAAGGGGGAAGTGCCCGTGAGTGTAGATTTTGATTTTATTATACGAATCGGTGTTGCTGGCTTGTTAGGAGCAATGATTGGTATTGAAAGAGAAATTCGATCGAAAGAAGCTGGATTAAAGACTCATTTCCTCGTAGCGGTAGGAAGTGCGTTAATAATGGTTGTTTCGAAATATGCCTTTTCAGATATTGTGTTTGAAGAGCATATGTCTCTAGACCCAAGTCGTATTGCAGCACAAGTCGTTAGTGGAGTTGGCTTTTTAGGTGCAGGCACAATTATTATTCAAAAGCAGGCGGTGAAAGGATTAACGACAGCGGCTGGTTTATGGGCCACAGCAGGAATTGGATTAGCAATTGGGGCTGGCATGTATGTAGTAGGGATTGGAGCGACGATTCTCGTTTTAATTGGTTTAGAAATTGTAAGTCGTATTTTTAAAGTGCAATTTTTATTTCCACAAAATATAACAGTGCAAATGTTTGTAAATAAACATGAAGCAGTACAACAAATATTAGAAACATTACAAGTGAAAGGTATTCCAATACTTTCATATGAAGTAGAAGCTTCACAGCAAGGTACAGAAACTGTTTATAAGGTAGGGATGCAACTGAAAAATATATCGTCAGAAGAAAAGAATGAGTTTATTCAGTATATGCAAACATTACCGGAAGTTACGTTTATAAAGTTAAAATCATAGTGTTGAAAACGAGGATAGATGTAGCAGGAATTTTGCTATTATCTATCTTTTTTTGATATAAAATGCACGGAAAGTCAAGCGTTAATTTTACATGGAATGGATACATGTGTGAACGTTACCTTATTTTTTCTCAATACAGGACAAAAAGTAAAAATAGTAAAATAATGGAGCGGGACACTAAAAATGTAAGGTAGGGGAGAGTATGAAAGGCTATTCAAAAAAAATGTTAGTAGGGGTAAGTTTTGCTAGTTTAATGTTAGGGAGTTTTCAAGGGGTAAGTTTGGCAGAAGATACTAAGGGAGAGCAAGTTTCTTATCGAAATGTGCTCAAAATGGAGCCAGTCGGTGTACAACTACCAGTACAAGAATTAGCTCATTCATCGAAAGTGCTCGAAAGCAAGTCTTTTGAGAAAAGGCTACAATTTGCCGATTTATCACAAAGACCGCCTGAGGTAAAAAAGGAAAGTAAGCAATTAGCTGTAGCGAAAACTTATACAATTGCTGAGTTAAATCAATTAAGCAATCAGCAGTTAGTAGATTTACTTGTAACAATTGATTGGGAGCAGATTACGGGGCTATTTCAGTTTAATACAGACAGTCTAGCATTCTATCAAAATGATAGTAGAATGCAGGCGATTATTGATAAATTGAAGCAGCAAGGACAAGCCTATACGAAGGATGATTCAAAAGGGATTGAGACATTAGTAGAGGTATTACGTTCAGGATTTTATTTAGGATTTTATAATTCGGAACTTAGTAAATTAAATGAACGAAGTTATCATGATAAATGCTTACCTGCATTAAAAGCGATGGCTAACAATTCAAATTTCAAGCTGGGTACATTAGAGCAAAATAGAGTGGTATCATCATACGGAAAGTTAATAGGAAACGCTTCGAGTGATGTGGAAACGATAACATCAGCTGCAAAAATTTTTAAACAATATAATGATAATTTTTCTACATTAGTAGATAATCTTTCAGCTGGAAATGCTATTTACGATATTATGCAAGGTGTTGACTACGACATTCAATCGTATTTGTACGATACGAGGAAAGCACCGAAAGATACAGTATGGTATCAGAAAATAGATAGTTATATTAATGAATTAAGTCGTTTTGCATTAATGGGAACGATTACAGCAAAAAACGGTTGGCTTATTAATAATGGCATTTATTATACAGGTAGACTCGGTACGTTCCATAGTACAGGAACGAAAGGGTTACAAGTTGTAACAGATGCGATGAAAATTTATCCGTATTTAGGGGAGCAATATTTCGTAGCTGCTGAGCAAATCGCAACGAATTATGGCGGAAAAGATGCAAATGGTAAAGTGGTGAATTTAGATCAAATAAGAGAAGATGGAAAGAAAAAATATTTGCCAAAAACGTATACGTTTGATGATGGGGCAATTGTTTTAAAAGCTGGAGATAAAGTGACAGAAGAAAAAGTAAAACGTTTATATTGGGCGGCAAAAGAAGTGAAGGCACAATTCCATCGTACGGTTGAAAGTGATCAACCTTTAGAAAAAGGAAATCCTGATGATGTATTAACGATGGTTATTTATAATAGCCCAGCAGAATATCAATTTAATCGTCAATTGTACGGATATGAAACGAATAACGGTGGTCTTTATATAGAAGGAACAGGTACGTTCTTTACTTATGAGCGTACGCCAGAAGAAAGTATTTATAGTTTAGAAGAATTATTCCGACACGAGTTCACACATTATTTACAAGGTAGATATGAAGTACCAGGGTTATGGGGACAAGGAAAAATATATGAAAATGAAAGATTATCTTGGTTTGAAGAAGGGAATGCTGAATTTTTTGCAGGGGCAACGAGAACGGATAATGTTGTACCGAGAAAGAGTATTATAGGAGGATTATCTTCAAATCCAGCAGAGCGTTATACGGCAGAGCGAACGTTAAATGCAAAGTATGGAACGTGGGATTTCTATAATTATTCCTTTGCTTTACAATCTTATATGTACAATAAGAGATATGATATGTTTGATAAAATACATGATCTTATTAGGAAAAATGATGTAACAGCATATGATGCATATCGCTCTACATTAAGTAAAGATGCGAATTTAAATAAAGAATATCAAGACTATATGCAAATGCTAGTTGATAATCGTGAGAAATATAACGTGCCATTAGTATCAGACGATTATTTAGCAAATCATGCACCGAAACCAGTTTCAGATATTGCGGCAGAAATAACGGCGGAAGCAAAATTGAAAAATGTATCAGTGAAGAAAAATAAATCACAGTTCTTTAATACATTCACACTACAAGGAACATATACAGGAACTGCAGCAAAAGGAGAATATGAAGACTGGAAAACAATTACACAAAACGTTAATGATACGTTAAAACGTTTAAGTGCAAAAGAATGGACAGGTTATAAAACAGTAACAGCATACTTCGTAAATTATCGCGTGAATGCATCAGGACAATTTGAATATGATGTTGTGTTCCACGGTATTAATACAGAAGAAGGTGCAGAGAATAAAGCGCCAGTTGCGGTTATAAACGGTCCGTATAGTGGAAATGTAAATGAAGCAATTTCATTTAAAAGCGACGGATCAAAAGATGAAGACGGGAAAATTATTTCATATAAATGGGAGTTTGGAGACGGTACTGTAAGTAATGAGCAAAATCCAACTCACGTATATATAAAAGAAGGAACGTATACGGCGAAATTAACGGTAACAGACGATAAAGGAGCAACTAATACTGCTACAGCGACTGTAACTGTTCAAAAGAAAGAAGATAACAGTGTAGAAAAAGAACCGAATAACTCATTCCAAACAGCAAACAAACTGCAGTTAAATCAAGTCTTACGTGCTAGTTTAGGAAATGGCGATACAAGTGATTTCTTTGAAATTAATGTGGAGACTGCTAAAAACCTTCAAATTAACGTAACGAATGAAAATAATATCGGAATGAACTGGGTACTTTATTCTGAAGCAGATTTAAATAATTATGTTACGTATGCTCAGCAGCAAGGGAATAAACTAGTAGGTAGTTACTACACGTATCCAGGGAAGTATTATTTACATGTGTATCAGTATGGCGGGGGGACAGGGAATTATACGGTGGAAGTGAAGTAGTAAAAAGGGAGTTGTCTTTTTCAATGAATGGCACAAGGTCTGTACTTTAATGGAAAAACAACTGTAGGAAATGTCTATAATGATAATAACAAATTAAGTGTCGAGAGATGTTATATTTACATTAAACAAATCTAATCAGTAAATGAGATAAAGTCGATGAACTAGTATTTCATCACGATGTAAGAAAAGTTATAAATATTAAGTGTTTTTAATTGAATTAAACTAAAGGATCAGAGTATATCTGTAACAATAGATAAGCCCTGATCCTTATTATTTTTAATTAACACACATGAATTTAAGATAATTAATAAGTAAGCTAGCGCTAGCGGGATTCTTAAAATTCATTTATGTAATTAACTAAACAGAAAATTTTTATCGCATTAGTAAGGGATACTAATAGAAAAGCGTGTCCCTTTACCTAAGTTACTCTCTATCTCTATATCTCCGTTTAATTCTTTAATAATACTATAAGCAATCATAGTACCAAGTCCAGTTCCTTTTTCTGTTGTTGAATAGAATGGCAAAGCAATTCGTTTTATTTGTTGAGATGACATCCCAATTCCTGAATCAATAATATCAATTATGATATTTCCTTTTACTTTTTGTATATTTATTTGTAATAATCCACCATTTTTCATAGCCTCAATTCCGTTTTGGATGATGTTGTTTAGACAGAGTTTGAATTTTTCGGGGTCCCCATTTATATAAAAGGAATCTGTACTATTTTGTTTGATTTCAACTTTGTATGATAGAGCGAGTGGTGAAATAGTATCTTTCACCTGATTTAAAATGTGATTAATATCTATTTTCTCTTTTAGGGTGTTCTGTGGTTTGGTTAAAGATAAATAGTTATTAATAGTAGATTGTATTTGCTGCATTTCAATTAACATGATTTCTAAGTATTGATCCTGAGATAGCTTAGAGGCATGTTTTTCATTTAATAATTGAGTGAATCCATGTACCGTGGTTAGTGGATTGTGGATTTCGTGTGCAATTGACGCTGCTAGTTCGCTAGCTATATAAAATTTTTCAGCCCGTTGTAGCTTTTCTTTCATTTTATATTTCTCGATCATTCCCTCTATTAAATAAACTGATAATAATACTGTGAAAATATTAATGATTATGTAATTTAATAAAAATTCTATGAGAGTAGAGTCTATTTTCCCTCCTGTATGTATTTGAGTTACAATACCGCAAATAGAAAGTGAAGTTGTACATACTAAAATAAGGAATAAGCTTAATAATACTTTTTTTTCTTTAACATACATAGGTAATAAGTAACGAAAGAGCATTGTTATACCAAAAATAATAGTGAAGATAATAAATGATGGAAGAACGCCATTTCCGCCTAAGTAAAACCGATAAGAAAGATATAAAATTCCTATAAAAACAATGTTTTTTGTATTTCCATATAGAAAAACTAATATTATAGGAATAAAACGTAAATCATAAATAAATCCCACATGTAAATGAAAAGGAAAAGTCATACAAAAAATAATAGCAATGGAGGAAAGGATAGAAAATAATATATTATTACATGTTGTTTTTTCTTTAAACTCTAGCCAAAATACGTGATAGCTAAGGATACAAATTATTATAATAAAGGTATTTAATAAAAGAGTAGAAATTCCCATAGTTTTGCATCTCCGATAGTTTGTAAGTAGAATTATGTATGAGTTGGACATAGATGTTTAGTATTAGTAGACTTTTTATCTAAAAAAGGAAGGGTACTTGAAAAACATGCTGTTATATTACTCGTATTAAAATTGATAAGGAAAATAGAAAAAATCTATTTAAATTTATGTACATATGAAATTATAAACTAACTTTTGTATAGGTAAAATTTGGATTGAGTTACTGATAAAATAAGGTTTTTTAAGTATGAATATTCTGTGAAAATGATATGCGTGGTGACTCCTGTTTTGTAGCCTTCGTTATATTAACATGGAATATATTAAATTACAAAGTGAAATTTTAGAAAAATTTTATTAGTACATTTTATCTGAAATAGAAATGCTATTTATGTGAGTATTTTAGTACTTACTCGTATAAAACTTTGTTAGAAAAAGACTTTAAAATTCACATGTTTTTTATGAAGCGTAATATTGTAGCTTTATCTATGTGGGTTTCTTAATAACTATTAAGATGAAAAGTTAAGATATATAGGTTTATAGATATGAATTATTACATAAAAACGCACTTGGAAAAGGATGTATGATGGTAATAGAATACAAACATCAAGGGGGAACTTAAAATGAAGTTAAATAAACTAGTGCTTAGTTGTGGAGTAGTTTCAGCATTAACACTTGGTGTGTTAGGGAATAATACTTATGCTGAAGAAGTACACAAAACGAATGATCCAATTCATGTAGTTGAACATGTTTCTGCAGACTTATTATTAACCCAAACAATGGATTATAGTGGCGAGGCTGAAACTTCTTTCGTATATGATGGGAGTACTGACTTAAGCTTCTCTATGAAAAATAATGGTCAAAATACAATGGGATATAGTGTAAAAGGTCCAAATACAGAGCTAATTGTTGGTGGTTATATAAAACCTGGAGAACAACAAATTAATGTTACAAATGTACGGAATGCTTTATCTCCATTACCGAATGGAACATATAAAATTTACGTTTCAAATGATGATGGTTCTAAGGGGCAATTCCAAGTTTCAGTAAGATCTATGAATTAAATTTAAAACGCTTTGTTTTTAAGTTAATTTAATCTTTACTTATTGGAAAGAAGCTAAAGTGAATTGAGAATTACCGATAAAAATGAAAACGAGCACCTTATCTAATTGTGAGAGGGTGTTCGTTTTTTGCTATTAAACAGAAAACAATTATAAATACATTTTGATATTTCCATTGCTAACCTACTAGATTGTGTCAACGAGAGAATGTCTACTATAAAAGATATCAAAATAAAGATGATGTAACATTCCGCTAAATGATATGGGGAAATAGAAAAACCACCCTTATATGAGTGGTTTTTAGTAATTATTTTTAGATTATACATTTAAAATTAGGCTAAGTTATAGAAATAATAAACATTTAATCCCGTATCAACTGCCAGTAAACGCCCGATTGGTTCAACTAATAATCAGTGGGGATGAACAAAACCCCCACTGATTAAAGTTTCACTTTATCCGTTGTTATTATTTTGGTTCTGGATAATGATTGTAGTATGAGATTCTAATAAATTCTTGGTAGACATTTGTTAATTTGGCATCTCTAAGAGCATCGTTGAATTTTTGCATACGTACACTACCTTGAGCGTAGCCTCCACCAGGAGTATAAGGGTTTCTAGCTTCAAAGTCATCCAAAAATACTTTTAATTTTTTATAGTCTTGAGATTGATAGAAAGCCACGGCCTCTTCAGGAGTAACATCAAAGTAAGAGGATGATGTTGAGTTATAAGAAGCTGCTTGAGCAGTAGGTACCTCTAGCATAGTTGCAGCTCCACCGAACATAGTAAGCGCCATAGAAGATACAATAATTTTTTTAAACATAATAAAACCTCCATGTAGAATATTGGATTAACAGTAACCCTGTAATCATTATAGTTACATTGAAAATGATTATCAAATGCAATGTTGCATAATGTATCCCGCTATTTGTGGGCAGTAAGACTCACGCCCAAAAATTCAATGAAAGTAAAGAAGTTAGATGGGGATCGAGCTGAATAAAGTTTTACTTTATTCTTTAAATGAGGAGTCACCCTTATATCTCAATGAAGGAGCGTAATAGAGAATTAATAGATTAAAAGAGGTGTATAAATTACTCGGATTAACCAGAAAATGAAAAGGCTATTTTTAATAGTGGGAAAGCTTAATAACTGAAGTGAAGGAATTGCTATTTATATATTTAACATACATATTTGTCTTTTAACTTGTAGGCGTGTTTTAGAATTTGTATATAGTAAATTCGTTAAAAAACTTGATAAATAATAAAATGTGTAAATTTTTTGACTATTTCATTAAAATTATTTAATATTTGTAATTTATTGTTTTATAATGATAATCGGGTCGATCGTGAATGTTTTAGATATTGCGATATATACTCGGATTAATTTATTCTAGGGAGGTTACAAAATTGGGTAAGAGAGTCATTATAAGAGTTTTTACATTATTATCAGTACTGGCATTATTCCTTAATGTATTTTTACCTAGGGCTAGTGCAGAGGTTATGACGCATGAGAAATATTCAATGGACTGGAGTTATAGTAATAGTCTAGGTAAGTACATTCGCACTGAAATGATTAAAAATTCAAGTGGTCAAATTGCTTATTGCTTAACTCTTGGATTAAAATCACCAAATGGTGAAGATCTTCCTGAAATGGGGAAAACAGATAATGTAGTATATAGAGTCTTATTAAATGGTTTCCCACAAAAAAGTGCTGAACAGCTGGGAGTAGCTAATAAAAATGAAGCGCATTATGCAACGCAACTTGCGGTTTGGAATGCATTAGGTCAACTCGATGTAAATGAATTAAAACATGAGAATAAAAATGTTGAAAAAGCAGCTAAGGCTATTATTAGTAATGCTAACAATAGTGAAGAGACTCAAGATGTTTTTATGAATGTGATTCCTGCTGAAAAGCAAAAAGCAGAATTAAAGGGTGAATTCTTCGAAACAAATCTATATTCAGTACAAACAAATGCTAAGAGTGGTTCTTATAAGGTAGTAGCGAAAAATGCACCTAATGGAGTTAGAATTGTTAGTGAAAATGGAGAAGTGAAAGATCAGCTTTCAGTTGGAGAAAAATTTCGTATCCAAATTCCTAAGAATACAAAAACGGGTGAATTTAATTTAAGTGTAGCTGCTAATTTAACTAAAGTTCAAGCAATTGCTTACCGTGGTACGGATACTGTTCAGAACGCTACAGTATTATTAGAAAGAAATGAAGAAAAGCTTAGTAGTGATCTTGCAGTAAATTGGGAAGCAGCTGGTTCTTTAAAAATTAAAAAGGTTGGAGAAAGTGGAGAAGTTTTAGCTGGTGCAGTATTTGAGGTCTTTAATGCAAATAATGAATCAGTTGGAAAAATTACGACTGGTGCTGATGGTATGGCAGAATTAAACAACTTACCAATTGGTACTTACACATTAAAAGAAATTAAAGCACCAACAGGATATGTTTCAGATGATAAACCACAAACTATTGAAGTTAAGACAGGAGAAACAGGAGCTGTCCAAATAGTAAATAACAAAGTAAAAGGTAACATCGAAATTAAAAAGCTCAGTGATTCAGGAAAGGTTTTACCAAATGTTGAATTCACAGTCTTTACTGAAGATGGAAAAGAAGTGCAAAAAGTAGTAACAAAAGAAAATGGAATTGCAAACGTTGAAGGTCTTACGTATGGTAAGTATTATTTCTTAGAGACAAAAACACCTAATGGATATATTGGAAATAAAACAAAGTATCCTTTTGAAATTAAAGAGCACAATAAAACACTTACTTTTACAGTGGAAAATACCGAAGTGAAAGGTAGTGTAAAATTACTAAAAGTAGATAATGAAGATATTAGCAAAAAATTAGAAAGTGCAGTATTTGAATTGAAAGATGAAAGTGGAAAAGTAGTTGGGGAATATAAGACAGATAAAAATGGCGAGATTAACGTCAAAGATTTAGCGTATGGTAAATATTCATTTGTAGAAAAGGCTTCTCCAAATGGTTACGTTCTTGTTAAAGAACCAATTCTGTTCGAAATAAAGGAACATGGGAAGATTATTGAGTTATTGGCAGTTAATCATCTTATCAAAGGTGATCTAGAAATTACAAAGGTAGATGTAGCTGATGGAAATAACAAGCTTCCAAATGCAGAATTTACGATTTATAACGAAGCAGGAAAAGAAGTAGTAAAAGGAAAAACAGACGATAAAGGAATCGCTAAATTTGAAAAATTACCATTTGGAAAATACACATATAAAGAAACTGTTGCACCAAAAGGTTATGTATTAAATGAAGAAACGTTCTCTTTTGAAATTAAAGAGAATGGTCAAATCATTAAACACATTGTCAAAGATGAAAAGATTCCTTCAATAAAAACAACAGCTACTGATAAAACAGATGGCACAAAAGAAATGCACACGTCTAAGTCTGTAACAATCCAAGATAAAGTGGAATACAAAGACCTACAAGTAGGTAAAGAATACACTTTAAAAGGTAAATTAATGAATAAAGAGACTAATAAACCATTAGTTGTAAATGGTAAAGAAGTAACAGCTGAAACGAAGTTTACACCAAAAGAAGCAAATGGCTCTATTACATTAGACTTCACATTTGATGCAACTGGTTTAGAAGAAAAAGAGGTAGTAGTATTCGAAGAGTTATTGAAAGAAGGAAAAACTGTTACAACACATGCTGATATCAATGATAAAGGTCAAACAGTTAAGTTCGTTAAGCCATCAGTAAAAACGACAGCAACAAACAAAGCTGATGGTGGAAAAGAGATTCATTCAAAGGATTCTATCACTATTCAAGACAAAGTGGAGTATACTAACTTAGTTGTAGGTAAAGAGTACACTGTAAAAGGTAAACTAATGAACAAAGCTATTAACAAACCATTATTAATTGATGGAAAAGAAGTAACAGCTGAAACGAAGTTTACTGCAAAAGAAAAGAACGGTTTTGTAACATTAGACTTTACTTTTGTTGGTGCTGAACAGCAAGGAAGAGAAGTAGTCGTGTTTGAAGACTTATTACATGAAGGGCAAGTAATTACAACGCATGCTGACATTAACGATGTAGGTCAAACAGTTCGATTTGTAGAACCTTCTATTAAAACGACAGCTATAAACAAAGCTGATGGTTCTAAAGAGTTAGACGCTTCTAAATCTGTAACAATCCAAGATAAAGTGGAATACAAAGACTTAATCGTGGGTAAAGAGTATGTTGTAAAAGGTAAACTAATGGATAAAGCAACAAACAAGCCATTATTAGTTGATGGTAAAGAAGTAACAGTAGAATCTAAGTTTATTGCTAAAGAGAAGAATGGTTCTATCACACTAGATTTCACATTTAATGCTTCTGCATTACAAGGTAAAGAAGTAGTAGTGTTTGAAGAACTGTATCAAGATAATATATTAGTAGCTATTCACGCTGAAATTGAAGATAAGGGACAAACAGTGAAATTTAAAGAGGTAAAGCCGGAACAACCTAAACCAGAACAGCCAAATTCAGATAAAAATACTCCAACACCAGAGCAGCCTAACGAGCAAGTAAAAGAACAACCACAACCTAAGCAAGAAATTCAATCTAAAATTGGATGGTTACCGCAAACAGGTACTAATCTTACAAGTTGGATCTCTATGGCTGCAGGCGCATTACTGTTAATTGTTGGTGGAGTGATTTTCTTAAAACGTAAAAATGCATAGAAATTAAAAAATAAGCACATCTGTTTTTATAACAAGATGTGCTTATTTTTATCATTTTAGCCAAGAAGACTCCTATATTTAAGCGTGAATGGCATTTAAAATAGCAAATTTATTTGTAGTAAATAATACATAATTTTGTTTTACTGTTTTAATTAAAATACGGTCTGTTGTTCCATAAGCTGTTCCAATACGTATGACATCTACTTCCTCAACACCAGCATAGGTAGCATCTTCGGTAATCTCAATCACATCACGTAATGGAATTGTAATCTCCGCCAATTGCCATGAAATAATTAACTCTTCATTTGTTTTTTTTACATTAATGCCTAGCATTATACCAAGACCCTTCAATAATAATACGCTACACTTCTAATCTTATTATATAAATTTTTAGATTTTTTATCTATATGTAGGAATAGAATTTATTTATATTTGTGAGCATCTTAATGATGTCAAACAAATAGAAGGATATACAGTCTTTCTATTAAGAAATATGGTAAGAACAAAAGTTCACTTCAAATTAATATGAATTTGATATGGTTGAGATATTATGAACGAGAAATAGTAAGAGTTGCAGGAAGGAAATGAATAATGAGACTTAAATTAGTAGGGATTTTCATTTGTGTAATTATGATGTTAGGTATCTTTATAATTTACACCAATCAATCTATTGGTAAAGAACCAGATAAGACGAACTATGAATCTCGTGAAAACTCCATAAATAAAGAGAAAGATAGTAGAGGAAAAGGGCAATCAAAATACAATGAAAGTTCTTTTGCTAGTATACAGGCTGTAGTTAATAAGGAATATGGATTACCCGAAGACTATAAACCAGAGGATTTAGTTGTACCAAATGTACCATTCTCATTTAGTGGAACGGTAGAAAAGAGCCACCTCCGTAAAGAGGCGGCAGAAGCACTGGAAAAGTTATTTGATTTAGCAAAGCAGGAGGGGATTCAGTTAAATGCTGTTTCGGGATTTCGTTCCTATGACTATCAACAACGACTGTATGCAAACAATGTGAAAAGAAAAGGACAAGAGCATACGGATCGCTTCTCGGCAAAACCAGGACATAGCGAACATCAAACAGGGTTAACAATGGACGTTTCTTCTAAAAGTGCGAACAATGAACTAGAGTTATCCTTTGCTAATACGAAGGAAGGAAAATGGCTGAAAGAAAACGCGCATCGCGCAGGGTTTATCATTCGTTATCCTAAGGGAAAGGAAAGTATTACAGGTTATGCCTATGAACCTTGGCATATTCGCTATGTAGGAGATATTGCTGAAAATATATATAAACAAAAGCAGACTTTAGAAGAATACATGAATCTATGAAAATAGAATTGAAGAATTAAACTGGCTATCAATAGACGTGAGATTGTAAAAGGCAGGGGATATAAATTAAGGTGTTTTTTAATTTTTTGGTGAAGAGGGAAGGTATCCCTCTTCTTTTTTCAGTCCTTGTAAAATTTGAGGATGTCTTAAGGGAGTGAAAAGATGGATTGTGTGAGTGTATTAATAAAGGCTACTTTAGGTGGCTTCTAGAGATGTTTTTTGAGGAAATACTAGTATTCATTGCAGCAATCGCCTATATTATAGGAGCATTCACGTTGGGATATAACAGAGAATTATAGAGTAAAGTAGGATTCAAAAGCATTGTTGAAAATGCGGTTGTTATAAGTTATTTTCCTATTAAAATAATTAGTCTTTGTTCAAAATTTAAGATTGTTATTTTATTATATCTAGTAACTATTTATAATATTTAATAATTACTTGGTTTACTATTAAGGTGGTTATCTTACAAAATTGTAAGGTTATTTTAATTGACACTCGTATGTATAAGTAACTATACTGGTTACACGATGTTGGTGAGCATATTTAATAATCTCTATCTATAAGTGTATGTCCGAGGATTATTTTTAGAGTAATAGTTCGATTTTAAATTCGTTATCCGTTATATATTAATATTAACGAATTAATCTATTCTTTATTCAAGGTCGTATTATTTAAAGATTAATTATAAATGATATATTTACCAAATTGTAATAACTTGATAGAGGTGTTCATTTTGAAATACAAATTAATTGCTACAGGAATTCTTGCTGGAAGTTTATTATCCTACTCATCTAATACATTTGCAAATACTCATAAGTTCCCAGATGTTCCTGCATGGGCGGACAAATCCGTTAATTATTTAGTTGATAAACAGGTATTGAATGGCTATCCAGACGGAACTTTCGGTTCAAATGACTCATTAGACAGAGCTTCAGCTACAAAAATTATGACAAAAGTTTTAGGTATACAAATTGACTCTAATGCAAAACCATCATTTACAGATTCACAAAACCACTGGGCTACTCCGTATATTGCTGCTGCTGAAAAAGCTGGTATTGTTAAAGGTGAGGGTAATGGAATCTTCAATCCATCTGGAAAAGTAACTCGCGCTGCTATGGCTACGATGCTAGTAAATGCATATAAACTACAAAGCACACCAAATCATAACGAGCAGGTTAAATTTGAAGATTTAAAAGGCCATTGGGGAGAAAAATATGCCAATATTTTAATCGGTTTGAAAATTTCTAATGGTACTGAGAACGGTTGGCAACCAAATAGATTTATAACACGTGCTGAAGCTGCTCAACTTACTGCAAAAACAGATATGATGCAACATCGTCCAAAAAACCCATTAGAAAGCAAAATAATCATTATTGATCCTGGACATGGTGGCGAAGATCCTGGGAAATCCACAAAGGGATTACCTGAAAGTAAGATTGTACTAGACACTTCTTTACGTCTACAACAATTACTTGAAAAGCATACACCATTTACAGTTTTATTAACTCGTCAATCTGATAATAGACCAGGACATGATCAAAAAAGTTCTTTACAGGAACGTGTTAAATTTGCTAAGAAAAATCAGGGTGATATCTTTATAAGCGTACATGCAAATGCTTTTAATGGTAATGCAAAAGGGACAGAAACATATTACTATAAATCTTCTAAATCCGAAAAAACAAATCCTCATGTGGAAGAAAGTCGTGTTTTAGCGGAAAAAATTCAAACACGTTTAGTAGAGGCACTTCAAACACGAGATAGAGGAGTTAAACATGGAGACCTTCATGTTATAAGAGAAAATGACATGCCAGCTGTGTTGACGGAACTGGCGTTTATAGATAATGGTATTGATTACAGTAAATTATCTACGGAAAATGGCAGACAAATTGCAGCAGAAGCCATTTATGAAGGAATTTTAGATTATTATGAATGGAAAGGAAATAATGTATCTGAATATAGGCTGTAATAAGTAATTGAAAATATAGTAATTCTCGAAATGAAGAATTCTATAATTTTTTTGCAGTTTTTCAAACAACAATTTTAAATTTGTATTTAAAATTGTTGTTTAAATCGTTATTTTATGTTTTAATAATGTTGATAATAGTTATCAATAATAGTGAGAGGAAGATTAGTGAAACATGTGTTTTTAGTTAGTGTCATAAAAGTTAATGAATTTCTATATTGTATGGCTATGAATCTATCTCTATTTTTGTGAACTAGAAATAATATATTTATATCTTTTAAATGTTTAAGAAGGAGTGGCTGTCTGCATGAAAAAAGCAAAAGAAATAGCTAAATGCGTTGCGGTAGTGTCCGTTATTATGTCTGGATCATTTGGTTTACAAGCAACATCTGCATTTGCAGATTCTAAAGGAACTGTGGAAAATCTTCAAAATGGTGGGAAGGTCTATAATAGTTTTAAAACTACTTATGACATGAAGCAGAATATCAAAAATTCAATAAAAGTTTCTTTTATTGAGGATCCTTACGCAGATAAAAAGATTGCAATTGTTACCACTGATGGTAGTAATATAGATGCTAAATATACAATTAATAGCGGATACTATAACGCAGGTTTAAAATGGCCATCAGCCTATCATACTGAAGCAGAAATAACAAGTGGTGATAGTGCTCAATTCCATAAAGCTGCCCCAGTTAATACAATGACTTCAGCAAAGGTCACTTCTGAGGTAGGGTATACACTTGGTGGAAGTGTTAAAGTAGGAGTAAATGATAAAGGGCCAAATGCCGATGCAAGTATCACAGGTAGCTTTGCTTGGAAAGAAAGTGTATCTTATGATCAAGTAGATTATAAAACGGTATTAGAGACTCACACAGATAAAAAATTAAATTGGAAAGTAGGATTCCAATCATTTAATTTCCCAGAGTGGGGAATTTATAATCGTGATTCATTCAATACTTTCTATGGTAATCAACTATTTATGAAATCACGTAGTTATAATGAAGGAACGAATAATTTTGTTTCAAAAGATACAGTACCAGCTTTAACAGGATATGGTTTTTCTCCAAACGTAGTAGCGGTTATTACTGCTGATAAAACAGAAACTACATCAGATTTAAAAATAACAAATCGTAGAATTTCAGATCAGTACAATATCGAATGGGTAAGTTCAAAATGGTGGGGAACAAATAATAAAGATACATATAATGAATTCTTTACGAACCACTATAAATTAGACTGGAAAAATCATCAAGTTACTCTTGATAACCAAAAAGCCCTTGAAGAACAAATGGATAGTATCAACAGCGTGAATGATAAACTTAACAAAGGAAAAGGGAAATTATCTCTTTCAATGAATGGAAATCAACTCAAAGCTACGTCTAGCAATGCTGGTTATGGTATCAGTTACGAAGATAAAAATTGGGGTATCTTTGTAAATGGTGAAAAGGTCTATACTTTTAATGAAAAATCAACTGTAGGCAATATATCTAATGATATTAACAAATTAAACATTAAAGGACCTTATATCGAGATTAAACAGATTTAGTCAGAAAATGATGGACGATTGATGGATAATTATCTCATCAAGATACGAGTATACTAGTTTATCCCGCATTAACGGGCAGCCCGATTGGTTCACCTAATAATCAGTGGTGGATGAACAAAACCCCCACTGATTAAAGTTTCACTTTATTTTAAATCTGTATAATGTAACGAAAGGACCAAAGTTTATCTATAAAATAAATAAACTTTGGTCCTTATTATGTTTTTATTCGCGCACGAAATTAAGATGAAATTAGATGTTTTTTGTCTATTCTTTTACTCAATTAGAAAAGAGCGTAAAGTAGTTGAAAGCTATTGATGCTACGCAAGGGGATATTGTTTAAAGTAATCAGAACCTCATCGGTTGTTAAGTTATCACTTTAAATATATAATTAAATTTCATTAAAAAGATACTCTATTCAAAGTCCTTATTGGGTTTTTGAAGTGAAATATATACTATTTGAGGTGTGTGAAATGGGGAAATCTCGAGAGCAGACGATGGAAAATATCTTAAAGGCTGCTAAGAAAAAATTTGGAGAGCGTGGCTACGAAGGTACGAGCATACAAGAAATTGCAAAAGAAGCGAAAGTGAATGTTGCTATGGCCTCTTACTATTTTAATGGGAAAGAAAACCTATATTATGAGGTGTTTAAGAAATATGGTCTTGCTAATGAGCTACCCAATTTTCTTGAGAAGAATCAATTTGATCCTATCAATGCCCTTAGAGAATATTTAACGGTTTTTACTACACATATAAAAGAGAACCCTGAAATTGGATCATTGGCATATGAGGAGATTATTAAGGAAAGTGCACGATTAGAAAAGATTAAACCGTATTTCATAGGTAATTTTGAACAGTTAAAAGAAATATTACAGGAGGGTGAAAAGCAAGGAGTTTTTCATTTCTTCTCCATAAATCATACGATACATTGGATCACTTCTATTGTTTTATTTCCAAAGTTTAAAAAGTTTATTGATTCTTTAGGGCCAAATGAAACGAATGATACAAATCATGAATGGATGCCAGAAGACTTAGTGAACAGGATTGTTACTGCATTAACAGATAAACCTAACGTGTAAATTATTCAGTGTATATGAATTCTATTATTACTATTTAAAGCCTAATTTCTCAATGTATTGTAGAGAAATTAGGCTTTTTTCAACACGTCATTAAAGTATTTATAATTCAATGACTCAATTTGCTGATTATATTTTCAAGTATTCGTTTTGAGCTACATAGATATAGTTTTTGTTGCAACTGTTTGTTGAAATGCTTTATCATGCTCAACAATAACCATTGTGGGATTAAATTGTTGAATAAGCTCTTCGATTTGCATACGGGAATAGATATCTATAAAATTTAGTGGTTCATCCCATATATATATATGAGCTTTTTCACATAAGCTTTTAGCGATAAGCAGTTTTTTCTTTTGTCCACCAGAATAATGAGATATATCTTTCTCAAATTGAATTCGGTCAAAGTCCATCTTACGTAGGATGGATTTAAATAAGGTCTCATCAATCTTGTGCTGTTCAATAAAGTCTGATAGCGATCCCCTTAAATGAGAAGTATCTTGTTGGACATAGGAAATGATGAGTCCTGTACCTAAAATAACTAAGCCTGTATGCTGTATCGGATGTCCTAGAATTAGTTTTAGGATACTACTTTTTCCGCTCCCATTCGTTCCATCAAGTACAATTCGGTCACCTTGTTCAACTATGAAGCTAATCGAATCATTCACAATTTGGTTATTGTACTTAACGGACACATCAACCAAAGTAATCAATTCATTTGATTTAAATTGTAATTGTTCCAATTTTAAGGACTCAGTTTTCTCCACATTTTTTAGTAATTTTGACTTTTCTTCAATAGCTTTTTGTTGTCTTGATTCAAGGTTTTTTGCTCTTTTCATCATCTTGGCTGCTTTATGACCTACAAACCCCTTATCCAACTTAGAGCCTGAATTCCTCGTTCCATTTTTTGAAGCTTCCACATCATGAGACCAACTTGCTGAACGCTTGGAAGACTGTTTTAATCTCCCTATGTCTTTTTGTAGACGCTCATTTGTAGCCTCTTCGTGCTCTTGCTGTCTATCAAAATTTAACTTCCAAGAAGAATAGTTACCACTCTGAACTTCAATATTTGCTCTATTTATAGATAGGATATGGTCAACGCACCCATCTAAAAAGATTCTGTCATGTGAAATTAAAATAAATCCTTTTTTCTTCCTTAGATAATCAGAGACTATCTTTCGTGCATCAGTATCTAAATGATTTGTTGGTTCATCAATTAATAGGAATTGGCCCTCATTTAAAAACAGTGCAGCAAGCAACACCTTTGTTTGTTCCCCATTTGATAATGTTTTAAATGGTCTGTATATGACCTCAGCATCAACATTTAAATAGGATATCTCACGCAGAAATTCCCAATCTTCTGCTTGGGGACAAATTTCTTCAAGGATTTCATGAGTGAATTTGTTCTTATCTGCAACAGAGTAGGGGAAGTAATTGAATTCTACCGAAGCAAGGATTTTCCCACCATACTCATAATTCCCTAACAATAAATTAAAGAATGTCGTTTTACCTCGTCCGTTTCTACCGATAAATCCTAGCTTCCAATCCGTATCTATTTGGAAGTTTACACTTTCAAAAATATTATCAAAGCTACCTGGGTATGAAAAAGTTAAATCTTGGACTTTTATCATTGACATAATAATTCCTCCTTTATATATCGAAACGTTTCGTATAAAGTCGGAACATCCATCCATTTTTTAATTGCTCTATATAAGTTTGATGGATATTAACGACTTATATAGAGCATTACATGTGTAACAATAGTGTCTGAAGTACTCATTTTTCTCGCTCCTTTATTTGTTAGGTACATTTAACAATTAATAAGTTCCAACTAACATAAACGGGAATAAAAAAATCCCCCAATTGTAATCGGAAGGATTAGTCTTTCGTCTATACTTAATAAGTACTTATTAATCATTTGAATCATGACAAATAAAGTATGAACTGAATTTTAAAAATGGATAGACTAACCCTATATTTTGTAGTTTGAAGTTATAAAATTCAACTTAAAATATAAATTAGTTAATCATTATTCATCCATCATTCCTTTCATAATTCTATTTTTAGAGTAACATTCTTTTTAGAGAGATGCAATATCAGCTTCAGCTTCACCTAATCCTAGATTATTTATAATTCTTTGAGTAAGGAGGAAAGATGAAATTGACATCAATCTAAGTTGTAACTATAATTGTTACAGTTGGTTTCGAAAACTAATTCGAATTTCTATGTTAAAGATAGTATATTTTCATTCCTTTTTAAGTGTGACAGTTAGAAACTAACTATAATTCAATAGAGGATTAGATTTTATCTCATATTTAAAGAGTAGATAAGTTGTACAATCCAAATTTACGATGCACAAATACTTGAAAAACTACATTTTTTAACTGATCCTTTTTGGAATCCTCAGTATTGGAAATTGTAAAAATCTACAAAAAGTTAATAAGACTGTTGTATGTAGAAAAAAATCTTTTAAAAAGGTCATAATATGGATAATAGGTAGCACACATTTTAATTAGTAGGAGTTGTGCCACTATCAAGACATTTCTTAATAAAAGTATAGAAAAAACTCAAGAAGGTGAGTCCATTGCGTAAACATGCATATGTGCAATTTTATGTATTGATATTGGCTTTAATAGCTTATATAAGCTTTTGCTGTATATTTTTATTTGTTCTTCCGAATCATTATTTCGTATCAGATTTTAATATCCGGCTATCATCTTTAGTTGTTGAAACTACTGTATTTATTTCATTACTGTATTCTATATTATCCAGAAAAATTAAGTTAGGAGTATTCTGGATTTGCATAATTATTGCGATAGGGTGTTTCCTGATAGGAAATTTCATATCTGCTTTTCAAGTACTTAATGTAGAATTACCAATACAAAATTTTAGTATCTCTGATGTATTTTTGTTGTTTTTCTTATTTTTCTTTCTCTTTGCGTTTTTTTATAAAATTATGATGGAATGTAACAAATGGGAGAAAGCGTATTTACTTTGTGATTTATGCATTGTTGTTACTGCTATTTTTACATTAGAGTGGTACCTATTTAATAAACCTTCTGCAAATATCTTATTCTTTTCAATTGGAGATGTTTTTCTTTCATTTATTTTTCCGATTATAGATTTATTGCTTCTATTACTTGGAGTTACACTAATCTTTCGACCTGCTATTTTCAATGCAAAAAGTAAATTGTTTATTTTTATCCTAGTATTAACTGGATTGGCTATTACGGACTACTTATATTTTTACTTACAAGATGATTTGTCAGATCGTTCAGTTATATTATTAAGGTGTTTGTATAGAGTTTTCCTATTATTTATCGCTATTGCTGCTACAATTCCAAAGAATACTTCTTCTAAAAGAAATTATTTTATTGTCAATCCAACATTTGGAGAGAAACTTCTTGTCATATTTCCTTATCTTGCAGTTGCAGTCTTAATTGGCTTTACTTTGAAAGAACAAACTTCTTCAGCTACATTGATTACGGGAAATTGTATTGCTTTTGTATTTGTACTGATTCGTCATACAATTGTACGAATGCAAAACAAGGATTTAACCGAGGCCTTAAAAGTGTTTAATAATCAATTAGAACAAACAGTAACTCAAAGAACACGGGATTTAATAAACAAATCTAATGATTTGGTAAAAAATCAAGAGAGATTTAAGTCTTTATATGAGTATCATCCAGATCCTATTTTAACGATTGATTCAAATGGTATCGTATTAAATATAAACCAGGCTGGAAGTATGTTATTAGGAAAAGAAAGTGCTGCATTAATAGGGAAAGAGTGCTTCTCTATTTTTTTAGATGAAGATAAATCTGAATTGGAATCGGCTATAAAGAAAGGGAAACGATGTAGTTCATCTTCGTTACAGTTACGTGTGAAAAATAACAATGAGAAGGATATCCTCTTTTGGTATGTCACTATAGTTCCTATTATGATAGAAGGACAAACCTTTGGGAGTTATGTAATGGTAAAAGACATAACGAGGATGAAACAACAACAGGATGAGATAAATTATCTTGCATTCCATGATACGGTGACGGAGATTGGAAATCGTATATTCTTCCAACAAGAATTAGATAGATCCATTAAGCGTGCACAAAAAACACAGGATAAGTTCGGGCTCCTGTATATTGATTTAAATCGCTTTAAGACCATTAATGATACATTGGGTCATTCGATTGGTGACAGAGTTTTAAAAGAAGTTGCCAAACGTTTTAGGACATGTCTGTCACCGACTATTCCTCTAGCAAGAATAGGTGGAGATGAGTTTGCAATCATTGTCCATAACCAAACAGAGCAACAGCTATTGGATTTGTGTAAAACTCTATTTCGTATAACTGAAGAACCATTTGTAGTAAATCAGCATAGTTTTTACTTATCTCTTAGTATAGGAATAGCAGTGTATCCATTTGGAGGAATAAATACTACTACACTTTTACAACACGCTGATATCGCTATGTATAGCGCAAAGGAAAAAGGTAACAATGCTGTTTGTATGTATGACGAGACATTATCACAAAAAGTAACTCGTCGATTACGATTAGAACAGGATTTACCAAATGCAATTGAAAATAATGAGTTGTTTTTATTGTATCAACCACAAATTGATAGTAAGGCAGGTAAGGTTATTGGTGCAGAGGCTTTAATACGCTGGCAACATCCAGAGCTTGGGCTGATTTCTCCTTTTGAGTTTATACCTATCGCAGAAGAAACGGCGCAGATTATTTCAATTGGGAAGTGGACGTTACAGAAAGCGTGTCGACAACTGAAAGAATGGTATTCTGCGGGCTATTCAAATCTAAAGATGGGGATAAATTTATCAGCTATAGAGTTTGAACAGAAAGATTTTGTTCAAACAATGATATCTACCATAGAAGAGATAGGAGTACCTGCTAATTCAATTGATTTGGAATTAACAGAGCGAATAGCAATGGTAGATGAAAAAGAAACCTTATCGAAGTTAAAAGTATTAAAATCATATGGTGTACATTTATCAATTGACGATTTTGGTACAGGTTATTCTTCACTAGCGTATTTGCCTCTTTATCCAATTGATACTTTGAAAATTCCAAAAGAATTTGTTAATAGGATCGGAACTTTTACTGATGGAGATGAAATTATACAAACCATTATTTCACTTGCTCATACTTTAAACATGAAAGTGATAGCAGAAGGGGTAGAAACGAAAGAACAATTAACAGTGTTGCAACGTAATGCATGTTATCTAATTCAAGGCTATTACTACAGTAAACCTGTAAATGAAGATGAATTTATCGATTTTTTAAGTACAATGCAAAATGAATAAGTGAAAAATCAGTATCTGTATAAAGTAAAGTGAAAAGACGTTCTATCCATATGGATTTGAACGTCTTTCTTATGTTTATTTTCAGTAGTTGTGCAGCAAGGTTTCAGCCTTTGAAAGTAAAATAAGTATCTATATTCCTGGTATTTTGGGCTAATGGGATATGAGGTGAAAATTGCTTCTTGTGAAAACGCATTAGGGACAGCTTGTATATTCTTAAAGCAATTTGAAAAAGGATTAGCAGTTTGTATGGAATTAGGAAATGAAGAGTATGTATATCATTTCAATATTTTACGTTCTCTTAATGAAGATGAAGCAATTAAACTCTTAGAAGAAGTGAAAAAAGTATTTCTTACTTCGAAAAGCAAGGTTTATGGGATTTCGTAGAAGAATATGCAGATCTAAAAAAGGAAGAAATTATACAATAATCACATGCTATCATTTTTAATAGCTAATTAACAAAGGGACTCCAATTATGGAGTCCCTTTGTTAATGGGGTAATGCTCTGGTTTATCTAATTATAACAATATTTGTAAAAAATGTAAAGGGGTCCTAGTTTGGAGGGAGAATTATTTAATCTTTTTTATTTAATAAAAGGGATAATATTTAGTTATCTGCGCTTCTTAATTATGTTTTCTATCACAATTTGAAGTGAATTTCATTTAATCTTATTTATTTTATAGGAATTATAAGGTATACTAAAAATAGGTGCAAAATGTACCATTTGAAAAAGAGTGCATCGCAAAAAGGGATCCGTAAAGGATTCCTTTTTTGTTTCTTTGAAAATGAAGCAATGTTCTAATTATCTCTTTCATTTTTATGAATGCGCTGCGATCTTATAAACTAAAAAGGCATTTTTGGAAAATTGCCATATTCCTGTAACAAAACAAAGGTATGTTATGTGTGTTAAATATAAAGAGAAAGAAGGAAAAGTTGTGAAAAAAATTTTGCCAATTGTTGCGTTATTAGGCATGATGAGTTTCGGAGTACAGGAAATGAATGTAAGAGCTGATACATACCACAAAGGCGATTCAAAAATTAGTTTTTGGGATTCGAAAAGAAAGGGTACTAATTTCATGAATAGTACGTCATTACCTGAAAACTATAAAAGTGCAAAAGAAGCTAATATTGAATATGTACGTTTAGCACCTGATAAATGGGCAAAAGATAAAGATTTTCTATTTGAGGATAAACCAGATACTTCTGGAAAGGATTTTCTGATAGGTAATGCAGATAACTATCAGGGATTAGTAAAGGAGGATTTCGAAAAATTAAAGGCGGATTTAGATGCCGCACAATCACAAGGAATGAAAGTTGTTCTTACAATGTTATCCTTACCTGGTGATCGATGGCGCCAATTTAATAATAACAAGAATGACGACAGAATATGGGAAGAAGAGAAGTATCAAGAACAAGCAAGTCAATTTTGGAAGGATCTTGCTCTGGAATTAAAAGATCACCCTGCGGTGGTTGGTTATAATATTATAAATGAACCACATCCAGAAACAGCTAAAAATAATAGATATAATGATTTTTGGACGGAAGATTATGAGAAATGGTATTCAACAGTGAAGGGAACGACAGCGGATTTAAACAGATTTTATCAAAAAGTAATCAATTCCATTCGTGAAGTAGACCAAGAAACACCGATTATTTTAGATTCAGGTTTATATGCTACTCCATGGGCCTTTAAATATTTAAAACCAGTAAATGATAAAAAAACCCTATATGCATTTCATATGTATGAACCATATGAATTAACGAGTCAAGGTGAAAAACAAAATAAGGAGTATCAATATCCAGGATTAGTAAAAGTAGGAGATTTAGAGAAACCTGTAATGTGGAATAAGCAGGGATTAGAGCAATTTTTGAAGCCAATCCAACAATGGTCTAAGAAAAATCATGTATCATCTAATCGAATTATTGCAGAAGAGTTTGGAATTAACCGTACTGTTCCAGGAGCTACCCAATACATGCAAGATCTTATTTCTATCTTCAACCAAAAAGGTTGGCATAAATCATTCTATGCATTTCGTGAAGACACATGGACAGGGATGGATTATGAATTGGGAACAGGAAAAATAAAATGGGATGAAGAGGGTAAACCAATGCGTCAAGATAATTCACTCTGGGAAGTAATAAAAAAAGATTTACAAGTACATAAATAGTTTAGAATATTTGTCCTAAGGACTAAATGTAAGCATCTAATTCAAATGGAATTAGATGCTTTTTTTTCAAAAAAGGTGGAGGCTTAAACAAATGTGGTTGCAATTGTATTAACCTTTAAAGTGAAAAAAGTTTTATGAATTTTTTTGTGAGATCCGAACCCTTAAATGCTGAAAAATATTTACTTATTTCTCCAATTGGGTGTATTTCTCCAAATAGATGGAAGTTTAGAATACAGAATCAAAACATAATAGGCTGTTATCGATGAGTTTATCGTAAAGTTGTTATTTAATGTGTCATCAAATAACATTTATATACAATAATAAATAAAGAAAAGGAGATATTTATGAAAAAATATAGAGTAATAGACACAACTTAAATAGTATGAATAGTTTTGATTGTAAAAACATGAAGAAGAAAACAAAAAATCCTTAAGAGTACTAAGGAAAAATGAGGGAGATAATATGGGGAATAATTCAAAACATAAAACTAGAAAAATACTTGCAGCTACTGCTACAGTAACTATGCTTGCGACTGGAATGATTTCTTCATCAGATGTCTTTGCAGAGCAAAAGGAGCAGCAAAAAAATTTATCGACATCACTGCAAAGTGAAAAGTCAGTTAAATCAGAAAATAGAACATTTACAGTCCCAGGAAAAGGGGATGTTGAGGTATTAAAACAACAGGAAAGAAAAAGTATGGCATTTAGTCCGTACGAACCAACTGGTTTATATGCAAAGCCAAATGAACAAATAACGATTAATGTAGAAGGTAATCAAGATATTCAGGTATATATTGGAACGTATTCGTATGATGCTTCTTGGAGAGAAGATTCTAAGATAAAATCATTTACATTAAAACCTGGTATAAACACAATCCAATCTCCAAATGGGGGGATGATTTATTTTTATAATAAACAACCAGGAGATAGCATTCGAACAACAATTACAACAGGTGGAACGACTACGCCTTTCTTTGAACTAGGAAAGCATACGAAACAAGATTTAATAAACATGCTGGACCAGTATCCTAATGCACATGCAGTGGAGTTAAAAGGAGAACGTGTATTAATTACGGCCAGCCCTGCACGTGTTAAGAAATATTTGTTGGGTTCTAATACAGATCCTGTACAACTCTTAAAAAAGATGGATGAAGCTACTCGAATTCAAGACAAAGTAGCTGGATTATCTGAAGAACAGGTAGATAAACATTATGTTCATTACGTAGAAGAAAATCATTCTCCTGATTATTATATGTATGCAACTTCTTATCGAACAGCATATGTAGGAGATGCAATCCAATACGTGTTAGATATTAATAAATTTATAACAGATGGCTGGGGCCCTTGGCATGAGGCAGGACATTTGAGACAACAATCGCCCTGGAAGTTTTATAATATGACAGAAGTACAAAATAATATATACAGCCTTTCTGTAGAAAAAGCATTTAATCAACCATCCAACTTAGAGAAAAGTGGAATTTATCCAAAAGCATTTCAATATCTAGAGCAAGTGAATAAAAATTATGATGAAATTAGCGATGTTTTTGTAAAGCTTGTTATGCTTTGGCAACTACAGTTAGCGTATGGAGAGGATTTCTATCCTAAATTGCATCAATTGTATAGAGACATGCCTTCAAGTGAACTTCCACAAACTGATGAAAATAAAAAACAATTATTTATGATTTCAGCATCAAAAGTAGCCAAACAAAATTTGATTCCTTTCTTTGAGAAGTGGGGATTACGTCCAAATAACGATACCATTCAAAAAGTAGCTGCATTAGGATATCCAATTTTAACAGCAGAGATTTGGAAGGGTACGGATGCTAATCCAATTAAACCAGATATGCCTAATGTAAATAATATATTAGAAGGAAACCAGTTTGCATGGTCGCTGAAAGGGATTGGAGATTTTGAATTCGCAAAAGTAAATTTAAATAAATCAACAGAAGAAATGCAAGTTGATCTAAAAGCAGGTGTACCACATAACTACTTTAATAGTACATATGCAAGTATTAAAGTGCAAAACACATCAGGTAAAGTAGTATATAACAAGGAGTTTTATGGGAATAAACAGCAAAATGCTGGAACACAAAAAGTTTCAGTAAAGACCGGCGATTTTATTGAGCTTACACATTTAGAAGGCGGAGAGAGGGCAACATTAATAAATTTAGATAATAATAAACGTGAAAGTCTTGATAAAAAAGTAATGTATGAAGTTACAAAGGATGGCCTGAAAAAAGTAAATCAAATTGTTAATCCGAAACCAGATACAGAAGCTCCCACACAGCCACAAGGATTATATGCAAACAATCTTACTTCTAACAGTGTAGAGCTAAAATGGAATCCTTCTACAGATAATATAGGTGTAAAAGAATATCAGGTATTACGTGATGGACAATTGATTCAAACCGTACAAGGAACGACATTTATTGATCAAAACTTAACAGCTAATAAGGAATATAAATATGCAGTGAAGGCTGTAGATGCAGCTGGAAATACATCAATTCAAAGTGAAATTCTTCCGGTAAAAACCAAAGATCAAAATATATCTTATGAAAAATGGGATCCAAAGAAGGCATATACAAAGGGCGATAAAGTAGAACATCAAGGGACAGTGTATGAAGCGGTTCAAAATCATCAAGGAAATGGTGACCCGAATTGGATATTTGCGTTATCTTTATGGAAACCACTTACAATCAAATAACATGTAAGAATCAGATGTGAAGATAGAACAACATAAAATTGGGGCAGTATTTTAAAGATTTACTGGATGTTGTTTGAATTTTGATAGATTTCTCTACTAAGTTATTATTCAATAATAAAAATTAGAAAAGGATGTAGATTAGTGATTAGTCAGAAAACGAAGAAAAGATTTAATAAAGTTATTATAATGACCGCAGCATGTAGCATGTTTTCTATGTTTGGAACGTCTATTTCGCACACTAAAGCTGCAACACATTCAGCTGCTCCAGCAGTTTATGTGAGTCCCCAAAATATACCTGCCTCAGATATTATTAGTATAGACTGGTCACCAGTTCAGACTCCACCTTATACGTACTGGGCTGTACACAACTGGAATGCAGGTGGTGAAGCTGGAGGATATGCTGGTTTTCAACAACAAAGTGGGTTTGATGAAAATGGAAAACGTACTTTACATTTTGCCTTATGGGATCCAATTTCCTCTAAAGAAGCAATAAAGGCCGAATACTTATCTCCGAATTCGCAAGCTGGACCCTTTGGAGGAGAAGGAACAGGAATGAAGGTTCAAACAACTTATGGTTGGAAAGACTACAATTGGTACACAATGACAATGCGTTCATGGCAAGAAAATGGTCATACTAAATTTGGACAATGGATGAAAGATGTAACAAAGAATAAATGGCATCAAATTGCAATTATGGACTTTCCGGTTGCTAATGTTGCATTTAATCATGGATTAGGAATGTTTCAAGAAGACTGGGCTGATAGTGGACAGAATGTTCGAGAAGCGCGCCTAAAAAATGGTTATAGCCGAAAATTAGTTGATAAACAATGGAGTTCTTGGAATAATCAAAGTATTTCTGGGACGCATGATAATACTTATCAATATGATGGAGGATCTACTTCAGAATATGTATGGGTCAAAGCAGGAGGTAATACGCAGTCTACTATTGGGTCAGGAAAAATATTCACGCTAAATCAACCTACTCAACCTGAAATAGGAAAACTAGATTTTGATATCCAATCTATATATTATGAAAATGAAAAATTAAATGTATCTTGGAAACTAAAAGAAAATAGTACACCGCAATTTAAGGGGAAAATTGAAATTTATAACAATGAAAATATGACGGGCCAACCTATTAACGTAATTAATGATATTAAATCCTATCAAAATGTAATCAGTCAATCTATATCATTACCAACAAATGCTTATGCAAAGATTGTATTAACGGATATATTTGATCAAACTGTTGAGAAAAAGGTACAAATCAAAAATGAGTCTCCAAACATTTTTGAAGGTAATGAATTTGCATGGTCGCTGAAAGGGATTGGAGATTTTGAATTTGCGAAAGTAAATTTAAATAAATCAACAGAAGAAATGCAAATTGATCTAAAAGCAGGTGTACCACATGACTACTTTGATAGTACATATGCAAGTATTAAAGTGCAAAACACATCAGGTAAAGTGGTCTATAACAAAGAGATTTATGGAAACAAGCAGCAAAATGCTGAATCGCAAAAAGTTCCAGTCAAAGTAGGCGATTATATAGAGTTAACACATCTAGAAGGTGTACATAGAGCTACTCTTACAAATGTAGATAATAGTAAACAAGAGAGCTTTGGAAAAAAAGCCATATACGAAGTTACAAAGGAAGGCCTGAAGAAAGTAGAAAAAATGCCAGAAGCAACAATTTTAGAAGGAAACAAGTTTGCATGGTCATTAAAAGGATATAGTGATAGAGAAATTGCAAAAGTAGATTATGATAAAACGGTAGAAGAGATGAAGGTAAAACTAGAAGCAGGTGTACCACATTCCTATTTTGCTAGTACGTATGCGAGTATTAAGGTCCAGAATTCTTCTGGTAACGTTCTGTACAATAAGGAGATCGTGGGAAATAAACAACAAAATGCTGAAAGCCAAACTGTGCCCGTCAAGGTAGGGGATTACATTGAATTTACCCATATAGAAGGAGAAGCAACAAAGGAAAAAACGCGAGCAATTTTAATTAACCTTGAAAATAACAAAAATGAAACCATTGGAAAAACAGCAAGATATCAAGTTACAAAAGAAGGCTTGAAGAAAGTAGAAAAAATGCCAGAAACAACGGTTTTAGATGGAAATCATTTTGGGTGGTCATTAAAAGGATATAGTGATAGAGAAATCGCAAAAGTAGATTATAATAAGACAACAGAGAAAATGCAGGTGAATTTAGAAGCGGGCGTACCACATTCTTACTTTAATAATACGTATGCAAGTATTACAGTAAAGAATTCAACCGGTAGTATTTTGTACAATAAGGGAATAGTGGGAAATAGACAGCAAACTGCTGAAAGCCAAACCGTGCCCGTAAAAGTGGGAGATTACATTGAGTTTACCCATATAGAAGGGGAAGCAGTAAAAGAAAAAACACGCGCTATACTTATTAATCTTGAGAATAATAAACAAGAATATATGGGCAAAAAAAGAACCTATCAAGTTACTTCAACGGGATTAAACAAAATAGAGTAACATGAAAAACATTCTAATTATTAGTTAGATGCAAATAGTCGTTCATTATGAACGGCTATTTGGCTTTTATTTAAAGAGAAGTGAAATGAAAAGATTCTCTCTTTTGTATATACTCTCGTTGCTATCAACTGCTACATTCTTTTATCAGGAGAAAATAATTTTAAAAATGTGCTTGAGAATTGATACATGTTTAAGTGCTATAGATTTGAGAAAAAAGAAACAGAATAGTAAGGTATTTGTTGATAAATCAACTTTTATATTACAATATTTTACATATTTAGTATGATGTATATGAGTTCTGTATATTAAGGGAGGAATGGGAATGAAAAGGTTCATAACACGTGTAAGTGGTAATGCAATCTCAAAAAAGTTAGTTTTAATGGTGTTGTCGATGGTTTTAATGATATTGATGATTACCCCATCGAATGATGTATCGGCAGCCAACCTATCAAAAGCAGGTTCACTAAAAGGCGTGAATTTATTTAATGGAAGTTGGACAGTTGCTATCCAGGCAGCAAATTTACAATATGTTTCCGCTGAGCCTTTTGGAAATGTAATAGCAAATCGTAATGCAGTTAATGAATGGGAGAAATTCGAATTAATTCCGACTGGGGAATTATATACGTACGCTTTAAAAGCTAAAAGTAATGGGAAGTATGTTTCGTTTGAGCCAAATGGTAGAGTAGTAGCAGATCGTACATCAATTGGGGCATGGGAAAAGTTTATCTTATATAATGGTGGAGACAATAGGATATATGTATTACAAGCACTAAGTAATGGTAGATATATATCAGCAAATGGTGGTAGAGAATTAACAGCTACTAGTTATGTAGCTGGAAGCTGGGAAAGATTTGTTATTGTATACTTCTAAACTTTGAAGTGTTATATATTTAAATGATAATGGCATGTTTAGTTTTTATAAACACCTTAATACAATAAAGTGTTAAGTATTTAATACAAGTGTATATTAACGTGTAAAAGGGCTGCAAGTAATTAGCAGTCCTTTTTACATGTTAAATAAGGACTTACTGAGGTTATAATGAAAAGAAAAAGAACCCTATAGGGTTCTTTTTCAAGGCATATTAACAGTAAGGAGAATCATGAAATGCTACTTCAAATCTTTATTAGGGGAAAGATTTTGAATAAGCTTAACATACATCTATTTTTACATAAATGTAATATATAGTAAATTGATAATGTTTATACTTACTATTACTAATATTCAATTAAGATAATTAACACTATTTGTATAGTGTTAATTAAGTCTGTATTTAGAAAACTAATAATAGTCCCCAAGTTGGTTATATATGTATAATATTATATTATATTTGCTAAAAGAGCTTATAGATATATCATTTTAAAAATTAATTAACATTTAAACAATTTTAACTGAAATTGGGTGTGTATTATCTAAAAGCAAATAAAATAAACAAAGACCCTGTAATTATTGTAGTAAGGTACATAGAACTAAAACCAAGATATTCTTGCGAACTCAAAAAGCCTAAATTCCTTAATTTAGGCTTTGACGCTATTTCATGGATTACAATCGGAATGGAATCGGGCATATCTACTACAACAGAGTTATAATTTCTTCAGCTCATTAAATTAGAAACTGGTGTTTGATTAACGTAGTTGAATTATTTCTCTTTTAAAAGAACGGAAAGATTTTTTACGTTAGCATTTTTTACATAATAATTATTTAAGAGAAAAAATACTACTGAGTAATGCTATTAAATCCCAGTCTAATTTCTAATGGTCCCAGTATCTTTTATTTTGACGTGCGTCTTTACATTTATTTTAGCCTCTGCTAACGCTTGCAACCAATCACCTTTTACTTTTTTCCACTCTTTATATTGAAATGCTCTAGCATATAGGGATAATCCGATTGGATCAATTTTATTCTGCTGTATTTCATACAACATATTTTGTAAATTATTATTAATTTCTTTTTGAATAGCCCTTTTTAAATTATTTATATTTTTTTTATTATCATAGTGCCCCTTAATTAAATTCGCATTGGTTTTTTCTATTAAAGCTACATTAGCATATATATCGAGATTAAATACAAACTTTCCGTTTTGAAAATTAACAACTACCTTCCTTGTCGCGTTCTGTACGAAGATAGAAGTGTTTGTTTTTTTGTTGGACTTTTTAGGAGGAAGCGCAAGGTGTAGTATCATTCGCCCGCTACTTTTTTGCTTATTTATAAGATTGAAAAATTTAACATCTTTTTTAGGGATATGAGTTAAATATTTCCCTTTTCGATTTAAAAATGCAATTCCTACTGTGTCGATTTCATTCTTTGTTTTTTTGATAATTGGAACAGCTTGCGTCATTCCTTCTTCATTTTGTTCTCTCATTAATTGTTGAATTGTAGAAGAGACGGATTGGTTATTTTGAATTGACGATTCAATTACACCATTTATATAAGATGAAAGTGATGGTTTACTAGGCTTATGAATTTTAAAAATTTCTTCTGCAGGTCCATCTACAAGTACTACTTTAGCATTAATGGTAGCGTAAGGATCACGGTAAGAAGAATCAAGCTCCTGCAACCAATTTGCTTCTTGCGCTAATTTTTTCCCAATTAAAATGATTTCAGCTTTGGAAGCTGTCATAAAGCCCGTTAACTTTGTGTCTATCTTACTGAATCCAGTATATACAGTTGATGCTTGTGTCCAATGTTCTATAGTACTTTTTTGCTGTTTATGATGAAAGAGTGGTATGCTTGTTCCCACTTTTATATCTCCATTAGGGGTTCTATCCAAGCCAATTAACAGGATTAATGAAACCTTCTCAAGAGGAATTCTCTGACTACAACCAATTATATATACACAACAAATTACAATCCATATCCATTTTCGAATCAAAGTTGTTTCCTCCTAGTAATCCAAGTAAAAAGAATACTGTAAGTGAAAAATAAGATTGGTAATAGAATAAAGAAAACGACATTTAAGATATCCATAAGAGAATATATAAACAAATATTGATCCACATCAGGATTTAGGAAAATAAATAGGCCAACTATAAATAACATAAAAGCAAGCAGCACCCAATTGCGGGCGTTTTTTTGAAGTGAAATGGTCACAGATTCAAAACTGAAAAATAAATACGGATATATCGTAGTGGAAAATACAATTAAATAGTAAGCGATATATATAATTTCTAATCGTTCCATGAAAGAAAAACGAACCCCTTTTAACAGATGAAATACTGGCCAGATTACGTCTTTTATCCCCTCTGGACTAAAGTATATATAAGAAAGAATAGTAACATATAGATAGAAAAACATGGTTCCAGTATTCGCTATTAGTAGTCCTTTTATGGCTTTTTGTTTTTTTTGTAAGAATGGGTATATATAATATGCAATTTCTAGCCCAGCATAAGGAGTAATGGTTTCTTTTGTTGCTTTTACAATAGGGTATAATCCTTCTTTAAATATAGGTAGTAGGTGTAAAGGATTGTAGTTAGTCTTTAGTGAAAAAAGAAGAAATAGTGGCATCCAAGTAGTGAAGAAGAAAACAAGCATAGAATAACTAGTAAGAGCCCTTAACCCACTCAGGGCTAAAATAATGAAAGGTAATAGTAATAATATGGTGATTTGATAAGCAGGAGTGGAAGGGAATATCCACACTTTTACAATATCAGTTGCCTTTAATAAAGTATTAAATCCAGCAAAAAATAGATAAAAGGCATATGCAAGAAAAAGAATTGTCCCTATCCATTTACCAAAGTATGTTTTTAAGATTTGTGAGAAATTTTTGTTAGGATTTTTTTGTAACATTAATATAATAAATACACCGATTATAGAAGTAACTATCCATCCGAGAATGATCGAAATCCAGCCATCTGTACCAGCAGTAGTAGCAAGTGGGCTTGGCATAATTAACATACCAGATGCAAGTTGCAGCGAATGAATGAAAATAATAAATTCGAATAAAGTTACTTTTTGGAACTTAAGATTCCCCATGTTAACCACCTTCTTTTTTCTTTCTTTGTTTCGGCTGTCCTGTACTCGAGCGGGTGGTAATCATCGAAATAGGAAATCTTACAAAAGAATCTTTTAGCTCTTGGAGACGAAATGGTGCGATTGGCATGCCGTATGGTGAACCATAGGAAGTTAGTGAAACAAAATGAGCAAATAAGAGCATTAATCCACTAACAATACCGACAATCCCATAAAAGTAGGCCAATAACATCATTGGAAAACGGATAAGGCGTATAGAACTTGATAAATCATAATTAGAAACAATAAATGAAGCAATGGCTGTAATAGATACGATAATAACCATAACGTTACTAACAAGACCAGCTTGAACAGCCGCCTGTCCAATTACAATCCCTCCAACGATCCCAATAGTTTGTCCAATTGGTTGTGGTAAGCGAATACCAGCTTCACGTAGCATTTCTAGTGTAATTTCCATTATAAAAGCTTCCAATAAGGGGGAGAAAGGGACTTTGACTCTTGATGTTGCAATAGAAGTGTATAAGTCTATAGGAATAATTTCAAAGTGAAAAGAGACTATAGCAATATAAAATGCGGGTAAAAAAATAGCTATAATAAATCCTGCAAATCGTAATAAGCGAAAAAATGATGCGATGAGCCAATGAATATTATAGTCATCTGGGGTTTGAAAAAATCCAATCAAATTCATAGGAACAACCATTGCACCAGGGGATCTATCCATTAATACTGCTACTTTCCCATCAAGTATATGATTTGAAATGGCGTCTGGGCGCTCGCTTAAATAAGCCTGTGGAAAAGGAGTCCAATTTTGATCTTTTGTATAATTAGATAGCTCTCCAATACTTAATACCGCATCTGTTTTGATTTTACAGATTCTAGTTTCAATTTCTTGGACTACATCTGCGTTTGCTACATCACCTAAGTAAATTAAATAGACTAAAGAAGTGGCTCGTTCTCCAATCGTCAGCTTTTTGATTTTTAACTCTGTAGAAGGAATATATCGACGGATAAGACCTATATTTTTTGTGGCATTTTCAATAAATCCATCATGGGATCCTTTAATAGTAACTTCTGAAATTGGCTCTTGAATTGCTCTCTCTGCCCAGCCTTTTGTATTTATTAGAAGTGACCGCTTTTCTTTCTCCATAAACAGTACACATTGCCCCTCAAGTAATCCTTCTTTAATTTCATTCCATGTATATACTATTTTGGTATGAGTAGCAATAATATTAGAATTAAATATTTGACTGTCTTCATTTACTTCTTGTAATAATGGTGTAACAACATTGGTTTTTAATGCAACACCATCTGTAAGGCCTTCAAAATAATATAGTAAAATATTCGTGTTTGTTTTTAATTGCAAAGGATGTTCAATTAAATCTGCACTAATATCAAAGATATTATCTAGTGTATTTTTAAGTTGTTTTAAGTTACTTGTTTGGATCTTTTCAATGGTTTTATCTGTCTTAGTTTCTAAGGTCTCTTCATGTAAGGACAAAATTGACACCTCTTTAATATATAACGATTAGTTGTATTTATTATTTTTATATGATTGAATTTTATTCACTAATTTAAACTAATTGAAGATAAGAATTAATAAATTTGATGTGCTATATTATTAATTCAATAATTGAGAGCAAAAAGTAGATGTAATTTGTGTGGAAATGTAAGTATTAAGATAGAATTGAAATTTGAATGATTATAATAAAAAGAACCCTCGATAGGTTCTTTTTATTTGGTAAATATGTTGTCAACAATAGATGGCGATAAAGGTAGTAATTTAGATGTCTTTATGTTAATCAGCTAAATTTTGTAGGAAGAATTCTTTTTTCATACCTTAATACTCAATGAAAAAGGATATTTCATTTATTTGGATGTTCTAGTGTATTTGAATTTTGCGCACCAACAAATTTTGTTTAGGGACAAAATGCATTTTCTTAATTATCAGAAAAAACAGCGCAACAAAATTCCTATTCATTATTTTGGTAGGTATCAAATATTTCTTTGGCCTTATTTTCTTGATATTACCGTACGTTTATATGTTTCTAAGGGAAAGAAATACTTTCATTTTTATTACCATCTATTGTTTGATTAAGATGGTAACATGAAAGTGAAACGTTTACAACCAGAAAATAAAGAAAAAATATTAAAATGCGACTTTTTTCGACAATTATTCTATGTTTATATTTAATTTTATTATAGGAAAAGGCGGAGGGAAGCGGACCTTTTCCTATAAACTGTTTTGTTGGAATTAGAAATAACTAAAAAAGTAATAATAGCTTAAAAGGAAAATGAAATTCAATGATAAAGTTATTATTGAATTTGTGAACCTCAGGTATCTTGAAAGTATGGTCAAATTTTAATCCACTTTGCGCTTCTTCCTTTTGTAACTAGCTTAATATGGCCAAACAGTTGCAAGGAATTTAAAGCCTTACTGATTGTACTCTCTGCAATGTCTGGATAAGTGTTACGAATACTTTCCTTGGTAAAGGGTTGTTTTTGTTTAAGTATAAAATCCTGAATTCTCTCAACTTTAGTATGTTTACATATAGAATCTAGAACTGTGTTATGAAGATCTTTGTAAGCCTCTAATATAATTGTTAAAAACGTTTTTAACCAAAAGCTATTATTATGTTCCCCGCAGTACCAATTCACCGAAGATTTATAAATCGAATTGTAATAATCAGATTCATGTTTCTTAATATATTTATCCAAACATACATATTTTACAAATGTGTGTCCACTCCTAATTAACAGCAATTGCATTAACATAAATGCCAACCTGTTATTACCTTGATTGAAAGGGACTATGCAATAAAAATTTAATATAAAACGAGCTATTAATAAAAGTGAATGAAGCCCCTTACTAGTATTTAATGAGTTGTATTGATCACATAATTGCTCCATAAACTGTGGAATAAGTTCATGCGGAAGAATGCGGTAACTATTCAAGTGCATTCCATGTTCTGGAATTCCTGGAATAATAAAAGGTTTTTCACGCCATTTGGCACTGTCAGAGGTAATGTAATGTATTAGTTGAAAATGTAATTCCTGTATAGTTGCTGGATTGATTAATAAAGTACAGGAGTTTTTATGTACAAAAGAAAGTGTTTGATAATAGCAAAAAATAGCATCTTCCGAAATATTTTGAGGTACGATATCATCTAAAATAAGTTCTTTTAATCTTTTATTAGGAACTTTTATATCCTCGTAAATAGTTGTGAAATTTTTTATGTAATGTAGTGGTATAGTTTTTTCTAAGCTATTAAATATGTCCGGGTTTTGTTCCTGATAAGCAGCTAATTTTCCTTTGAATTCGCTAATTTCACTTATTAAATTTATTAACCTCCTTTTCAATTCAATATTTTTATACTTATCATCAAAAAAGTCTCTCATTTTTGTTCCCCCTGTAACCCCTTAACGCGTTGTTGCATATATCTTTCCATTCTAAAGGTATTCCACGACATCATTGTAAAATAACGACATTTTCGTTCTGATTTTAAATATATATCAGAATCAATATTTTTATTTAACAATTAAAACATGGAAATTATAAAGAAGAATCGTTAGGATTCAATTTTAATAGGCATAATCCTAACATCAAATGTACAAATGTACAATAAAAAAATAAAAAATATAAAACTATTGACTCTTTTGAAAGATTATTTAAAAGAATTTTAAGAAATTGTAGGTATAGAGGTGCTTTAGTTTAGAGGTAAATATTGAAGTGGTAATAAAGTTTTCATAGCTAATCAAAAAGTAGATAAACTATTAATTTGTGACAATTATGTGTCTAATCTATTATATACTTTTATGAGAACTCTAAAATTAAATCCTAAAGAGCTAAATTTTCTATATTTATCATAAAGATTAGAAGAGGCGTGTTGATGAAATATATCATTTTATATAAAAATATGTAACGTTTAATACTCGTATTGTAAAATATTTTGACATACGTTAATTTAAATATTAGGTACAGGAACATTTAATAAAAACTCAGTACTAAAGTACCCTTTAAACGTTCCACCCTAAGAACATTTCTCAAGCACACTGAAGTTCATCCTTTGTTTCTGTACCTTATTAGATAAAAATAACACAATAAATTATTAAAATATGATAATTAAAATTGGATTTTTAAATCATTTCTCTTTTCTTGGACATTAATAATCTCTTGATAATCTGTTTAAAGTAAGGAAATACAGGATAGAAAATGGCTATTAATAAAGAAAATATAGTTAAGCTAGATACCTTAAGTTATTTTATGAGTAATTAAGCGTTAGTTTGAATTAGTAGGAGTATTATATGTGTTTGTTAAAAGGCTTGTTTTATTTGATTTGTTACTATTAATTTATGAATTTTAACATCTAGAAGCTAGTCAATATATAGATAATATTAGTTATGTGGGTTTTAACCTCAAGTGTATATGTTTAAGGTTAAAGGATTTGTGGTGGTATAAAAGAAGTGAAAGTCTGGAAGAAACGGATATAATCGGTTTCTTCCAGACTTTTTTTGCTTTTTTGTAATATAAAAAATTTATTTTTCCTACATGATTTAATTATCTGTTTTAATATTTGAATTTTTTGTGAAATTAAACGGAGTTTTTAGTCTTCTTTAAATACATAATGTTACAAAATAGCGTAATTGTATTTACTTTATTTTTATAGGAGATTAAAAATAATAATAAATGTACCAATTTATGAGAGATATTAATATATTAATTGGTGATTTGTTCGTTTATCCCTATATTGCTATTATATTAGCGAGAACAATATATTGGGGGGACAAGAATGAATTTGAAATTAACATCTAAATTGGAAAGATTAAGAAAAAGTAAAAAAGGAATTGGTGCTTGTGTTCTGGCTGCAGGGATGACGGCAATTACAATGATTCCTCAAAGTGCGTATGCACATGGGTTTGTTGAAAAACCGAGTAGTCGTGCTGCTTTATGTAGTCAGAATTATGGGGCATTAAATTTAAATTGTGGAAATGTAATGTATGAACCTCAAAGTCTAGAAGCACCTAAAGGGTTTCCAGATGGTGGACCGATTGATGGTAAAATTGCTTCGGCAGGAGGATTATTTGGAGGAACTCTTGACCAACAAACAACAAATCGTTGGTTCAAAAACACAATTAAGGGTGGAGCAAATACATTTACATGGAAATATACAGCTGCACATCTTACAAGTAAATGGCATTACTACATTACAAAAAAGGGATGGGATCCTAATAAACCATTAACGCGTGCTGAATTAGAACCAATTGGAACTGTGAAACATGACGGTTCGGCTGCATCAAATAATTTAACACATACAATTAATGTACCAACTGATCGTAATGGTTATCATGTTATTTTAGCTGTATGGGATGTAGCAGATACGTCAAATGCCTTTTATAATGTAATTGATGTAAATTTAGTAAATAATGAAACACCTGATACAGTAGCTCCAAGTCAACCAACTGAATTAAATGCCTCTAAAGTTTCTGCCAATAGTGTTGAAATAACATGGAAGGCTTCTACTGATAATATAGGTGTAAAAGAATATCAAGTGTTACGTAATGGAGAAGTAATTGATACGGTACCAGGTACAACTTTTATTGATAAAAAGTTAAAAGCAGATACGGAATATACCTATACAATAAAGGCATTAGACTCTGCTGGAAACATATCAAAAGAAAGTGAAAAACTAAAGGTTAAGACAACACATGCAATCCCAGATAAAGAGGCTCCGACTCAACCAAAAGGATTACATAGTATGGGTACAACAGCGACAACTGTTGATTTGATGTGGAGTCCGTCAGAAGATAATGTAGATGTTGACCATTATATTGTATATAGAGAAAGCGCTGGGGTTATGAATAAAATTGGGACATCAGCTAATACATCCTTTATAGATAAAGGTTTGAAGGCTAATACATCGTATAAATATGTAGTGACAGCGGTTGATTTAGCTGGAAATGAATCTAGTAGAAGTGATGTTTTGAATGTAACTACTAAGTTAGAGGATTCCACATATGAAAAATGGGATGCAAGAAAAGTATATACTAAAGGTGATAGGGTAGTACATGAGGGAAAAGTGTATGAAGCGGTTCAAGATCATCAAGGAAATGGCGACTCAAATTGGATTTTTGCCTTATCGCTTTGGAAGCCAGTTTTGAATAAATGATAAGCTGAAAAAGGTAGCTAACAATTTTGGATTTCTCTTTAAAAATTAAGGGCCGTTCCAAATATAATTATCTAATGGATTAAATGATATGTTAATAAAGTGAAAATTTAATCGCCATCCTAATATTTACGAAATGAAATCAAAAAAGAATCCCAATGGGATTCTTTTTTTCTAATTTGTAATAGCGTATATTTTCACTGTGAATTTGCTAGTGGCACCAATTGGACTTGCAATATAATATTTAGTATTTGTGTAAGCTTCAGTCCTAGATTCATGTGAAATATTTTTCCAACGAGTAGAATCTATTCCTAGGGAAACATCAATCATTACATTGAAAGAAATAGTATAAGGATAATCTTTTTCTGAAGGCTCAATAACCCATTTTAATTCTTTGGTACCTACAGGTAAACTATCAATTTTAAAGTTTTGGCTGGATCGATTTTGTTGCCCTGATAAAGGACTAGATTCAGATGATATTTGTGAAATTAATATTTCTTTTTCATTTGAATGTATACCATTTAATTTAATGATACTATCAATTAAACCTGGACCGGGAAAATCAGCCGCGATGATACCAGAATGTTTAATTGCGCCTTGTTGTAAGAGTTCGGTCCCAAGTGTATTCATCCCCCCATAGTATACTTGTCCGTTTCTATCGCGAGGGAAATCACTCCACGCATTAGTGGAATTCGTTTGAATCAATTTAGGACTACTGTCAGTATTTCTGCTTTCTTTTCCGCTTGCAACAAACCAAGGATATACATTATTTAAAAATGCGGCTGCGCCTCCCGTACCACTAAAATGGTTGAGATAAATTTTTCCATTATTAAAATTAATATTTGTATTATGTAGATGGTTTTTTATCGCAATCCATTTTGTATATATTTCGTCTGGTCCGCTTCCAATTTCAAATTTATCTTGTATATTCAAACCTTCGTAATCAATCCCGTACAATTGAGCGGATGTAAAGTTTTGTAAGATTACAATTTTTCCGCGGGTACCTCCTAAAGTAGGGTTATTTCTATCTGAAGTTGGTACGGAATTAGGATCCCAAAAATATGAAGCATTAACGTTTTTATATTTTAAAAATATCTCCTCAAATGATAGAGATCCACTTTCAGGAGTAGTTTCTTCTTTTAAGCGCATTAATATTGTTTCTGTTGGATGATCTTTTAAAAATTGAATGGTCTCTTTTAATACATCTTCAAACACAGCTTTTTGATTTACAACGCCATGATACATTGTAAAAGAATCTTTTACACGTTTAACACGCATATCTACATATCGAATTCCGGAATTTAATTGTTGGGATAAACTCATAGTTTGATTTCTTGTCAAATTTTCATCAAGAAAACTCGCTCCATGTAAAGCCATCGTACCGTGAGTCCCTGGAATAGATATTTCACTTATTTTTGTTGAATCTTCTATTTTCGACATCCACGATGGATTTTGATACCCTATATTGGATTCATAGGAGTAACCTGGATGACTATCAGCTAAAATAGTAGATGGTGTACTTAAACTTGCTAGTGTAATACAAGTAAGGATACTAATTTTAAAGAAATTTCTCATTTTTATTTTGTTCATTTTTTCTCTCCTGACCTTTAAACAATTGTTAGATGATTTTCTACTATATTTATTGTTTTTCATTCTTAAGATAATAAATTTTTGTATTTAAAAATAATTAACAATAGGGGGAGTAAGTTATTTTAGACTTTAATAATTTTTTATTATAAATTTTCCCTAATAGCCAAACGGATTCTTGAAAACTCGAAGTATAGCCTCCAAAAAACAACTGTTTATCGTATTAAATACAAACAAAACAGAAGTCCTAAAAAAGACTTCTATTTTGTGACATATAATGAATGATAAAGTGGTAAACAAATCAAGATAATGTGATTGAGTGGTAAAAATTTATTAATAGCTGTTTTAGAATCTCTTATAACAAGGCTGATTACAAAAAGCGGATCTCTATACTGCTAATAAAAATTGAAAAATTCTACTCATTAAAACTTAGACTAACTACAGTTGCAATTGATTGGGCTGCATGTTCCCAGCTTCCATCTATAACTTTACCAATCTGCTGACCAAGTGCATTTAAATCATTTGGATTAACTGGAATTCCATTATACGCAGCAAGAATTGATAAAAGTGGAGCAGCAAATGGTGTCCAACCACCTCTATCAATATTAAATACAGGTTTATCTAGTACCTTTCCATCTTGTACTGTAAACTCATAATAAAATTGATCATCTGGACGAAAACTTAAATGATGAGAGATTTGCCCCTTAACATATTTTTTTCCTGCACCTAGATTTACTACTTCTATTTCTTTTACATTAAATTCATGTTCAAATACTTTGATTTTTTTGACTTCTGGACCATTTAAGGCAGCTTGAACGGCTGTTTCCAAATTGTTTTGTGCAAAAGGTTGAATACTTAATTGTGCCTCTTTTGGTTGAATGGGAGCCTCCTTTTCTGTAGCAAACACTGAGGTAGTAGGTAGTGCACCTGTAGCTAACGTAGCTGCAAGTGCTGTTGTCATAATGATTTTTCGTTTCATCTTCATAGTTTTCCTTCCTCTCTTAAAGTTATGATATATAATTTTTTAAGATTGACACGGTACAATTTTTTCATAATGTACGCAAAAAACTAGTTTAAGAACTATGTGAAAAAATGTGTCAGAAAATTAAAATTAATTATATATGTATTTTAAATAATATCTATCTACACATGTTTTTTCAATTTTTAGACAAATTAAACAGTAATTACTGCATAAGAATCAATTTAGCACGTTATTTATCTATACATTTCCTATAAACGCATTTAGTTCATAGTAAAAGTAATATATTTGATATTAAATGTCTTGCATAATGCGATAAAATTTCACAATTTTATCGCATTATATACAAAAAATGAAGAATTTAAATAAGTATGGTCCCAAAATTCGCAAGAAAAGAAAGAGAACTGCTATTAATACAGTAGAAGAATTTCAAGAAATTTTGAGCAGTGTTCACCAAATAGTTGATATAAGAGATGTATCGAGTTTTGCTGCAGGTCATATTGAGAAGTCAATAAACATACCTTATAAAAATTCTTTCACAACTTGATGTGGATGGTTATTAGATTATAAAACAGAAACTTTAATAATTTTAGATGAGGAAAAGGTTAAAGTGGAGGCAGTTATTAGAGAATTTGAATCTATTGGGTTAGATAATATTATTGCTTTTGCACCCTAAAAAGTAATACAGAAACTTAATAGATTTGAAAGTTACAAAGAAAAAACATCGATTGAATTATATCCGTATATAAAAAGTGGAAGTGTTAAGGTTATCGATGTGCGTAGTACAGCAGAGTGGGAGGAAGGAAACCTTCATGATGCAATATATCACTTTAGGCAATCTATTTGAACAATTAGATTATATACCGAAAAATTGTTCAATAGTTTTGCAATGTCGAACCGGATTGCGTTCCCTTATAGCAGCTAGTATTTTACAAAGAGCTAGTATAAAGGAAGTAGTGAATTTAAAGGGAGGATTTCTTGCATGGAAAGAAGAAGGGCTTCCTTATACAATATGCAATCTCAATGTGTAGGAAAATGATAGGTAAGAATAATTAAAAGAAGTTATAGATGAAGTGTTAGACAAGGAAATCATAATTATTGTAGCTTCAGGAAATACATTAGGATTATTAATTGATTATCCGGTTAGATATAAAAATGTAATATATGTTTCAGCATTAAAGAATTTTACAGTGGATCCATCTTTTACGGAATGGCAGTGTTAGAAGACTTAGGCATTATCAATAAGAACCCAATAAAAAAAATTCTTGGATACAAGAGAATTTTTTATTGCGAATAGTGAGGGTGGGAGGCGGTACATTACATATGGGAAAAGGTAGAAGTAATAATGCTGGTAAAAAGAAACCGAAATTTGATGATTCATCTAATTTCGCTAAACAAAGCCAACCGACAGAAAAGAAGAAGAAATAAGCACAGGGGCTCTCTTGATTAAGGGAGCTCCTGTTAAAAGTATATTGACGTTCTACAACAACATATCGATGGATTAATCCAATAGTCATAAATACAAGGTTTAAATTCTTACGAATGGCACTTAATTTAATATTATTGTCCCACTTTTTTATACTTATTGAAACGTTAAATTCATTTGAAATGCTCTCTTAATGGACTTCAATTAAAATTTTTTAAACCTAATGGGACTTACCATTAAGAGAGCAAGGGTTAATGTAATCCATGTATTGCTATATGAAAACAATCCCATACCAGCCAATGATAATCCTGCAGCTGGAATAGGTAATCCCTTAAAATATCCAATAGTTGGTTTAATACTAAATTTAGCTAATCTTAAAGCACCCATTGTTGGGAAAAGGATAAATGCCAAAGAAGTTAAAATAGAAGGTGTTGCTATCGTATGAAATAAAAGCGCAGGAGCGACGCCGAAACTAACAATATCAGCTAAGGAATCCAATTCTACACCAAACTCACTATTCACTTTTAATTTTCTCGCAATTCTTCCATCAAGAAAATCTAAAACAGCTGAAAAGAAAATGAAAATAGAGGCTAATCCCAAATATTCACTCATATTTAAGGTGATTGAGAAAACACCACACAATAAATTTCCAATCGTAAATAAATTTGGTATAACTTTCACAATCTGATTAAACAAGTTTGTTCCTCCTAAATTAATTAAACTTCACATTTTTGTAGCGATTTCTATATATTCTTCCGTTATTCTTAAAAATATATGACTATTGTATTACTGTAAGCTAATTAAATTTCGATAAGAGAAAAATCGACTTCCTAAACGTTACGCTGATTTATAATAATGTTTAATCATTTTCGGTACGCGTTATTGAATATTAGCACCTGATAGTTGATATTTCGAGTAGTCAGGGATTTTCCGGTTCTGGTGCAAAAAATTCAAGGTAATTAAAAATAATCTCTAAAAAGGAGACATAATGATACTATTATTCTAAAAAGGTTCGTGGTTGGTATCGAATATAAAATGGGGTTTTTATACAAAAAGCACCCGAAAGGGTGCCTTTTGTATCTCTTAAAATGACTGAAGATGCGTATACTTGAGTTCATTAGGTAGTTAGAGACTATCTTTAACGAAAATGTTGAATAGTTCATCATCATTATATATATCAATTTAGTAATGATTAGGGGTTTAGAAAGTTCCATGGAAAGTACATATCAACCTCATTGGAAGATTGGAAATTTAATAACTGGTGATACATTTTACTTAACGCAACATTTTGGTACGCAAATGAAAAATTTTAAAGTCCACACAAATGGTACCCTAGAACGATTTCAAACAATAGAACTAGAATTAAAATAAAATTTTTGCAGGATCAATTAAATTCATTTCTTGTTATGCAAACACATTTTCAGCGGAACTAACTTCTTTACTATTTTGCGCAGGACAGACTTTATAAAAAATGGCTACGTTTCCTGATTTTGAAATAATCCTCTTAAATTGCAATTCTGCTTTTCTAAAAGCTTTACTGCATCAACAATAGAAGTAATTGCTAAAAAATTTTTTCAAATAAAATTTATAAAAACTTGATAGGCGATACCAAGTGTAAATACCGTAGCTACTATATGTGCAGTCCATTTAGGCATATTTAAATTTAATACGGTATTGTACAAGATCCCATATACGATACAAATGATTAATACAAATGCAATGAATTGAAGAACTAATAAAAATAGCGGTTGTTCCATTTATTCTCACTTCCTTTATTTAATATATTAATATAATTTATTTGGAAGTGAAAGTTTTATTTCTATGAATTTCCAAAAATGTGATATGAAAGGAATAGTAGTAATCACAAGAATTACTGCAAAACTATAATGTAACTAAAAGTATTATTACGAGATCAGTAAAGTAGTAAAGAAGGTCGCCATTCAAGGCGACCTTCTTTACTATGCGTTATACCCAAATAATTTTAAATCTTCTCCTGAATCTGAAATGATTTTCTCAAATCGTAATCCTACTTTTTCTAAAAGCTTTCCTGAGGCGATGTTATCTATAGAAGTAATTGCTACAATTCGTTTCATGCCGAGCTTTTGTACACCGTATTCGATTATCGCAGAAGCTGACTCGTAGCCATATCCTTTTGAACGGAATGTTTCCAAAAAGGCAAATCCGATATCAACGTCTTCTAATGAATCTCTTTTAATAAGGCCACACATACCAAGTGGAGTGAGATCTTCTTTGCGTTCTACTAAGTAAAGGCCAAATCCGAGTTTGTTATACATATCGATAGGACCGTTTACAATATAATTTTTTGCATCTTCTAAGTTTCTAACTCCTTTGTCACCGATAAACTGAATCCATGCAGGATCGTTTACTAAATCAAGAATAAAAGGAGCGTCTTTTATATCAAACCAACGAAGATTAAGACGTTCAGTTTTAAGAACTATCAATTATTACACCACCTTTAAAAAGTTATAACAATTAGTATGGATTGTGTAAAACAAAAGTGCAACATATTTTAATAGGGGTGTTTGTTCACATAAAGTTCGTTTGTTTTGTATAGAGAGATATTTTATAATTAGGATTGATTGTAAAGAGTGAGATGCTTATACAATGACTCCTAGGTGACTAGGAGTTTTTACTATATAACTATCATTATTACTAAATATGACACACTACACATTCTACTCAAGGAGGTACATAATGAAGAAATTATATAATGCATCGTTTACGTATTTGATTATCGGTTTATTATCAGGGATTTTCGCCAGGGAGTATGGTAAGTATAAAGGGATTTTAGGATCTACTTTATTAAATCTTTTGCATACACATACACTTGTACTTGGATTTTTCTTCTTTTTAATTGCTTTAGGATTAGCAAAAGTATTCGCGTTTCATGAAGTGCAAGGGTTTAATAAGTGGTTTGTTTTACATAACATTGCATTAACATTAATGTTAGGTTCGCTAGCAGCGAGAGGGCTTCTTCAGTTAAATGGAGCTGACTTTAAAGGGTTAACTTATATTGTAGGGTTTTCTCATTCGTTGATGGCAGTTACTTTAATTTGGTTTATGTTGTTAATAAAAAAATCGTTTAAAATGTAGTAAAAAAAGAACTTGTAGCGTGTGCTGCAGGTTCTTTTTTGTATGTTCAGATTTAAATAATCTCATTTTTCTAATTATTTTATATAAAGATGGTATACTTGTTTTAAAATTAAAAAGGAGAGTTGATTATGGAAATAACAATTGAACATGTAGTAAATGAATTAAAAGGCATACTTCCTGAAGATCGAGTAGTAATAAATATGACAGTAAGAGAGTTACATAGTAAAGATGAATCTTACCATGTTAGTAGTTTACCTGATGTAGTTGTTTTTCCAAAAACGACCGAAGAAGTTAGCTCGATAATGAAAATAGCGAGTCAGCATGGGACAGCTGTCGTTCCATTTGGAGTAGGGTCCAGTTTAGAGGGACATGTAATTCCTTACGAAAAAGGAATTACAATGGACTTTTCTCTTATGAATAAAATACTTGAAATAAGAGAAAAGGATTTTCTTGTGAGAGTACAGCCAGGGGTGACGCGCTCTCAGCTTAATAAAGAATTGAAAAAGTATGGATTATTTTTTAGTGTAGACCCAGGAGCTGATGCAACGTTAGGAGGAATGGCTGCTACAAATGCGAGCGGAACGACAGCGGTAAAGTATGGTGTAATGCGTGATCAAGTGCGAGATTTAGAAGTCGTTCTTGCTGATGGAGAAGTAATACATACCGGGAATTTAGCGGCGAAGTCATCATCAGGTTATCATTTAAATGGTATTTTCGTAGGATCAGAAGGAACACTTGGATGTTTCACGGAGTTAACTTTAAAAGTATACGGTATACCAGAACATGTTATGGCTGCGAGGGCATCGTTTCCAACTATAAATGATGCAGTAGAAGCTGTAATTAACATATTACAAGCAGGTATTCCAATCGCGAGAATTGAACTCGTTGATGAATTATCTATGAAACAAGTAAATCATTACAATGAAACAAGTTACAGAGAAGAACCGACACTGTTTTTAGAGTTTCACGGCAATGAAGCAGGGTTAAAGCAAGATATTGAATTTACGAAAGAAATCGTTCTTGATCATAAATGTATAGAAATTGCATTTGAGACGGAAACAGCAGCGAGAAATAAACTGTGGGATGCAAGACATAACTTAGCGTACTCTTACGTGCATAGTTATCCTGGTAAAAAGCTAATGAGTACAGACGTATGTGTGCCAATTTCGGAATTAGCTGGCGCAATTCAACATGCGAAAGAGGTATTAGATAAAGTAGGCCTTATTGGTGGTATTCTCGGTCATGTTGGGGATGGGAATTTCCATGTACTCTTAATGATTGACGCAAATGATAAAGAGGAAGTGAAGAAGGCAGACGAAATAAACGAAAGTATCGTTTTGTATGCTCTTAAACGAGGAGGAACGTGTACAGGAGAACATGGCGTTGGAATCGGAAAACGAAAGTATCAAGAAGAAGAACATGGGGCGGCATTATTTGTAATGGAGAAAATAAAGAAAGCTCTTGATCCGCAAAATATTTTGAATCCGAATAAGGTGTTTCAATTAAAAGATAGGGGCTGAGTGGATGAAAGTACTAGAAGCGATAAGTAATATAGCTGGAAAGTATTTTGCATTTTGGGTTATTTGTATGGCAGCTATTGCATATTTCACTCCCACGCCATTTCTCGGGTTAACTAGTTACATAACGATTTTACTTGGGATTGTAATGTTTGGGATGGGATTAACATTGAAGGCTGTTGATTTCAAAATCATCGCTACAAAACCATTGCCAGTTATTATCGGTGTATGTGCTCAGTTTATTATTATGCCACTTGTCGCATACGTACTAGCCTACGTTATGGACCTGCCAGCGGAATTAGCAGCTGGATTAGTGTTGCTCGGTTCAGTACCGGGTGGCACTGCATCAAATGTTATGGTTTATTTAGCAAAAGGGAACTTAGCGTTGTCTATTGCAATGACTTCAGTATCAACGTTACTAGCACCAATTGCTACACCGCTCATTCTACTATTACTTGCGGGGCAATGGATGCCAGTAAATGCTATGTCCATGTTTCTTTCTATCGTACAAGTCATTATTGTGCCTATTATTTTAGGACTAGTAGTGAAAAAGTTTTTCCCTCATATCGTTAATAAAGGAATGACTGTTATTCCTTTAATATCAGTTGTAGCAATTATCATAATTGTTTCTGCAGTTGTTTCAGCGAATGTAAGTAGCATTACTTCTTCAGGACTTCTTATCTTTATTGCGGTGATGCTCCATAATGCTTTCGGTTTTTTGCTCGGATATATAACTGCGTTCGTACTTGGACTAGACGAAGGGACAAGAAGGGCTATTTCAATAGAAGTAGGAATGCAAAATTCTGGCTTAGGTGTTGCACTGGCGACAGCGCATTTTGGACCTGCTGCTGCACTCCCAAGTGTATTAGCGGCAGTATGGCATAACATTGCAGGGCCAATATTAGCAACCATCTGGTCAAAAAATAAAAAGAATACTTTCAGCGATGAAAATGTATCAATAAATATAGAAAAATAGGAATGATAAATAATGCAAAAACGTATTGTACATTTTGAAGGAATGGTTGTATTTATAGCCACGATTTATATGTATTCGATATATGAGTTTAGTTGGATTATATTTTTTGTATTCCTTTTAGCGCCGGATCTATCAATGTTAGCATATGGGATTAATAATCACGTTGGTGCGAAAATATATAATGTATGTCACACATATATCATATCCATATTAATTGTTCTAATAGGTGTCTATTTTAAGATGGATATCGTTATAATGATTGGCTTAATATGGACAGCACATATTGGAATGGATCGAATGTTTGGATATGGATTGAAATATGAGACGGATTTTAAGGATACTCATATTCAACGGTTATAATTTGTTTTGAGAAGAGGGGTACGTTGAAGCAGAGAATTGCTATCGAAGAATATAATGTCAAATGGGAAAGTGAATTTAATAAAATATACACTCTTATTAACAATGTAATGGAAGACAGCATTGTATCTATTGAACATGTTGGGAGTACATCTGTTAAAGGGCTTGTATCAAAACCAATACTAGATATCGATATTGTAATAGAAGAGTACGAAATTTTTCATGAGGTAGTAAAAAAACTTGAGAAGATAGGGTACTATCATCAGTTAGAATGGAGCTTTAAAGGAAGAGAGGCGTTTGGAAGAAAGGATACGTTCGTTCCATGGAACGAGGGAAATACAGTTTGGATGGAACATCATTTATATGTGTGTGATAAAAATAGTGAAGAGTTGAGAAGGCATATAGTGTTTCGAGATTACCTTCGTGAACATACTGAAGTAGCTAATGAGTATGGAAACTTGAAGGAAGAGTTAGCAAGAGAGTCGAAAAATCGATCTAGTTATATTGAGGGTAAGACCGTATTTATTACAAATATATTAGAAAAAATAAACTAAAGCAGCATGGAATACATGCTGCCTATTGTTTTGAAATAGAAAGCTGCCATTATAAAACAAATACAAACTGGCCCTGTTGATTGATGCGGTTACTAAATATAATAGGAAACAAAATAGAAAAGAGCGGAAAAGAGGGAGCTTATGTACATACCAAAATACTTTGCAATACAAGATGAAGAGATGAAGTACGAAATAATGGAACAAAATAGCTTTGCGACATTATTTTCTCAACATAACGGAGAACCATATGCAACGCACTTGCCGTTGTTGCTAAATAGGGAAACTCTTACTTTACATGGTCACTTCGCACGACCGAATGAACAGTGGAAAGATATTGGGACTCAGCAAGTACTAGCTATATTTCAAGGACCACATAGTTATATCTCTCCGTCATGGTATGAAACAAACAATGCAGTACCAACATGGAATTACGTTGCAGTGCATGTATATGGTGAATTAGAAATTGTTGAAGATGAGAAGACATTAGTAGATTCTCTTCAAGATTTAGTAAATAAATATGAAGATCCAGAGAGCACCTACTCACTTAATGATGTAGATCCAAATTATATGGGAGGATTAAGTAAGGGAATAGTTGGATTCAAAATAAAGATAAATAAAATAGAAGGAAAAGCGAAGTTAAGTCAAAATCATTCTGTAGAGAGACGAAATTTAGTTGTGGAGAAACTTGAGAAAGTTGGTAGTGAGGGGAGTAAGAGGATTGCGGAGTTGATGAGAAAATAAAGTCTACATGAAAGGAAAATATTCTAAATAAGCGTATTTAAAAAGACCTTCTTAATTGAAGGTCTTCCGTTTTTTAAAGTGCTTTTTCAGTTGTTGTTGAGTTGTAGTCTTTACTTACGTCAACGGATTGAACAAGGTCAGGTCTTTGTGGTGCAGGAAGATCAGCATGACCCGCTTGGTATGTAAATGAACTATGAATACCAGTAGCCAAAATACCGAAAACAGATAGTCCTAAAAAAACAGAGCTAATTTTTTTAATCATTTCAATGCCCCTTTCTCAAACGTTTTTTCTTTTGCTTGTAACGCTTTATGAAAATATTCACTTGCCTTAATGTGGTTATTTTCACTATAAAATTTAACGGCTAATTTTTCTGAGTATTCTTGAGTGTAGTTATATAATAATTCTTTGTCGAAAAACGTAATTCCTTTAAGGATAATTGTTTCTAATTCTTCAGAACCAACATTATTATTTAGTTCGTTTAGAATTTTAAAATGATATATATATTCTTCATTATTTAATTCCGTACAAATTTTTAACCCTTTTTGGATTAATCCTTCAGCGATACTTGTTTCATCTAGTTTAGAGTGTTCTCTTGCTTGCAAGAAGAGAGCCTTGAAATGTGTTGGTTTCTTTTCGGTCACTTCTGATAGGTGACGGATTGCGAGTGTGGAGAGGTTTTGACTGGCATACAACCAACCCAAATTATTACGTACACTTAAAATTAATTCTTTTTCATCAGATTTTTGTAAAAGGTGTATTGCTGAATTATATTGCTCTTCCGCTTGTTCATATTGTTTTAAATATACAAATGAGGCACCTAATGTATTTTTACATAATCCAACTTTAACTTCAAAGCCAGTTTGTTTATCGAAAATCTCTTTAGCCTTAGTTGCATATTCAATAGATTCAATTGGTTGGTAAAAGTGATAATGGAAAATCGCCATTCGATAATAAAATTCAGCATGCTCTAGATTATCAGTGTTATTTACTAATAATAACTTAGCCTGTTCATAATGTTCGCTAGCTAAGTTATAGTCTGTGGTTAAAGTTGCATAAATGCCTTTAAAGAAATGATAGTAGTAAGACAGTGGATGATTGGATGAGATTACGTAAGAATCTATTTTATCAAAGCTATCTTTTGAAATACTTAAACTATCTGTCAAAACTTTATGTCGAAACTCTAGTAAGGAATGATATAATGCTAAGTTTTCATCTTCTTCAAAGTTTAGTTCCTTTTCCTCAATTTCATGCTTTAAGTTTGTCGCTTGGGACACATCTTGTTTTAACATAGTTAAATACCAGTCATTAAATAATTTTGTAATTTGTTCATTACCTTGTAGTTGAACGTTCATGAAATCCCCTCACTTTTTGAATATTCTTATAAAATATAGTATCAAAAATAAAAATATTTAGAAATGATGTTTTATATTTCTCAATATTTGTTTAACAAGCTTACGAGTAATTCTATTGGAATAGTGTAGAATTTATTTTGGATTAAAGAAATGGCATCGGGGGATGTGCATTTTAAAGTTTTAGTTGAGTGGGGGGATATAAAAAGGGTGCGTTCACACAATTTATATGAACGCATCTTTTTACATATTAAACAATCAAGTGCCACAAAAAGTACGATAAGGGCGATTCGTCGGTGCAGGCGGAATGCAGTATTCTTCTTGATCTGTAGAATACGCATAAGGGTTTGATAAAGCTTCAAGAAGTTGCTCCATTACGCTATAGTCTTCATTTGTAACAGCTGCTTCTAGTGCTTCTTCTACACGGTGGTTCCTTGGGATGATTGATGGGTTATTATTTTTCATCATCTCGTAGGCGTTTTCTTTCGATTCTTCTTGTCTTTCTAATCGAGATTGCCACAGTTTGTACCATTCTTTAAATTCAGGACTTTCAAATAGAGCTGTATTTTCGATAGCATCAAGAGTTAATGAACGGAATGTATTTGTATAATCCGCTTTATATTTCTCCATCATTTTTAAAAGTTGCTCAATAAGTGATTGATCTTGTTCTTCGTTGCTAAATAGTCCTAATTTCTTTTTCATTCCAAGGAACCAATTGTTTTCATACTGTACGCTAAATTTCGAAATTTCGTCTTGAGCGATTTTTAGTGCTTCTTCTTCATCTTCGTGCAGAATTGGTATTAAAGATTCTGCTAATCGGGCGAGGTCCCATGCGGCCATATATGGTTGATTTCCATATGCATAACGGCCTTGTGTGTCAATAGAGCTAAATACGGTTCCTTGGTCGTAATTGTCCATAAATGCACAAGGACCGTAATCAATTGTTTCGCCACTGATCGTTATATTGTCAGTGTTCATTACGCCGTGAATAAATCCAACAAGTTGCCATTTTGCGATAAGACTTGCTTGTTTTTTAATGACTTCTTGTAGTAATGCAGTATATCGGTTTTCATGGGATTCACTTTCTGGGTAATGTCTTTTTATCGTATAGTCAGCTAGCGATTTAAGGTCCTCTATTGAACCACGAGCTGCAGCATATTGAAATGTACCGACCCGTATATGACTACTAGCTACTCTAGTTAAAATTGCTCCAGGTAACTTTGTTTCACGATATGTAGGTTCACCAGTTGTGACAACAGCCAAACTACGAGTAGTCGGAATATCAAGTGCATACATTGCCTCACTAATAATATATTCACGTAGCATCGGACCGAGTGCAGCACGGCCATCTCCTCGGCGTGAATAGGGAGTAGGGCCAGAACCTTTCAGTTGAATATCGAAACGCTCACCTGAAGGAGTAATTTGTTCGCCAATTAAAAGAGCACGACCGTCGCCTAACATATTAAAATGTCCGAATTGATGACCAGCATATGCTTGAGCTAATGGATGAGCTCCTTCTGGGAGTCCATTACCAGCGAAAATGGCAATTTCAGCTTCCTTTTTCAGTTCTTCAGGGGTCAAGCCAAGAGATATCGCTAATGAATGGTTTAGTTTAACTAACTCAGGTGAACTTACGGGAGTAGGGGGGATTTCTGTATAAAATGATTGTGGTAAAGTCATATAACTATTATCTAAATTCCAACCTGTTTCATTATTTTTAGTCATTGTATCTCCTCCTTTTTGTATTTTAAATTATGTATTTGTACGTATGTATTCTTTGTAAAGTTAACTAAAAGTATAATATAATATTTCCCCTTGCAATCTATTGTAAGGACTTCATTGCACTATGTCTATTTAACAGCAAATTTAAAACCTCCATTTTTAAAAATGGAGGTTTTATTATTATTTTATTTTTACAATTATTTTCCCTTTTGCTCTTCCAGACTCTGAATATTCCATTGCTTTTTGCGCATCTTCAAAAGGAAAAACTCGATCGATTACAGGTTTGATTTGTCCAGCTTCAATATAGTTTGCAATAGTACGTAATTGATCCCCGCTTGGCTTCATAAATAAAAATGAATATTGAGCATTATGCTTTTTTTCAAGTGCAGTAAGTTTTTTGCTGGCTAATGAAAATAAGAGAGTTTTAAAGAATCCTGAACCAAATTCTTTACCGAAGCGAGCATTCGGCATGCCTGAAACGGAAACAATGTTTCCTCCGCTTTTTATAATATTGAATGATTTTTCAAGTGTTACACCTCCGATTGTATCAAATACCGCATCATAATTTTTTAGTATATCTTCAAATTTCTCTGTTTTGTAATTAATAATTTCATCTGCGCCAAGAGACGTTACTAAATTCGCACCAGCTTCACTAGCAGTCGTTGTAACAATGGCACCCATTATTTTTGCTAACTGAATAGCGAAAGTACCAACACCACCGGATCCAGCGTGAATTAAAATCTTTTGTCCTTTTTGTAATTGCATGATGTCATGTAATGCTTGATATGATGTTAAGCCAACGAGTGGAATCGAAGCAGCTTCCTCAAAATTTAAATTTTTCGGTTTTAAAGCTATATCATCTTCATGAATGGCTATATACTCCGCGAAAGTACCAATCTTATTTTTTCTTGGGCGTGCATATATTTCATCACCGACTTTAAAGTTAGTCACTTTTGCCCCAACCTTTACGATGACACCGGAAAAGTCATTACCAAGGATTAGGGGCATCTCATATTTAAGCAACATCTTCACTTTTCCATCGCGTATTTTAAAATCAATTGGATTAATACTAGCTGCATGAATTTCTGCGAGCACTTCATACTCATTAATTTCAGGAGTAGGTACCTCTGCCATACGCATTGGGACTTTTCCGTACTTATCAATTATCATTGCTTTCATTTCTTATACCTCCAAGTTTTAATAAAAGTTTTGCAATAGCTTCTCAATATCTAATACAAGATTTTTTAATAAACCTAATTTTGTGCGTATATCAATATAATAAAAATTCTTTGTACCTTCTTTTCTCATTAAAATAATGCCAGCTTCTCGTAAAATCTTAAGGTGATGTGATACTGCTGGACGGGAAAGGTGTGTTTGCTTCGTGATTTCTCCTACACGTAAGCCTGTTTGACATTCCGTTTCCATTAGTACTAATAAAATAGCTTGACGCGTTTCATCACCAATTGCCAATAATACTTTTTGAGAATCAATAAAATTTTTTTTTATAATATTTAATTGTTCTTGTTTATTCATTTCAATCACTTCGCCTCCAGGTAATTAGTCGAAAGGTTTAAGATGATGAACCATTATTTCGATACGGTAATGCTACATGATTGTTGTATGAGGTGCAATATTGAGAAAGAAAATCGAGACGAATGAATTTTTTATTGTTGAAAATTATAGGGAGATAGAAAAGGCATTGGAAGGATTACATAACACAATAGATGAAGTTTTAAAAACAAAAAATGATGTAACAATAAAATAAGCGGTTGTAACCTTGTATAATCCATAAGGTTACGACTGCTTATAATGTTTGTATTATTTTTGATTTTTACGATAGAACATGGTTCAACGTAAAGTACGTTCTTTTGTTTTACACTTTCATACAGCCACAATTCAGGTGGATTATAGATGTATGAAAAGGTAAAAGGAATTTTGGGGCGTAATCTATCTATATGATAATTCAAAATGAAATATAAGTCTATATTTTAATGTTTTTTTTGATTATATTTATGTCACTGAGCTCAGAACAATGATGTGGAGGGTAAATATATGAAATCGAATTATGTACCAGTTTTAATTGTTGGAGGGGGATTATCTGGGTTAGCGTCTGCGTTATTTCTTGCAAAACATAACATTGAGTACTTATTTATTGAAAGGCATCCGTCTACTGCCATTCATCCGAAAGCAGGCGGTCTTACTTTACGTACAATGGAGTTATTTCGAGAATTAGGCTTGGAAAAAAGAATTACATTGGCAGGTAAAGCATTAGAGAACTGCCGAGGAAGAATAGCAGTTCATACAATAGCTGAGGCGAATAAAGAAGAATTGGAACAAATGAGAGCGACGCAATACGGAAACGATGAAGAGTTACTTCAAAAAATAGAAAAGATTAGTCCATCAAAACAAACTGCTTGTTATCAAATTATTTTAGAAGAGATGATGTTACAAGAAGCGAAAACATTAGGCGGGCAACTATCTTTTTATCATGAATTAGTTTCATTTGAACAAAATGAAAACGGGGTAAAAGCAACGATTCGAAATCGTGAAACAGAAAAAGAAAGTGTCATACATTGTGACTATGTAATTGCAGCAGATGGAGCGAAAAGTAAAATACGTGAGCAGTTAGGGATTAAAACTGAGGGGCGTGGGACCATTGGTGGCTATTATATGAATATTTATTTTGAAGCAGATTTAAGTGAGTTTATACAAGGAGACGCATTCGGTTTTTCTATGGTACTTCTGAAGTGAACCCTGAAAACGGGACACCTATCAAAACACCTAAACCACTTGTTCCCTAAATTCTTTAGGGGATAGGTGGTTTAATTTTTCTTGAATTCGCACACAATTGTAGTAATGAATGTATTCTAGCACAATCTTTCGCACAGTTGTGTTGGATACTTTTGTTATCTCTTGTGAATAGAAGGCTTCACTTTTCAAATGACCAAAGAAGCTTTCCATGACGGCATTATCATGGCAATTTCCTCTCCGGGACATGCTGGTGATAATGCCATTTTCTTTGGCATATGCTTGAAATTCCTTCGCTGTATAAATACTTCCTTGATCTGAGTGAAGAAGGACATCTTTTACTTTTCGCCCTCTCATTGCTTGTTTTAATGTCTTCATTGCTAATGGCAGTGCTTGGGACTCGCTGATGACATAACTAATAATTTCACGATTAAAGGCATCCATAATCGTTGATAAATACAAGGTACGCTCTCCAAATAATAGATACGTCACATCCGTAAACCACTTTTCATTTGGTGCGGATGCATCGAATTGGCGTTCCAATCGATGAGGGGCTATTACTGGCTCCGCACCACTGATATATTTCTTTTTCTTTCGACGAACTTTTGAGAGAATCTGATTTTGTCTCATGATTCGTAATACTTTTTTATGATTCACACACAGTCCCATTTTCCGAAGAGTTGCGGTCACTCTTCGATATCCATATCGTAATTTATGCCGAAGACAAACATCCTTTATTTTCTCTTCTATCTCATCTCTTAGGTCCACTGTTCGTTGTAACCAACGATAAAATGTAGACCGGGGTAATTCTAATACATTACACAATTCTTTTACCGTTAGTTTTGTTTTGAAATCGGTCCATAAAGTAACTACAGTTTCCAGGTTCAACTCCTTTCGATTTCCGGATACTTTCCCCATATCAGTAATTTTGTTTTTAACTGTTTATTTTCTAACCGTAGCTGTTCCAATTCATTTAACTCTTTTGGCCCTTTTCCATAAGAATATTGCTTTCCTACAGGTTGTTGAAAACGGTACGTTTGACCGGTACGATACCACTTCATCCATGTCTTAATTTGGGAAACATTTTTAATTCCAAACTTCTCCATAATGGTCCGATTGGAATATCCATCCTTTTTCATTTCAATCACTTTCCACTTTATTTCTTCTGGGTAATGAACTCTTGTCTTCAAACCAAAAACACCTCCATTGAATTTGCATACTTAGTATGCGAATTCAGGAGGTGTTTTTTTCATGTACCACTATTCGGGTTCACTTCACTTCATCCAGAGGTTCTTGGTGCACTGATCCCAGTAGATAACGTAAAAAAATGGATTTACCATGTAGCCTACGATCCATTAAAAGGAGAGGGACCAGAGGATTTCACTATAGAACGTTGTAAACAAATTATTGAAATAGCAATTGGAAGTACAAATGTTGAGTCAGAAATATTAAGTGTTTTACCGTGGGAAGCGGCCGAAAGTACAGCAATGAAATTTCAAGGAAATCGAGTCTTTCTAGTTGGAGATTCAGCACATATTATGCCGCCAACAGGCGGATTTGGTTCAAATACAGGAATACAAGATGCGCATAACTTAGCTTGGAAATTAGCGGCTGTTATAAAAGGGAAGGCAAAACCAAAATTGTTAGAAACATATCATGAAGAGAGACACTCTGTTGCAAAATTAACGACAGCTTATGCAAGTAGTTTACTGTTTCGTGCTGCGAATAGAGAGGAAGGCAGTTTGAATAATATGGATGGTTTAGCTGTTACAGTTGGATATCAGTATTGTTCAGAGGCGATTATAGATGATTCAGTCACTCCGCATAGAATGGATAGTGTAGAGTTGAACGGCAGATCTGGAACGCGAGCGCCACATGTATGGGGAACGTATGCAGGGAAGAAAGTTTCTATATTAGACTTATTCGGTAACAGTTTTGTATTACTTACAGGAGTAGAAAATAGTTCTTGGGCTGAAGCAGCACATACTGTTTCAGCTAAATTAGGAATAAATATAAAAGGGTATCGTGTTGGCTTAAGTGGAGACTTTATTGTTCAAGAAGATATTTTTAGCAAATTATATGGTATAGAGAATGGAGGTGCTGTATTAATTAGACCAGATGGCTTTATCGGATGGCGTTCGGCAAAAGAGGTATCAAATCTAGATACAGTGCTTAACGAAGTAATGAATCATTTATTGTGTAACTTTTAATTAACTAGGAAGAATTGTCTTATATAAGGCAATTCTTCTATTCCCTTTCAACTTACAAAATAAAAATATTGTAAGTTGAAAAAGGATATGTTAATCTTATAACCTAATTGAAATAGTATTTTTTTGCACTCAACTTACAAATAATAAAAAATGTAAGTTGTTATTTAAATAATATTATTATGTAAATAAAATGGACGGTGAGAAAAATGACAGATAAGGCGTTAACGAAAAATGTTGTTTTAGATGCAGCGGAAAAAGAGTTAATGAAATATGGATGGAGTAGGACGACACTTGTTAGTATTGCGAAGTCACTTGATGTTAGTCATGCGGCTTTATATTCTTACTTTCGGAGTAAGGCCACGCTACGCGATGCCATTTTAGAAAGGTGGCTGCTTAAGTACTCGGATCAGCTTGAGCAAATTGTGGGAAAAGATGGAGATACAGAAATCATATTACAAGAGTGGTTCGTTTGTTTATTTCAGCTTAAAAAGAAAGAGTTACTTGAAAACGAAGAGTTATTTACATTGAATAGTTCGTTAGTGCAGCAAAAGAATAAGGTGATTCAAAAGCATGAAGAAAGATTAGTTGGACAACTGGAGAAAGTGATAAATCGCGGGATAGAACGCAATGAGATTAAAAAACAGGATAGTTTATTTTTAGCACATACGTTATTTGGGTTACTTGCATCGTTTTATCACCCTGCTTTTTCTGAGAGATGGAAAGAAGAGAGGATCAACGAAGAGTTTCAAAAGTCATGGGAAATTGTTGCCTGTGGCATTTTTCAAAAGTAAAGGGTTACGTATCATATAAGGCTTTCAAATAGTATGAGAAGGGGAGATTATATGAGTCATTATAAAGAAGAGCAACAACGTGTCAATGTAGTCATTGAAAAAGTAGATGAAGAACTGAAAGAGCTTGATGTCCGAGTTGGATCGGTGAAGTCTGAAATTGTTAGTATTGGAAAAAACTTTTGGGAAGATGTAAAAGTAAATATAGATAATATTAAAGAAGCGGTTGAAACGGCGGCGAGTATTAGGCAAGAGGCAGAAGTTCTTGCTGAAAGAGAACATACACATCGTCATACGAAAAATGAATATAACCTTTTAACGAAAATAAAAGAAACGCCGTATTTTGGGCGGATTGATTTTAAAGAAGATGCTGAAGCGGATACCGATGAAATGTATATTGGTATCGGCTCTTTTTATGATAAAGAAAGTGATGAGTTTTTAGTATATGATTGGCGGGCACCTATTTCGAGTCTTTATTATGATTACACTTTAGGAAGGGCACAGTATAAAGCGCCTATTGGTACGATTTCAGGCGATTTGCTTCTAAAACGTCAATACATGATTCGAAACGGAACGATTCAAAGTATGTTTGATACAGGTGTGACGATAGGTGATGAATTATTACAAGAAGTACTTGGACGCAATGCAAGTGAACAAATGAAAAGTATTGTAGCGACAATACAAAGGGAACAAAATCAAATTATTCGAAATGATAAAAGTGATGTGTTAATTGTGCAAGGGACTGCTGGGAGTGGGAAAACTTCAGCAGCACTGCAGCGTGTTGCTTATTTATTGTATCGTTACCGCGGGATAGTTCATGCGGATCAAATTTTACTGTTTTCTCCGAATGAGTTGTTCAATAGTTATATCGCGAATGTTTTACCAGAGCTTGGGGAAGAGAATATGCAACAAACGACTTTCCAATCGTATGTGGAACATATGATTGGAAAAAGCTTTACTGTAGAAGATTCATTCGCGCAGTTAGAATACGTTTTAACGAAAAAGCATGAAAGTACGTATGAAACTAGAGTGAAAGGAATTCGGTATAAATCCTCAGTTGAATTTATGGGACTACTTGAGAAATACGCGAGAAGCTTAAGTGAAAAAGGTTTACACTTTCATGATGTTACATGTAGAGGTGAAGTGCTCATAGAGGCAAAATCCATATGTGAATATTTTTATAGTTTAGATATTTCTATTGCTATACCGAATCGAATGCAACTTACAATGGAATGGATTCTTCAGAAGTTACATGAATTTGAAAAGATAGAAGCGAAAAAAGATTGGGTGGAACGAGAAATTCAGTATTTAAATAAAGAAGATTACAATCGCTTATATGAAAAATTAGAGAAAGATAATCAATTTGATTATTATGAGAAGGAACATGAGCTATTAACGAAATATGTAGTGAAGAAACATTTTCGTTCGTTACGTAGAAAGGTGAAAAAATATGCTTTTATAAATCATACTGCGATTTTTGAGCAGTTATTTGAAAGCATTCAGAAAGATCTTTTCGTACCAAATTGTTGGGAAGATATATGTAAGCAAACGGTGAAGCGTTTGAAGAACAAACAACTAGCAAATGAAGATGCTATGCCGTATTTGTTTTTAAAAGAATTACTGGAAGGGTTTAAAACGAATCATCTTGTGAAGTTTGTATTCGTTGATGAAATGCAAGATTATACACCTTTTCAATTAGTATTTTTAAAACGACTATTTCCGAAGGTGAGATGGACGTTACTTGGTGATTGTAATCAAAATATTTTCTCTCATGATCTTAATAGAGAGAACAATATCGTCTCCACATTATTTGCAGATCGTAAGGTAGAAATAGTCCAGCTTAACCGTAGTTATCGATCGACAAAACCGATAATTGAATTTACAAAGTGTATGATTTCAAATGGAAATGATATTGAAGCTTTTAACAGGGATGGTAAGAAGCCCGTTTATATACAAGTAAGTGATGAACGAGAGCGTGTAGAGAATATGGTGCTTAAGGTGAAAGAGTTAAAAGAAAAAGAACATAAAACAATTGCAATCATTTGTAAAACAAATGAAGAATGTATGAAAGTGATATGGCTAATAGGGGATACATTACATGCCCATCTTATGCAACAAGAGAATACAACTTATGAGAAAGGCGTTGTTGTTATTCCAGCTTATTTGGCGAAAGGGATAGAGTTTGATGCTGTTATTATATTTGATGCTTCTAAATCCAGCTACTATAGAGAGTCTGAACGCAATTTGTTTTACACAGCATGTACGAGGGCTATGCATGAATTATATGTATATTATGCTGGAGAACTAACGGAATTCCTGACGCATGTTCCAGAAAAATTATATATAAGGGAGAAATGTTAGATGACGAATCAATATAATATTTTTCAAAATTGTAGTAAGGAAGTTGCGTTGGTATTACCAATTCCGAAGTATGTAAAATTAGTACGGGAACATAATGAATTACGTGACGGTGTGAATGTTGCCATTCAGCGTTATCAAGCAGAGGAGCCGTTACATTACGGCGGTGCTCACATTACAATTATTACTTCTCAAAATGGTAAGCGTTTATTAAGCTATACGAGTATGATGCCGGTATACGCTAATACATTACCTCATAAAGATGAGGCGGAAAAAATAGCGATGGATGTAATGGAAAAGGTTGATCAACAATATGCAAGTGGTTTAACTTTACTACGCATAGAAAAACAAACGAGACAGTATAAAGAGGAAAGAGAAATTGTTACTTTCCCTGTTTTGTGGGTGAAAATGATGCATCATAACGGCAGTTTCAACTGGGTAACAATTGGCGGAGAAGGACAAATCATTGAATTTGAGCGCGAAGTACGCTGGGATTATATGATGAGCCGCCGTCAGACAGAAATGTGGTATTACGATGATTGGGTATTGGCGCGTACGGGGAAAGGGCCACAATTAATGGCGCCAGCTGCTTTAGCGTAAAGATTATCTCTTAAAATAATATTCACAAATTTAAATAGGTTTGATATGATTAAATTCGACAAGTTAATAGAGGCCGGAGATATTTGAGAAAAGCCATAAATTTATTTGGGGATACAGGAGTGTATTCTAAATAATTTATGGCTTTTTTTTATTGAATGAACCGTACAAAATAGGGAGTTATATGTGAAAAGGAGGGTTATAGGAATTAAATAGTATAGTAACAATTTTTTATATTAATAACATAGAGGGAATATATTTTTAAGATTGGAATTTTAATATAAGCTTATAAAAATAATGAAAGTATGTCTTCTATTTCGTGTAAATCTCATTAGCTTGTTGAAATTTGCAACGTAGGAAGGGTTTGAAGGATGAGAAAGATTATTAGCGTATTAGTTATTTTCTTTACGATGGGAAGTATCTTTGCTGGGGGAGCTGTTCATGCAAAGTCAGAAGGAAAGCATGAGTGGAATGCGAATAAGTTTTTAAATATTGCACATCGCGGAGCAAGTGGACATGCACCTGAGCACACTTTTGCTTCTTATGATCTAGTGAAAAAAATGAAAGCGGATTATTTAGAGTTAGATATTCAATTAACAAAGGATGGCCAATTAATTGCAATGCATGATACGGCAGTTGATCGTACTACAAATGGAACAGGCGAAGTACGAGATAAAACGTTAAGCGAAATAAAGAGTTTAGATGCAGGATCATGGTTTAATAAAGCGTATCCAGAAAAGGCTAAACAAGAGTATGTTGGGCAAAAAGTGCCGACTCTTGAAGAAATCTTCCAAAAGTACGGAAGAAGCATGAAGTATTATATTGAAACAAAATCACCAGATGTATATCCAGGAATGGAAGAGAAATTGTTGGCGTTGTTACAAAAATATAATTTAGTAGGTCAAAACATGTCTTCTAGCCGAGTAATGATTCAATCATTTAGTAAAGATAGTTTGAAAAAGATTCATAGTATGAATGAAAATATCCCGCTAGTTCAATTGCTTTGGTATTATCCAAATGATAACAATGAAATTGTCGAATGGTCTGGCATTACACATGAGCCGAAAAGTGTAACGAATGATGATTTTCAAGAAATTAAAAAGTATGCAGCCGGTATTGGGCCAAATTTACGTAATGATAACGGAGAACTAATTATTGATGAATCATATATGAAAATGGCTAGAAAAAATGGACTGTTAATTCACCCTTATACAATTAATGAGAAACCAGATATGAGACTGTTAATCAAATGGGGTGCTACAGGAATGTTTACAAATTATCCAGATCGATTACATAGTGTATTGAAAGAAAAATAAGTGAAAAAGGGTATGCCATTGTTTTGGTATACCCTTTTTAATCTAACTCCCCAATAAACAAAATCTCTTTTTCATAGCATTCATCTTCATCATAAATAATTTCTTGAAAGTGAAGCGTTTTGAAGGAATGACAAACTGGCATTTCCCATGTCTTCCCAAAATCAATTTCATTTGAAAGAAGAATCCATTTTTGAAATTCACTATTTCCATTAAAGAAATTATGAAAGTAGTCCTCATTTTTAAATATAATGATTTGCGAATCCCACAAATTATTTATAGAAATCAAAACAACAACTCGATATGTATGTGTATCGCTCGGTTTCATATTTATTAAATGATTTGCTTGATTTAATAAGGTTTGAATACATAATCGCTTTACTTTTCTAGGTGTTTTACGAGAGTCAATAAAAGCTTGCGAAACTGGCAATAGCATATTCCAATATTCATCGTTATAGAAAGTAGAAGGGAACGTTTTTGTATGTTCCTCAATTCGCTTTATCATAGTGTTTGTTTTTCGTTTCATACCACGTATTTTCTTTTCACGCATTGAGAGTCATCTCCATAAATTTTTGTAATGCAGCAGAGTGATATATATCTTTTCTAGTAATAAAAGTAGTAGGAACTTTTTTGAAGCTATTTGGCAAAGGATTGAATGATATGTCATGTTTATGACCATTTAAAATAGACTTCATCATAATTGCTACGCCCATACCTGATTTTACACATGCGAGTATCGCTTCAATTGTTCCAAACTCTAATACTCGTTTAGGTGAAATTCCTTCTTCTTGAAGCCAATTTTCTAATAAATTTCTATAATAGCACCCGTGACTAAATGCAAGTAAATTCATGTCTCCTATGTCTTTAAAGGAAGATAAAGGCTTTTTGCTAATGAGAACTAATTCTTCTTCATGAAATATATTTGTATGAAGTTCAGCATGCTGAGTGGTTCCAGCGATAAACGCCCCGTCTAGTTTTCGTTCTAATACAAGTCTAATCAATTGTTCCGTCGTATTTGATTCTAAAATCAATTCGACTTTTGGGTATTCCTCATAATAGGCCGTTAATATAGATGGAAGTCTTACAGCGGTTGTAGATTCTGTACATCCAATTTTTAAAGTGCCCCTTGGTTCGATCCCATTACTTTGAACTGCTTTAACAGATTGATCCATTAAGTGGATAATTTGTTTAGCGTATGTTAATAAAATCTCACCGTTAGAAGTTAAAGTTACACCTTTTCCGTTTCGGTAAAATAAAGGTACACCTAGTTCATTTTCTAGTTGTTTTATACGCATTGTTACGCCAGACTGTACATAGTTTAAATTTTTAGCTGCGTGAGATATGTTTTTTTCTTTCGCAACTTCGTAAAATACAGTTAAATCTTTTATATCCAAGTATCATCCCTCCATAAAAGGTATCATTTTTTTTGATGGATTACATGATAAATCTTTATTTTATATGATATCAGAACTTTCATACAATGGAAGGGGATGGAGGGATTATTGTGTTAATGGAAGAAAGGATGAATGGTACTTATAAGTGGGTTATGTTAATTTTTGCGACAGTTGCTCAAACAACAGCGACACTTATAACGTATGGTGTTGGAGCATTTGCTTTATTTTGGAAAGAAGAATATGCACTTACGAATACGGAGAGTGGATTGTTAGTAAGTGTTGTAAATATAGGACCGCTATTTTGTATGCTTTTTGTTGGGCGGCTACTTGATCAATACAATGAAAAGTTGTTAATTTCGATAAGTTTATTTTTACTAGGGGTTTCGTTTTTACTGACTAATATGGTCAATGGATTTAATGGGTTACTCTTTGTACTTTTATTAGTAGGAACGTTTTATAGTGTTTCGCAGCCAGGAGGAAGTAAGGTGATAATGAAGTGGTTCTCAAAAGAAAATCGCGGGTTAGCGATGGGGATTAGACAAGCCGGTATACCGATTGGTGGTACATTAGCGGGAGTATTGATCCCGTTTCTTACAATAAAATATAATATGGCCTATGCGGTAAATAGCATTGCATGCATTTGTATAATTGGAGGGTTTTTATTTTTTATATTTTATAAGGAACCATATATTCAAGAGAAAGTTAAACAAGAACGTAGTAAACTTTCTTTTTGGATGCAGTTAAAAGAAGTGATGTGTAAAAAAGAGTTGTATGCAATTTATATAACTGGTATTTGTATGATTTCATTGCAAATGGTGTTAGTTGGACATTTTATAAAATTTTTAGTAACAGAACAATCAATTACACCAATTTTAGCCGGAAAAGTATTTTCCGTTATGTTCTTTTCTGGAATGGTTGGTAGGGTTATATTAGCAGCTACTAGTGATTTGTTTTATAAGGGGAATCGGCGGACCCCTTTATTTATAACTGTTTGTATTTCTATTTTCTTCATTCTAATATTAGTAATGAGCATACATACAATAACGAATGTATTGTATGGTGTAAGTGCATTGTTAGGGTTCTTTTCAATTGGATGGTTTAGTCTTTTTATAGCTGAAGTTTCAGAATCAGCAAGTGAAGAATCGGTAGGGATGACAGTGAGTTTTGCACTTACATTAAATCAAATTGCCATTATTGTTGCGCCTGCTTTATTTGGTTATATTGTAGATAAGAAGGGATATACGTACGCGTGGTTATGCATAGTTGTATTACTAACTATTTCAGCGGTTAGCTTATATAGGAAGTATAGAAAATGAAGGAATGTTAGCAATGTAAATTTTTTATGAAGAAAGTCTAAAGAAATGTTGAATGAGCGACATTTCTTTTTTTATTTGTTGTATAATCAAAATGTAAATGAGATTCGTTTTCAATTTCGTTCATTACCTCTTTTGAAATTACCTGTAATTTTAGCCATAATTAGCTGTTTTTCTTTATCGTTATTTGCATGATTTATTTTATTTAAAAATTTTTCAGCATCATTTCCTTTTAATGTTATAATTTGTTTTCCGTAATATTCAATTGATACCATGTTGTTTTTTGTTATCCGATAATGAAACATCTTATCATCTAAACGATTGCGTTTATCGGTATTTTTCATATTACATCTCCATTCTTTTTAGTATATAACAAATGTTACAAAAGAATTTGAAATTATAGTGTAATGCATCCGATTGTATGTTGGAAATTTTGCAAGAAAGAAATACAATAGAGAGTAGTAAAAATTGAAAATGAGAAAAAGGAATCTAGTTTTAACAGAGTGAATATTAAATAATATTATAATATACTTGATAATTAAAAGATATAAAATAGAATGGATCTACGTTAAGTGAAACTAGATAAAAGAGGGTTCCTAGTATGTTAAAGAAATGGTTAATCGTTTTCTTTATTTTTGCTGTTTTTTGTGGAAGTGTTGTTACACTAATACATGCAAATAAAGGAAAAAAATATGATGCAAAGGCATTTTCTAATGTAAATAGTAAGCAAAAAGATGTTAAGCAGGAAGTTGATGCGAATGAGAAAAAGCGTTATGAAATTGCAGCTGGAAAACTAGATCAGTACTTAAAAGATAAAGGATTTAATGGGAGTGTTCTTGTAGCAAGTAAAGATCATGTCATTTTACGAAAAGGCTACGGTTATGCGAATGTGAAAGATCAAGTATTAACGACGCCAAGAACGAAATATCGCATTGGGTCTATTACGAAAACAGTAGTTGCAATATCTATTATGCAACTAAAAGAAAAAGGGAAGTTGAACATTGAAGACAATGTAAATAAATATATCCCATCGTTTCCGGCAGATAAAAACATTACGTTACGAAACTTGTTAACACATACGTCTGGATTACCAGAACAGGGACAAGGTAGTGTTGACGCAGCATCACGGTTAAAATTAGTAACATGGATTGGGGCACAAACGTTACAATTTCCAGCAGGGACAGGATGGAAATATACAGATTATAATTATATGGTGCTTGCATATATTGTAGAAAAAATATCGAATAAACCACTTGCTGAATATGTGAAAGAAAATATTTTGACTCCTGTTGAAATGCATGAATCTGGAATGGGCGCAACACTCCCAGAAGATATTTTCTTAGCAGAAGGGTATACGAAAAAAGATAATAAGTTAATAGCCACGCCTCGCTTAAAAATGAACTGGCTGTATGGTTGTGGTGAAATGTATACGACTGTTGAAGATATGAAAAAGTTAGATGAAGCTATTATGGATGGTAAACTACTTTCTAAACAAAGTGTATCAGATATGTTTTCTGCATCACCTGCAAGAAAATATGGATTTAGTTTCTATATTTACCCAGATTATTATCATAACCACGGTGTATTAGCTGGCTGGAACACTTTTAATAATTTTAACTGGGATAAACGAACGTTTGTCATATTATTTTCTAACGTCCAAAATGGTATGAATGATGCATTTAATCAAGAATTTAGGAAAATGGCGAATGATTTAATAGAAGGAAAATAATTATAAAAAATCGGTATTGATATGTAATTATCAATACCGATTTTTTTATTTTGCAAAGTTTTACTTACTGAATAAAGTGAAACTTTAATCAGTGGGGTGTGTTCATCTCCCACCTAACTTCTTTGCTTCCGCTGAATTTTGAGGTGGGGGTCTTACTGCCCATAAATAGCGGGATAAATAGGTAAAAAAGGTGATTGGCATTTGAATAAATCTAAATAGGTAGTTAAATGATAAGTAATGCAAAGAACAATTGGTAATTTTTACATTGATAAAAAAGCTTGAGCTTCACACTATGTGAAGCTTTACATTATTGGAGACAAGAACAGGAGGTTGAAAAAATGAAAAAGGCAATAAAGTTTTGTTTAATAGCTACATTATCTACAACGATTATTAGTGGATGCTCTTTTGAGGGTAACAATGAAAATGTTAAAGGGAAAGAAGGAGAAAAAGTAGAGGTACAGAAAAATGCTGGGAAATATACGATGCCAGATGAAAAAGATAAACATGAAGGTACATGGCTGCAATGGCCACATGAGTACACATATGGCGAAGAGTATAAGCAGGAAGTTGAACCTATTTGGGTTAAGATGGCAAGTGCTTTAACTGAGGGTGAGAAAGTCCACATTATTGCATATGACCAGGAAGAAAAAGAAAGAATCAATAAGCTTTTAACAGATGAAGGGTTAAATATGGAGAAGATTGATTTCTTTATCGCGCCTACTGATGATGTATGGGCAAGGGACAGTGGACCAATTTTTGTTTATGACAGCAACAAAAATCTCAAAATATTAGATCCAGCATTTAATGGTTGGGGGAAGAAGACACCTTATAAAAATGATGCTCAAATACGTAAGAATGTTAGTAAGCAATCAGGAATTGAAAGAATTGATTGGGGGAAATTTGTCCTTGAAGGCGGCGCAATTGAATTAGACAGCAATGGGACTGCGTTATTAACTCGAAGTGCGGTAACGAATAAAAATAGAAATCCTGATTTATCAGAAAAGGAAATTGAAAAATATATAAGTGATCTTGGGGTATCAAACTTTATTTGGTTAGATGGAGTACCTAATTTAGATATTACGGACTTTCATATTGATGGATTTGCTAAATTCCATAATAAATCTACCATTGTAACGATGAAAGAAGATGACCTAGCTGAATGGGGTTTATCCAATAAAGATATGGATACATTGTTAGATGCCAAAAATGCTTCAGGACAGAAATATAAGTATGAATACTTGCCGCTTAGTAAAGAAAAGGTTGCTTTAGAGAATGGAAAAACTCTCGATTATAAGGGATCGTATATCAATTATTATATTGGGAATACAGTTGTATTAGTGCCTAATTATAATGATCCGAATGATAAAATCGCAAACGATACGATTCAGAAGTTATACCCAGATCGTAAAGTAGTCGGTATTGATGTGAGAGAGTTGTATAAAAACGGCGGTATGATTCATTGTGTGACACAACAACAACCAATTGCATTGAAGTAATTAATTGTAATTTCGTTGTGCTGCTATATAGACAAAATAGGTGAAATCTTATCTTTACCTATTTTGTCGTTCCTTATTATTTGTAAAAATAAAAATTAAATATAATGATAATTGAATTGTAGTGTATGTTCGCTTTTCGTTTTATATGGTAAAGGAGAAAAATGTTTGTGTTAAAGAATTTTAAAATAGTGTTTTCGTATTTCCCTATCGTTTTACAGTACATTTTAAATGTAGCTTTAATTTGCTTAGGGGTTGTTCTAAGTGTATTTCTTATGAAAGAAGTCATTCAGTTTATACAAGAACTGAAATTGGATGGTAATGAATCTAGTTATCATTTAATTGATAGTATCGTCGTATTCTTTCTGTACTTCGAATTCATCGTAATGATTATAAAGTATTTTCAAATGAATTTTCATTTTCCATTACGATATTTTATATATATAGGTATAACAGCTATTGTTCGTCTTATTATTATAGATCACGATAGTCCGTTAGATTTATTGTTATATGCCTGTGCAATCTTTGTATTAATTAGTGCGTTGTTCATTGCGAATTCTAAAATGATGCGTCGGGATTTAGAATAGTGAACATTTGTTGTTGAATTAAATAAGATATTTTATCTTTTTGAAAAAAGGAGTAACAGTATTGAAAGAAATAATCTTAACCAGCCTCATAATGATAGGATTTATGATTCTATTATTTAATTGTATACTTTCATGATTTAAAAGAATAAAAGGTTAATAGAGAAAGAGGTTTTTGTAAATATGGTTCATTACAATAATCAAAATAGTTTACATCAAATATTTACATTAAAAGGGACAATTATAAGAGATATTTTCCCGCAAATCGTATTATATACGTGTATTTCAACGATAGTAGCTGTGATTAATTATTACTATACAGAAATAAATATAAATCAGACTCCCTGGGTAATCGTCGGAGGAGCTTTAGGATTACTATTAGTGTTTCGTACGAATACTGCCTATGATCGGTACTGGGAAGGTAGAAAGCTGTTTGGCACGATTGGTGCTTGTACTAGAAATTTAGCAATTAGTTTTTTGTGTCATTGGGATTCTAAAGGGAAGAGTATGGAGCAGGAAAAAATAAAATTTTTACATCTATTAATTGCATTTCCAAAGTTAGCGAAAGGACACTTGAGAGAGGAAAAAGATTTATCTGAAGTGAAATCATTGCTTGCTGTCTGTTCTGAGAAGGAAAAAGCATTTTTGGTTGAGTCCAATCATTTACCGATTAGTATAGTTTTTATGTTAAAAACTATACTATCAAAAGGTTTGAAAACGGGGCAAATTCATCCAAATGCGATAATTAGTATGGAAACGGATTTGAATACGTTACTTACATCTGTGGGGGGATGTGATCGTATCAAAACAACACCTATTCCTTTTGCATATTTTGCTCATATAAAAATTTTATTGATTATATTTTGTGCGACTTTACCGATTGGTCTTGTTGATAGTCTCGGATGGTTTACAGTACTTGCGACTACGTTTATAAGTTTTGCATTCATAGGTATTGAAGCAATAGGGGTTGAAATTGAAGATCCCTTTGGTCAGGATCCAAATGATCTTCCGCTAGAAGGAATTTGTATAGGAGTAGAAGCGCATTTAGTGAATCTATATAATCAAAACAATCTATTAGAAGCAATGGGTTTGAATCGTGATAAAAAAATCATTTAATCATTTATTGTTGTTTTAAAATAAGTTATTTAAAAAACTTGTCAAGAGTCAATTTAAGGCTTAACGTCAGCTTTATATTTTTTATATAAATATATAATATTTCTCCATGCTATAATCCATTCATGAAATGTACATGTTGCATGAGTTGTAATGAAAAAAGATATAAATTTAGGAATAGTTTGCTTTGTGAAATCAGTTATGTAACTACTATTAAAAAGCGAGGTAAATAATATGGAACAAAAACATAATGGCATTATTTTTACTGCAATACCAGACGAATCGAATGAATATTATCAACCATTTTATGAAGACTTGATTTACTTTAATGAATGTTTAAATGAAAAGAAATCAATTGCAGATCAACTTATATCTTTATCTGTTGAAGAACAAGACTTTCATACGAGCTGTTTTGAGTATGATGATATTTGGCTAAGAGATGTTGCACCGGTTGTCACAACTCATCTAGTTAAATTTAAATATAGACCAAATTATTTGCCGGATGATCAGGGGCGATATTTAGATCAACAGTTTAATAAATGGTTGAAAAAGAACGATTTTGAATATGTGAAATCCCCATTAATATTAGATGGTGGTAATCTTATTTGGAATAAAAAAGATACCGTAATATTAACAGAACGTATATTTGATGATAACGATGATTGGACAGAAGAGGAAATTATTGAGCAGTTAGAATGGGATTTAGATGTGAGTCGAGTTATTATTATTCCTGCTGAAGAAGGGGATGTACTAGCACACGCAGACGGAATGGTTAAATTTATTGATGAACATACAATGTTTATTAGTGATTTTTTAGGGGATCATGAATTTAGATATAGTGTTCAAGAGATTATTCAAGAACAAATGCCAGAAGCTGCATTTATAGTTGTTCCTTCATCATATACAGAGAAAGGACAATATGATCAAGAGATAGCATCGGCAAAAGGGTTGTATATAAATATGTTAGAATCATGTGATGCTCTTTATGTTCCTAAGTTTGGACTAGCTAAAGATGAGGAAGTTTTACGATATATTCAACAGTATACGGAGAAGCAAGTTATTCAAATTCATGTAGGAGAAATATCAACAATGGGAGGCGCAATGAATTGTTTAACATGGTATTGTCCAAGTCATTTGTTACCTTCAAAAATGAGAAGATTAAAAAATCAGAATGAAGATTTTTCAATGAAGAAGATTTTTGATTGGTTTTAATAAATAAGTAATGAAAAGAAAATATATTCAAGGAGTATTGATATGTATACCATCGCTGAGTTTTCTCGGATTTGTAAAATGAGTACGCGGATGTTAAGACATTATGACAAAGAGGAGATATTAAAACCGGCATATGTGAATCCGGTTAATGGGTATAGGTATTATGAACAAGGGCAGCTGGAAGTAGCGTTGAAAATCAAAAAGCTAAGGGAGTATAAATTTCCTCTTCCAAAAATTAAAATTGTTTTGCAGTCATCAGATCAAGATTCGTTTGTTCAACATATACAATCACAAATTATCGAGTTGTCTCATGAAGTGAAGCAAAATTTACAGGTTATTTCAGAAATGAATGAAATGGTAAAGGTGAATAGTAGTCTAAATATTGCTCGTCATAGAAATTACGATATATTAATGGGAATGAGGAATGAAGTAACGATAATTACTCAAAGAGTAAAAATAGATATAGATGATATGGATGATTATTTTTATGACTTATATGAAGAGGTACAAAAAAATGATTTTCAAATAGTCGGTTCGCCATCTGCAGTCTTTTATGATGAAGAATATATTCCAAGTAACAGTGATATTGAATTAAGAATCCCGGTTATGCAGGGGAATGATGAAGACGTAGTACAAGAATATGAAATGAAAAAACTAAGTCCACATCAAATCGTTACTACTATGCATTATGGAAGTTACGACTATATAGGTTACGCTTATATAGCGTTAGAAGAATGGGTTGAAAAAAATGGGTATGTAATAGTTAATTCGCCATATGAGGTTTATATAAAGGGACCTGAATGTGATTGTTTAGCAGAAGAGTATGTGACACAAATTTGTTTTTTAGTTACGAAAATAGAATGAGAATAAGGATTGACATTAACATTATGTCAATCCTTATTCTATGTACGAAAGCAATTTATCATAATAAAAAGGAGAGAGAATATGAGAAGGACAATCATGATTATTTGTCTAGTTCTAAGTATGCTATGGATTTCGGCATGTACTTCTGGAGTAGGAGAAGGTGAGAGTGGTAGCGCTGTACTACCTAATCAGTTACCTGAAAATGTAGTGTTTAAAAATGGTACAATCTATACTTCAAATGAAAAGCAAGATATCGTAGAGGCTGTAGCCGTTAAAGCGGGGAAAATTACATTTGTTGGTTCAAACAAGGATGTAGAGGCATTTATAAATGAAGATACGAAAGTGGTGGATTTACAAGGACGTTTTATCCTCCCTGGTTTTGTGGACAATCATAATCATATATTTGAAGCGAAATCACCAGCAGCAGGAAATTGTAGTGTTTCATCAGATGCTTCTCTGCAAAAACAACGCTCGTATTTAAAGGCTTGTAAAAAAGGTGTGAAAGATGGCGAATGGATAAGTGGAACGGGATTCAGTTTGGAAGAGCTGTTAAAAGATATGGACGAAAAATCAGAACAACAAACCCCATTACAAGTTCTTGATGAGTTATTTCCTAATAATCCAGTATTAATTATGGAAAGAACGTCCCATTCTGTATGGGTTAATTCAAAGGCACTCGAGTTAGCTGGAATAAATAAAGATACGAAAGATCCACAAGGTGGAAGGATTATTCGGGATTCCGAGACAGGAGAACCGTTTGGTATTCTTTATGATACAGCAGGAGATATCGTGATGGAAAAAGCATGGAACTCTCAACCAAATCTCTTTGAAAAAAATTATGAAGGTTTGTTAGACGGTTTAGATGAGGTTGCGAAGAATGGTATTACTACAGTTGGTGATGGACGTCTTTATTGGAAGCGAGGTTGGTTAGAAGTTTGGAATAAAGTAAATGACGAAAAAAAGCTAACAACGCGAGTAGTACTTCGTCCATGGGTATATCCAAATTTAAATGAAACAGAACAAATGGAGTATTTCCAAAAAATTAAACGTGATGATCTGTCATCCCGCATGCTTATTAATCAAGTGAAAATGTATAGTGATGGAATTAGTATTAATAGTACTGCAAAAACACTAGAAAAATATAAATTTGAGTGGTTTAAAGGAACCCCGTATGGCTTGAACTATATTCCGGAAGAAAAAATGAAATGGTGGTTAACAGAGCTTAATAAAATTGGTTACGGTGCACTCATTCACACAATTGGTGATGGTGGGGTAAGAGAGAGTTTAAATGCGATTGAAGCAGCGAAAAAAGAAGGCGCAAAACAGCCGTATACACTTACGCATGTGGAAATGGTAGAAGATAGTGATATAGATCGTTTTGCTAAATTAGGTATTAGCGCTGATTTTCAAGTAGGTCATGATTTTGCGGAAGATTCAAAACAAAGCTGGGCAAGTACGTATTTTACAAATCAGCAAATGAAACGAATTATGCCGTTAGGGCGAATTTGGAAAACCGGTGCGAATGTATCACTTAGTAGTGATTGGGATGTAAATGAACTGAATCCGCTTGTGACGATTTCGAATGCATTAAGCATTGATGAAAAGGGTTTGTCTGATGTATACGCAGCTATTGATGCTTATACAATTAAGCCAGCGAAAGCATTAGGGCTTGATAATATAACTGGCTCGATAGAAGTTGGAAAGTCAGCTGATATGATACTACTAAATGAAGATATTACTAAAATGAGTGCCGATAAGATTCCAAATGCGAAAGTATTAGTGACGGTTTTACAAGGAGAAGTAGTGTATCACAAGGCGAAATAAAGAGTCACCTTATAAAGTTCCTACAAGTAAATGAAGATATTCCTGTTGACCTTAACACGATGTCAAAGTATAGACTGTACGTACATTCATATAAGGGGTGAACACGTATGAGAAATATAGAAAATAGTTTGTTTTATATGCCTGCGGAATGGGAGAAACATGAAGGTACATGGCTCCAATGGCCACATGATAAAGCACATAGAGGTGAAGGTTATAGAGCTAAGTTAGATGATATTTGGATATCGATGGCAAAGGAGCTTCACTATGGAGAAAATGTCCATATTGTTGTATGTGATGAAGAAGAGAAAATACATGTCCAATCGAAGTTAATGGAAGCTAATGTAAATATGGATAAAATTGATTTCTTAATTCAAGAAACTGATGATATTTGGATAAGAGATAACGGACCAATCTTTGTAACGGATAAGAAAGGGAATCGCTGCCTAACGCACTGGATATTTAATGGTTGGGGAAATAAATATCCGTACGAAAAAGACGCTAATATTCCGAATAAAATAAGTGAAATGTATCGCATTCCAAAAGTTGAATCTAGTGTCTGTCTAGAGGGCGGGGGAATTGAGATAAACGGAAACGGGACCTTAATGGCGGCGAAAACGTCTATTATAAATGAAAATCGAAATCCCACACTAAGTCAGAAAGAAATTGAAATGGAGTTAACGAAATATTTAGGAGTAACGAATTTTATATGGATAACTGGTATACGCGGAGAAGATAATTATGATGAAGATACGGATTATCATATTGATGGCGCGGCACGGTTTGTAAATGAAAATACGATACTGTATGAATATGATCCTTTCGGTGAAGGAGAGCCATACCTTTTGGAGGCGTACGAAAAGCATTATCAAGAATTGCGACGAGCGAAAAATATAGATGGAAAGCCATTTCAGCTCATTCCAGTACCAGTAACAAGAAAAGTGGTAAAAGAAGCAGACTGTAAGGGTTCATATTTGAATTTTTATATTGGTAATGAAGTCGTATTAGTTCCTGTATATGGCGATGAACATGACAAGTTAGGGCTGCAAATTATTGAAGGTCAGTTTCCAGGAAGAAGAATTGTCGGTATTTATGTGAATGAATTGTATGCGTATGGTGGTATGATTCACTGTGTGACGCAGCAGCATATAGAATAGAGTAATTCAAATGAAAAAGCATGCAGAGCATATACTCTGCATGCTTTTTATAATGCTGAAAACTCCTCAACAAGTTGAGTGAATTGTTTCAATGCACTTTCAATCGGTTCTGGCGTAGTTAAATCAACACCAGCTTTTTTCAATAGGTTTAGTGGATAATCAGAACTTCCACCTTTCAGGAATTCAATATAATTTTTCTGAGCATTCGGATCACCGCTTAATAGTTTATCAGCGATTTGAATGGCAGATGCGAATCCAGTTGCATATTTGTATACGTAAAACGGGCGGTAGAAATGAGGGATTCTAGCCCATCCGTATTTTACTTCTTCATCAAATACAAGTGAATCACCGTTATATTCTTTAAATAGTTTTTCATAAATTTCACTGAAGACTTGTGCATTTAATGGTTTACCTTGTTCCGCCATTTCATGTGTGATTTTTTCAAATTCTGCAAACATAATTTGTGTAAAGAAAGTACCTTTGAATTTTTCAATAAAATGGTTAACTAAATGGTTACGCACGTTCGTTTCTTTTGCTTCTTTTAATAAATAGTGAATTAATAACACTTCATTTACTGTAGAAGCGACTTCTGCCACAAAGATAGAATAATGTGCAGAAATTCTTGGTTGGTATCCATGTGAATAGTGCGTATGCATACCGTGCCCGCATTCATGAGTAAGAGTGAACAGGCTATTTAAATCATCGTGATGATTTAAAAGAATGAAAGGGTGAACACCATATACACCAAAGTTATAAGCACCAGAACGTTTTCCTGGTGTTTCTCTTACGTCTATATATCGTTTATCTTTAAAACTTTTTAATGTCTCAATATATTCTTCTCCTAAAGGAGCTAGTGATGCAATCATAATGTCAAATGCTTCACTATATGGGATGTCTTGTTTTGCACCTTCTACTAAATCGACGCCTAAGTCGTATTGTCTTAGTTCATCTACGTTTAATTTTTCTTTTCGAATTTCATTGTATGTATGTAATGTTTGAATGTTTTTTTTCGTTGTATCAATAAGGTTTTCATATACTTCTTTCGGAACCATATCGCCAAATAATGATTTCTCTAGCGCTGATGGATAGTTTCTTAGCTTCGAAACGGTAACATTATTTTTAATAGCAGCGGATAAAGTAGATGCGATGGAATTCTTTAACTGAACATATGGTTTGTAATATGCTTTATAAGCTTCTTTACGCTTTTCACGATTCGTATCTTCTATTAACTTTGCATACATTCCGCGTGTTAAGTTCACTTTTTCTCCATCGTCAGTCGTCACTTCACCAAATAATATATCTGCATTGTTTAACATACCAAATGTGTGCTGTGGAGAAGAAAGAGCTTCACCCATCTGTGATAAAATTTCTTCTTGGTCCTTATTCAATACATGTTTTTTATAACGGTATAATTCAAACAAGTCTTCTTTATAATATTGTAAGCCTTCTGTTTCTTCTATGTAAGAATGTAATGTGCTTTCGTCAATGCTAAGTAAGAAGGGGGAAAAGAAAGATTTAGCTGCACTTACTTTCACGTGTAATTGTGATACTTTATCGACAAGAGATTGCGCGTCAGTATCGCGTGTATCAAGGTCAGATTGTAATCGTGCATAAGCGAACATTAAAGATATTATGCTAGAAATTTCTTCACTCTTCGTTAAATAAGCTAATAAACTATTGCCATCGTGAATATTGCCATTAAACTCGTGTAATTCCTTCGTTAATACTTCAATTTTATGAAAATCACTTTCCCAATCTTCAATTGTATGGTAAATGTCTGTTAAATCCCATTTTTCTATATCAGCTACTTGTAATCGATCTTTAAGTTCTGTCATAATCATTTCCTTTCTAAACATGTAGTTATATTTCTATATAACTATGAAATACAACAAATTGCAAAAAATCCCTGCTGAAAATTGAAAAGCCTTGCTAAAATAACAAGGCTTACATACTTATAGTGTAATTCCGAATTTTGAATGTAAAAGGTTTGTATATTGCATGTCTGTAACGGTTTCTTTCGTTTTTTTACCATTTTTCGCTACTGTAAGGCTATCTTTCGTTAAAGAGGCATGCCCATCTTCAGTTAGTTTTACAATAAGAGGTACTTTATTAAAGGGTGACCCTTCATGTTCAACGATAATTTTTTGTGCTGTATTTGCTTTTTCTTCATCCACTTCTTCTATATAAAATGCATAACCTAACGTCCAATCATCAGCAGAAGATTGATCCAAGAACTCATTGTTTTTCCGCATCTCTAAAATGTAGTTTCCCTTTTCGGTCATTTCTTTACGAATACGATAATCTCCTGTAACAGAGTGAATGACTTCACCTGAGAAAGGGACAGGGGCAAGAGGTAAGTATGATCCGAATCCTACTTCAATTAAATAAGATTCATTATGATGTGTTAAAACGGTTGCGATATGGCCAGAATCAACAGCCCATATGGAGTTTGCAGCGTTATAAACTGTTCCTGAAACGAGATGAACATCAAATCCAGCGTCTTTAAGGAAGTAATACATAGTAGGATTGAGTTCATAACAAAGACCGCCACGGTTATTTACTAAAATTTTCTCTTTCAAATTTTCTTTTGATATTTCTTTAAAATTCTTTTCGAGAATATTTAAGTTTTCAAAAGGAACAGTTTGTGCCATTGCGTACATAATGTTAGATAAATCTTCAAATGAAACTGTGTCTTTTTCTTCTATATATAATCGTGCGAAAAATTGTTTTTGAAAGTCTGTCATAGAAATCCCTCCGTTATGTTTTTATAGGTAAATTGTAAACAATCTTGAATAGGATGTGAAATTAAAACTACGTTGAATATTTGAAGTGAGATTAAAAAAATGTGGGAGAGTGAGAGATTGCTACTTTACTAACGGTGGGACGAATATTATAATAATTCTGATAAACTATGCAAACGCTTTCTTAGAAGGGGATGGTGTACAGATGTTTAAAAGAATAACAATAGTCGGATTGTCAGTTGTTATGTTTTTACCTAGTATATATGAGGGGAGTAGAGCATATGCAGATACAGTTAAGAATGGAACGTTAATGCAGTATTTTGAGTGGTATGCTCCGAATGATGGGGATCATTGGAATCGTTTGCGTACTGATGCTGAAAATTTAGCGCAAAAAGGAATTACATCTGTTTGGATACCACCTGCATATAAAGGAACTACGCAAAATGACGTAGGATATGGAGCGTATGATTTATATGATTTGGGGGAATTCAATCAAAAGGGAACAGTGCGGACGAAATATGGGACGAAAGCACAATTGAAATCTGCAATTGACGCTTTACATAAGAAAAACATCGATGTATATGGTGATGTAGTTATGAATCATAAAGGTGGGGCTGATTATACGGAAACTGTCACAGCAGTTGAAGTAGACCCGAGCAATCGAAATGTTGAAGTATCAGGTGATTATGAAATTAGTGCGTGGACAGGCTTTAACTTTCCAGGGCGTGGAGATTCTTATTCTAATTTCAAATGGAAATGGTATCATTTTGACGGAACAGATTGGGATGAAGGAAAGAAATTAAACCGAATTTATAAATTTAGGGGCATAGGTAAAGCGTGGGACTGGGAAGTGTCTAGCGAGAATGGGAATTATGATTATTTGATGTACGCGGATCTTGATTTTGATCATCCAGATGTTGCGAATGAAATGAAAAAATGGGGAACGTGGTATGCGAAGGAATTAAATTTAGATGGCTTTCGTTTAGATGCTGTTAAACATATTGATCATGAATATTTGCGCGATTGGGTAAATCATGTTAGACAGCAAACGGGGAAAGAAATGTTTACAGTAGCTGAATATTGGCAAAATGATATCCAGACTCTAAATAATTATTTAGCGAAGGTCAATTATAATCAATCTGTGTTCGATGCACCACTGCATTATAATTTTCATTATGCTTCAACAGGAAATGGGAATTATGATATGAGAAATATTTTAAAAGGAACGGTAGTTGCGAATCATCCTACACTTGCGGTTACTCTAGTTGAAAATCATGATTCACAGCCTGGTCAGTCATTGGAATCTGTAGTGAGCCCTTGGTTCAAACCGTTGGCATATGCATTTATTTTAACGCGTGCAGAGGGATATCCTTCTGTTTTCTATGGTGATTACTATGGTACAAAAGGAAATAGTAACTATGAAATTCCAGCGTTAAAGGACAAAATTGATCCGATTTTGACGGCACGAAAAAACTTTGCATATGGTACGCAGCGGGATTATTTTGATCATCCAGATGTAATTGGCTGGACAAGAGAAGGTGATAGTGTACATGCTAATTCTGGTTTAGCAACATTAATCTCTGATGGACCAGGAGGGTCAAAGTGGATGGATGTTGGAAAGAATAATGCAGGGGAAGTATGGTACGATATTACGGGTAATCAAACAAATACTGTAACAATTAATAAGGATGGTTGGGGACAGTTCCAAGTAAGTGGAGGATCAGTTTCCATATATGTTCAGCGGTAGGTTTCCCCTTTCTTTTTTACATGCTGCATAGTTATAAAGGTATGACACCTTTACTTCTCACTTAACATATAGTATGATGATTTCAGTAAATTAGATTTCAATGACTATAATATAAATTAATGAGAGGTGCTTTTTTGTGAGTGCGGTAGGTACTAAATAGGAAAAATTTAATGAAATAAATCGGATAAAATCAGGGGATTTTTATGTGTATCATACCCCTAAATTTGTCATGGATTTATTTCGATACCTATGAAGATACCTACAACACTTTATAAAGCGTGTAATAAGGGGATTGCCATCCGTTTTTTATGGTTTATTTCCTCATATGTTATTGCACATGCCTTGTAAATGTAAAAGCTGCGGTATCCCCGCAGCTTTTTTGTATATATTTTTAATGTATAAAAATGGTAATTGAATAATGTAGAACTCATTGGAATCTAATGAGTAGGTATCTTCATTTATGATAAAAATCAATCATTGTGAGGAGAAACAAAATGAATACGATGACTTTTGAAAAGTTACAATATAACGAATTAAAGGATATAGTGAAATCTTATTGTGTAAGTGGATTAGGTAAGGAATTATTAAACAAATTAGAGCCGAGTACGAGTCTAAAAGTAGTGAGAAATCGCTTGAATGAAACGACAGAAGCACGAGCTATATTAGATGCAGAGGGGCATGTTCCTTTCTTCGGCATTTCTAATATTGCTAGTACAATTCAAAAATTAGAAAAAGGGATGATTTTAGACCCAGAAGAATTAGTAAGTGTTTCAGACTTTTTACGTGGGTGTAGAAAGATTAAAAAGTTTATGTTAGATAAAGAATTTTTTGCACCAGTATTAGCTTCTTATGCAAATTCAATGACTGAATATAAAAGTATTGAAGAGGAAATTAACTTTTCAATTAAAGGAAATAGTATTGATGTAGCTGCAAGTAAAGAGCTAAAGCGAATTCGAAATAATATCGATTCTGTAGATGGGAAAATAAAAGAACGTTTAACGAAGTTTTTAAATAGTAGTGCAAATAAGAAATTCATTCAGGAATCCTTTATTAGTAAAAAGGATGACCGTTATACGATTCCAATTAAATCTTCCTATAAAAATCAAGTTGCTGGAAGTATTATTGAAGCCTCGGCAAAAGGTTCTACTGTATTTATAGAACCACATACGGTTACGAAATTGAATGCAGAATTAGCAGGCTTGAAAGCAGAAGAAGCGGTTGAAGAGTATCAGATTTTAGCGACTTTATCAGGAATGGTGTTAGAAAACATTTATAGTATAAAGATTAACATGGAACTAATTAGTCAGTATGATATGGTATTCGCGAAAGCGAAGTTTAGTAAATCGATTGATGGAATAGAACCGAAGTTAAACGATCATGGCTACATTCATTTAGTGAATTGTAAGCATCCGCTTTTAACAGGGCAAGTTGTACCGTTACATTTTAAAATTGGTCAAGAGTATCGTAGTTTAATTATTACAGGGCCGAATGCGGGCGGAAAGACAATTGTGTTAAAAACGATTGGATTGTTAACATTAGCTACAATGTCAGGTCTTCATATTGCAGGAGATAAAGGTACAGAAATCGCTATTTTCGAAAATGTATTCGTAGATATTGGTGATAATCAAAGTATTGAAAATGCACTAAGTACATTTTCGTCTCATATGAAAAATCTGTCTGAGATTATGAGGATGTCAAATAATAATACGTTACTTTTATTTGATGAAATAGGGAGCGGGACTGAACCGAATGAAGGGGCAGCACTTGCAATTTCTATTTTAGAGGAGTTTTATCTTGCGGGATGTATTACCGTTGCGAGTACGCATTACGGAGAAATTAAACGATTCTCAGAAATGCATGATGAATTTATGAATGCAGCGATGCAGTTTAATAGTGAAACGCTAGAGCCGCTTTATAAATTAGTTATCGGAAAATCAGGAGAAAGTAATGCACTTTGGATTGCGAATAAAATGAGCGTAAAAGAACATGTACTGAAAAGAGCGAAAGAGTATATGGGAAATAAAGAGTACGCTTTAGAAAAAGTGAATGAAAGTAAAATTAGAAAACCGAAATTTGTACAAGAAAAAAGAGAATCTCATTATGAGTACAAAATCGGCGATCGTGTGAATTTATTGGATCATGATGATTTTGGTATCATCTATAAGGAAAAAGATAATTTTTATAACGTTGTTGTATATTATAACGGTGAATTCGTTGAAGTAAATGTAAAACGTATTACTTTAGAAGTAGCAGCGAAGGAGTTATATCCAGAAGGATACGATTTAAATACACTATTTGTTGATTATAAAGAAAGAAAAATGCAACACGATATTGAGCGCGGATCGAAAAAAGCACTGCGTAAAATTCAAAAAGAAATAAGAAAGAATAGAGGATAAGTTAAAATGGTAACGATTAGACAAGAACAAAAAAATGATTATAGAAAAACAGAAGAAGTCATAAAAGAAGCATTTTTAAAGGAAGAATTTAGTGATAAAACAGAACATGAACTTGTAAAACGTATTAGAGAATGTGACGCGTTTGTTCCAGAGTTATCAATTGTTGCGGTAGATGAAGATATGGTTGGTCACATTATGTTATCGAAAATTACAATAGAACAAGATGGAACTTCTGTAGAATCGTTAGCACTTGCACCAGTTTCAGTTGCTAGGGGTCATCAGAAAAAAGGAATTGGTGGAAACCTGATTGTAGCTGCATTAGAAAAAGCGAAAGAACTTGGATACGGATCAGTTGTAGTATTGGGACATCCAGAGTACTACCCGAAATTTGGTTTTAAGAAAGCAAGTGAGTGGAATATAAAAGCACCGTTTGAAGTGCCTGAAGAGGTATTTATGATAATGGAATTAACAGAAAATTCTCTTCGAGGTGTAGAAGGAATTGTACAATATTCGAGTGCTTTTGCTGAGTAGGAGTAACGGTTAAGAAATGTAATCATAAAAGATGCTATCTTTTTGTATGGATATACAGAAAGATAGCTTTTTTTATTAAGCGGATCTACTGACGTATATTTTGCTCAATGAATAATTGAGGTGGTAAAATTGATATAGAAACGTAAAGGGAGAGAATGAAATGAATAAGCGAGAAACAGATAGCAATGAGAATGCAGTTACGTTATATGTTACAAGACACGGTAAAACAATATTAAATACGAATCATCGCGCGCAAGGTTGGGCTGATTCTCCATTAGTAGAAAAAGGTGTTGAAGTTGCCACAAATTTAGGAACAGGATTAAAAGATATTCATTTTATGAATGCGTATAGTAGTGATAGCGGCCGAGCGATTGAAACTGCTAATTTAGTATTAAAATATAGTGAGCAATCAAAATTAAAACTTGAGCAAAGAAAAGATTTGCGAGAATTAAATTTCGGTATTTTTGAAGGTGAAAAACTTGAGAATATGTGGGATGTGGTTGGAAAAGCTGCAGGCGTTGCATCACCAGAAGAACTTATGAAGTTTTCTATTCAAGAAGTGATTAATCTTATTAGAGTAGCAGATCCTACAAAACAGGCGGAAGATTGGGAATTATTTTCTACTCGTATAAAAGCTGAGATAGATAAAATTAGTGAAGAAGCTGCTGGAAATGGTGGCGGTAACGTTTTAGTTGTCGTTCATGGGCTTTTGATTACTACCTTAATAGAAATGTTAGACAGTAGCAAAACAAAACTTGGGGTGGAAAATGCTAGTGTGACGAAGATTGTATATCAAGATGGAACATATACAGTCGAGTCGGTTGGAGATATGAGTTATGTTGCAAAAGGGAAAGAAAGTGTGGAAATATAATTAAATCTCAAATAGAAATAAGAAAAGGAAGGTAGATAAATCTGGCTTCCTTTTCATTTTGTGAATTATGGGATTAATAAAATCTTCCCTGTGCTTTTACGGCTCTCTAATAATTCATGAGCAAGAGCACCGTCTTGTAAAGAGAATGTAGTAGGATTTGAAATGTTTAATTTTCCAGTTGCGATCCAATCGAATAATTGAGTAGATCGTTTTTTACGTTCTTCATAAGTGGTAAGAACGTTCCAAAGGTCTCCGCCAGTTAAAGTTTTTGAAGTATCCATAAGCATACGTGGATCAACTGGAGCAGGATTACCACCAGCCATTCCGTAAAATACGACAGTACCGCCAATTTTAGTAGCGTTAAAACTTTCCTCTAATGTAGAACCTACTGATTCATATACGAGATTTACTCCAGTTCCATTAGTCATTTCAAGTACTTTCGTATGCCATTCTTCGTTATATAAAAATACGTGATCGGCCCCAGCTAATGTAGCTATCTTTGCTTTTTCTTTTGATGATGTAAGACCAATTACTGTTCCGCCCTGTAGTTTAATCATTTGAATAAGAAGTTGACCGACGCCACCAGCTGCAGCGTGTACTAAAGCTATATCACCTTGTTTTAGTTGATAGCTATCGTGCGTTAAATAATGTGCAGTTAATCCTTGTAATAAGACAGAAGCGGCTGTTTCAAAAGAAATAGAATCTGGTAGTGGGATTACTTTTTCAGATGGAACGGCAACTAGTTCTGCATTTGCAAATGGGACGTCCGCAAATGCAATACGGTCTCCTAGGTTGATAGTAGTAACGTCAGCTCCTACTTTTTCAACAATTCCAGCTCCTTCATAACCTAATACATAAGGCGGATTGCCAGCAAGATGATAATCGCCGCGGCGTCTATAAATATCAGCGAAGTTTAATCCGATTGCTTTCGTGCGGACAAGAATTTCATTTGGACTTATGATTGGATCGTGTATTTCTTTATAGTGTAGAACATTAGCGTCTCCGAATGTTTCGAAACAAAGTGCTTTCATATGGAATACCTCCATTTATATTGTTTATAGATGTTCTTTATCATACAATACAAATATCAATAGACAAAGAGGATTATTTCGATGGAATCAATCGAAAATATCGATTGAAAAGAGGGATGATAAATGGAAATAAAACAGTTAATTACATTTAAAGTAGCGGCACATACTTTGAACTTTACACAAACTGCGAAGAAATTAAACTTTGCCCAATCGAGCGTTACAGCACAAATTAAAACATTAGAGGCTGAGCTCGGTACACCACTATTTGAGAGATTAGGGAAACGTCTTTTCTTAACTGAAGCAGGTAGGAAGTTTCAACTATATGCCGACAAGATGATTGCACTCAGTAACGAAGCGAAAATGGCTGTGAAAGATGATGAAGAAATAGCAGGTACGTTAATAATTGGTGCACAAGAAAGTCAATGTACATACAGACTGCCTTCTATATTAAAGAAGTTTAAAGCACAATTTCCTCAAATAAAACTTATATTTAAACCAGCACACTCCAATAAAGATGCGAAGGAACAATTGATGGAGGGGAAAGTAGATCTTGCATTTATTTTGGACGAATGTAAAACAGAAGATGTTTTACATGTGGAACCACTTATGAAAGAAGAATTAAAAGTAGTAGCTGCTCCTATGCATCGTTTACTTGAACAACCTTCAGTTTCTATAAAAGATTTAGAGAGTGAAACACTTTTACTAACAGAATTAGGCTGCTCGTATCGGACTTTATTTGAAGAGTTATTTCGCTGGGAAGATGTATATCCAGCAAATAAAATTGAATTTGTTAGTGTTGAAGCAATTAAACAATGTGTTATTGCAGATTTAGGTATAGCCGTTTTACCAGCGATAGTAGTAGAAAAAGATATACGGGAAGGGACGTTAAAGGAGTTAATGTTAAACGAAACAATATCTCCAATTTATACACAAATCGCTTGGCATAAAGACAAATGGATGACAGTGCCACTGCGACAATTTATTGATGTAACGAGGGAGTTTTTTGTAACGGATTAAGTGGAGAAATATTTATTTTATATAAAAGAAAAAATGGCAATTTTGTATAAAGAACCGATGCTTGAATATAACAAGTATTGGTTCTTTTATGTTTTAAATATAGAATGCTATAAAATGTGTATTTCTCAACTTTTTTTCTTACAAGGATAAGTAAAATTCTTCGTATATTCCAATAATCATAAGGGAATTTACAACGTTTATTCGTTTCTGTAAGATGCCTCTAGGAAGCGTGAAAGGAGGACTTACATAGCAGTATAGCTTGTCTTTAGTATACGTACTTATTGTGAGGAGGAATTTAAAATGTTTAAAAAGTTAATGAAAGTATGCGTGTTAAGTGCGGCAAGTATAGGTGTATTATTTAGTTTTCAAGGAAGTACATTTGCAGCTACTGATTTAAGTAGTTATTATGACGGGAAAAATCCAGCAACAACGAAAGTATACGGGGGAAGTACGACGTGTGATGCAGATGGATTTAATGCAAAATCTACAGCTGTATATGAAGGTAGTAAAAAAGTAGGGACAGTGTATTTACGTTACAGTAATAAATGTCATGCAGCATGGGCTAAGTTTGTTTTAGATCAACCAGCACCAGCTGTTTCAGGAGGAGTGTACGCGTACGCTGTTGTGAATAAATATAAAAATGGTGTATTCCAAAAATCAGTTACTTCTAATCAGGGGAACGGCACAATAAAAACAGGTCAAACGAGCACTTATACAGGAATGGTATTTGATTTAACTGCTGATTTCGGATACACAGCAGATGCTGAAGCAGTTACGTTTAATAACGGTTACGGGAAAACAGCACGTTATTAATAAAGGAGTGAAATGATATGAAACTTTTAAAAAAGACGAGTGCATGTTTATTGCTATCTTTACTCGTTGTAACTAGTATGTTTAGCACGACTAATAGCGATAAAGCATACGCAGAAGACCATTCATATGATGGGAAAAGTCCTTATTATAACAGCTGTGATCAATCTGCAGTAACGAAAGAAAAGAAGTGGATTGATTCAAATTCTTATGTGGAATTAAAATTTAGCACGACGTGTAAGACAGCGTGGGCAAAAGTTACTGTAACTCGCCTGGCAGTTTATAATAACGAAGCTGATGCAAGGATTGTTAGAAAAACAGATGGAAAGGCATACACTTGTGGAAGTGCTGGAGGAAATGGTGTTGTAAATAAAGGGCAAACATCATGCTATACGCCAATGGTATATGACTTAGATCCAAGAAAGGCGCAAGCACAGGGGAAACATGCAATACCAAATAGTGATGCTTATAATTATACGGAGACTATTTGGTATTGATGAGGATATGGAGATTGTAAGATAGAATATTTTAAGAGCATGTTTTGATTGGATTTCAAAACATGCTCGTTTTGTATTCATTCTAATTTTTTCGGTAATCATGGACCATTGAATTAACTAAGGTCTGTATCAGGAGGATTGTATCCAAGGTGACGAGCCATTGATACAATTTGTCCTTTATGATGAAACTCATGAGTCTCTGTATGAGTTAAAAGCCATAGCGGAGTTGTGCTCCAAGGTTCTCTTTGCCATTTCACTTCATTTGCTATGTTTTCAAGCCAACAATCATTGTATTCATTTAAAAAACTTTGTACAGTCTCATCTACTAATTTAAATCTAGCACGGACTTTCGCGACATCTGCATGCTCAATTTCGTAATCGCTAGCAAATGAAAAATCTGCTCTTTTTTGCTTGAATGCGAATGACCCAAGCCAGTATCGATAGCAATCGGCTACATGAATATGTGTCTTTATAATGCTACCGCTCCCGAAATTCGGAACAGTGCTATGTAATTTTTCTAATGGGATTTCTTCTAAAAATGTGAATAGAGTTTCTCTTGTAGAGCTAATAAGATTATATTGCTGTTTTAAAATATGTAACATGCAAGTACACTCCTCTTTTATTTACATAGTAAGTAATTCTATATTTACGAGGAGTGAACCTTTTTATTATTTTTAATAAGCATATTAGATGTATTTCTTATTTGTTTCTGATAGATTAAACAAGGTGAAACTTTAATAAGTTGAACATTATTAGTTCATAATAAATTGTACATCAAGAAGGGGAACGATAACATGAACAGACTAGTGGGTTTAAAACAATTTGAAATAACGCGCGGGGCGTTACTTAAATTTATGGAAACGTTAGATGATAAAACTGCGGATACGCAGCCAGAGGGTTTTAACAATACAATTCGTTGGCATATCGGTCACGTGTTAACAGCAGCAGAAGTTTTCATGTTTGGAAAAGAATTCAAACAATTACCAACTGAATATCCAGGTATGTTTGGGTATGGATCACGACCATCTAAATGGAAAACAGAAGGACCATCGTTAGAAGTGTTAACGGCTCAATTAAAAGAACAAGCAAAACGTATTAACGAAATTCCAGCAGAAGCATTTGAAAATAAACTGCCAGAGCCATTCCTAGGATTGGAAACAGTAGGGGAGCTTTACGGTATGATGCTTTATCATGAAGCTGATCATATTGGGCAAATGAAAGCGATGGAACGTATTATTAAAGCTCTTTAGTCTTAATTGCATATAACAAGCAATACAGTTGTAATGTTAAATAATATATACAAAAAAGGTAGATAAATTATTATCTACCTTTTTTGTATAACTTCTTGAAGGATTAGGGATTATCATCGTGGTGCTGATGAAGAAGGATAAGAGAATGTTATAATTTTTATGGTGTGATTATTAATTATAGTATTCCTAAATATGGAATATGCGTATAATAATAGAGAAGAACTAGAAATAGGGGTGAATACTATGATTACATTAGAACAAAAGTTGGAGCAATATAAACATACATATGTACAGTTAAAGGGAGAACTAAAATGGAAAACGAGTGATTCTCGAACAGGAATGATGATTGCTGCTATGTATGCAGGTAGTGATAAATTGTTTGATCTCGGACGTTTTTTAGAAATTAGTAGTTATATTAAGAATCAGGTAGGGATGTTTTCATACTTAAAGTCTTATCATCGTTTTGTAGTGGCCGCAACATTAGATATTCACTTTACAGATTACAAGGAAGCTTTTCGGACGTTTTTAGATTTATATGAACAATTGGTCACTGGTGGCTTTAGCCGGAGTATATTTACTTATCTCGCAGCAGCTGTGCTTTTAACAGAAGAAAATGAACAGCATGGCACACATATTCAGCGTTCGATGCAAGTATATAAACGCATGAAAAAGGATCACCTCTTTCTTACAAGTACAAATGATTATCCGCTCGCAGTTTTATTAGCAGGACAATCAGAGCATGTAGAAACACTTATGGATCGAGTGGAACGTCTTTATCAGAAACTAGCGACAGCTGGTTTGCGTAAAGGGAATGATCTTCAATTTTTGAGTCATATTCTTTCACTAAAGAAGGATGTCAGGGAAGAACTATTAGTTGCAAAATGTACAAATATATGGAATTTGTTAAAGCAAGAAAAGGTAAAAGTAAAACAGATGCATTACCCAGCTATCGGGCTACTAGCGTTACTCGAGGACGGAGAAAAAGAGATTCATTCTATTCGAGCATTTATTGAAAAATTGCAGGGGGATAAATTGTTCCGTTGGCATACAGATACAAATATTCTTATTGCTATTCAACTGTTCGTAAGTCAGAAAGGTGAGGAAAGTAAAGCTACTAACACAGGTTTACAAACAATGATAGAAGTCCTCATACAAGCACAACAGGCAGCCATGATGGCAACGATTGCCGCTTCATCTGCAGCAACATCTTCTGCTAGTAGCAGTTCATAATGTTTAATTGCTTATACTCTTGTAAATTATAACTCCCTTGATAAGGAAGGTTTAAAAAATATTACTAAAAACAGTTAGCCCATCACTCTCTAATGAGTGATGGGCTAACTGTTTTTACATAATCAGCATTATCTTTTTGATTCCTTCAAATGTTTGAGCTGTGTGACAATCATAATGCTAATAACAACGAGTAAAAACCATGAACTAATTTTGCTTAAGTGAACGAGACTCCATGCTTCCCGTTGATTTGGATATTGCCATGCTCCGAAAAATGTTGCGATGTTCTCTGCAACCCAAATGAAGAAACCGATAAGGAAAAAGGAGAGAACGAGTGGCATTTTATATGGAACGCCTCGTAATGAAAATTCCACAAATGTCCGAAAGAAAACGATGAATAGTAGTAAAGTTAATATCCATCTAAAATCGTATAGAAAATGATGCGTGAAAAAATTGAAGTAAATCATAGCTCCTAACGGCACGGCAAAAATGGCTTTCGGCCAATGATGCATTTTTAAATGCAACCTTCTCCACGCTTGACATATGTAACTCGCGACACTTGCGTACATAAAACCGCTGTAAAGCGGAACTCCAAAAACCTTCGAATATCCCTCTTCGGGATAACTCCATGAACCGAAATGTACTTTATATATTTCTAGTAAAAGGCCGATGAGGTGAAAGATGGTAATTACTTTTAGTTCGTCTTTTGTTTCAAGACCAGTCTTGTACATAATCCACTGCATAAGAAGGCATACGATGAGTATGAAATCATAGCGGTATAACTCTGGGATTGAAACAATTTTTGAAAGGGCTAGTGTTAAGAAAATAATGACTGGGAATAAGCAAGATAATGCTTGTTCGTAAGTGAAATGTAGTAGTTGTTTTATATAGAACATTGTGTCACCTTCGATGTTTTTTTATTGGAAAAATCAAAATAATCAATAATTATACTACAATTTAAAAAATAATCCAGTAGTCTATTTTGCATGTATTTGTAAGTTTTAGAAGGGAATTGTAATGAGTATTTTAATATTGTAGAAAAGTAAAAAAATAGTTTGCTATTTAAAAAAAGTGGGGATATAATATCTAAATGAAAATGATAATTATTATCAATAATAATTACAAATAAAAAATAATTATAAAAAACAACTGAATATAAAGGATGAAATGAAACATGTTACATAAGTCTACTGTACATGCTGGTAATAACCGCTGGATACATATTAAGTTCATATGTTTCATGAGCTTAACAATTTTATGTTTAATTGGATCTATATTTTTAGCCATTTCATTTGGTGCAAAAGATATTCATTTACAAACGGTGTGGGCAGCGGTTTTGGATTACGATCCGAAATTAACGCAGCACCAAATTATTTATGAATTAAGGCTCCCGAGAGTAATTGGAGCAGCAGTTGTAGGGGCAGCTTTTGCGGTCGCTGGAGCGGTTATGCAAGGAGTAACACGAAATCCTTTAGCTGATGCAGGTGTACTTGGCATAAATGCAGGAGCGATGTTTGTAGTAGCACTTAGTTTTGCTTTTTTTCCGCATATGCCGTATTCCTATTTAATGATTGTTTCCTTTATTGGAGCAGTCTTAAGTACAGTACTTATTTTTGTTATTGGATCAGCAACATCAGGTGGGTTAACACCAATGAGGTTAACGATTGCTGGAGCTGTTATGGCAGCGCTTTTACATTCATTAAGTTCAGGTGTTGCGATTTATTATGATTTAAGCCAAGATTTAGCGTTTTGGTATGCTGGTGGTGTTGCAGGGGTTAAGTGGGAACACTTGAAATTTTTAGTTCCTATTATTCTTATAACGATTATTTTTGCGATAGTGTTAGGGCGATCTATTTCACTCATATCAATGGGGGATGATGTTGCTACAAATTTAGGAGTGAAAACGAACCGAACGAGAATACTAGGGATGACTATAGTAGTTATTCTGGCAGGTGTTTCTGTTTCGGCTGTTGGTTCTATTGGATTTGTAGGATTAGTTATCCCGCACATTGCTAGAAAATTAGTTGGTGTTAATTATAGACTCATTATTCCTATGTCAGCATTATTAGGAGCTATGTTATTAGTTGTAGCTGACCTAGGAGCAAGAACAGTAAATCCTCCTAAGGAACTTGCGATAGGGATTATGGTAGCTCTTGTTGGAGTTCCGTTCTTCCTCTATATAGCACGTAAAGTCGGGAGGGAGCTATAAGTGAAAGATCTTTTTAACACGGATAAAAAGAAAGCTATTACTGTAACTACAATCTTCGGATGTGTAAGTATCGCTGTAATTTTAATTAGTTTAAATACAGGGACACTGAGTATAGCGCCACTTAAAGTAATTGAAACACTTTTTGGTTATGGTGATTTTGAGAGCGCAACCGTGCTATACGATTATCGTATGCCAAGAATTATTATCACAATGTTAGCCGGTATTGGCCTTGGGATTTCCGGTGCGATTTTGCAAGGATTATCACGTAATGCACTTGCAGACCCTGGTATTCTTGGACTGCATTCAGGTGCATCTTTCGGGCTAATTATATTCGTTACATTCTTTCATTCTATTAATGAAAGTGCATCCATTTTAATACCGTTATTTACATTTGGCGGAGGAGTATTAGCTGCATTTCTTATTATTTTACTTGCGAGTGATCGGTCAAATGGTTTACTTCCCATTAGACTTATTCTCGTTGGTATTGCAGTTTCAGCTGGTTTTAGTGCAATTTCGTTATTTTTCTCTCTCAAGTTAAATGATGAGACGTATACATTCGCTTCTAGATGGCTTGTTGGTAACGTGTGGGGAAGGGATTGGATTCATGTCCTTGCATTATTACCTTGGATTTTCATACTAACCCCTTATGCGTGGCTAAAATCTAAAACGTTAAATGCATTGTCACTAGGTGATAGTGTAGCGGCAGGACTTGGTGTTTCTGTTCAAAAAGAACGGTTATTACTATTAGCTACAGCGGTTGGATTATCTTGCGCAAGTGTATCGATGGCAGGAGGGATTGGTTTTATCGGTTTAGTTGCTCCACATATTGCAAGAAAGTTAGTAGGTACTACCTATCAACATTTTCTTCCGCTAGCTGGCATTATCGGAATGATTATTTTAGTACTAGCAGATACGATAGGTCGTTCTATATTCGAGCCAAATTCTATTCCAGCTGGTGTAGTAGTGGCAGCTTTAGGAGCACCTTATTTTCTTTATTTACTTACAAAAACAAAATAAATACTTCAAAGAGGAGAACATATGAAAAAGAAACTTACTATTTTATTTAGCATCATGTGTATTTTAGTATTAGCAGCATGTGGTCAAACGAAAGCTAATGAAGAGGCAACGAAAAAAACTGAAAAAAGTAATAATCCGAAAATCGCTTCTATGTCCATTCACTTAACGAATAATTTACTTGCATTAGGAATTACACCTGTAGGCTCTGTTATTGGTGGAGATTTAAAAGATTTCTTACCGCATGCTAAAGAGAAGTTGAAAGATACGAAGAAGCTTGGTGTTGTAACAGATCCGAATATGGAAGCGTTACTTCAGTTAAAGCCATCTGAAATTTATGTGGATGAAAAATACGCTGGCAAAGATTTAGCGAAATACGAAAAAATTGCAAAAACACATTCTTTCAATTTAGATGAAGGTACGTGGAGAGATCATTTAAAACAAGTTGGTAAACTTGTAAACCGTGAGAAAGAAGCAGATAAATATATTCAAGATTACGAAGAGCAATCAAAACGAGTAAAAAGTTTAATAGATAAAGAGCTAGGTAATAACGAAAAAGTAATGGCAATTCGCGTTACTGCAAAAGAATTACGTGTATTTAGTACGAAAAGACCGATGGGACCAATTTTATTCCAAGACTTAGGATTACAACCTGCAAACGGTGTAGAGAAAATTGATGGAAACCGTCCTTTCGAAGTCATTTCACAAGAAGTATTACCTGACTTTGATGCAGATGCGATTTTCGTTGTTGTAAACAGAGATGATAAGGCAAAAGCTGCATTTAAACAACTTCAAGAAACACCAATTTGGAAAGATTTAAAAGCAGTTAAAGGCAAGCACGTATACATTATCAATGATCAACCATGGCTTGACTATTCTGCTTTAGGAAACAAAATGGCAATGGATGAAGCGGAGAAAATGTTTACGAAATAATATCGATTCGTTGTTAGGAAGACCCTATAAATTTTGAGGGTCTTTTTTTATTGTTAGAATAAATGAAAAATTATACAATGAATTTAATTTAACGTAGAGGAGATATGCCAATGTCAGCGCTTATTGTAAGTATCCCGTTTATGAAACAAGGGGATAAATAGGCTAAAATAAGTATCCCCGCTATTAAAAAAAAGGGGAGTTTGAAATGACAATGAATCTTTTTCGAAATAAAACGATTAAATTATCAGCTATTAGAGAAGCTGATGCTGAAGTAATGGCTATGTGGCAAGAGGATAGTGAATATTTAAGAAATGTAGATACAGATGTAGCATTCCCGCAATCGATACAAGAAATAGCAAGTGATGGGCTATTAAAAGGACGGAAATCGAATAGTGTATCTTTCATGTTGAGGACAGTTCAAGATGATCGTTTAATTGGTTTTGTGGCGATTCATGGCATAGAGTGGAATAACAGAACAGGGTTATTAGCAATTGGTATAGGAGATGCGAATGATAGAGGGAAGGGATATGGAAAAGAAGCGATCCATCTTATCTTAAAATATGCTTTCTATGAATTGAATTTGCACCGCGTCGGTCTTGATGTTATCTCTTATAATAAAGCTGCGATTGAGTTGTATAAAAAGATGGGTTTTCAGATGGAAGGTTGTATGAGAGAAGCAGTTCAAAGAGATGGGAAGTGTTTTGATCGTATGATTATGGGGATATTGCGGGATGAATGGATAGAGCTGTAAGATTAGCGAATACATTCAATATTATATATGTAGTATGCAGGAGATATAATGATAATTGGCGAAAATTTACAGTGAACTGATTGAATTTATAAGGAGTTATGTAAAATGAATTTAGAAAAAGCAAAACCAGTAAATGAAGAGGTCGCTGAATTAAAGGAACTAATTAAAGAGTTACACGGAAGTGTACATCAACTGCAAAGCGAAGTGCAGCAACTAAGGCACGAAAGACCAGTTGTTGAAGTGAGAAAAGGTGTTCAATTATCACCAACAATTGTCGGACAAATTGGTGGTATGATTTTAGGTGGGTTAGCAATTATCGGTATATTTTGGTGATGAAAAAAGGTTTGCAGCACGATGCTGCAAACCTTTTGTATTTGACGATATAATTTCATGCAATACAACTTTTACATTAAATAACGTAAATATATATAAGCATGTGATAACAAGAGTGCAACAATAGTTAATGGTAAACCAATTTTTAAGAAGTCCATATAAGAGAAAGCATGTCCTTCACGTTTTGCAATACCAGCAACGACTACGTTTGCAGATGCTCCGATTAGCGTTCCATTTCCTCCTAAGCAAGCACCAAGAGATAACGCCCACCATAGTACTTCGATTTGCGGAGAATCGACAGATAGTCCGAGTCCTGTAGCTAAGTCTTGAATAAGAGGAATCATCGTAGCGACAAATGGGATGTTGTCGATTGTCGCAGATGCGATGCCAGATACCCATAAAATAAGTATAGCTGCGAATCCGATGTCACCGTTTGTTACGTCGATTACTTCTTTTGCAAGTGAAGAGATAAGTCCGATATCAATTAACCCGCCAACGAGAACAAATAGTCCGGCGAAGAAGAAAATGGTTACCCATTCAACGTGGGCAAATACATCTTCAATATCATGTTCTTTCACGCCGATTAACATAAGAAGTGTAGCGCCTGTCATCGCGATAACAGCAGCGTCTACATGAATAATCGAATGAAGTACGAAGCCTAAAATAGTTAGTCCTAAAATCGAAATAGATTTTAAAAGGAGGCTTTGATCTTTAATGTAATCTTTTTCGTTTAATGCCATTAGTTTTTCGATTTGTTCAGGTGTTGTTTTTAGTTTGTTACGATACATGAAGTAAATAATGCCAAGTGTCACGATAGAAATAATAATTACGATTGGAGCTAAGTTAAGTAAAAAGGCGTTAAAGTCTAAATGCTTGTTTGCTGATCCAATCATAATATTAGGTGGATCACCGATTAATGTTGCTGTTCCGCCTATATTTGAAAACAGCACTTCTGAAATCAAATAAGGCACAGGATTTACTTTTAAAATACGTGTAATGGATAATGTAACAGGAACGATTAATAAAACAGTCGTTACATTGTCCAAAAATGCTGATCCGACAGCAGTTAATAGGGATAGTAATAATAAAATGCGAATCGGTTTTCCGCCAGCCGCTTTTGCCGCTTTAATGGCCACAAATTCAAAGACGCCTGATTGACTCGTAATATGTACGAGAATCATCATCCCAATTAAAAGGGTAATCGTTTCCCATTGAATATGTGATGTGAAAGCAGTATGTAAATCTACAACTCCAAAAATAATCATAATAGCAGCACCGAATAGTGCGATTACAGCACGATTCAATTTCTCAGAAATAATAAATCCGTACGTGATTAAAAATACGGCAATTGCAAAATAATATTGCCAATTTGCTACTTCATGTGCTGATTGTTCCAATCATGTCACCTTCTTTAAATTATGTATTCAATTGTCGAAATGTATCTCGCTGCAATAATGCGGGATAAAATATATTGTAGCAAATTCAAAAAAGAAAGAAAACTATTTAACAAAGTGAAGGAAAAAATATATTTTTTACATATCATATAAAAAATATAAAAAACACAGTGCAAATTATTAGGAAAAGTGAGCGTTGTCCTCTAATATAGAGATAGCAATTTACATTATTTTTGCGTAAAATGGTTTAAAGAGGTGAATTCCGATGGAAATAGTAAAAGATAGTTCTCTTATTCAAAATGAAATTGAACGTTTTGTAAATAAAGATGTATATATTCATTTAGAAACGACAAACGGAGCGTATGCATCACACATAAATGAAAAGATGATGACAGTTGGTGCTTTCATTCGAAATGCAATTATCCGTTTTGAACGCGGGAAGATAACTGGAACAAATCCATACCGAGTTGGTTTAAAAATGGATCATGGTTGGGTATATGCTGAAGGTATTACGCACTGGGAAGTAGACGGTCAAGAGCGTTTATTACTAGCTGGACATGATAATTTAGGTCGTCTAGCAGTCGCACTTGAGTTAAGCTTAACACCATTTAAGTAAGAAGGAGGGAAACTTATGGAGAGACATGTACTTGTTGTATTTCCGCATCCAGATGATGAAGCATATGCTGCGGGAGGAACAATTCGCTTATTAACAGATCAAGGAGTACCTGTAACATATGCATGTGGTACTCTAGGACAAATGGGACGTAACATGGGTAAGAACGTATTCGCTAACCGTGAAACGATTCCAAATATCCGTGAGAAAGAATTGAAAGATGCTTGTGAAGCGATGGGGATTAAAGATTTAAGAATGCTTGGCTTCCATGATAAAACGTTAGAATTTGAAGATGTTGATTTCGTTGCTGACAAAATTGAAGCAATCATTCAAGAAGTAAATCCATCTCGAATTATTACATTTTATCCAGAGCACGGTGTACATCCAGATCATAATGCATTTGGCCGCGCTGTCGTTCGCGCTGTATCACGTATGCCAAAAGAAGAGCGCCCAGTTATCCATGCGGTTGCGATTACGAAAAATCGTGAAGCAGTATTAGGAGAACCGGATGTTGTAAATAACATTAGTGAAGTATTTGATCATAAATTAACTGCACTAGGTGCGCACCGTTCACAAACAGAAGCAATGCTTGAAGACACGCATGCAAAAATAAAAAACAAAGATGCAGCAACATTAAAATGGCTGCAACTTGAACAATTTTGGACTTATAAATGGGAGTAGGCTAGAAGGGTATCTTCTAGTTGCTCTTACATAGAAAAAGCGCCGTCACTTGTGATGGCGCTTTTTCTTGTTGAAGACTATATATTTCTTAGGGTGCTTCAAAATTTTAAAATTAACGTGCAGTATAGCCTCCATCAACAAGAAGTGTTGTACCGTTAACAAAACTAGCATCATCACTTGCTAAAAATAAGACAGCTTTAGCGACTTCTTCTGGTGTTCCAAGTCTGCCTTGTGGATGAAGTGAAGCTAAATATTCTTTTTGTTGAGGATTAACACTACCTAGTAAAGGGGTGTCAATATAACCAGGGCACACCGCGTTAATACGTATTCCATATTTAGCGTAGGCAGTACATAAATTTTGAGTTAATAGTTTCACACCACCTTTTGCAGAGGAGTATGCTGTTGGGGTAGGTAATGAAACAAAACTATGAATCGAACCAGCGTTAACGATGACACCACCTGTACCTTGTTTAAGAAATTGTTCAATCGAATATTTATCAGAAAGGAATACCCCAGACAAATTAATATCAATAGTTCTTTTCCACTTTTCATAGGATAATTCGTTTGCCGGTGCATCATCAGCAACGCCGGCATTGGCATACATAATATCTAATTTACCGTATGTACTTACTGTCTCATGAATTAGCTGTTTAATATCTGCCTCTTTTGTTACATCGGTTTTAATAAATAACGTATTATATCCATGTGCATTCAATTCATCTGATAGTTCTTTTCCACGTTCAGAAAAGTCAGCAATAACTACTTTTGCACCTTCTTCGATAAAAAGACGAACAGTAGATTCGCCAATTCCACTTGCACCACCAGTTATGATTGCTACTTTGTCTTTTAATTTCATATAAACCTCTCCATTCATCAATGAATTTAAGTCGAATTTTTAAATCTTGTTACTAAACTATTAACCTTAAATAGTAAGTAGATAGAAGAAAAAGCTCGCGTTTACTTAATCGTGAGAGTGCTTTTTTTCTTTAGTGTACTTTTTGATACAGGTATGGACGAAAATATTAATTTGGTCAATTTTATCATTAGATTGAATATTTGGTAAAGAGCTCTCGAACAGAGCGAGTACGGATGCTGAAAAATTAAAATAAACATGCAGTATTATTTGTAGGGTAAGGAACAAAGAAGAGAGATGCATAACGAAAACTACTACTCTAGTTAAATAGGAAAAAGCCTTGCAGGGGGGCAAGGCTTTAAACAGGGTATTAAAAATTATTGATTTATTAAGAATAACTTCTTCTTGTGAATAAACTAATTTTAGCATGATAACTCATATATATGTGTTACGAATTTGTGAATAAAAACTTAATGATAAAAGTATGAGTGAAAGGAAATAATGTATTTGAAATATGCATTATTACACAAAGTTCAGTTGAAATAGGGATGGAAATAAAAAAGCGCAATGAGCAAAATAATTAAGAGACGAATTATACGAAAGATCAGTGGAACGCCTAATATTTAATTTGTTTCACTATATTATTATTTCCGATGCTACAAAATTCAAGAAATGAATTATTAATATAAAAACAAAAAATCCTCAGAATCTACGGCTTTAAAATGAAAAAATTTTAATCATAGGGCATAAGGGAATTCTATATTGATTGGTTGAAAAAGGGGATTTGTATATTTAATTTCTTTTTGCATTTAATTCTTTAGAACTGATTTTTAATAATGTATATAAGAAGCGTATATTTTGAATTATTTAATAGAATAATATATATTTATATTGATTTAATGATTTTAGTTTGTTAAAAATGGGGAAATCGATATGAAGGTTAAATTTGCTGTAATAAAAGATGAGAATTTTGATTGTATTTTATTGGAAACAAAATTATTGAAAACTTTTAAAGAAGTAGATTGTGAAGCAGATATTGTAAAGGTTGAGGATGAAATTATTGAAAACAATGATATACAAACGCATTTATCAGAAATAACCATTCATGTTACTGGAAAAAATATCGGATATAGATCCGTTTCAGCCAGTATATTTATTGTTCTAGAGAGTTTATCAATACAGCTATTTCGTATTAATATTAGTATACATTAAGCAGCTGAAAAAGTGGATTCTTCAGAAAATCATACTGATTATATTGAGTTGTAAATATGAAAATGGTGATGAAAACAATAGAAATTATCGTAGGTGCTCCCGAATGTTGGATTGCACCTTGTTTGTTGTTAAATAAACAAGGGATTCCTTTTCTAATTTTAATTTATCTTAACGCTAATTTATAAATAGAAGAATGGAAACATGTGAGTAATTCAATTAGATTGTACAAATAATTTGGTACGCGGATATACGCAATGTATTCACAGGTAAGAGGGTTGTCTCATAATATATATAGATTTTTCTATTAAGATGAACAGAGGGTGTGAATATATGGAAGATGTTTACGCTAAAATTGACAGTTTAAAAGCGGAGCAAAAAGAAATTATGAGAGACATTCGAAATTTAGAAACGCGTACTACTATTAATGAGAAAGATATAGCAACAATCAATAAGCAATTAGAAAAAATAAGTACAAACACAACTTGGATTTTGCGGATTATTATTAGCGCGATAATAATGTCAGTTTTAGGATTAATATTAAAAGGAATGATTTAGTCTTGTGAAATAGAAAGATAGAAAAGAAAGAGGGGAGCTCCCTCTTTCTTTTCTGTAAATGAGAAGCTATAAATTTTCCGTTTCCTTTTCACCTGCATATTTTTCCTCTAAAGAAATTAATAGAGGAATGGATACAGTTACTAGAATAATTAAAGTAGTTATAAAAGATTTAGAAAGAGAAAAAGAACCTTCAATTAAAGGTGATAAAAACTTGAATGAAAGTATACTTGTTATTAAGGAAATTACTAAAAAGCTCAAAAGAGATATGTCTCTATAAAGTCTTTAATACAGGTTATTACGACAAAAATAGTTAATATGATAAGAGAAATAAAATAATGTGTTACATTTGTCATACTAATAGTAGGATCGTCTATTATGTAAGCAAGTAACTTAGATACTAACATGCCTCCAAACAATAAAATAATAAAAGCGAGTAATTCTTCCGATACATAAGTGCTGAAATTATCTTTCTTGTTAAAAAGCTTATAGTTCAGAGTAGATTGGGTTATTTGAATTAGGAATAGGCTAATAATCCATACATAATATACAATTGGTAATTCTCCTGAGAATAGAGAAATTAGAAAGTTTACTACTGTCCTTAAAATTTCAATCATTACGAAAGTCCTCCTGTTTGTAAGCTTGTGACATTAAAATATACTAGTCTATCGTTTAATAATTAAACTTATGAATTCAAACTATTTCTAATTATTCCATAAAAAGGTGACTGCATCAAGTTATCTTTTTAACAATCCTCCAAGGCCGAGCACTAGTAAAAGAAACGCAATATGTAATATAATTGAAAAAGTATATTTAAAAATCAATGTTAATATTACCCTCCTATAAGTATTAACATACGTAATTGAGGTGTTTTCTTTGTTGTTTTATGATCGAATTTCTATAATGGCCCCTCCTGTTCCGTAGCTAAGGAAAGTCTTTTTATTTCTGAGATTTTCAAAGTTATAGGAGGGTATGAAAAATGAAAAAAGTCTCAGTACCATCACTTTTGTTAATGATTATTCTTGTCGCATTTCCGCAAATTAGTGAAACGATTTACACACCGTCTTTACCGGACATTTCAAAGGCGTTACATGTAAGTAATAATGAGGTGCAGTTAACACTTAGTGTGTATTTTGCTGGATTTGCGTTAGGTGTATTTTTTATTGGGTGGTTATCAGATATAATTGGTCGTCGCCGAGCGATGTTACTTGGAATTTTCATATATGGCGCTGGGAGTTTCTTATGCTATATTGCAAGTTCCATTGAAGTTTTATTGATAAGTCGTTTTATTCAAGCGTTTGGAGCAAGTGCAGGATCCGTGGTTACACAAACGATTCTTCGGGAAAGTGTAGAAGGGCATAAGCGGCATGTTATGTTCGCTCAAATTTCGGCAGTCATTGCTTTTACACCAGCTATAGGACCGTTAATTGGTGGCTTTCTTGATCAAATGTTTGGATTTAAAATAGTATTTTTAAGTTTAGTTGTTATGAGTGTCGGGATTTTTCTGTATACGTTTGTTTCTCTTCCAGAAACAAAAACGGACTCAGTGACAAATGAAATAAATGTCTTTTCAGTATTGAAAAGATTAATTACAAATCCGAAAGTAGTAACATATGGGCTATTAATTGGAGGAGCAAATGGTGTTTTATTTAGCTATTATGCAGAAGCGCCGTTTATCTTTATTGAATACTTTCAATTATCACCTAGTATGTATGGATTTTTAGGAATTGTTGTAGCGTCTGCTTCTATTGTTGGAGCGAAAGTTTCAAAACGTTTACTTGCTACTTATAAACCAGAGAAAATTATATATATCGGTTGTCTCGTAATGATAGGAGGAGCTATCCTTTTATCTGTTATTACGTTTGTTGGATCAAATCCGAATGTTATATATATGGTTGTATTTTTAATAGCGATGTTTATATTGTTATTAGGGATTGGAGTAGCGTTACCTAACTGTTTAAGTTTAGCGTTAGTAGATTTTCAAGATGTTATTGGTACAGCAGGTGCATTGTTTAGTTTAGGGTACTATGTAATTGTAACGATGACAATTTGGGGAATGAGTCAGCTGCATACAGGCTCGTTACTGGTGATGCCACTTTATTTTCTGGTTATTGTAGTTATAATGGCAATGTTTACTAAAGTGTTTATCTTTGGTAAGAAAACTTCGAAATCGATTTAAATATGAAATCGTAAAAGAGTCTCATTTTTTAATGAGACTCTTTTATATTTTATGCCTCAAAATTGGACTGGACTAAAGAAGTTAGTAATTTATTAATATATTAAATTTCTGATTGGTATATGAATCTAGCGTTTGGGAAATTACGTTATCAACTATGAAGATTGAAGTGCATGAAGTATGAAACCGAGGAAGATAAGATCTCCTCGGTTATTTATATTGTAATAATATACATGCCGGAATCATATTGAATAGATGTATTTTATTGTTAATTTAGTTAAAAATTAAGTGCGATCATGCATATTGATTTATTGAAAAAATAATTGAATTTTTCAGATTAATGAATTAATATAAGGTAAGTAATTTTAAGATTTATAGAATATTGGAAGATGAAAGGTTTTGAGAATTTTATTAGGAGCACAAAACGATTTTAGGATAGCTTTAAAGCTAGTGTAAAATGACGTTTGCTTCATCATTTTCAGGGCCGAAAGGAATTAGGGGAAAGCATCTTGTTTTAAAATGCGGCTATGAATCATCTAAGAGGGGGAAGTGAAGTGGCAAACAAAGAATTGAAAAGAGGTTTAGAAGCACGTCATATTCAAATGATTGCTTTAGGCGGAACGATTGGTGTTGGTTTGTTTATGGGGTCAGCCAGCACAATTAAATGGACAGGTCCGTCAGTAATGCTTGCTTATGCAATTGCAGGTATTTTCATCTTCTTCATCATGCGTGCCATGGGAGAAATGTTGTATATGGAGCCAAGTACAGGCTCATTTGCGACGTTCGGTCATAAGTATATTCATCCGCTAGCTGGTTATATGACAGCTTGGAGTAACTGGTTCCAGTGGGTTATCGTTGGGATGTCAGAAATTATCGCGGTTGGAGCGTATATGCAATATTGGTTCCCGGATTTACCAGCTTGGATACCAGGTATAATCGCAATGGTTATTCTTGGCGCAGCTAACTTAATTTCTGTTAAGTCATTTGGTGAATTTGAATTTTGGTTTGCGATGATTAAAATCGTTACGATTCTATTAATGATTATTGCAGGGTTTGGCCTTATTTTCTTTGGAATTGGTAACGGCGGAGAAGCGATTGGCATATCTAATCTTTGGTCAAATGGCGGTTTCTTTACAGGTGGTTTTTCAGGATTCTTCTTTGCATTATCACTTGTAGTTGGAGCGTATCAAGGTGTGGAATTAATCGGAATTACTGCTGGCGAAGCGAAAAATCCGAAGAAGACACTTACAAGAGCGATTCAAAGTACAATTTGGCGTATTTTAATATTCTATATTGGTGCTATTTTCGTTATTGTAACTGTATATCCGTGGGATCAATTAAGTACAATTGGTAGCCCGTTCGTAGCGACTTTTGCGAAAGTTGGTATTACGGCAGCAGCTGGACTTATTAACTTCGTTGTAATTACAGCGGCAATGTCTGGTTGTAATAGTGGTATTTATAGTGCTGGACGTATGCTTTATACGTTAGGTGTAAATGGACAAGCACCGAAATATTTCACGAAACTTTCTGGAAATGGTGTACCTTTATTCGGTACAGTTGGCGTAATTATCGGTCTGGCGGTTGGTGTTGTTTTAAGTTACATCGCACCGAAAAATTTATTCGTATATGTATATAGTGCGAGTGTACTCCCTGGTATGGTACCGTGGTTTGTCATTTTAATTAGTCAAATTAATTTTAGAAAAGAAAAGGGAGCAGAGATGAAAGATCATCCGTTCAAAATGCCATTTGCTCCTGTAACAAACTATTTAACGATTGCCTTTTTAATTATGGTATTAATCGGAATGTGGTTTAACGATGATACTCGTATTTCATTAGTTGTAGGTATTATTTTCTTAGCTATCGTTACAATTAGTTTCTATGCTTTTGGAATAGGAAAGCGAGCTCCGTTAGACGTTCAAAATAATAAAGAGATTTCAAGTAAATAAAGAAAAGGCTGTTCATCTGGAACAGCCTTTTCTTATTGTTGTTATTTGTCGATAAATCGATATACCTTGTCGAATCGTTGATATAATTTGGTTTGTGATAGATATATTTGAAAAATCGTTGATATATTGTACGTTATGATAGATATATTCGAAAAATCGTTAATATAATTTTACATACTATCTGTCACTATCATGATTAAAATTTCTCTAATACGATTTTTCCAATGGTGTGCCCGCTTTCAAGTAGTGCATGTGCTTTCTTTAAGTTTTCAGCGTTAATCGGTGTTAATGTTTCATTTTTATGCAAGCTGTACTGATAGTCTAGAAGGAGTTTATTTCTAAAAAGAAGAATTTTTTACTGTATTACTTTATCCAAAACTAAATGTAAAGGTGGATACATAATGACAGTAAAGAAACTTTATTTCATCCCAGCAGGTCGTTGTATGTTGGATCATTCGTCTGTTAACGGTACTTTAACTCCAGGGAAACTATTAGACTTGCCGGTTTGGTGTTATCTTTTGGAGACGGAAGAAGGTCCTATTTTAGTAGACACTGGTATGCCAGAAAGTGCAGTTAATAATGCAGGGCTTTTTAACGGTACATTTGTTGAAGGACAGATCTTACCGAAAATGACTGAAGAAGATAGAATTGTCAATATTTTAAAGCGTGTAGGGTATGAGCCAGAAGACCTTCTATATATTATTAGTTCTCACTTACATTTTGATCATGCAGGAGGAAACGGTGCTTTTACAAATACACCGATTATTGTACAACGAACGGAATATGAGGCAGCACTTCATAGAGAAGAATATATGGACGAATGTATATTACTGCATTTGAACTACAAAATTATTGAAGGGGATTATGAAGTGGTACCCGGTGTTCAATTATTGTATACGCCAGGGCATTCTCCAGGCCATCAGTCGTTATTCATTGAGACGGAGCAATCCGGTCCAGTTTTATTAACGATTGACGCATCGTACACGAAAGAGAATTTTGAAGATGAAGTGCCGTTCGCAGGATTTGATCCAGAATTAGCTTTATCTTCAATTAAACGTTTAAAAGAAGTTGTGACGAAAGAGAAACCGATTGTTTTCTTTGGCCATGATATAGAGCAGGAAAAGGGTTGTAGAGTGTTCCCTGAGTATATATAGTGCAAAAAGTCATGAGCTCGCGTGCTCATGACTTTTTCGTTTAAATAATTTTTTTGAATAAGTTATATACTTTTTTCGAATTGTCTTCATTTAATTGGTAATACGTAAGGTTTACATCATCAGGAGTATCTTGTTGCGCAATCATCACTTCGCTATTGTGATGATCAACTACCCATATGAAATATTTTTTATAAGTTCCATCTTCGAATGTAATCCACATATCACAATCTATTAAATCTGATCCTTCCTCATCCAATGTTAATTTTCCTTTTTTTGCGGTATTCATACTCGTAATAAACGTTTTTAATTCATCTGTTTTTGTGAGAAAGATATCCTTTTTTGTTTTAATTGATTCTACATGTATATCTTTTATTTCCTGTTTTCCTAAAAAAACAGGGGGCTCATTTGGATCTCGCGAGCTTGAAATAATAGTAGCTTTCTTTTTCGGTTGATTTGCAGTATAGAGATCTTGAATAGATTTTCCCGAGTTTATAAACCATACAATTCCAGAAATAATTAATACGCTACCTAGCAATAAAATAATTTTTTTAATAGGGTTTTCTCCTCTCTATTACTTCGTGTGAAGAGCTTTTCTATTAATATATGATAGGTAAGCGTAAAGTATTATAGTTGAACTTGGTTATGCTTCACAGTTTTTATCGGGCGATCTATGAGTAAATTGTAAGTGAGCCCAATTAATACGAAAATGCCACCGATAACTTTACCGATTGAGAGTTCATTTGTCAGGAAGAAATCAATAATAGTCCCCGCAAATAATTGTCCGATAAAGATGAGTAATGTTAAATAAAAGGCTGATATTTTAGGAGTAATATAGTTGGATAATGAAATAACGATAACGCCTACTAATCCGCCTAAATACACGGCGATAGGAATAGATTGCAACGTATGAATAGGAATATACAATGAATCTGAACTGAAAATTAAAAATAACATAGAGAAAAATAATCCAGTAATATAATTGAAAAACGTGCCTTCCCAGTTTCCAATTTCCTTTGCTAAATTCGCGTTAATAATTCTAGCAACAACGATAGAAACACCAGCTAAAATAGCGATAGTAATATATAACATATTTTCGTCCCCCATTAATAAATTGTCATGATAATAATCCCAGAAGAAATGAATGCTAATCCAACTAGTTTCTTCTTTTCAAACTTTGCAACTTTCATTCCTAATAAGCCGAAATGATCAATAACGATGGAAGCAATAGATTGACCGAGTAAACTTAATGCGATTGTAATAGAGGCACCGAGGACGGAGAAACTTATATTATTAAAAAGAACAGTGAATACTCCAATTGCTCCAGCGCTATATAAAAAAAGCGGAATACTTTTATCGAAATGAATTTTATGTTTGTTTAAGATTAAAATGAAAATAACTGCAATTAAACCGACAAGGTGAATGACAACGCTTGCTGTATACTTCCCAATTAACTCGGATAAAATTCCATTCAATGGAAGCATAACGGCGATGAGCACACCAATAAAGACAGAAAGAAAGTTATACAATGTAATATCCCCTTTATATTTCATATTTGTAATGACTGTATCATGCTGAAATTGTGTATTGTTATGACATATGTCATAGTGGAAGAAGAAAATTTTGATTACAATGGGGATGAGTTGTAAAGGTGGGGGACTATGAAGAAAGTATGTAATTCTATTAAATTAGCAGAGTATATGAAGCAAAATAATATTGATTCATTTTTTAGTAATGATATGAAGCCATATATGGAACTTATATTTTTTAAAAAGAATGAGTTTATTTGTAGAGAAAATGAAGAGATAGATTATTTATATTTCTTTGTTGAAGGAAAAGCGAAAGCGTTTAACACATTAAGTAACGGGAAATCGGTATTATTATGTTTTTACGATAGTTTGCAGTTACTTGGAGATGTGGAGTTAATTCATTCTCAAAGAATCACTTCAAACGTACAAGTGATGGCAGATTCGTATTGTGTGGGGTTACCTTTAGGAAAAGTGAGAAATAAGCTATTTCATGATGCGAAATTTTTAAGATGTATTTGCGGATCATTAGCACATAAATTAAACCGACTTTCAAAAAACAGTACAATTAATTTATTGTATCCGCTTGAAAATAGACTTGCGAGTTACATGTTAGCAGCAGGGGAACGAGCAGTTCAGCATGAAAATAGAATTGTGTTTAGTGGGAATTTAACGGAAATAGCGGAATTGTTAGGAACGAGTTATCGGCATTTATTACGTACTTTGAATCTCTTTTGTGATAAAAATATAATCAAGAAAAACAATGGTTGTTTTGAAGTAGTGAATGTAGAAGTTTTGAGGGAATTGGCTGCGGATGTTTATAAATAGGAGATGAAGTTATAAATGATTACACCTATATTTAGAATTTTTGATGTTGAAAAGGCTCAGTTATTTTACTTGAATTTTTTAGGTTTTAAACTGGATTGGGAACATCGGTATGAGGAAAATATGCCATTATATATACAAATTTCGTTAGATGATACTGTGATACATTTATCTGAGCATCATGGGGATGCTTCACCAGGTGGTGCAATTCGGGTCAAAATAGATAATGTAAAGGCTTATCATGCTGTATTATCAAGTAAAGAATATGCTTATTCGAAGCCTGATATAGAAATAACATCTTGGGGGACAAGCGAATTAACTGTGATTGATCCGTTTTTAAATAGAATTATATTTTATGAGGGAAAATTGTCGGAGTAGAAAGGATTCATATACAAATATTCATGGGTTAAGTAGTGTAGTTACGTGGTAAATGGAATGAAGAGTAGTTCATAAAGTAGTGAACTGCTCTTTTTCATGTTGTTAAACAGATTGAATTATTGAAAAATAAATCGTATGATAAAATACATGAACAAATGAGCATATATTCATTTGTTGTAAGGAGGAGGGAAAAGATGTTAGATGCAATCATTGTTGGAGCTGGTCAAGCGGGATTGACAATAGGATACTACTTGAAGCAGGTAGGATATAATTTTTTATTACTTGAGGCAGGAAAACGGGTTGGTAATTCATGGAGAAATCGATATGATTCTTTGCAACTTTTTACCCCAAGGTCTTACAGTAGCTTGCCGGGTATGGCGTTAATAGGTGAAAAAAATGAATTTCCATATAAAGATGAAATTGCAACTTATTTAGAAGAATATACAATACATTTTCAATTACCGGTACAATTGCAAACGGAAGTTTTAAAGATAAAGAAAGAAAAAGAAATATTTGAATTACACACTCCTACAGAAATTTTACAAACGAAAAAAGTTATTATCGCATCAGGTGGTTTTCAGCATCCATTTATTCCCTCGTTTTCAGAAAATCTTTCACCACATATTTTTCAAATACATTCATCACAATATAAATCATTATCGCAAATTCCACAGGGGAAGGTACTTGTAGTAGGGGGCGGAAATTCAGGAATGCAAATCGCAGTAGAACTTGCAAAAACTCATGAAGTTACGATGTCTATTAGTCATCCTTTAACGTTTTTACCGTTACAACTTTTTGGAAAAAGTATTTTTAATCTGCTAGAAAGAGTGGGTTTATTGTACGCTGAAATAAATACAAAGAGGGGGAGATGGTTTCAGAAGAGAAAGGACCCTATTTTCGGTTTTGAAGGTAAGAAACTTATTCGTAATGGAGCAATCAAACTGCAAGAAAAAGTAGTAAGTGCATCAGGAGATAACATTATGTTTCAGAATGGTAATATTTATAGTGCAGAAAGCATTATATGGTCAACTGGTTTTGTTCAAAATTATAATTGGATTGAAATTGAACAGGCAGTGAATGAGAAAGGATTTCCTAATCATATAAAGGGAATTAGTCCAGTAAGAGGATTGTATTATATCGGTTTGCCATGGCAATCTCAAAGGGGTTCCGCACTTATTTGTGGTGTAGGAAAGGATGCAGCATATTTGCTTTCTGAAATCAAAAAAATAGATCAGTAGCAATAACTACTGATCATCCATATGTACATGAATTAGGAGAGGTCAAACATTTATTAACTTTATTATAATAGATTTTCATAAAAATAAAAACTGAAAATTCTAATTTTATGTTGAGAAAGTTTTTTGTATCGAAATATATGAAAAAATAGGGATTTTCATCCCACATTAACGGGCAGTAAGGCCTCCACTGATTAAAGTTTCACTTTATTAAAAGGAAAAATGATATTTATATTTTAGCAAATTATGATATAGTCAAAATAAGTGTTTTTTTCCATAAATGTAATTATTTTAATTGTAGTTTCGTTTATATGAGGGAAGGAGAAGTAATTATGAAGTTTGATGATCAACGCTTACTAGGAGTCCGATTAGGTTCTGTACTTGTGACAGAGGAAAATCAATATTTAGTAATTAAGAAAAAAGATCATTATGCACTATTAAATATACATAATTTAGAATGCACTCATGTTGAAGTGCAGTTAGAACATTTGGAAGAAATGTTACATGAAGATTTCCAGGAAAGTATAACGGAAATTATCGCACCAGAACATATAAAAATTGTTGCGAAAAATGTTATATAGATAAAGAAGCTGGAAGGAACAGCTTCTTTATTTTCATTATAAGGATAACGTTTTTACAACCTCACCAATGATCCCTTCCATTTGATGAACACCTAAATCGGAATTGGTCATAATAACAGCCCCATTCCCGCAGTATGGATAACAAACCATCATACATTGAAATCCAACGCCCCATCCGAGTGAATAAATCTGTAATTCTTCATTAGAATCATCTAGAAAAACACCTAATCCAGTCCATTTTGAACAACCTTGAGGAGAAATCATGTCTAGTACTAATTTTTGAGAAAGTTTTAGTTTGCCCTTTCCTTGTAAGGAATGAATAATTTCAATTACTAAAGTTGATAAGTCAGTTGGTGTTGTCCAAATACCTGAAGCAGCTGCGAATGGATAAAATGGAAATCTCTCATTTGTTACAGTTCCATCTTTATTATGGCCGCAAGCAAAAACATCGGTTTTATCTATGTCTTTTGGAGAGAAGAGTGTACTATTTTTCATTTGTAGTGGCTGGAAGATATGTTCTTCTAATAACTGACTAAATGATTTTCCTGTAATATCTTCTAGTAGTAGTTCGATTATACAAAAGTTTGCGTCCGAGTAATGAAATTCACTTTCTGGTTTATAAGCTACCTCTATAGGTACAGGGCAATATAGTGTTTTACCGGAAAGGAGCTCAGACATATTAGGTAATCCTTTTGCAGGTGTATAATGTTCAAAACTATTAGGTGGATCAATGAGTCCAGATTGATGGCTTAATAAGTTTCTCAAAGTGATGCTTTTTTGTGAAGTAAATAGATTGGTAGGAATGTTCCAAGATGTGAGTTTATCATTTACGTCTTCATCTAAATGCACGATACCATGCTCTGATAATGTTAGTACGAGCATTGTAGTGATGAATTTGCTAATAGAGCAAGAATTAAAGAGAGAATTTGTAGTAACAGCTCTAGTTGTTCCAGCTTCAAGTGTTCCAAAGGCAGTCGCTTCATCTAGTTTGCCATTACGTATAACAGCGAGGCTTAAACCTACAACGGAATATTGGTTCATTTTCTCGTATATATTGCTACTTTTTAAGTTCATGGTGACTCCTTCTTTTAAAAACAGAATATTAATTTTATTATACAGTAGTAAAAAAAGAAAACACTCCGTCATTCACCAATGAAGTGTTTTCTCTTTTAGTTAGTTTGAAGTGAACTTTTGAAAAAATTTATCGCGGTACATGTACATAACCCATGAGGTTGTTATTAAAGAAATAATGATTTGTTTGTTTTTAATTGGTGCATTGAAAACCAGCCAACCCACTATATCAAATAATAAATGTAGCACGATTGAAAGAACTACAAATTGAAGTAACGTATATAAAAATCTTTTCATAAAGTGTCCCCCTAAAATAATAGGTTTTATTAACAGTTTGATATAGTGATATTATACATTAAATGTGTTATGTGGTAAAATTTACATAAGTTAGTGAGATAAAACAAATGAAAGTTAGTAAGGGGGAACATTCATGGAATTCTGGATGGTTATACCGATAGTAGCCTTTGGTTTCATTTATATCGCTGAAAAATTAACTACAATTGAAAAGAAAAATGATGCGCGTTTAAAGAGAATTGAAGATAGATTACAATTAATTACGAAAGAAATGGGAATTATAGAAAGAGAACCTGAAATTAATAAAGAACTACGTCAGCTTGTAGAAGAAGGCAAAAAAATTACAGCAGTTAAGAGAGTAAGAGAAGCTTTTGGTTTTTCCTTACTAGAAGCGAAGCAATATGTTGATAAATTATAAAAAAGATCATCCATTTGGGTGATCTTTTTTCACTGCACCATGCGTGTATTTACATAAGCGGCGATAATAAAGTGTCCAATTATAATGATAGGAATAACGATTGTGACATTAGGAGTAGTGAAGACACTACCGATTGTGGCAATGACACCAGCAACTAAATTATAAAGACCAACTATTTTTGATAACTTCACTTTATCAGGCACGCGGCGTTCGTTGAATCCTGATAAGAGCCAAGTGTATTGTTTTACTCCAATGAAATAAGCTAGTGCAAATGAAAGGATTGCCACTATGAATAATGATGGGGAAGCGAAGAGAGTCATTGAAAACACCTCCGTTAATAGGCTATAAATAAATTATAGTCTGAATGTTATAATTTAACAAAATGCAATTTTGATTTTAAGGGTAATAGAAAAATGGAGTATTTGTAATGAGGGGAGATTAAGTATGAATATTGTGGAATTTCAGAGGTATGTATCAAATTTCAGTAAAAAAAAAGGATTTCAAGACACAACAATTGAAGAGCGTACGATATATACGATAGCGGAATTAGGTGAATTAGCGGAAGTCATATTAAAGCGTGATACAATACAAGATGCGAAAAGAGAGATCGGTTTAGAAATGTTTGATGTAATTTGGAATGTATGTGATTTAGCAAATAAATTAAATATTGATTTAGAGAAGGCGTTTAAAGAAAAAATGAAAATTAATAAAAAGCGTGAATGGTAAGTAGAATTTTAATTTGTAAAGATGGGTGATATGAATGAAAAAGAAGCTTTTTATAGGAGGAATCTTTACTTTAATTAGTGTAATAAGTGTTGTCGTTTACTTAGTTTTTCAAGGCATATTCATTCCGAATCAAATAAGTGCTGATAAGTATGAAATAAAAGGTGTAGATGTCGCATCGTATCAAGGGGATATAGATTGGAGAGAGTTGGAAAAGCAAAATATGAAGTTTGCGTTTATAAAGGCGACTGAAGGAAGTTCGTTTGTGGATGAGTACTTTTCGAAAAATTGGAGGAATGCGAATAAGACAGATATGCGTATCGGAGCGTATCATTTTTTTAGTTTCGATAGTAAGGGTGAAACACAAGCAGAGCAATTTATACGAACTGTTCCAAAATATAAACAAGCACTGCCACCCGTGATTGATGTTGAGTTTTACGCTAACAAAAAAGATAATCCACCTAAGCGTGAAGATGTTACGAAAGAGTTGGCGGTCATGATTGAAATGCTAGAAAAACATTACGATAAGAAAGTAATATTGTATGCAACGCAAGAGGCGTATGATTTATATATAAAGGATGCGTATCCAAAATGTGATATATGGATTCGTAGTGTTCTTACAAAAACAAGTTTATCTGATGAGAGAAAATGGACGTTTTGGCAATACACGAACCGCGGGAGATTAAGCGGTTATAATGGAAAAGAAAAGTATATTGATTTGAATGTATTTTATGGGAATGAGGAAGAGTTTGAGAATTATGGAATGGAAGATTAAGTTTTAAAGCGTACAAAATTTTGTACGCTTTTTTGTTAATTACATAAAAGTATGCAAATGAAGATGGAACAAACATTTGAGATGAATTGTCTAATATAGGTAATAACTATTTAGCTTGAAAGAAAGGGTTGATAACATGAAAAAGAATACGTTGTTAAAAGTAGGATTATGTGTAAGTTTACTAGGAACAACTCAATTTGTTAGCACGATTTCTTCTGTACAAGCATCACAAAAGGTAGAGCAAAAAGTAATAAAAAATGAGACGGGAACCATTTCAATATCTCAGTTAAACAAGAATGTATGGGTTCATACGGAGTTAGGTTATTTTAATGGAGAAGCAGTTCCTTCGAACGGTCTAGTTCTTAATACTTCTAAAGGTTTAGTACTTGTTGATTCTTCTTGGGATGATAAGTTAACGAAGGAACTAATAGAAATGGTAGAAAAGAAATTTCAGAAGTGCGTAACGGATGTCATTATTACACATGCGCACGCTGATCGAATTGGCGGAATAACAGCGTTGAAAGAAAGAGGCATTAAAGCGCATAGTACAGCATTAACCGCAGAACTAGCAAAGAAAAGTGGATATGAAGAGCCGCTTGGAGATTTACAAACAATTACGAGTTTGAAGTTTGGCAATACAAAAGTAGAAACGTTCTATCCAGGGAAAGGACATACAGAAGATAATATTGTTGTTTGGTTGCCACAATATCAAATTTTAGCTGGAGGCTGTTTAGTAAAATCTGCGGAAGCTAAAGATTTAGGAAATGTTGCGGATGCGTACGTAAATGAATGGTCTACATCGATTGAAAATGTGCTGAAGCGATATGGAAATATAAATTCGGTAGTACCTGGTCATGGAGAAGTAGGAGACAAGGGATTACTTTTACATACATTGGATTTATTAAAATAAGAAATTGTAGAAATACAAAAGAGAGGAGAAATAATTTTCTCCTCTCTTTCTTCTAACTATATTTAAATGCTGAATCTGTCGATTACGCCAGCATATATTACTGAGATTTTAATTCCAAGTATACAAATACTAGTACTGTCATAATTGCAATAACAACGTAAGTAGCATCAAGCATTATAAGTGTTTTTAAAGTTTCAGTCATCGTAATTCACCCCTGTTATAAAAATATAACATGATCTTTTTATTGATTAGATTAGAGATCATAAAGATAAAATGTATATGAAATTTCTTAAGTAGCTTCTATATAAATATATCATATAAATAATGTAAGTAATGTTAAGATAGTGTAAATGTATTGTAAATAAAGAGGTTTACAATAAAGGCTTTAATAAAAAAATGATAGTTCCTTAAAATAAAAAATACGCTATTCTCTTTCTATTGAATGATAGAAAGAATAGCGTATTTGTATGTCTATTTTCATATGTGATGAATTGCAACTATTTGTATAAGGGATTCAAAAAAATTTTTTCTTTGTATATATTTCTCCAAATTAATTATTTAGCTATTTAAAAGTATCGAAAGGTGTGTGCACACTAATGTATTTTTTAGTGTCAATAAAAATATTATGTCAACAATATGAACTGTCACAAATCTTTATATATTATTGTGATTGATATCACATCACTTTTTTTCAATGGGTATTATGCTTAAGGTGTAATGAATGATTGGGAGAGGGTGGGATGATATGTTTTGTTATCAATGTGAACAAACGCCAACAGGTGGATGCAAAGTAATGGGTGTGTGTGGCAAGAATGAAACGATTGCTAGTTTACAAGATACGATTGTGTTTGGGTTAAAAGGAATTGCGGCTTATCGTACTCATGCTGCTCAGCTAGGGTATACGGATGCATTTGTAGATGCTACAACACAAGAAGCTTTATATATGACATTAACAAATTCTAATTTTAACGAACAAGAGCATATTGATATGGCTATGAAAGTTGGGAAATCAGCTTTACAGGTGATGGAGTTATTGGATGAGGCACATACGAATCATTTTGGTGTGCCAGAACCTGTCCAAATTACACAAAATCGTGTAGAAGGTAAAGCAATTGTAGTTACGGGCCATAATTTATTTGCATTAGAAGAACTATTAAAGCAAACAGAAGGAAAAGACATTAATATTTATACACATTCTGAAATGCTACCAGCACACGGATACCCGCAGCTGAAAAAATATAAACATTTAAAAGGAAACATCGGTAAGGCATGGTATGATCAAAGACGCCTTTTTGAAAAATTTACTGGTGCCATATTAGCTACAACGAACTGTGTTATGCCAATTAAAGGATCATACTCTGATCGATTCTTTTCATATGATATTGCAGGTTTAGAAGGTGTACAAAAAATTGAAAATGATGATTTTACACCATTAATTCAAAAAACGCTAGAACTTCCAGAAGTACATATGGAGTCGGATGAACAGTTAGTGACAGGGTTTCATCATAATACAGTATTATCATTAGCTCCAGAAATTATTGACGCAGTAAAAGAAGGGAAAATAAAGCGTTTCTTTGTTATCGCCGGTTGTGATGCACCGGGAAAAGGCGGAGAATATTATCGTGAATTAGCAACGTCACTTCCGCCAGAAACGGTTATTTTAACAACTTCTTGCGGGAAATTCCGCTTTAATGATGTGGATTACGGTGTTGTACCTGGTACGGAAATTCCGCGTTACATTGATTTAGGACAGTGCAATAATTCAATTTCTACAGTGAAAATAGCGGCTGCTTTAGCTGATGCTTTTCAATGTGAAGTGAATGAATTGCCAGTAAGTATTGTCCTATCATGGTTTGAACAAAAAGCGGTTGCTATTTTACTAGGGCTATTTAGTCTTGGGATTCAAGATATTCGCATCGGTCCAAAGGCTCCTGAATTTATTTCACCTGGCGTACTTGATGTATTACAAGAAACATTCGGTTTAAAACTGATTACAAATGCAGCAGAAGACATGGCTATGATGTTATCGTAACAAAAAATGATCTGTCTTATTAATAAGAAGAGCTAGCCATATTCATTAACTTTGGTATAGTATAGCGCCCCAAAATAAAAATGTAGAATTTTTTGTTTTGGGGTATTTTCTTTTCTTAGTGGGATAGGTATGGGGCAAAATAAAAAAAGAAAATAGGCTGTATCGAATAGGTAATAGTTGATTTTAGAAAAAATATAAAAATCGAGTTGACATTCATCGCTACTTAGTCATACAATGTACTTGTAGTAAGCAATACTGAGTAGTGTTGTTTCTCAAAATATTTTCAGTAGACAATAGGTAATAGCGGATTTTAGAAAAAATTTAAAAATCAGTTGACATCCATAACTACTTAGTCATACAATGTAGATGTAATAAGTGATACTGAATAGTTCGGATTCACAAAAACTACTCAGTAAAAAATTCGCCTTAGTACTCTGTGATACTGAATATAAGTCAGACAGAATAGGGGGTAAAGGAGGATCTGGACATGGAAAATTTAACTGAAATGCTGAAAGGTTCACTGGAAGGGTGTGTACTGGAAATCATTAGTCGCCGTGAAACGTATGGCTATGAGATTACCCGCCACCTGAATGATCTTGGGTTTACAGAAGTTGTGGAAGGTACGGTGTATACTATCCTCGTACGATTAGAGAAGAAAAAGCTTGTAAATATTGAAAAGAAACCATCAGATATGGGACCGCCTCGTAAGTTTTATTCATTAAATGAAGAAGGCCGCCAGGAGCTTGAATTGTTTTGGAAAAAATGGGATTTTGTATCGTCAAAAATTAACGTCTTGAAGTCAAAATAGGTTCATAAGATAAAATGTTCTGGCCGATACTTTGGGAATTTCTTGTTCGGTTTTATAAAAAAGGAGGAAAATAAGATGTTAGAAATGTTCAAAAAGTTAATTGGTGATAAAAAAGAGTACAAAATGATGATGGCACGAGTTGAGGCTCTGCCAGAGGACTACCAATTTGTATTTAAGAAAATTCAAAACTACATGTGGAATTTCTCAGCGGGTAACGGGATGGATATGTTACACATACAGTATGAATTAATCGATTTGTTCGAAGCGGGTGCAGCGGAAGGAAGACAAGTGCTTGACATTACTGGGGATGACGTGGCTTCCTTTGCTGACGAACTAGTGGCAAACGCTAAAACTTACGTCTCCAAGTATCGTGAAGATTTGAATGAAAGTATTATGAAGAAATTGAGAAAAAAATAAATGGAATAAGTAGTACCGACTGATTAGCTGGTTACACATATGAATTGCCACCATAGCTATTCAGTTATATTTTTAACTCGGTACTAAGTAATACAGAATATCAGTGATACTAAATAGATAGAGGTAAATAAATTATCTTCGCAAAACATTTTTATCCCGCATTAACGGGCAGTAAGACCCTCACCTCAAAATTCAGCGTAAGCAAAGAAGTTAGGTGGGCGATCAACTGCCCGTAAAAGCCCGATTGATTCAACTAATAATCAGTGGGGGATGAACAAAACCCCCACTGATTAAAATTTCACTTTATAGGGAGGAAAAAAGTATGAGTAATGCAGCGATTTCTGTAAAAGGCTTGAAAAAATCCTTTAAAGACAAGGAAGTTTTAAAAGGGGTAGATTTTGAGGTGCAGCGTGGAGAAATTTTCGCGCTGCTAGGCTCAAATGGAGCGGGAAAGACGACAACGGTCAACGTCCTTTCGACACTAATGAAGCAAGATAGCGGTGAAGTAAGTATTTGCGGATTTGATGTACAGCGTCAACCAGATCATGTTCGTCAAAGTATCAGTTTGACAGGGCAGTTCGCAGCTTTAGACGGTATGCTGACTGGGAGGGAAAACTTGATAATGATCGCCAAGTTACGTGGTGTTTCCAATCCCGCTCAAGTTGCTGACAATCTACTTGCAAGATTTAGCCTGACTGATGCGGCAAACCAAAGGGCAGATCAGTATTCAGGCGGAATGAAGCGCCGGCTTGATATCGCGATGAGTTTGATTGGGGCGCCAGCAGTTATTTTTCTTGACGAACCAACGACTGGACTTGATCCTGAAGCGCGAATCGAAGTGTGGGATACAGTTAAGGAGCTTGCCGGTAGCGGTACAACTATTTTTCTTACGACTCAGTACTTGGAAGAAGCAGAACAACTGGCAGACCGTATCGCTATTTTGCATGGCGGAAAAATTATTACGACAGGTACTCTTGCTGAACTAAAAGAGATGTTCCCGCCAGCAAAAGTAGAGTATATCGAAAAGCAACCGACATTGGAAGAAATCTTTCTTGCGATTATCGGTAAAAAGGAGGGGATGTAAATGAAAAGTAAAACAGGTGTATTACTAGGTCGTTTAATGCGTAACATTATGCGCAGTCCGGATACAATTATTACAGTAGCGATTACACCGATTATGATGATGCTATTATTTGTTTACGTGTTTGGCGGCGCAATAAAAACTGGAACGGAAAACTACGTTAATTATTTATTGCCGGGAATTTTGCTAATGGCTATCGCATCCGGTGTAGCTTACACTTCTGTGCGACTATTTTCGGATGTAAAGAGTGGGCTGATGGCACGTTTCATTACGATGCCTATTAAGCGCTCATCGATATTGTGGGCTCACGTTTTAACCTCTCTAGTTGCTAATGTACTTACTATCGTGGTGGTTATTATTGTTGCACTCTTAATGGGTTTCCGTTCTAGTGCTAATATTCTAGATTGGCTCGCGGTAGCTGGGATACTTGGGATGTTTACGCTGGCGCTAACATGGCTAGCTATCATTCCAGGATTGAAAGCGAAGTCTATGGAAGGGGCGACTGCTTACTCGTACCCGCTAGTCTTTCTTCCATTTATTAGTTCGGCCTTCGTACCTACTGAAACGATGCCAAAAATTATTCGTGCATTTGCTGAGAATCAGCCTGTAACTTCAATCGTGAATGCGATCCGTGCTTTATTATATGAAGGAACTGTTGGCAACGACATTTGGATTGCGCTCGCTTGGTGCGTAGGTATAATGGTTATCTCTTACATTTTCGCCAGTAAAGCATTTAAACGTCAGTTAGGGTAAGAAACGAGATAAACGAAACCTTCAGGAATAATATATATTTAGAAAAGCACGGGAGATTTTCCGTGCTTTTATTATTTATTATGCTCTCATTATAGTAAATGAAATGGTATTTAAAAATAGGATAATTGTCCAGTGATAAAGTTTAATATTTGAGGCTCACTGCTTATGGAATGTATAAGCACACTCGTTTTTTTAAATCTGCTAATACTTCATCGGGTATTTCTTTGATTTTAATATCCTTCCCTAGAAAAAGCAGCCAATTTATTATTTCCGTCACTTCATCGGGATTGTTAATATTGATAAAAGTTTTTAAAATGGCTGTGGATTGGTAAGGATTAGTATAAGATATTGAAATTTTTAAAGGATGGTATTTTTTGAACTGGGCAATTGCTTTTGGTCCAAGTTCAAGTACCAAGTTGATTATTTCGTCCTTCTTACTTAGTTTTTCTAAAATCTTTTTCTTATTTAGCCTTTTTTTCGTCGTGTATGGTTCGATATTGGTGAGGTCATCGACAGGAAACATTATCTTCTTTTCTTTTTTTAAGTCAAACCCTTCAATGATCCAATGGCTTTTTTCTTGATAAAGGTGCAATAGATAAATTGGATAAGACTTGATTTCTTCATCTTCTTTCATAGTAATCAATAAATGGTTATCCAAAAGAAGGATTTGAATGAGTTTTTCTAACATAGGATGGGGGAGATCAGAAAGCTCAAGGAGATCGGGATTATGAGGGTTAGTCCCTTGGAAAAGCAAGAGTTGATTTAAAAGAACGAGATCATCTTGCTGGGTTTCTGAGATGAGTCCTAGTAGTTTTTCGGCTAAAGATTGACGACTCTTTAGGTAGGGAAGTTGTTGATTCCTCGTAGCCATAAAGGCAATAAAAAGAGCTTTCACTTCATTATCAGTAAAGCGAACAACGGGCAGGATAGAGTTGTGCATAACAAAATATCCCCCGGTCCTCCCAACTTCAGCGACAAGTGGCATTCCCATAGCTTCAATTTCTCTAATGTCTCTAATAGCTGTCGACCGTGATATGTTAAATTCTTGTATAATTTCAGAAATTGTAAAGTGAGAGCGGTTGTTGATATACCGCATAATTGTATTAATCCGTTCAACTTTTTTCATTTTGGTCTCCTAAACAGTATCATTTTTTGACATGGTTTAAAGGTATTATAAACGTATCAGATGAAAAGATAAATCGTTTGATTAATAAAAAAAGAGGCAGGTTTTGAATATGAAAAATTATACTATAGAAGAAAAAGATAGCTTTATTGTGTTAGGTATTGGAACTGAAATTAAGAGTGAATACACAGACTTTGCTGGAATAAATAAAGAAAAGGAAGACTTTTGGTCGGCTGTTAAAGAAGATGGAAGGCTGGACACTTTAAAAGCTTTAGCTACAAATGAATACATTTTTTCCGTGAGCGAAGCGGTGAATAACAAAATGATGTATTATGCGGGTGTCATGACAGAAGCACAAATAGAAGAAGAATCTAGAGTGATTCAGTTTCCGAGGGGAGAATACTTAGTAGTGAAAGGGGAAGACAAAACGGCTGAAGAGCTAAGTAATAAGCTTACTGGCATCGCCTTCGGTCAAGCTTTACCAGAAGCAAAGGATTTTGCCTATGTTGGTGGACCGAATACAACGGTTGAGATGGAGCAGAGAAATGGCTTAGTATTTGGTGAAATGTGGATTCCTGTTGTTAGGAAGTAAAGTGATAAAAGGTGCGAATATGGAAATTAGAGGCTAACGATCTTGTATTGTTGGCCTTTTTGAAATGAATATAATATTCATATACTGCTACACAGTATGTTCTGATAAAATGGAATAAAAGGGAATTGCTGTAAGGTGGTGGCAGATTGAATAAAAAAAGATTATTTGAGCTATTCATAGTAACGTTTGTTTTTCTATTCCTTCATGTAAGTACATTTACTAATGAAAAATTTAACGATAAATTGGGATCCTTTACTTTCATTGTGCTACTTCTTATGCTTTCTATTTACACTGCATTTATAGAAAAGTATTTTGATGATATACAAAAGTGGATTCGAAATATTACATGTTGCTTTGCTTTATTCGTAGTGGTTTTAGTAGCTCTATGGATAGGTTATTTTTAGTCCTTACCTAAGAGAATGAGAAATATGTGATTACACTACATTCGATTCGATAATATTACTTAGTTGCATCGGTTTATATTAATTTTTTCTCTCCACAATCAGGATAAAATGTACAATAGGAAATTTTATGTAAGATAAAGAAGGAAGGTTTATGGTGAGCCTGAGTACTTTGCTAGCTTTTGCGCTTGTTTCACTTAGTATGGTGAGCCTATTTTGATTTATCTTATTTCTCATTCCATTACGTAGGGGCGTATGGCAGGATTTATTTTGTTTATTGAGCATCATGCTTGGATTTGTAATTCATATAAATGAAGCAACTTTAGTATTCACTCAAAAATCCATTGTCTATGAAACAACTAGATTTGTAAACGGCTTTAATAGAAAGATGTCTATTGTATTTTTTGCGGCAAGATTAAATAGCTTTTTTGTTACTTTACAATAAAGTATACTTAATATCAGTAATTCATGTAATTAGGGGTGGTTTCTATATTTAGAGAAAATACAAAAAGGATACTTCTGTCATTAGTAACAAACCCAATACTAATAATTGTATATGGGATTTTTTGTTATGATTTGGCCTTATACTGTAAGTACGGAAGAATGAATTATAATATTTACATTTTGTTATTATGTATAGTACTTTTTATATCCATAACTACATTTACTACAATGCGGGTGATAAAAAATAGAGAATATGAATCTAAAAAATTAACAAATTCAATAGCATGGAGATCCATTTCTATTATCATTATTGTTGCAATTACATCATTTTATGGGATGCAGATTTATAAAAGTGCAATAAATTACAATGGTAAATTGGCATGGTTTATAGAAAAGTTAAAACATGAAAGGTCAGTTAAACTTAAACATAATAATATATATAAGTCTGGAGTAGAAGGTATTTTTGAAGATATAAATAAAAAATATCCTTTGCCAAAGAAATTGTATATGGCAACTGATTTTGATCTTACATTTCATTCAGATGGAACAATCACAGCGTTTGATACATTTGTTTATGGGAAAAATGATGATGGGAAAGAAGAAACTTATTTAATCTCTTATAATAAGAAGAAGTCAGAAGATATTACTATAATACGAGACGGATACGCAAAGCCTGATTATAATGATGATAAATTAGTAGAACCTTTAATTGAAACGGTTAAGGCGATTCCAGTTAAGCAAACGGTTAGAAAATGGAATGAAAATAAGTATGGGTTGATTTATTATGGAAAAAGAAATTGGGGATCCAATACAGAGGGAATTATTAATATTACTGAGGATGGTAAGGGGCAGAGTCTTAAAAAAGCAGCTTCTGATATCATTGGATATACTGTATCTATATTTGTCCCTGGAAAAGAGCAAGAGCTAGTCCCTGCTAGATATAATTTAATAAGTGACGCAAGTTGGAGTAAATCAAAGACGCCTCCAAAAGAAGATGTGCTTAAAGAGAAGAAACAACAAGATTTAAAGAATGAAAAAGAACAGTTTTTCCTATCGAAAGAAGTTGGTTATAAACTAAATATGACAGATAAAGCATTAGGGAGCGCCTTTTATTCATTAAGCAAGACTAGTGATGAAGGGAAAACATGGGAGGTTATCAATCCAGACCCATTTAATGGGGGGATTGGTAGTGTATCAGGAATCACTTTTATAAATGATAAACTTGGATTTTTAGGAGCAATTAGGCCTTCTGGTAATGAAGGAGAGTTATATCGCACAGATGATGGGGGAGTATCTTTCAAAAAGGTAGAATATCCGCCGCATGAAGTGAAATTAGATCATACACAGTCCACAATAAGTCCTTTTGATTCACCTAGTATGCCATATGAGAAAGATGGGGTTTTTAATATGTTAGTTGGACAAGGGGCAGATGGAGACTACAATGGCGATAGTAGTGCACTTTATCAATCAAAAGATAACGGAGAGACATGGGAATTTGTAGAAGAAGTGAAAAAGAAATAATTAGAATTTTTTTTGAAAAATAAGGTAACTACTCAGCTATACATTTTATTTAGAAGTTTGGTAAGGGGTATAATTCCAGCCATGAAGATAAAAATGGACCTATACCTCGCTGCCTTTCTTTGTTTTATTTCTTATGCTTACTATCAACGCTATATTTATAGAAAGGTATTTTGGTGATATACAAAAATGGATTCGAAATATCACATGTTGTTTTGCTTTATTTGTAGTGGTTTTAGTAGCTCTATGGATAGGGTACTCTTAGATCCTTACTTAAGAGAATGAGAAGTATGTGATTACAATACATTCGATTCGATAATATTACTTAGCTGCATCGATTTATATTAATCTTTTCTCTCCTCAATCATGATAAAATGTACAATAGGAAATTTTATGTAACATAAAGGGGGAAGGTTTATGGTCAGCTTGAGTACCTTGGTAGCTTTTGCAATTGTTTCGCTTAGCATGGTCTGTTCACCTGGGCCTAATATGATTTACCTCATTTCCCGTTCCATTACGCAGGGACGTATGGCGGGATTTATTTCTTTATTGGGCATCATGCTCGGATTTGTAATCTATATAATCGCAACTATGTTTGGACTTACAGTTCTATTCGTTGCTGTTCCCGCTGTATATGAAGCAGTAAAGTGGGCAGGTGCTGCTTACTTGCTCTGGCTCGCCTGGAATTCAATAAAACCTGGTGCTACATCTATTATGAAACCTCGTACGATTTCTAATGAGCCACCAAGGAAATTATTTCTGATGGGACTCATGACGAATCTTCTGAATCCAAAGATTGCTATTTTGTATGTATCACTTCTACCTCAATTTGAAGATCCAGAGAAGGGATCGTTGCTTTTTCAAGGTGCAGTTTTGGGCCTTACACAAATCACTGTTAGCTTTATAGTTAACCTCCTAATTGTATGTACAGCAAGTAAAATTGCAAAATGGTTTGGCACACGCCCGACGTGGCTACGAGTACAGCGTTGGCTTATGGCAAGTGTTTTAACGGGGCTTGCTATACGCCTTGCTTTTGAACGTCGACAGTAAGAGCCTCTTTACCGTCAGTTTCTATAATATAACCTAATAAATATTAATATAATTTATGTATAGTAGATATTTACCTTATAAAATAGGGGGGAATATTATGACTGAGACAAACGAATCTTCAGGAGTTAATTTGAAATAAGATGTGAAGTTTTCCATTATAATTCCTGCACATAATGAAGAAAAGTACATTAGAAAATGTTTAGATTCAATTGCAAAGGCATCAGAGGCATATAAAGAGCAAACGGAAGTTATAGTTGTTTTAAATCGTTGTACAGATAAAACAGAGGAAATAGCAAAATCTTATAATTGTATTACATTGAAAAATAACGATAAAAACTTATCTAAAATTCGAAATGCAGGGGCTAAAATAGCTAGTGGAGAAATAATCGTTACTATAGACGCTGATACCATAATGACAGAGTCTATGTTGTCTAATGTAGATAAATATTTAGCTTCAGGTACATACATTGGTGGTGGGGTGAATGGGAAGTTTGAAAGAATATCTTTAGGAATATTTCTCTCCGCAATGTTAATCATAATCCCTTTACTTTTTAAGTACGGAGCTATATCTGTAGGGATTTTTTGGTGCTATAGAAAAGACTTTATGGCAATCAACGGATTTAATGAAAACATGCTTATGGCAGAAGATGCAGATTTCGCTAAACGTTTAAAAGAATGGGGAAAGAAAAATAATAAGAAATTCGGTACTATTAAAAATGGAATGATAACTTCATGCAGAAGATTTGATACATATGGAGACTGGACTTTACTTAAAAATCCAAAAGTAATTTTAGCTTATCTAAAAGGAAATGATAGAAAATACGCAGATAAGACATATTATGATAACCAAGAAAGATAAAAATGGAGAAAATCGGCAGAGGATAGCTAGTACTTTTTTAGATATAATGAGAATCCAACTTAATTTAATAGATATTATAAGAAAACCATCAATTTGATTATCCTTTTTCAAATTGATGGTTTTTATTTTTGAAATAAATATATATTTTTTTATAAAAATATTTTTTGACCCCCATAAAACTATGTATTCCTCCGAATATGTATAGTGAAGAAAATTAATAGAAGAAAAATGACTAGGAAAGAATATAGAAGCATTAATAAAATTACTAGATTAAGTGGGTATCCAAAATAAAAGGATGAAATTACCAATGATATAGAGAAGAGTTATTCAAGGATTGCAGATAAAATAGAAAAAGAATAAGCAAAACGAACGGTAGAAAATAAGAAAGTAGATAAAAATATAAACTTAACTTTAGTGCCGAGAGAAAAGGAAAATCATTAAGAAAACGTTGGGAAAAGTTAGACTCGAAAAATATAACTAACAGCAAGAAGACAAGCCCGAAGAAAAGTACCAAGAAAATCTGGTTAAATGGTCACTTGTGTAGTGGCCATTTTGCTATTTGAAGGAGGCTGGGAGATTACAAGTGTTGAGTTTAGTAATGAAGATCTTAAGAAAACCGAAAATAGAAGATATCGTATGTAACATACAAAACAACGAAGAAGATAAAGAAGCATTTATCGTACAGTATCAGCCTTTTATTAGAAAATCAATCTCATCTGTCTGCCGCCGATATATTACAGAACAGGATGATGAATATAGCATTGGATTGTTTGCGTTTAACGAAGCAATTGAACAGTATTCCTATACAAAAGGAAAATCCTTTTTAGCGTTTGCTGATCTTCTTATAAAAAGAGATGTAATTGACTATATACGTAAGGAGTCTAAACATAACTTTGTCTTTTTAAAAGAAGATGAGCAAGAGGAAATGTTAGAAATGCAAGTGTCGCTTACGGAGTATATGAAAGAGATGGAAAATAGTAACCGTAAGGAGGAAATTCTTCATTTTCAAAGTGTGCTAGCTGAGTTTAAAATCACATTCTCAGAGCTTGCTAAAGAATCTCCTAAGCATCGTGATACGCGTGAGCACTTAATAGAAATTGTGAAAATTATTATAAAAGAAGAGGAAATGATGGAAGAGCTGTTCCGAAAGAAAAAGTTACCGCTTAAACATATTGAACCGCGTGTTAGGGTGAGTCGTAAAACGTTGGAACGACATAGAAAATACATTATTGCAATGTGTATTATTTTTGCAAACAACTATACATATATTCTGGATTACATAAGAGGGGAAAAGCATGATGAATAAAGGAATTGTGATGGATATAAAAAAGCATAGCGTAGTTGTTTTAACACCAAATGGAGAGTTTATTACGTGTAAAAGAAAAGGGGATTCTTGCATAATCGGGGAGGAAATCTCATTTGATGAGCAAGAACAAAAAGCATCGCATTTTTCGATCCCTTCCTTTTTAAAACCTGCATCAATACTTGTTGCTTGTTTTCTATTTGCAGTGCTGTTTTTCTACAACCAACCAGAAGAAAAAGTATTTGCTTACGTCTCAGTTGATATAAATCCAAGTTTAGAGGTGAGCGTAACGAAGGATTTCCGTGTTATAGATTTGCAGGCTTGTAATGATGATGGAAGGCGTATTTTAAAAGAATTGAAGCAATGGGAAAATAAACAATTGCAAGAAGTAGTACGTACTATTATACAGCAAAGCCAAGAGGATAAGTATTTAACGAATGATAAGCAAGTTATGCTAACAGCTGTTGCAAAGGACAAGGCGCTAGAACCACAGTTAGAAAAGGCAATGAAAGAATTGAAGAAAGAATATGAGTTAAAACATATTACAGTTGAATATCAAAGTAGCACGATGCAAGTACGAGAGAATGCTAGAAAAGCTGGAATTGGCACAGGTGTCTATATAAAGCAAGAGAATGAGAAAAACAAATCGCTTACTCCTCCTGCCACGCCGCCTAATCCGGTGGAAAATGAAGAAGAGGTGCAATCACAGCCGGAGTCATCTCCTGATGCATCAATGGATTTATCTCCTGTAGACGAAAAAAAATATGAAAAGCAAGAGCAGAAAGAACAAAAGAAAACAGAGGAACAGCCATCGAAGCAAATAAAAGAAAACAATGGAAGAGGATCACAGCAAGAAAATAGAGGGAATCAACAGGAGAATAACAGTAGAGAATCACAACAAGGAAATAATGGGAATCAGCAAGGGAACAACGGAAGAGGATCACAACAAGGGAATAATGGAAATGGGCAAGGGAACAACGGGAGAGGATCACAACAAGGGAATAATGGAAATGGGCAAGGGAACAACGGAAGAGGATCTCAACAGGGAAATAACGGAAACGAGCAAGGGAACAATGGAAGAGGGCCTCAACAAGGGAATAATGGAAATGGGCAATGGAACAATGGAAGAGATCCTCAACAAGGAAATAATGGGAATCAGCAAGGGAACAACGGAAGAGGATCTCAACAGGGAAATAACGGAAACGAGCAATGGAACAATGGAAGAGGATCCCAGAAAGAAAATGATGGAAACGAGCAAGGGAACAACGGTAGGGGGTCTCAACAAGAAAATAGAGGCCACCAGCAAGGGAATGAAAAGAAGAATCAATAGAATCTGGAAGTGAGAGATTCATTTCAAAGCTAAAAGGATGTATCTCGCTATTGTGGGCAGTAAAACTCCCATCTCAAAATTTGGCTTGGGAAAAGAAGTTAGGTGGGAGTTGAGCTGCTTGTAAATGCCCAATTGGTGAGGGCTGATTAAAGTTGCACTTTATTATTCTATAGTTCTATTAAGAAGGAGTATGTGAAAAATATAATGGAGAAAAACATTCAACAAGAGAAAGATAAAGAAAAACCTGTTTTTTATGATCCGAAAGGAAGGAGAAACATAGCCTTTATTTGGTTTCTATGTATCTCAATAGTTAGTGTAGGTGTTGTATTTTATTTTTTCTTTCAAAGTATTTTTTCAACACCAGAAATTCCAAATATGAATACCGCTGTACAACAAGATACTAAACTTGTACCAATTAATCAAAAACTTAGTGATCAGCAGTTAAAGAAGGAAGAATTTAACCCAAATACCGAAACGAAGGATAATAAAAATTTGGTGAATTCGCCGAAGGATAGTAAACAACCTAAAGAAGTGTATGGTTTTTATGTAAACTGGGATGAAAATAGTACCGCTTCTTTAAAAGAAAATATCGATTCCTTAACTACGTTAGTACCAGAGTGGTATCATTTAAAAGCAGATTTAACGATTAGAAGTGAGATCAAACCTGAGATAGTAAAGTTGGCAGAAAAAAATCAAGTGAAGATTATGCCTTTGCTTACTAACTATACTGAGGAAGCTTCTGGTCCTGATAGTGGGCTAATTCATAAGTTACTGAATTCCTCAAATGATGTAAAGACAAAGTTTATTAATGATTTAGTAAGCCAAGTTAAAAAGAATCATTTTTCAGGAATTAATATTGACTTTGAGGCCGTACCTGAAAGTGATAGAGAAAACTTAACAAATTTTATGAAAGAACTTACTACGGAATTTCATCAACATGATTTGCTCGTTACACAAGATGTTCCAGCTAATGATAAGGCTTTTGATTATAGTGCGTTAGCAAAAATAATAGATCGAATGATTGTAATGATGTACGATGAGCACTATGGAGCCGGGGAACCAGGACCAATTGCTTCAAATAAATGGTTCCAACACACATTAAAAGAACTGAATATTCTGTCTAATAAGCTTATAGTTGCTTTCGGTAACTATGGATATGATTGGGAAGTAAATAGTAAAGAAGCTGCGAAGTCTTTAACTTTCTCAGAAGTTATGGCAATGGCTCATGATTCAAATATGAAAATTCAATGGGATAAGATGAGTGGAAACCCTTATTTTAGGTATAAAACAGAAGGGAAAGAACATACTGCTTGGTTCTTAGACGGTGTAACTCTTTATAATCAAGTGAAAATCGCAATGGACAATAATGCAAAGGGATTTGCGTTATGGAGATTAGGAGCAGAAGACCCTACAATATGGAAAGTTTTAAAAAATCCTATTGAGGTACAAAAAAATCCTAATGTATTACATAAAATCAATAGTTTAGATGAAGTAAATTATTCCGGACAAGGTGAAATTTTACAGATTGAGAATGAAAGAAAAAATGGATTGAGAGATTTTAAAGTAGGCAAAGATGGTTACCTTACAGATGAAGTATATCAATCCTTACCATCTGCATATGAAGTGCAACGATATGGAAAACCAAATGGAAAACAAGTAGTACTAACATTTGATGATGGACCAGACCCGAAATATACGCCAGAAATATTAGATATATTAAAAGAGAATCAAATAAAAGCTGCTTTTTTTGTACTTGGTGAAAACGCGCAACTAAATACTAGTATTGTAAAAAGAATATACGATGAGGGGCATGAAATTGGCAATCATACTTTCAAGCATCCTAACATAGCTGATACGTCTTTATTACGAACGAAAGTAGAACTTAATACGACGCAACGTTTAATTCAGGAAGTAACTGGACATTCTACGGTTTTATTTAGACCGCCATATGAAGCAGATGCTAACCCGGATTCAGCAAATGAAATATTGCCTATTTTACGTGCACAAAATATGAACTATACAATGGTAGCGGAAAAAGTTGATCCTGAAGACTGGGCAACACCATCAACAAATGAATTAGTAAAGCGTGCTCTTAATCCTGTTTATAAGGGAGAGGGAAATGTTATTCTTCTCCATGATGCAGGAGGGAATCGTACAAATACAGTAGAGGCGCTCCTGATCATTATTAAAGACCTAAAAAAGCATGGATATAGTTTTGTAACAATTTCAGATTTAATGAATAAAGAACGAGATGAAATTATGCCTCCTGTTTCTTCTGAGGGGAAGCAATATTTACTTTACAATAAAGCTGTCTTTTCAGGAGCCGGATATTTTAAGCATATATTAACTACTATTTTTTATATTGCTATTGGATTAGGGATTTTTCGATTTTTATTCTTAATTTATTTTGCATGGAAGCAGAAAAGAAAAACGTTATCTCGCTATATTAATTCGTCTTATCAACCTTTTGTTAGTGTTGTCATAGCGGCATATAATGAAGAAAAGGTGATAGCCAAGACGATTCACTCAATTTTGGATAGTAATTATAGAGAATTTGAAGTTATTGTTGTGGATGACGGATCGACAGATGGTACGTCAAAAGTAATGCAAGAAACATTTTCTAAACACTCTAAAGTTCGTTTCATTCAGAAAGAAAACGGCGGGAAATCATCGGCAATGAACCTAGGGTTTCAACAATCGCGAGGAGAAATCATTGTCACTTTAGATGCGGATACTATTATTGCGAAAGACGCTATTTCTTTAATGATTAGACACTTTGAAGATCAGAATGTAGCTGCAGTTTCAGGTAATGTCAAAGTGGGGAATAGACGAAATTTGTTAACTACTTGGCAACATGTTGAGTATATTACAGGGTTTAATTTAGAACGTAGAGCTTTTGATGAGTTAAATTGTATTACAGTAGTTCCAGGAGCTATTGGGGCGTGGCGCAAGAAGAATGTAGTTGAGTCTGGATATTTAAGCGAAGATACATTAGCAGAAGATACGGATCTTACTATTACATTTTTACGTCAAGGGCATAGAATTGTATATGAAGAAAAAGCGCATGCTTTTACGGAATCACCTGAGGATGTGAAAAGTCTCATTAAACAGCGATATCGTTGGTCATATGGTACACTTCAATGTCTTTGGAAACATCGAAAAGCGTTGTGTAATTCAAAACATAAAACATTAGGGTTTATTGCACTGCCTAATATGTGGTTATTCCAATATGTTCTGCAATTCATTGCTCCTTTTGCAGATATATTAATGATCATGGGACTATTTAGTAGTAATCCGCTAAAAGTTTTAGGATTTTATCTTGTATTCTTTTTAATGGATCTTCTCGCTTCTCTGTTCGCATTTAAATTAGAGGAAGAGAACCCAAAACCATTGGTATGGTTAATTTTACAACGTTTTATTTATCGTCAATTTATGACTTATGTTGTCATTAAATCTATATTCTCATCGCTTCGAGGAGTAGCGGTAGGGTGGAATAAACTAAAGAGAATGGGGAGTGTTAAACATTCCACGGAGCATAAGGAGGCATCATAAGAGAGCGGACTATCTGCTCTTTTTTTCATTGGTTTTAGTTAGTTGAATGTAGAGTTGTAGCATAAAAACTGCTACGTCTATAACGAGATTTCTATTCATCATTAATAGTGAGACGTTATGTTAAGATACTTCTTTAGTTTCGGACAAAAGTTTTTTTATATTTTTTTAAAATGACGGACACAAAAACGCATATACCTTCGAATTATATATATGGATAACATAAATATGTATATAAAAGGGGAGAAATAAGATGAAAGAAAAAAAAGAAATGTTTCAAGAAATCGCTGAGGTGTTAAAGGTATTGGCGCATCCGGTTCGTCTATCTTTAGTAAAAATAATGCTTGCAAAAGGCCCTACTAATGTAACAACAATGTATGGGGATTTACAAATGCCTCAAAGTACAATTAGTCAACATTTATCTAAACTAAAAGCTGCTAAAATGGTTACAGGTACTCGGAAAGGATTAGAAATTTATTATGAGGTAACGGACAATCGCACAAAATCAATATTAGCATGTTTAGTTTAAATAATGACTTCTATTTCAAAATAAAAAACGCTATTCTTTTCTATGATTTTACAGAGAGAATAGCGTTTTTTACTTTTAAGGAGTATCTTTTTATATGCCTATAGAATGGAGTGGAAGGTTTATGGGTTTAAATGTAGCTACTATTACCTTAGGTTCTAATGCGTCTAATAATGAAAAAATTCTCGGTTTAGGGGTGCTTCTTTATAGCTTACGTACAATTGAGATTAGAAAAAGTAGAGCGAGCGTTTAATGAGGCGGAAGTAGTGTTTATATGCGAAACTTTATAGAAATCTCATTTTTCTAATTGTATCTTTTTAGATTGATGGATGTGGGGTCACGTCCATCAATCTAAGAAAACAAGTTAGCTAAAAAATGATGAAAATGAACTTTATAAAAATAAAAAATATGAACGTAGAGGATTAAACAAAGTATATAGTGCTTTTTTAGTCATGTAATCTTTTAATCTGATGATCTTTTCCCCATTCAAACAGATCATTCATTATTTGCATTAAAGATTTTCCGTATTCACTTAGTGTGTACTCAACCTTTGGTGGTACTTCTTGATATACGGTACGATAGATAATCCCATCAGCTTCAAGTTGCCGAAGTTGTTGTGTAAGAACCTTTTGTGTAATGTTTGGGATTTCTCGTTTAATTTCATTTGTTCGCATTTTTCCATCCGACAAAATACATAAAATATGAACTTTCCATTTTCCACCGATTACATCGAGTGTTGTTGCAATTGGACAATTATCATTTTGATTCATATAACACCTCCAAAGGTACTTCAAGGTTCCTATAGTACCTGAAAGTACGTACTTTTCAATTATATGTAACTCATTCATACTAATACGTAAAGGATTGATTAATTTATAAAGGGGCTGGAAAATGATGAGAACACTTGTAATTGTAGCACACCCTCATATTGAAAAATCAAAAATTAATAAAAGATGGATAGAAGAACTTGAGAAACATTCAGATGAAATTACGGTGCATGAATTATATAAGGTGGCACCGAATTGGGAGTTTAATATTGAAGAAGAGCAAAAGTTATTAGTAGAGCATGACAGATATATATTTCAATTTCCGCTTTACTGGTACAGCACGCCACCATTATTAAAAAAGTGGTTCGATGATGTATTAACATATGGATTTGCATACGGATCACAAGGAGATAAAGTAAAGGGGAAAGAATTTGGTGTAGCTATTTCTATAGGTGGATTAGAAAAAGACTATGAAAATAGTGGGATTACAATGGATGAGTTGACGAAACCATTCCAAGCTACATGCTTATATACGGGTATGGAATTTATGCCTTCCTTTTATTTATATGGTGCAGAATATAAACTAAGTGATGAAGAGATTGATAAAAGTGCACCTGAGTATGTGCAATATGTGATGAACAAGAAGTATTCTAATATATAATGAAAAATAGCCATTTACTTCACAAGTAAATGGCTATTTTATATTCTTTTTATATTCACTAAGTGTAATCTTTAGTAAATTAATAGTTAATCTGGTAAAATAAAAACCCTAACATATATAAAGGGGAGTTTTACTTGAGAACGATGCGACAATTATTACAAAAGAGAGCAATGCAATCACCAAATTTGGAAGCGCTTGTAGGGGGAAAGAAAAGATATTCGTTTCAGCAATATAATGAACGAGTAAATCAGCTTGCACAATATTTGTTACATAATGGTGTGCAAAGAGGAGAGCGTATAGGAATACTATGCAAAAATAATCACCCATTTCCAAGCGTTATGATGGCATGTCTAAAAATTGGAGCGGTATTTATTCCGCTAAATCATCAGCTTACTGTTTATGAATTAGAAACGATTGTAAAAGAAGCGAAATTAAAAGTGTTAGTTATTGATGAAGAATTTAGTGAAGTATTATTAAAGATTGATGCTGTAAAAGAAATCCCTTATGTAATTCAAACGACAAAAGAAGGCTTTGGTTCATTTGAATTAGAGTTGCAAAAACAGCCAACGACAGAACCGAACGTAGAAGTTCATGAAGAAGACGATGCCATTTACTTATTTACTTCAGGAACGACTGGACAGGCGAAAGCATGTGTAATTGGACATAAAAACTTGCATCATTATTTTGCTGAAATTGCGGGCCAAAGAGAAATTCCAGCAGGTGAACGCTTTTTATCTGTGCATCCATTGTTCCATATGAGTGGCGTGCTTTCTATTTTAAATTGTATTTATCATGGCGTTACGATGATTTTCTTAGCTGATTCGAATCCTACTCTTATTTGGGATAAGATTGAAGAAGAGAAAATTACTACGATGCTTGCGTTCCCAGCTGTTTATAGTTACATGCTTGATGAATTAAATAAAAAAGAACGTAACATTTCAACCTTTAAAGTAGCACAAAGCGGTGGTACAAAAGTGCCAGAAACACTCATTCAAAAATATATGGAAAAAGGAATATATATGGTGCAAGGTTATGGTAGTACAGAAGGTTGGGTTGTAACCTCATGGCATCCAATGATGGGAAAAGAAAAGATGTCTTCTGTAGGAAAGACTTTGAAAAATGTAGAGGTGAAAATTGTTCATCCGGAAACAGGACATGAACTAATAACAAATGAAGTTGGAGAGATTCATGTGAAAAGTCCATACATGTTTAAAGGGTATTGGAATAATGAAAAGGTGACAAAGAAGGTAGTAAAAGATAACTGGTTTAACATGGGTGATGCTGGCATGATAGATGATGATGGATTCCTGCATATTATGGGAAGATATAAAGACGTTATCATACGCGGTGGTGACAACGTATATCCAGATCAAGTAGAAGATGTCATTCATGAAATACATGGTGTTTTAGAAGTTGCAGTAGTTGGAGTTCCAGATGACTTTTGGGGAGAAGTTCCAAGAGCTTACATTGTGAAGGATGACGAAACAACATTAACAGAAGAAAGTATTACTCAGTATTGTAAGGAGAAATTAGCCAGTTACAAAATACCAGAAGTGGTATTCATAGATGAGTTACCGAAAAATGCTTTAGGAAAAGTGTTGAAGAGGGAATTACGAGATGTAGTTCTTGTGAAATAGAAAATTATGAAACGATAGAGAACCCAGTTATGTATAAAGCATGACTGGGTTTTTGTTAATGTTTCTGTTAGTGGAGAGTATAAACGTTTTTGTTTTTTTGATGCAATTTTTTAGCTTGGTAACGCTCGAACGATATTCGGCTATTAGGCAACTTAAACCTCGCTACCTCCACTTGAAATTGTTATAATTAAAATGTTTTTAATATTTCAATAATTAGGAGGCTAGAGAATGAAAATTGCGATAGCCTGTTTCGATAACTTTACTGATATAGATGTTTTTTTACCATGGGATTTATTAAATCGTGTACGTTTAGTTGGCGGTATTTCTGATTGGAATGTCCAGCTATTAGGAACGGAAAAAACTCATATATCCATGTCTGGCTTACGTATCCCCATGACAGGAAGCATATCTGATATACCTTCCGCTGACGCAGTAATATTTGCAAGTGGCAAGGGGGTCCAAGGTTTATATCAAAATCAAGAATATCTTAATAGCATTCATGTAGATCTTCAAAGACAATTAATAGGCTCTATGTGCTCTGGTTCACTACTACTAGGAGCTAAAAAATTGTTAACTGGCAAAAAAGCAACTACATATCCATCTGTAGTAGAACAACTTAAAGAATTTGATGTAGACGTTATTGAACAAAGATTCGTAAACGAAGGGAATATCTCGACTGCCGCAGGTTGTTTTGCTGCTCAAGACCTCTCAGCTTGGATTATAAGAACCTTGATTAATGAAGAAATGGTTGACACTGTGCTTGAAACTGTTCAGCCAGTGGGCAAAGGTTTATATTTTAAATAATCAAGTTAGAAATAGATAATCTGACTTGATTATTTAAAATGACGTTTTTGTACAATTTTTTCATTAGTGAATCCAAGTAATTCTCCTAAGGAGGGCGACCGTCACATCGTTATCAAGCCAAGGGTTTGGAATTACCTCAAAATGAAAAATTTCCCCTTATACAGTTAATTATAGAATTCGACTTATTTTTTTCGTATTGGGGAACTACTAATTTCTTAAGTTGATGGGCATAAGGTTTGTTACTAGATTTTGTATTTCGTGTAAGATAACAAAGAATATTCAATCAATTACTGGAGGAAGAGATGTAAATGAAGCTACCGTTATTAGAAGTAGAGACGGATAGACTCATTATCCGTCCATTTCAAAAAGATGATTACGAAAGTTGGTTAGATGGATTTAATAAGAGACTGCCATCGCAGTATAAATATGACGATGGCTATCAAGTTATGGCATCACCAACAAAAGAATGGTTCACGGAATGGATTAGAGGGTTTGATGAAGCAGCACATCGAGATGAGATGTATGTATTAGGTATTTTTCGTAAAGAAGATGGGGCTAATATTGGAAAGCTAGAGCTAATAAAAATTTTACGTATGGATTATCAGTGGGCAATGATGGGCTACTCTATTCATAATCAATATTGGAAAAATGGATATGGGGTAGAAAGTGTAAACGCTACGTTATCGTTATTTTTTAATAGCCTTAATTTTCATAGAATCGAATTACATATACATGTTGATAATGAGCCATCAGTGCGTCTTGCGGAAAGCGCAGGCTTTTCATTTGAATGCAAGAGAGAGGCATTTTCATTAGAGAATGGTAAGTGGATGGATTTTCTTATTTATTTTAAAAATAAGGAGATGAGTATATGAGAGTGGTTATTACGGATAGAAATTGTAGATTGGAGGTGAAGTGGTGAAGTACGATCTTACAGTCATTAAAAACTTATTTGGTCCTTCTAAAAAAGTATTAAATGGCTTACCAAATGCAGTGACAATTGAAGAAATAGAAGAAGATGTTTTGTATAACGTACAAACATATAAAGAAAAGATAAGTAGATTTGAAGAGGTTTGTTTTAATTGGGAGTTAAAAAGAGCAAGTATTGTCTTAAACAAAAGGTTTAGTAGTTATAACACAAGTGCAAAAGTCTTACTTGATGCGGGTTTTTCTTTACATGCAGCAAAGATAGAAGTGTGTAGGGAGTTAAACAATGTAGAGATGGTTGAAAAACAATATACATATCGATCAATAGCAGAAGGAACGTTATCGGAAAAAGAATTTAAATATATTTGGGAACAATGTATGTCGGGTTCAGGGAATCAAACTTCAATTTTAACTATCGATGAACATTTTTATTCCGTGCAAACAGAGTTAGGTAAGGGTTGGGAAAAGTCATGTATTGTTTTTTATGATAAAACTGGGTCAATTGGTATGTCCATACCACATATAGAAACTGGAACAGAAAGTGAAGGACGATTATTTTACTTTGGAGTAATGCCTTATTATCGCGGGAAAGGAGTTGCTTCTCATATGCATCTTCAATCTTTACATATGTTAAAGGAAATGGGGGCTACTTATTACATCGGAAGCACGCATACTTCAAATGAAAAGATGCAGAGGATATTTTGGAGAAATAATTGTTCGATGAAAACGGAGACAGAGCTTTATTATAAAATTTTTAAAGTAGATTAGGAGAAAAGAAAATGAAGACTATAAACGTATTTCATTACGACGCATTTACGAATAAACCAAATAAGGGAAATCCAGCAGGTATTGTATTAGATGCAGATGGATTAACGGAAGAGGAAATGCAGCGTATTGCTGAAAAAATTGGATTTAACGAAACAACTTTTGTTCTTTCTTCAGAAGTAGCACATATAAAAATGCGCTATTTTACACCTGGTTTTGAAATGGATTTATGTGGTCATGGGACAGTAGGGACGATATATGCCTTGCACGAAAAAGGTTTATTAGAAGAGAAAAGTAACCTTACGATTGAAACGAAGGCTGGGATTTTACCGATACAAATACGTGTAAATGAAAATGGAGAAACCTTTATTAAAATGAGACAGGCAGCACCTCAGTTTAAAGAGTTTACAGGTTCAAAAGAAGAATTAGCTCATAGTATTGGTTTAGAAGTAAATGATTTAGATGTAAGTTTACCGATTGTATATGGAAGTACGGGAAATTGGACTGTAATTGTACCGATTAAAAATCTTAATGCATGTGAGAGAATGAAACCTAATAATGCTGCATTTCCATCAGTATTAAAAGAAATACCTAATGCTTCTATTCACCCAATTTGTCTAGAAACTTATGATGAACTAGCACAAATGCACGGCCGTCATTTTTCATCAGCTTACGCTGGGACGATTGAAGATCCAGTGACAGGAACAGCTTCAGGTGTAATGGGAGCGTATTATGCGGAGTATTTAGAGAAAGATTTTGAACATGAATTGGATTTAATCGTTGAGCAAGGACAGGAAATAAATAAAGATGGTCGTGTAACCGTTTATGTAACGAAAGGGATAGAAAACGAAAAGTTACAAATAGATATCGCTGGAACAGCGGTGTATGTGAAAGAGTTTGAAGTTTCAATATAAAAAAAGAAAGCCCGGCATACATCCGGACTTTCACTATCTGTTCAATACTTCAATATACGAAGCATCTCCAGTTGTTCTTAAAGCAGAGCGAAAATTGTTATTTTCTAGCGTTTTAGCGACTTGTTGTAATTGCTGTGCATCATCATGATGGATAAGTAAGCTGTCAGCACCGCTTTCTTCTATATGAATGTGTTCAACATTTCCAATGGCATCATGTATAGCTTTTAAAAATTCAGGTTTCATGGTGTCCTCCTATATGTATGTAACGTTTTTATTTAGTATTTCCTTATTTTTGAAATATAAAAGTAAATGAAAGGAGAAATAAAATGAATATAAAGCAGTTTAACGAACATATAACATCACTATTTGGAGAGCATCTTCATAAATACGGCGATGATGAATATGGTTTTACTCATATAAGTAAAGATGAATTTCACAAAATCGGTTACACAACAAATTTAACGTTAGAAACTATTGAAGAAGCGTATAGAAATGGAGTCGATATGATAGTTACACATCATGCGCCGTGGAGTTTTTTATTTGGTATGGAAGAGGCTTGTATTGAGAAATTGAAGCAATATGAAATGAATCATTTTTGGGTTCATTTGCCGTTAGATTTTGTAAAGTTTGGCACGTGTACATCGTTATTTAACGGAATTGGGATAGATACAATACTGGAATATTCCACGTATGAGGAAGAAGAACTACCGGGAATAGGAGAATATAAAGAAGCGATTCCTTTTTCAAACTTAGTTGGAAAACTTGAAGAAAAAATGGAAGAGAAAGTGAAGAGCTGGAGAAATCACGATAAACCAGTAAAACGGATTGCGATTTTAACCGGTGCAGGAAACAATACAAATTTGATTGAACGTGCATTAGAAAAAGGGTGTGACACGTACATAACAGGTGAAAAAACATTATATACAGTTCAACATGCGAAATTTAAAGGGATTAATTTAATTGTAGGCAGTCATACGTTTACAGAAGTGTTTGGTGTAGAAAGTTTGGCTCATAAATTACAAGACATAGACCCTGCAATAGAAATTATTAGAGTATATGAAGAGCATTTAGAGTGATAAAATCACGTTATCATAAATGGGATATTGAAGAAAGCCATTGTAATAAAATAAAATTGTTGTTTGTTATATTAGGATGGTTGGGAGGATTTTCCTTGCGTTTGTCAAATAATAGTAAAGTTGTCTTTTGAATTAAGGGAATCTTCCGAATTAAAGGGTGAGAGAATGGACATTTCAATAATCACTGCACAACTAGTTAAGGAAAAAGTTATTTCACATTATCCAAATAGCGTAAAAGCATTAAACGGGGGTACGACAAGTACTATATATTTGTTAGATGAACAATACGTTGTAAAGTTGAATGAATCGGATGTCATACGTGAAGAAGGTTATTTTCTTCAGTTTTATAAACAGGACGAATTATTTCCAAAGTTTTTATATAAGGAACCTTTAAATCGCCATATTGTTTATTCATTCCTTGAGGGCACAACTTCTTGCAAACTAGGCCATAAACGGAGTGTTCTTTGTAAACTTGTAAAGGAAGTTATCAATAAGTATGAAGTAGCTACAGAGGTAGATGGCTGGGGATGGAAAGAAAGTCCGGTTCAATCTTGGAGTGAATTTTTAACAAAAAATGTGATAGAAGCTCATGAAAATGTAAGACGTTACATAAGTGAAGAAGAGTATAGAACGGTTCTTAAGTTAGCGAATAGGGACGTTGGAATAAATCAGCCGTTTTTATTGCATGGTGATCTTGGATTTCATAACTTTATATTTAAAGAGAATGAGCTGCACGGTGTAATTGATCCTTTACCAGTGTTAGGAGATCCTATGTATGATTTAATGTATGCGTTTTGTTCAACTCCGGAAAATTTAACAAAAGAAACAATCGATTATGCGATGAAACAATGTGTATTTCATAAAAAAGACCGTGATTTATATGAAGAAATAGTCATAGGCTTATATTTACGTATAGATAGGTGTTTACGGCACCACCCGAAAGATTTAGAAGATTATTTAGCAGCTTGGCGTTATTGGATGGGTGAGGTTGAGACTACTTTATAGCACAAATATTTTGGGGAGATAGTGAGATGAATGTTGCAGAAGCGAAAAAGGATTTAGCAATCAAAACGAAGAGAGGCTTACCGATTATATTAGCCGGCGTTTTATTTTGGATAGTTATGAGTATAACGGGATTTGTTCTTTCTGAAAAACAAGTGGTGTGGGTATATTTAATCGGTATGGGCTGTGTGTTTCCTTTCGGCTTAATGATAGCTGCTATATTGAAAATTGATATGTTTGCGAAAGGAAATCCGTTAGGGGTTTTGGCAGGCTTAATTGGTGGGATAAATGTATTGAATATTCCACTTGTATTACTTGCCTATTTTCAATTTCCAGAATGGTTACCTTTTGTAGTAGCGATGTTAATAGGTGTTCATTTTATTCCGTACGTATGGATTTATGAAAGTAAAAGCTATGGTTTATTGTCAGTAGGGATTGTATTTGTAACGTCAGTTTGCGGGATTCTTTTTGCAGAAAAAGGATTTACTGTAATTCCGTTATCGGTTACAGTTGTCTATTTACTTACTTTTATAAGTTTATTAATTGAAAATAAAAAAGCAGATCATTATCAACAAAAATTAGCTTAATAAAAATATAGGGATAGGGGAAATTATTATGGAAAATTTCGTTTGTACAACGTGTGGCGTGCAGTATGCGGCGAGTGTAGAAGAACCGGTGAGCTGTCATATTTGTGATGAAGAGAGGCAATATGTGAATCCAAAAGGACAATCTTGGACGACACTGGAAAGCTTACAAATTGGTGATACATATAAAAATGAAATAATCGAAGAGGAAGGTGGACTTTATAGCATTACAACAAAACCAGGATTTGCAATCGGTCAAACGGCATTTGTAGTGAAAACAGAGTCATATCGTTTACTGTGGGACTGTATTACGTATTTAGATGAAACGACAATTACGAAAATAAAAGAGCTTGGAGGATTAGATGCGATTGCATTGTCTCATCCTCATTATTATTCAACGCAAGTAGAATGGGCAGAGACATTTGATGTACCAATTTATATACATGAAGATGATAAAGAGTGGGTGATGCGTCCGAGTAGTCGTATTATTTATTGGTCTGGTGAGTCTTTACAATTAGCGGATGGGATTACTGTACATCGTCTTGGAGGACATTTTAGTGGTGGTTCTGTATTGCATTGGGAAGAAGGTAATGACGGAAAAGGGATTTTGTTAACAGGTGATATTATTCAAGTTGTAGCAGATGAGCGGTGGGTAAGCTTCATGTACAGCTATCCAAACTTAATTCCACTACCAGCGAGAAAAGTGGAAGAAATGGTGAATCGAGTGAAGCCGTTACAGTTTAATCGTTTATACAACGCTTTTCATCGAGTAGTAAAAGAAAATGCAAATGAGGCAGTTGAACGTTCTGCTGACAGATATATAAAAGCAATAGAAGGAAAGTTGTTTCATACGTAAAAGGAGAGTAGCTTAATGAAAACGTTAGTATGTTTTGGAGATAGTATTACAGCTGATGAAACATTTTTTGATGGAATGCCGAGATTAACACCACGTTTGCAAGAGATGTTTCCGAACTGGAAAGTAGTGAATGCAGGTGTTCCAGGTGATAATACATTCGATGCGTTAAATAGGATTGAAGAAGATGTAATATCATATAAACCAGATTTCGTAACAGTTTTTCTTGGTACGAATGATGCAGTTTCTTTTTCTCAAGTGTCATTACAAGCATATAAAGAAAACTTAGAGAAGATTGTGAACCAAGTTTCATCAGATAAAGTACTACTGATTAGTCCTGCACCAGTTGATGAAGAAAGACAGCATAATAGAACAAATAGAGTGCTTAGTCAATATGCAGACGTGGTGGAGAAAGTGGCGAGAGAAACAGGAAGTTATTTTCTAAACGTATTCGCTGAAATGATTCAAGAACGGGATTATAAAAGATTTGTAGAAAATGATGAAAAAGATGGATTACACTTTGGGCCAGAAGGTTATGAGTATGTAGCGAAGTTAATTGGTGAAAAGTTAAAAGGGATTTTATAAGGAGCAAAGCACTTAGTGCTTTGCTTTTTCGTATTTCTTTCGTAGTCCATAAACTTATTGATTGCTGTAATTTGGACGGATATTTTGCATTTTTATCCCGCATTAACTGCCCGTAAACGCCCGATTGGTGAGGGCTAATAATCAGTGGGGATGAACAAAAAAACCACTGATTAAAGTTTCACTTTATGTACGTAAAAGGCTAGTGCTGTTTTAAAGTAATATAAATTTATTTTTTAAAATTTATATTTCGTAGTTGAAAATTAATAAAGGTGTAACTATAATAGTTACAGTAAGTGCATTGTTTTGAAATGTACACATTGAATTACAAGAATGAAGGGAGTTTTTATGTAAATCAAAAAGTTATAAAAATCTTTTAATTTTTATAATAAGATAAAATATTTTTCGAGTCATACACATTATTAAATATGTTATTTCTAATAGAAAACTAGAGGTGGAAAAATGAAGAATTTTAAAGGTATGTTAATATCATCACTTGCAATTACAACTTTTGCTGGGATAGGTACGACATTTGTAACAAATACAGTATATGCTGCTAATAACGATTCTAGTAAAATACAAGTTCGTTCTAATAAGAGTATAAATACAACAACTGGCTCGAGATTGCCTGTACTATCAGTCAATCCTTATGATGAACCTAGATTTTCGAGACAGGGATATCTTGAAGAGGCACCTTTAGGAATTAATGCTCCTTATGCTTGGGGAATTAAAGGAGGAAATGGTCAGGGAGCAACTTTTGTAGATTTGGAAGAAGGCTGGTTATTAAATCATGAAGATTTAGTCGGTCAAAATATTGAATTTATGTCTGGAAAAATGAGTAATGATCTTTCTCACGGTACTTCAGTTCTAGGTGTTGTTTCTGCAGCTGACAATGGGATTGGGAATATTGGGATTGCACCAAAAGCAAAGGCAAAAGTAATTTCAGTGATCCGAGATAATGGGAGAATCGATGTAAGAGATGCTATTTTAAGTGCCGTAGATTCTTTACAGGCTGGAGATGTTTTATTAATAGAAGAGTCCTTTAAATATGATGGATATGGAGATGACCCTTTACCAGTAGAAGTATACCCGAGTATATTTAATGCAATTCGCAAAGGTACAGATAAAGGCATTATTATTGTAGAAGCAGCTGGTAATGGTGGGATTGATTTAGATGAATTTAAAGACCGTAATGGTAAACAGATTTTAAATCGAAATAGTCCAGACTTTAAAGATTCAGGAGCTATTATAGTTGGAGCATCTACTGCAAGAGTTCCTCATAAACGTTTAGCTTTCTCTAACTCTGGTAGTAGAATTGATGTATATGGTTGGGGAGAGTATGTTGATACATTAGATACATATCAAAATCAAAATAATGAAGGACAAAAAGTTACAGATCAGAACATAATTAATCGTTATACTTCTAATTTTCGTGGTACTTCTAGCGCTTCGCCTATAATTGCTGGGGCTGCTGTATCGATTCAAGGGATTGCTAAAGAACATTTAGGTAAGGCATATACACCAAAAGAATTGAGAGCAATTTTAAGTAATCCAAATACAGGCACAAAGTCTAATAACCCATCATCAGATAAAATAGGGGTTTTACCAGATTTAAGAGCGATTTTGTCTAACCTTGGATTTCATAGTGATTTGACTACCCAAGATTCTATGGTATTTCCAGATAACGTAGAAAAAAATGAAGGAAAAGAAAACTCAACTTTCGTATTTCCAGGTGAAGAAACAAAAAGAACAGGGGATAAAAATTCAACTGTAAACTTCCCAGAAGAAGATTTAAAGCAGGATGAAAAAGAAGAGGGATTAATTGTTTTTCCGGACTAATAAAAAATACTACCTTCCATTTGGAGGTAGTATTTTTTATTTCTTGTAATTAACAAGCAGGTATGAAAGCTGTATTTGTTTATCTTTCATAATGAATTTAACAACAAAATCGAATATTTGACTGTTAATTAAATTTTTCGTCTCAATCAATTACATGAATTAATCTAGAAATGCTTGCTGTAATGCTTTCAGTCCATCGCTGTAAATACCATGAAACAGATTAATTGCTTCTTCATCACTAACTTCAACAGGAGTGAACGTACCAGACCACTCTACTAACGATGTGTTACTTTCAGTACCTTCTTTAACCTGGATTGTAGATAGATAATTAGTGACTGGGAACGGTGCATTCATGATTGAATACGTGTAGTAGCGCTCTTTATCATTGAATACTTCTAAGCGTTCTATAATTGTATCGCCATCTGGATTAGCAAGATGACGTACACGACCGCCTTCAGTTAATTTACTGCTAGGTATATAAGGTAACCAGTCTGGAAGGGAGTTGAAACCTCCGATTAATTGCCATACTTGTTCAGGTGAAGCAAAAATTTCCATAGATGTAGTAGTATGTGCCATATTCATTACGCTCCTTTTCATCCCGGTATTTACGGGTAAATAATCAGTGGGGGATGCTCCCACTGATTAAAGTTACATTATTATTTTACGTTGATTGGTAGTGGTGCATTAGGTGCTACTAGTTTTTGTTCGCGCATTTCTTCCCAGAATGCTGCTGGAATTACTGTGTTTAATGCATTTTGGTCTTCTACAATTCGTTCCGGTTTACTTGCACCAGGAACAACAGCAGCAACTGCTGGATTAGCTAGTGAAAATTGTAGTGCAGCAGCTTTGATGCTGATGTCGTGACGATCTGCAAGAGCTTTCATTTTCTCAACTTTTGCAATAATTTCTGGCGATGCTTTTTGATATTCGAAGTGAGCGCCGCCAGCAAGAATACCTGAGCTATATGGGCCACCAACAACAATATCCATATTATGCTTTACAGCTGCAGGCATTACTCGTTGCAATGCACGTTCGTGGTCTAATAATGAATAGCGACCAGCTAATAAGGATATATTTGGTTTCGCTTCTTCTAAATCAAGCATAAGTTCAATTGATTCTACTTTGTTTACTCCAAGCCCCCAGCCCTTAATAACTCCTTCTTCACGTAAACGTTTTAGCGCACGGAATGCTCCTGTTCGAGCTGTTTCAAATTGTGAAATCCACTCATCACCATAAAAGTCTTGTGCTAAATCATGAATGAATACAAAGTCTAGACGATCTGTTTTTAAACGTTTCAAACTTTGCTCGATAGAACGAAGTGTTGCATCTGCGCTATAGTCATTGATCATTTTATTTTTGCGACCAAATTCGAAAAGTCCGCCTTTTTCACCTAAATCACGTGCAGATGGATCTTCTAGTTCATCTGAAATCGTTCGACCTACTTTGGTGCTTAAAAAGTAATCATCACGATTTCTTTTTGACAGTGCTTCACCAAGACGAATTTCTGCTAAGCCAGATCCATAAAGTGGAGCTGTATCAAAGTAACGAACACCATTGTCCCAAGCAGCATCCACTGTAGCGATTGCTTCTTCCTCTGGGATATTACGGTACATATTTCCTAGTGGTGCTGTACCAAAACCGATTTTTTCTTTTAGTAATTTACTCATTATAGATATCCTCCTAAAATGTATTTGAAAATTAAAACATGTCATTTCATCGTCTGACAAAATGTATGATAAAAATACTCACTTTAAAGTACAGGTAATTTCTAATACTGCATGACTCACTCAACTCTTACAAATGCTATTATGAAATGTATTTTACATAATGAGAAGTACGTACTTTAAAGTGATATAGATACTTAAAAGTAACACAGGTACTTTTTAGTACCGTACTACTCATCTACTGTTTACGTATGCTATTATGAAACATGTTTAACACAATAAAAAGTACGTACTTTAAGGTGCTATAGATACTTAAAAGTAATATTTAAATATTTTAGCTTATTTGTCTTATAAAATTATTAAAGGAGATTTTTATATGAAAACATACAATATTCCTGTAGAGGCAACTTTAGAGGTTATCGGTGGAAAGTGGAAAGTAGTTATCCTTTGTCATTTAAAGAAAGACAAAAAGAGAACGTGCGAATTAAAACAATTAATGTCTGGTATTACACAAAAGATGTTAACGCAACAATTACGTGAATTAGAAGAAGATGGTGTAATCGAGAGAAAAGTGTATAACCAAGTGCCACCAAAAGTAGAATACTCTTTAACTGATTACGGTCATTCTTTAGATTCTATACTCGATACTCTTTGTAACTGGGGAGAAAATCATCTTGAAAAGAATGGTAACACGTCTATGCTTATAACCGCAGCTGAATAAAGAAAGAAAAAACGAACGAGAATACGTTCGTTTTTTCTTTTTGTATAGAGGGAGATTTTTAAGCAGCATAATTACTTTTTTGTAATATAGGTACTTTTTTGTGCTGTAGGAACTAAAATGTGCCGTATAGAAAATTATTTATTTTTACGTAACAATAGATAAGGAATTTATAAAAAAGGAGAGGAGATCGCGTGAAACAATATAATATACCTATAGAAGCAACTTTAGAAATTATCGGTGGAAAGTGGAAGGTCGTCATTTTATGTCACTTAACGAAAGGGAAGAAGCGAACGAGTGAGTTGCAACGTTTGATTCCTGAAATTTCTGTTAGAATGTTAACGCAGCAACTACGCGAGCTGGAAGAAGATGGTGTGATTACACGTGAAATTTACAAAGAAATTCCCCCTCGAGTAGAATACTCCCTAACCGATTATGGGTGGTCTTTACAAAATGTATTAAATCAATTAACCGCATGGGGAGAACGATGCATAGATAGAAAAAACACAGAAGTTAAGTGAAATCTCTATATGTAATATTGAAAACACCACCTAATGACGAGGTGGTGTTTTTCGTTTTAAAACTTTAGAAAGTTGTTATGATGAAAAGTAAAATTTTTGAGGACCTGTTTCAGTCATGGGTACTTAAAAGTGCCTACATCACTTTAAAGTACGTACTATGCTTCATAATATAACCGTTTTATAATGACACTCGTAGCAAAAAGTCATAACGATTTTAAGCTATGTTCAAAAAGACTTATTAACTAGTATAGTTTTTTGTTCAATTTTTTAGTAGGAGATGTTTTTATGGTTGAAGAACTTTTTTATAAAAAAATACTTAAAAATCTGTTTTCAGATTCAGTTCAAATTACACTTTGGAATGGAGAAACAATACAATATGGCGAAGGGGAACCGCAATTTCATATAACATTCCATAAGCCGCTCTCAAAAAAAGAAATTGCTAAGGATCCTTCTATTGCATTCGGTGAAGCATATATGAATGGGGACCTTGAAATAGAGGGGAATCTTGAAAAAGCAATTCAATCTATTTATAAAAGGCAGGATAGCTTTTTAGGAGATAGTAAGTTGCAATATTTCAAAAGTAAATGGAATTTCTCAAAACAAAAAAATAAAGAACATATTGCTCACCATTATGATATTGGGAACGATTTCTATAAATTATGGCTTGATGAGACAATGACATATTCTTGTGCGTATTTCCAAAATGAACAAGATTCTTTAACGACAGCGCAGCATAATAAAGTGAATCATATTTTGAAAAAGTTGAACCTTCAAAAAGGTGATACGCTATTAGACATCGGTTGTGGGTGGGGTGAACTCATTACAGCTGCCGCTAAACAGTACGGTGTGAAAGCGATGGGAGTAACGTTAAGTGAGGAACAATACGCTAAGACTTCCGAGCGAATTAAACAAGAGGGACTTACGGATTTAGTTGAAGTATCTTTACTTGATTACCGCGATATTAAGAATCGTAAATTTGATAAAATTGTTAGTGTAGGTATGATCGAACATGTAGGAAAAGACAACATTACGCAATACTTTGAAACAGTTAACAAACTACTAAATGATGGCGGGATTTCTCTGCTGCATTGCATTACTTCTCCGGCTAATGGTGGTGCTACGAATGGTTGGATTGAAAAATATATATTCCCTGGTGGGTATGTTCCTGCTGTTAACGAATTAATCACGAACATGACAAACGAACAATTTTTCATTGTTGATGTGGAAAGCTTACGTAGACATTACGGGAATACATTACAACATTGGGCTCGAAATTTTGAAAACGTACTAGAGGAAGTTTGCAAAACGAAAGATGAGCGATTTATCCGCATGTGGCGTTTATATTTAAATGCATGTGCAGCTTCGTTCTTTACAGGTAATATTGATTTACATCAATTTGTATTTACAAAAGGGATTAATGATACAATTCCGATGACACGTTCGTATATGTATGAATAAGAGTATATAACCAATTAGCTCTCAAGTCATTGAGTATAAATAAAATGATGATAGGATATAAGTCTATAACTTAAAGTCGAGATGGGGATCAGAAAATGATTTCTATCTCGACTTTTTAATATATAATTTTAAAATCAAAACTATATACTTTTAAAGATAAAAATATATAATAAATGTAGAAACGAAAATTTATGAGCAAGGAAGTTGAAGAACATGACATTAACAATGGGCTTTATTGGATTTGGAAAATCAGCTAACCGTTATCACCTACCTTATCTGAAGACACGTAAAAATATAAAAGTAAAAACGATTTTTGTGCGTCAAATAAATGAAGAATTAGCGGCTCCATATGAGGAAAAAGGTGTTTACTTCACTACTGATTTGGACGAATTGTTGAATGACAATGAAATTCAAGTAGTGACGATTTGTACGCCAGCACATACGCATTATGAATTAGCAAAAAAAGTTATACTAGCCGGAAAATCAGTTATCGTTGAAAAACCATTTTGCGATACAGTAGAACATGCGAAAGAATTATTAGCTTTAGGACGAGAGAAAGGTGTAGTCGTTATGCCTTATCAAAATCGCCGTTTTGATGGTGATTTTTTAGCTGTGAAGCAAGTAGTTGAACAAGGATTCCTTGGTGATATTATTGAGATTGAATCGCATATTGATTATTTCCGTCCTGGTTCAATCACTCATGAAGCTCCAAAAGAAGAAGGTTCATTTTACAGTTTAGGTATTCATACGATGGACCGCATGATTTCACTATTCGGCCGTCCAGATACGGTGACATACGATATTCGTAATAATGAAATGGAAGGTGCGGTTGATAACTATTTCGATGTTGGTCTACATTACGGAAATCAGTTGAAGATTAAGCTGAAAACGAACCATGTCGTAGCAAAAGATTATCCACGCTTTATCGTTCATGGAACAAATGGATCATTTATTAAATACGGTGAAGATCAGCAGGAAAATGATTTGAAAGCGGGTATTATGCCTGAGAGTGCAGGATTTGGTGAAGATTCACCGATGTACTATGGAGTTGCTAAGTATCGTAATGCAAATGGTGACTGGATTGAAAAACAAATTAAAACGCCGCTTGGTGATTACGGTCGTTTCTATGATGCAGCTTATGACACAATTGTAAATGGTGCACCAAAACTTGTGAAAGATGAAGAAGCGGTAACGAATATTGAAATCTTAGAAAATGGATTTGCTGCCCCATCACCTTCAGTCTACAAACTTGAGGCTTTACATTTGAATGAATAGAAGCGAGTATGCAGTATAAAGGAGGTATGGAAATGGCAAGCGGATCAACACAAGTAAAATACCTCGGCATTTATCAAAAGATTAAACAGCAAATTTTAGACGGTGAATATAAAATCAATGAAAAAATTCCGAGTAGCCCCGTCCTTGCTGAAGAATTTGATGTTTCAGCACTTACTATTAAAAAAGCGCTGGATCTGTTAGTAAGAGACGGCTACATCATCCGCCGGCGCGGAAGTGGAACAGTGGTGCAAGATTGGCGTCAGCAGGAAAAGGCACGAATGATTCAAACTTTAACAGGTACGAAAGCTGTTTACGGCAGTGAGGTAGAAAGTAAAATTATAGAGTTTGCGATTGTTGGTGCTGATGAAGTAGTTGCTGAGAAATTGGGAGTTTCAATCGGTGATTTCGTCTATAAAATCATTCGCCTCCGCATCATTCACAGCATTCCGACGATTATGGAGCATACATGGATGCCAATCTCGGTTATCCCAGGTGTTGAGGCTTCTGTTTTAGAGGAGTCGATATACTCACATATTCAAAATAAACTTGGTTTTGAAGTAGGGACATCTGTTGTCAGAGTTAAAGGAATTCGCCCAGATGATAGGGAAAAGCAGTTTATGAATTTAACAAATCAGGATTTCCTCATGCGAGTTGAACAAGTAGCTTACTTAACGGATGGACGAACTTTTGAATATTCTTATGCAGATCATCTACCGGAAACCTTTGAGTTTGAAACAGTCATTACGGCAAAAAAGTTATAAAGAGTCATAAAAAACAGGTTGAGGTAAATATTGTCTCAATCTGTTGTATGTCTTCAATATAATTTACACGTACAGTTATTATTCATCGGCTGTAATCAGCATGGATGTGTTCCCGTTTTTTTCAAGATGATTTTCTCCCCAAGCACAAAGTGAATCGAGTATAGTTCCTAAAGACGAACCGTAATCCGTTAAAGAGTACTCTACTTTCGGTGGTACTTGGTCATATACTTTCCTTTGGATTACACCATCTTCTTCTAGTTCCCGTAATTGTTGTGTTAACATTTTTTGCGTAATACCAGGCATTAATCGTTTTAATTCACTCGTTCTTTTTGTTCCTTTTTTTAAATGACAAAGGATAACAACTTTCCACTTTCCGCCAATAACTTCTAAAGTCGCCTCTACAGGAATATTGTATGTTTTCATAAAAAAACCTCCTTTGATGAGTTTAGATTTCCGTTTTGGGGTTACATATGTTTTCGTGCCAAAATTATTACTTTTTAGTGCCTATAACACTTTAAAGTGCGTACTTTTTATTATGTTAAATATATTTCATAATAGCACATGTAAACAAGAAATGAATAAAATGTACTTTAAAGTACATTGGGAATTGGTTAGCGTAACACTATGGGGACATTCATATAAAAAAATGATTTGTTACGTTCAATAGAATGTATCCAAGACTTAACATTTGATTAATAGAACTGTAAAGTTTAAAATTACAGTATAGTTTTTAGAAGTGAGTTGTTATCGTCTGTAAAATGTAGATAAATGAAATATTCCCGAAAAAATAATATTATGTGTATTTGATTCTAAACTGTAATTTTTTTTAATACATTTCAATAACCGATATTTAAAATGTACGTTTGATAACATTAAAGGAGTGAGTTAAATATGGTAATTCTATATACAACAGCAAGCTGTGGTTCATGCCGAAAAGCGAAAGCATGGCTTGAAGAGCATCAAATTGATTATATTGAAAAAAACATCGTATCAAATTCTATGACAGTTGATGAGCTTAAATCAATTCTTCGTTTAACTGAAGAGGGGGCTACTGAAATTATTTCAACTAGATCCAAAACTTTTCAGGACTTAAATATAAATATTGAGGAGCTCTCGCTTAATGAATTTTATACATTAATAATTGAGCATCCACTAATGTTACGTCGCCCGATTATGCTGGACGAAAAAAGATTGCAGATTGGTTTTAATGAGGAAGAAATCCGCAAATTTTTACCACGTAGCGTCCGAACATTTTTAAGCATTGAATTACAAAAGTTGGCTAATTAAAAAATAATATTTCTTACGGAAAATTTTCTTGAAAGGAGGAAGCAGAAGATGATTGAAGTATGTGTTACAGTTAATTATAATGATAGAAATTATCAAACAAATGTTATTGTGAGTAAAGATACGATTTGGACAAAAATTAAACAACTGGCAGAAGAACAAGTGAAGAAACAGTGGAGTGTTTAATTTTATTTTCAACTTAAAAAGCTAAATGAAGTTATCGGATATAGGTGAGACCGGATAGAATATAAAGGAATTAATTTTTTTATGGTAAGAAGTATTCTATATGTTTTAACGTTCTAACCAATCTGTAATATTTATGGCTACAGTATGTTAATATATGAGAAACAATATTTTTAATCGTAGGAGGAAAATCATGAACAGCGACTTTACCTTGGCCATTCACAGTTTAACTTATTTAGCTTTACAGCCAGACCGGATGTCAACAAGTAATGCTATTTCAGAAAGTGCAGGTGTACATCCAGTACGTATTCGTAAAGTGCTAAGTTTGTTAAAAAAACATAAATTTATACAATCAAAAGAGGGAACTGGTGGAGGTTTTATTTTTGCTCGCGATTTAGATGAAATTAATCTTTGGCATATTTATCAGATAACCTCTGAAGGTGCTTTGCAGCCGAAGTGTCCGGAATCAAACAATCAGTGTGTTGTAGGTTCGAACATGCGAAAAGTTCTTTTCGCTATTTTCTTAGGTGCTGAAGAACATCTAGGTGAATACTTAAAGAATTATACAATGAAAGAAGTTGTTGACCTTATCAATCAAGAGCGTTAAGCGGCTTAATTATTATATAGCCGTGAGTTCTTAACACTTAAATGTAATGAAAAATATTACAGTATGATTTGTTTTTATATCTTTTTTATCGTCACAAAAAATATTTATAGGAAGGTGAAACGGTATGATGTCAAATAATAATCATGTTTTAAAAGTAGGAGATTGGGTTCGTGGAATATCAAATGAAGGTGAATTAATAGTTGGTTATATTGTATCACTTGATGATGTAGAGGATATAGTTACAGTTAGTATTGTGAAACGTGACGGCCAGTACACAATAAACGAAGCGATTTTACTCTTTAGTAAACACGTTAACAAACTCCCTGAATCAAAGGTAATAAATAAGGAACAAATCCTTTATCTTATAGATCTTGCATTATTAACAGGGGATGAAGAATGGTTTATCGAGCTTTCTTCAAAATTAAACTCGATAAACGAGCTAGTTAATGGGGGAGTTTAATTTTTTAGCCTATGCCCTAATCAATAATATCCTCTCTTTTGTTGCATCTTAATAAAAGAGAGGATTGATGTTATGAAAATAAGATTAACAATGGTTAGCGTCATATGTCTGTTTAGTTTTTTATTACCCTGCATTTCTGCTCAAGCAATTGTAAAAAAGGAAAATGATATAAACAGAAATTTTAGCATAGATTTAACCGGTTATGAACTTTATTCGTTTGGTGACTTTAACCAATTAGATTATAAGATAACGCCACTTACTCAGTTGTTTTTAGGGATAGTGCAAACAGAAGGTGAGTGGATTAATGAGCCACGATTATATACTAAGGGAAATAAAGGTTATTTTCATCTTTTGAAAGCGGACGGTACGAATGTTCTTTATACCGTTGAAAAGAGCGGGGATTTTTGGAGGATTATAGATGTAAAAAGAAAGAAAATCAACAGAATACCTGTACCAAAAAAACTTTTAAAAGAAGTAGTAATTGAGCTCTTATTGGAGCCGATAAGCAAAGAGGTTGAAAACTATTATAAGGAACCAAAACTTTGGTATCGAGGTTCTGAAAAAATACTTGAAATAAAAAAAGATACAACAAACTATACTTTTTATGTAACTGTTCAAATTCAAACTTTTGAGGGTGCACACAATCCGCCTTATGGAGAGGACACAATTACTTTTCGCATAAAAGGAAATGATCTAAAAACGATTCATTACAAACATAGAGATATCTCTGAAGAAGAGTCGAACAAACTAGAATTAAGATGACATTGAAGTGATTTGTTTGTGAATCCTTGATAACGATAATTATGTAAATGAGCTGTCCATATGGGGCAGTTTTTTTGTTTTTTGCTCAGTGTATTTTTTTAAAAAAGTGTATATGAATTCAATATTGATAATATATATCCTAAAAATTGGTTTTTGTATTTTGTGAATCTTTTCTTTTTGCCTACATTAATTATTTATTAGAATATCTTTTATGTTTAAAATAAATTTTTTTGATAAAAGGGGATATAAGTATTTTTAGAATGAGTCACCTAGAAAGACAATGTATAATTGTATATTTTTACTAACTAATTCAGCTTTACGCGATAAAAACAATGGCTACATGCTAACTGTAAAATATTATCCATATAAAATTATTCCGCTTTAATATTTCTGAAAATATAAAAATATTAATTTTATAAATATACACGTTATAATGAGGGCGTCGAGAGAAATTTTATTATCTCTGGAGAAAATATAAAAAATGCGATTCTTAGTAAGAAAGGTGTGTGATTAGAGGCGAAATGTATGTAATGTGCTTCAGTGGCTTGTGTAAGCAATATCATCAGTGCTACCGAAGTTATGAAAGTAATGTATAGAATTGAGAAAGAAATGCCTCGCAAATGAAGAGAGGCCGGTTTAGCTAAAATTACTGTTAAAAGTAAAAAAGAGAAACCATTAAAGTAATACACTGTTATTAGAAATGTTGCAACGTATTTATGAAGTCTATTCTATATTGTTCTCTTAAGGGGTCTTTATATAAAGAGCGGATACTTTGAGTAAACTTTTTTGTGAACGCTAACAATTATATTAGGACGCTAACTAGCGAATGTTTCAATTTGGATTCATTATGATGAAGGACATACAATGTGGGGCAACTTGTAAGGAATTCATTTTCCGAAAAGGGAATATTTGTTAGATGCAAAGAGAGATGTAGGAATAGATACAAGGGGGAGTTATTATATGAACGGGAATACTGCAAAGAAAATAGAAGTTCAAGCTGAAAATACCGCACTAAAAAATGAGCAATATGCAGATCCGAAAAAGTGGCATAAGCAGGATACTACATGGGCACTCAGTCTATTTGGAACTGCAATTGGAGCAGGGGTGCTCTTTTTACCGATTAATGCAGGTTCAGGTGGTTTATTATCTTTACTACTAATTACATTACTTGCATATCCAGTTATGTACTACTCACATAGGGCGCTTGCTAAAATGATATACGCTTCTAATTCTGCTGATGAGGGGATCACAGGTACAATTAGAGAGTATTTCGGAAATAAAGCGAGTATCATTTTTAACATCGTATATTTCGGTTCAATTTATACAATCGTACTAATGTATTCGGTTGCGCTTACAAATACTGCAAGTAGTTTTATCGTGCATCAATTGCACATGCCAGAGCCTCCAAGGGCTATTTTATCACTTGTATTAGTTCTTGGTCTTATCGCTATACTGAATTTTGGTCAAGATATTACTGTAAAGATCATGAGTATGCTAGTGTATCCTTTCATAGTTTCTCTACTTTTTATCGCAATATCTTTAATTCCACAGTGGAATACGTCAATGCTTAGTTTTTCAGCTGTTTCAACTGCTTCAACAGGAACAGGCTATTTTGGGACGATATTGATGATTCTACCAATCATCGTATTCTCATTTAATCATTCACCTATGATTTCATCATTTGTTGTGAAACAGAGAGCTACGTATGGAATCGAAGCCACTGATGCTAAATGTGCGCAAATACAAAAGGTTTGTTATATCATGACATTCGCTGTTGTTATGTTCTTCGTTTGGAGTAGCGCATTGAGCTTGACTCCAGATGATATAAAAATGGCAAAAGAACAAAACTTATCAATCCTTTCATATCTTGCTAATGAGCTTAATTCGCCTGTAATCACTATTGCAGCTCCAATTATTGCTTTTGTGGCTATTACAAAGTCTTTCCTTGGCCATTATATAGGAGCATTCGAAGTAATGCGTGACATGATTATTAAGTTCGGTAAATCACGTGGAAAAGATATTGAAGAAAAAACAATTAAGACAATAATCCTTACTTTTGTTGTATTATCATGCTGGTTTGTTGCTTATACAAATCCAAGTATTCTTGGACTTATTGATTCTCTAAGCGGTCCTTTAGTTGCTGCTATCTTATGTCTATTACCGATGTATGCGATTCAAAAAGTACCAGTACTAGCTAAATACAAAGGGAAAATGAGTAACGTATTTGTTATTATTGTAGGTGTACTTACAGTTTTAGCAAGTATTAAGTCATTATTCTAATTCACTACTGTTGGTTTTAGTATCAAAATAGTTGGATCTGAGAAAATAAGGAGCAAGTTTTGAATAGTTTTTTTCAAAACTTGCTCTTAAAATATTCTAAGGAATTAATTTTACAAATAAGTTTATTCATATTAGTCATCTAGCGTTTTGGTCATATACTCATCCAATATTATCAAGACCTAAAACGAAAAATTTTAAATATCAAGCGCCTAACGTATTATATATCCCTAATATGTTAGGCGTTTTTATTTTGGATAATAAATTTTGAACTTAAATTTGAATAGTATATTTCTCTATTTGATGCTTATTTAATATTGTAAAATTTGTATTGAAAATTCGAGGTTTTAAAAGTATCATATACATATTCAAACATTTGAAGATGTATATGATACTTTTGAAATTGAGGAAAAGTAACGGAGGGATTTCAATGGGAAACGAAATGCAACAATTTAAAGCAGATTTCTTTAAAGCCTTAGCACACCCTTTGCGAATAGGTATCTTAGAATTATTGTCAGAAGGTGAAAAAAGCGTAAACGAAATTCAAGATATTCTAAATAAGGAAGGTTCAGCTATTTCTCAGCAATTAAGTGTACTACGTTCAAAAAACATTGTTGTTGGTAGAAAAGATGGAAAAAGAGTTTTATATTCTTTACGAGACCCTATTATTGTGGATTTATTGGTGGTTGCACGGAAGATTTTTAACAACCATTTAATCGATACGATTTCAATGTTAGAAGAGCTAGATGGAGCAGAAAGTGAAATGATGGCTAAGGAGGGATAGGTTGAGTATTGAGGTTAAGAAAGAAGATATCATCCAACATGGAATTGAAACATTTCGCTCATTAGGAGCTCATTACGTTTGTGAAGTTTGTATAAAAAGTGGAAATTCTTGTTGTTTTTCATGCCAACATTTACAAGATGGAGTTGGATGTCGAAAAAGAAATACTGCTTGTACAGCTTGGTTATGTGGAATTCAAGGTTTTTTATTTGATCAAATAGGATTACTGGATGAATGGAATCGTTTTTGGAGTGAAATTCCAGGACAAATGTTTCGTAGAGATATTACTCCAGATAAGGTAAGGATTAGATCGTTTATTGATACAAAGAAGCTAGATAGTCGAGCCGGAGAACGTTTAGCAGAAAGATTGAAATCCTATGTACAACAAGGTGGAGATATAGGTGAATTGGAGTGTCATTTAAGTAAAACATATAGTAAATATTAGGGTGTTTTTTATTTTTGTGAAAAGGACAATTTTCTGTATAAGGGACCGAGAAATACATTTGTAATCCAGATCTATTAAAAATAGAAAAGAAGGGTTTGTAATGAGAAAGTTATTTACAGGAAGGTTTGAAGGATATTCATTAGCACATTTTCAAAAGGATCTTCTTTCAGGAATGATTGTTGGAGTTGTTGCGATTCCACTTGCTATGTCTTTTGCTATAGCCTCTGGTGTTAAGCCAGAGTATGGGATTTATACAACCTGTATTGCTGGAATACTCATTTCACTGTTTGGTGGTTCGAAGTATCAAATTGGAGGACCTACAGGTGCTTTTGTTCCGATTCTTTTAGGAGTTGTAATTACCTATGGATACGAAAATTTACTACTCGCGGGTTTGTTAGCTGGAATTATTTTATGTCTTATGGGAATCTTCAAACTAGGCTCTTTAATTAAGTTTATTCCACGTCCTGTAACAATTGGTTTTACTTCAGGTATTGCTGTTATTATCTTTACGGGACAAATTGCTAGTTTTTTAGGTTTAACAGGTATAAAAAAGCATGAGGAATTTCTAGCAAATTTGAAGGAACTCTTCACTCATATCAGTACTACCAATTTTTATAGTGTTATAACTGCTTTGATTTGCTTTTTTGTTATACTCATAACACCAAAGATTTTACCAAAAGTACCTGGTTCATTAGTAGGTGTTGTTATTTCAACTGTAATTGCAACTGTATTTTTCTCAGGTCATGTACCTACTATTGGTACAGCATATGGCACGATTCCAAATACACTTCCTCAGTTTGATATACCAGAAATCACATTAGAACGTATAAAACAGTTAATTGGTCCTGCATTTGTTATTGCGATGCTCGGTGGAATTGAGTCGCTTTTATCCGCTGTCGTGGCAGATGGTATGACAAATAGTAAACACAACAGTAACAAAGAGCTTGTCGGTCAGGGGATTGCAAATATTGTTACCCCGTTATTTGGCGGAATTCCAGCGACTGGAGCAATTGCTCGTACAGCGACTAATATTAAGAGTGGGGCTGTATCTCCGATGTCGGGTATTATTCATGGGGGATTTGTGTTATTGACACTTTTACTGTTAGCTCCATATGCTTCACATATTCCTCTTGCTAGTATGGCTCCCATTTTAATGGTGGTAGCTTGGAATATGAGCGAACAAAAACATTTTTATCACATACTCAAAATGAAGACAGGAGATTCCCTTGTATTACTAGTAACATTTTTACTTACTGTATTTACTAGTTTAACAACAGCTGTGGAGATCGGTCTTATTTTAGCTGTTATTTTGTTTACAAAACGTATGAGTAATATGCTTGTTATATCTAAAGTGCTTCCTGATCATACAAAAAAGAATGAAAAATTGTTATCGCATGTGGTAAATAAAGCTCATGATTGTCCACAAATTAGTATTTATACAATAGAAGGCCCATTATTCTTTGGGGCTGCTCAAACATTTGAACAAAATATTTTAGCGACTATTCATTATAAACCTAAAGTTTTAATTTTACGTATGGGAAAAGTTCCTTTTATTGATACCACAGGAGAGTCTTACTTTAGGAATATTGTTCAGCACTTCAAAAAACAAGGTGGCGTACTTCTTATTTCTGGAATTCAATCAGAGCTAAAAGCCAATCTAGATAAGAATGGATTGTACGCTGAGATTGGGAAAGAAAACTTTTTTGATCATACCGGGGAAGCAATTAATTGTGCTTTAGGACATCTGAATACAAAAAAATGTATAGGGTGTAAGCATTTTGCTTTTCATGAGTGTACAGGGCTTTCTAAGCAATCGCAGGAAATCAATACAATAAAGAATAAAGTAAATGCATTAGATTTTTAAAAATTTCACTTCACATACAAAGTTTGTTTGATTTAATCTACTTTTTCATCATTTTATTAAAAAATAGAGAAGAAGAAAGTTTGCTTTGGAGAATGTGGAGAAGATTTTTTACAAGGTGTGAACAAGTAGTTTTTTTTATACATTCAACAAATAAGTATCAAACAGTAAGAAGAGAATATTTTCCGTATATTTAAACGGAAAAGGGAAATTAAAAATAATATTTATTTAATAGAATACACGAAAACGAGTGGAGGAAATAAAAATATGTCTAATTTACCAAATTGTCCAAAATGTAATTCAGAATACACTTACGAAGATGGGAATCTTTTTGTTTGTCCAGAATGTGCTCATGAGTGGACTTTAGAATTAGAAGCTGAAAATAGTGAAGATACAAAGGTAATTAAAGATGCAAATGGAAATATTTTAAACGATGGTGATTCTGTAACAGTAATTAAAGATCTTAAAGTAAAAGGAACTTCATCAGTTGTAAAAATTGGTACAAAAGTAAAGAGTATCCGATTAGTTGATGGAGATCATGATATTGATTGTAAAATTGATGGTTTTGGAGCTATGAAATTAAAATCTGAATTTGTTAAAAAAGTATAAATACAATTTTGTTACATCAAAATTAGTTTGAAGTTAATGAATATACACTGTTTTTCAGCTGTACCCCGTGCCCAACAACTTAAGAATTTCGAATTACCTTGAAATGATAAAATGAACTTTTGGTTATGATTCAGCAGATTTTTTTGGGGAGTACCATGAAATTTTAGCTTGCTAGCAATATAGTACAGCCGAAATATTTGAAATAGCTATAAGACTATTCTTTCGATGGTATGATGAAAGATGTGGAAAAGGAATAGGTGTCAATCAGACCTCAATATTAATCTTGACCATTAGCAACAAAAACCACCTCTCATAAAGGTGGTTTTTCAGTATTAATATATTTTAATTAGTCACGTCTAAATGGCCCTTTTGGAGCAATTAGCTCTAAATTAGTACCATCTGGATTACGGAAGTAGGCAACTCCTGTACCAAATCCAGATTTCAAGCCGTTTTCTTGAAAGATAATTGGTTCTCCATATGGGTGCTATCTTATGCCCATCAGGCTAACAAAATGGATTGCCTCTGAAAAAAAATGATTTTTATTACTATAAAAAACGTAAAGTATCTGTTTTTAGAAAAAATTAATTTTTATAAATTGATGGAGATATAACTCAATTCTTTTATATATTTAGTTAAATATGATTGTCAGAATGAACTTAAAGTAATTATGATTTCTAGAAATGCGAACTGATGTTTTGAATTGGTTTAAAGTTGCTGGAACAAAATAAAACCAATTGAGCAAAAAAACTTGCAAAAATAAAAAGAGAGATGTATATTAATTGACGTATCATTAATTGATATATCAATTAATATTTTGACAAGAAAGAAAAGGAACGTTTCATGAAGGGAATGTTCGTAAATATCAGTGGAGAAGAACGCAAAATACTTATTCATGTTCTATTACAGATGCAAAAAAATGTAGAGAATATTAAAGAATAGAGAGTGTAGGGAGCAGAATAGTGTGGAAATAATCGTAGCTATTTTAGTCGGGATCGTAGCATTAGAACATTTGTTTATCATGATCCTTGAAATGTTTTTTATTGATTCAAAAGTAGCGAAACGTGCTTTCAAATTACCGAAGCATTTAGAAGGAGATCGAAACGTAGCCATTATGTTTGCAAACCAAGGTTTATATAATGGATTTTTAGCGGCTGGTCTCATTTGGGGACTTGTACTTGGGCTCAATCCAATTGGTTATATGATCCAATTATTTTTCGTGATTTGTGTGGTGATAGCAGCTATTTTCGGAGGTTTCACATCTAATAAATCAATTATTGTGAAACAAGGACTTCCGGCTGTTTTAGCACTGATTGCCCTTTTATGTATGATATAGAATCAAAGTTTCTCAATAAAAGAACTCATTTTTGAAAAATACGCTATTCTTTCTGTAGAATTATAGGAAAGGATGGCGTTTTTGTATGCCTATTTCTATAAGTAGTGAATTATAACTATTTCCTCAAGGGACTCAACTGCTTTTCAGCTTTTGGATATATTTTCATCCATCTTTGTTTCCTCCTATTGTTGGATAGTGTAATAATTGATAAAAATTTTGATGAAATTGAATTATAACGACTGATCAAAAAAGTTAGTGATTAAAAATATTATTCTTTAGTACATACATTTTTAAGATGTTAAATATATTTCATAATAGTCTCTGTAAGATAGGGATAAGTAGAATAGTACTTTAAAGTACCTATAGCACTTTAAAGTGCGTACTTTTTATAACTTTGAATATCATTCATAATAGCACCAGTAAGAAGAAAACAAGCTTTACGGTACTAGTTACCAACGATGTTACAGCAGTTTATTTGGAATCAGATTGATTGAAAGGTTGTACTATATGGCCTAATAATTTCGAAAAAATGTCGGTGTGGCATAAAACAATTATGGAGGTTAAAGATATGAGTACTTCAAATTTGAATGAAATAAGTAAACAAATTGTAAAAGAGGAGGAAACACTTCAATTTTCCTCTTTTACAAATGAAGATGCCTTGCAACTAGGTTTATTTATCGTTGAAACAGCAAAGCGAGAGGGAAAATTGATTGCTGTTGATATAACGAAAAATGGTGTGCAATTATTTCATTTCAAGATGACAGGGACAAATGCGGAAAATACGAAATGGATTGAGCGTAAAAAACGAGTCGTTTCCCTGCATGATCGTAGCTCGTATTATATGCAGATACAAAGTGAAATAACTGGAATTTCATATAATGAAAAATATCTTTTAGATACTTCGGAATATGCTGCGTTTGGTGGATGCTTTCCTATCAGAATAAAAAACGTAGGGGTTATTGGAATGATAACAGTTTCAGGATTACCACCAGAAGAAGATCACGAATTGGTAGTAAGAGCAGTTAAACATCAGTTGAACCAATAGTTGTAACTAGTGAATAGATAATTAATTTTAGGGGGCAATACTATGCCATTAATTGAGCTAAATACTTGGCCAACCATGTCAACAGAAGAAAAGAAGGAATTCATTTATAATGTAACGGAACTTACAATAAAACTATTAAAAATTGTCCCTGACAAAATTCAAGTGTTGATAACGGAACTTGAGAAAGAAAACTGGGGGAAAGCTGGGGCTGTAGCAAGTGATGCTACCTTTGCTGAGAAAAGTAGGGTGTCCAATTGGGAGACAAAAGAGTCTTACGATACACCAGGTCGTAACGTTGATGGAATGGCTATTATTAAGATTGATATATGGAATACATTTGATCAAGAGACAAAGGATAAGTGGGTAAACGAACTTACACAAGTAACATTTAAATATACTCATGCACCTTTGGATAAAGTACTAATTCTTATTCGCGAAATGATTCCAGGGAACTGGGGACAAAGTGGTGTAACAGGAGCTAATGCAGATTTCCTTTCCAGAAGTCGTACATTTTAATCGTTAAATAAAAAAGGCAAAAATGAACACATTTCTGTTCGTTTTTGCCTTTTTATTATTTGTCTGTGGTAATGAACATGATCCTTTATATGTTTAAGTAATGTCCTCTAAAGTTGCCTCTACGGGAAAAGTGTATTTTTTCATTGATTTCTATTCAATAAAATGTTTCTGTTTATATTATGACTTTTAAATTACTTTAGGCGAGCTAAAGAACTGATTAACAGTATTAAAGTTTGACATAAAATAATGCATTCTATATTATGTATGCTATAGCATATAAATTGCGGTTTATTTGGAGGTGGCATATGGACTTATATGAGTTAACAGGACATCTTGTTCATCATACGGATGTGAAGTTAACAAATTATATAATGTAAGTTTTTAATCACATATAGCATATAAAATTTACCTTTTATATGCTATAGCGCATAAATGTCACCTCTTAACTTGTAATGGTAAAGATTCAAATAATACCAGATATATTATGAAACGAGGAGATTTTAGTTATGGAAAAATTCATATTAGCGTTTGATAGAGAACTTGTAATTGCAGAAAAAAAAGACTCAACATGGAGCGTCCAATCGCAGTTTGTAGGTGCGAATCCAGTTGCGTTAGCTTCAGATCCATACGATCCAGAAAGAATGTATTGTGGTACTTTTGATAGGGGATTATGGAGAAGTAAAGATGGAGGAAGTTCATGGGAAGCAATTGGTGCGTTACCTTCATTTGGTGAAGTGTTCCCAGCTAATGCTATTCATATGAGAGCTATTACAGCAGTTTCTGTATCTCCAGCGAAGGGGGATGACGGTAACGGGATTGTATATGTAGGAACTGAACCGAGTGCAATGTTCGTATCCAAAAATGGAGGAGACAGTTTTGAGCTGCTAACAGATTATCGACAAATGCCATCATATTCATCATGGTTCTTTCCTCAACGAACATATACACACCATGTAAAACATATTGAAATTGATGCTAATAATCCAGAAACTATTTATACGACTATTGAGGTAGGCGGATTAATTAAAAGTGTAGATGGAGGTAAGACATGGACTGAGGAAAAAGAGGGGAACTATCCTCAAGATATTCACATTCTTAAATCACATCGCAATGCCCCAAATCGTTTATACGGGGTGTTAGGTGATTCATTCTTGAAAGAACCAGGTCAAGAGTATGCGGAGAGTAATGATGGAGGTAAGACTTGGAACTATATGTGTAGTGGGCTAAAGCATCATTACGCATATCAAATGGCAGTGAACCCAAATGATCCAGAAAATATTATCATCGCGACATCTTCAAATCCACACGTAGCGCATGATTACAATAATGGAAATTGTGAATCATTTATTTATAAGAAAGAAAAAGATCAGCCTTGGGCAGAAATGAATGCAGGTTTACCAACTCCTAAAGGGGCAATCATACCAGTATTAAAGGCAACAAGTGATGGAACGTTTTATCTGTTTAGCAATAAAGGAGTGTATCAGTCAGTAGACGGTGGTTCAAATTGGACATCATTAGAGATTCCTTGGGAGAATAGATTTATGGAACAACATCCTTATGAGATGTTAATTATTAAATAAGTGACGGGTATAGTTTTTACTACTATTCATTGGTAATGTTTAGTTGAATGTAAATTAAAAATGTAAAAAGCCAGGTAATGTGTTATTCATACTACCTGGCTTTTTTGACCAGCAATTTAAGGTTATTTTCATATTTGTGTAAATATGAAACAAGCAGGATACATGAATAGAGAATGGGTAAAATAATACCGAATGATCACTAGATTGTATCAATGATGCTATAAGAGTTTTTTTAGGTAAACTGAAGCAAGAAGCAGTGGTTTAGATTCAGAATGACTAGCAATTGGTGTTATGGTGTTCGATGGTTCAAAAATGAACTCATTTCAACTCATATTCTCTTCGCAATGTATCATTTTGAAGAATATTAAAACTTAGGAGGAAATGAATTATGACAAAAGATTTCTATACTGCACTGAAAGAAAGACGTACTTACTATGGAATTAACAAAGAGGTACAAGTATCGGATGAAAAAATTAAAGAAATTGTGGAGTTTGCTGTGAAATATACTCCATCAGCTTTCAATTCTCAAACTGCGCGATTAGTTGTATTATTTGGTGAAGCTCATGATAAATTATGGGATATTACAACTGAAACATTAAGAAAAGTAGTTGGAGATGGAGATTTCTCAGGAACGCAACAAAAAATGGATTCTTTTAAAGCTGGTTATGGAACAGTACTATTCTTTGAAGATGAGGCTATCGTTAAATCGCTTCAAGAAAAATTTGCTGCATATGCTGAAAACTTCCCAATTTGGTCACACCAAGCATCAGGTATGCACCAATTAGTCGTGTGGACAGGTTTAGAAGCAGAGGGATTAGGGGCATCTTTACAACATTATAATCCATTAATTGATGATGAAGTAAAAACAGAATGGAATGTTCCTGCTAATTGGAAACTGATTGCGCAAATGCCATTTGGTAATCCAACGGCTGCACCAGGAGAAAAAGAATTCCAACCACTTGAAGAGCGTGTGAAGTTTCATAAGTAATATTCAAATGCAATAAAATGGAAATTTAATCAGTGGTGGTCTTACTGTCCGCAAATAGCGGGATAAGATAACTGTATTGCGAAAATAAAACTGTTTAGTTACAAAAATTCTATTTATTATTTCTGTTAATCGAGTATGTATTAATAAAAGTTGTTAAAATCACTATTTTAATCTTTAAAGGAACAAGGTGATCGGTTTGATCATCTTGTTTCATTTCTTAAATTTAATTTTATTCATTAAAAAACGCTAGCTTTTCATAAATGCTTGAAAAACTAGCGTTTTAATAATAGGTATCTGTAATTTGATTACTTAAAACTATATACGAAAAAGCTTTTATGTTATTCCTCAAGTTCTATCCATTCCTGTGACCATTCTTCTATTCCGCGAATAATAGCTTCTAAAGCAAATCCTTTTTGAGTTAAAGAATATTCTATACGAACTGGTGTCTCAGGAAAGACTTTACGTTCGACAATTCCTTCTAGTTCTAATTCCTTCAATCTTTCTGAAAGTAATCTTCCGCTAACAGGAAGAGAAGATTCAAGTGTACAAAAGCGCTGAGATCCAGAGAAAAGTTGATAAATAATCAGTGCTGTCCATCGTTGACTAAAAAATTTCATTCCTTTTTCAAAGCGAGGGCATAATGTAGAATCATTCATTTTCCTTCACCTCCTAAAATAAATTATATAACATCTTACAGTTAGTAACAAATATTTTTATAATTAATTACTTGACGTAAATTAATTACGAATGTATACTCACTTACATAAAGTAACTAAGTTGTTTTATGTAACTGGAATTCTTTTCTTTAAATAGCCAAGGTTGTAATGATACATATTGCATATAAGCTGAGAGAAAAAAGAATATCATCTGTAAAAACACTTACGCTGTGTAAGTTAAACAATAAAAAATATAACAATGGAAGAGAATTTTTTAGAGATTCTCTATACTAGGAGGTACCTAATGGTTACAACAGATACAATTCATATGTTAGAAGATAAAATTCAATTTATACATCAAGATGGAAAGGATATTTATTTAGTAGGTCCTATCAAATTGCCAATTAATTTATATGGGGAGACTAAAGTTTTCCAATGGTATTCTTGGTTGCAATGTAGTGAGGTTACAAATAGTGTAGAAGGAATTATTGAAAAGCTTTCATCTATTAATTTAGCTGATATGCAGCAATCTAGTGTGCTTGTGTATGGTGATTTTAAGAATTCTGAAGATGCCCTAATTCGTATGCATAGTATTTGTCACACTGGTGACATCTTTGGTAGTAAACGTTGTGATTGTGGATTCCAATTAAAGCAGTCTTTACAAATGATTACAGAACATGGTTCAGGTGCTTTATTTTACTTAGCGAATCATGAAGGAAGAGGAATTGGCTTGTTTAGTAAAGCGATGACGTATCTCTTGCAAGAAAATGGGTTAGATACAGTGGAAGCCAATCTGAACCTAGGTTTTGAAGATGATATTCGAAATTACGATGACACAATTGAAGTATTAAAAGCGCTACGCTCAAAACCTGTAAAACTTATTACAAACAATCCGAAAAAATTAGAAGCGTTACAAAAAGCTGGATTAAATGTTACAAGTCGTGAACCGTTATGGGGTGATGTCTCAGAGTTTAATGAGAAATATTTGCAAACGAAGGTTCAGCGTTCTGGACATTTTGAGGGGGGACACTTACATGCTTGAGCATGAATTGTATATGAAGCTAGCATTAGAAAATGCCAAGGCTATGAAGGGACAAACCACTCCTAATCCATTGGTCGGATCTGTAATTGTAAATGATAATCGAATTGTAGGGATTGGAGCACACATGAAGGCTGGAGAACCACATGCCGAAATACATGCGATACGTATGGCGGGAGAACAGGCCCGTGGTGGTACAATTTATGTAACTCTTGAACCTTGTTCTCATCATGGAAGAACAGGCCCTTGTGCAGAGGCAATTGTACAAGCAGGAATTAAGAGGGTAGTAGTTGCTACACTTGATCCAAATCCACTTGTTTCTGGCCGTGGAATTAAAATTCTACAAGATGCCGGTATTGAAGTGCTTGTGGGAGTGTGTGAAGAAGAATCTAAAAAGATGAATGAGGTCTTTAATAAATATATTTTGACAAAGCGTCCATTTGTAACGATTAAATCAGGAATTACATTAGATGGGAAAATTGCTACTTCTTTATCGGATAGTAAGTGGATTACATCTACAGAAGCAAGACAGGAAGTACACCAAATACGAAACGAAAATGCGGCTATTTTAGTAGGAGCGAATACTGTACAAAAGGATAATCCATCATTGACAACGCGTATTCCAAATGGAAGAAATCCAATTCGAGTTATATTGGACTCAACATTACGTATACCGATGGAAGCTAACGTTGTTACAGATGGAGAAGCTCCTATCTGGATATTTACAACAAGTAATCATGCAGCGGAAAAAAAGAAAGCATTAGAAAATGCAGGAGTCAAAGTATTTGTTACTAGCGGAGAAAAGCATATAAACTTACATGAAATGCTTGATGTTTTAGGGCAAAAAGGAGTCTCCTCCCTACTTATTGAAGGTGGTGGAGAGGTAAATGCTTCGTTTATTGAAAATAAATTAATAGATAAACTTATTTTATATATTGCACCTAAAATTATTGGGGGTAGAATGGCGCCTAGCTTTGTAGAGGGTGCTGGTATTGCTAAAATGCAAGATGCGATTGAGTTTAAGGACATATCCTTTACCCAGGTTGGAAAAGATTATAGATTTATTGGCTATCCAAAATATCGCAAAGAAGAGGAATAAGGAGAATAAAAAAATACTTATATTTTTCAATAAATGAAGTACAGAAAGGAGCGATGAAGAGTGAAGTTTGGATTTGATATCGATGATACGTTAATTGATTTAAGACAGCATGCTTTTCATTTATATAACAAAAAATTAAACAAAAAAGTAGGTTTGGATGTATTTCATACTTTAAAAACAATTGAAATTCATGAAGCATTTGGCATGACTTCCGAGGAAGGCAGTCAGATGTGGAATAGTTTGCTGGATGAGATTTATTATACTTCTTGTTCACCGTTTCCATATGCAATAGAGACCTTACAAGAATTAGAAAGACAAGGGCATGAAATATACTATATAACGGCGCGACCTAAAGAACATGGAGAGCAAACAAAAAAATGGTTAATAGAACAAGGGTTTCCGGTACATGAAGATCGCTTTTTCTATGGAATGAGGGATGAAGAAAAAATACACTTCATACAAGAAATAAAATTAAACTATTTCTTTGATGATAAGCCAGCTGTCTTAGAAACGTTAATAGGAAAGCCAATAAAAGTGTATGCAAAAACTACTTCTTACAATCAACATCTCAATATCCCGCGTATTACAAGTTGGACAGAGTTAGGGGATATTATAAAGAAAGATATGTAAGGATTTAACTAGAAAATCAAATAGAGCTAAGAGCATATTGAGTATTACAATTTTAGAGGAAAGACATGGGTGTTATGTCTTTCCTTATTTTTTTAATACTATCGTTTTTATTAGTGTGATGTACTAGGAGTACTTCTAATAGAGAGAAAATAGAAAAATGAGCAATAAGAAAAATATTTTTAAGCTAGTCTTGTATGGAAGTATAATTTATATATCAATGATGGGTTCCCCTGGTGCCACAATATTTGTGGATATTTTGGATGAGAAGTTCAAGATTTAATGGGGTGTGTTCATAATCATGAATTTTTGGAAAACTAAAATTACAATGTTAGATTATTTTGATTTAGTAGTTGATGATATGCAAAATTGCATATCGCAAAATAAACATCGTAATTTTTGGATTCTTATTATAAAATACATTACTTAAACTATATATTAGAATGGAGAATATGGAATTGGAATTATTAAGAAACAGTAAGGTTGGTACAAAACTAAACATATTAATAACTATATCAAGTATTGCATGTATAGTATTATCCCTAATAGGGTTTTGGGGATTAGAAAGAGGGAAAAATACTTCCTCTAATATGTATGAGGATAATTTACTACCAATTGAGTGGATTGGGATTGTAGAATCTAATTTTTATCACGTTAATATGAACTTTATGGAAATAATGTTATCAAAAGATGAAAAAAGAATGAACGAATTAATAAGAGAAATGGATGGAATTCGTAAGGAAAATGATCATCTTTTAAAGCAGTTTGAGGCTAAAGTTATTTCTACTAAAGAAAAAGAAGTATATAACACGTTTCATGAAACATTTAATGAATTAAGAACTCAAATGAAGAAAGCGCAAGAATTAGGGAAATCTAATAATGAGGAAGCATATGCATATTACTTAAAAGAGATTGAACCTAATATGCAAAAATCAATTAAATCAATTCGTGAATTGATTATATATAATAGTAATAATGCAGAGTTTTTACAAAAGGAAAATAATAATGGTGCTCAAAATACAATGATAATGTTTGTTAGTATTTCGATTTTAGCAATTTTAATAATTATATTCATTGGATATATTATTAAATTAACTATCCGAAAACCACTTGCGTTACTACAAAATGATATGGAAAAAGTAGCAGCTGGAGATTTAACAACACGTACTCCTTATAAAGCAAATAATGAGTTAGGACATATTGTCCAGTCTTTTAATAGTATGTTAGATAACCTTCAACAATTAATTGCGAATGTTAAAATGACAACACAAGAGGTTATTTCTTCTACAGAGGGCGTATTACAAGATACAAAGCGAGCATCTAATATTTCAACTGAGGTTGTACAGACTGTTTTAGAAGTAAAAACAAAAATAGAAGGACAAGTAACTAGTATTCAGGAGAGCTCATCCTCAATGGAAGAAATTACAACTGGGGTGCAAACTGTAGCTGAATCTTCAGCAGTAGTCGCTGAGGTAGCAGTAACGACTACAGAACGAATAAATATCGGTAGTGAAGTGATAAATCACTCTATTCTTCAAATGAACAGTGTGCATGATGTTGTCGAGGAAACATCAAAAGTAATAAATAAACTTGTTACACGTACACAACAGATTGATACAGCTCTCGCTGCAATTACTAATATAGCCGAACAAACGAACCTTCTTGCCTTAAATGCTGCTATTGAAGCGGCACGTGCTGGAGAGAATGGGAAAGGATTTGCAGTGGTTGCCGCAGAAGTTCGAGACTTGGCTGAGCAATCTAAAGAATCTGCAAAAGAAGTTAATCATTTAATAAAATCCATTCAAAAAGATACCCAAGATACAGTTAATGTCATGCAAAAAGGACAACAAAAGGCAGTAGAAGGAAAAGAAGCTGCTCACAAAGCGAATCAAACATTCTTGTCTATTATGAGAGATATTGATAAAATTACAGGTCAAATTCAAGAAGTATCCGCAGCGACAGAAGAGATGTCTGCTGGTACAGAAGAAGTAAATGCTTCTCTTTCGCTAGTTTCTGAAACTGCAACAGATGTAAAGAAGGAGACTCTTCAAACAGTAAAGTCAATTCAATCACAGGTCGTATCAATTGAACAAATATCAATTCAATCCAACAAAATGAAAGAAAAGGTAGAAGAATTAACGGAATTGGTTTCAAAATTTAATATTACAGAACAAAAAGGATGAGTAAATCGTAAAAGTTTAGGTACGGCTATCAGCCTAAAAATAATTGATTTTTCGCGATTAAAAAGATTTTAGTAATTAATTCAATCACAAGTATAAAAACATGAAGACTTAAGGGTCTTCGTGTTTTTTTATTGAATAATGTATGAAAAAAATATTGATCATTATACGATATTTCGGAAGTTATCACAAAATATTCATATATGCAAAATTACATACATTAAATGATTGATAATCATGAATTAATGTAACTATAATAATTACACTGATAAATAACTTGCTGCCCATAATTATAAGTGAGGAAGGAGGAATTTGTTTTATTGTATTTTGTATATAAAAAAATAGAAAAGGAGATATGCAAATGAAAAGGTTACTTGTTATAGGCATAATGTATACAATGTTTTTCCTAATAGGAAATATACACTTACATGCTGATGAACGAATAAATGTAAAAGAAATTACTAGTTTAGAAGAGCCTACTTGGATATTTCAGGCGGGCATAAGTAAGGGTAAATATCACGATCGACAAGATTTAGGATTTATTTTGCAGAGAAATACACCATTAAAGGTAAGACAAACGAATCCTAATTTTAAAGACAAATTAACATTACGTTTATTGTCTAATGACTCTAAAAATGAAAAATCCATACAAGTAGGAAATGAATGGATTACCATTCAAGGTGATACGCCTTTAGTTCCTTTCATAGATACTCCGTATGGTGAAGAGCACGCTGTACTTGAGTACCAAGTAGGGAATGAAAGTGCTACTAAACCTCTTCCCATTTATAAACAACAAGGAAGTGTATCTCAATTTTTTAGTACATGGGATCAATTTGATGGAGAGTATGCGTTACTTCAAGGGGAGAGTTTTCAATTATTTATACCTAAAAAAGATAAAGAAATAGTAAGGTCTTTAAAAGATTTTCAATCATTGGATGAGTTAATTGCGTATTATGAAGATATTTTTGCGATGTATGATTCAATTATTGGTTTAGATGGTTCAGCGGTTGAAAATAAAAAAAGTCAAAATCGTTATTTTTTAAAAGCAGATATATCTGGTGCTGGCGGTGCCTATTATGGCACAAATTGGACAGCGAATAGTTCAGATAGTACAAAAATGTGGTTAGATAAACTAAGTTGGGGAACTTTACATGAAATCGCTCACGGATACCAAGCTGGTTTTGATAATCAAGGAATATTTACAGGAGAAGTTTCTAATAATCTATTCGGTGCTCAATATCAATATAGTAAATATGGAAAAAAAGCAGATCAAGTTGGTTGGTTGTTTAATTTCGGGAAAAAGGAACAAGTAGAACGGAATTTATATAATGCTTTAATGAAAGAAAATAAAAATTATGATGATTTAGATTTACGACAAAAACTTATTCTTTTAACGATGGCGAAACAAAAAGCTGGTGATGAAGCTTTTGCAAAAATGTATCAAGGTTATCGAAAACTAGCTAGCAATGCTGCTTTCAAAAAGGATGATCATTCTTTACCGGATTTAATGAATCAGTATTATAGTGAGAATGGACAAGTTGATTTTACACCCGTGTTTGAAAGATGGGGCTTTAAGCTTAATAATAAACAAGTAGAGATAAATAGGGCGAAAGGTTATCCGGCTGTTACGTCTTTAGCCTATATAGTGCCTGAATCACAATTAGCTAAAGCGAGAGCTCTAGTTGATTCTGATATTACGATAAACTCCAACTTTGAAATAGTTACAAATCAGCAAATTGCTTCACTTGGGCTAAAAGGGAATTTGCATATCCATTTAAATACAAATGAAATAGATACATTGAAAGGGGGAAAAATTAAATTAAAAGAAGGGAATACAGTTGTTCAAGAGAAAACAATTGAAACAACAGATATCAATTTACAAGACGTACCAAATGGAGTTTATACAGTTGAAATTTCAGGTGGGAAAACGGATAGTATGTACCATTTTAGTTCGTATTATGCCTATGTAAAAGAAAAAGATAATAGTCTAACGATTGATGTTAACGAAATGAAAGTGAGTAAGTTGGTAAATCAAACAATTCAATTCCTAGGATTAGGAGATGACCAGTTTGCCGAATTAAATACAGACTTAGAGCAAAAGCAAGCTGTTTTTACGGTTACTACTAAAACTCCTCATAGCTATTATACAGATGAAAAATACGCATCAATAGAGGTGTTTAATGATAAGGGAGAAAAATTTATACGAAGGAAATGGAAGGAACAAATGTAACGATAGTAAACGATAGCATTTCACTAAAAGAAGGATATAGAATTAAAATCTATCATGATGAAATAAAAAAACGATTAACTAGTACAGCTACTATTATTAATCCTATGAATAAAACGAATGAATTTATAATGACAAAATGGGGATTGAAAAATACTTATTTGAAAAATAATCCAGAAGAAAATCTTATGCAAAGAATTGATGAAGAAATGGAAGAAATTATAGGTAATCCAGTTTTAAAAGAGATACCAATGCAAAAATTAGAAATGAAAAAGAATGTGTGGATGGCGATAAATATGTTATCAGAACCACAAAAAATAACGTATATAAATAAATATAAAGATAGCTTATATAATGAGTAATTTTTGAGAAATGAAATGAATCTAAAAGTAACGACGCAATCTATCTATATTATGAGGAATCACAATTCATAAACAGTAGATAAACATAGATAGTTTGAAATATCTATGTTTCCAATTCTAAATAACATTTATTTAACTTAATAATAAGATTATAAAGGAGTAAGAGTATGAATAATTTCGTAAAGGTAGGTTTAACTACAGGTGTGGTGTTATCGGCGATTATGCCCTCTGGAGGAGTACATGCGGAAACAGAAGATTTAAAAGTGGAAACAAAGGAAGATACGTTCCGAACAGGTAATTTAACAGCACCTTCTCAAAATTCGGCAGAAAATGTAGCAAAGGATGCACTAAAAGGAAAAACAGAACAAGCATTATCATCAAAGCAAGTTAATACGGAATCCAAAGTTAATTATAATGTTACGCAAAGTCGTAAATCTTATGATGGTACTACATTGGTACGTCTTCAACAAACGTATGAAGGACGTGATGTATACGGATATCAACTAACAGCACATATTAATGATGATGGTGTACTTACGAGCGTTTCGGGGGATAGTGCCCAAGATCTACAACAACAGGAAGATTTGAAACAACCTATTACTTTATCAGAAGAGGATGCAAAGAAACAGCTTTTCAACATCTATGGAAATGATCTCACATTTATTGAAGAACCAGAAATTAAACAAGTGGTATATGTAGATGAAAATACAAATAAAGCTACAAACGCATATCAAATTACTTTTAGTGCATCTACACCTGAATATGTATCTGGTACAGTATTAATTGATGCTTTTGGTGGAAATCTATTAAAAGAACTCGTTCAAAAATTGGGTATACAAGTAGATAGTAGTATTGTCCAATCTGTGACAGCAAATAAATCACAAGATCCTTCAAAATTAACAGGTACAGGAAAAGATGACTTAGGTATTAATCGTACGTTTGGAATTACGCAGCGAAGTGATGGAACGTACATGCTGGCAGATTATTCTCGTGGTAAGGGAATTGAAACATATACTGCTAATTATAAAGATTATAATAATTATAGAAGAAATGTATGGGGGTATCTCGATGATTTAGTAACAAGTAATTCTACAAATTTTACAGATCCTAAAGCAGTTAGTGCCCATTATTTAGCAACGAAAGTATATGATTTTTATCAAGAAAAATATGGCCGTAACAGCTTTGATAATAATGGGCAAAAAGTAATTTCTGTCGTTCATGGTTGGAACACAAATGGTACGAATAAAGGAAATCCTAAGCAGTGGTTTAATGCATTTAGTAATGGAGCTATGCTAGTATACGGAGATCCAATTGTTAGAGCATTTGATGTGGCAGGACATGAATTTACACACGCGGTTACAAGAAATGAGTCTGGACTTGAGTACGCAGGAGAAGCTGGTGCCATTAATGAGGCTCTATCTGATATTTTAGGAGTAGCAGTTGAAAAGTATGCCAATAACGGAAAGTTCAATTGGACAATGGGAGAACAATCAGGTCGTATTTTTAGAGATATGAAAAACCCATCATCTATCTCTTCTAGATATCCGGAGGACTATAGACATTATAATAACTTACCTATCGATGCTGACCACGATCATGGTGGTGTACACACGAACTCTAGCATTATTAATAAAGTAGCTTACTTGATTGCTAGTGGTGGAAACCATAATGGAGTAAACGTACATGGCATTGGAGAAGATAAAATGTTTGATATTTTCTATTATGCAAATACGGATGAATTAAATATGACTTCTAACTTTAAAGAATTAAAAGAAGCTTGTATTCGTGTAGCAACGAACTTATATGGTAAAGACTCATTAGAAGTACAAGCTGTCCAACAAGCCTTTAAAGCAGCTTATATTTAATATTATTGTGATGAATTACAAACTCTTTTATTTTAATATATTGATTAATTTGTATGTATAGACAAAAACCTTGTAGAATTTTTCTGCAAGGTTTTTTTGAATGTTATCCCGCTATTTGCTGGGCAGTAAGACCCCGCCTCAAAATTCAGCGGAAGCCAAGAAGTTAGGTGGGGGTCGGGGTGATTAAAGTTTCACTTTATGTTATATGGTTTTTAGTTAATTAGGATAAAAATAATCTTATAACTGTATGTAAGAATGTGTAATTTTACATTCTTTTCTATGATGGAAAAGGATACTACGTTAGTAAATATAAAAAGTTAGAAATTATAGTAAATAGGGCACTTTTTTGTTCCTATGGAACTTTAAAGTGCGTAATTTTCTTTCTAGTTAATATATATCATAATGGTATTTACTAGTTGGTTTTAGCTTTACTCTGCTGTTGATGTGATTTTTTAACATTACAATGATTAGAATCAGAATTATCGAGTAGATCTAAATGATGATAATTTCGATTTTTAATTCAGTACAGAGTCCCATAGCTACATAATTTTCGTTTATCCCGCATTAACGGGCAGTAAGACCCCCACTGATTCAAGTTTCACTTTATACTCTTTCGAAACAAGTGTGGATTTGCTTATTTTCTGTTAAAGATAAGAGAAGTGCACCACAATATAAACGTAATTATTTATTCCAACGTAAGTCAATCATTTAGCACATGAATTTGGAGGAATCTATATGCATACGCAATTAAAAGGAAAAACAGCACTGGTTACTGGATCTACGGCAGGGATTGGAAAAGCAATTGCCACTTCTTTAGTAGCGGAAGGAGCTACTGTACTTATTAATGGACGCCGTGAAGAAAATGTTAATCAAACGATAAAAGAAATTCGAGCGCAGTATCCTGATGCTATCCTTCACCCCGTAGTAGCTGATTTAGGGACAGAACAAGGGTGCCAAAATGTGATTAAAAAGTACCCTGAAGTAGACATTCTTATTAACAACTTAGGAATTTTTGAACCTGTAGAATATTTTGATATTCCTGATGAAGATTGGTTTAAATTGTTTGAAGTCAATATTATGAGTGGTGTTCGACTTACTCGCTCGTATTTAAAACAAATGATTGAAAGAAAAGAAGGAAGAGTCATCTTTATTGCTAGCGAAGCAGCTATTATGCCATCTCAAGAAATGGCTCATTATAGTGCGACTAAAACGATGCAACTCTCACTTTCTCGCAGTTTAGCTGAGCTGACGACAGGAACGAATGTGACTGTTAATACTATAATGCCCGGTTCGACTTTAACGGAAGGAGTGGAGACTATGTTAAATAGTCTTTATCCTAATGAGCAATTGACAATAGAAGAAGCTGAGAAGCGATTTATGAAAGAGAATCGACCAACCTCTATTATTCAAAGACTTATTCGACCAGAAGAAATTGCCAATCTTGTCACTTTCTTAAGCAGCCCACTTTCTTCAGCAATTAATGGTTCCGCGTTGCGAATAGACGGGGGATTAGTACGTAGTGTGTTTTAAAAAATTAAAAACAACATAATATTCTGTTGAAGGTAAAGATGGTAAGGCAAATGAGTTGTATTTTATCTATTAATGGAAATATATAAAAAGCAAATTGCGACATGCAAACAGCCGAATTTTCTACTATAAGAAAAATTCGGCTGTTATTTTTTTACTTGTTGTAAAGGATGGAAAGTTTTTAAGGTTGTGGCACGCCTCTTAAGACAAAGATAAGGCGAAGCAATCCCACTGTTATTTGTATTATTTAGTGAAAGTTACCAAACGTTTTTCAACACTATTTTCCCAATTGCTTTATTTGACTCCAAATATTCATGTGCTTGTGCAACTTCATCAAACGTAAAAGGTTTAGAATCTAGCAATGGTCGAAGGTGTCCTTCTTCTACTATTTGCGTTAGTTTAGTTAAAATTTCCCCGCAAGCGTCACGTTTATCTGTATGTAATATTTTTAACGCCATAAAAGTAACGTGCAGAGAGAGTCCTTTTGCGTGTAAAGGAGAGAGGTCATGGGTTGAACGAGCTGCAATTGTTACGACAGTTCCGTTGACCGCAGCAGCTTCAAAAGAATGATCAAGATTCTTGCCGCCTACTGTATCAAATATAACTTCAAATCCGTTTCCGTTCGTATGTTTTTGTACATATTCTTGAACAGATTCTTCTTTATAATTAATAGCTATGTCGGCTCCTAGACGATGGGCGATGTCTATTTTGCTTTGCTGAGAAGCGGTTGTAAAAACTTTAGCGCCTGCCCATTTAGCTAGTTGAATGGCTACGTGTCCTACGCCACCAGTAGCTCCATGAATGAGAATATTTTGACCAGGTTTAATATTTGCACGATCAAATAAAGATTCCCAAGCTGTAATTGCAACTAATGGCAAGACAGCTGCTTCTTCCATTGTTAAATTTTTAGGTTTGTGAGCAATTAATCGTGCATCAGCAAGCATAAATTCTGCAAGTGCACCACCAGTTTCTTTAAAACCTCCGGCACAACCGTATACTTCATCCCCAGATTTGAAATTCGAAACACCTTCTCCTACTTCAATAACAATACCAGCTACATCGCCATGTAATATAGCTGGAAATTCAGGAGCAACTGCTGAAACAGCGCCACTACGCATTTTTGTATCGATTGGATTTACACTTGTTGCTTTTACATCGATTAGAACATGACCTGGTAAAAGTGTCGGTTTTGAAACTTCTTCTAATTGAAATACAGATGAGTCCCCAAAAGAATGGATAATTTGTGCTTTCATTGTTTATACCTCCTGTTTGTGGTTATAGCATAGCAAAGTACGGAAAATAAGTATAATATTTTGAATTTGGTTAGTGAGAATTTTATATAAAGAAGAGGGAAGTGCGTGAAACAATGCAACGTACTTGTGAAAGCAATTGTAAAGCTTTTTGAAGAAAGAATAGATGTTATTTTTACGGCATGATTTATTCATTACGTTTATTATTACTCACTTACTATAGGTACTTAAAAGTGCCTACATCACTTTAAAGTACGTACTGTTATTCATGTTATGGCCGATTTATAATAACACTCGTAGCACAAAGAAAGTTATAACGATTACAATCGGCAACAATGTGGTGTTACAGCATTGCCTATGAAATTTGAAAAGAAATAACAAAAGGAAAGAAAAGTATAGATTTATATGAATGAAGGAAAGTGAGTGAAACACATGGAAAAGTTTGCGAATCATTTTGGATATAATCGTATGTTTGCGAAAGATCGACTTACATTAGGAGTTCACATTCCGATTGAAAATTATCAGTTTCATGCGCCAACGATGGAAAAGCAAGTAGAGTTAGTGCAAAAAGCAGAACAATACGGTTTTACAGGTGTATGGCTTCGCGATGTATTGCTGCAAGACCCTGACTTTGGTGATCCTGCAACAGGTCAAATTTACGATATGATGATTTATTTGACATATTTAGCAAGCAAAACAGAGAAAATCGCATTTGGAACGTCGGCAACTGTATTGTCACTTCGTCATCCATTGCGTGTGGCGAAAGAAATTGCTACATTAGATCAACTATTTCCAGAAAGAATTATGCTTGGCGTTTCATCCGGTGACAGACGTGCTGATTTCAAGGCGTTAGGTGTTAGTCATGAAACACGAGGTGAAAAGTTTAGAGAAGCGTTTGCTTACTTGGAAGAAATTTTGTATAAAAACTTCCCGTCTATCCAGTCGACACTAGGAGAAGTTCATGGTGCGAATTTAGTTCCAAAACCGTCTAAGCATATTCCAACCTTTATTACAGGTTTTAGTCAGCAAAATATGGACTGGTTCGCTGAACATGGAGATGGATGGATGTATTATCCACGTAGTCCAGTACATCAGGCGGAAGCAATTGGACAATGGAGAGAACTAGTAGAGGATTATCATCCAGATGTATTCAAACCATTTATACAACCGATGCATTTAGATTTATCTGAAGATCCAAATGAACGTCCTACACCGATCCGTTTAGGTTACCGTACAGGGCGTAAGGCACTAATTGAATTACTTGATATATATAAAAGTATTGGTGTGAATCATTTATTCCTTGCTCTATTTGATGGTCAACGTCCAGCTGACGAAGTATTGGATGAGCTAGGAGAAGAAGTACTACCTCATTTCCCAGCATTGTAAAGGAGTGAAAAGAATGAAAGCGATAGGACTTATGCAATATGGAGATAAAAGCGTACTACGAGAGATTGAAATGCAGACACCGCTATTGGGAGACAACGATATACTGATTGAAGTATATGCAGCTGGTGTAAATCCTGTGGATTGGAAAATACGTGAAGGTTTACTTCAAGACGTAATTTCTTATGACTTCCCGCTCGTTTTAGGATGGGATGTTGCAGGTGTAGTTACTGCTATAGGGCCAAACGTTACAGCATTTAAAGTAGGGGATGAAGTATATAGTCGTCCAGATATTGAACGAAATGGTACTTATGCAGAGTACGTGGCAGTAGATGAGAAGTATGTAGCGAAAAAACCGAGAAATCTATCTTTTGAGGAAGCAGCATCAATCCCTCTAGTAGGTTTGACAAGTTGGCAAAGTTTAGTGAAGTTCGCAAATGTTCAAAAGGATAATAAGGTTTTAATTCATGCTGGATCTGGCGGGATTGGTACGTTTGCTATTCAGCTAGCAAAAAGCTTCGGTGCACATGTTGCAACTACGACTAGTACGAAAAACATACAGTTTGTAAAGGGTTTAGGTGCTGATACTGTCATTGATTACAAAACAGAAGACTTTTCTCAGCTCCTGCATAATTACAATATTGTATTTGATGTGTTAGGCGAGGATGTACTAAAGGATAGTTATAAAGTGCTTGCCCAAAATGGAAAGTTAGCGTCCATCTATGGTCCAAAGGGTATAGAAGTCCCGCGAACTGAAATATCTATAGAGAAAAATATTCAGGCTGAACATATATTTACTGAACCTAACGGATATGAACTTTCTCTTATTACAGAATTAATTGAGGGCGGGAAGATTAAACCTGTCGTAACGCATGTGTTGCCTTTACATGTAGAAGGTGTAAAAAAAGCACACCACATAAGTGAGTCAGAACGTGCTCTTGGCAAAATTGTATTGAAGAAATATTAGGTAAAGTATGAGGTTATAGAGACAGTATTGTACTAAGTAGCGAATGAGCTTATATATTCTATTCTAGCAATTGTTTTAAAAGGGAGAGAACAAATGGATTCAATGACATTTCTTTTATCCCGCATTAACGGGCAGTAAGACCCCTACCTCAAAATTCAGCGGAAGCAAAGAAGTTAGGTGGGGGATCAACTGCCCATAAAAGCCCGATTGGTTCCACTAATAATCAGTGGGGATGAACAAAACCCCCACTGATTAAAATTTCACTTTATTCGGAGCGACAGGGGATTTAGCGAAACGTAAAATTTATCCTGCTTTATACAATCTATTTAGTAATCAAAATATACCGCAATCTATTTCGATTATCGGTATTGGCAGAAGGGCAATGTCAGATGTGGAATTTCAAACAATAGTAGGACAATCCCTTACTACATTTTCTAGAATATCTACTGATGACCAATCAGGAGTAGAGGAATTTATTAGCACATTTCGTTATTGTCAATTAAATACAGCGAATATAGTGGGCTATCAAGATTTGCTTAGCCTTGTAAAAAAGCGTGAAACAGAATTAAACATTCCTGAAAACCGTATGTTTTATCTATCTGTTGTACCAGAAGTATTTGATGTGATCGCTTTAAATATTAAGGAGAGTGGATTGTGGGCTACAAAAGGATTAAACCGTCTTATTATAGAGAAGCCTTTTGATTATAATGTAACGTCTGCTCGCGAGTTTAACAGAAAATTAATTGAAGATTTTGATGAAACTGATATTTATTATATTGTTCATTATCTTTAAAAATGAATGGTAACTAGGAATACACTTAGAAAAGTATTACGAAATAAATAGTATTTAATTCAAGACATTTTTATTGACGATAATAATTTATGTGGTTAATATACTAGACATAAGATTACTTAATTACTAAAAGTAATCAGATATAAAATATTTTGTTAAGTTCTATAAATAAGTAAGTTGCAGTAGAAATGCTTTGAATTGCCACTATTAATATTGGGGACAATGAGAGAGCGAAAGGTATAAAAAGAATTGGAATTAGATAACTCTTTGTTTTTTATAAAAACAGGAAGTATAAGAGTATGAGCTTCTGTACAATTCATTTTTAGTATATTGACGAGGATTATACAACAAGAGGGGGACTGAACTTGGAATCAATGACCTTTGTTTTATTTGGAGCGACAGGGGACTTAGCGAAACGCAAAATTTACCCCGCGCTATATAACTTATATAGAGATCAAAAGCTTCCAAAGCAAATATCTGTTATCGGGCTTGGAAGACGTCAAGTATCTCATGAAGATTTTCAAGAAAGAATAAAAGAATCAATAGAGACGTTTTCTCGTCAGAGGGAAGAAGGTACTCCGGAACTGGAAGGTTTTTTAGATAATTTTCGTTATTGTCCATTAGATGTGAGTAAGCCGGAAGACTATGAGAGATTATTACAAGTCGTTCGTGAAAGGGAAGAAGAACTACATATAAAAGGTAATAGAATGTTCTATCTTTCAGTTGCTCCTGAATTTTTCGAGACGATTGCTTTAAATATTAAGGAAAGCGGACTTGATAAAACGGATGGATGGAAACGCCTGATGATTGAGAAACCGTTTGGGCACGACCTTACATCTGCTCGTGAGCTGAATGATAAGCTTAGTCGCACGTTTGAAGAAGACGAGATATACCGTATTGATCATTATTTAGGTAAACCGATGATTCAAAACCTAGAAGCACTAGAATTTGCAAATCCTGTTCTCCAATCGATTTGGAACAAAGAACATATAGCAAATGTACAAATCACAGCTAGTGAAACGGTTGGGGTTGAAGAAAGAGCTGGATATTATGATCACGCAGGAGCCATTCGAGATATGGTTCAAAATCACATGTTGCAAATATTAATGATGACTGCTATGAATCTGCCGGAAAAAATTAACGCATGTGAAATTCGAGAGGAAAAACGAAAGGTAATGGAGACGCTTCGCAAAGTAAAAAAAGAAGACGTTCAAAGCCATATCATTCGCGGTCAATACTCTTCAGGAGAGATAAAGGGCGGGCAAGTTGTAGCGTATAAAGAGGAACCAGGAGTAAATCCTTCTTCTAACATAGACACATTTGTTGCTGCTCGCTTGTGGATCGATAATCCGTTTTGGACTGGCGTTCCATTTTATATACGAACAGGAAAACGAATGAAAGAAAAGTCTACTCGTATTGTAATCGAATTTAAAAATACGTTAAAACAGCAATATCAAGATAATAATCCAAATGCAGAACCTAACTTATTAATAATTGAAATTAGCCCAGGTGAGAATGTTTCATTACAGTTAAATAGTAAAAATCCATTGAAAAATGGAGAAATTGAACCGATGCGTATTAACTTTACTTGTGAGCAAGCGGATGTGGGAGTACCTGAAGCGTATGAAAGACTCATTCATGATGCTGTGAGTGGAGACGCTACATTCTTTGCACATTGGAGAGAAGTTGAATTGTCATGGGAATGGGTACAACCAATTCTTGAAGCGTTCGAGGAAAACTTATTACCGCTTCATGAATATGAGTCTGGTTCATATGGTCCAGAAGCGTCTAATGAACTGTTGCAAGAAAGTGGATTTAAATGGTGGTTAGATCAAGAGACGGAAAAATAAGTACTTTCTTTCATGAAAGCATTTAGGGGGACGATTACTATGACACAAAACATAAATCAATTAGCAGTGAATACACTTCGTACGTTATCGATTGATGCTATTAATGCGGCAAACTCAGGTCATCCAGGTCTTCCGATGGGAGCAGCACCAATGGCTTATGCATTATGGGCGAATCATTTAAATTACAATCCTAATCACCCAGAATGGTTTAACCGTGATCGTTTCGTTTTATCGGCGGGACATGGATCTAGTCTGTTATATAGCCTGCTTCATTTAGCTGGATATGATGTTTCAATTGATGACTTGAAAAACTTCAGAAAGTTAAACAGTAAAACACCAGGACATCCTGAGTTTGGTCATACTTCTGGAGTCGAAGCGACGACAGGCCCGTTAGGACAAGGGATTGCCAATGCTGTCGGAATGGCAATGGCAGAAGCGCATTTAGCAGCGAAGTTCAATAAGGATGGTCACTCTATTATAGATCACAATACGTACGCTTTAGTCGGGGATGGTGACTTAATGGAGGGTGTCGCTTATGAAGCGATGTCAATGGCAGGACATATGAAACTTGGCAAGTTAATTGTACTGTATGATTCAAATGAAATTTCACTTGATGGTGAATTAGGCATTGCTTTCTCTGAAGATATTCAGAAAAGGGCAGAATCTGTACATTGGCAATATGTAAGAGTTGAAGATGGAAACGATGTCGATGCTATTACAAAAGCTATTCAATCAGCGAAAGAAAATACGGATCAACCTACTCTTATAGAAATTAGAACTATTATAGGTTATGGAAGTCCAAAAGTTGCTGGAACGAACAAAGCACATGGTAATCCGCTTGGAGTAGAAGAGGCAACAGCGACAAAACAAGTGTATGGTTGGGATTATGAGGAAGATTTCTTTGTACCTGAAGAAGTAAAAGCTCATTTTAATGAACTGAAACAAAAAGGTATTGAAAAAGAAAATGACTGGAATGAGCAGTTCAACTCATACAGAGAGTCGAACCCTGCACTAGCAGATGAATTAGAAAAAGCGATTACAGGTGATGTTTTAATTGAAGCGAAAGACATTCTATCCTTTGATATTGAAAAAACGATTTCCACTCGTGTTGCAAGTGGGGAAGCTATTAATCATTATGTGAAATCGATTCCTTCTATTTTCGGTGGAAGTGCAGATCTTTCTCATTCCACTATGACAGATATAAAAGGTGAAGCTGTGTACGCGGTAGAATCGTATGCTGGACGAAATATATACTTCGGTGTACGTGAACATGCAATGGGCGCGGCAGCGAATGGACTGGCTCTCCATGGAGGAGTAAAACCTTTCGTAAGTACATTCTTTGTATTTAATGATTACCTTCGTCCATCGATTCGACTGGCTGCACTGCAAAAGTTACCTGTTACTTACGTATTTACACATGATTCGATTGCTGTAGGAGAAGATGGTCCAACGCATGAACCAATTGAACAATTGGCAGCGCTTCGAGCAATTCCTGGTCTAACAGTTATCCGTCCGTCAGATGCAAATGAAACAGCAAGTGCTTGGGCGTATGCTTTACAGCAAACGGATGGTCCAGTCGTTTTAGTACTGAGCCGTCAAAATTTACCGGTGTTTAATGAAACGAAAGCGAACATAGAGAATCTCTCTAAAGGAGCTTACGTATTAACACAAACAAATGAAAATCCGGATGTAATTTTAATTGCGACAGGTTCTGAAGTATCCTTAGCTGCTAGTGCGAAAGCAAAATTAGAAGAAGAACAAGTTTCTGTTCGCATCGTTGCAATGCCGAGCTGGGAGTTATTCGATCGCCAATCGAACGAATATAAAGAATCCGTTCTTCCGTCTTCTGTAACGAAACGAGTATCTCTTGAGATGGGTGTATCTCTCGGTTGGGAACGTTATGTAGGACACGAAGGAAAAGTACTATCAATTGAAACATTTGGAGCTTCAGGAACTGGAGCTGAAGTCATGAATCTATTTGGATTTACGACAGAAAATGTTGTTCAAATTACAAAAATGTGTTGAATTCTTAAGCTATGACTGTGAATACCTTTCTGTACATACTAACACTTCAGTGCTGAAAGGTATTCCAGATTGTAGTGATATGGATTTTTAATAAAAGATGATTTGAGGAGGAATTATATTATGCAAGTAGGATTAATTGGGTTAGGTAAAATGGGATTAAATTTAGGGAAAAATTTAATGGATCATAAACATGAAATAGTAGCATTTGATTTAAATACGAGCGCAGTAGAAGAAATGAAAGAGTACGGGGCAACAGGTACATCTAGTTTAAGTGAACTTGTTCAGTCATTACAATCACCAAGAATTCTTTGGGTAATGGTACCACACGCTGTTGTTGATTCTGTTATTGATGAGGTTACACCACTTTTATCAAAAGGAGATATTTTAATTGAAGCTGGTAATTCACATTATAAAGAGTCTATCCGCCGATATGAGCAATTAAAGAAAGATGGCATTCACTTTATGGATGCAGGAACTTCTGGCGGAATGGAAGGCGCTCGTAATGGTGCTTGTTACATGATCGGAGGAGATCAAAAAGCTTGGGACATCGTTGAACCTATCTTCCGCGATACTGCTGTAGAAAATGGATTCTTGTATGCTGGAAAAGCTGGTAGTGGTCACTTCTTAAAAATGGTTCATAACGGAATTGAATACGGTATGATGGCTGCTATTGGTGAAGGATTTGAGATTCTAGAGAAAAGTGAATTTGACTACGATTATGAAAAAGTATCAAGAGTATGGAACAACGGTTCAGTAATTCGTTCTTGGTTAATGGAATTGACTGAAAATGCATTTTCTAAAGATGCAAAACTGGATGAAATTAAAGGCGTTATGCATTCTTCTGGTGAAGGAAAATGGACAGTAGAAACAGCATTAGACCTTCAAACAGCAACTCCTGTTATCGCAATGTCTCTATTAATGCGCTACCGCTCATTAGACAATGATACATTTACAGGAAAAGTAGTAGCAGCTCTGCGCAATGAATTTGGCGGACATGCAGTAGAAAAGAAATAAAGTGAAACTTTAATAAGTAGGGGCTTTATTCCACATCAATCGGGCTTTTACGGGATAAGCATATTAAACATGTAACTCATCAACGTTTAAAAACTGGAGGGAATTGATCATGAAATTTTTTATTGATACTGCAAATCTTGAGGACATAAAAAAAGCATATAAACTTGGAGTTTTAGCTGGTGTTACAACGAATCCTTCTTTAGTAGCAAAAGAGGGCGTTAAGTTTGAAGACCGTATCGCAGAAATTTGTCAGGCAGTACCTAAAGTTGAGTCTGTTTCGGCAGAAGTAACGCCAGATGCTGTTACAGCTGAAGAAATGATTGCTCAAGCAGAAGAATTAATTAAAATTAACGGTGGCGATAAAAATGTCACGATAAAACTTCCAATGACGCTAGCAGGATTAGAAGCTTGTCGCTATCTTACTGAAAAAGGTGTGAAAACGAACGTTACACTTATTTTCACTGTGAACCAAGCACTTTTAGCTGCTCGAGCAGGTGCAACGTATGTTTCTCCATTTTTAGGACGCTTAGATGATATTTCTGAAGATGGTGTACTATTAGTTGCTAAAATTGCTGAATTATTCGATGTTCATCAATTAGATACACAAATTATTGCGGCTTCTGTCAGACATCCAGATCATGTAACTCGTGTAGCGATGGCAGGTGCTCACATTGCAACAATCCCTTATAAAGTAATCGAGCAACTTGCTATGCATCCATTAACAGACCAAGGTATTGAGAAATTTGCTGCGGATTGGGCGAAAGCTCCTAAATTATAATGCATGAAAGTGAAGGTGCTTTCCGAAAATTGCTTTTCATGAGAGGACAAATCCTAAGTAACTTCATCGTTTAAACTGGATCCTCATTTTGTAGTCTTACTACGTGAAAAAAGCAGAGATGAAAGTGTCATTCACTTTTAAAAAAGGAAAAATTGATCGCGCGAAGCGTTTATCACAATAACATTATAATTATGAAAGAGAAATCCCCTTATTAGAGAGATGAGTTATAGTGTATCTCTAATAAGGGAGATTCTTTTTATATAAATCATTATGATGTGAAGATGCTTTTAAACGTATAGCAATATGTAAAGGTATCTTTTACTCAAGTAAGAACTATATAGGTTCTTTTAATTATATAGTAATTATGAAAGGGTTTACATAAAGGGGGATTGAGTATGAATATGTACCTTTTAATTATTACATTATTATCAATTGTAATTGTTATTTTAGGGGTATCGTGGTGGAGATGGCATGCGTTTATTAGTTTAACGGTTGCAAGTTTGTTTTTAGCAATTATGTCTGGAATGCCAATGGATAAAATAGTGAGCGCTTATGAAACGGGAGTCGGAAGTGTTCTCGGGCATTTAGTAGGTATTTTAGTATTGGGTACAATTTTAGGGAAAATGATGGCAGAGTCAGGTGCTGGAATGCAAGTGGCAGAGTTCTTTATTAAATCTTTTGGGATAAAAAACTTACCATGGGCTATGTTAATTGCAGGTTTTATTATTGGAATTCCGGTGTTTTTTGAAGTAGGTATTTTAATATTACTGCCGTTAGTAATTTCAATTCATAAAACAACGAAACAAAATATTTTATTGATAGCATTACCAGCAATTGCTGGGCTATCTGTCGTACACGGCCTTGTTCCTCCGCATCCAGGGGCAATTGTAGCAATTGGTATTTATAAAGCGAATCTTGGGAAGGTACTAATGTATTCACTCATTATTACATTTTTTGCAGCGATTATTGCAGGTCCTATATTTGCGAAATGGATTCACAAACGTGTAATTCCTGAAAATGAGCCAGAATTGATTCGTGTAAATACAAAATCAACGAAATTACCAGGAATAGGAGTTTCATTTTTAGTTATATTGTTACCTGTTATGTTAATGGTTTTAGCTGCAGCAGCTCCTTATGTGCCTCTTTCTACTACTTTGATGAAGATTGTCACATTAATCGGTAGTCCTATCATTGCACTATTGATTGCATGTTTTGCGGCGTTCTATTTTCTTGGATTTCGTCAAGGTATCGATAAAAAAGCTATTAAGAAGATAACAGAAGATAGCTTATTACCAATCGGTTCAATTGTTGCGATTATTGGTGCTGGCGGGGGATTTAAGCAAATTCTTATCGATAGTGGCGTAGGGAATGCTATTGCTCAAATGTCTGAGCATTTAGCGCTATCTCCAATTGTATTAGCATTTATAGTAGCTGGATTAATTCGAATTGCGACAGGGTCAGCGACAGTCGCTTTAACAACAGCGGCGGGCATCGTTTCACCAATCGTTGAAAATACGACAGGTGTGAATTTAGAGTTACTCGTTATTGCAACAGGTGCAGGAGCACTTATGTTTTCACACGTAAACGATGCTGGTTTTTGGATGGTAAAAGAATACCTAGGGTTAACAGTGAAAGAAACATTTAAAACATGGACTGTATTAGAAACGTTACTTTCATTTATCGCTTTTGGAGGAGTTTTAATACTCGATATGTTTGTTTAAAATAAGGATATTTTTATATGAATGTAGAGAGATAACTTTAGCACATAACGTTATGAATAGATAAAATAAATGTATTTTTATGGTTCTTATATTATTAGGATACTGTAGGGATTTTTTGTTAGGAGGAAGAAATGGTGAGCTCAAAATATATGATTGGTGTAGACATTGGGACAACTAGTACAAAATCAGTTCTATTTTCTACTGATGGATCTGTTATTGCTAGTCATGGAATTGAATATCCTTTATATTCTCCTACGCCTGAAACAGCAGAACAAGACCCAGAAGAAATTTTTCGTGCAGTAATAAATACGATTAAAGAAACTATACAATCAAGTAGTGTACAGCCAAGTGATATTCTTTGTGTCTCTTTTAGCTCGGCAATGCATAGTATCATTGCCGTAGATGAAAAGGGAGAGCCGTTAACGAGATGTATCACTTGGGCAGATAATAGAAGTGCAAGCTGGGCGGAGAAAATAAAGAATGATATGAATGGTCATGAAATTTACCTTCGTACTGGGACACCAATTCATCCGATGTCACCACTTTCGAAATTAGTTTGGCTACAGAATGAGCAGGCAGAGTTATTCGCAAAAAGTTATAAATTCATTTCTATTAAAGAATATGTTTTTTACAAGTTATATAAAGAGTATGTAATTGATTATTCTATAGCGTCAGCAACAGGGATGTTTAATTTGAAATCTTTAAAATGGGATGAAGAGGCTTTACATGTTGCGGGAATTACAGATGAAAAGCTTTCAAAGCTTGTTCCAACAACGCACAGTTTAACAGGATTAGATGAAGAGCTTGCCAAAGAGATGAATGTACTTGTTTCTACGCCTTTTGTAGTAGGAGCGAGTGATGGAGTACTATCTAATTTAGGTGTAAATGCAATAGATCCTGGCGTTGTGGCTGTTACAATTGGTACAAGCGGTGCGATACGTGCTGTAACAAATCGTCCTGTAACAGATCCAAAAGGGAGAATCTTTTGTTATGCGTTAACTGAAGACCATTGGGTAATCGGTGGACCAGTGAATAACGGCGGTATGATTTTCAGATGGGCTCGTGACCAATTGGGTACTTCAGAGATTGAACTTGCGAAGCGTTTAGGGAAAGATCCATATGAAGTACTTACTGAAATAGCAGCAAAAGTGAATCCTGGATCTGACGGTTTATTGTTTCACCCGTATTTAGCGGGGGAAAGAGCTCCTTTATGGAATGCAAATGCACGAGGATCTTTCTTTGGACTCGGATTGCATCATAAGAAAGAACATCTTATCCGTGCTGTTTTAGAGGGAGTAATTTATAATTTATATACGGTTCTTCTCGCTTTAAAAGAGTTAATTGGCGAACCGAAAAAAATTCAAGCGACAGGCGGCTTTGCAAGGTCGGAACTTTGGAGACAGATGATGGCGGACATCTTCCATCAAGACGTATATGTTCCGGAAAGTTTCGAAAGCTCTTGCTTAGGAGCTGCAATCCTCGGTTTATATAGTTTAGGTGAAATAGATACATTATCTGTAGTTTCTGAAATGGTAGGTGCAGATTTCCATCATGAGCCAAACATGGAAAGTGTGGAAAAATATAAAGATTTAACGCCAATCTATATCCGTCTGTCCCGTCAATTGGAAGAAGAATATGAAAGTATAGCAGCGTATCAAAAAAAGTGGGTTTAAAAGCTATTTACCAAGAAAATATGGTAACGTATAAAGAGGTACTCCGATTTTTTAGGATACTCTTTCAACATAAAATATTTTAAGAAGCATGATGAACGAAAAATATAGGGAGAGAGGGTTATGAAAATGAAGGATAACAAAGAGTTTATTGGATATGTTGGAACTTACACGAAAGAAAATAGCGAAGGAATATATAAATTTACGCTAGATGTAGAAGCAAAAAAAATTAGTAATGTAACACTTGCCGCTAAGCTGGATAACCCTACATATGTAACGATTAACCGAAATAATGAATATCTCTATTCCGTTGTTAAGGACGGCGAATCTGGCGGTGTAGCTGCTTATTCCATTGATAGTCATACTGGAGAACTAAAAGCGAAAAATAGACAAGTAGTAGAAGGTGCTTCTCCTTGTCATATTAGTGTTGATAGTGAAAATCATACAGTAGTTACAGCGAATTACCATAAAGGAACGATTGAGTCTTTTGAAATAAATGAAGAAAATGGAACTGTAAATCCTGCTTCATCTATTATGGCACATGAAGGTTCAGGTCCGAATAGAGAAAGACAAGAAAAACCACATGCACATTACGCGGGGTACACTCCTGATGAAAAATATGTAGTGGGCGTTGATTTAGGAATAGATAAAATAATTACGTATGAAGTAAAAGATAGTACATTAACAGAAGTGAATAGTTTATCTGTAAAACCAGGAAGTGGTCCAAGACACATTACTTTTCATCCGAATGGAAAGTATGCGTATGTGATGACGGAGCTTAGTTCAGAGGTTATTGTGTTAACCTATAATCCTGCAGAAGGATCCTTTACAGAATTACAGTATATTTCTACTGTTCCAGAAGAGTTTGATGAAAATAATCAAGGAAGTGCGATTCATGTTTCTTCTGACGGCCGTTTTGTATATGCAGGTAATCGTGGTCATAATAGTATCGCTGTTTATAGCGTAGATCAAAATTCAGGTCAGCTTACATTTGTGGAACATACATCTACAGAAGGAAATTGGCCGAGGGACTTTGTATTAGATCCTACTGAAAAGTTTCTTGTTGCTACAAATGAAAAGTCACATAACCTTGTGCTATTTTCAAGAAATGAATCTACAGGAAAGTTAACACTTTTACAATCTGATGTTGCTGTGCCAGAGCCTGTTTGTGTGAAGTTTTTAAATGTTTAAGTTGTGTTCGATATAATTTCATATACTCAGAAAACAATAAAAAGCAAAGCGATATCGCTTTGCTTTTTATTGTTTCTTTTTCGGTCTACGTACTAATTCGCCGCCGCAGTTTGGACAAACGTTTTGTCTTTCTTCTGTACATGGTGCGCAAAATGTACATTCATATACACAAATGTAAGCTTCAGAATTTTGCTCGAGCGATTGATCGCAAATTTGACAGTTTGTTTTCATTTCTAGTGCCATAATAAGCCTCCTTTTAGTTTAAAAATTTATAATTTAATTATAATTCATTAAATAGAAATAGTCCTTTTCAATTGAAAGGAAATCGAATGATAAAGTTATGAATTGAAATGAAAGATGCTAGTTTATTTTAAAATTGATTATTTATTACAGTTGGAATATTATGAAATAGTCAAAAGACAACAGGGGGTATAGATTTTGACTAATCATAACGATCATTTAAAAGCAAACTGCGAAACATGCTTCGGTCTATGTTGCGTTGCATTACCGTTCGCAGCATCGGTAGATTTTGCGGTGAATAAAGATGGTGGGAAGCCATGTTCTAATTTACAATCAGATTATAAATGTAGTATACATAAAAATCTTAGAGGAAATGGCTATAAAGGTTGTACAGTATTTGAATGTTTCGGTGCTGGGCAGAAAATCTCTCAAGTTACGTTTAAAGGAATTGATTGGCGGAAAGATGCAAAGCATGCAAGAAAAATGTACGATGCTTTTCCGGTTATGCATCAACTTCATGAAATGCTTTGGTATTTGAATGAAGCGATTCTTTTAAAGGCAACACAGCCAATTCATAAAGAGCTGGAGACCGCAATTGAGGAGACAGAGCGACTTTCGAATTTAAATCCAGATGAGTTAATGAAAATAAATGTTCCAATGCATAGGGCAGAGGTGAACATTCTTCTTTTAGAAACGAGCGAATTAGTATGGAAGGAAATGAATACTGCGCGTAAGAAACGAATCATACACCGCGGAGCAGACCTTATGGGAGCGAATCTGAAAAAGAAAAATTTACAAGGTGCAAATTTAAGAGGAGCTTACTTAATTGCGGCTAACTTAAATGGTGCAGATTTAAGAGGAGCAGATCTCATCGGAGCAGATTTGCGAGATGCAGATATTCGCGGGACTGATTTTACTAATAGTATTTTTCTGACGCAAGTTCAAGTAAATGCGGCGAGAGGGGACAAATATACGAAATTACCGAAATTATTGTCCTGTCCATCGCATTGGAGTGCGTAAAGAGTGAAGAGTATTTAGTGTGGATATATTTCAGTATTTAGAAGAGATGCAAGAGGATGTCTTTTCGTTAGCAGTAGAGCAAATAGAAGCGAAGTATTATGATATTTGTTGCATGTTGGCGTCTACAGGATATGCAGAACGAATTAAAGCAATTGATTTAGAGTCATATAATGAAAGTATTCGAGTAGGTTTGGATGCAGCTGTAGAAATGGCTACTAATGAAGAAGCAAAAGCGATTTATTTTGAGTATGACCTTGATAACGAGTGGACTAGTCAGTTTTATATTTGTGAGGAATACGTTCCACTTGAAGAAGAGGATGATGATTGGGTTTCTGAATGGACATATGATGTTGAGGGACCAGGGTCTGTAGAATTAGCGGATATGTATAATGAAAATGGCTTTGACACAAGTGAAAAAGCAATCGGTATCACTTTATATTTAATTGCTAAAACGCTGTGTAGTTTTATAAGTGTACGTAGTGAAGTGCAAAGTAATATACCGATTTGTATTGGTTTTCATGATCAAGACCCAATTATGCGAACAGGCAGAGATTAAGAATCTCTGCCTGTTTTGTTATTTCTTTTCAAAAGTAGTAATTAAAACACTACATATAATAAGAATACCACCAATAAAAAAGTTACTATTTAATGTTTCATTTAAGAGCAACCAACCAAGTAACGATCCAACGATAGGTTGGAAGAAGAAAAATAAGGAACCGATGCTTGCATCCAGTAATTCTAATCCTTTATTCCAAAGGAAAAAGGCACCTGCTGTTGAGACGATTCCTAAGTATAATACGCCTAATATTACGTACGTATTTACTGTTCCGATAGAGGCCGTTTGTAGCTCACATATCATAAAAGGTGTAATAAAAAAGAGTGAAAAGAAAATTGCGTACGTTGTAATAACTAAGGATGAAAATTGGATTGAAGCGATTTTTACATAAATAGATAGTAAAGCCCATGTAATAGCGGCTCCAACTAAAATGATTGTCCCAATAAAATAGGAGCCAATTTCGATATCCCACCCGATTACGATAATGACACCGATTGTCGCTATTATAGTAGATAAAAGTCTACGAGCAGTTAGTTTTTCTTTCAAAATGAGCGCTGCAAATATAACCATAAATGCAGGTGTAGCTGATGTAACTAACGAGCCTGTATGAGCGTCGGATAATTTTGTTCCGATAAATTGGCATGTGATCGAAATGAAATAGCCGATAAATCCAATCCAAGCGAATAGGAGCCAATCTTTTTTGCGAATGACTACTTTTTTCTTTTGCTTTTTCTCAGCTATTTTCAAAATGAAATACAAAACAACAAAAGCGATAATAAAGCGTAGCCAAACGAGTGTTAGTGGTGGGATAAAATCGAGTACGTATTTGCTAACAACATACATACCGCCCCATATACTTGCTGCTAGTGATAAACATATAGCTCCTAAAATTGTTTGTTTCATGTAAAGTACCTCCGTCTATTTTTAGGGTAATATGAGTTCCCTAAGACGAGGCATAGTGTATGTGCTAAATGAATGCCCGTCTTAGTTTATAGACGGCCTACAGGTTGATCATTTTCGAATGAAGTGTTGTAGTACATGCGTGCATTCCCCCTTCGTATTTTATAATGATATTATAACTTAATTTTCAGTTTATTGGGGGTGTTTATTGTACGGAGTTGATTCTTTAGAAAATGGAAATTGTCTAAGAAAGCATAGTATATGGTAGAAAAACATATTTTAAAAATAAAAGAAACCAATTACATAACTGAGAAGTATATTAAGAGTAGGATGAAAAAGTAGATTAATAGAGAAAGAGGAGGAGAATATTATAACTACAACCGTTATTTCTCATTTTTACAATGAAGAGTATTTATTACCATGGTGGCTTAAGCATCATACGAAACTGTTTGATCATGGCATTTTAATTAATAAAGGTTCTACAGATCGTTCAGTCGAAATTTGTAAAAAATTCGCACCGCATTGGGAAGTGCGAGATTCTGTGAATCCAGAGTTTGATGCATTTGCGACAGATCATGAAGTAATGATGGTAGAACAAGAAGTAAAAGGATGGAAAATGATTTTAAATACGACTGAGTTTCTTTGTGTGCAAGATAAAAATCAGTTTTGGAAATCACTAAATAAATTGGGAGGGAGGATGTATTGGCTAGAAGGGCTTATTATGGTCGATAATCTTAACTATAATTATCCGGACCTTAACTTTGGAATCCCTTTAATGAAACAACGATTTCACGGTTATTTACCAGAAGATTGGGCGTTATGGAGAAGAGGTAGATTTATTCATAACCATGAACACGGAAGTTATACGGTTGGAAGACATTTATCCGCGCATGAATCTATGAGCTATCCACCTCTTGCTTGTATATTATGGTTTGGATTTAGTCCGTGGAACGATGCGATGAGAAAGAGAAAGTTACAAATTGGTCCGACTCTTTCTGAAGCTAGTAAGCATGGAGGAATGGGTACGCATCATATTGTTACGCCGGAAAGATTAGAAGAATGGTATAAGGAATTAGCGAGAGGAACGAAGGATTTACGGTTTAATGCTGCGTATCGTTATGCTTTTTTATAAATGATTCCCACCACAAGATTGTATCTTCAATGCCAGTATTTAAATCGTATTGTGGTTTCCAGTTTACTTCAGTCTTTAAACGTTCTACACTAACGCCGACGAATAAAGGTTCATCCTTAGAGAAGGGAATCGCGCCTAGTTTAATTAAATGTTCTTTCCCTATTTTTTTAGAGATGATAGAAGCTAGTTCTTTAATTTGTACAGATTGACCTGAAGCGATATTGATGGTGCCTGTAACGCCATGTTCTAATACTGTTACGAGAGCGTCAGCGACGTCACTCACATGGAGGAAATCTCTCGATTGTTTTCCATGTGTACATAGTGCTTCCTCGTTTTTTAATAAGGAAGTGATAATGTTCGAAAAGAGCCGATTACCTTGTTCGTGAGGGCCATACATATGAAAAATGCGGCCCCAACACATGCTGAGGCCTGTTTGTTGTGCATACGTTTCTAACCAGGAGTGCAGTGCATTTTTACATAATGAATACGGGGTTTTATAGGAAAGAAGCGGTGAGTCTTCAAATAATACGCCGTTAAACCATTCATATTCTGCGCCAGTACCTGCAACGACGACGCGCTTTCCGCCGCATGTTGTGAAGTGTTGAATCAATGAAATACTAGACTTTAGCCAATAGTAATTATTAATTGAAACATAGCATGCTGGTGGTACTGCTTCCCAAGCAAGGAGAATGAGATGGCTAGGCTGAACGTCGTAAATGAATTGTTTTACTTCGTCATCGCGAAGCAAGTTTACTTTATACCAATGGCAAGGGAGGTGAGAGGGTTTATTTTTATTGTACGTGGCGTGTACTTCATATCCCTTTTGTATAAGTGAATGTACGACATATTTACCTATCCAGCCACTACCACCTGTTACAACAACTTTCTTCATGGCTCGATCACCTCAATTTCTGGAACCGCCACTAAAAATTTACCGCCCCATTGACGAATGAAAGAGCATTCTTTCATAATTTCGTCTTTCAAATTCCAAGGAAGTATGAGAATGTAATCAGGTTTTGTACGTTTAATTTCTTCTGGAGATTTTATTGGAATACGAGTTCCTGGTAAAAGAAGATTTTGTTTGTGAGGATTTTTATCTACTGTATAAGCTAGAAATTCTTTACCTATCCCGCAATAATTTAAAAGGGTGTTCCCTTTAGCTGGAGCACCGTAACCGATAATTTGTTTGTTTAAAGCTTTCGCTTCAATAAAAAACTTTAAAATATTTATTTTCAATTGTTCCACTCGTTTAGAAAAAAGTAGATAGCAATCTAAAATATCTAATCCGTGGTCGACTTCTTTTTGAATTAATTTTGTAACATTGGAATGGATAGTGGATCGGGCACTTAGATGGTTTATAAAAATACGCAATGAACCACCGTGTGTTGAAAGCTCTTCTACATCAACAATCTGTAAATGATGATGAGCTAAAATTTTTTGAAGGCTTATGAGTGAGAAGTATGAGAAGTGTTCATGATAGATAGTATCGAACTGCTTAAAAGATATAAGATTCAATAAGTGCGGGAATTCAATTGTTATCGTACCATCACGTTTTAATAGTGTTTTTAAACCAGCGACAAAATCATGCAAGTTTGGAACGTGCGCTAATACGTTATTTGCGACGATTAAATCAGCTTGTGGCAATTTTGTTGCTAAGTCATTACTGAAAAAATTCACATGAGTAGGAATTCCTTTTTGGATAGCGATGTCTGCTACGTTTTTTGCTGGTTCAATTCCCAGCGTCTCGATATTTTCTTTTTGGAAGTATTGTAATAAGTACCCATCGTTACTTGCAATTTCAATTACTTTTGAATGTTTCGTTAAGTTGAAACGCTTAATCGCCATTTCTACGTATTGTTTAGCGTGTAGTAGCCAACTTGAGGAGTAAGAGCTGAAGTATAAATAGTTATGGAAAATATTTTGCGGGGATTCAAATTCATCTAGCTGTACGAGTAAACAAGAGTGACAAACAAATGTGTGCAGCGGATAAAAAGGTTCCATTTTATATGAAGTTTCAGGAGCTACAAATGAATTAGCGAGAGGGGAAACGCCCAAATCTAAAAAAGTGTTGGTTAGTAATGAGTGGCAAAAACGGCATTTTTTCTGTTCCATTTTATAGCCCCCTTATAAATTTTTGAATGCATCGATTTGTTGTCGTGTGAAAGATTCTATATTTTCACCAGATGCATATTTTTTGTACCAATCAACAGTCCAAGCGATAGAATGATCTGTTGATAACTTAGGAGTCCAGCCGAGTTTGTTTACTGCTTTTGTACTGTCCAGTGTTAAGATAGGTGATTCATAAGGAGTATTTGTAGAGGGGAAAAGGATTGTTAGTTGTTTATTCCATAATTTTATTACAGATTGAATGACATCATAAACTGTTCTGTTAGGTTCGTTCAACGGGCCGAAATTCCACGCTGTTGCATATTCGGCGTCTTGCCAAAGATTTTCAGCTAAAAGAATATAGCCGTGTAAAGGGTCTAATACGTGTTGCCACGGGCGAATAGCGTTTTTGTTTCTAATATTTAATGTATCATCTTGTAAATATGCACGAATGATATCTGGGAATAATCGATCTTCTGCCCAATCACCACCGCCGATGACGTTACCTGCTCTGACTGAGGCAAGTTTAAGAGTGTTAGTGTGGAAGAATGATTTTTGATATGACGTTGCAACTAGTTCAGCACAAGCTTTACTAGCACTATAAGGATCAAAGCCTCCTAGTCGGTCTTTTTCCACAAATGCTCGGTCGCCACTCTCGTCATTTTCATAACATTTATCACTTGTCACATTAATAATGATACGTACGCTTTCGCTGTATTTTGCCGCTTCTAGTACGTGAACAGTTCCTAAAACATTCGTTTTAAATGTATTAATGGGATTTTTGTATGAAGTGGTTACGATTGGCTGAGCTGCTAAATGAAATACTATGTCGGGTTTATGCTGATTTATGGCATGGAATAAAGAATCATAATCTGTAATATCGCCTTTCATTGTCGTGCACTCTTTTGCTACGTTACATTGTTCAAAAAGATTAGGGATTGATGGAGGGTGAGAAGAGTATCCAATTACCTCTGCGCCTAAAGAACTTAAGAAAAGGGTGAGCCAAGAGCCTTTAAATCCAGTATGTCCCGTAATAAATACTTTTTTCTTATTCCAAAAAGATGATGAAGCCATATTACCAAACCTTCCACGGAGCGTTATTACTTTCCCATAGCTCGACTAATTTATTTTTATCGCGCAATGTATCCATCGGATGCCAAAAACCAGAATGTTGATATGCGGCCAATTCATTTTTGTTTACTAACTGAACTAAAGTGTCTGTTTCAAAAACAGACTTATCTCCACTAATGTAATTGAAAACTTCAGGATTTAAAACGAAAAATCCACCGTTAACCCATCCGCCATCACCTAATGGTTTTTCTTGAAAAGATGTTACAGACTGTTTATCTAATATGAGAGAACCAAATCTACCAGGAGGTTGTACGGCAGTAACAGTAGCCATTTTCCCATGTTGTTTATGAAATGTAATAAGTTCTTTTATATTTACATTACTTAATCCATCACCATAAGTGAGGTAGAAAGGTTCGTCTCCGACATAATTTTGAATCTTTTTCACTCGGCCACCCGTTTCGGTATTTACACCAGTATCGATTAGTGTAACTTTCCATGGTTCGATAGGGTGTGAATGGCTAGTAATTGTATTATCGCTTAAATGTATTGTGAAATCAGACATGTGTAAGTTGTAGTTTAGAAAGAACTCTTTAATTGCATATCCTTTATAGCCTAAGCAAATAATAAACTCAGTAATCCCGTAATGACTATACAAACTCATAATGTGCCATAGAATGGGTTTTGTTCCAATTTCAATCATAGGTTTCGGTTTTAAATGTGTTTCTTCCCCAATTCTTGTACCGTACCCACCAGCAAGAATAACAGCTTTCATTTTTTCCTCCTAAAATAAAAATTTATTATTTATACAGTATTCATGTTTTATGCAAATGAGATTGTTTTTGATTAAGTGAATGAAATTGTTTGAGGTGATGACAATACAGAAAATATTACGGTTTGAATTTTGGAAATAATTCTTGGTATTCGGGGTTATTACGTAGGTCTTGTGTTAGGTTACTCAGCTCTAAAAAACGTATGTCCAGTACTTCAGGAGATTGACCGTAATGTGTTTGAAGCCCCATTTGAACACCCCTCTTTGAAAGGGTAGGCGTAATTTGTAATTTTCTTGCCTTTGATTGTTCATTCCAAGGGCTAAAATAAAATTTTAAAATAAATGAAGGATAGTCATAAATTATATATCCATGCCGCGAATGATGTCTACCAGGTAAATATGCACCGTCTAGATGATTGTGAATAAATCTCCAAGAACATCCGAGATTTGGGTTATAAGGGAAGACACCGTGGTATCGCTGTTCTACTAAGGGGATAGAATATCTAGGCTTTGAATAATTATAATTATGATTATCTATCATTAAAATCATTCTAATCGCATACATGTTTTGGCCTAGTGTATGAAGAGATGAAAAAAATTCTTCAGTATTATTACAACAAAAGAATTCAGTAGTATTTAAAACGATTTTCCAACCTGAAACTTCTCTTTCAATTTCCATCACTTCAATATCAGTATTAGTTGGATCAAACTCAAGAAATCTGGAATTTCGTATTTCCCAGTGGGGTGCTAATAGTTTACAAATCTCTACGGAACGATCTGTAGACCCTCTATTAATTAAAATGCCGTGATCGAATATTTTCGTGTGATGCATAAGCCACCATGGAAGTAGGTATTCTTCATTATAAAAATGAGAAATGATTGTCTTTTTCATATTAATTCCCTCCAATACAAGCAATCATTATTAGTAGGATATGCATTTAAATAAGAAAGGTTAAAAGTGGCAGACAATGTAGTGATTAGGTAATAGTTTAGTGATTTTATTGTATGAGTGTAGATTACTCGTATTGAATAATAATAGCTGGAGATTGGAATTATGTATAAATTGTGAATAATAAACCGTCACGTTTGACTGTACAGTTTATGTGTTGTATGATGTAAGTAATATAAACAAGGGGGGAAGATCGTTGGGAAGGTGTATCGAATCGGACAGTTGGCTCTCATGGCTCACGTGTCGAAACGAACGATTGATTATTATACGAATCTAGGTATCTTAAAAGCGGAGCGATCTCAATCTAATTATCGCTATTACGACGAAACAGCATTTGAGACATTACAATTTATTGAGAAGTGCAAAGAAATGCATATGCCGCTTTGTGAGATTAAAGAGAAAATCGAGGAGAAGAAGAAGCTGCTCGGTATCAATGAACACGTTTCGAAACAAGTGAATGAAGTGACAGACCATATTCATCGATTAGAAGTGGAGCTTACAGAGTTAAAGCCGCTTTTAGATGAATTGACTGATTCACAACGTGAAAAAATATCGAAATCTTTATCAGGTCAAACGACAGCTTTAATACAGACACTTGCTCTATTATTATAGAATAGGTGAAATCCGACCTCTTTAATTTTTGTATCGGGCTATGTTTTCTAACAAACAAATAAGAAAACATTATAGTATACAGGAGGTGGACACCTTAGTTTTTTAACTAAGGGGATTCATTGGAAATATTTAATTTAGTCATGGTTGCGATTTTAATCGCATTTACTGGATTTTTCGTAGCAGCAGAGTTTGCGATTGTAAAGATACGTTCAAGCCGTATCGATCAGCTTGTTGCGGAAGGAAAACGCGGTGCTTTAGCAGCGAAAAAGGTAACAACAAATTTAGATGAATATTTATCTGCTTGTCAATTAGGTATTACAGTTACAGCTATGGGATTAGGTTGGTTAGGTGAACCGACAATTGAAAAGTTATTACACCCGTTATTTGAGAAATGGAACTTAAATCCTTCTATTTCATCAGTATTAACATTTGGTCTTGCTTTTATGATTATGACGTATTTACACGTTGTAGTAGGAGAATTAGCTCCAAAAACGATGGCAATTCAAAAGGCTGAAAGGGTAACGTTATTATTGGCAGGTCCATTAATGATGTTCTATAAAGTAATGTATCCATTTATTTGGGTATTGAACGGTTCAGCTCGTGTGATAACTGGTTTATTTGGTTTAAAGCCAGCTTCAGAACATGAAGTAGCTCATACAGAAGAAGAATTACGTCTTATCCTTTCAGATAGCTATGAAAGTGGCGAAATTAATCAAGCTGAATACAAGTACGTAAATAACATTTTTGAATTTGATAATCGTATTGCAAAAGAGATTATGGTACCGCGAACAGAAATCATTGGTTTCTACCTGGAAGATTCAGTAGAAGAACACATGAAAGTAATCCAAAATGAGCGATACACACGTTATCCGATTTTTGGAGAAGATAAAGATGATATTATCGGTATGGTCAACGTAAAAGATTTCTTTATTCGATATATGACCGAGGATCAAAAAGATTTATCATCTATCCGCTCGTATATGCGTCCGATTATTGAAGTGATGGAAACGACTCCAATTCACGATTTATTACTTCAAATGCAGAAGAAGCGAATTCCGATGGCTGTTTTATATGATGAGTACGGAGGAACAGCTGGAATTGTAACGCTTGAAGATATCTTGGAGGAAATCGTCGGCGAAATTCGTGACGAATATGATGAAGATGAAGCACCACCAATTCAACATGTGAACGAGCAACATATTATTGTTGATGGGAAAGTGCTTATCTCAGAAGTGAAAGATTTATTTGGATTACACATCGAAGAAGATGATGTGGATACAATCGGTGGATGGATTATGATGCAAAATCATGAAATCGAAGAAGGACAACACGTTGAGGCGGAAGGTTATGAATTTAAAGTGTTAGAAAAAGACGCTTACCAAATTAAACGTGTTGAAATTCGTAAGATGGAACAAGAACAAGAAGAAGAGAAAGCAGCAACTGTGTAAGTTGCTGCTTTTCTTCTAAAGTACAAAAAATGAGAACTTAGGAGCGGATATTTTGATTCAAGAAGCCTTACGTGTATATCGATTACAATTGTATGTGATCTTTAGTGGTTTACTACTTATGTGGACGATTACTCCGTTTGGAAAACAAGTGACAGGGTTTGGTATTGGATTAGCAGTAAGTGCCTATTGTCTTTGGTTATTAGCTCGCAGAGTGGAGAAGCTTGGAAAAAGTATTGTAATGAAGGAAAAGGCTCCTGGATTAGGAGTTTTAAACCGATTTGCAGCTGCTATTTTAGGAGCTATCATCATGTATGAAATTGAGCATGAAATGGAAATGTGGGCATTCGGTACAGGGATTTTAGGTGGTCACTTTTTAATGATTGCAAATTTAGTTTATGCAAATATGCAGTTAGTGAAAGAAGAAGAGAAGCAAAGGGAAAATGCTTCGAAAAACATAGAGCTATGATGAAAGGGACCTAATCGGGTTCCTTTTTTAGTTTAGCGATATTATACAAGTAATCAAATTAACGACAAATATAATACGCTTCTTTTTTGCGTTTTTCAATAGTATGAAAAATAATAAAAAAATTTTAAAAAACCCATCGATTTCTAAAGCTTATGTATGTTATTATGACAAAAGACTTTTTGAAAGAGGTGGATACCAATGTTACAAGCGCTACTTATTTTTGTGCTTCAAATTATTTACGTTCCAATATTAACAATCCGTACGATTTTGCTTGTAAAGAATCAAACAAGATCCGCTGCTGGCGTAGGATTGTTAGAAGGAGCTATTTACATTGTCAGTTTAGGTATTGTGTTTCAAGATTTATCAAATTGGATGAACATCGTTGCCTATGTCATTGGCTTTAGTACGGGACTGTTATTAGGCGGTTATATAGAGAATAAATTAGCAATTGGTTATATTACGTATCAAGTTAGTTTGCTAGACCGTTGTAATGAATTAGTAGATGAATTACGCCATTCTGGATTTGGTGTTACAGTATTTGAAGGTGAAGGAATTAATTCTGTACGTTATCGCTTAGATATCGTCGCAAAGCGTTCTAGAGAGAAAGAGCTTTTAGAAATCATTAATGAAATTGCACCGAAAGCGTTTATGTCTTCGTATGAAATTCGCTCGTTTAAAGGTGGATATTTAACGAAGGCGATGAAGAAGAGAGCGTTAATGAAGAAGAAAGATGAACATGCATCGTAAAAAAGAGGAGTAGTGCTGTATTAAAAGCGCAGTATAAGTCCAATTGTAAAAGAGAGGAATCTATTTTGATGTGGATTCCTCTCTTTTTTTATGGGAAATATTCATCTATTAATTAAAAAAACTAAATCGTATAATTATTTTTTTTTACTCATTCTCAAATTAATGATTAGCCATACAACTTGAATAAATACCGGTATAATAAACGCGATTAATAAAACGATAAGTGATATTGATTTAATTTCGGGTGTTTGAGTAACACCAGCACCATCAACATCTCGTAGCCAAATAATAGCTGCCCATATTCCAAAAATGATAATCCAAAATATGTTACCAATCCACCAAGAAATCCATCGTTTTTTCATGTTAGCACCCCCTACATTTATCTACTGTTAAAAGTATATTTTCGTTTGTTACATTTATAATGAAACAACTTTAAAATCAGTTTTTAACTGTATATCTAACTTGTTTGAAGGTTACTATTTCTCCATCATCATCATCGTCTTTCGTTTGTAAAAGTTGAACTTTTGGTTTGTAGTCCGTCCTATGAGCGTGTTCGATATCTTTAATGTTAAGTTTGTAGGATTCACCATTTTTTAGTTTTTGTTCCAACACTTTTTTATTAGCAACATAAATAAAAGTTACTTTATTTTCATCAATGCCTTTAGTTTTAATTTCTAATTCATTGTCTTTTGCTGTAATCGTTGGTGTTAATAATTCCATACTGCCTTTCCCGCTTTCTAAAGAATTCTCTGCTATAGTTGAACATCCTGATAATATGATTCCAGTGAATAGAAGAACAGCTAATTTCTGTTTCATAACATCCCTCAATTCCATGTGATTTTTGATTTTGGTATTGCTAGATTACTAGTGTGGAGCGTAAATGTTTAGTTAATACCCTCTTGATTGTACCATAATATGTAAAATGAAACAGGATGTATATCCAATTTAAGGGAGAATGAAAGTTTACTTATTGCCGTAAATTAGTATTTTTACAGTAGGCATATATCTTCTTTAGGAAATCCTTTTTCATATTTAAAATATGTAATGAAATAAAACCAATAAGTCCTATTCCACCGAAAATAAGCCATGGTGTATACATTCCGCTTAAGTTGGCTGTAAAAGATGTACCGGTATAATTACCGATGATAAAGCCAAATGCGAGTGATAGTTGATAAAATCCGAAGAAAGTGGCTGTATATGATTCATTACTGTAATTTGCAATAGCGATATCAGCGTTAGGTAATACGAGCGTTTCACCGATTGTAAATAAAATTACACAAATAAAGAGCCAATATGGGTGTTGAAATAAAGGAATGAGTAAAAAGGAAATACTCATTAATAAAACACCGTATTTAATAATCGAAAGTGTGTTGTATTTGTGGAATAATTTTCGGAATAATACCATAAATATGACGCCTGTTATCGCATTTATCGTAATAACGAGTGTAGCAAGTTGATTGCTATTACTAATGTTTTTCATATGAAGTGGAAGTGCGACAGTAAGCTGAGTAAACATAATGTAGAAGAAAATCATGATAAAGGAAAACAGAAGGAAAGACTTGTTTTGTAAGATGGCCTGTATTCCTAATGTAATAGACGTGTTTTCAGTAGTGACTTGGAAGTGATTTTTAAGTAAGTAAAAGATAAAAGCGAATAACAGCATAAGAGATCCTGTTAGAGAAAAAGCGTAGATTGGATCGAGTAAGAGTAAGAACCCTCCGGCAATTGGTCCAATTATTGCACCGCAATTAAAACTAAGATTTAAATATATAAATAATTTTTTTCTTGTATGAGCTGGTTGTGAGCCGAATATGGCGCGCGCAGCAGGCTCATAAAATGCAGTTCCAAAGCCGATAAGTGCAGAAGAAATAGAAATGGTATAGAAATCAGAGCATATTCCTAAAGCGATAAATCCAATTCCTCTTAAAAATAATCCAGCTATCATCATAATGATATATCCTATTTTGTCAGCGATTAATCCTGAGAATAAAGGGATAACGCGTGATGTAATTATCATAACCGTTAACACTGTCCCTACTTGCAAAGTTGAAAAATGAAGAAAGGTTAATAGGTAAATAGCTAAAAATGCGTATACCGCAAAATACCCAAAAGACATAAAAAATGAAGAAATAAGCATGAAACGTATCGGTATTGGGAAACTTTTCATAGAACTCCTCCTAATATTGTAACCGGTAAAATGATTTAACGGTTAACTATTTTATATTATAATTATACATAAAGTCAGAAAAAAGTAAATTTTAAGAAGAAGGTGGATGGAATTGAATCAAAATGCACCAAATGAACTAGAATATATTCGGGAATTTTTAAATACATGGAAAATACCAAACGATACGAGAGAGCCAATTGACTTGCTACAAACAGAAGAGGATATAAAGCTTTTTATGAAAGAATATTTTCATGAAGAGTTTCCATTTCATACGATAGAAGAATTAAAAAGTTTTCGAGAAGATATTCGGGCGGCAATTCAAGGTGAAGGATCATTGCAAAAGTGGTTAGAGAAATATCCATTTCATGTACATGTAATGGAAGATATGAAAGGTATTACGTATGAACCAATACACGAAGAAACTGTATATACAAAAGTATTAAGCATTGTTTTAATAGCAGTTCAAGAAAATTTATGGGGGAGGTTAAAAGCATGTCCAGATTGCCGCTGGGTATTTTATGACAATTCACGAAATGGAAGTAAAAGATGGTGCGGTATGTACGCTGGAGAAGAAGGAGGAAGAGCGTGCGGTACGATTGCAAAAGTGAAAAACTACCGAGCAAAGAGAAAAGGGAGATCGGGTTATAATGTCTAATTTATATTAGGGAAAGAAAATTGGATGGGGGAATGTAGAATATGAAAGGTACGCAAATGTTAGCATTAAATAAAAAGTGTTGGGATACAGTTGCACCTTATTTCTTTCAAGTGGATTGTTTACCGAAATATGGCCCATATACAGCGTCTGAAGATGAAATTCATTTGTTCGATTCAATTAGAAATAAAAAAGTTCTTGATATTGGGTGTGGAAGTGGACATTCGTTGCAATATATAGCGGAACAAGGGGCAGAGGAATTATGGGGGCTTGATCTTTCGAGTGCACAAATTGAAATAGCGAATAAAACGTTAAAGGATTGGAATCCAAAGTTAGTCTGTGGGGCAATGGAAGAAGAGACAAAAATTCCAAAAGAGTATTTTGATATTGTCTATTCCATCTATGCATTAGGTTGGACTTCAAATTTAGAAAAAACATTAGAACTTATTTATTCATATTTAAAACCAGGAGGAAGCTTTATTTTTAGCTGGGAGCATCCAATATATTCAAACTTGCTGTACGGAACAGAGAAGATTGTTTTACATTCTTCTTATCACGAAGAAACTCCTATTACGTTTGAAACATTTAAAGGAGAAAATGTACAAGCGACATTATATAAGAGAAAAATAAGTACATACATAAATGAGTTAAATAGAGCAGGATTTAAAATTGAGAGAATAGAAGAGCCTGAACCATCGAGCTTTTTTAATGAAGAACTAGCTGAGCCGTCTACGAAATATTATTCTTTATATAAAGCTAGAATGGTGCCGACTACTTTTATTATGAAAGCTAGAAAGTAAACTGTTTTTATAAAAGAAGCCTATCATTTCAAAAAAATGATAGGCTTCTTTATTTTAATAAAATTGAGGTTAAATGTGTACTTTTGTTATAAAAATGCATTTCATATAAAAAGTGTAATTATTTTTGGGGAGGGGGATTGTTGTGCGTCATCATAGAAATTGCAAAAAATTCGGAGTGGCACTGCCTCTTCCGCTTATAGGAGCAACTGGTCCGACAGGTAATAGTGGTCCAATCGGTCCAACTGGAGGGCATGAAGGTCCTGTTGGTCCTACAGGGGTGACTGGACCGACGGGAGCAACTGGGCCCCAAGGTCCTCAAGGTATCAGGGGGATACAAGGTCCCCGAGGGACAACAGGAGCACAAGGAATACAAGGAGCTATTGGTGATACAGGAGAGCAAGGTATAACTGGCTCAACTGGTCTCCAAGGTGCTCAAGGATTAATCGGAAACCAAGGTCCAATTGGTGATATTGGAGTACAAGGATTAGAAGGAATACAAGGAGCTACGGGTCCTGTTGGTAGTCAAGGTATACAAGGCACACAAGGAATACAAGGGGAAATAGGTGAGCGGGGACAAACGGGAGCACAAGGAATGCAGGGAGAGAGAGGCGAAACTGGAGTCTCAGGTGTAACTGGCCCCCAAGGTCCTCAAGGTGTTCAAGGAATACAAGGGGAGCAAGGGGCTACTGGTATACAAGGAGAAGACGGCCTCCAAGGGATACAAGGAATTACTGGAGAGGAAGGCCCACAAGGAGCTCAAGGAATACAAGGTGAAGTGGGGCCAACTGGTTCTACTGGAATGCAAGGTGCCCAAGGTATAAGTGGAATAAAGGGGATAACAGGTGCAATAGGTTTACAAGGCCCACAAGGTGCGCAAGGAATACAAGGTATAACGGGAACAACAGGTTTTCAAGGGATAAAGGGAATAAGAGGTATAACAGGAGCTACGGGTAGTATTGGTATTCAAGGCTCAGAAGGACCACCGGGCGGTCCGATGGGAACAACCGGTCCAATTGGTCCATCTAGTGGAGTGACTGGTCCATCAGGTCCACCCGGTCCACCAGGAGGTCCAACGGGTCCAACAGGAGCGACTGGTTCAATAGGTGTAAGCGGAGGGATAGGACCAATTGGAGCGCAAGGAGTGCAAGGTATAACAGGTCCAACAGGTTCTCAAGGTGTAAGAGGCGCACAAGGAGCTCAAGGTGTAGTTGGAGCAGTTGGAGTACAAGGTGCACAAGGTCCTCAAGGTAACCAAGGTATAACAGGTTCAACTGGTGCAGAAGGTTCTCAAGGAATACAAGGTCCGCTGGGAGTAACTGGTCCAACTGGTGCAGAAGGTCCTAAAGGTATTCAAGGTATTCAAGGTGTAATAGGTCCAACTGGTGCACAAGGAATGGTGGGAATACAAGGCGTAGCTGGTCTAGCTGGTGTTACAGGAGCGGAAGGAGCTCAAGGTGCACAAGGAATCCGAGGAGCAACTGGTCCTGCTGGAGCACAAGGTATACAAGGAGTTCAAGGGATACAAGGAGAAACAGGAGCAGCTGGAATACAAGGTCCTCAAGGGGTTCAAGGGATACAAGGGACTACCGGATTGACAGGCACACAAGGTGCACAAGGTCCTCAAGGAGTGCAGGGAATAATAGGACCGACTGGAGCTATTGGTTTGCAAGGTCCTCAAGGATTACAAGGAATAACGGGTCCAACAGGAGCGCAAGGAGTGCAAGGAGTCCAAGGAGTGCAAGGAATTATCGGTCCAACGGGTCTCCAAGGAATTCAGGGGATACAAGGAGTGCAAGGTCCCCAAGGCCAACTGGTCCAACCGGCCCTCAAGGTCTACAAGGAATAACCGGTCAGGCCGGCCCAACCGGTCCAACGGGAGCAACCGGCCAGACGGGAGCGACTGGTGCAACTGGACCGACCGGAATACAAGGCATACAAGGAATCACTGGAGCAACAGGGGGAACGGGGGAAACGGGTCCAACAGGTGCCACGGGTCCAACTGGCTTGACAGGAGCAACCGGATCATCTGCTATATCGACAGGTGGCGGATATTTCTTTTCTACATCAACAAGTACAATTGCTGCAAATGCCAACATTCCAATTAATTCAGGGTCCACTGTATATGGCACTGGTGTATCTTTAACTAGTGCTACGACAGTCACAGTAGCGACGCCAGGAATATATTTAGTAAGCTACTATTTTCAAGGGGATGCAAATGGGGGGAATGAGACAGTATCTGTTAGATTGCTATTAAATGGAACGCAACTAACAGGGAGTTTTATACAAAACGTAACGACATCAACTGTAGTAATCGAACCAGCCATTTCAAATACACTTCTTGTGAATGTAACGAGTGCTAATTCAACATTAATATTACAAAATGGCCCGTTAGGTGTAGGGCATGTGACCACTATAGCAGGTGCAATTACGGCAAGTTTAAATGTAGTGAGAATTTTATAAAGAATATAAAAAACACAAGAAATGTCTTTGTAAGACACACCTTGTGTTTTTTAATATTAAATAAACATTTTCTTTATCTTTTCGGCTGAAAAATATGTTGAAAGAAGTATTTGTGATGTAAGTTATCTACAACTTTATTTGCTTGATATGTGCGATGTTGTTCTAATCGAAGTCTTTGCTCCATCATTTTTATTGCATGATCAGATAAACGTAACATAATACATTCTCCTTTTCTATAAATATAGGTGACTATTTGATATCGATCCCATATTTATAATTAAGGAGGCAAAATGTGTAACATAGGCAAAAAGCACCTTCCTCTCCCATTACGCTTACGAGGTTAGCTGTCGGACTCGGGAAGTGAGAGTTTCCCTACTTAAAAAAGATTCGCCCCAAGTAGCATAGCTACAAAATTGGTTCCCCCGCTCCAAAATTTGGACTCAGCAAAAGGTTTTATAAAGTAAAAAATAACATAAAGGAGTGAACAAGTCAAATTATTTTGTGTTTTCTGTCTTTTTGAGTTGCGTAAGAATCATACCGTCAGGAAGTATTGTATCTGATACTGTAATGAATCCGTGTTTTTTATATAAATTAATAGCAGGGGTATTCGCTTTACCCGTTTGTACAATGTATGTCATTGAAGAAGGGAACATGTTAAATATATAAATTAGGAGTTTCGTTGCGATTCCTTTTTGAAAAGAATCGGGCGATACAACTAACCTGTGGATATCGATTAGTTTTTCTTCTTGTACAAAAGAAATAAAACCGACAAGTTTATTTTCAGAAAAATATCCATAGAATGTTTCAGCGCAACTTTGAATATCGTTTACAGTATCATATAAACGAGGTATGGCAGTACTATTTAAGTAGTCCGCTTCAACTTTATAAGCTGGAATTTGAGCTTGTAAAATGGATGTTGCTACTTCAAAAGAACAGGAGTTTAACTTAAGAATCATAGAAAATGAAGCCTCCTTTAAATATGGTATATTAATATATTTTCTTTATGGGTGAGTTTGACAATATTTTTCTTTTTTGCATATAATATATGTATCTCCATATGTAAAATAGTAGTAAGTATATTTCTATAGTGAAATATGATTAGCAATGATAAATACATATGTTTGTATTGAATCATACAAACTATAATAGAAATGGAGGACTAAAAATGGGATGGATTATCACATTAATAGTTGGTGCTATTATAGGTGCAATTGCTAGTTCTATAACGGGTAAAAATTTCCCAGGTGGTATGTTCGGAAATATTATCGCAGGTTTATTAGGTGCTTCGTTAGGTGGTAGATTATTTGGATCCTTTGGGCCATCATTTGGTGGGATTCATGTCGTGCCAGCATTATTAGGTGCAATCGTGTTAATTCTTATTGTATCATTTGTAGTGAAAGCTGCAAGGAAATAGAGATATAGATTATGATGAAGAGCCCTGAATAAGGGCTTTTCATCATTCGAAGAGGTGGTTTCATTGGAGAAAATAAATATAAGAAAAAGAGATAAGTTAAGAAAGTTTTTTAGAGAACAAAATTATTTGGCGGTATTACTTGGATTTGCGTTATTGTTCATTAATATTTTATTGCTAACAAAAATATCATTTGTTTTTACACCGTTTATCGTATTTTTAAAAACAATTTTCTTCCCAGTACTATTAGCGGGCGTACTATTTTATATTTTGCATCCATTCGTTTCGCTTTTAGAAAAGAAGGGTGTTTCAAGAATTGTATCGATAGCTTCCATATATTTAATCGTACTAGGGTTATTTGTATTTTTAGTTGTAACGGTTATCCCTATTATTAAAGATCAAATTGATGCATTAATTGATAACTTACCGTATTTCGGCCATGAGATTGAACGAGCAGCACGTAGATTTGGGGAAAGTAATTTACTCGGTAAAATTCAGGAGAATTTAAATATTAATGTTGCGAATATGGTAAAAGAATATACAGTTGATTTTACAAAGTCATTATCATCAGTAACTGGGAATGTAACTGGATTTTTGAGTACTGTTACAGAGGTTGTTTTAACATTTGTAATGGTTCCATTTATATTGTTCTATCTTTTAAAAGATGGCGAACAATTGCCGAAGCACTTCTTAAAGTTCATTTCAGAACAAAGACAACCAGCAGCAATGAGAATACTAGATGATATGCACTATGCGATTAGCTCGTATATTAGAGGGCAGATTATCGTGAGCTTGTTTATCGGTATTATGTTATTAATCGGTTACCTTATTATCGGTATTAAATATGCTGTATTACTTGCTATTTTAGCGATGATTGTAAATATCGTTCCGTACGTAGGGCCAATTATCGCTATTACACCAGCGTTAATTATCGCATTTATCAACTCGCCAGCAATGGTGTTAAAAGTAATCATCGTTATGATGGTTGTACAATTAGCAGAAGGTAAGTTTATTTCTCCGCAAGTAATGGGGAAAAAGCTAGATATTCATCCGATTACAATCATATTTATCATTTTAACTGCCGGAAACTTATTCGGGATTATGGGCATTATTTTAGCCATTCCAGGATATGCGATATTGAAAGTGTTAGTTACGCACGGTTATAGATTTGTTAAGTTGAATACATGAAAAAAGAGCTAAAACAGTGGGAACTGTTTTAGCTCTTTTTTATTAACAATTCATTTGCATATTGGCGCGCCCATTGATCCGCTTCCAATATAGCATCAAGTGAAGGATCTTTTACATTATGATGAGCTTCAACTGTTTTGTAAATTGTTTTTTCAATATCGAAAAAGGCAATTTCATTTTTTAAGTATAGTGCATTCGCAATTTCATTTGCTGCATTTAATACAGCGGGAGTAGTACCACCGATTTTGCCACATTCATATGCGTATTGTAGACAAGGGAACTTCTCTAAATCTGGTTTTTCAAAATGTAAACTACCGATTTCTAATAAATTTAATTTTTCATAGGAAGAAGGTAGCCGAGTAGGATAGTGAAACGCATATTGAATCGGCATTCTCATATCAGGAGCACCGAGCTGTGCCATAGCTGATCCATCAATAAATTCTACTAAAGAATGAATGATACTTTCTTTATGAATCATTACATCAATTTTTTCATACGGAATATCAAATAGCCATCTCGCTTCCATTACTTCAAAGCCTTTATTCATTAATGTGGCAGAATCAATCGTTAGTTTTGCACCCATTAACCAGTTTGGATGTTTTAAAGCGTCCTTAGCTTGTAATGTTTGCATTTCTTCACGTGTTTTATCACGAAAAGCACCACCGGAAGCTGTTACAATTAACTTCTCAATCTCTTTATTATTTTCGCCGTTTAAACATTGGAAAATAGCTGAATGCTCACTATCTACTGGAATTAAGCGACATCCGTTTTGTTGCGCTAGTTCAGTTACGATATGTCCAGCTGCAACCAAAGTTTCTTTATTAGCAATAGCGATATCTTTCTTCGCTTTTAATGCTTCAATTGTTGGGAGTAATCCTGAAACACCGACAACAGAACTTAATACAAGATTTGAATCAGGGTGAGTAGCTACTGCGATTAAGCCATCAGTCCCGTGTGTGATTTTTGTATTTGCTGAAATACGCGTACGAAGCTTGTCTGCTAAGTCTTTTGTCGCAACGCTTACAATACGAGGTTGAAACGTTTTGATTTGTTGCTCAAGAAGATCGATATTATAATTTGCGGTTAAACCGATGATTTTAAAATGTTCAGGATGAGCTGAAACGACATCTAATGCAGATGTGCCGATGGATCCTGTTGAACCTAAAATTGATATATATTTTACCATGAAAAAACCTCCAAAGTTGTTTCGAATATTTCTGCAAACCTATATAACATTAGACAATTGAAGTGGAAATTCCTGCTATATAAAATAGAAAACTAGGGTTTGTTTGGAAGTGAAATGTGATAAACTGTAAAAAATAACGAAAAAGCAATGAAAGAGAAGAGTACATATTCGAAACTTTTCAGAGAGCTGATATGTGGTGGGAATCAGTAAGGGATGAATATGGAATGGGCTCTGGAGCTTCTAACTGAAAAGAGTAGGTAAAGACGGTTACTTCACGTTAAGAAGTTGAAGTGAGCTATAATGATAGCTAATTAAGGTGGTACCGCGGGAGTTTCTCGTCCTTTTTAAGGATGAGAGGCTCTTTTTATTTTGAGAAAGGAGGAGTTAGTGTGAGTGAAAAAATAATGTTAACAGGAATTAAGCCGACAGGTTATCCGCATTTAGGAAATTATATTGGTGCGATTAAACCTGCATTGCAAATGTCAAAGAATAATGAAGGAAAAGCATTGTATTTTATAGCGGATTATCATGCGTTAAATGCTGTGCATGATTCAGAAAAGTTCAGCAGTTATACGAAAGAGGTAGCAGCTACTTGGTTATCGCTTGGACTTGGGGAAGATGTTATTTTTTATCGGCAAACAGAAGTATCGGAGATTCTAGAATTAGCTTGGATTTTAGCTTGCCTAACTCCGAAAGGTCTTATGAACCGTGCTCATGCGTATAAAGCGAAGGTGGAGCAAAATAAAAAAGCGGGTTTAGAGGTAGATGCAGGAGTGAATATGGGATTATATACGTATCCGATTTTAATGGCGGCTGACATATTACTATTTCAAGTTACTCATGTACCAGTTGGGAAAGATCAAATTCAGCATATTGAAATTGCACGTGATATTGCGACGTATTTTAATCATACATTCGGCACGACATTTACACTTCCGGAGTATGTAGTGCAAGAAGAAGGAGCAATATTACCAGGACTTGATGGAAGAAAGATGAGTAAAAGTTACGGGAATGTAATCCCGTTATTTGCAGAGAAAGAAAAACTACGAAAGTTAATATTTAAAATCAAAACAGATTCTTCACTTCCAAATGAACCGAAAGAATTAGAAACATTATTTATGATATATAAAGAGTTTGCGATGGAAGATGAAATACAGTCGATGCGTGAAAAGTATGAGACTGGAATCGGATGGGGCGATGTGAAAAAAGAGTTATTTCGCGTTGTAGACCGTGAGTTAGCTGGACCTCGTGAGAAATATACTATGTATATGAATGAGCCGAATTTATTATATGAAGCGTTAGAAAAAGGTGCTGAGCGAGCAAGAAAAATCGCGAAGATAAATTTAGTGGAAATTAAAAAACGGATTGGATTTGAGAGGGGGCGCTGAGCGTTCCCTCGTTTTTCGATATCAATTATTCTTCATATCGATACATAGAGCAAGGAGTTCGCACTTCTTTTCCGAACTTATTAGTTGCATATATTAAAAAGTATGCTAATATAGGGTTACTTATTAAACGTGTTTAATAAGTTTAATTAAAGGCACTTATTAAAGATGTTTAATAAGTGCCTCCCATATAATAAAAAAGGAGAGGATTGTATGAAAACGGAGAAAGAAAAGATGGTGGCAGGAGAAATGTATATTGCGGATGACGAAGAATTGGTGGCTGATAGGGTGGAGGCAAAACGTTTAACACGCCTTTATAACGAGGCGATGGAGACAGGAGATGAGAGGCGTTTTACATTATTAAATCAGCTTTTAGGTTCTTCAGCTGATGGGAAAGCCCAAATTAATCCTGATTTTCGTTGTGATTACGGCTACAATATTCATGTTGGAAAGAGCTTTTTCGCAAATTTCAATTGTGTGATTTTGGACGTTTGTGAAGTTCGAATCGGTGATAATTGTATGTTTGCACCTGGTGTTCACATTTATACTGCTACTCATCCATTACATCCGGTGGAACGAAACTCTGGCAAAGAATATGGAAAATCGGTAAAGATAGGTAACAATGTTTGGGTTGGCGGAGGCGCTATTATTAACCCTGGTATTTCAATTGGAGATAATGTTGTAATTGCTTCAGGGGCAGTTGTGACAAAAGATGTACCTAATAATGTAGTTGTTGGTGGTAACCCAGCTAAAGTTATTAAAACGATAGAAGAGTAAAAGGTGTTTTCATTAGAGTATAAATTATCGTATAGACAATTTGAAAGGTGTTTCATATGAAGAAAGATTTTGCGGAAAATGATACAAAGACGCTACTTGCCTCTCGAAATGCTCTATTCCTCTTATTTGCTTTGCCAGGTGTGGCATTTGCTACATGGATTTCTAGAACAGCAGCTACTCGAGATATTTTAGCAGTGTCAAATGCAGAAATGGGCTGGATTTTGTTCGGATTATCTGTCGGTTCAATAATTGGTTTACTGAGTGCAAGTCATTTTATTGACGGTAAGGGAGCTAGAGACGTTATTATAGGCAGTATGTTTTTTATGATTGTTGGATTGCTTTGTTTAGGTATTACTATTTATTTTGTTTCTAGTATGGGGGCTTTTGGTAGCTTACTAGTATTTGGAGTAGGATATGGATTAGCAGAAGTCGCATTGAATGTAGAAGGTTCTGCCATTGAGCAGAAATTAGGAACAACTCTTCTTCCGAAATTCCATGGCTTTTTTAGTATAGGAACTTTAGTAGGCGCGCTCAGTGGTTCTGCCGCCATCTCGCTTCACATCCCAATTCTGTATCAATTTCTTGCGATTTCGGTCATGTTTGTATTACTTGTATGTATGTTGTATCGTTTTCTTCCGCATGGGACAGGAAAGAAGGAGGAATCGCGAAACAAAAAGCGAGCGAAGCATACTTCTTTACGGATGGAAAAAAAGGTGCTTTTACTTGGTCTTTTTGTGCTTGGAATGGCATTTGCAGAAGGAAGTGCAAATGATTGGTTACCTATTGTGATGGTAGATGGACATGAGCAAAGTGTAGTGACAGGTTCTATTATGTACACTATTTTTGTATTGGCAATGACATTAGCTCGAATGTGCAGTAGTTATTTTCTTGATCGATTCGGTCGTGTCGCGGTTATGCGTGCTACTATTATGATGGCGATTATAGGAATGACAATCGTCAGATTTGGGAGTAACTCATATTTTCTAGCAATTGGTGTAGTACTGTGGGGGATTGGTGCTGCGTTAGGTTTCCCAATTGGGCTTTCTGCTGCTCGAGATGACAGTGAAAATGCGACTTCTAATGTTGCTGCAGTTTCTATCATCGGTTTTACAGCGTTTTTAGTCGGACCACCATTTTTAGGAATACTTGGAGAAGCATTCGGAATACGTAATGCTTTGCTAGCTGTTTTATTATTTGTTATCTTGTCTGGAATTGTATCGTCTGTTACGAGAGAGAATACATCGAGTTAAATACGGAGTGCCGCTAGTAGAAATATATCATCTCTATTGCTTTAGAAAATGATGTATGATATATTGTCAACGCAACTTATTAAAAGTGTTTAATAAGTATGTTGATTAAGGTGGTGAGCGATTTGAGTGAACAATTTGTTACTCAAAAATCGATTAAAGAGACGATCCTTCGCGGCATTCGTACAGCTCTTCTAGAGCGAGGTAGTGCAACGAAAGTTGAACTTAGTAATACATTAGAAATCAGTTTTCCAACGATAAGTAAATTTATAGAAAAAATGAAACAAGACGGTGAAGTCACTTTAGCCGGTTTAGATGATTCAAGTGGTGGAAGAAGAGCAAAACGATATGAATATAATCCAGAATACATGTTAGGTTTAGCGATATTTTTAGAAAAAAATGAGACGAACTATACAATTTTTAACTGTTTAGGGGAAGTAAAAGAACAAGGCAGTACTTCAAGTACATTAATTGATACGGGTCTAAGTGTATTAACAGAACATATAGAAAGTCTTATAGCTACGTTTCCAAAGATAAGTTCAATCTCAATTGGTGTTCCTGGTGCTGTCGATAATGGGCGTATTTTCTATATTCCTGGATATGAAAAGTTCCAAAATTTTAATTTAAAAAGTCACTTGGAGGAACTGTTTTCTATACCAGTAGTAATAGAAAACGATATGAATGCTGCAGTGCTCGGCTATCATAAAAATACTGGAAACAATGAAAATTCCTCTCTTGTATATTTGTATTCAGGTCAAAATGGCCCAGGTGCGGGGATTATGGTAAATGGAGATGTCGTACGCGGAAGTACATTTTTCTCAGGAGAGATATCTTTCGTCCCGCAGTACGATAATAAAAATTTCTTGCAAGCTTTGAGAAGTGAAGATTCGAATAATTCAGAGGAATATAATATAGATGCTATTACTCGTTTAATAGCTACATGTATAGCTATTATTAACCCTCATGGATTCATCTTCTGTGATGATGAAGTGAACCAAATTGTAATAGATCAAATTGTAAAAAGTTGTCCCCAGTACATTCCGGCAGAACATATTCCGAAAATAACAGTGAGCAACTGGAAAGAAGATTATTTATATGGGTTAAAAAGCCTTGGACTTGATCTTATGATTACGAGAACAAATAAAGAAAATTAAATGTACTGGCAATGAAGCATCCAATTGCCAGTTGAATAACATAAAAGAAAAGGTGTCGATTATGAAAATTGAACATGTAGCAATTTGGGTGAATGATTTAGAAAGAATGCGTGATTTCTATAAACAGTACTTCGGTGGTGAAGAAAATAGCTTATATCACAATCCGAAAAAGCAGTTTGAATCTTATTTCATAACTTTTGAAGGCGGTGCGCGTCTAGAACTTATGAAGCAGGTAGGGATAGACGAGAAAGTACAAACAAAAACAATAGGATATGCGCATATTGCTTTTTCAGTAGATAGCAAAGAAAAAGTGAACGAATTAACTAATACATTAAGAGAAGCAGGATACCCAGTGCTAAACAGGCCGCGTACTACAGGGGATGGTTATTATGAAAGTGTAGTAAGTGATCCTGAAGGAAATCAGATTGAGATAACAATCTAACATTATATTTACTAATAATTGATAAAAAATAAAATTTTGTTGTTCCCCCAAATGTGTACGAGAAACCTATTATTTCTGCAGAAAGGGGGACATAACGTTGAGTGAAATCATTTTTATTTTCTGTATATATCCATTGCTTGTTTGTATTGTTTCAATAGCTGGAGCATATAAAGTAGGTACATTTTATGTGATGCCAATAGTAACATTTCTTATCTTTCTTATGTTAAATGTTACAGTGCACGATTCAGCATTTTTCTTTTGGGTGGGCATGTATACTATTCTTTCATTTATTGTTTCTTATATAACTATCCTTTTTATAAAGGGATATAAAGTTGTAAAAAGAGAGCGTTAATATCATTTTGGGGAAATAGGGATTTACGGTGAACGACAACAACCTCATTTCACGTTGTAATGACGGGAAATGAGGTTGTTTGATTTCTATTTTTTATTGGAGTGATGAAAATCGCGAAGAATCTTCTCAATGACTGGATGAAGAGTACTAGGTAACTCATCAAGCGGAAAGAAACGTAATTCTTTTGACTCAGTTTTATCACATACAAGCTCCCCATGAAATTCTCGGCAAATATAAACAACGAGTACACCGTGTACTTGATCGCCATTTGGATAGATTTGAAAGAAATCTGGCCCTGAGTATGTACGGATTAGTTCTGGATTTTTAATAATAAGTCCAGTTTCTTCAAACACTTCTCGTTTTAAAGCATCTTCTAACGTTTCGTTATATTCTAAGGTACCCCCAATAATGCCCCAGCGGTTAAAATCTGTACGAAGCTGCAGCAATACTTCATCTTTTTCATTTAATATAATGGCGTGTGATCCTATTAAAATCAGTGGGTGATTTCCTACTAGATTTCTCATATCTTCAATATAACCCATAGTTGTCTCCTTATAGCTAATAATAATTTGGAAGTTCCTTTAACATTCTTTCTGTTTTACGTGCTGTAAAGGCTAAGTTATGGTCATCTTTCGTTCTGAAAAATAATGTGCGTAAAAAGGTTTTAATGTTGGCACATAAAATACAATACTCATTAAGCGAAAGGCGTTTTCTAATTTGAGGAAGCCTTTTTATTTTTTTATGAATAATAGAAATTAACTCGTTTTGAGGAAAATCATGATACAGCATTGCTAGTAATGGAGTAACAATGCGTTCATCTTCGTTATTATGAAAAAGGTCAGATGGAATAAAGATTTTATTTAATAAGCAATGAATTAATTCTTCATACCATTCAAAGGTCGTATAAGAATTATGAACAATTTCAGTAAAGGCATCAGATACGTGGGCAAGACAATGAGCCCATCCTTTATTTTCGATATAGCTACGAAAATCCGTTTCTAAGTTTGTATATGTAATAAGTTTGTTTTTTATTTCCTCGATATCTTCCTCTGTAAAAAAGTAGTGTGAGTTAGCGAATTGGAGTATTAATGCAATTAACGAAACAGTGTAAGAACGTGTGAAAACCCCATCTGTATGTGGGGAGTAAATGTCACAATGTAAATACTCATCACTTAAACAAGTTTGCAACAGTAATTTCAGTTGATCGTCCATAAGGAATTCATGATGAATAAAATGTGCAAAACATTTATATATAAGTTGGTAACGAACGTAACTATCAGTCGTTCCGATATACTGAAGCATGTTCAAAGTTAACTCATTTACGTCTATATGTTGCAGTTGCGTATAGTCATTTTGTTGTATAAGCTCTAACTGTTGTTGCAATGCTGTAATATCCAATGGAGAACCTCCTCCGCACTTTAAAGATGCGATCTTTTCTAGTATTCTATATATTCAAGGACAATCCTGCTCATGCAAGGAGAACGATTAGAAATTCGAGTATGATATAGATGAGGGAAGAATATGACGATGATAGAACAGTTAGAAAAACATTTTAAAATAAGAAGAAGTGCTTCTTCTATTATGATAAAAGAAAATAATGCAGAGGTTTTTACAGAAGAGCAATTAGAAGAGATGGTGCAATATTACGTTGCTGAAGCTGAAAAAGATGGATTAGAAAAACTACATTTTGAAATCTCTTCAAAAAGTCCAAATTATGATGTGTATAAAAAATGTTTTGAAACGTATTCATTTGAATATGTTAAGGAAAACATGATTGTATTTAAAGATATATACGAAGTAGAAGATGTAGAAAGTGAAGTTGATTTTAAGTTAATTGAAGAAGTAGGGGAAGAGGCTTTTTATTCACTGTGGAATGAAGCGACGGGAGAACCAGTCGCTCATGATCAATTTGTGCATATGATGCTACAAGAAATTGGTGAGCACTGGAAAGAACATTGCTTAACAGCGAGTGTCGATGAAGAGCCGATAGGAATTGTAATCCCGCGTATTGAAAGAGGTACGTTAGAAGAAGGGAAACTTATGTACTTCGCAGTTACTCCAAATATGCGTAACAAGGGATATGAAGCTGCACTATTTGCAGGTGCGATGTTTGTCTTAAAGGAAATAGGTGCATCTTATTATATTGGTGAGACAAATATACAAAATGAGTGGATGAAGGATGTTTTTGAAAAGAACGGATGTCAGTTGCTGAGTTGTACTGAGCGGTATGTGAGGGAGTTTTAAGATATACTCTGGGACACATCTAGTGGGAACCCGTGTACAAATTTTGAACAAGTAAAAGAACTTTTCGCCTGTTTGTAAGATAAAAAGAAAAATGAGAACGACAAAGTAGTTATTCCTATAATAAAATAGAGTAAGATTTTACTATAAGAGAAAGCGTTGGTGAAAGAATGGAGCAGCAAAGAAATTGGCTACAAGCAACTGTAGAAAGAATTGAAGATAATACGTTACAAATAAAATGGGAAAATAATATAGAAGAAGTTCGTATTTATTGGAGTACTTCACCAGAACATATTGAAGAAACTGGAGAATTACTTGCAACGGTAAATGGAGAATTATCATATACAATTGAAAACCCGAGTGAAAATGAACGTCCATATTTTAGATTAGTAGGAAGTAATGGACAAGCAGTAACAGTAGCTGAGCGTAGACTGCCATTACAAGGCGCGTTTAACTTCCGTGATATGGGAGGATATGAAACGACAGAAGGCCGTAAAGTGAAATGGGGCAAATTATACCGTTCTGAAGAATTAGCAGGACTAACAGAATGGGATATTGCGTATTTACAAAAGTCTGGTTTAAAGTTAATTTGTGATTACCGTACAGACTTTGAAGTGAAGCATAAGCCGAATCCAGAAATTACGGGTGCTCGTCAAGTGTGCTTACCAGTTATGCAAGACTTAGCGAAAGACTTAAATATAAATGAGTTTTTCCAAGTTGGTGACCTTTCTATGTTAGGAAAACCAGGTGAGTATCTTGTGAAAATGAATCAAGATTTCGTAAGTGGTAACGAGGCATTCGTGAGCTTCTTAAACTTAGCGCAAAACCCGGAAAACTTACCATTAGTAAACCACTGCACAGCTGGAAAAGATCGTACTGGATTTGGTTCAGCGCTTTTATTACTTTTACTAGGTGTACCGGAAAAAACAGTAATGGAAGATTACTTATTAAGTAACGGATTCCGTGAAAAGCTAAATGAAAAAATGATGGCCTTTTTAGGTGCGAAATTACAAAATGATGAGAGCAGAGCAATATTAGGTGCAATGTTTGAAGCGCGCGCCGAATATTTACAAGCTGCGATTGATGGAATCCAAAAGCAATACGGATCAGTTGAAGCATACGCCGAAAAAGCTCTTGGCTTTACGAAAGATTCGTTAGAAGAAATGAAAGTGTTATTGCTGGAAGATTAATAATGAGAAGGAGGCTGATTTGGATTAGCCTCCTTTTACTATTGTTGTTATAATTAAGCAATGAGAATATAGGAGTTGAGGAAAACATCATGAAATACAAAGTAATACTATTCGACGTAGACGATACATTATTAGATTTCCCTGAAACGGAAAGAAATGCATTACACAATGCGTTTGTACAGTTCGGCATGCCTACAGGGTATAATGATTATCTTGCAAGCTATAAAGAGATTAGTAATGGATTATGGAGAGATTTAGAAAATAAAATGATTACGCTAAGTGAATTAGCAGTAGATCGATTTAGACAATTATTTGCACTTCATAATATAGACGTAGATGCACAGCAATTTAGCGATGTATATCTTGAAAACTTAGGGAAAGAAGTACATCTTATAGAAGGTGCTGTGCAATTATGTGAAAATCTACAAGATTGCAAGCTAGGTATTATTACGAATGGATATACGAAGGTGCAACAATCAAGAATCGGAAATTCGCCTTTATGTAATTTCTTTGATCATATTATTATTTCTGAAGAAGTTGGTCATCAAAAGCCAGCACGTGAGATTTTTGATTATGCATTTGAGAAATTTGGAATTACGGATAAATCAAGTGTACTTATGGTTGGAGATTCGTTAACTTCTGATATGAAAGGCGGAGAAGACTACGGCATTGATACATGTTGGTATAATCCGAGTTTGAAAGAAAATAGGGCAGAAGTTAAGCCGACTTATGAAGTGGAGAGTCTTCTACAAATTTTAGAAATTGCAGAAGTGGCTGAAGAAAAGGTAGCTTCATTTTAATTGTATTGATATATTTTTAGTTACGGTCAATATAGGTAAGAGCTGTGTAACAACTAGAGGTGAATAAAGGATGGTAACGTTTTTATTTGAGTTAGACAAGAATCTTCCGCAGAAGGATGAGCCGCGGTATGATGCTTATTCAAAGGGCTTTATCGAAGGAGATGTAACGATTTGCGCGAGTGAAAGCGTATTTTTTCAAAAATCAAGTATAAAGGTTGCTGAGCTGGGCATTTATTTAGGTCAGTGGATGGAACAAGTTCAACACGGGCAAAACGTGCCTATGAAATATGAAACGGCTGACCGTGAAGAGGTCATTCTTGGCTTCTTCTATGAAGAGGATCATAACCAATGGAATGTTTCTTCCAGCTGGCAAGAATTTGAACTTCAAGAGCGTATCTCTACTGAAACATTAGTAGAGAGCGTTCAATGCTATTTATATGAGCTAAATAAGGAACTGCGTGCGATAGAATATCCTGTGACGTTTGATCAGTACTTAAGAGGAGAGCGAATGATGCAGCTTTCTTACAAACGACCGTGTGATAGCAAAGCAGATACGACGCCGATAGAGGTTTATAATGGAAGCGAGCAAGTAGGCGTAGTAAGGGGCTATTATAAAAATACGCTGATGAGAGTGCTGGATTTTATTCCGAAAATTGGTAGTAATATCATTTATGAAATAAAGGATATTAAGAAAAATATTCGCGTCATTGCAAAGGATGTAAGTAGGCAGCGCCAAAGAAAGATTTTAGTAACGTACATCGATAATAATGATGCAGAGCATGAAATACTTGTATGTGACGGAAAGTTATTGGATGCAAATTTCTTATTTACCTTTACATATAAGAGAGAAGAATTTGTTGTTCACAAAACTACAATTGGGCTTGGAAAGTTATTACGAAACGGCTATGTAACTGCAGATTGGAATATTCGTCTTGAGGAAGATATGTATTACATTGAGATGAATCTATATGATGAGGATTATATAGACGATCAATATTTACTGTTAGGCGTATTTCATGCGGTTTTGTATGGATGATAAATGAGAAATACCGGTATTCTTCATAGGAAGGATGCCGGTATTTTTACGTGGTTCTGGTGATTTTGTACCCTTAATTAATCCTCAAAAATAAAAATCTCATCAATCGTACTATGAAGTGCCTTCGCTATATCGTGAGCGAGTTGCAATGAAGGATTATACTTACCTTTTTCAAGGTGGCTAATTGTTTCACGGCGTACACCAATGCTCTTTGCTAAATCTTCTTGTGTCATGTTCAATTTGGCGCGGTATTCTTTTATCCTCGTTACGAACGCCATGGTGCATCTTCCATTTCATCAACAGGTTTATCATAAAAGAACATAGAAAAACCGAACGTAAGAATGAGTGTACCGAAAATAAGAGCGATATCAATTTCTTGTAGCGCCGGGTTTGGAAATAACATTTCAATAAACATAATGATTGCGGTAGTTAGTAACGTAACGATAAATGCATTGCGGCACGATTTATTGACAATTTGTTCAAACAGTTCATCGTGTTGAACTGTTCTATACGATGTGAAAAAGGAGAAGAAACAGAACATAGTAAACAATCCTTTTTCATAAAAAAATCCGAGGAAACCGAAGAAACCGAGAAATCCTAAATATTTTATCCAAGTTGTTTTCATGATAGGTCCTCCTTACGTTGTTAGAAATAAGTCACGTTATGTTACAAATATATCACAATTGGATAGGAATGGTAATAATAGTTTTCCAGTTTGCTTCATAATAATAGTAAAAAGAGGAAATATGCTGCGAAATAAAGAGGATAATATTGTAAAATGGTTGTAAGGAGGGGGAGGAAGAAATGCTAACTTGGATCATGATCGTTGTATTACTTGTAGTGATTACTGTCATTGCGACGGTGTTAATTGGGCGGAATGGTGATGCAAATTATAGCAAAGCGACAAAGGGGAATATTAAACGATTAACAATGATTTATATTATACTAGCTGTCGTTTTAGTTGTTGGATTAGGGGTGTATATTTATTTTAAAGGTTAAATAAACTGAAAAATGTAAAAATCTTAAAATAGAAGTATGCTATAATATCAATATAGTTATTTGGTAATTAAGGAAAGGATTGGATGGAATGATTGAAATTACGAATGTGTCAAAAAGTTATAATGGGTCTACTTATGCAGTAAAAGATTTAAGTTTATCTGTACCTAGCGGCGAAATCTTTGGATTTTTAGGACCGAATGGTGCGGGTAAATCAACGACAATTAAGATGATTACTGGTATTCACGGAGTGGACAAAGGGACTATTACGATTAACGGAAAAAATATTATGGAAGAGCCGATGGAAGCGAAGAAGACGTTTGGTTATGTGCCGGATAGTCCGGATATGTTTTTACGTTTAAAAGGAATTGAATATTTAAACTTTATGGCTGATATGTATGAAGTGCCGAAAGAAGTAAGACAAGAACGAATAGAGTCTTTAGCGAAGAAGTTTGATCTTTATAATGCATTATCTGATCAAATTCAAAGTTATTCGCACGGTATGAGACAAAAAATCGTTATTATTGGTGTGCTCGTGCATGAACCAGATGTATGGATTTTAGATGAACCGTTAACAGGGCTTGATCCGAAATCTGCATATATTTTAAAAGAAATGATGAGAGAACACGCGGATAAAGGAAAGATTGTATTTTTCTCTACACACGTATTAGAAGTAGCGGAAAAAATCTGTGACCGCGTCGCGATTATTAATAAGGGGAATTTGCAGTTTAAAGGGAATTTAGATGAAATGAGAGATCATTTTAAATCCAATGAATCACTTGAAAAAATGTTCTTGGAGATGACGGGAAATGAGTAAAATTTGGACGTTAACGAAGGTACTATTAAAATTAAATTATGCAGATTTTATAACAGATAAAAAGAAGCGAGGGGCGTATTTATTTTCATTTGCAGCTATTTTATTTGTTGGCTTTTTAATATTTGGTTCGATGACGCACGGAATGTATGAAGGTCTGAAACAATTAGGGCAAGAGCCGGGAATGATTATTGCAATGGGACTTGCGATTGCGAGTATATGGGTATTTTTAATAAGTATAACGAACATTTTAACTGTATTTTACTACAGCAATGACATTGAAATGTTACTGCCGTTACCATTAAAACCAGCGCAAATTATTTCGGCAAAATTTTTAACGGTATTAATTACACAGTACGTAATGAGTTCATTCATTTTATTACCAATCTTCATTACGTACGGTTTAAAAAGTGGCGCATTTATTACATATTACATATATATGATTTTTATTTACTTACTCTTCCCAATCGTGCCGTTAATATTAGCTTCGTTACTGATGACAATTATTATGAGGTATACAAATATAGCGAAAAATAAAGATCGAGGAAATATATTTATTGGAATCGTAAGTATACTATTTATTGTAGGAATTAACGTATTTATGCAGTGGAGAAATAAAAGTGCGTTTTCTGGAGACGGGGCTGCGGAATACCTTGTAAATAATCAATCTTCTCTTATAGTACAAATGACAAACTATTTTCCAACTACATATTTTGGAGCAGTGGCATTAGTAGAAAGTGCAAATTGGAAAGGTCCTTTATATGTAATAATCTTTGCAGTTATTTCATTTGTCTTCTTTGTGTTGTTTTATTACGTTGCAGAGCGTACATATTTAAAAGGGGTTATTGGACTTTCAACGAGTACAGCAAAGAAACAAGTTATTTCGGCGGAAGGTTTACAGAAATCAACAGTACAAAGTTCGCATTTAAAAGCGTATGTGAAAAAAGAATTTAAAACGTTATTCCGTACACCACAATTTTTCTTAAATTGTATTGTACAAACTTTCGTTATGCCAATTATGTTGTTCTTTATTTTATTTGTGCAAGATGGAAATTTAAAGTTTATTACAGAGTATATTAACAATCCAGAGACAACAGGATTCGCAATTGGTGTTGGTCTTTGTGCATCGTTATTTTTAATGGGTAGTAACGTCATTGCAACAACGTCATTTTCGCGAGATGGAAGCTCTTGGTTTGTGAATCGTTATTTACCTGTAAAAGCTTCGGACATCTTTTTTGCGAAAGCAATAACGGCTTGGTTAATTAATGTAATTATTTTAGCAGTATTCGGTATTACGATGGCAGTTGTAGCAGGAATTTCTCCTGTTTTCATGTTACTGTGGTTTTTACTAAGTGCGAACGGGTTATTGTTAATTAATTTAATCGGTACACGCTGGGATGCACAAACTGCAGATATACATTGGGATACAGAACAGAAATTATTTAAAAGCCGATATACAACATTGTGGAATTTTTTAGCTAATATTTTAATAGCTTTAATTATTGTAGCGGGAGTAAGTGTATTATACTTCTTCCTTCATGTCGGACTGTGGGTTATGTTTATCGTTTTATTTGTAATGTTTACGATTGTAAATTATATCTTTATTAAAATGTTAAAATTAGGTGCTGAACGTATACTGTCAAATATTCAATAAGAAGATAGATCCTCTGTATTCATGCAGGGGATCTGTGTATAGATGGAGGAGAAAAAGGTGAAGAAAATAGCAATTGTAACAGGGGCAACTCGTCTGAATGGAATTGGTGCAGCTGTATGCAAGGTGCTTGCTCAAAAGGGGATAGACATTTTTTTCACGTATTGGCCAAAGTATGATAAAGCGATGCCATGGGGAATGAGTGATCAAGAACCCTTTTTGCTGAAAAAGGAAATTGAAAGTTACGATGTGCGATGTGAAATGGCAGAAATCAATTTATCGCAGTCTTATTCGCCAAATCGTTTGTTTTATATGGTATCAGAACGGTTAGGTGATCCATCTATTCTAATTAATAATGCAGTGTATTCTACTCATACGAGAATTGAGGAATTAGATGTAGAGCAGTTGGATAAACATTATACAGTTAATGTTCGGGCTACTATGTTATTAAGTTCATTGTTTATAAAACATTATTCACTTAAAACGAGCGGGAGTATTATTAATCTTACTTCAGGGCAGTCAGTAGGTCCAATGCCAGATGAACTAGCATATGCAGCAACGAAGGGAGCAATTGAAGCATTTACAAAGTCAGTAGCACCAGTAGCGATGGAGAAGGGGATTACTGTTAATGCCGTTGATCCAGGACCAACAAATACAGGGTGGATTACAGAAGAATTAAAACATTATTTAGTATGGAAATTCCCGCAAGGTAGAGTTGGAGAAACAATGGATGCTGCGCGCTTAATTTCTTTTTTAGTAAGTGAAGAAGCGAAATGGGTTACTGGGCAAGTCATTCACTCGAATGGTGGTTATTCATAAAAATATTATGTTAACAAATATTGAGAAGCAAAAAACGAAAGAAAATTTTATTTTTTTTGTATAAATAAAATGTCAAGAAAGATAAAAATTTGATAGAAGAGTATATCGTCATATGAAGATAGTAATTCTTAATGTGACAATATACTCTTTTTCTTTTACTGGCGAGCAGAAAAATGAAGTAGAAGAAACTCGAATATTAAAATGAGCTTATCGGTTTTTGTCCGTATTATTATGAAGATTACTGTCGGAAAGATGATAATTCGTGTGAAAAGGGATTTTTTAAGGGGAAATCGAATCGTAAAGGGGAGGATAAATTATGTAAAACATAGGGGGATTTATATGAAATTAAAAAAGGTCGCTATCGCATCGATAACAATTGGTACAATGCTTACTATGGCAGCTTGTAGTCCTTCAGCAGATAAAGAAACGGAAAAGAAAGAGCAAGTAACTGCGCAAAATGATGGAGAAGCAAAAACGACAAGTGCAGATGAAGCGTCAAAAACAACGAAAGATACTGAAAAAACAGATAAGGATGCAAAAAATACGAAAGAATCATCAGGGACAGAAAGTAACGGCAAAACGTCAACTCAAAACGAAAATGTAAAAACAAAAGAAAAAGAGACGACAGGAAAAACGAATGATCAAACGACTAGCGGGAAAACAACAGATCAAAGCACAAGTACAAGCACAAACAATAACGGAAAGACAACGAAAGATCCGAAGAAAAGTGTTGCTGTGAAAACGAATGTTAAAGAAGTTGTAGCATTAATTGATAGTTTGGACAAGCAGTTAGCTGCTAATCCGAAATTGGAAACAGTGAATAAGCTTGGCAAACAAATTAATGAAAAGTGGGATGTGATTGAAAAAGAGCTAGAGGCATCACATCCGACGGATTCTAAAACAATCGGTCAAAGTATGTATCCGTTAATTGTAGGAGCGGAGAAAGAAAAAATCGATATTAATAAAATGAAATCTTTAACGACGAAAACGAAAAAAGATTTAAATCAGTTATTGACGAAACTTTCGTAGTTTCAAAAGCCTACTCGTGTGAGTAGGCCTTTTTTGGTTGTTGTAATGTGCACAGTATAACTTATTTATTTTCATTTTCAATTACGATGCGAAAGGAACTGAATACTTGTTGACTGACATAATCTTCTTCGCTAACTTTAAAAGGAAATGGAAAAGCGACGAGTTGAAAATTACTTTCCTGATTCACTGAAGGCAATGTGAAATTAAAGATTTGTCTCGTTTCAGGTGCAACCTTAGTATAAACGACTTTTCTATTGTTAAATATTTCAACTTGTTTCCAATCTTTAAAAGCCACGATTGCGTAAGTCATTTCATCTTTTGTTTCATTACCGTTTGATAGGGTTAATTGCTTGCCTTCCTTTTCAAAGAAGACAGTTTGTAAGTTCTCTTCACGGTTCGTAACAAATAATGGTTCGTAAAGACCATCTTTTAAAATAGCATCTGGATCTATAAGGGAGAGTTTTATTTTTTCGCTTTCTTTCTGAGGAGGATGCATTGAGTATCGCATACTTAGAATATCTTCTAAAATGGCTGCTTTATTTAAGTTATTATCTTTTAATTTGTATTCAGGTTTTTTAATTATTAAAAAGGTTAATTCACTTGCATTAGGAGAAATGTGTAAAGAGATTTTCGTAGTAATTGAACTGTTTGGTTTCATATCAAAAAAATAGTGTGATATTTCATTAGTAGTATCTTCTATTTTAAAAGGTTTTTGTTCGTAATTTTCTAGAACAATTAATCCATATTTTCGGTTTTCGTTAATAGTATGTACGAATGATAATGATACATTAATTTTATTATCCTCACTAGTAATTGTACTACCGTTGTTAATATGTTGGCCTTGATTATCCTTCAATCCGTAAGAAATAGTATTGGTTTGTTGCTCTCTCTTATTTTCTTTAGAAGGTGTATGAGGTTGTATGATTGAAGTATTGAACAAAATATAAATTGTAAGTAATGAAATAAGTAAAACACCGATAATAATATATATTTGTTTCATAAATAGCACCTCAATATATGTAAAGTATTAGAGAAAAAAGATATGCAAGATGCATATCTTTTTTCTCTTTCTTACCAGAAGGCTTTTGTTTCGTGATTCACATCATTATAACCACTTAATTTATAGGTGTGATTACCGATAGCGTAATCATCTCCATAATAAACGCTTGTGTTGGTCGCTGTAGCACTGACAAAGGATGATTTTTTTGCACTATTACTTTTCGTATTTACTAATGAGCCATCGCCATTGAAAGTTCTTGCTTTTGCATAAACATAGTCTTCGGTCGTAGTTGATTTCGATTTCGCAACTGCATATGGGTTACCAAAAAAGGGAGTATATACGCTAATGTTAGAGTCATTCTTAGGTGCAGCTGCAACAGTCAAACTAGGAACACTAGATGTTTTTGTTGATTGAATTGTATCAAAGTCAACTAAAACGGGCTGCTTGTCTACAGTATCGACCTCTGAAGCACTTGCGTTATTAGTAAAACCAAAACCTAAAACCGCTAACCCTAAAGTTGTCACCGATAAAGATTTTTTCATATTCACTAATTTTCCCACCTTTTTAAATTTTTGAGTTCGAACTCAATTCATACAATAT